>NZ_JBCEBT010000011.1:0-82897 GCF_049472435.1 Sphingomonas sp. 4RDLI-65 | reverse complement strand
GGGGGAGGGCGCAGGGACGAAAAATCGCGACTGGACTAACGCATTGCCCTGAAACCGACGCCCCGCCATAGCGCGTTTGTGACCTGCTACTCCGCCACCCGCTACCCTGCCCTCGCCTGCCTCGTCCTGGGCGCGCTCGCCGCGACCGGGTTCGCCCCGCTCGATCTCTGGCCGCTGACGCTCGTTGCGTTCGCGGTGTGGATGAAGATCGTCCATGAGGCGCCGAACCTCCGCGCGGCACTCTGGCGCGGATGGGTATTCGGGGTCGGGCACTTCACGGTGAACAACAACTGGTTCCAGCATGCGTTCGACTTCCAGGACGCGATGCCGCCGGTGTTGGGATATTTTGCGGCAGTCGGGCTCGCGCTGTATCTTGCGGTATTCCCGATGCTGACGGGTGGCGTTGCCTGGCGGATCGCACGGCGCCCCGGCACCCCCGATACGACGTTCGTCCTGGTCTTCGCCGGGGCCTGGATCGCGACCGAGTGGCTGCGTGCGACGCTGTTCACCGGCTATGCCTGGGATCCGCTGAGCGTCGTCTGGCTTCCCGCGATCGGCGTCGCGCGGCTGTCGGCATGGATCGGAACCTACGCGCTGTCCGGCGTGACGATCGTCGCGGCGGGTGCGCTGCTGATGCTTGCAGTACGCCGCTGGACTCTGCCAGCGATCGCCATTCCCGCGCTAGGCCTTGCGGCCTTGTCCGCGCTCTGGACCAACGCGCCGCCGCCCGCCCCCGGCACGCCTCTGGTCCGCGTGGTCCAGCCCGATATCGGCCAGGAAGACCGCAGCGAGACCGATGGCGAGCGCGTCCTGTCCGCGCTGGAGAAGCTGTCCGGCCAAGGCGGCGCTACCCCGCGCCTCGTCGTCTGGCCCGAGGGCGTCGTCCGTGATTACGTCGAGGATGGCTACCCGTTCTACGCCTATGGCTGGTCGAGCCCGCTCTACCTCCGCCGCCGGATGGCACGACTGCTGGGCCCCGAGGACATCCTGCTGATCGGTGGCACCGCACTCGAGTTTAATGCCAGGGACCAGATCTCCGGCGCCGCCAATTCGGTGTTCGCGCTCGACGCTCAAGCACGGTTGCGGGGGCGGTACGACAAGGCGCATCTCGTGCCGTATGGCGAATACCTGCCGATGCCGTGGCTGCTCAAGCCGCTCGGCCTCGCGCGGCTCGTGCCCGGAGATATCGATTTCACGTCGGGTAAGGGTCCGGCGAATTTGACGCTGCCCGGCTTCGGCTCGATCGGCATGCAGATCTGCTACGAGATCATCTTCTCGGGCGAGGTAGTCGACCGCGCGCACCGGCCTCGCATCCTGTTCAACCCGTCCAACGACGCGTGGTTCGGCAAATGGGGCCCGCCGCAGCATCTAGCCCAGGCCCGGATGCGCGCGATCGAGGAAGGCTTGCCGATCCTCCGCGCGACGCCGACGGGTATCTCCGCCATCATCGCCGCCGATGGCCGGCTCGTCGCGACCGTCCCGCACGAGACGGCCGGCGCGATCGAGCGGCCAATGCCGTCCGCCTTGCCGCCGACCCTTTTCTCGCGTGTCGGCAACGCGATGGCGGCGATCGTCGCCGCGCTGATGCTCGTCACTGCTTTAGGGGTTCGCCTGCGAGCAAGCGCGGTTGCCCTGCGCCGTCGCCAGCGCTAGGGTCATATAAAGCTTTCCTTATATGACGCTCGCTCCAGAGCATGGCAAAGAGGCCCGTATGCGCAAATCCTTCCTCTTCACCTCCGAATCGGTCTCCGAAGGCCATCCCGACAAGGTCGCCGACCAGATCAGCGACACGATCGTCGATCTGTTCCTCGCCAAGGACCCGCAGGCGCGGATCGCCTGCGAGACGCTGACCACGACGCAGCTCGTCGTCCTCGCCGGCGAAATCCGCGGCAAGGGCATCTACGAAAACGACCAGTGGGCCGACGGCGTGCTGGAAGAGATCGAGGCTGCGGTGCGCAACACCGTCAAGGAAATCGGCTACGCGCAGTCGGGCTTCCACTGGGAGACGTTCCGTTTCGAGAACAACCTCCACGGCCAGTCCGCGCATATCGCGATGGGCGTCGACGAGAGCGGCAACAAGGACGAGGGCGCCGGCGACCAGGGCATCATGTTCGGCTATGCGACCGACGAGACCCCCGGCCTGATGCCAGCGACGCTGTATTACAGTCACAAGATCCTCGCCAAGATGGCCGAGGACCGCCACTCGGGCGCGGCGCCGTTCCTCGAGCCCGACGCCAAGAGCCAGGTCACGCTCTCGTACGAGAACGAAGTACCGGTTGGCGCGACCGCCCTCGTCGTCTCGACGCAGCATGCGCCGGGCTATTGCGAGAAGGGCGACAACGCCGATCCCGCCAAGTACGCGGTGCTGCGCGACTATGTCATGGGCGTGTTCAAGGACGTGCTGCCCGACGGCTTCATCACCGACGACACTGCGATCTACATCAATCCGACCGGCCAGTTCGAGATCGGTGGCCCCGACGGCGACGCCGGCGTGACCGGGCGCAAGATCATCGTCGACACCTACGGCGGCGCGGCACCGCATGGCGGCGGCGCGTTCTCGGGCAAGGATCCGACGAAGGTCGATCGCTCGGCCGCGTATGTCGCGCGCTATCTGGCCAAGAACGTGGTTGCTGCCGGCCTCGCACGTCGCTGCACGATCCAGCTGAGCTACGCGATCGGCATCGCCGAGCCGTTGTCGGTGTATGTCGACACGCATGGCACCGGTACCGTTGAGGAAGCCAAGCTGGAGGCGGTCCTGCCGAAGCTCGTTCGCCTCACGCCTAAGGGCATCCGCGAGCACCTGAAGCTGAACGCGCCGATCTACAAGAAGACCGCGGCGTATGGCCATTTCGGTCGTGAGCCCGAGGGTGACACGTTCACCTGGGAGAAGACCGATCTGGTCGACGCGCTGAAGGCTGCCGTCGCCTGATAGCGACGGGTTTGAAGCTGTAAAAAAGCCTCCCGCGGACCGATCCGCGGGAGGCTTTTTTGTTGCTTGAGCCTCCCTCCCTCTCCCCGCCGGGGAGAGGGAGGGAGGAGCCACTTGGCGACGGAAGGGTGAGGGGCTTTGGGGAGCGGGTCCGAGCCTCACGCCCCTCGCCCTCCCACCCGGCTTCGCCGTGTGGGCCCCTCCCTCTCCCCTTAGGGTAGAGGGGTTATCGAGAGCGAAGGAACGGGCGCAGGCTCGCTCCGCTGCGCATGCCGCTGCTCGGTCAGGATCTGCCACGCGGTCAGGAACAGCGCCGCGACTAGGGGCCCGACGACGATACCGCTGAGGCCAACCACCTCGATACCGCCCAGCGTCGTCACCAGCACGATGTAATCCGGAATGCCCGTGTCGCGCCCGACCAGGATCGGCCGCAGGATGTTGTCGGCCAGACCGATCACCACCACGCCAGAGACGATCACGACCACGCCCTGCCAGATCGCCCCCGTCGCCAGCAAATACACCGCGACCGGCACCCACACGATCGCCGGCCCGAGCGCGGGCAGCAGCGACGTCAGCGCCATCAGCAGGCCCCAGAGCAGCGCCGCGGGCACGCCGACGAGCCAGAACGTCAGGCCGCCGAGCGCACCCTGGACCAGACCGACGATCACCGATCCCTTGATCGTCGCCCGCACCACCGCGACAAACTTGTCGACCAGCTTCACCGCAACCGAATGCTCGAACGGCAGCGCGCGGCGGATTGCCGGACCGACCTTGTCGCCATCGCGGAGCAGGAAGAACGTCACGTACAGCCCAACGCCGAACGACAGCAGGAACGAAGCCGCGTTGCGACCGATCGACAACGCCTGACCCGCGATCGAGCGGACGCTGTTGCCTAGGATGTTCGACACGCGCGACTGTGCCTGCTCGAAGCTGTTGAGCCCGGCCTTGTCGAGCGCACCCTGGATGCGGTTCGGCAACGCGTCGTGGATCTGCTGGAAATACGCGCCGAAGTTGATCTGCCCGCTTTGCAGCTTGGCATAGACCGACGCGGACTGGTCGACCATCAGGCTGCCGATAAACAGCGTCGGCACGATGACCGCAACGAAGATGATCAGCAGCGTCAGTGCGGCGGCGAGATTGCGGCGTTCGGGCCAGCGCTTGAGCAGCCACTGATACAGCGACTGGAACAGGATCGCGGCCAGCGCACTCCACAGCAACGCCGCCGCGAACGACGACACGACCACGCAGAGCGCAATCGTGATCGCCACCAGGAAGGTGATGAAGCCCCCCGTTTCCAGTCGACGCCTGTCGATCATTGCCGTGTCCCCTGTCGTCGTATTGCCGGTTCGATCCGGTCGATTCAAAACGTCGAAACCGCCCCCCGGCGTTTACCGGAAGGCGGTCCCGACGCTGGCGCGAGTGTGCGCCTGGATTATCAGCGGAGCTTTTCGCTGCCGTTGACGAGTGCGTCCTTCTGCGCCTGCGGCATCGCCTGCGCGTTCACGTCGGCATCGTCGATCGCGTCCGACTGGCGCTCGCCGTCCTTGCGGACTGCCTTGGCCTGGTCCTCGAGGTTGTCGGCAGCGGCGTCGAGCGCATCGGCGCGGTTGTCCGCGGCCTTCTCGACCTGGCTGCCGAGCTTGTCGTCGCCCTTGCCGCCGCAGGCTGCGAGCGGGAGTGCGATGGCGGCGATCATCGTGGCGATGGCGAGCTTCTTCATGATACGGACTTCCCTGTTATGACGAGGTCGCAAACCGTCACGGGCTCGTAACGGTTCCATGCTCCAACTGCGTCGAACGAAAAAATCCGGCGTAATCAGGCGGTAGCCGGAGCGTCGAGCAGAGGCAGTGTCTCCACCGCTGCGCTCTCGATAACTGGCGCGACCCGGTCGAACACCGCGCTGACCAGAGCCTCCGCGATCCAGCCGACCGCCGCACCGACGACGAGGTCGGAGAGGTAATGCTTGCCGTTGAGCGGTTGCGCCGCGGCGACCAGGCCGGTGACCAGCGCGGCTGGTGCCCCTGCCCCGTCGATGTCGCGCGACGCCGCGCGGGCGACCGCGACCGCGCCGGCGGTGTGGCCGGAGGGAAACGACGTCTGCTCGTGATCGTCGCTGTCGCCGGGCTCGAACCGCGCGTTGCCGTCCTCGATCGCCTTTTCGGGGCGCGTGCGGTCGATCGAGGCCTTGATCGCCGACTTGACGAAGGTCGCCGCCGCATGCGCCGCGAACATCCGCACGCCGCCGCGGATCATGTCGGGGCGACGCGCGACCAGCCCGATCACGACCGTGCCAAGCGAGGTCGCGACGAGCTGCGGCTGGTCGCCGATCTCGGCCAGGAAACCGGTCGCCTTGACGATTGGCTGGTCGCGGTGCTCGGCGGCCTTGTGCGTCACTTCTCGATCCGCCTTCGCGACGGACTTCGCCGCCTGTTCGATCTCGCCCATCAATTTTTCTCCCGCCCGGTCATCTCGCCGCGCACCTGTGCATGGGCCAGCAGCGCGAACAACCCCGCACCACCCAGCAAGTTGCCAAGGATCGCCGGCAGCATCAGCCCACCCAGCGCCTTGCCGAGTCCTACTTCGCCCGAAAACAGCAGCAGCCACGCCTCCACCGACCCGACGATCGAGTGGCTGAACGCACCGATCGCGACGACATAGGTGATCGCGAAGATTACAAGGAACGACTGTTCGCGCGCGTTCGGCAGCGACCAGGCGAGGATCGCGATCATGAACCCGGCCGGGATCGCGTTGACGAACGTCGCGCCCAGCGAGAGTTCGGTGATGCCCATCGACACCTCGATCATCGCGGTGCGAAGCTCGCTGCCGCCGAGCAGGTCTGCCGCGATCATGCCCCCGGCTAGCGCGGTCCCGATCAGGTTGGCGCCGAGCACGACGCTCCAGAGCCGCAAGGTCCGCCGCAACGCCCAGCCCGATGGCTTGGTCACCAGTGGCAGCATCGCGGTGATCGTGCTCTCGGTGAACAGCTGCATCCGGCCGAGGATCACGACGAGAAACCCGATCGGGTAGCCGAGCGACACGACGACCGATCGCCACGGCGTATCGGGAATCGCCGCGTGGAGCGCGCCCTCGGCGATCAGCGAACTGGCGATCGCCATGCCCGCCGCTAGCCCTGAGAAGAACAACGACGAGATCGGCCGGTCGAGTTCGTCCTCGCCCTCCTCGCGGACGGCTTGGTGGAGATCCTTGGCATCGGCGGCTTTCAGCGCGTCGACGTCGTCCTCGGATCCGGCGGGATCGGGCGATGCGGAGGGGTTTTGTTCGGCCATTACGGACATGCAACGGCTCGCGGGGGACTTTGCTCCGGCGCCCCACACCGCTAGGGCACGCGGCGATGAACGATCCTTCTGTTATCCGCCGCCTTTATGGCCGTCGCCAGGGCCACAAGCTGCGTCTCGGCCAAGCCGCGCTCGTCGAGGAAACGCTTGCCGACCTGTCGGTGCCCGAGGAAGGCCCGATCGATGCGATGACGCTGTTCGGCGACAACCGTCCGCTCCACGTCGAGATCGGCTTCGGCGCGGGCGAACATCTGGCGGGACAGGCCGCGATGAACCCCGACGTCGGCTTCATCGGCTGCGAGCCGTTCCTCAACGGCGTCGTCGGCGCGCTGGCGCATATCCGCGACGGCGAACTGACCAACGTGCGGTTGCACATGGGCGATGCGCTCGAGGTGATCGAGCGGCTGCCCGATGCGAGCCTCGACCGGCTGTATCTGCTGCATCCCGATCCGTGGCGGAAGGCGCGCCACGCCAAGCGCCGCATGGTCAACCACGGCCCGCTCGACACGATCGCCGCCAAGCTGAAGCCGGGCGCGGAATTCCGGCTCGGCACCGACGATCCGACCTATTGCCGCTGGTCGATGATGGTCATGAACGCGCGTCGCGATTTCGAATGGCAGGCACAAACCCCGCACGACTTCCTGACACGCCCGGACGACTGGCCCGAGACGCGGTACGAACGCAAGGCCCGGCGGCAGGGTCACGAGGTCTGGTATTATCGTTATCTGCGGGTTTGAAATCCGCAGGCGTTGTCTGCGGGTTTGAAACCCGCGGGCGTTGTCTGCGGGTTTGAAACCCGCGGGCGTTATCTGCGCGTGTGATGCCCGCTGCGGCGCCACAACCAGCCGAATAGCCGCCCGGCCAGCGCGGGGGCGCCCGGCCTGAGCAGGATACAGTCGCGGATCGGCGCGTCGACCTGCGCGCCGATCACCTGCTTGTAGCCGCTGTCGCCAGCGCCCCAGTCGACGCGGCGGATACCACGGCCAAGCGCGCCGGCGAGGTTGCGCCAGTAGAGCAGCTTGCCCGGCGAGTGTTTGGCGAAGCGCGGATCGTAGCTGTTGGCGATCGCGTACAGCAGTTCGCCGGTATCGATGTCGAACGAAAACGCCGCCGGGACGCCGTCGATCGTCAGCAGCGCCGCGCGAAACATCTCGGCGAGCACCGGGTCCGCGGCGGCCGCCTGCCAGAAGGCGAGGTGGCCGTCGGACGTGAACTTCATGCCCGATCGATCGGTATCGTGCGCGATCCAGCTCACCTGCTCGACCGCGCCCAGATCGGCAAATGCTGCGGGCCAGTCCGCCGCCGACAGGACACGCCACTCGGGCACACCATGCTCTGCGAGGTGCTTTTCATGGAAGCGATTCTTGCGCAGTGTCGAATTGCGCGGCCACGGCTGGCCATCGACGACCGGGTGCAGATCGAGCGACCAGCTGTCGCCGATCGGGCGGTCGATCGCCACCCAGCCCTGCGCACGGGCCGCGGCGATCAGCGCGGTGGCGGCGGGATCGGTATCGTAGACCGGGCCGATCCGCAGCGCGTTGACGGTACCGGCAAGCGTGGCGAGCGCCGCCTTGAATGCGCTCTCGCTGGCCCCGAGCGCGAGACCGAAGCTGCGGAACGGCCAATAGCAGCCGGGCACCGCCGCCATGCGCAACGGCCGCGGACCCAGCGGCACGAACGGCAGCGCCAGTACCGGTGCCTCGTCTTCCTCGACCACCAAGGTGCGGGCCTCACCGCCGTATGCGGCAAGGGCCGCGGCGTACCAGCCGAAGCGCAGGAAGCGGTGGCTCTGCGGTCCGCGTTCGGCGACCGTGTCGATCGCGGCGGCGAGGCCCTCGACCACGTGACCGCGCACGGCGGGTGGCAGGCGGACGAAATCGGCCAGGAGCATCGGCTTGGACATTACGCGTCGATACCGCGCAGTGGGTTACGATTGCATGCTCTTTTGCGCTCGCCGCCTTTTGCATTCGGCGCCGTTCGCCATCATGGTGCGATCCATGCCGATAATCCCCGCCATCTCGACGATCGCCCAGACGATCCAGCTTTCGCTCGCACCCGTCTTCATGCTGGCGGGTATCGGCCAGTTGCTGAACGTGCTGGCAGGGCGCCTGTCGCGGGTGATCGACCGCGCGCGCAAGCTGGAGTTGCTCCACGGCAGCATCACCGGCCCCGATCATCATCGCTATGTCTGGGAGCTGCGGCTGCTCGACCGGCGGATGACGATCATCAACGCCGCACTGTTCCTGGCGGTATCGAGCGCGATCATGACCTGCGTGCTGATCGCGCTGCTGTTCATCGCCGAACTGGCGAAGCTGCATTTCGGCACGGCGGTGGCTTTGTGCTTCATCCTGGCGATGATCCTGCTGATCGCCGCGCTCGTCTCGTTCATCGTCGAGGTGCGGATTTCGCTGCGCGCGTTCCGGATCCGGCCGGAATTGCTGAAGGACCTGTCGTGATCGAGAAACGCGTGTTGCAGGCGGTGATCGCGGTCGCGTGCCTGTTGCCGCTGATCGTCGGCGGCCAAGGCGTGCTGCACGGCCCCGCGCCGTTCGGGCATCTGGCCGACGTCCCGCGCGATCTGGACAGCCACTTTCGGTATATCTCGGGAATCTTCTTCGCGACCGGATTGGGGTTTCTGAGCTGCATCCCGGATATCGAGCGCAAGGGACCGCGGTTTCGGTTGCTCGGCGGCCTGATCTTCGTGGGAGGCGTGTCGCGGGGGATTTCGCTGTTGGCGGTCGGCGTACCGTCGCAAGGACACGTACTCGGGCTGGGTATGGAGACGGTGGTCGTGCCGTTGCTGATGCTCTGGCAGTGGAATTTCGCGAAGCGGGCTGCCCGATAGCTGTTCCCCCGCGAAGGCGGGGGTCCAGGGTTGCAGAGGGCAGCATTCGTGACTCCTGGGCTCCCGCTTTCGCGGGAGAACAGCAGTTTAGCGCGCTGCTTCTAGACCGGGGCCGACGTCGGCCGAGGGTAGGTAGCGCGGAGCCACGCGAGCCTTCGCTCTTTGCTCATAGGCATAACCCGCGCCCAGCACCGCAGCGTCGCCGTACTTCGTCGCGATGAACGACAACCCAACCGGCAGACCACGGACCAACCCCATCGGCACCGTCAGGTTCGGATACCCCGCGATCGCCGGCAGCCCGCTCGAACTCGGCCCGCCATATTGATCGCCGTACACCGGTTCGCTCAGCCATGCCGGACCATAGGTCGGCTCGACCAGCACCGTCGCCCCCGCCGCCTTGAGCATCGCGTCGATCCCCTCCGCACCCGCCAGCCGCAACGATTTCGCGCGCGCCGCCGTGTACGCCGGGTCGTTCAGCCCCTTGGTCTTCGCCGCGGCCTCGAACGTCTCCTGCGCGAAGAACGGCATTTCCGCGCCTGCGTTCGCCGTGTTGAACGCGATGACCTGATCGAGCGTCCGCGTACGGACCGCGCCCGGCGTGGTCGCGAGATACGTGTCGAGATCGGCCTTCAATTCGGTCTGGAGCACGAGCAGCTCCGCCTCGCCAAGCCCGTCGAGCTTGGGCTGCTTCACCTCGACCAGCACCGCCCCCGCAGCCTTCAGCACGTCGAGCGCCGCCTCATATCGCGCCGCGACGTCGGCAGTCATCTCCGGCCGGATCACGCCGACACGCAGTCCTGACAGCGCGCTGGTCGACAGCGCCGCGGCATAGTCGCGCCTGTACGCCCCTGCCCTCGCGGTCGCGGCATCCGCAGTATCAACCGCAATCATCGCCGAAAACATCGTCGCGACGTCGCGCACGCTCCGCGCCATCGGGCCGGGCGTATCCTGGCTGTGGCTGATCGGCACGACGTGCGTCCGACTGACGAGGCCAAGCGTCGGCTTCAACCCGACCAGCCCGTTGATCGACGACGGACATACCACCGATCCATCGGTCTCCGTCCCGATCGCCGCCGCCGCGAAGCTCGCCGCGATCGCCGAGCCCGATCCGCTCGACGATCCGCACGCGGTCCGGTCGAGCGCATAGGGATTGCGCACCAGACCGCCGACCGCGCTCCAGCCGCTCATCGACCGGGTCGAGCGAATATTCGCCCATTCGCTGAGGTTGGTCTTGCCCAGGATCACCGCCCCCGCCGCGCGAAGCTGCGCGACCACAGGCGCATCGCGACGCGTGAGGTTGTCCTTCAGCGCGAGGCTGCCCGCCGTCGTCGGCATCGCATCGGCGGTCTCGACATTGTCCTTGATCAGCACCGGCACGCCGTGGAGTGGACCGCGGATGCGCCCGGCCTTGCGCTCGGCGTCGAGCGCCCTTGCCTGCGCCAGCGCATCGGGGTTGAGCGCGATGACGCTGCGCAAGGTCGGCCCGGTCCGGTCCATCGCCGCGATCCGCGCGAGATAGGCGCGGACGAGGTCGACGCTGCTCGCCTTGCCCGACGCCATCATCGCCTGGAGCTGATCGATCGACTGTTCCTCGACCGCGACGGTCTTCGCCTCCGCCACCGCCGGAAGCGCGGTCGCGAGCAATAGTCCGATGATAAATCTACGCATTTTCCGATTCCCCTTTATCGGGAAGCTATCGGGGTTGCAGACCCGCGCCAAGCGGTCTGAACGATGCTCGACACGATGCGTTACGGACCAGCAACGGATAGGGGAATGGCGTGCGTCTGGTGTTGAAGATCGTCGGGGGCGTCGTGCTGCTGGCGGTCGTGGTCGTCGCGCTGGCGGTGACGATCGTGCCGCGCTTTCTCGACCGCATCTATTACCGCGGACCGGCCAGTGCCCATTTCGACGGTACGCGCTTCGCCAATCCCGACAACGACGCGGATACGCAGCAGATACAGCCCGCGGGTGCCGGCAACGGTGGGGGTCGCGCGGGCTTCTTCTGGCGGTATTTCACCGGCAGCGACGGGCGTCCCGCTTGGCCGAAGACGGTCGCGGTAAACCGCATCGCGCCGCCTGCGCGTGTCAAAGGCGAGCGGATGGTGGTGACGTGGGTCGGCCATGCCAGCGTTCTGATCCAGACGCAGGGGCTGAACATCCTCACCGATCCGGTCTGGGCCGAGAAGGCCGGGCCACTCGGCACGGGTCCTCGCCGTGTCGCCGAGCCGGGAATCGCGTTCGATGCGCTGCCCAAGATCGACGTCGTGCTGGTCAGCCACGATCACTATGATCATCTCGACAAGGCGACGCTGCAACGGCTGTGGCAGCGCGATCGGCCGCGGATCGTCACGAGTTTGGGCAATGACAGCGTGATCGGCCAGACCGGCGCGCAGGCGACCGCGCTCGACTGGGGGCAGCGGGTGGCGATCAAGCCGGGCGTCGCGGTCACCGTCACGCGCAATCATCATTGGGGCAGCCGCTGGTTCACCGATCGCAACCGCGCCTTGTGGTCGAGCTTCGTCGTGACGCTGCCGGGCGGGAACGTGTTTTTCGCGGGTGATACCGGGATGGGCGACGGCCAATGGCCGGTCGAGGCCGCCGCGCTCGGGCCGATCCGGCTGGCGCTGATCCCGATCGGCGCGTTCCGGTTCGTCGACGGGCAGATGGAGTCGGGGAGCCATATCGGGCCGGTCGATGCGGTTGAGGTGTATCGGCGGTTGGGCGCGGCGCACGCGATCCCGATCCACTGGGGAACGTTCCGGCTGTCGTTCGAGGGGTATGATACGCCGCCAAAACTGCTGGCGGCAGCGATGCGGTGTACCGGGCAAAGCGGGTTTGCGCCGGTGGCGATCGGGCGGCCGGTGGAGGTTGCGGAGTATGTGAAGCCGGCGGCAGTTACGCCAATGGCTCGGGCAGCGTTGCTCGAGTGTCTCGATACGCCGCAGGTTCGTGCGTTGCGGTAGACCTCAGAGAAGCTGGCGCCTTCGCCGCAACGGCAAACACACCACCCCGGCGAAGGCCGGGGCCCAATTGGGGCAAGGCTGCTAATGGTGGACAGCCCCTCGTTACCGCCACCTTTCCAATTGGGCCCCGGCCTTCGCCGGGGTGGTATCTCCCTCAATCGTGCCCGCCACTCACCCCATCTTGAACACGCAGAGCTTGTTACCGTCCGGATCACGGAAATAGGCGCCGTAGAACCCCATCTGCTCGGGCCCGCGCGACCCCGGACCACCCTCGTCCGCGCCGCCCAGTTCGATCGCCTTGGCGTAGACCTGATCGACCTGCGCGCGAGAATCCGCCGCCAGCGCGACCATCGTGCCGTTGCCCGCGGTCGCCGCCGCGCCGTCATAGGGCCTGCCGATCACCAGCATCGGCTTGTCCGCACCCGCGCCGTAGAAGGTCAGCTTCCGCTCGTCGGGCATCTGCATGAGCCGCTTGCCGCCGGCTGTCGCCAGCAGCGCGTCGTAGAAGGTCAGCGCCCTATCGAGGTCGTTGGTGCCGAGCGTCGCGTAACCGATCATGGGTCTCTCCTCTTATGATTGAGGAGCGATATCGGCGGGTCATGCCGCGAACACAACCGTTCCCCCGCGAAGGCGGGGGTCTAGGCCCGCACTCTCCCGGCTTTCGACGTTGAAGTAATCCCTGGGCCCCCGCTTTCGCGGGGGAACCCAGAGTTAAAGGTTGTCAGCCGACGAACGCGCGCTCGATCACGAACGTACCCGGCTTCGAATTCGCCCCCTCCTCGAAGCCCTGCGCCTCGAGCATCACCGCGAATTCCTTGATCATCTCGGTCGACCCGCACAGCATCGCGCGGTCGGTCTCGGGGTTGAGCTTCTGTTCGCCGCGGACCGGATGACCGAACAGCGATGCGTCTTCGATCAGCGCGCCGATCCGTCGCGTGGTGCGGAACGGCTCGCGCGTCACGGTCGGAATGTAGTGGAACTGCGTCTGCGCTTCGTCGGCGATCAGCGGGTCCTCCGCGAGCAAGCCGACCATCTCGTCATGATAGGCGAGATCGCTCACGCGCCGCACGCTGTGCACGACGATCACCTGCTCATACGCGGCGTAGACATCGGGATCGCGCATCAGGCTGAGGAAAGGCGCGAGGCCGGTGCCGGTCGAGAACATGAACAACCGCTTCCCCGGCAGCAACGCGTCGAGCACCAGCGTACCGGTCGGCTTCTTGCCGAGATACACTTCGTCGCCGGGCTGGATCAGCTGGAGCTTCGAGGTCAGGGGGCCGTCCTCGACCTTGATCGACAGGAACTCGAGCTCTTCCGAATAATGCGGCGACGCGATCGAATAGGCGCGCATGATCGGCTTGCCGCCTTCCTGGGGCAAGCCGATCATCACGAACTCGCCGGAGCGGAAACGGAAGGTCGATGGCCGCTCGATCGCGAAGCTGAACAGATGTTCGTTCCAGTGGCGCACCCACAGCACCTTGGCGTTGAGGAACGCGGGGGTCTCGGGGATCAGCGCGGGCGCGCGGGTTGCTTCGACGGTCGGGGCGGTCATGCGTCTATTCCTTGGCCTACGCGCGGGCGTTGGCGGATCGATGGCTTGCGAAACGGTCGCATTATGGGCGTGAGCCGGACGGGTCAACAACAGCTAAACTTGGGCTCGCCCAAACAGGTCCCGTGGCCGTTGCCGACTCAGGCCATGTTCCCCATATTCCCCTCGATGGCCATTCAGATCCGCACCAGTCTCGCCGAGCCCGAAACCGGCGAAAGCTTCGTCCCGCACCGCCCGACCGCACGCCCCGACAAGGTCGAGGGCGGCAAGCGGTTCAACCTCGTTAGCGAATACGAACCCGCCGGCGACCAGCCTACCGCGATCGCCGAACTCGTCTCCGCGATCGGCGACGGCGAGAAGGACCAAGTGCTGCTCGGCGTCACCGGCTCGGGCAAGACCTTCACGATGGCCAGCGTCATCAACCGCGTCCAGCGCCCCGCGCTGATACTCGCGCCGAACAAGATTCTGGCGGCACAACTCTACGGCGAGATGAAGTCGTTCTTCCCGGACAACGCGGTCGAATATTTCGTCAGCTATTACGATTATTACCAGCCCGAAGCCTATGTCGCGCGCTCGGACACGTACATCGAGAAGGAGTCGTCGACCAACGAGTCGATCGACCGGATGCGCCATTCCGCCACCCGCGCGCTGCTCGAACGCGACGACGTCATCATCGTCGCATCTGTGTCGTGCCTGTACGGCATCGGCTCGGTCGAGACCTATTCGGCGATGATCTTTGACCTCAAGAAGGGCACGACGGTCGACCAGCGCGAGATCGTGCGGAAGCTCGTCGCGCTCCAGTACAAGCGCAACGACGCGGCGTTCCAGCGCGGCAATTTCCGCGTGAAAGGCGACACGCTCGAGATCTTCCCGTCGCATTACGAGGACAGCGCGTGGCGCATCTCGTTCTTCGGCGACGATATCGAGGAGATCACCGAATTCGATCCGCTGACCGGCAAGAAGGTCGCGTCGCTGAACTCGGTGCGGGTGTACGCAAACTCCCATTACGTGACGCCCGGCCCGACGCTCAAGCAGGCGGGCGAGGCGATCAAGCACGAGCTCGCCGAGCGGCTGAAGGAGCTGGTGCTGGAGGGCAAGCTGCTGGAGGCGCAGCGGCTCGAACAGCGCACAAACTTCGACCTCGAGATGATCGCCGCGACCGGTAGCTGCGCGGGGATCGAGAATTACAGCCGCTTCCTCACCGGTCGCATGCCGGGCGAGCCGCCGCCCACGCTGTTCGAATACCTACCCGACAACGCATTGCTCTTCGTCGATGAGAGCCACGTCACGATCGGCCAGATCAACGGCATGTCGCGCGGCGATCATCGTCGCAAACTGACGCTCGCCGAATACGGCTTCCGCCTGCCGAGCGCGATCGACAACCGGCCGCTGCGCTTCAACGAATGGGACGCGATGCGGCCGCCGACGACCTATGTCTCGGCGACCCCGGGCAGCTGGGAAATGGAGCAGACCGGCGGCGTGTTCGCCGAACAGGTCATCCGGCCAACTGGGCTGATCGATCCCCCCGTCGAGATCAAGCCGGTCGAAGAACAGGTGCAGGACCTGATCGTCGAAGTCGGCAAGACCACCGCGCTCGGCTACCGCACGCTCGTCACCACGCTGACCAAGCGGATGGCGGAGGATCTGACGGAATACATGCACGAGGCGGGGATCAAGGTCCGCTACATGCACAGCGACGTCGAGACGCTGGAGCGCATCGAGCTGATCCGCGACCTGCGGCTCGGCGTGTACGACGTGCTGATCGGCATCAACCTGTTGCGCGAGGGGCTCGACATCCCGGAATGCGGACTGGTGGCGATTCTCGATGCGGACAAGGAGGGCTTCCTGCGCTCCGAGACGTCGCTGATCCAGACGATCGGCCGCGCCGCGCGCAACGTCGATGGCCGCGTGATCTTGTACGCCGACCGCGTCACCGGATCGATGGAGCGCGCGATGAACGAAACGTCGCGCCGTCGCGAGAAACAGGTCGCGTACAACACCGAACACGGCATCACCCCGACGACGATCCGCCGCAACATCGGCGACATCATCGCGCACGTCGCGAGCCAGGATCAGGTGACGATCCCGATCGACGAGGACCGCCCGCACATGGTCGGGCATAATCTGCGCGCGTATATCGAGGATCTCGAAAAGCAGATGCGCAAGGCCGCGAGCGATCTGGAGTTCGAGACCGCGGGGCGCCTACGCGACGAGATCCGTCAGTTGGAGAATGAGGAATTGGGGTTACCGGTCGACCAGCAGAAGGCGCCGGTCATGGGTCGGAGCAACGAGGGTAAGCCGGGCACGCGGAAAACGCGCTATGGGAAAAGTCAGAAGATGCGGATGGGGGGATCCCGCTCGCGGTAACGAAGTACGACGATTTAACGGACGGCGTTCAATGCTTCATCTAGGTTGCTTCATGGCTTTGCCGAGATGGAGAGACCGATGACCCAGATCGCCAAGCTTTACGCCTGGATACTTGCAAACCCGCGCTCTTCGATTTCTTTTCGCGATTTCCAGCGGCTAATCGAAGCTTTCGGCTTTGTTCTCGATCGGACTGCCGGGAGCCATCACCTGTATAAACACGAGGTCGTGCCATTTCCTGTCAGCGTGCAGCCTCGCGGCAAGGACGCGAAGAGCTACCAGATCAGCCAATTCGTCGCTATATGTGCGAAATATCAGCTGAGTGTGGACCGATGATGCAGCACCGCTTTCACATTAATGTCTTTTGGCACCCCAGCGACGAGTGCTGGGTCGCCGATATACCTGACCTGAAGGCATGCTCGGCCTTTGGCGACACGCCCGAGGAGGCGGTTGCCGAGGTCCGAATTGCGATGGCTGGATGGATCGAGACGGCGCGAGATAATGGTCTTGAATTACCAGTCCCCGCATATCGTCCCGATCCTTACGCCATTCCCCGCGCGGCTTAGCCGACGACGAGGTCTTCGCTGCTCGACCCGTAATAGCTCGCCACGCGGTCGGCATAGGCCTGGTCGAATACCGGCGCGTTGTTCGCCCAGCTCGGGCCGCCTTCGAGGACGCGCTTGTCGATCGTGACGACGTAGAGGTCGCGGACCGCGTCGAACTGGAGGAGCGCGAACGGCAGTGGGTAGAAGCTCTTGCCCATGCCGAGGAAGCCGCCGAGGCTGAGCACGGCGTGCGTGACGCGGCCGGTGCCCTTGTGGACCATGAACGCGTGGACCGAGCCGACATTGTCGCCGTCGCGGCTCTCGACTTTCATCGTGCCGGAGATGTTCGACTGGACGAGCAACTGGGTCGGCGTCTGGGCGGCGGTGTCGGACATGAAATTTCTCCTGATATCTTCCGTCGCTGAACCGGTATCACCGTGCGGCGGTTCCCGCCTAGAGCGCTTCGTCGTACTTGAGCGACTGCCGGGCGTGCCGCATAGCGATGCGATGCGCACTCCGTCCCCTCCCCTCGTCGGCTTGCGATCGCTTGCCAGCCCCATCGCCTTGGCACGACTTGCCGGTCTAGCGACGCTCGCCTCGATCGCCGGCTGCGTCGCGCCGCCGCGTGTCGAAGCGCCGTCGCCGCCGCGCACGGCAACTCCGACGCCTGCTCCGGCGCCGCGCCCGGCACCGATCGCTGCGGACTGGCGCGACTGGCCGTATTCGCCGGGGACGTGGGTGTATCGCCACGACGCGCGTGGTTCGATCGCGCTGTTCGGACCGGCGAACGTGGAGGCATCGCTGACGTTGCGCTGCGATACTGCGGCGCGCGCGATCTATCTGTCGCGCGCGGGCAGCACGCCAACGCCGCTGACGATCCGCACGTCGAGCGTAACGCGGGCGCTATCGGTCCAGCCGACGGGGGGCACGCCGCCCTACGTCGCCGCCGCGCTGATGCCGAACGATTCGTTGCTGGAGGCGATGGGGTTCAGTCGCGGACGGTTTGTCGTCCAGCAGGCAGGATTGCCACCGCTGGTCGTACCGGCCTGGGCCGAGATCGAGCGTGTCACCGAGGATTGTCGCGGCTGATATCGACGACGCTATCGACGAAGCGGCAGCCGCGCAGGATCGGCCGAAAACTTCGATAAAACAAGGCTTGTATCGTGGTCGCGTCCGGCACACATTGGCGTTGCGGTCAGGCTTGGCCGCGTTGTTTCAACAAGCGAAAGGAGGTGATCCGATGTCTCATGGTTCAGCAGTGAGTTCGGTTCGGTTCGTTCGGGGGACGCACCGCTAAATCCGCCGGTCCGCGTGGGGAGTATCCTCTCCCAGTCAACCCGTGGTCCATAGGTTAGGCGGTACGCATGGTCCTCCGGGCTGGAGCTCTCCGGCCGCTGACCATGTCAGGAGGTTGTCGGGTCGTCGGGAGACGATCCGGCAGCCTCTTTTCGTTTGGGGCAAGTCACGCTGACGGCGACGGTCCGTTGCCGTCTTTAGAAGTTTTGGACCGCGTGGGCTGGCGGATCGATCGCCGCCGCGGAGCGCATGGCTCGCTCGACCAATCTCCGACGTCCCTGCATTGCGCATGATTCCCTAATGTGATCCGCCGGTAATACCGACTATCGCAACACACGGATCATTGGCCCAGCGCTTCTACTCCCAACGATCGCCCCGACCGGCGCGGCCTATCATCGTGTAATCGGCCGGGAATATTCGTGCTGGACAAAGAGCCTGCAAAACCGAACATAGCGCGATAATTGTGAGGCCGCCGACACTTAAACGATCGCGGCCCTTTCTCAGGTGAGCATGGCATGGCTGAAAACGGCACCCGATCGACAGGGATATTGGATCGTGCGGGCACGATTGCCGGGCCATCCTATAATCGCTGGCTGCTACCACCCTGCGCGCTGGCTATCCACCTGTGCATCGGCATGGCCTACGGGTTCAGCGTGTTCTGGCTGCCGCTTTCGCGCGCGATCGGGATCACCGATCCGGTGCTCTGCGAGGGCATATCGCTGGTCCAGGCGCTGTCGACCAAGACCTGCGACTGGCGGGTCAGCGACCTCGTCTGGACCTATACGCTGTTCTTCGTCGTGCTTGGCGCCTCCGCGGCATTGTGGGGCGGCTGGCTCGAGCGGGCAGGGCCGCGCAAGGCGGGCGTCGTCGCGGCATTCTGCTGGTGTGGCGGCATGGCGATCTCGGCGGTCGGCGTGTCGATCCACCAGCTCTGGCTGGTCTGGATCGGGTCGGGCGTGATCGGTGGCATCGGCCTCGGGCTCGGTTACATTTCGCCGGTGTCGACGCTGATCAAATGGTTTCCCGATCGCCGCGGCATGGCGACCGGCATGGCGATCATGGGCTTTGGTGGCGGTGCGATGATCGGCAGCCCGCTCGCCGATTGGCTGATGAAGCAATTCTCAAGTGCGACCTCGGTCGGCGTATGGCAGACCTTCCTGGTGCTCGCGGCCGGATATTTCGTGTTCATGATGGCCGGCGCGTTCGGCTACCGCGTGCCACCCGAAGGGTGGGCACCGGCAGGCTGGCAGGCGCCACCGGTGACCAGCACGACGCTGATGAGCCGGTTCAACGTCCATCTGAACGACGCACACCGGACGCCGCAATTCTGGCTGATCTGGACCGTCTTGCTGCTCAACGTCTCGGCGTCGATCGGGATCATCGGCGTCGCTTCGCCGATGTTGCAGGAAATCTTCGGCGGGCGCCTGATCGATGCGCCGGGCGTTCTGTTCACCGCGTTCGACGACGACCAGAAAAAGGCGGCGGCGGCGATCGGCGCAGGGTTCGTCGGCATGATCAGCCTGTTCAACATCGGCGGACGCTTCTTCTGGGCGTCGTTCTCCGACCGCCTCGGCCGCAAGCGCCTGTTCGCGGTGATCCTGGCGGCCAGCGCGATCCTGTACGGGTTCGCCGCACCGTCGCTCGCGGGGGGCAGCATCGGCCTGTTCATCCTCGTCTTCTGCCTGCTGGCGTCGATGTACGGCGGCGGGTTCGCGACCGTGCCGGCGTATCTGGCGGACGTGTTTGGGACCAAGTTCGTCGGCGCGATCCACGGCCGGCTGCTGACCGCCTGGTCGACCGCGGGCGTCGTCGGGCCGCTGCTGGTGGCGTATATCCGCGACGGTCGAATCGCGGCGGGCGTACCGCGCGACCAGGTGTACCAGCCGATCTACTTGATCCTGGCGGCGATGCTGGTGGTCGGGTTCGTCGCCAATCTGCTGATCAAGCCGGTCGATGCGCGCTTCCATATGGCGGACGAGGCCCCCGCGGTCCCGACCGCGTCGGCGGTTGGCGCAGGGCATGGCGGCGGGGTGAGCATCGCTGTCGTCCTGGCCTGGGCGGCAGTGTGCATCCCGATCGCATGGGGCGTCTACATGACGGTGATGAAGGCGTCGGTCCTGCTGCGCTGAGGCCTCGCTGAACGACGCGCGATCCTCCCCCGCCAGGGGGGGCAGGCGCAGCCTGACAGAGGGGGAGGCAGGCGAGAAACCGCTGTTGCGTGTTCCTCCCCCTCCGTCGCCTTCGGCGCTACCTCCCCCTTGCGGGGGAGGATTAAGGTATGAACGCCTCCTCTAGAAACCCGCTGCCGATAGTTGCGCGCGAAGGTTTGTCCGTTCGCGTTCGCTGACCGGCGGGAGCGAGCGGGCGGGCTTCCCCTTGCGCAGGCGTTTACGGTCGTCCTCCGACGGCGCGACCACCCGTACCCGCACCGCGGCAGGCGCACCGGCGCGGACGCCGAGCTGTTCGGCCGCACCACGCGACAGGTCGATGATCCGCGCCTTGCCAACGAACGGCCCGCGATCGTTGATGCGGACGACGATCCGCCGCCCGGTGTCGAGCGCGGTGACCTCGACATAGCTTGGCAGCGGCAGCGTCGTATGCGCGGCCGTCGCCCAGGCGGCGCGGAACCGCTCTCCGCTGGCGGTACGCTTGCCTGATTCGGCCCCGTACCAGCTGGCATAACCGAGCACGTCATAAGCGGGGTCGACCGCCGGGACATAGGTCGTTCCCCCGACGCGGTAGGGACCACCGAGCTTCAGTGGGGCGTCGCTGACCGCACGATATCCACCGCCGGCACACCCGCCGATCGCGAGCAATAGCGCGGCAACGCCAAAGGATCTGAGCGAAAGTCCAACCATATGCACCCCATTCGCGCGACCTGTGACCGGTGCGGCGATCATCGCCGTTGATAGAAGATATGCGAATCGACCCGCGCCACCTTGACCAGCGACGAGCGCCAGTACGGCACCAGCCAGTCGGTGTGGTAATGCGTCGCGCGGCCGACCGGCGCGTAGACATAGCCGTTCAGCGCGCGCCGGGCGGCCTGCCGCGCCTGCTCCCAACCGTTGGTTTCGGGGCGGCGCGCCTGCGATCCGTCGCACGAGAACGAGAACTGGCACCCCGTCTTGCGGGCCGATCCCTGATAGACGACGCCGCAGACGGTCTTGGGAAATCCGCGTGCGCCGACCCGGTTGAGCACGACCTGGATGACCGCCCGCTGTCCGTCGCGATCGGTGCCGGCCTCGTACAGCGCGACCGTCGCGAGGCATTCGGTGGCCTGCAGGCGCGCCGCCGAACCGCCGCGAAAGCGGAACCGCTCGGCCGGCCTGCGGCGCTCCGTCTCGATCGGGACCAGCGCATTCGAGGCGCGTGCTTCCGCCATCGACAGGCGCCGCACCGGACGGTGATCGACCGACTCGTTCGGCCATGGCAGATAGGTGAGCGACCCGAAGACCGTAGCGACGGCCACCGCCACTCCGAGCAGGAGCAGCCAATGCTCGGATGACGGCCGTCGGGCCGACCCGCGATGCCGGCGACGTGAATCAGGGCGGCGCGCGTTTGTGGAGGAGGATCGAGCGCGTCCGTTAGGCATGCCCCCCTCTACCGGCGAACGCGGAGCAGGGAAATATCGAGCCTGATCCGGTTCGCCGCCGCCGCAGCTCACCCCGCGCCCTCGCCCCCGCCCTCGCCCTCGCCCTCGCCCCGTGGAGGCAAATGGCGGTTATCCCCGGCGAACGTGCACCAGTCATTCCCGCGCAGGCGGGAACCCATATTGGCAAACCGTGCGGCAGGATCGCGACCGTTCGAGCTTCTGGGTCCCCGCCTCCGCGGGGATGACGATGCGAGTGGATAGGTGCCGCGCCACATGGAACGCCGCATGGTCGCTCTGCGACGTTGGATGCGGTTTGTATCACACGGTAACCGGGTTGATCGAATTATGGTCTGGCCGTAGGTGCATTGCGTGATTGCGCGTCTGATCCTGGCCCTGCTGCTCGCTGCGTTCGCGGTTCCCGCAGCGGCACCCGCAGCGTGTCACGATGCGTCGACACCGGCGCCCCACACGATGATGATGGCGGCCGATACGGCGGACGCTTCGGATACGATGCCGGACCGCAAGGCCGTCCCCCTGCATGGCTGCATCGGCTGCATCCCGCCATCCAACTGGACCAGCGCCAGGATCGCAGCGGTCGCGCCGACCGACGCGCCGGTGCTCGTCGAACGAGCCCCCGTCCTCGATATCGGCATGGTGACCGCCCCCGTTCCGCCGCCTCCCAGAAAGGCGTGACCGTCGGGCGCCTGCGCGCCCTGCCTTCACGCTTTTTTCGGGATTTTCAGACGATGACACGATCGATGCTGCTCGCGGCTACCGCTGCGGCTGCCCTGCTGGCGTTCCCCGCCGCCGCGCAACACGTCATGGAGCATGGCGCCGGCATGACCATGCAGATGCCGGGCACGCCGGCCAAAGCCAAACCTCCAGCAAAGAAGCCTGCCGCCAGGAAGGCGCCTGTCAGGACACCGAAGCCTTTGCCGGCCAAGCCCACCCCGTCCGCGGCAGCCGTGGACCATAGCACGATGGATCACACGGCAATGCCGTCGGCCGGTGAGCCTGACGCACCGGTTGCCGGCGCTCCAGCGACGATGCCCGAAATGAACCATGCGCAGATGGATCACGCCCAGATGGGCCACGCGGCGATGCCCGAGATGGCAATGGACGATGCCTCGATGGGGCACGCCACGGACCATAGCCGCATGGACCACGGCGCGATGGGGCACATGATGATCGCCGACCCCCTCTATCGTGCAGCCTCCGACGCGGCGCTTGCCAAGGCGCCCAAGGGGGCTGCGATGGCGGGCATGGCGATGGGGACCTCCGCTGGCTTCTACAGCCAGGGTAGCGGGACGTCGCGGCTGCCGGCGGCCGAGGGGCCGATGCGCGGCTACATGACGCAGGCGGGCGAGTGGATGCTGATGGCACACGGCTATGCCTGGGGCGTCGCGACCGACCAGGGGGGGCCGCGCGGGCGGAGCGAGGCGTTCGTGCAGTCGATGGCGATGCTGATGGCGGACCGCGACCTGGGCGATCGGTTTCACATCCAGCTCAGGACGATGAACAGCCTCGAGCCGTTGATGGGCGCGCGCGGCTATACGAACCTGTTCGCGACCGGCGAGCTGGCGAACGACCGCCCGCTGGTCGACCGCCAGCATCCGCACGACCTGTTCATGGAGCTTGCCGCGAAGCTCGACTACCGGCTCCACAACGGCGCGACGCTCTTCGTCTATGGCGGGCCGGTCGGCGAGCCGGCGCTGGGGCCTAGCGCGTTCATGCACCGCGGGTCGGCGCGGTATCAGCCGATGTCGCCGATCACGCACCACTGGTTCGACTCGACGCACATCACCTACGGCGTGGTGACGGTGGGCTATGCGACGCCCGCGTTCCAGCTTGAGGCGTCGGCGTTCAAGGGGCGCGAACCCGACGAACATCGCTGGGGGATCGAGACGCCCAGGCTCGATTCGTGGAGCGTGCGCGGTACGTGGACGCCGTCGCCGTTCTGGGCGGTTCAGGTGAGCCATGGCCGGCTGAAGGAACCCGAGGCACAGCATCCGGGCGAGGACGAGAACCGCTCGACCGCCAGCGTACAATACGCGCGGGGGGGGCTCGCGACGACGTTCGCGTACAGTCTCAAGGACCGGGTGCCGGGCGAAAAGCTCAGCGCGTTCCTGGCGGAGGCAACCTACGAACTGACGCCGCGACATGCGGTGTTCGGGCGGATCGAGAACGTCGCCAATGACGAGCTTTTTCCCGACCACGATGATCCGCTGCACGACGCCAAGTTCCGGGTGACGAAGGCGGAGATGGGCTATGCGTACCGGCTGCCGATCGTCGGGCCGCTCGGGCTCGCGCTTGGCGGGACCGTGGCGGCATACGCGAAGCCGGCGGCGCTCGACGCGGCCTATGGCAAGACGCCGGTGAGTTGGACGCTGTTCAGCAAGCTGGCGGTGGGGTTGTAGGTAAATTTGTTTCCCCGCGAAGGCGGGGACCCAGACTGGGCTCCCGCCTTCGCGGGAGAACAAGGAAGCGGAGGTCGTATGACGGACGACTTTCCCTTGCAGGTCGTGCCGAGTAGGGAGCGAACGAAATCGCAACCCGCTCGGGACGAACCGATATGATGAAGACTGCGTTGGCTCTCCTCGGTTCCGCACTTGGTTTGACGCTTGCCGGGTGCGCGTATCCGTACTCGCCCCCTGCCCTCGCGCCGATCACGGCACCCGCACCGACCACGACGGCAGCCGCAGCGATGCCGGGCGAATCTCGTGCCCCGGTCACGATCCTCGTCTCGATCGACGGTTTCCGCCCCGATTATCTCGACCGCGGGGTGAGCCCGAACCTGAACCGCCTCCGCGCGGGCGGCGTGTTCGCGAGCATGCGGCCGTCGTTCCCGAGCATCACCTTCCCCAATCACTGGACGCTCGTCACCGGCCTGCGCCCCGATCGCAGCGGGATCGTCGGCAACAAGATGGAGGACCCCGCGCGACCGAACGAGACGTTCACGATGGCGACCGACGATCCGTTCTGGTGGAGCGAGAGCTCGCCGATCTGGGTCGATGCGGAAAAGGCCGGGATCCGGACCGCGACGATGTTCTGGCCCGGCGCGAACGTCGCGGTCGGTGGCAAGGTGAAGCCCGACAGCCACGGCGCGATCGACGGCGGCACGCGGCCGGAGGATTGGCAGCAGTTCAACCAGCAGGTGTCGGGCACGCAACGCGTCAACGCGGTGCTCGACTGGATGCGACGGCCCGCGGCGATCCGACCCAGGCTGGTGACGCTGTATTTCGATACGGTCGACAGCGCCGGCCATGCGGGCGGCCCCGACAGCGCTGGCGTCACGCAGGCGGTCGCGGATGTCGATGCGAGCATCGGGGCGCTGGTCGATGGCCTCGCCGCGCTGGGCCAACCCGCGAACCTGGTGATCGTCGCCGACCACGGCATGGCCGCGACCAGCAGCACACGCGTCGTCGCGCTCGATACGATCGCCGACAAGGCGGATTACCGCGTGGTCGAGACCGGGCCTTACGCGAGCCTCTTCGCGGTGCCAGGGCATGAGGCTGCGCTCGAGGCGCGATTGCTCAAGACACACGATCACCTGCAATGCTGGCGGAAGGGCGAAATACCGGCGCGCTTCCATTACGGGCGTAATCCGCGCGTGCCGAGCTATCTGTGCCTTGCCGATGTCGGTTGGCGCGTCGATCCCAGCGCGCCGACCAAGGTCTCGACCGGCGGCATGCATGGTTACGACAATTTCTCGCCCGAGATGCGTGCGCTGTTCATCGCCAACGGCCCCGCGTTCCAGCGCGGCAAGACGATCGCGAGCTTCGACAACGTCGCGATCGAGCCGCTGTTGCGCGACCTGATCGGGTTGCCGGGCGAAGCAGGACTGGACGGCACCGACGCCCCCTTCCAGAAGGTGATGCAACGATAAGAGGAGAGGCGCGCGTGCAGTATTTCGAGGATATCGAGGTCGGTCGGACCGCATCGTTCGGCCACTATGCCGTGACCCGCGAGGAGGTGATGGACTTCGCCGCGAAATACGATCCGCAGCCGTTCCATCTGTCCGACGAGGCCGCGGCGCGCACCCATTTCGGGCGGCTGTCGGCAAGCGGCTGGCATACCTGCGCGATGGTGATGTCGATGGTCGTCGCGAACCTGAAGGAAAACCAGCAGGCCGGACTTGGCTCGCCGGGGATCGACGAGTTGAAATGGGTGAAGCCGGTCTATCCAGGCGACACGCTGCGCTGCGAGACCGAAATTCTGGAAAAACGCGCCTCGGCGAGCCGGCCGGAGATGGGCATCTTCAAAAGCCGGATGCGGGTGTTCAATCAGGATGACGTGATGGTGATGACGTTCGTCTCGAACGGGCTGGTGCAGACGCGCCCGGTAGACGCGCCTGCACCCTGACGGTTAACGCGGCGTACGACCGCCGCGGTTTACGCTGCCGCGGTTACCGCCGCCGCCACGGTTGCCACCGAAACTCCGCCCGCCGCCAGTGCCGCGGTTCTGACGGTATTCGCGACGATCCTGCCGCGCTTCGCCGCGATACGCCTGCCGCGCCTCGCGCCGTTCGCCGCGGAACTGGTCTCGTGTGACCTGGCCGTTGCGAAGCTGGCCACGATCCTCGCGACGATCCTGGCGGAAATCGCGATTGGCCTCGCGGCGGTCCTGGCGGTATTCGCGGGCGGCCGGGCCGTTGCCACGGGCGAAATTGCCCCAGTTGCCATTGCCGCGATAATTGCCGCGGCGGCCCTGCCAATAGCGCTGCTGGTCGCCGTTCCAGCGGAACGGGCGACGGTTGCGGTCGTAGACGTACACGCCCGACCCGGGATAATAATAGTCGCCGTTCCAGCCGTAATAGGAGTTCAGGCCGCCATAGCCGCCGAACCCGTCATAGCCGGCGCCGTAATACCCGTTGCCATAGCCGCCGCCATAATAAGGGTCGCTGGCATAGCCGATGCCCGCGCCGCCATAGCCGTAACCATCAGTGCAACCCGCGACGCCGAGTCCGAGGCCGATCGCTAGCCCGATCATGCCGATGCGCTTCATGAACATGGATATTCTCCGATACGTGGAGGACGGACACAACGCGCCGTCATTGATCGCACAACGGAGACGGTATGTCGCAAGTTCCATGAACGGGGTCTGACGGGGGGGGGACCGGGAAGCTACCGATCACTCTTGTTCTCCCGCGAAGGCGGGAGCCCAGGGCTACAGGCGACGACGCTTTTGGCTCCTGAGCCCCCGCTTTCGCGGGGGAACGGTCGGTATACTGGCCTGCCCCGGATTAGACCCGCCTGACTCCAAACGAAAAACGGCGGACGGGTATGCTCCCCATCCGCCGTTTCTATCCGTCAGCCCCGCATCGCGGCGGCACGTTCGATCAATGCTTAACGTCGCGCCAGACGTTCTGGTACGCGCCCCAGGCTAGACCGCAGAAGATCAGGATGAAGATGATCGACGCGAACCCGGCGGCGTGGCGTGCCTCGAGGTTCGGCTCGGCGGTCCAGGTCAGGAACGCGGAGACGTCGGTCGACATCTGGTCCATCGTCGGCTTGGTACCGTCGGCATAGGTCACCTGGCCGTCGGCCGTCAGCGGCGGCGGCATCGCGATGTTGAGGTTCGCGAAATACGGGTTGTAGTGGAGACCCTCGGGCGTCTTGATGTCCGGGAATTCCTTCAACATCTTCGCCGACTGCGGCTGATAGCCGGTCAGCAGCGAGTGGATGTACGCGCCGCCATCGTGACGCGCCTTGGTCATCAGCGACAGGTCGGGCGGCAGCGCGTTGTTGTTTGCGGCGCGCGCGGCGACGTCGTTGGCGAACGGCAGCGGGAAGCGGTCCGACGGGATGTTCTTCCGCGTTGCCGCTTCGCCCGTCTCCGGGTTGATCGACGGCTGCTCGATCACCCACTGGCTGGCGATCGCCTTAACCTCGGGCTCGGAATAGCCGATCTTCTGCAGGTCTCGGAACGAGACGAGGCGCAGCGAATGGCAGGCAGCGCAGACCTCCTTGTAGACCTGGAAGCCGCGCTGGAGCTGGCGACGGTCGAACTTGCCGAACACGCCGTTCGAAGCGAGCTCGAGCTCCTTCGGATGGAGGTGATACTCGCTCTCGGCGGTCGCCGCGACCGGGTCGGTGACGGCCCCGTAGACGCTGCCGAACAGCGCGATGCCGAGCACCAGCACGAAGGCCGCGCCGACGAAGGATGCGATGAGACGAACCATGTGTGTGTCCTCTAGTTCGTATCAGTGCGCGGCGTGCGGCGCGGACGCCGTCGACAGCGCGGTCTGGGCCGGGCTCGTGCCACCATGCTTGGACAGCACGGCCTCGGTGATCGAGTTGGGCAACGGCCGGGGGCGCTCGGATCGCGAGATCAGCGGCAGGATGATCAGGAAATGCGCGAAGTAATAGGCTGCGCAGATCTGGCTCAGGATCACGTAGGTCGCCGTCGCCGGTGCACCGCCGCAATAGCCTAGGATCAGGATGTCGGCGACCAGCACCCAGAACGCGATCCGCGCCTTGGGACGATAGTTCATCGAACGCACCGGCGAGCTGTCGAGCCAGGGCAGGAAGAACAGCAGCAGGATCGAGCCGAACATCGCCAGCACGCCCCAGAGCTTTGCCGGCAGGATGAAGTCCGCGGTGAAGGCGCGCAGGATCGCGTAGAACGGCCAGAAATACCATTCGGGGACGATGTGCGCGGGCGTCGAGAGCGGGTTCGCCGGGATGTAATTGTCCGGGTGGCCGAGATAGTTCGGGAAGAAGAACAGCAGGCTGGCGAAGATCAGCATGAAGATGCCGAGCCCGAAGCCGTCCTTCGCCGTGTAATAGGGGTGGAACGGAACGGTGTCCTGTTCGCCCTTCACGTCGACGCCGGTCGGGTTGTTCGAGCCGGGGATGTGCAGCGCCCAGATGTGCAGGATGATGACGCCTGCGATCACGAACGGCAGCAGGTAATGCAGCGAGAAGAAGCGGTTGAGCGCGGCGTTGTCCGGCGCGAATCCGCCCAGCAGCCAGATGCGGATGGTGTCGCCGACCAGCGGGATCGCCGAGAAGAACCCGGTGATGACCTGCGCCCCCCAGAAGCTCATCTGGCCCCAGGGAAGCACGTAGCCCATGAACGCGGTCGCCATCATCAGCAGGAAGATGACCACGCCGAGCAGCCACACCATCTCGCGTGGTGCCTTGTACGAGCCGTAATAGAGCCCGCGGAAGATGTGCGTGTAGACGACGATGAAGAACATCGAGGCGCCGTTGGCGTGGGCGTAGCGCAGGAACCAGCCGGCGTTGACGTCGCGCATGATGCTCTCGACCGAGTCGAACGCGACCGCGCCGTTGGCGGCGTAGTGCATCGCGAGGACGATGCCGGTGACGATCTGGATCGCCAGCGCGGCGCCGGCGAGGACGCCGAAGTTCCAGAAATAATTGAGGTTGCGCGGGACGGGATAGCCGCCGCCGAGTGAGTTGTAGACGAGCCGGGGAACGGGAAGCCGCTCATCCAGCCACCGCGTCAGCGGCAGCTTCGGTTCGTATTGCTTGGCCCAGGGAAAGCTCATGGTGTTTTCCTCAGCCTACCGTGACGACGGTGTCGGAGTTGAAGGCATAGTCCGGAACGTGGAGGTTCGACGGAGCGGGGCCTTTACGGATGCGCGCGGCGGTATCGTAGGCCGAGCCGTGGCACGGGCAGAAATAGCCGCCGAACGGGCCCTTGTTCTCGCCCTCGCCCGCGCCGAGCGGGACGCAGCCGAGATGCGTGCAGACGCCCAGCGTGATCAGCCAGTTCTTCTTGCCCGCCTTGGTGCGCTGCTCGAGTGTCTGCGGATCGCGCAGCGTCGAGATGTCGACCGCGTCGGCTTCCGAGATTTCCTTCGGCGTCAGGTTGCGCACGAACAAAGGCTGCTTGCGGAACGACGTCTTGATCGCCTGGCCGGGGAGGATCTTCGACAGGTCGATCTCGGTGGTCGACTGCGCGAGCACGTCGGCGCTCGGGTTCATCTGGTTGATCAGCGGCAGGACGATCGCGACTGCGCCGACACCGGCGAAGGAAACGGCTGCGATATTGATGAAATCACGGCGGCGAGGGTCATGGGCCTCTTCGTGAAACGGCTCTGGCGATTCGCCGGGAGGAACCATGTCGTCGACTGTCGCCATTCATCTCGCCCTTGCACGTTATTTTTTTCGTGGCCGACTGGGCTTTCGGTTTCGCGAAACCATATGCCCAGTCCGCCCGACCGTCCCCACGGAGGCTGCGATCTGATAGACGGCGGGACGACGGTTTGCCAACTGCATTTTGCTTTGGGTTACCGTCCGGCGCTCGGCGCGCTAGGGGATCGGGTATGCGTATTGCCCTCTATCAGCCCGATATTGCCGGAAATGTCGGCGCCATCCTGCGGACCGCCGCGTGCATGGGGATTGGCGTCGACCTGATCGAACCGATGGGATTCACCTGGAGCGACAAGGCCGTCGCGCGCTCGGGGATGGACTATGTCGGCGTGGTCGACGTGGTGCGGCATGTCGATTGGGACGCGTTCCTGGGGCAGGTTCGCGGGCGGATCGTGTTGCTGACGACGAAGGGCGCGGTGCGGCTGGATGTGGCGGAGTTTCGCGAGGACGACGTGCTGCTGATGGGGAGCGAGGGGGCTGGCGTTCCTGATGAAGTGCATGCGCGGGCGGATGTGCGGGTGCTGATCCCGATGCGGCCGGGGTTGCGGTCGATGAACATCTCCGTGGCGACCGGGATCGTGGCGGCGGAGGCCCTGCGGCAGACCGGCGGCTGGCCGGCGTAAGATCCTCCCCTGCAAGGGGAGGTGGCTGGCACTTGCCAGACGGAGGGGTGACACCCTCTCGATGGCGGGTCACCCCTCCGTCAGCCCGATGGGCTGCCACCTCCCCCTGCAGGGGAGGATCGAAGAACTTTCATGCCGCGCTGTCAGCCGATATGACGCCCCCATGATCGAACTCGACCCCCAGCAAGCCGCCGCCCGCCACTGGTTCGAATCCCTGCGCGACCGCATCTGCGCGGAGTTCGAGGCTATCGAGCGGGAGGCGGGGTCCGACGCTTCGTTCGAATACACCCCGTGGGACCGGATCGATCCGTCGGGCGAACCCGGCGGCGGCGGCGTGATGGGCGTGATGAAGGGCCGCGTGTTCGAGAAGGTCGGCGTCAACGTCTCGACCGTCGGCGGCACCTTCGAGGGCGACTTCGCCAAGTCGATCCACGGCGCGGGCGAGGACCCGCGGTTCTTCGCGACCGGGATCAGCCTGGTCGCGCACATGACCAATCCTCATGTGCCGGCGGTGCATATGAACTGCCGCTTCCTCAACACCACCAAGCGCTGGTTCGGCGGCGGCGGCGATCTAAACCCGCCATTGCCGATCGAGGAGGACACGGCGGACTTCCATGCGACGATGAAGGCGGCGTGCGACGCGCATGATCCGGCACATTACCCGCGCTTCAAGGAATGGGCGGAGACCTATTTCTACATCCCGCACCGGAAGGTCGGCCGCGGCGTCGGCGGGATTTTCTTCGATCACCTCGACGGCGATTTCGACACCAACTTCGCCTTCACCCGCGATGTCGGCGACGCGTTTCTGGAGGCCTATCCACGGATCGTGCGGCGGCGGATGGACATGCCGTTCGATGCCGCCGACGAGGCGCGGATGCTCGAATGGCGCGGGCGTTATGCCGAGTTCAACCTCGTCTATGATCGCGGGACGTTGTTCGGGCTGAAGACCGGCGGCAATATCGACGCGATCCTGATGAGCCTGCCGCCCCGCGCGACATGGTCTTGAGATGGCGCTGATCCCGGTTGCCGACGACGTCCTCGCGACGATCGTCACGACGCTGGAGATGCGCAAGCGGCCGCCGCTGCGGCCGAGCCCGGGGTCACGGTTGCGGCTAGTGCGGTGGGAGCGGCCGGCGCTGGAGAAATACCGCGCGCTGTTCCGGCGGGTAGGGAGCCCGTGGCTGTGGTTCTCGCGACTGGTCATGGCGGACGATGTGCTGGCGATGATCGTCCATGATCCGGGGATCGCGGTGTATGCGGTACTCGATCCGGCGGGGATCGAGGTCGGGATGCTCGAACTCGATTTTCGCGCGGCGGGTGCGTGCGAGATCTCGTATTTCGGGCTGATCCCGGAGCTTGCGGTGCAAGGTCATGGGCGGTGGTTGATGGCGGAGGCTTGCGCGCGGGCCTGGGCCAAGGGAGTGGAGCGGGTCTGGCTGCATACCTGCACGCTCGATCATCCTAGCGCGCTGGGGTTTTATCGGGCGCAGGGGTTCGTGGCGGTGAAGCGGACGATCGAGACGTTTCCGGATCCTCGCGCTTCGGGGTTGCTGCCGCTCGAGACTGCGCCGCAAATCCCGTATCTCGCCAAGCGGGGGTAGGCAAAAGACTTGTTTCCCCGCGAAGGCGGGGATCCAGACTGGGCTCCCGCCTTCGCGGGAGAACAAGGAGGCGGTAGGAGCAGTTGTGATGCTTCTTGCGGACTAGCTTTGAGGCTCGCCCCTTACCGCGCCAGGCGCCGGTAAGCCGAGATCGCGATCAGCGCCATCGCGATGCCGGCCGCCATTGCCGCCACCGCGGCACCCGCATCGACGATCGCCAGCGCCACCGGGTTGGGTTCGCCGGCTTCGCGCAAGGCGCGATCGAGCATCATGAACGGCGCGCCGGCGATCCAGCCGCTGATGTAGCTGAACGCCGCCAACCCCATCAGCGGCAGCCCCGAGCCCCGGCTGAGCGTCAAGCTGCGGCGGATCGCCCCCAAGGCGCCAAGCGGGGCTTCGGCAAACAGCGCCGGCCCGGTCAGCATCGTCCGGCCGAGGATGTAGAGGCCGGGAATCGCATAGAGCAACAGCCCCGCCCCCGCCGGCAGCGACACGATCACCATCGCCAGCAGGAAGCGCGGGAATATCTTCAAACAGCGTGCCAGCGCCCCCCGCAGGTCGAGCTGATCGCGATCGAGATACAGCGCGTAGAACAGCGACGTGCCGAAAAAGCTCGTCACATAAGCGAGCAGATACCAGCCGCCATGCGCGCCCGCCCAGGTCTGCACCGCGTCGGCCCAGGCCATCGCCTGCGCCTCGTTGTCGCCCGCCCCCGCCACCGGCATCGGCGGATCGGGCACGACCAAGGCTAGCGCGAACGCGGGCAGGAACAGGAACGGCGCGGCGATCCGCAGCAACAGGTCGCGGTCGCGCTTGAACAACGTCCAGGCATCGGTGAGGACGGTCGCGAAATCGAGCTTCATCGGGGATTTCATTCCTGGGGAAGTTTCTCTCTGACCGCGACGTAGAGCTGCGCGGTGAAGGCCGCGGCGAGCGCGGTGAAGACGGTGGTGACGATCGTGGCGACGACGCCCGACAGGAACGTCGCGGTCGCAATGCCCTTCGCACCGAGCGCGAGGCGGAAGATGATCCCGGTCACCGACTGCGCGGCCCAGGTGGACACGAGCATGACGATCGCGAACAGGATCAGCACGCCGATGATCCGCCACGTCAGCCCCTTGGTCAGCTGGAAGGAGCGGCGGATAGCACCGACCCCGCGGCGCTCGTTGACGATGACCGCGTTGAGCAGCACCAGTCGCGCGCCGATCCAGATCACCACCAGCGTCAACACGAAGAAGTACAGTATGGCGAACTGCGCGGCACGGCCTTGCGACGGCGCCGTACGAAGCATCGCACTGCCAGCAGCAGAGAATCCGACGTAAGGGATCGTTCCTGACGAGGACATCAGCACGATGACCGGCGGTATGACGAGGAGCACCGCGATGAGCGTGATCAGCACGGTGATGCCGAGCGCCGGCAACACGCGCGCACCAGCCTGGCGGCGTGCGGATGCGGCATCGGTGGCGGGATCGGTCGCGATCGCGACGATCGCGAGTTGCGACCAAAGCATCGCGACCAGCGCCCCGATCGCCAGCACGCTGCCGACCAGGGCAAAGCTGATCGTCCCGGGCGTCGAGAACGCGACATAGCCGTCGCGGATCACGCTGGGCACGACCATGCCGAGCAGCGCGATCGGCGCGATCATGCCGGTGCGCCCGTTGAGCACTTCGACCGTGCGATCCCAGACCGTCCCCATCTTCACCATGCGTCTTGCTCCCCCGCTGATCTCGGCTCGCGGGTTAGCCCAAGCCCCCGCGCTTGACCACAGGTTGCAACTCGACGCACGGGTGCGCAATTGGGGATCGTGACCACCCTGCCCCTCTCCGATATCGAATGGCGCACCAGCGCCGGCCTCACCCCCTATGCCGACGCGCTGGCCGAGATGGAGGCACGCGCGGTGGCGGTCGGCGCGGGCGAGGCGCGCGAGTTGCTGTGGATGCTCGAGCACCCGCCGGTCTACACCGCGGGCACCAGCGCCGAGCCGGGCGACCTGATCGACGCGCGCTTTCCGGTGATCGCAACCGGGCGCGGGGGCAAATATACCTATCACGGGCCGGGCCAGCGGATCGGTTACGTCGTGCTCGACCTCACCAAGCGCGGCCGCGATGTCCGCTGCTACGTCCACGCGCTCGAATCCTGGGTGATCGCGGCGCTCGGAGAACTTGGCGTCGAGGCATTCGCGGTAGATGGCCGGGTCGGCATCTGGACGCTCGATCGGGGCCGTGAAGCGAAGATCGGCGCGATCGGCGTGCGCGTGAAGCGCTGGGTGACGCTCCACGGCTTTTCGGTGAACGTCGCCCCCGACCTGTCGCACTTCGGTGGCATCGTGCCGTGTGGCCTGCCGGAGTACGGCGTTACCAGCCTGCAATCGCTTGGTATTTCGGCCGACCTTGCAACTTTCGACGCCGCCCTGGCGTTGACGGCCGATGCTTTCCTTGAAACAGTTTCTTGTCCTCAGGAAAACGAGGCTTGAGGGCAAAGCGTTATCGGATTAATGTCCACTACGATTTGGGTATTAAGGGCGAGCAGCCAGCCAAATCCTCTATCTAGGGAGCTTCCACATGCGTGCACTCATTTCCAAGGTCCTGACCGGTTCGCTGATCGCCAGCGCAGCACTCGCCGTTTCGGCTTGCGGTCCCAAGACCGAGACGACGACCGACAACACGATGGTCACCGACATGAACGCCACCGAGGGCATGGACACCATGACCGACAACATGACTGCCGTCGACGGCACGATGAACGGTGGCATGATGGCCAACGACACCATGATGGCGAACGACACGATGATGTCGAACGACACCATGATGACCAACAACGCAATGTAATCTCCTGGGAGACCGCCCGTTTCGGCGGGCGGTCTCCAACCGGAATTACACGACGTGAAGGGCCGTCCGGGCAACCGGGCGGCCCTTTGTCGTTGTAGGGCGCTATCCTTCCCTCGGCGGGGAAGGATCAGCTACGCGTCCGCTCAGCATCGGCAGCCGAGCACGAGGATCGTTTCGGATGCGGCGAATCGAGTTCCGTGGCTTGCTGCATACGGCGTGCCTTCGATCATCCGAAAAGGTTAAAATCGCTTGGGAGTTTCCTAGAAACGCTTTAGATTCGATCACTTGGAATGCCCCTGGGGAGGTTGGAATGAAGGTGTTGCGTACCGCGCTCGCGCTTTGCGTGGCGTCGAGTGGGCTGGCTGTGGCGCAGACCGCGTCGGCGCAGTTCTTTTTGCAGTCGCGCGATTTTTCGGGTGCGGCGGTGACCGGCGAGGAGTCCGATCTGGGGCAGGCCCTGCCCGGTGCGACCTCGGCGGAAATGCGGGCTGCGCTGGTGTGGCACATGCGCGCCGCGCTGAACGTGGCAGCGCTGCAATGCCAGTTCGAGCCGACCCTGCTGACCGTGCCAAACTATAATTCGATCCTGGCCGATCACGGCGAGGAGCTGAAGGGATCGTTCGACACGCTGACGAAATACTTCCTGCGCGTGAACAAGGCGGCGGGCCCCAAGGCCGGACAGACCGCGCTCGACCAGTTCGGCACGCGCACCTATTCGAGCTTTGCCACGGTTGCCGCGCAATACGGCTTTTGCCAGACGGCCGGGTCGATCGGCCGCGACGCGGTGTTCACGCCACGCGGGCATTTCTCCGAGGTCGCGTTGGCGCGCTCGCGCGAGCTTCGCAACAGCCTGATCCCGTGGGGCGAACAGCGCTTCCCCCGCTATATCGGCCGCGACCAGACCGCACCGATCGTCCGCCTCGATGCGATCTGCTGGGACAAGAAGGGCGAATGGGTCGTCAAGAAATGCGGCGCGCAGAACTGGCCGCCGGTTGGGGTCGGGATGGCCGGGCGGTAACGTCGCTTCCTTACCGGACGATTTTCACCCTCACTCTTCTACCGTCACCCCAGCGAAAGCTGGGGTATCCCGTGGGGCGGACGACGAGAGTCACGCGGGGAGATCCCAGCTTTCGCTGGGATGACGGACGGGAAGAAATGACGCACCGTACGTAGCACCCTTCGAATTTTCAGCGCAGACCCAGCAGCTTGTGCGTCTGCAACGACAACCGCCATTGTGGCCGCTGCATCACCATCTCCACGCACGCCTCGCGGTTCGCGTCCGCCCGAGGATCGTCGAGCGGCTGGAGCAGCAGGTTCGCGAAATCCCAGGTCTCGACATCGTCGATATCGGTGCCGGGCTGCGGCCAGACCAGCTTCAATTCGTCGCCGGTGCGCTGCACGACGATGCTGCCCGCCTTGGGGCTGATGCAGACCCAGTCGATGCCGGGATGTGCGGCGATCGTCCCGTTGCTCTCCATCGCGATCCGGAAACCCTCCGTATGCAGCGCATCGACGATCGCGTCGTCGATTTGGAGCATCGGCTCACCACCGGTTAGAACGACGAACCGGTCGCGCGCTCCCTCACCCCAGAACCCCGCAACCGCCGCCGCCAAACCTTGCGCATCGGCGAACTTGCCACCGCCGAGCCCATCGGTGCTGACGAATTCGGTATCGCAGAACTTGCAGACCGCGGTCGCGCGGTCCTGTTCGCGGCCCGACCACAGGTTGCAGCCGGCAAATCGCACGAACACCGCACGGCGGCCGGCATTCACGCCCTCGCCCTGGAGCGTCAGGAACATCTCCTTGACGGCGTAGCTCATCGCGTCAGGCCGGCTTCACGGCGTAGCGCGTCGGGTCGGCGATCCCCGCCTCGTCGAAACCCTTCGCGCGGAGGCAGCAGCTGTCGCACTCGCCGCAATGCAGCGAGCCAGGCGCCGGATCGTAGCATGACCAGCTCAACCCGAGATCGAGCCCGAGGCGCGTGCCTTCGCGGACGATATCCGCCTTGGTCATGTGCTGGAGCGGCGCCTGAATGCGGAACGGATCGCCCTCGACGCCCGCCTTGGTGGCGAGCTCGGCAAGGCCTTCGAACGCGGCGATGAACTCGGGACGGCAATCGGGATAGCCCGAATAATCGAGCGCGTTGACGCCGATATAGATGTCGCGCGCGCCCGCCGCTTCGGCCCAGCCGAGCGCGAGGCTGAGAAAGATCGTGTTGCGCGCAGGCACGTAGGTGACGGGGATGCCGCCGCCGTCTTCGGTGCCCGCGCCGTCCTTCGGCACGTCGATATCGGCGGTCAGCGCGGAGCCGCCGAATGCGGACAGGTCCATCGGCAGGACGATGTGGCGTTCGGCGCCGAGCGCATCGGCGATCCGCCGCGCGGCGGCGAGTTCGACGCGGTGGCGCTGGTTATAGTCGAACGACAGCGCGAGCAGGCGCTGGCCGGATTCGCGCGCCATCGCGGCGGATACCATCGAGTCGAGCCCGCCCGAAACGAGCGCGACCGCAAAGGGAGCAGGAGATGTCATGATGCGGAGTGCGCTAGGCCAGCGGCGCGCAAAAAGAAAGGGCCGCCCCGGTGGAGCAGCCCTGAGGTTGGCGCACGAAGCGCCACAAGGGAGAAAAAACGTGCCGAATAAAAGCACGTGATCAGGAGTAACGGAGAGAGGTAAAGATCGCGTTAACACCTGCCTTCCCCTCGCCCCTCCGGGGAGAGGGAGGAGCAGCCGCTTGGCTGCGGAAGGGTGAGGGGTAGTTGGGATTGGTGTCCCGAGCCTCATGCCCTCACCCTCCCACGACTGCGTCGCGGGCCCCTCCCTCTCCCCGAGCGGGAGAGGGTTTTACCCCTCCACCGGCACCGGGAATTTCTTCGCGCAGAACGCGCAGTCAACGACGATGAACCCGGTCTCGTCCGCCATCGAGCGCCGTTCCTCGATCGGGAATTTCGAGATCACGCCCTTGATATACCCCGGATCGCAGCGGCACCCGCGCACGATCGGGATATCCGCGAGGATGCGGACGTCCTCTTCCTCGTTGAACAGCCGCCACACCAAGGTCTCCAGCGGCAGCGTCGAATCGGTCAGCTCCTCCACGCTCATCGTCGAGCCAAGCGTCGCGACATGCTCCCATTCCGGATGGTCGAGCTTGGTATGCAACCGCTCGCGCCCACCCTCGCCCTCTGGCAGATGCTGGAGGAACAACCCGCCGGCGACGCAGCGCCCATCCGGGCCCTTCGCCATGCCGGTGCGCACCATCGTCGGGATCTGCTCGGACTGCGTGAAATAGCTCTGCGCGGCCTCAGACAGCGTATCGCCGTCGAGCGGCACGATGCCCTGATAGCGCTCGTTGCTGCTTGCCATGTCGAACGTGATCGCCAGATAACCGGCGCCGAACAATGCGAACAGCGACGGCTCGGCGGGGGCTTCGGCGAGCTTGTCCGCGTCGTATTCGATATAGCCGCGCACTTCGCCGCCGCGGTAATCGCAGACGAGCAGCTGAACGACGCCGTTGTCGGTCCGCGTCTGCATCGTCAGCTGGCCGCTGGCGTCCTTGAGCGTCGAGCCGATCAGCGCCGCGAGCGTCAGCGCCTCGGCGAGCAGCTTCTCGATCGCGGGGGGATAGGCGTGGGCGGCGAGTACCTCGTCGAGCGCGGTGCCGAGCCGGACGATCCGGCCGCGCGCGCTTCGTGCAGGGATCGCGAAGGCCAGCGCGCGGTCGAGGTCGGTCATGTTGGGGTCGTTCATCGGTGAGAAGATGGGGAGCGAAGGCGGCGGGTCAACCCGATCTCCCATCCATCACCCCGCCCCGCGTCCGTCACCCCAGCGAAAGCTGAGGTATCCCCGTTGGCGGGCGTCGTGCCTCGAACCGGGAGATCCCAGCTTTCGCTGGGATGACGTGGGGCGCGGTGGCGTAAACGACGTATTACCGCCGGCGCGTCAACCGATCTGTCCAAAACACCAGCGCAGCACCGACTTCTGCGCATGGAGACGGTTCTCCGCCTCCTGCCAGATTAGCGACTGCGGACCGTCGATAACCTCGGTCGTCACTTCCTCGCCGCGGTGTGCGGGAAGGCAATGGAGGAACTTCGCGTCGGGCTTGGCCAGCGCCATCAGCGCCGCGTCGACCTGGTACGGCGTCAGAGCCTTCAGTTTCGTCTCCGAATCCGTTTGCCCCATCGAGATCCAGGTATCTGTAACAATGATGTCCGCGTCCTCGACGGCTGCCGAAGGACTTTCAGTTGTCGTGATAAAATCAGCCGCGTCAGTTCCGCGTACACGATCACGAGCGGCCGCAATGACTTTGGGATCGGCCTCGTAACCCTTCGGACACGCAGCCCAAATCTGAAACTTCATCAGGCTTGCAGCTTCAACAAGCGAGTGAAGCACGTTGTTGCCATCCCCCAGCCACGCGACCTTGAGACCGGGGAGCGCCTTGCCGCTCTCGATGATCGTCAGCAGGTCGGCCATGATCTGGCACGGGTGCGACGCGTCGGTCAGGCCGTTGATGACCGGGACGGAGGCATAATGCGCCATCTCCTCGATCTTGGCGTGATCGTCGGTACGGATCATGATCGCGTCGACATAGCCCGACAGGATACGCGCGGTGTCGGCGACCGATTCGCCACGCCCGAGCTGCATCGAGCCCGCGTCGGACACGATCGAGGTGCCGCCGAGCTGGCGGATCGCCATGTCGAACGAGAAGCGCGTGCGCGTCGAATTCTTCTCGAACACCATCGCGAGCGTGTGGCCGGCGAACGGCGCATCGGCATCGGCGCGGCCCTTGGGGAAGCCCGCGCGTGCGGCTTTACGGTCGAGCGCATCGGCCAGCATCGCGGCGATGCCGTCGGCGCCGGCGTCGGTGAGATTCAGGAAATGGCGGGTCATAATATCCTCCCCGGCACGGGGAGGGGGACCGTTCGCATAGCGAATGGTGGAGGGGGGCCTCCACGAACGCAACACTTCGGGGCGATCCCCCTCCACCATGCTTCGCATGGTCCCCCTCCCCGACCGGGGAGGATTTAAGTCAATCGTCAGCAGCGGGCACGTACACGCGCGCGGCGGTCGACAGCTTGTCAATGCACTCGGCGATATGGCTCTCGTCGATCACCAGCGGCGGCAGGATGCGAATGACGTTCTCGCCCGCCGACACCAGCAGCAGATTGTGATGGTCGCGCGCGAACGCGACGAACGCGCGGCTGTCGCTCTTGAGCTTCAACCCGAGCATCAGCCCGGTGCCGCGGACGCTGTCGAACAGGTGATCATGGTTCGGGATCATCTGCTCGAGCCCCTGCCGCAACCGGTCGCCCATCGCCGTGACGTTGTCGAGGAACCCGTCCTCGAGGATCACGTCGAGGATCGCCTCGCCCGCCGCCATCGCCAGCGGGTTGCCGCCATAGGTCGAGCCGTGCGTGCCCGCTACCATGCCCTTGGCCGCTTCCTCTGTCGCAAGGCATGCGCCGAGCGGAAAACCGCCACCGATGCCCTTGGCGACCGACATGATGTCGGGCGTGATGCCGTACAGTTCGTGCGCGAAGAACTTGCCCGTCCGCCCGTAACCGCACTGGACCTCGTCGAGCACAAGCAACAGGCCGTGCTCGTCGCAGGCCTTCCGCAGACCGGTCAGGAACTCCGGGCTAGCCTGGCGGATGCCGCCCTCACCCTGGATCGGCTCGACCAGGAAACCCGCAGTGTTGTCGTCGATCAGCGCCAGCGCGCCTTCGAGATCGTTGAAGTTCGCATAGGCGAACCCCGGCAGCAACGGCTCGAACCCGTCGCGCATCTTCGCCTGGTTGGTCGCCGAGATCGTCCCCAACGTGCGCCCGTGGAACGCGGTGTCGAACGTGATCAGCGTATGCCGCTGCGGATTGCCATTGGCGAAATGATAGCGCCGCGCGGTCTTGATCGCGCACTCGACCGCTTCCGCACCCGAATTGGTGAAGAACACCGTGTCGGCAAACGTGTTATCGACCAAGCGCTGCGCGAGATGCTCGCCCTGCGGCGACCCGTACAGATTCGACACGTGCATCAGCGTCGCAGCCTGCTCGGCGATCGCCTTGGTCAGGTGCGGATGCGCGTGGCCGAGCGCGTTGACCGCGATGCCGCTCGCGAAATCGAGATATTGCTGGCCGTCCTCACCGAAGAGGTACGCGCCCTCGCCTCGGACCGGACGCACGCCACACCGCGGATAGACGGGCATGAGCGGGGTGATGGTCACGACGGCAGCTCCTTCAAACAGCGAGGGCGACCCTTAGCGGCCGCCCGAACAGCCTGATACGAGCGCGCGACGCCGGGGGCAACACCGCTTGAGCAGCGCACGGACCGCAGACCCTAATCGGAACTATGTTGTACGTCGTCCTTGCTGCCATGAACGAGCCCCGGCGTGCATGCCGACACCCTTGTGGGTCAGCTCATTCCCGGCTCGACCGTCAGATCGAGTATCTCGATATGCGGAACGGACGATCGCACGCGGATGCGCGTTCCCTTCGCCGCAACGACATCATAGACGATCGAGTACCGCTCTATGCGCCTTAGCCCCGGATCGGACGGCGCGAGTTGCAAGGGCCTATACATGCGCTTACCAAGCGCCTCGGTCACCACGTTCATCCACCGCCCGTCGACGTTAGGCGACGTGCGTATGGTATCGATGTCGCGAACCGTTCCATCGGGTCTCACCCAGAATGCGACATCAGCCCATTGCGGAGTCGCATCGCCGTTGATCCGCGCCACGGTCGATGGGTTCTCCTGCCGCCAATTGTTCAGATCGATCGACGGCGCATAGACCAGCTCGGCTCTCGCAACCCGGTCCGTGTCCGACGCTTGGATACAAGCGCGTCCGTCCTTGGCGCCGCCGATATCCTGCATCCTACACCGCAAGAGCTTCGCCGCGTCGCGAAACGGCGCGAGATCGGGTTCGGTCGTTTCGTCGATCCGGCGGAGCGCGTCCAAGGCGGTCTGCCGATAGGCCGGCACGACCGGCGCGATCGCCGTATACATGCCCGCGATACGAAACAGCGCATAGCCTTTGACACGAATGTCGCCCGCGGCGTCCGCTTGGTGCGCGACTTTAGCGTAGACGTCCCGTGCAGCAATGAACCGACCATCCTTGGCGAACGCGTCGGCCACCGCGAGGCGCTGGATGAAGATGCGGCGATCGGTCGAGGGAAGACCGCTTTTCAGCGCGTCGAGCGAATCGATGGCGGTGATCCGCGAAGCGTCCCTCTGCCCGTTCAGCGCCAGCATCCGGCCGCTGGCGCGCAGCAGATCGCCGACCTCGACCGGAAGCTCCTTCCTGTATCGCATGTTGCGTCCGCGCGCCTTCGCCAGCGTGCGTTGCGCCTCGGGATAATCGCCCGCGATGAACTGGTTTTCCGCATGGGCCAGCGATGCGTCGATCTCTTCCTTGGGCGGACATTGGCGGGCGATACAGGCCGCCAGCGTGCGTTCGCTGTCCTCGACTCTGCGACCGACGACCACGATGGTCTTTCCCTTGGCGTCGGCAGATTGCGCAAGCGGGACCGAAGGCTGCGGCGGGGGGGAGGCAGCTTGCCCTGATATGGCCGACTGGAGCAGAACGAACGCTAATGGGATCATGAGCATACCCCCTTTATCCGACGGCGGATGCGCCTCGATTATTACAGTGTATGCTCGCCGATCTGCAGCGCAAGATGATCGTTTCATCGAGATCCGATCTATCTTGTCGATAGCGACCGGCAGATCCTGCGTCTTAGAAATTTTACCGCGGACTGATTTCAGGCGTCGATCGCTTCCTCGTCCATCCGCCCCGCATTCTCCTGAATGAAGGCGAAGCGGTGCGCGGGGTTGTTGCCCATCAGGCGGTCGACGAGGTCCTTCACCTGCGCGCGCTCTTCGTATTCCTGCGGGAGCGTGATGCGGAGCATGCCGCGCGTCGCCGGGTCCATCGTGGTTTCGCGGAGCTGGCTCGGGTTCATCTCACCGAGGCCCTTGAAGCGGCCGACATCGACCTTCTTGCCCTTGAACACCGTGCGTTCAAGTTCGGCGCGGTGGGCGTCGTCGCGCGCGTAGACGCTCTTGGTGCCGACGGTGAGGCGGTAGAGCGGTGGCTGGGCGAGGTAGAGGTGCCCGCGGCGGACGAGTTCGGGCATCTCCTGGAAGAAGAACGTCATCAGCAGCGTCGCGATGTGCGCGCCGTCGACGTCTGCGTCGGTCATGATGACGATGCGTTCGTAGCGCAGCGTATCCGGCGTGCAGTCCTTCCGGGTGCCGCAGCCGAGTGCCAGCGTCAGGTCGGCGATTTCCTGGTTGGCGAAGATCTTCGCGCTAGTCGCTGACGCGACGTTGAGGATTTTCCCGCGAATGGGGAGGATCGCCTGGGTCTTTCGGTCACGCGCCTGCTTGGCCGAACCACCCGCCGAATCGCCTTCGACGATGAACAACTCGGTGCCCTCGGGCGAGTTGGCCGAGCAGTCGGTCAGCTTGCCGGGCAGGCGCAATTTCCGCGCGGACGTAGCGGTCTTGCGCTTCACGTCGCGTTCCTGCTTGCGGCGCAGGCGTTCGTCCATCCGCTCCAGCACGTAATTCAGCAGCGCCTTGCCGCGCTCCATGTTGTGGCTGAGGAAATGATCGAAATGATCGCGTACCGCCTTTTCGACGAGACCGGCGGCTTCGGGGCTGGTGAGGCGGTCCTTGGTCTGGCTCTGGAATTGCGGTTCGCGGATGAAGACCGACAGCATCAGTTCGCTGCCGACCATGACGTCGTCCGCGCTGATATCCTTGGTCTTCTTGTTGCCGACTAGATCGCCGAACGCGCGCAGGCCACGGACGAGAGCCTGGCGCAGGCCCTGTTCGTGCGTGCCGCCGTCGGGGGTCGGGATGGTGTTGCAATACCAGCTGTACGATCCGTCGCTCCACAACGGCCACGCGACGGCCCATTCGACGCGGCCCTGCGTTTCGCCGTTCGCGCTCGGGAAATCCTGCGAGCCGGAGAAGAAGTCGGACGTTGCGCATTCGCGGCCGGCGATCTGGTCGCGGAGGTGATCGGCGAGGCCGCCGGGGAACTGGAACACGGCCTGCGCGGGCGTGTCGTCGGCGATCAGGTCGGGCGTGCAATGCCAGCGGATCTCTACGCCCGCGAACAGATACGCCTTCGAGCGGACGAGCTTGTAGAGGCGTTGCGGTTTGAAGTTCAGTTCGGTGCCGAAGATCTCGGTATCGGGGGTGAACGCGACGCTGGTGCCGCGACGGTTGGGCGTGGCCCCCAGATGCTCGATCGGCCCGAGCGTCAGTCCCTTGGCGAAGCGCTGGCGGTAGAGCTGGCGATCGCGCGCGACCTCGACGACGGTGTCGGACGACAGCGCGTTGACGACGCTGATGCCGACGCCGTGCAGGCCGCCGCTCGTCGCATACGCCTTGCCCGCGAACTTGCCGCCCGAATGGAGCGTCGAGAGGATCACCTCCAGCGCGGACTTGTCCGGAAACTTAGGATGCGGATCCACTGGAATGCCGCGGCCGTTGTCGACGATCGTCAGGCGGTTGTTCGCCTCCAGCGTGACTTCAATCCGGGTCGCGTGGCCGGCGACCGCCTCGTCCATCGCGTTGTCGAGCACCTCGGCGGCGAGATGGTGCAGCGCGCGCTCGTCGGTGCCGCCGACATACATGCCGGGGCGGCGGCGGACGGGTTCGAGGCCTTCGAGCACCTCGATCGAGGAGGCGTCATAGGTATTGGCGGCGGTTTTGCCGGCGCCGGGTGCGCCGGGGGACGCGAACAGATCTTCAGCCATGGCGGGAGCGTAGCCGCAGGCGTCGGACAAAGCCACAGGCTCTGTTTGTTCTCCCTGTCACCCGAAAGTCACACTGATCCAGATTGTTGCGACAGCGGGATAATTTTCCCGCGATCGGCCGTTTATGAAAAACCTGTCATGAAGTTTCCGGGAGTGAATATGAACAAGACGATGATGGTGGCGCTTGCAGGCGTTGCCGCACTGGGTTTCGCAGCGCCAGCCATGGCGCAGGACGTAACCGACGAAGCGCCGTTCAGCGGCGTCTATGTCGGCGGCTCGTTCGGCTATGACGTGCAGCCCAACGACAATGGCGAGACGATCGCATTCGATCGCAATCTGGATGGCGGCTTCGGCGACACCATCTCGACTGCGACCGCCGCCAACGCGTTCTCGCCAGGCTTCTGCAACGGTCGCGCGACCAGCAACACCGCGCCCGCCGCCGGTGGCCGTGGCTGCCGTAGCGACAAGAACGGCATCGGCTATTCGGCGCGGGTCGGCGCGGACTACCAGCGCGGCAACATCGTCGTCGGCGTGGTCGGCGAGTTCGGCAAGAACGAGATCAGCGACAGCGTTTCCGCGTTCAGCACCACGCCTGCCTTCTACACGATGACGCGCGACCTGAAGTGGGAAGCATCGGCACGCGGCCGTCTTGGCTATGCGGCGAACACAACGCTGTTCTACGGCACGTTCGGCGTGGGCTATGCCAACATCGACAACAGCTTCACGACCGGCAATACCGCCAACACCTTCACCAGCAACGGCGACAGCAAGGAATGGGGCATCGTCGGCGGTGGCGGCATCGAGCAGAAGCTGGGCAAGAACTTCTCGGTCGGTCTGGAATACCAGTACCACCAGTATCAGGACAACGACTACCGCGTCCGTGCATCGGGTGGCCCGGCCGGTGGCCCCTTCACGCGCGGCAACGCGTCGGGCACCGACTTCCGTCGCAACTCCGAGGATTTCCGCTGGCACAGCCTGCGCGGCACGGCTGCGTTTAGGTTTTAAGGCAAAGGGCGGCCGCTGCCACGCTGGCAGCGGACTCGCCCATGGCTAGCGTGATATGAAGAAGGCCGCTTCCTGAGTAGGGAAGCGGCCTTTTCTTGTTCGCTGAGCCTTGGCGTCCGTCCTGCCCGGTATGTTCCGAGGTGACGGTCGCCCGTTACCAGCCGAAGCTTGTTTCCCCGCGAAGGCGGGGACCCAGACTGGGCTCCCGCCTTCGCGGGAGAACAAGGTAAGGGTGCTCGCCAGCAAACACACGGACCACCCCGGCGAAGGCCGGGGCCCAACTGGGAAACGTTGCTAAACGGGCGAAGCGCTCGGTAACCGCGACCTTTCCAATTGGGCCCCGGCCTTCGCCGGGGTGATGCCTCTTGAAGTTGAGGTGGTAGCAGTTTTGAAAAAGGCCGCTTCCTCACCCGAGGAAGCGGCCTTTTTAAATCACGCTAGCCATGGGCAAAGCCCATGTCGTCGGCCGCGGCTAGCCGCGCCGGCCGGGCTTGGGCGAGTCCTGCGCCAAGTTGGCGCAGGCCGCCCTGCGCCTCACCTCGGCCGCGGACCGCCGAACGGCAACGGTGGAGTCGGACGGCGATCACGGCGGGGCAGCTGCGCCTGGTACGCATGCCCGCAATGATCGACGCAATACGGGAAGCCCGGGTTCACCGCCTTGCCGCAGAAGTGGAAGTCGGGCTCGCCCGGATGACCCAGCGGCCATTTGCAGATCCGGTCGTTCAGCTCGAGCAGGCTCGTCTTGTTGGCCATTTCGGGCGACGGCTTGGCAGGCACCAGGCGACGCGGCGGCGCAGGCGTGCTCGGCGGCTGTTGCTCGCCGGGTGCCTGGCGAAGGAATCCGCCAGGACCTACCGAGCGCAAGATCGGCTGCGGCGCACGCACAGGCGCGGCAATGACGGGAGCAGCCTCGTCTTCATCCTCGTCTTCGTCGTCCTCGTCGGCAACGGGCTCCGGCTCGACGGGCGCGGCGGGCTTGGTCGCAGCAACTGGCGGTGCGGCCGGTGCGGGCTTGGGGGCCTCGACCGGTTCCGGCGCCGCGACCGGCTCGGGCGCCGCTGCAACAGCCGCCGATGCTTCAGCCGCAGCCGCCGCCTTCGCCTCGGGATCGTTCGGCTTCACCGGCGACGGGCGCGCCTGCAGCTCGAGGCGGTGCGCCTTGCCGATGACGGCGTTGCGGCTGACGCCACCCAGGGCTTCGGCGATCTGGCTGGCGGTCTGGCCCGCCTCCCACATCGTCTTGAGCGTCTCGATGCGCTCGTCGGTCCAGGACATGTTCGTTCCTCAGTCTTGTTCAGCCGGGTTGCGGGCAGCGGCGGCAGCGATTACCCGCAACCCCTATGAGCAGCCAGCCCCCAATCGGTGAAATCCATTCGGCGGTGCGATCCGCCCCCGGCGTTCCCGTCATAAAGAGCGTGAACTGGGAGGGATCGCGAACCCTCTATATCAAGGAGGTGCGCCGGTTCTTCAAGGTGCAGCTTCAGACGGTGTGGGCGCCGGCGATCACCACCCTCCTGTTTCTGATCGTCTTCACCATCGCGACCGGCGCGAAAAGCCCGGTGCCGGTCGACGGCCAGATCGTCGCGTTCGCCGATTTCATCGCGCCGGGGCTGATCATCGCGCAGGGGATGATGGGGCCGGCGTTCGCCAATGCGAGCTTCTCGCTGCTGGTGGGCAAGATGCAGGGCACGATCGTCGACTATCTCCAGCCGCCCTTGTCCACGGGTGAATTGCTGGCAGCACTAGTCGGTGGCGCGGTGACTCGCGCGGTGATCGTCGGGATCGTCGTCTGGGCGGCGATGGCGCTGTATCCGGGCGTGCACGTGACGCCGCATGCGCCGCTGGCGATCGTTTGGTTCGGGTTGCTGGGTGCGGTGTTCCTCGCGCTGCTCGGCGTGCTGACCTCCATCTGGGCGGACAAGTTCGATCATGCGGCTGCCGTCACCAACTTCGTGATCGCGCCATTGTCGCTGTTGTCGGGGACGTTCTACTCGGTCGACAAGCTCGCGCCGGCGTTCCGCGCGTTCAGCCATGCCAACCCTTTCTTCTACATCATCTCGGGCTTTCGCTACGGATTCCTCGGGATTGCCGACTCGCCCGTGATGATCGGCGGCATCGTGATCCTGCTGATCGATCTGGCGCTGGCGACGCTCTGCTACCGGTTGCTGAAGAGCGGGTGGAAGCTGAAGAACTGATGCGTGGGCTGGCACTCTGGCTGATGGCGTTGGTGGTGGCGTTGCTGCCGGTCGGCGCGGTGGCGCAGGGTGCGGTGGCCGATCCGGTGCTGCGGACAAAGGCCGATGCGCTGGTCGCGATCCTCGACGGGCGTGGCGCGTATGACGCGTATTTTGCGGCAAGCTTCCGCGACAAGGTGCCGAAGGCGCAGTTCGCGACGATCGTCGAGAAGCTGAAGGCGACACTCGGCGCGCCGCAGAAGATCGAATCGCTGACGGCAACGTCGGCGTGGTCGGCGAACCTAGTCGTCGGTTACGAACGAGGAACGGCGAGCGTCCGCTTGGCTCTGGATCCGGGTGCGCCGCATGCGGCCACCGGCTTGCTGATCACGGGTACGGGTGCACGCGACGATAGCCTCGCCAAGGTCGAAGCGGAGTTTCGCGCGCTGCCGGGGGCCAGCGGGTTCGGACTGTATGCGCTTGGCGAGGGCAAGCCTGCGCCGATCCTCGAATACCGTGCGGATGTCACCGCACCGCTCGGGTCTGCGTTCAAGCTTTGGATACTGGCCGAACTTGCGCGGCAGGTGGCCGCGGAAGAGCGGCACTGGACGGATGTCATGAAGGTGGGCGCGCCGTCGCTGCCCTCAGGCGTGTTGCAGACCTGGCCAGCGGAGTCGCCGGTGACGGTGCAGACGCTGGCGACGCTGATGATCTCGATCAGCGACAACACCGCGACGGATACGCTGCTGACGACGCTCGGGCGCGCGAAGGTCGACGCCATGGCGGCGTCGGCCGGCGGCAGCGTGCCGGTGATGACGACGCGCGAGATGTTCGCGTTGAAGGGCGATCCAGCATTGATGAAGGCGTGGGCGGCGGGCTCGGTGGACGAGCGCCGCGCGCTGCTGGTCGACAATGCGGTGAAGATCGCGACGGCCAAGCTCGATCCCAGCGTGTTCGCGGGCAAGCCGGTGGCGATCGACAGCGTCGAGTGGTTTGCGAGTCCCTCGGCGATGGCGGGGCTGCTCGATCGGTTGCGCGGAGCGGATGCCACGACCCGGGCGGTGCTGGCGGTGAATGCGGGGGTCGATCCGGCGATTGCCAAGCGGTTTGGGTATGTCGGGTTCAAGGGCGGTGGCGAGCCTGGGGTCCTGACGCTGAACTATCTGGTGCAGGCGAAGGACGGGCGTTGGTATGCGGCGACCGGGAACTGGCATCGGGCTGATGACGGCGTGAACGAGGTTCGATTCGCGGGGCTGATGGGGCGGGCGCTGGCGTTGCTGGCGGCGCGGTAGGCCTAGGCCTCAGTTAAAACCACCACCCCGGCGAAGGCCGGGGCCCAATTGGGAAACGCTGCTAACGGAGGATATCGCTCCGTTATATCCACCTGACCAATTGGGCCCCGGCCTTCGCCGGGGTGGTGGACATCAATACGGCGTGGTTTGCAGTTAAGCCCGCCCAGCCGCCTGCCAGCTATCCGCGCACAGCCCGTAGATCAGGCTGTCGCGCAGACCCAAATGTGTCTCCCACTCATCTCGCAACAACCGTTCACGCCGAAAGCCCAATCGCTCCAGCAACAAGATCGACGCGGTATTCTCGGTGTCGGCATCCGCGAACACCCGATTTCGCCCCTCTGCAAATAACCGATCGATCACTGCGCTGACCGCCTCGCGCGCAATTCCCCGCCCCCAAGCCTCGCGCGCGAGGATGAAGCCGATCTCCGTCACCCCTGCCCCGTCGGCCTCGCTGCCCGAGACCCAGCCGATCGCGCGATCGTCGCCGGTGCGGGTGATCGCCCAGGTACGCTGGTTGCCCGGCGCGGCCTCTTCGGCGAGGTAGGTGCGGACGTCGTCGACCGAGCCCAAGGGGCCGTCGGCGGAATAGGCCATCAGTTCCGCATCGGCGAGCATCGGGTGCAACGCGGTCGCATCGCCCTCGACGAGCGGCCGCAGCCGCAGCCGCCGCGTCTTCAGCACCGGTGACACCCCGGCGCGACGCGGTCTGCGTCCAGGTTGCCTCACGCGGTCAGGGCATCCACAAGCGCGCGGACTTTCTTCTGGCGCCACTGCGGGAGCGGGGCGACCAGCCAGTATCCCCCCTTCGACGGCTGCGACTCGCCGATCAGCCGGACGCGGGCCTGTGCGAGATCGCGGCGCGCGAGCAGTTCGGGAACCGTCGCGCGACCCAGTCCTGCCGCTGCTGCGTCGATCGCGAGTCCGGCATCCGTTACGCGGACCAGCGCTACGCCATCCTCTCCGGACCATGCGATCGCGGCTTCGCTATCGCTGCCGGGCGCGGCGATCGTCACCATGCCCTCGGATTCGAGCGCTTCCCCCTCATGCTCGCCAGGACCATCGCCCCAGCGGATCGCGAGGTCGAGATTGGCTTCGGTGAAATCAACATTCTCGTCTGCGGTGATCAGCACGAACCGCAGTTCGGGATCCGCCTCGGCGATCTGCGCAAGCCGTGGCATCAGCCACTTCTCGGTCAGGTCGCGCGGCGCGGCGATCGTCAGCGACTTCGAAGACTGCCCGGCCTGCATCGCCCGCACGGCTTCCTCGAACTGCAGGAACCCGCCACGCAGCGCGCCAAGCCCTGCCTCCGCCTCGGGCGTCAGTTCGAGCCCGCGCGTAGTGCGGCGGAACAGGACTACGCCCAGCGTATCCTCCAGCGCACGGATCTGCTGACCAACCGCCGCTGGCGTGACGGCCAGTTCGTCCGCAGCACGCGTAAACGACAGATGCCGCGCCGCCGCGTCGAGTACGCGCAGGCCATTGAGCGGAAGATGCGTGCGCTTCAATTCAGCACCGCGGGCGCGAACAGCGAGAAGCGGGGGATCTCGACGTCGAAGATCGCGCCGTCCTCGCGGACCATGCGGTATGTCCCCTGCATTGCGCCCGATGGCGTCGCGAGCGGGCAGCCCGAGACATAGTCGAAGCTCGCGCCCGGTTCGATCACCGGCTGTTCGCCGACCACGCCTTCGCCCTCGACCGAGTGGCGCGCGCCGCGACCGTCGGTAATCACCCAGTGGCGGGTGAGCAGCTGGACGGTGTCCGTGCCCTCGTTCTCGAGGCGGATGTGATACGCCCAGAACCAGCGGCCACGCTCGGGCTCGGACTGTTCGGGCAGGTAGCTGACCGACACGCGCACCGTCACCCCATCGGTCGTCGCCGCGTTGGGGAACAGCGCTTTCACAGGCCCGCCTGCCTCAGGGCCTGGTCGAGATCGTCGATCACGTCCTGCGCATCCTCGAGCCCGACGTTGATCCGCAACAACCCCTCAGTCACCCCCATCTCGATTTGCTTGTCGGGCGAGACGCTCGCGTGCGTAGTCGAGGCGGGATGCGTCATCAGCGAGCGCGAGTCGCCGATATTGTTCGAGATATCGACCAGTTCGAGACCATCGAGCAACGCATGCGCCTGCTCGCGGCCCTCGACCTCGAACGCGAAGATCGGCCCGCATGCGTCCATCTGGCGCATGGCGAGTTCGTGCTGCGGATGGCTCGGCAGGAAGGGGTGCAGCACGCGGGGCACACGGCCTTCGAGAAATTGGCCAACCTTCATCGCGTTCTCGGACTGGCGGTGGATACGCAGGTCGAGCGTTTCGAGGCCCTTGAGGACCACCCACGCATTGAACGGTGACAAGGTCGGCCCGGTGTTGCGCGTAAACGGCAACAACGTATTGGTGATGAAATCCTCGGTTCCGCAAACCGCGCCGGCGAGCACGCGGCCCTGCCCGTCCATCATCTTCGTCGCGCTATAGGCAGTGACATCCGCGCCGAATTCCATCGGCCGCTGCAAGGCCGGCGTCGCGAACGCGTTGTCGACCACCGTCGTGATGCCGCGCTCGCGCGCGATGTCGCAGATCGCCTTGAGGTCGGCGATGTCCATCGTCGGGTTGGCGGGCGTCTCGAAGAAGAACACCTTGGTTTCAGGGCGAACCGCGTCGAGGAACGCCTGTGGATCGCGCGCATCGACGATCGTCGTGGCGACCCCGAACTTCGGCAACAGCGTGTCCGTGAGCCAACGGCACGAGCCGAACGCCGCGCGCCCGCCGACGAGGTGATCGCCGGTCTGGAGCTGGCATAGCAGCGAGGCGGTCATCGCCGCCATGCCGGTCGCCATCGTCCGGCACGCCTCGGCGCCTTCGAGCAGCGCGATCCGCTCCTCGAGCATCTGCACGGTCGGGTTCTGCAGGCGGGAATAGGTCATCCCCTCCTGCTCGCCGGCAAAGCGCGCCGCGGCGTCGCCCGCCTTGTCGTAGCAATAGCCCGAGGTGAGGAACAACGCCTCCGACGTCTCGCCATATTCGCTGCGGGCGGTGCCGCCGCGGATGGCGCGCGTCGCGGGACGCCAATTCTGGGTGATCGAACGATCCTGGCCGGTCTTGCGCTTCATGCGCGCCGCTTTGCCGGGGGGGAGCGGCGATGACAAGCCCGGGGACAGCCAGGAGCACACCCGAAGGGCGCGACCTAGTACCGCCCCCAGGTGAATTTGGAGGACAGCGCGTAGTTCCACACTGCGCCGACCAGCACGCCGACCAGTGCCGACGCCGCCCAGGCGCCGTCCCGCATTTCGTACAGGAACGCGGCGATGCCGACATTGGCGATCGCGCCGACCGAGCAGATCACCGCGAACGACACCCAGCCGTCCGCCAGTTGTCGCCAGCCCTTCAGGCGGCGATCGCGATAGGTCAGCGCGTTGTTAAGGAAGAAGTTGAAGGTCAGTGCGGCCAGCGTCGCGACGATCTCGCCCAACACGAAACCGGCGCCGAGACCAAGGAACAGCGCAGTCAGCACGACCATGTGGATGCCGACGCCAAGCACGCCGATCGCCGAGAACATCGCGAACCGCACCGGCACGAAGCGGCCGAACATCCGATCGTACAGCGCGATGAGATATTCCATCGCGACCACGTGATCGAGCTTGCTCTCGCCCTCGGTCCGGCAACGGAACGTGTAGGGCAGCTCGACGAAGCGCAGCGGCGTCGGCGAGGCGGTCAGCAGGTCGAGCATGATCTTGAAGCCGATCGCCGACAGATCGGGCGCAAGCCGGCGGACGACATCGGTACGGATCGCGAAGAACCCGCTCATCGGATCGCTGAGATCGGCCTTCAGCACGCGCCGCGACAGTTTGGTCGCAAGCGCGGACTTGGCCACGCGGTCGCTGTCCCACTCGCCCGTGCAGCCGCCGACGACGAAGCGCGAGCCGACCACGACATCCAGCGCGCCCTCTGCCGACCCGTCGCCCTTGAGCAGGTCGAGCATCGCCGGGAGCAGCGTCTCGTCATGCTGCAAGTCGCCGTCGATCACGGCGACGACCGGCGCGGCGGTGGCGCACATGCCCTCGATGCACGCCGACGACAGCCCGCGGCGACCGATCCGCTGGATCACGCGGATGCGCTTGTCCAGCCGGCCGATCTCGCGTGCGGCATCGGCGGTGCCGTCGGGACTGTCGTCGTCGACGAAGATCGCCTCCCAGTTTCGCCCGACCAGCGCCTGATCGAGCTTGGCGACCAATGTCGCGACATTGGCCTTCTCGTTGAACGTCGGGATGACGACCGCGAGTTCGAGAAGGTCGGCGATCATCAGGTCAGCCGAGCTTGGCAAGAATGGCGTCGCCCATCGCGGCGGTGGTCAGCGTGCCGCCGAGATCGGGCGTGCGCGCACCACCGAGGATCGCGGCCGCGACCGCAGCCTCGATCCGGTCGGCGGCTTCGGGCATCCCCAGCGAATGCCGCAGCATCATCGCGGCGGACAGGATCGCCGCGCACGGATTGGCCTTGCCCTGCCCGGCGATGTCTGGCGCGCTGCCGTGGATCGGTTCGTACATGCCGCGGCCGGTGCCATCGAGCGCGGCGGACGGCAGCATGCCGATCGAGCCCGCGCACATCGACGCTTCGTCCGACAAGATGTCGCCGAACAGGTTGCCGGTGACGATCACGTCGAACTGGCCGGGCTTGCGGACCATCTGCATCGCTGCGTTGTCGACGTACATGTGGCTGAGCTTGACGTCGGGATACTCGGCCGAAACCTCGATCACGACATCGCGCCAGAGCTGCGAGGTCTCGAGCACGTTGGCCTTGTCGACCGACAGTAATTTGCCCTTGCGGGTGCGTGCGGTCTCGAAGCCGACGCGGGCGATGCGCGCGATCTCGCGTTCGTCGTAGCGCATCTCGTCATGGCCTTCGCGCAGGCCGTCGGCAGTGGTGCGGAAACCCTTGGCGCCGAAATAGACATCGCCGGTCAGTTCGCGAATGATGACCATGTCGATCTCGCGCGCGATCTCGGGGCGAAGCGCAGACGCATCCTCCAGACCGGCAAACAATTTGGCGGGGCGCAGGTTCGCGAACAGGCCGAGCGCCTTGCGGAGGCCGAGGATCGCCTGTTCGGGGCGAAGATGACGCTCGAGATTGTCGCAATCGGGATCGCCGACCGCGCCGAACAGGATCGCGTCCGCGCGCTTCGCGAGTTCCAGCGTCTCGGGCGGGAGCGGATGGCCGACCGCCTTGTACGCGGCGCCACCGACGAGTCCCGCTTCATAGGTGAGGTCAAGACCGAGCGTGTCGAGCACGCGGCGCGCTTCCGCGGTGACTTCGGGTCCGATGCCGTCGCCGGCCAGTATCGCGATCAAGGGCATGTGCGTTCCTCCGCCGCCGCCCTTGCCGGGCGATGCGCGCTCACGCAACCGCCCTTTTGAGGCGATCCACCAGCCGGTCGCGTGCCGCAAGCGGATCCGCGCGACGATCGACGAGGATGTCGCGGGCAAGAAAATGACCGGTCAGGCGCAGGCCGTCGAACACGTCGGGCCACTCGGCTTCACCGCCGATGATGAGAAATCGTGGCAATCGCAACAGCTTGGCCTCGTATCCGAACGCGGCCCCGCGCGAGACTGCGCCGCCGCTCTTGGGACTGACGAAGCCGAGGTCGTCCTCCACGCCACTCGCCACGCAACGATCGAGGTCGAGCCCGAAGCCGAGTTCCGCCAGCACCAGCAGTTCGTAGCGCACGAGTGCCGCCGCCCATCCGCGTGCCGAAGGCGCCGCCTCGATCGCGCCGAGCACGCCGTCGAGCGCGTCGTGGATCTGGGGATAGGGTTGCGCTTCGGGGAGCGCCGCCGCCGTGAGCGCAGTCGCCCATTCGAGCGCACCAGCCGCGAGCGGTTCGTGGTGGAGCGTCGCGCGGCTGTGGATCAGCTCGGCAGTCAGCGACGCGAGTTGCTCCCCCGTTCGCGCGCGCCATTCGCCCTGGATGACGTTGGCCTGCAACAGCACCGGCCGCATCGCGCGAGACCGGCCGCCGCGGACATAGCCGGGCTGGACGCCGTCGTTGCGGGTCAGCGCCCGCACGATCGCGCCATGCTCGCCATGCTGGCGGACGGCGACGACGATGGCGGCTGCGCGAAGATGCATGGCGTTCTCTTAGCCCTCTCGCATCGCGAGAGGGAGGGGCGTGCGATCGACGCGTGTAGGTTGCGACAATCGAACGTCGCGGGGCCTCTAGCGGCGTATTTTCTTTGCGAGCCTTGCCACGATCGGGTGCGTCGCCGCGCGCTTGGCCGAGGCCATCGCCGCGTCGAACGTCCGCAATGCCGCCACCGTCACGCGATTCGCCGGCGTCGGGCGAAGCAGCAGCACGTCGACGCACGCCGTGCCACCGGTCGAGAATTGCCGCTTGTGCTGCCCTTCGCCCTCGGTGAAATCGAACCGGGCGAACCGCGCCTCCGCGAAAAGTTCGCGCAACGCCTCCACCTGGAGCACCGCGCCGGGCGACAGCGCGTTATGCGTAGGATCGTGACCGACATGGTCGTAGCGCAGCGACCCTCCGTCCGCGGTGCAGCACAGATAGGCAACTGGTTCGCCATCCAGGAACAACAGCCATGCCCGCAGCGCATCCGCCGCCGCGCACGCCTGGAGGTGCCGTACCGACTCGGCGTCTTCGGGCAGTCCCGACCGCAGCAATCGCGCCTGATACGTCGTTGCGGAGACGGCGTAGGCGAGCGGATAGAACACGGCGAAGGACGCAGGCGTATGATAGCCGCGGATATCGAGCGCACCGCCGTTCGCCAAGGCCAGCTTCCTCGCCTTGCGCCTGATGCCCGATCGCGCGCTCCCCGATAACGTCGCGAGCCATGCCGCCTCGCCCGCCGCCAGATCGACATGATACCGGACATAGCGCTGGCGAACGAACGCGCGCAGGCCCTGCGTGTCTAGACCCGCCAGCATCGTCTCGGGCAACGACGTCACCAGATAGCCGTCCGCGTCGACCGGCAATGGCGGCAGCGCGGAGCGAACCCCGCCAATTACCGCATCGAGCGAAATCGATACGCGCACCAATCGCCTCGGGATCGCAGCCAGCGTTCGCGCGCCGACCTGAAACCGCAACGACAGCGTTTCAACCATTACCGTCGCCGCAGCCGAGACCGTTCCGAGACCCAGTTCGACCAGAGTTGCTCCGCCTGGCGCCAGCGCGTCCGCAACTGATCGGGCGCGAGCGGCACGTCGGCATGGTCGAGCGCGAGCGGCGGGCGATCAACGAAATGATATGTCGGGAGGACGTCGCGCATTTCGGCGAGCATGCCGCACAGCGCCTGGAAACGACGCACGTGGACCGCATTGGCGCGGGTGCCACGGCGGTTGGCCAGTTCGAAGCCATGGCTGACGATCGTCACCGCGGCATGGTGCGATACCGCGGCGTGTTCGAGCGCGTCGTAGCTTTCGCCCGCCGACAGCGCGCAGAGCTGGAAGGTGCGGGCCTTGCCGGGCTTGTCCTCGATCACGGTGACGGGGACTTCGATCAGGTCGCTGTCGGGGGACGGCCGGATCGGTGCGATCTGGTGCACGGGAAGCGAGATGCGGCTAGCGGCATGGGCTTCGGAACCGTTGTGGCTGCTGTCGTAACTGAAGCCGAGCGTGCCGAGCGCGGTCAGCGTGTCGTCGTTGGCGGCATAGCTTCCGGCGCGGAAGGCGATCGGTTTGGGCGCCCCCGCCTCGACCAGCAGGTCGGTGGCGCGAACGAGCAGCTCGGTCTGTTCGGCGAGGCTGTAGTCGTGGAGCTGGAACCGCGCATGGCGCACGCCGCCATCGCCGAGCCTCGCCCCGGTCCAGTTCGGGTGAAGATGGAGCTGCACCTCCTGCCCGGCTGCGAGGATCGTCTCGACCATGCGGCGGACCGGCGCGAGGCCGTAGACGAGCGCAGGCATCGGATCGACGAAGAAACAGGCCTTCAGCTCGTGCCGGGCAAGCTCGGCAAGTTGGTAGCTCAGCCCGACGCCCGCGGGTTCGAGCGACCGTGCGTATATGTCGTCACACCCGAGCCGCGCGGCATGATGGCGCCAGGCGAACTCGGTGTCGACGGTGAGAAAGACGGGCGTGGTCACGGGGCCGTGTGTAACAAATCGTAATGAAGATTGAATTGCGTTTTCGCGCAATCGAACCGGATTGCATGGATCGGGTGGGGCGCCCTACCGTGAGTGGTAGAAGTCGTAGACCTGCTGCGCCACTCCGGCCGACACGCCGGGTGCCTGTTGCAGGTCCTGCAAACTCGCATTGCGGACCGCGCGGCCGGTGCCGAAATGCATCAGCAACGCCTTCTTCCGCGCGGGTCCGATGCCGGGCACCTCGTCGAGCGGACTAGCGCCGATCGCCTTGCTCCGCTTGTCGCGGTGGACGCCGATCGCGAACCGGTGGACCTCGTCGCGCAGGCGCTGGAGATAGAACAGGACTGGAGCATTTACCGGCAGCTGGAACTCGCGGCCGTCGAGCATGTGGAACACCTCACGGCCATCGCGGCCATGCTCGGGGCCCTTGGCGATCCCAACCAGGCACACGTCCTCGACGCCGATCTCCTCGAGCGCGGCCTTCACCGTGTTGAGCTGGCCCTTGCCGCCGTCGATCAGGACCAGATCTGGCCAGTCGCCCGAATCGCGATCGGGGTCTTCGGCCTGCGCGCGCGAGAAGCGGCGGGTGAAGACCTCGCGCATCATCGCGAAATCGTCGCCCGGCGCGGTATCCTTGTTCTTGATATTGAACTTTCGATACTGGCCTTTGCGGAAGCCCTCGGGGCCCGCGACGACCATCGCGCCGGTCGCGGCGGTGCCCTGGATGTGGCTGTTGTCGTAAATTTCGATCCGCTGTGGCGGCTCGGGAAGGTCGAACAGGTCGGCGACTTCGCGCAGGAGTTTCGCCTGCGTCGTCGACTCGGCCTGCCGCCGCTCAATCGCCTCGACCGCGTTGCGCGTGGCCTGGTCCATCAGGCGACGGCGATCGCCGCGCTGCGGGACCTGGATCGCGACCTTGTAGCCCGCGCGTTCGCCCAACGCCTCGACGAGCAGTGCGCCTTCCGGCAATTCGCGGTCGAGCAGGATCTGCTTGGGCGGGGGCACGTCCTCGTAGAATTGGCCGAGGAAGCTGGTCAGCACCTCGTCCTCGGGCACGTCGTTGGTGTGCTGCGGGAAGAAGCTGCGATGGCCCCAGTTCTGGCCGCCGCGGATGAAGAACGCCTGGATGCCGATCAGGCCGTCCTTGCACGCCATCGCGAAAATATCGGCATCGCCGACGCCCTCCGCGTTGATCGCCTGCGTGCCCTGGATGAAGGTGAGCGCGCGGAGACGGTCGCGGAGCAACGCCGCGAGTTCGAAGTCCATGTTCTCCGCTGCAGCCTGCATCTGCGCGCCGAGCTTGGCCTGCACACCGGTCGACTTGCCACCGAGAAACGCCTTCGCATCCTCGGTCAGTTCTTTGTACGCCGCCTCGTCGATCCGGCCGACGCACGGCGCGGAGCAGCGCTTGATCTGGTACAACAGGCACGGCCGGTCGCGGGTCTTGAAGAAGCTATCGGTGCAACTGCGCAGGAGGAACAGCTTCTGGAGCGCGTTGAGCGTGTTGTTGACCGACCCGGCGCTGGCGAACGGGCCGTAGTAATTACCCTTCGCCCGCCGCGCCCCGCGATGTTTCTGGACGCGCGGGAAGGCGTGGTCGTCGCGCAGGAGGATGAACGGAAAGCTCTTATCGTCGCGCAGCAGCACGTTGTAGGCGGGGCGATAGCGCTTGATGAGCTGCGACTCGAGCAGCAGCGCCTCGGCTTCGTTGTTGGTCGTGACGATCGTCATCGACCGGGTCTGCGAAACCATCCGCTGGAGGCGCTTGGTGAGCCGTTCGACCTGGACGTAGTTTGCAACGCGGTTCCGGAGCGCACGCGCCTTGCCGACGTAGAGCACGTCGCCGCGCGCATCCTGCATGCGGTAGACACCGGGGCGGATCGGTAGCGTGTCGAGCACGTTGCGGATCGCCGCTACGCCAGCCGCGAGGTCGGGCGCCTCACCGCCGCCGCGGACGGCGAACGTCGATTTGTCTTCGTTGAACCGGTCGGGGGAATTGGGGGAGGACATCGCTTCGGAATCTAGGGAGTGCGAGGGGGTTATGCCAGCGGAAGGCAGTGATGTTCACGCGAAGGCGCGATGGCGCGAAGAGAAGATTGATTTCGCGCAGAGGCGCAGAGGACGCTGAGAGTAAGGGGGATTGGAGCTGACGTCCGCTTCAAACCGCCGGAGGCTTCTGATCCCTGTCGCAGTCCTAACACCAACCCGGACCGCAACACCTCCGCGCTCTCTGCGCCTCTGCGCCTCTGCGCGAACAAAACCTTCTCTTCGCGCCTTTGCGCCTTCGCGTGAATCAACCTTCTTCATGCCCTGCGGGCGAAGATCGTCAACCTTGGGCGAAGACCTTGGTGCCGACGATGCCGACCACGGTCAGCGCCATGAAGCAGGCCTGGATGCCGCTGACCTTGTCGCCGAACAGGATGACGCCGCCGATGATGACGCCGATCGCGCCAGCGCCGGTCCAGATCGCGTAGGCGGTGCCGGCGGGGAGACCGCGCATGGCAAGGGCGAGAAGGCCCATGTTGACGAAGCTGAGGATGATCGGGACGCTGGAGGCTTGCCACGTCGCGACGGTGGCCGCCCATTTCAGGCTGAGCGCCCAGCAGATTTCGGTGACAACGGCGACCGCGAGGATGAGCCAGGACATGTATGTTCTCCAACGGGCTCATATTGGAGACTCGGCCGTCGGAAACCCGGGAAGAGACGGCCGTCTGTGAGAAACGGAAAAAAGCGCCAGGCGAACTACCGTTCCCCCGCGGAGGCGGGGGTCCAGAGTTGCGAGCGCTGTACTATGAGATCCTGGGCCCCCGCCTTCGCGGGGGAACGGCAGCGCCAGTCGCGCTGCCCCCGATTAGTTCAGGCGCGCCAAGCCGGAGATCGAGCGGTCGACCATCATGCGGTCGGCAGCTGCGTCGTGGTGTTCCGCGATCAACATGCCGGCAGCCTTGGCCGCAGCATCCGCCGCCCGCGCGCGGACTTCGGCGATCGCGGCGCGCTCGGCGGCGGCGATCTTGTCCTCGGCCATCTTCGCGCGGCGGGTCATCAGGTCCTCGGCGCCCACCTTCGCCTTGGCGATGATCGCCGCGGCCTCGTGATGCGCGTGAGCCTTCATGGCTTCGGCTTCGACGTGCGCGGTCTTGGCCTTGGCCTCATACTCGGTGCGGATCGCCTCGGCTTCGGCACGGAGCGCCTTGGCTTCGTCGAGCTGCGTGCGGATGCCGGCGATGCGCGTGTCGAGCATCTTGCCGATCATCCCTGGAACCTTCTTCCAGATCATCAGCAGGATGACGACGATCATCGCCACCGCGACCCAGCCGGTCGAGGTCAGGCCGAGCGCGGTCGGATCGGCGACATGCTCGACACCGCCGGGCGCGGTCGTGTGACCCTGAATACCCTGGTTGTCGATCGCACCTTCGGGCGCCATGCCCTCTTCGTGGATGACCTTTGCGGCCGAATCTGGATTAGCCATGCGCCGTCGTCCTGCGTACCGCGTCGGTCGCCGCGTCCAGGCTGACCTGGAGGCCGGCTACCTTGGCGGCCAATTGCTGTGCTGCCTCGGCGGCGACACCCTGAAGGTTCGAGAGTGCCTCGGCCTTTGCGTTCGCTACCGCCAGATCGTGATGACCCAGACGCTCGGCGAGTTCGGCATCGGCCGCGTGGACCTGCTGCTCGAACGCGGTCGCCGCACGCTTTGCTGCTGCCGCAGTTTCGGCCTGCGCCGCGACGCGGGCCGCGTCCATTTCGGCCTGCCAGTTCGCCTGGACCGTATCGGCCTGCGCACGGGCAGCGACCGCCGCCGCCAGATCGCCGGCGATCTTGCCTTCGCGCGAGTCCACGTTGGACACGATCTTTGGCACCATTCCCTTGCCGATCCCGAAATACAGGATGCCGAAGGTGAGGAGCAGCCAGAAGATCTGCGAGGCGTAAGTGGCGGCTATCTGGGCAATCTGGGGCATTGGTCTGTCCTGCGTTAATCCGGCCGGGCGCGGTTGCCCGGCCAAATCACCGAGTGGTTAGGCGACGAACACCAGGATGATCATGGTGACGAAGGCGAGCAGGCCGAGAAGCTCGGCTGCTGCGAAACCGATGAACAGACGGCCCTGCTGGCTGTCGGCTGCGCCCGGGTTGCGCAGAGCGCCGGCGAGGAACTGTGCGAACACGTTGCCCACGCCGAGTGCCGCGAGGCCCATGCCGATCGCTGCGAGGCCGGCGCCGATCATCTTTGCTGCGTTGACGTCCATGATAAATTCCCTTTGAAAATCAGTTAGGTAATGGAAAACTTAGTGAAGGTTTACGGCGTCGTTCAGATAGACCGACGTCAGCAACGCGAACACATAGGCCTGGATCGCGGCGACCAGCAGCTCAAGCAGCGTAATGCCGATCATCAGCAGCATGCTCGGCGCGCTCACCAGACCGATATACATTCCGCCGAGGTTCAGACCGTTGATCACGAACGCGGCGAGCACCTTGAGCAGGATATGCCCCGCAGTCATCGCCACGAACAGTCGCAGACCGAGCGAGAACGGACGCACCAGGAACGACATCAGCTCGACCACGAAGATCAGCGGGATCATCAGCGCCGGCGTGCCGCTCGGCACGAACAGCGAGAAGAAGTGGAAGCCGTGCTTGCCGAAGCCGACGAGCAGCACGATCGCGAAGCTGATCAGCGCCAGCACGCCGGTGACGGTCATGTGGCTGGTCACGGTGAACGGGTGCACGCCGGGGACGATACCGAACGGCAGCAGGCCGATGATGTTCGCGAACAGGATGAACATGAACAGCGAGAAGACATAGGGCACGAAGCGCTTGCCGCCGGGGCCGACATTCTGCTCGAGCATGCCCGAGATGAAGCCGGTAAAGCCCTCGACCGCCATCTGCCACCGACCGGGCACGAGCTCGCGCTTCATGCCACCGATCATGAACGCCCAAAGCGCGACCAGCGTCACCACCATCCACAATGCGGAGTTGGTGAACGACAGGTCATAGCCACCTACGATCCAGTGCGAGCCGAACGCCGGCTCGATCAGGAACTGGTGCATCGGATCGATCTTGCCGCCCTGTTCTGCCGCCACGTGGAATCCCTGCCGTCTTGATACGACAAACGCCCGGTTACTCCGGGCGTTCGCCTGAAATTCGAATGATCTGCCTGAACGCGACCGCTATCCCGAGGAACAGCAGCACGATCAGCCCCCAAGGGCCAGTGCCGAACCAGCGGTCTATCAACCAGCCGATCAGCGCACTGCCGACGAGACTCCCGATCAGGGCGGAAATGACGCGATTGCCTTGCGAGTAACCCCGCTCGGCATCCGCCCCCTTCTGCCCCTTTGCGAGCGTTTCCCGATGCTGCGCCTCTCGCAATCGCTCATCGAGCGCGGAAAGTCGCGGATCGTCAACACCCTGGGGGTCCTGTCCGGGTTCGATCTCCGCCACGCACGTTCCTCCACCTGATTTCGCATCGGGGAGGAAGCAAGCAGCGACGAGCGATCCCGCCAAGGCGCGGTCCGTTTAGAAAAGGGGGGGGTGCAAGTCAACCGGTGTGACAGGGGTGTCATTAATGGGGCGATGATATCGCTGTTCCGGACCAAGAAGGGTTTCCGGATCGCGGCGGGACTTACGAAGAAGGCTCGCTCTTCGTCATCCCGGCGAAAGCCGGGACCTCGATCCACAAGGGAACGCGCCCTTCTTCGTCACCTGCCCCCCCCCAATCGTCACCCGCTCCCAATTCGTCACCCAGCGAAAGCTGGGGCATCCCGGTAATGGAGCGGTCCCGTTGCTGCACGAGACCCCAGCTTTCGCTGGGGTGACGGCGAGTTGGGGATGGGGCGACTACGTAGCGCTCTCAGTCTCAGTAGCAGCGCAGTCTCAAACGCAGCGCGAATCACGGTCGGGGGCGCCGGCGGTGCGGGTCTTCCATACACCGCTGGGGGTCTTGTACTTCTCGCCGGGGTTGGTCTGCAGGATCAGGTTGCAGCCGCTGGTGAACGCGAGTTGCTCGACCGTCGCACCGCTCGCCTGCGCCTTTTGCGTGTACGCCGACTTGCGCTGGATATTGATGTTGTTGACCAGCGCGCGCAAATCCCCGCTGGCCGCCCCGACGAGGCCGAGATAGCCGTCGGGCTGCTCGCCGACCTCGCCACCGGCGCGCGCCGCGGCATAGGCCGGATCGCGCTGCGCAGTCGCGGCGACAGACAGGCCACCGAGAGCCGCCGCTGCGGCAACCATCATAAGGACCTTGGTCTTCATCTTAGAATATCCCCGGATTCTGCTGGATCAACGATTTCGCCTCGCCATCGAGACGATAGACCACTTCCTGCGTGACGTTGATGTTGAGGTTGATCTCGATCGGCTTGTCGGGCGCCGACACGTTGATGCAGCCCGGCAGGGCGGCCAACAGCCCGACAATAAAGATCGTCCTCGTCATCCTGCGCAAGATCGGCCTTTGCTCCAGCTTCTTCAATCCTGTTTCGGTCATGGCACGATCCTGCTTGCGGGAGGCTGAATGGTCGGGGGTTTAGGAGGAGGAGGAGGAGGCGCCGACTGCTGCTGGAGCAAGGCCGGCAGGTTGCGCTGGATCAGCCGCTTCGGATCGTAGAAGCTCTGCGCCGAATCGAGCAGCCCGCGGAACGGCGCCTTGATCCGGATATTGAACACGAACGGCAGCTTTTGCAGGCGGCGGACGATGAAGTTCGCCTTCGCGCCCTCGCCCTGACTGATCCCGGCGAAGCGCACGTCGGTGACCATCTCGCCCGCCAGCGGCCCGTTCATGCCGACTCGCAACGACTGATACCTCAGCGACTTCAGCGCCTGGAACGCGATGTTCGCCCAGATGCCGAGGTCCTTCTGGCTGAGGTCGCCGACATAGGCGAGCGTGCCGCCGCCCGGCCGGACGCGCAGGTCGCCGCCTTCGATCCGGCCGCCGCTCTCGTCGAAGATCATCGGCAGGACCCCGTCGAAGATCCCGGTCGCGTCGAGATTCTTGAAATCGAACTGTTGGAGGAACTGGTCGGCGGCCATGTTGACGACGTGGAACGTCATCCGCCGCTCCTTCGGCGCGGAGAAGTCGAGCAGCGTCGGGTCGAGCGTCAGCGATCCACCCGCGAACGGCCAGGACCCACCCTCGACCTGCACGCGCGCACCGGGCAGCGTCTGGTAGCGGATCGTACCGTCGGTGACCGGAATGCCGGGGTTAAGCGTGCGGATCGTCGCCACCTGTCCCGGTGCGCTCTGGAGATTGAGCAGGTCGGTGAAGCGGATCTCGGTGGCGATGCCGGTGACAGGCCCGAATGCGGCCGCGAGATCGGTGCCGGCGGTGCGGAACACGCCAGTACTGGTCACGCCGTCGGGGTTCCAGGCGATATGCCCCTCGCCGCTGACCGATCCGTTGACGTCGGCGATGACGCCGAAGGTGAGCGGCGTGAGCGCGTCGGGTTGCAGCCTGTCCTTGGCGAAGGCGATCGCGGGGATATTGAGGTCAGCCTTCCCGATGCCGGTGCCGAGTGCGTGGCTCAGCGTGACGTCGGCGACCTTGGTATTGGTGGTCGGCTCGAACAGCGTGCCGGCAGCGGTGATATTGCCGTTCACGAGGGCGAGCGTCACGCTACGCGCCGCGAGCGGCTTGAACCGCGGGCTCGGCGCGGCATCGGATACGCCCATCGCGCCGGTGAGGTTCAGCGCGCCGCCGACCAGCGTCCAGTCGCCCGCCGCCTCGCCGAGCAGCAGCGGGACATTGGCGATCTGCCCCGAGCCGTCGGTGAAGGTGCCGGCCACGCCCTGCCCCGCCATGCGGCCGGTGATGATGCTGAAATCGAGTCGCGTGACACGCTCGGGCGCGCCAATCCGCGTCTGCACGCCCTCGATCCGGAAGCCGCGATCGGCGAGGCGCACGGTCGCGCCGGCAGTCGCGAGCGTGATCGGCGTGGTGCCGAGTCGTCCACCCAGCTTCGCCGCAGCTATCTTTGCGCCGCCGCCGATCCGCGCGCCATTTACCTGCACCAGCGCGCCATCGACCGGGCACAAGGTCAGCCGCCAGGGATCCAGCACCAGCCCGGATATCGCGAGACGCTGGACGGCCAACGGTGCGCAGCCGGTGTTGACGACAAGCCGCCCGCGACCGTTCCACAGCGCCGACACCGGCATCGAAAGACCGTCGACACGATTGCCAGATCCTCCCGCGCCGATCGGTCCCCCGAGCGTGACACGCGTCGTGACCGAGGTCGCCCCGCCCGGCGTCGCGCTGAACGTGACGGGGGTCAGCGCCAAGCTCGCGCCACCCGCCGCATAGGGCGCGATGGTGGCCACACCGCGGATCGCCGCGCCGGGTTTCGCCTGAGCAAGTGAGACACGCGCCTCGGGCAAGCCACCGCCGCGCATCGCGAGAATTGTGTCGAGCCGCACGCCGCCATTCGGCCAGCCGAACGCGACCCCGCTCCCGCCGCCGAGCGCCACCCGCGCACCGCTGGCGGAGGCGAGCGCGAGACGGGACAGCACCGCCCTGCCGCGTCCGCCGTCGATCTGCACCCGCAGGTCGGCGTCCGCGGCAAATCCGCGTCCCGCCTTCTGGATCGTCTGCGTGATCGCCGTGGCCAACGGCGCTACGGGGGTGCCCGCGGCCGCACCACCGATTCCTGCCAGCCCCGTGATTCGCTTCGGCGCCACCGCGGCGCCGCTCGCCTGGACACGTCCGTCGAACGCGATCTGCTTGCCTATTCGGTAGGTGCCGACGAGCGCAACTCGGCGCGCGCCTCCCTCGGTGGTGCGAACCGTATCGGCGGCAATGTTCGCCTTGCCGCCGGTCGCCGCCGCGGTTCCGCTGAAGTCGACCGTGCCCCCGGCGCTCGCCAAAGTCGCACCCGGCGTACGTGCCGCGCCTGTTTTGAGCGTTGACTTACCCTGCCAGCGATCGAGCGCAGCGGAGAGGCCGACGTCGAGATCGGCCACGATCCGGTCCGCCTGCGTCGTCCCGCAGGCGAGCCGCGACACGCGAACCGGGCCGGTGATCGTCGGCTTGGCCGCGTCGATCCGCAGCTTCACGGTCGCGGCCAGCCGGTCGATCGCGCAGCCACCGACGTCGAGCCGCTCGCTGATCGCCGCCAGCGTACCGCGAAACCCGTCATCGAGCTTGCCCGACCCCGCCAGCTTCAACCCGACGATCCCTTGCGGCGTCTCCAGCCGCATCCGCCCATCGGCGACCGAAACATCGAGCGCAGGCAGCGAAAACGGCTTGCCCGACGAGGCCGGCAGCAGCTTGTCGATCGCGCCGAGCGAGACCTTGCCGTCCACCAGCAGCCCACGCAGCCGTACCTTCCCCGCGCGCACGCCCTCCAGATACGGTCCGGACAAGCCGACGCCGGTCCGCGTCTCGACCCAGTCGGCGACGAGATCGGGATGCGCCGGATCGCCGATCACGACGTTGGTCAATCGCTGGCCGCCTAGCGCGAGGTCAGCGATATCGTAGCGCGCAGGCACGCCAGCCTTGGCAAGTTCGCGGTCGATGAACCCTTCGGCGATCGGCTTCCGCACCAGCCACAACACGATCAGTCCGGCGATCAGAAGCAGCGCGATCCCCAGCGCAACGCGGCGGGCAGTCGCGGGACGGCGAGGGTCGCCCCCGGGGTCGGCCCCCGTCTCGCTCGTCTCGCTCACTTACTCACTCCGCCACGCTCAGGCCCCCTGCATAGGCGGGTGCGGGGGCGTCATGCAATTGCGCGCGGATGTGCTAGCTTCACGATATGGCCGAACCGGACGAAGACATCGACGATCTGAAGGGCCATCGAGGCCGCCTCCGCAAACGCCTGTTCGAGGGCGGCAGCGACGCGCTACTCGACCACGAACTCATAGAATATCTCCTCGCGATCGCCATTCCGCGCGGCGATACCAAGGCGCTCGCGAAAGCCCTGATGCGCGAGTTCGGCGGCATCGGCGGGGTGCTCACCGCAGATGCCGAAGCGCTCGGCCGGGTGAAGGGCATGGGCGACATCTCGACCGCGGCGATCAAGATCGCGCATGCCGCCGCGATCCGCCTGCTGCAGTCGCAAGTCAGCGACCGCCCGGTGCTCGCCAACTGGCAGGCGCTGCTCGACTATCTCCGCGCCGACATGGCGCATCACGCGATCGAACGGTTCCGCGTGCTCCACCTCAACACCAGGAACATGCTGATCCGCGACGAGGTGATGAGCAAGGGCTCGATCGACCAGGCCGCGGTGTATGTCCGCGAAGTCATCCGCCGCGCGATCGACCTGGGCTCGGCGTCGATCATCCTCGTCCACAACCACCCGAGCGGCGACCCCTCCCCCAGTCGCGCCGACATCGAGATCACGCGCACCATCGCCGAAGCTGGCAAGCGGCTGGGCATCATCGTCCACGACCATATCGTGATGGGCACCAGCGGCCATGTCAGCCTGCGCGCGCAAGGGTTGATCTGAGCACCCCCGCATTCCCGCATTACCGTCGAACAACCCGCATTACCGTCGAACAAAAGGTGCATCGCCGGTGCTGATTTCGCGCAACGTCCCGCCGCCTCGAACCGTGTATCGATTCGCTACCGTGACGAACCGGAGACGCAATGCGCCAAATTCTCTATCTCAGTTCGAGCACGGTACAGGGCGACCGGGGCGATCTGGCCGGGATCCTCGAACAGTCCCGCCACAACAACGCGATCGACGGCATAACCGGCCTGCTCTGGTCGGACGGCGTGCATTTCCTGCAGGTGTTCGAGGGGTCGACGCTGAGCGTGGAGGCGACGTTCGCGCGGATCGTGAAGGACGATCGCCACCACGACATCGTCCTGCTGCACAACGAACGGATCGCCGAACGTCAGTTCGGTGGCTGGTCGATGGCACACCGGCGGACCAATGATGCCGCCGATCTCTACGATGTCCGGATGCAGCGTCTGATGTCGCGCGCCGCAGTCCATGTCCGCGCGCGCTTCCTGTCGATCATGCAAACCGGCGCGATCTGAGCGCGATATGCGAAAGGATGCGAAAGGCCGCCGGGCGAACCCGACGGCCTTTTATGTGTCTAAAGTGTGGAAGATCAGCCCTGCGACAGGAAGCTGGTCAGTTCCGGCTTGGACAGCGACTTGTTCTTGTCGGTATCGGCCTGCGCGAACGCCGCGGCGACCCACTTCTTCGTCTCGGGCGTGCCCGGCTGGGTCGCCGGATCGGTCTTGGTCTTCAGGGCAACCATCCAGTCACCGAACTCGGCCGTGCTGAGCTTGCCGTCGCCATTCTTGTCGTAGGTCGGGAATTCGGTGTCGATGACCTGCGCGACCTGATCGCCGCTAGCCGGCCGCGTCGCCTGCGCGGTCTGGCCCGACTGGGTCGGCGCAGATTGGGCGGGCGGCGTCTGGCCGGGCGCGGTCTGAGCGGGCGACATCGAAGGATCGGCCGAGCCAGTCGTTGCCGTCGGCGCAGTCTGCGGCGATGTCGTGGTGGACTGCGCGAGCGCTGGCGCAGCAATCGTCATCGCGCCTGCGAGCAGAGCATATTTGATCATTGCCATTCTCCATCGGCTAATCGAAATCGTTACTGGACGACCACCGCAGCAGCCCCGGGGATACTAAGCGGATACTGCGACACATCGACCGTCGAAGGCGGATATAGGCCGAACGCATTGCAGTTTGTACCCCCGGCGATGGCCTGCTAGGCGCTCCGCAGGCGTCTCCCGAGGGGAGCACGCGACGAACCGTGCCATTCACCAGCCCCGAGGAAACCCATGGTCCCCCGCTATTCCCGCCCCGACATGGTCGCGATCTGGACGCCCGAAGCGCGCTTCAAGATCTGGTTCGAGATCGAGGCACACGCCACCGACGCGCTCGCCGAGCTGGGCGTGGTCCCCAAGGAAGCCGCCGCCGCGATCTGGGAAAAGGGCGCGTTCGAGGTCGACCGGATCGACGAGATCGAGCGCGAGACCAAGCACGACGTCATCGCGTTCCTGACCAACGTCGCCGAGCATGTCGGCCCCGAAGCGCGCTTCATGCACCAGGGCATGACCTCGTCGGACGTGCTCGACACCTGCCTCGCGGTGCAGCTGGCCAAGGCGAGCGACATCCTGATCGCCGATCTCGATGCGTTGCTGGTGGTGCTCGAACGCCGTGCGCGCGAGCACAAGATGACGCCGACGATCGGCCGCAGCCACGGCATCCACGCCGAACCCGTGACGTTCGGGCTGAAGCTCGCCCAGGCGCATGCCGAGTTCGCGCGCAACCGGGCGCGGCTGGTGGCGGCGCGCGAGGATGTCGCGACCTGCGCGATCTCGGGTGCGGTCGGCACGTTCGCCAACATCGATCCGTTCGTCGAGGAATATGTCGCGGGCAAGCTCGGGCTGTCGGTCGAGCCCGTCTCGACGCAGGTCATCCCGCGCGATCGCCATGCGATGTTCTTTGCGACGCTGGGCGTAATCGCCAGCTCGATCGAGCGGCTCGCGACCGAAGTCCGTCATCTGCAGCGCACCGAAGTGCTTGAGGTGGAGGAGTTCTTCTCGCCCGGCCAGAAGGGTTCGTCGGCGATGCCGCACAAGCGCAACCCGGTGCTGACCGAGAACCTCACCGGCCTCGCGCGGATGGTCCGCGGGTATGTGACGCCGGCGATGGAGAACGTCGCACTGTGGCATGAGCGCGACATCTCGCATTCGTCGGTCGAGCGCTATATCGGCCCGGACGCGACGATCACGCTCGACTTCGCGCTCGCGCGGTTGACTGGGGTGATGGACAAGCTGGTCGTGTATCCCGAGCGGATGTTGAAGAATCTCAACAAGATGGGCGGCCTCGTCCATTCGCAGCGGGTGCTGCTGGCATTGACGCAGGCGGGGGTGAGCCGCGAGGACGCGTATCGGCTGGTGCAGCGCAACGCGATGAAGGTGTGGGATTCAGATGGCGCGCTGTCGCTGCTCGAGTTGCTGAAGGCGGATCAGGAAGTGACGCTGTCGGATGCCGAACTGGAGGACAAGTTCGACCTCGGCTACCATCTGAAACACGTCGACACGATCTTCGCGCGGGTGTTCGGCGCGGCTTAATCCCACCGTTTAGATCGGCGATTGCACGCAACGCAATTGCGATTACCTGTTACAAAATTGCGACAACGCGCAACTATGCATACATCGCCCTTGCCGGATATTGTTCCGGCATCGGAGACCTACCCATGCGCATGTTCGAAACCGTGACCAGCACCATGCTGGCGATCGCGGCTCAAGCGCTGGTGGTCGGGGTGGTCATCACCGCCTTCTGATCCATCGGCCCGCCCGCCCCCTTCCCAGGGGGCGCGGCTAGGGCCCGAGTTTGCGCGCGGCGTATATCTGCCTGCGTAAGTCGTTGACCTAGAACAAAATCGATCTCCCTGCGTTCAACACGCCTAACCAAGGAGATCGTATCATGTCGAAACCCATCCTGATCGCCGCCGCCTTCGCCCTGACCGCGATGGCGAGCGCGCCCGCGTTTGCCGACCAACCGGGCCGCGGCTGGATCAGCAGTGCGCGGGTGACGACGATGCTCGCCAAGCGCGGCTACAAGGTCACGAAGATCGAGGCAGACGACGGCCACTGGGAAGGCGAGGCGATGCACCGCGGCGGCAAGTACGAGTTCCACGTCGACCCGCAGAACGGCAAGGTCACGAAGCTGGAACGCGATCGCAACTGACCAATCGATCCTCCCCCGCCAGGGGGAGGTGTCGCCGAAGGTGACGGAGGGAAAGGACACGGAACAGAGGTTTGCGCGTGCCGCCCCCTCCGTGTGGCAAGAGCCAGCCACCTCCCCCTTGCGGGGGAGGACTACAAGAAGTTCAATTCACCAGATCGACGGCGGCTACCGCGTCCGCGGATAGCGAGCAGCAAATTCCTCGTCTGACATCATCAGATACCGGATCATGTCGATCAGTGCCCAGGGTGCGCTGATGACCAGTCCGATCACCGTGATGCTCAGCACCAGCATGATGATCCCCGAGCCCGTCCGACCGAGATAAAAGCGGTGGATACCAAGCGTGCCGATCACGAATGCCATGACCGCCGCGATGTATTTGTTGCGGTCGTTGGCCGGGACGGCGGGGGCAGGCGGCACGGCGCGACGTGGACCCGGCGCGGTCGGCATCGGGAAGACGCTCAACGCACGGTCGTTGGCGGCTTCGAAATCGACTTCGATGCCGATCGCCGGTTCGCCGCGATGCGCCCAGTCCTCCGGCGCGAACCGATAGCGTTGTCCGTCCTGCCCCGCGACGAGCCCTTCGCCCGTACGGGGATCGACACCTAAAATCTGTCCGCGCATGTCATTCCTCGATGTTCGCTTTTCATTCTGGCGGATGCTGCGGATCAGGCAAGATCGGACTCATGCCGCCCAAGATCAGGCCGCGACGGCAGACCAGTGTCTGTCATCGTCGTTATCGGCAATGGTCGGCCGCGCTTTCCGCGAGCGGATCGCGCGCTTATGGGCTTTTGCCACGGGGCGTCGACCGAAGACTCCCAGATACCGCGCCATAACTCCACGGAAACGGAGACTGGAGACCGTAGCGGCGAGTGCCATGACGATGTCGAGATAGGCCGATATTTCAAAGGTCGTGATCCAGATCGCGACGTCGGGCGCGGCCAGGGTGAGCAATCGGATACCGTCACCTTCGCCGACGAGCGTGACCATCGCGGCCGCCATCATCAGCAGGAACATCACGGCGGCGTCGCCGCGAGAGAAACGCAACATGCGCTCCGCTGGACGGTCGACCAGCATGCGGCGCATCGCCTTGCCGATCGGCGTCTGGGGGGCGGTGGCCATGACCAGCCAACATGCGATCGCGGTGAAAAGACATACCAGCATTGCGCCCCCCTTTGTTCGGTATCGTAGTGCGGCTTATTCCCCGGCGAACACGCCCTTGAGCTTGGCGAAGAAGCCCTGGCTCGCCGGGCATTCGTCGCCCGTTTCCGTCTCGCGGAACATCTCGAGCAATTCCTTCTGGCGATTGCTGAGACGCGTGGGGGTTTCGACGTCGATCTGGACGACGAGGTCGCCGAAGCCGCGGCCTTGCAGGACGGGCATGCCGGCGCCGCGCTGACGGAGCTGCTTGCCCGACTGGATGCCGGCGGGGATCTTCACCTCGTGAGTGCGGCCGTCGAGACCGGGGATCGACAGCGCCCCGCCGAGCGATGCGACGGTGAAGCTGATCGGCGCGCGTGCGAACAGCGTCGTGCCCTCACGTTCGAACAGATTGTGCTTGGTAACGTGGAGGAAAATGTAGAGGTCGCCGGACGGCGCGCCGCGGGCGCCCGCCTCGCCCTCGCCGGACATGCGGATGCGCGTGCCCTCGTCGACGCCGGGGGGGACGTTGATCGACAGCGTCTTGGTCTTGTCGACACGGCCTTCGCCACGGCAATCGGGGCATGGATCGGCGATGACTTCGCCCGCACCATTGCAGACCGGGCAGGCGCGTTCGACCACGAAGAAGCCCTGCTGCGCACGCACTTTGCCATGACCGCCGCAATGCTGGCAGGTTTTCGCGCGCGTACCGGCCTTGGCGCCCGAGCCGTCGCACGTGTCGCACATCGCGGAAACGTCAACCGTGATCTCGGTCGTCTTGCCGTGGAACGCTTCCTCCAGGCTGACTTCCATGTCGTAGCGCAGATCCGCGCCGCGGCGGGCCGCCGAGCGACCGCCGCCGCGCTGGGCGCCGCCCATGAACTCGCCGAAGACGCTCTCGAAGATGTCGCTGAAGCCGCCGAAATCCTGCGCGCCACCGCCGTGACCGCCACCGCCGCCATTCTGGAACGCGGCGTGGCCGAAGCGATCATAGGCCGCGCGCTTCTGCGGGTCCTTGAGGCACTCGTAAGCCTCACTGACTGCCTTGAACTGCGCTTCGGAATCCTTGCAGCCGGCGTTCTTGTCCGGGTGATATTTCATCGCGAGCTTGCGGTAGGACGACTTGATCGTCCCCGCATCCGCGGTCCGCTCGCATTCGAGCAGTTCGTAATAGTCTGTCTGGGTAGCCATTGCGGTGCCTCTTAGCCCTCTCCCCTCCGGGGAGAGGGTTGGATGAGGGGCGGCGGCTCGCCGAGCGTGCGCTCTCTGCGAGGCGCCTGCCCCTCACCCCGACCCTCTCCCCAGCGGGGAGAGGGAGCAGTGGTTTTACGCCTTCGGGTTGTCGTCGACTTCCGAGAACTCGGCGTCGACGACGTCGTCGTCCTTCTTCGCCGCGTCGCCATCGGCCGAGGGCGAAGCATCCGCCTGGGCCTGCTTCTCGTAGATCGCCTGGCCGAGCTTCATCGCGACCTGGGCGAGCGCGGTGCTCTTCTCGGTCATCGCGTCCGCATCGCCGCTCTCGACCGCAGCCTTGGTCGCGTCGATCGCAGCCTGGATCTCGGTCTTCAGCGACTCGTCGACCTTGTCGCCGTTGTCCGCCAGCTGACGCTCGGTGGTGTGGACCAGCGACTCGGCGTTGTTCTTCGCCTCGGCGCCGGCACGACGCTTCTTGTCCTCTTCGGCGAAGGTCTCGGCGTCGCGGACCATCTGGTCGATGTCGTTGTCCGAAAGACCACCCGACGCCTGGATGCGGATCTGCTGCTCCTTGCCGGTGCCCTTGTCCTTCGCCGAGACGCTGACGAGGCCGTTGGCATCGATGTCGAACGTGACTTCGATCTGCGGCACGCCGCGCGGTGCGGGCGGGATGCCGACGAGATCGAAATTGCCGAGCATCTTGTTGTCAGCCGCCATCTCGCGCTCGCCCTGGAACACGCGGATCGTCACCGCGCCCTGGTTGTCGTCGGCGGTCGAATAGGTCTGCGACTTCTTGGTCGGGATCGTCGTGTTGCGATCGATCATCCGGGTGAACACGCCACCCAGCGTCTCGATGCCCAGCGACAGCGGCGTCACGTCGAGCAGCAGCACGTCCTTGACGTCGCCCTGCAGCACGCCGGCCTGGATCGCGGCGCCCATCGCGACGACCTCGTCCGGGTTGACGCCGGTGTGCGGCTCCTTGCCGAAGAACTGCTTCACGACTTCACGGACGCGCGGCATGCGCGTCATGCCGCCGACGAGCACGACTTCCGAGATGTCCTCGGGCTTCAGGCCGCCATCAGCCAGCGCCTTGCGGCAAGGCTCGAGCGTACGCTTGACGAGGTCCTCGACCATCCGCTCCAAATCGGCGCGCGTGATCGACTTCACCAGATGCTTCGGGCCGTTCTGGTCCGCGGTGATGAAGGGCAGGTTGACCTCGGTCGACTGTGCCGAGCTGAGCTCGATCTTCGCCTTCTCGGCGGCTTCCTTCAGACGCTGCAGCGCGAGCTTGTCCTTGGCGAGGTCGATGCCCTCCGCCTTCTTGAACTCGTCGGCGAGGAACTGGACGATCTTGTTGTCGAAATCCTCACCGCCAAGGAACGTGTCGCCGTTCGTGGCCTTCACCTCGAACACGCCGTCGCCGATTTCGAGCACCGAGATGTCGAACGTGCCGCCGCCGAGATCGTAGACCGCGATCGTCTTGCCGTCCTGCTTGTCGAGGCCGTAGGCGAGCGCCGCCGCGGTCGGCTCGTTGATGATGCGCAGCACTTCGAGACCGGCGATCTGGCCGGCGTCCTTGGTCGCCTGGCGCTGTGCGTCGTTGAAGTAGGCCGGCACGGTAATGACCGCCTGCGTGACCGTCTCGCCGAGATACGACTCAGCGGTTTCCTTCATCTTCTGCAGCGTGAACGCCGAGATCTGCGACGGCGAGTAATCCTTGCCGCCCGCCGAGACCCACGCGTCGCCATTCGGCCCGCGCGAGATCTTGTACGGGACCAGCTCGGTGTCCTTCTTGGTGATCGGATCGTCGAAGCGACGGCCGATCAGGCGCTTCACCGCGAAGATGGTGTTGTCGCCGTTCGTCACTGCCTGGCGCTTGGCCGGCTGGCCGACCAGTCGCTCGCCATCCTTGGCGAACGCGACGATCGACGGCGTGGTGCGCGCGCCCTCGGAATTCTCGATGACCTTGGGCTTGCCGCCTTCCATGACGGAAACGCAGCTGTTGGTCGTGCCGAGATCGATACCGATTACTTTAGCCATGAGTTCTGATTAGCCCCTCACTTGAAACGAAAATACGAAACCGGTTCCACCCCGTTACGGCAGTGGAACCTTTCTGATGATGGGCGCGATATAGGTGGCCTCGCGCTTGCCGCAAGATTGTACCGGTCATAGGATGCGCAAGTGGTCGGGCCCGGAGAAAGGTAACCTATGCGTATCGTTTTCGGACTGGGTGTTGCCGCGATGGCACTGGCGTCGTGTTCGCAACCGAAGGAACTGTCCGTGGACGGGGCCTGGGTGCGGCTCGGCGCGGTGACCGGACGGCCTGCTGCGGCTTACTTTACTGTGCATGGGGGACCTACGCCGGCGACGCTGATCTCGGCCACGACCGACGTCGCGATCAAGTCTGAGATGCACGAGACGATGGACAAGGGCGGCATGTCGACGATGACCCCGCTCGCGAAAGTCGAAATTCCGGCGAACACCGATGTGAGCTTCGCACCGGGTGGGCGGCACGTGATGCTGTTCGACATGAACTCGGGGATCAAGCCGGGTGATCGCGTGATGCTGACGTTTGCGTTTGCAGACGGGACGCGGATCTTGGACAACGCGAACGTGGTCGCGGCGGGGACTCCTGCGGGCAAGTGAAGCGCGGGCTGACCGAGGGGGAAACGGCGCTGGCGGCGTCGGTGTTCGGGGGTGCGATCGATTATTCTCGGGTCAGCCTGTCGCGGAGCAAATGGGCATTCTTTCAGCCGCGCGATACGGTGATGGCACCGCGCGGCTGCATCCACTTCCACCCCAAGGGCGACCTGTGGTGCGACGATTTCGCGCACGCTCACCTGACGTTGCAGGGGCTATTCATCCACGAGATGACGCACATCTGGCAGCACCAGCGCGGCGTGTTCCTGCCCTTGGCGCGGCATCCCTGGTGTCGGTACGATTATGCATTCCGACCGGGGCTCGCGCTGCATCGCTACGGCATCGAGCAGCAGGGCGAGATCGTGCGCCATGCTTTCCTGCTGCGGGCCGGGGCGAAAGTGGCAGGCGCGCCGCCGCTCGAGCAGTACGAAACGGTGTTGCCGTTCACGCCGTTAGCGACGGCCTGAGACGTTTTGTTAGATCCTCCCCTGCAAGGGGAGGTGTCGCGAAGCGACGGAGGGGTATCGCCCTATCGAGAGCGGATCACCCCTCCGTCAGCGCTCCGCGCTGCCACCTCCCCTTGCAGGGGAGGAACTCAAGGTTGTGTTCCACCTACTGCCTCCGCCCCCGTCGTCATCCAGCGAAGCGGGGATGACGGTTGGTCAAAGCCAGCTACGACCGTCCGCCCCGGCACATCCATAAGGCGGCAGCTGCCCCGGGAACCGCGCCTGCATCTTGTGGCAGCCCCACGCCCGCATCGGCCCCGGCGCATAGCCGTTCAGCGCGATGCCGACCTCGTCATACGGGCTCGAGCCGCGTGCGACGTACATGTACCAACGCCCGCCGAACATCACCGCCGCCGCGATGAGCACGACGCAAACGACCTGGACTATTTTCTGCATTAGGGACCCTTTTTGTAAAGAAGGGCGCCCCGTTGCAGTCAACATGGATCAATTTCAACCACCGATCTGGTAGATCGCGATCCACCAGATCGGCAGAAATCCGCCGATTACAGCGTGTCGAAATCGATAGGTCGTGTTCTATCAAGCGCTTGCGGCGCCTCGGGCATCGGATATTTCAACCCAGTCGCGCAGTTGAAAAGAACGACCTTGTCGTCCTCGTCGACCAACCCAGTGTTCAGCGCCTGATGATACGCCGCCAGCGTCGCGCCACCCTCGGGGCATAGCAGCAACCCGTCCTGCTTCGCCGCCGAATCTACTGCCTTCAGGATTGCGGGATCGCCAACTGCGAGCGCCTGCCCGCCCGACTCCCGCACGGCGCGGAGGATCAGGAAGTCGCCGACCGCCTTCGGCACGCGAATCCCCGCGGCGACGGTGCTCGCATCTTCCCAGCGCTCGGCATGCTCCTCGCCGGCCTCGAACGCGCGGACGATCGGCGCGCAGCCGCTCGCCTGCACCGCGAACATCTTGGGGCGCTCCGAGCCGATCCAGCCAAGCTTTTCCAGTTCGTCGAACGCCTTCCACATCCCGATCAGGCCAGTGCCGCCACCGGTCGGATAGAAAATCGCGTCCGGTAGTTTCCAGCCGAACTGCGCGGCGAGTTCGAGCCCCATCGTCTTCTTGCCCTCGATCCGATAGGGCTCCTTGAGCGTCGAAAAATCGAACCAGCGGCCCTCTGCCGCGCCCTTGCCGACGATCGCGCCGCAATCGTCGATCAGGCCGTTGACCCGCCAGACCCGCGCGCCCTGCATCGCGATCTCGCGGACGTTGATCTCGGGGGTATCGTCCGGGCAGAACACGATCGTCTCGATCCCGCACCGCGTCGCATAGGCGGCCAGCGCCGCGCCCGCATTGCCGTTGGTCGGCATCGCGATTTTCTTTACGCCCAGTTCCTTCGCCATCGCGACGGCCATGACGAGGCCGCGGGCCTTGAACGATCCGGTCGGGAGGCGGCCTTCGTCCTTGACCAGCACGTTGGGGCCGCCGGACTTGGTCAGCGGCACGAGCGGCGTCTCGATCTCGCCTAAGCTGACGATGTTGGATGTATGCCGGACCGGGAGCAGCTCGCGCCAGCGCCACAGATCGGTCGGCCGCGCCTCGATCGTGTCGCGGGAAATCCCCGAACGAATCGCATCCAGATCATAGCGCACCAGCAACGGCCGCCCAGCGCGCGACAGCCCGTGAAGCTGGTCCGCCTCATACCGCTCGCCGGTGATCGAGCATTCGAGATGCGTGACGAAGGTCTGGCGATCGGTGGTGAGGTTCTGGTTCATGATCGCCTTCTAACCTCAGCTAGTCGTCGAATTCCAGCGCCGCGGCCGCGCCGCCCGACAAATCGAGCGGGCGGTCGGGGGTCACTGGCGCGGCTTGGTCGGCCTCGCCTCCAGGCCGCTGTCTCCGGACTCGTTCGACCATCCGCCGCATGAAGGACTTCTCCCGCGCAAGGCGAAGTCGCTCCTCGGCGGAACGGCGCGGACCAAGATCCGGGATCGGCACCTCACCCAGCCTTGGCGACGCCGACCATGGCGGGGCGCAGCAGGCGGTCCTTGATCATGTAGCCGACCTGCATCTCCTGGACGATCGTCCCGGCAGGTTGGTCGCTCGGGATTTCCATCATCGCCTGGTGCTTGTTCGGATCGAGCATCTGGCCCTCCGCAGCGATCTTGGTGATGCCGTGGCGCTGGAACACGCTCTCCAGCTCGCGGCCGGTCGCTTCGAGCCCGGTAACAAGCCCCTTCATCTTCTCGTCGGCGCGCAGGTCCGCCGGGATCGCCGACAGGCCGCGCGACAAGTTGTCAGCGACCGACAGCACGTCGCGTGCGAACGCCGTGGCGGCGTAGGCGCGCGCGTCCTGCGCTTCCTTCTCGGCGCGGCGGCGGACGTTCTGGATCTCGGCCTGCGCGTAGAGCACGTTCTGCTTTGCCTCGGCGAGCTGGTTCTCGAGCTCGGCAACGCGGTCGTTCGAAGCCACCTCAGGCGAGTCTTCAGCGGTTTCTTCGCGCAGGTCTGCAGGCGTGTTCTGGTCGATGTCGGACATGGTTTTCCCTATAAATTGGGCCGGCTCAACCCATCAACCGGGCGAGCGTTGCAGCCGTGAAATCCACCATGGGCACGACGCGCGCATAGTTCAACCGCGTCGGGCCGATGACACCGACCACGCCGACCACCCGACCGTCCAATCCGCGGAACGGCCGTGCGATGACCGAAGACCCTGACAACGCGAACAATTTGGTCTCCGCGCCGATAAAAATCCGCGTCGAATCACCCGCCCGCGCGCTGTCCAAAAGCGACGCGACTTCCTGCTTTCCCTCGAGATCGTCGAGCAGGTCCCGCACACGGTCCAGATCGGCGGCGGCGGCGGCATCGATCAGCCGCCCCTGCCCGCGCACGATCAGCACCGGGCGACGATCCGCGTCCTCGCTCCACACCGCGATGCCGCGCTCGACCAACGTCCGCGCCGCGCCGTCGAGTGCCGCCTGCCCATCCGCCAGCTCGCGCTCGATCCGGGTCCGTGCATCCGCCAGCGTCAGCCCGCCGAGAGTCGCCGACATGTAATTCCCCGCCTCGATCAGCGCGGACGCCGACATGCCCTTGGGCAGCGCGATCACACGGTTCTCGACCGAGCCGTCCTCGCTGACCAGCACCGCCAGCGCCTGCTCGGGCGACAGCGCGACGAACGCGATCTGGCGCAGCTTCAGTTCGCGCTTGGGCACCATCACCAGCCCCGCGCACGCCGAAAGCCCGGAGAGCGCGAGCGTGGTCGCGGCGAGCGCCTCCTCGACCGGACCACCGACGCCGGCGCGCGCCTCGATCGTCTGGCGCTCCTCGAACGACGGCTCCATCGCCTGCATCATGCCGTCGACGAACAGCCGTAGCCCGCGGTCGGTCGGCATGCGGCCCGCGCTGGTGTGCGGGCTGGCGAGCAAGCCGAGACCTTCGAGCTCGCCCATGACGCCCCGAATCGAGGCGGGCGAGAGGCTCAGGCCGGTCAACTGTGCGATCGTCTTCGAGCCGACCGGCGTGCCGCTGGCGAGATAGCTGTCGACGACAGCGCGAAAAATGTCGCGCGCACGATCGGTCAGTTCGGTGACGGGGGGCGTGGCCATCGCTTTGATCTAGGCTGGCGAGCGACCAAACGAAAGGCTAGGCAGCGCACAACCACTCACTCCCGCTTTTAGGAATACATCATGCGCCCATCCGGCCGCGCCCCAGACCAGATGCGTGCGATCACGATCGAGCCGCGCTTCACCAAGCATGCCGAGGGTTCCGTCCTGATCGGCTTCGGCGACACCAAGGTGCTCGTCACCGCCAGCGTCGAGGAAAAGGTGCCGCCGTTCATGCGCGGCAAGGGCGAAGGATGGGTGACGGCCGAATATGGCATGCTCCCGCGCGCCACCAACACGCGCAACAACCGCGAGGCCGCCAAGGGCAAGCAGTCGGGCCGCACGCAGGAAATCCAGCGGCTGATCGGTCGTTCGCTCCGCGCGGTGGTCGACCTGAAGCTGCTCGGCGAGCGCCAAATCGTGATCGATTGCGACGTGATCCAGGCGGACGGCGGCACGCGCACCGCATCGATCTCGGGCGGCTGGGTCGCGCTGCGGCTCGCGATCGACGGCCTGCTCGCCAGCGGCAAGCTGACCGCCGACCCGCTGACGCAGAAGGTCGCGGCGATCAGCTGCGGCATCTACCAGGGCAATCCGGTGCTCGACCTCGACTATATCGAGGATTCGGGTGCGGATGCGGACGCGAACTTCGTGCTGCTCGAAAACGGCAACATCGCCGAGGCGCAGGCGACCGCCGAGGGCGCGACGTACGACGAGGAAGCACTGTTGCGCTTGCTCCGTCTCGCGCGGATCGGTTGCACGGACATCTTCGCAGCCCAGGCCAAGGCGGTCGCCAAGTGAGCGCCGAGGGGAAGGAACCGCAAGCGATCCGCAAGCTCGCGCCCGGCAAGCTGGTCATCGCCAGCCACAACAAGGGCAAGGTCCGCGAGATCGCCGCGTTGCTGGAAGGCCGCGGGCTCGAAGTCGTCTCCGCCGCCGAACTCGACCTGCCGGAGCCGATCGAGACGGGCACGACCTTCTTCGCGAACGCAGAACTGAAGGCGCGGTCGGCCGCCGACCTGTCGGGCTACCCCGCGCTCGCCGACGATAGCGGGTTGTGCGTCGACGCGCTGGGTGGCGACCCGGGCGTCTACACGGCCGACTGGGCGGAAACGCCGAACGGTCGCGACTGGATGATGGCGATGCAGAAGGTCGAGGACGCGGTTGTCGCCAAAGGGCCTGACGTCACCCGTGGCGCACACTTCGTCAGCGTGCTCGCGCTCGCATGGCCCGATGGTCACGTCGAATGGTTCGAAGGCCGCGCCGAGGGGACGCTGACCTGGCCGCCGCGTGGCAATGTCGGGTTCGGTTACGACCCCGTGTTCGTGCCGCTCGGCTACGACCAGACCTACGCCGAACTCCCCCACGAAACGAAGAACGCGATCAGCCACCGCAACGAGGCGTTCAAACTGCTCGAAGCCGCGGTGTTCTGACGGGTAAACAACCGTACACCCCACAAACATCCGTCACCCCACCCTGCCCCCGTCATCCCAGCGAAAGCTGGGGTGACGGATGTTACCGAGATGACGGAGATAGCCGGGTATCGAGCCCGTTCGGTTGCCGCCCCGGCAGAAGTCAGAACGATCGCTGCCCGATCACATTCCCCGGTGGCGAGTACCGGCACACCAGATAATCGTCGGTCTTGTTGCTCGCGATCGCACACCCGACCGCCGTCGAGTTCCGCCAAACGATCTGCGTATAATGCGCGACGTCCTCGAACTTGCCAGTCCGGCTGAAGTCGGGCGTCACGCCATTGATGAAATCGCGCTTTTCCGCGACCCAATGCCCCATCATCTCGGCATAGGTGTAGGCATAGCGCGTGCCCGTCCACAAATTCTCGCCCTCGCGCGTATTGTCCTGCGGCTGGTGCGCATGCGCGAACTTGCCCGTCCGAGTCATTTCCTCGGCATAGGCCCGCGCGGTCGTCGCCAGCGTATCACTCCACACCAGCGGCGGCACGCCGACCTCGGCACGCGCGGCGTTATGACCGTCCATCATCGCCGTCTTGAGCAATGCGGCACCGCGCGGCGCGGGCGCCTGGGTCTCGCGACGTTCAACGACACGCTCGGGCCCCTGTGCGCATCCCGCAACCAGCAACGCCGCGGCGACCGCCAAACCCATCCGTATCGTCATTGCGCTTCCTTCGGCCGCCCCGTGCGACCATATGCGCCAGATAATGCCCGTCTTCGAAACACCAAGCCCCGGTTCGGATCTCGCACTCTACGTCCACTGGCCGTTCTGCGTGTCGAAATGCCCCTATTGCGACTTCAACAGCCACGTCCGCGACGAGGTCGACCAGGCCGCGTGGCGCGCCGCGCTGATCACCGACCTGGAGCATGAAGCACGCGTGCTGCCCGGGCGGAAGCTGCAGTCGATCTTCTTCGGCGGCGGCACCCCCTCGCTGATGCCGCCGGCGACCGTCGCGGCGGTGCTGGATGCGGCGGAGAAGGCGTGGGGGTTCGCCGAGGGCATCGAGATCACGCTGGAGGCCAACCCGTCGTCGGTGGAAGCGGCACGGTTCGCCGATCTGGCAAGCGCGGGGGTGAACCGGGTGTCGCTGGGGCTGCAATCGCTCGATGACGCGGCGTTGAAGTTCCTTGGCCGCGCGCATGACGTGAACGAAGGACAGGCCGCGCTGGCGACGGCACAGAGCGTGTTTCCACGCGTAAGTTTCGACCTGATCTATGCGCTGCCGGGCCAGCGGCTCGACGACTGGCGCGCGGAACTCGCGCGCGCGCTGAGCCTGGGCACGGAGCATCTGTCGCTGTATCAGCTGACGATCGAGGCCGGCACGCGGTTCGCGACCGAGGCGCTCGCAGGCCGGATCGTGATCCCCGATGGCGACTCGGCCGCCGACCTGTTCGAGGCGACGCGGGCCGATACCGCCGCGGCGGGGCTGCCGGCGTACGAGACGTCGAACCACGCGCGGCCGGGATCGGAGAGCCGCCACAATCTCGCTTACTGGCGGTACCAGGATTATGCCGGGATCGGGCCGGGTGCGCATGGCCGCCGCGGCGGGCTGGCGACGGTGCGGCGGAAGAAGCCGGAGAACTGGCTGGCCGCGATCGAGCGCAATGGCCACGGGATGGAGCTCGAAGATCCGCTGACGCCGTCGACGCGGGCGACCGAGGCTTTGCTGATGGGGCTTCGATTGGCGGAAGGCGTGGATCTGGACCGGATCACCGCGCTGAACGCGGGCGCCGTACCGGTGGATCTAGCGGCGGTGGCGCGGCTCGAAGAGCTCGGCCTGATCGCCCACACGCCGGGGCGATTGCGGGTTACCGAAGCCGGCGCTTTACTCCTCGATGCGATCCTACCCGAAATCGTCACCGCCTAGTTGTTCACCTGCGAAGGCGGGTGCCCAGACTGGG
>NZ_JBCEBT010000010.1:0-96398 GCF_049472435.1 Sphingomonas sp. 4RDLI-65 | reverse complement strand
CCCNCCCCCCCCCCCCCCCCCCGAAATCCCGCCCCGGACCCGCGCCAATTGATAGTTGGTCACACGATATCATCCGGACCGCGTAATCTCGCTCTTCGGCTCTAGACGCGCGGTCGGGGATGGTTAGTCTGCGGTTTGAAACCAGGGAGAAGACAATGAAGGACCGTGGCGTACAGCGTACCTTGTTAGCCGTTGCCGGATCACGCAAAATGCGATGCGCAACCTTGGCTCTCGCGGCAATGATCCCTGCCGCGGCATTGGCGCAAGATGTTACTCCACAGGCGGCCACTGCCGATACGAAGATCGCCGCGGCCAAAGATCCTAAAGTCTGCCGGAGCGAAGGCAAGTCCGGGACGCATCTCATAAAGAAGCGGTGCTTGCCGAAATCTCATTGGGCGGAGCTGGATCGGAAGGCGTATTTCAACATGGAGGAACGCCGGTTCCAGCAAAACGCTTCGCCGGTCGCGGCGGCCGCGCCGTTCTAAGGCCGGTTAGGGGTGACTGCGGTCGGCGTTGAGATCTATAGCATACTCATGACCCTACGCCCCTTCCACCTCGCCTTCCCGGTCCACGACCTCGCCGCGGCCCGCACCTTCTACGGCGCCACACTCGGCTGTCGCGAAGGCCGCTCCAGCGACCAGTGGATCGATTTCGACCTGTTCGGCCACCAGATCGTCGCGCATCTCGACCCCTCCGCCAAACCCGTCGCGGTCGAGAATGCGGTTGATGGCCACGCCGTCCCCGTGCCGCATTTCGGCGTCGTCCTGACGATGGACGACTGGACCACGCTGTCGGAACGCGTCACCGCCGCGGGCGTGCAATTCGGGATCGCGCCCTATGTCCGCTTCAAGGGCGAGCCCGGCGAGCAGGCGACGATGTTCTTTTGCGATCCCAGCGGCAACGCTCTCGAGTTCAAGGCGTTCGCCAACGACGACATGCTTTTCGCGACCTAAGGACTATTCATGGCCAACCCCATCACCGTCGACGTTCCCCATCAGCTCGGCAAGGCTGCAGTCCGCGCGCGGCTCGACGGCGGGATCGACAAGATCAGCGCCAGCATCCCCGGTGGCTCGGTGACCGATCACCGCTGGGACGGGGACACGCTGCACTTCACGATCCAGGCGATGGGCCAGACGATCGCCAGCGCGGTCACGGTGTTCGAAACCAACGTCCACGCGGTCGTCGACCTGCCCGGCATCCTCGGGCTGTTCGCGAGCAAGATCCAGGACATGATCCGCAAGGAAGCACCGAAACTGCTGCGCTGACCCGAAAGCGCCGGGGGCGGATCAGGCCTCCGGCGCGCGCCGATACAGCGCGAACGCAGCCTTCGCGCCGGCGACCGCATCCGCGATCCAGGCCTCGTCTGCCGGCTGTTGATCGATCGTCGCGAGCAACGCGCGCCATTCGCCCGACAGATGTTTCGCACCGAGATACGCCGACGGCATGCCGTCGGGCACAGACCGCGACAACATGATGCCGCCGAGCCTCGAGCCCTCGATTACATACATAGCGCCCCAGCCGGCCGCCTCGCTCGGCGCTAAGTCGAACGTCATCGGCGCAGGCATCTCCTCGCCCAAGGCGGCGAGATCCGCGGCAAGCGCGTCACCCCGTGATCGGACCGCGGCGAGGCCTGGGATATCGTCCAGCCAAGCCTCCACAGCCGGCAACGCCTTGGCATGCGCGATCAGGAACGCGCGGTAATCGTCCGCATCGCGCAGGTCATAGCGTCCGAACCCGGCATCGACCGCATCGTGATCGCTCGCCGTCGCTGCCCGGAGTCGAGCGACGGTCGATGCAGTCTCCGTCAACAGCAGCGCCCTCCGCCCTTGCTGCCGTACCGAGCCTCCTGCCGATCGCGGAAGAACGCGCGTTCGTCCATCGGCGGGTGGTCCGGATGCCGCTCGGCCATGTGCTGGCAATAGGCGGTGTAGGACGGCACGCCGACCATCAGCAGCGCGGTCTCGCGTGCCTTTGCATACAGCGCGCGGATCATTCCGCGGCCACCAGTTGCGGCGGGACTTCGGTCACCGTCGGCCGATCGATCTTCAGCGCCGCGAGGCAGGTGCGGATGCCGAAGAAGACGATCGACAGCACCACCGCCAGGAACAGCGCGCACAACCCCGCGTCGATCCGGTCGTTGAGCACGATCCGCTGCATCTCGGCCATCGTCTTGGCTGGCGCGAGCAATTCACCGCGCGCCGCCGCATCCGCGAACTTCGAAGCATGCGCGAGGAACCCGACCTTGGGATCGCTCGCGAACAGCTTCATCAGCCCGGCGGTGATCGTGCACAGGCACAGCCACGCGGCGGGCAGGATCGTCACCCACGCGTAACGCTGGCGCTTCATGCGGAACAGCACCACCGTCGCCAGCACGAGCGCGACCGCCGCCAGCATCTGGTTCGAAATGCCGAACAACGGCCACAGCGTGTTCACGCCGCCCAATGGATCGGTGACGCCCTGATACAGGAAGAAGCCCCACGCGATCACGCAAAGCGCAGTCGCGATCAGCCCCGGCACAATGGCGGACGCGTTACGGAAAGACGGCACCGCCAGCCCGATCAGGTCCTGCAGCATGAACCGCCCGGCGCGCGTGCCCGCGTCGACTGCGGTGAGAATGAACAGCGCCTCGAAAAGGATCGCGAAGTGATACCAGAACGCCTTCATCGCCTGCCCGCCGACGAGGTGGCTGAAGATCTCCGACATCGCCACCGCCAGCGTCGGTGCGCCGCCCGTCCGCGAGACGATCGTGGTCTCGCCGACGTCCTTCGCGGTCTGCGCGAGCAGTTCGGGCGTGATCGGGAAGCCCATCGCCGTCACCGCGGTCGCCGCCGAGGCGAAGTCGGTGCCGACCACCGCCGCCGGGCTGTTCATCGCGAAATACACGCCGGGATCGAGGATCGACGCGCCGACCAGCGCCATGATCGCGACGAAGCTCTCCATCAGCATCGCGCCGTAACCGATGAACTGCGCGTCGCCTTCGCTGGCGATGAGTTTCGGCGTCGTGCCGCTCGCGATCAGCGCGTGGAAGCCCGACACCGCGCCGCACGCGATCGTGATGAACAGGAACGGGAAGAGTCCGCCCGACCAGACTGGGCCGGATCCGTCGATGAACGGGGTGAGCGCAGGCATCTTGAGCGGCGGGGCAACCACCGCGATGCCGATCGCGAGCGCGACGATCGCGCCGATTTTGAGGAACGTCGACAGGTAGTCGCGGGGCGCAAGCAGCAGCCACACCGGCAGGACGGAGGCGACCGCGCCGTAGCCGACCATCAGCACGCAGAGCTGTACCGGCGTCAGTGTGAACAGCGGCGCGAGTGTCGGCGAGGCGGCGACGGTGCCGCCATAGACGATCGCGGCGAGCAGCCCGATGACGCCGAGCACGGAGACTTCGCCGACCTTTCCGGGGCGGATCCAGCGCGTGTAGATACCCATCAGGAACGCCAGCGGGATCGTCGCGGCGACCGTGAACAGTCCCCACGGACTGCCCGCGAGCGCACGCACCACGATCAGCGCGAGCACGGCGAGGATGATGACCATGATCGCGAACGTACCCACCAGCGCGATCACGCCGGGGATCGCGCCCATCTCCATACGGATCAGCTCGCCGAGTGACCGCCCATCGCGCCGCATAGAGATGAACAGGATCATGAAATCCTGCACCGCGCCTGCGAGCACGACGCCGGCGAGGATCCAGAGCGTGCCGGGGAGGTAGCCCATCTGCGCGGCGAGCACCGGGCCGACGAGGGGGCCGGCACCGGCGATGGCGGCGAAATGGTGGCCGAACAAGACGTTGCGGTCGGTCGCGACATAGTCGAGCCCGTCCGCGCGGCGCAGCGCCGGGGTTTGCCGCGACGGATCGAGCTGCATGACGTGGCGCGCGATATACCGAGCGTAGAATCGGTACGCGATCAGCTGGACCGAGACGGCGGCGGTGACGATCCACAGCGCGTTGACATGCTCGCCCCGCTCGAACGCGACGACCGCAAGTGCGCAGGCTGCGAGGAGGGCCAGTGCACCCCAACCGATTTTCTCGCGTAATGTCATTGCGCTCGCCCTCCCGTGCGGTCCGTCCTGCGCGACATCGCGTATTCGGGAGGCGAGCGCTAGCCTAGATTAGGTCTTGGACAGAAGGTCAACGCTCCACCCCGGCGGAGGCCGGGGCCCAATTGGGGACGGGAGTGGCGACGCTACCCGCTCCGTTGTGGCAACCTTTCCAATTGGGCCCCGGCCTCCGCCGGGGTAGGGATTGGTCAAGAACGATACGATCCCGGCAAACGTGGCCAGACAGCGTGCTCTGTTGGCATGCTGCGACCTTGAGGGCACCCCGCTCGAAGCCGGCAATAACCTCTCTTCCGTCACCCCGGCGGAGGCCGGGGCCCACCGTTCCGCATACTCCACGGGCCGCGAACATGCGGAACGGTGGATGCCGGAACGAGCCCGGCATGACGGGGCACGGTGCGCTCGCGTGACGGGGTTCCGGCTTGGACGGTCCGCGCCGAATTTGCTCCCCTCCCTGGCAGGGAGGGGCTGGGGGTGGGTTGGTCGGCTTCTCCACGACCGTCGGGCCTTGGGGAAGCCGACCAACTCCCACCCCTCTCCTCCAGAGAAGGGTGGGCGTGGGCATTTCAGCCCATCAGCCGGCCTTCACGCGCCTGCCCAAACTCAAACCTGCGAGTGATGCCCCTTCAGCTCGTCACCCACGATCCGAACCACATGCAGCACGTTGGTCGACCCAGGCGTCCGAAACGGCACGCCCGCGAGCACGATCACCCGATCCCCCGCCTTCGCGATCCCATGCCGCAACGCCATCCGTTTCGACTTCGCGACCATGTCCTCGAACGACTCGACGTCGCGCGTGTGGACCGCATGCGTTCCCCACAACAGCCCGAGCCGCCGCGACGTTTCCTGGCTCGGGGTCAGCACCAGCAACGGCACCGACGGCCGCTCGCGTGCGATCCGCCGTGCGGTCGAGCCCGACGTGGTGAAGCAGATGATCGCCACCGCCGACACCGTCGCCGCGATGTTCTTTGCCGCCTCGGCCAGCGCATCCGCGGTCGTCGGATCGGGCTTCATCACGGTGAAGTGCATGCGGTCGCCGTGCTCGGGATCGCCCTCGACCGACACGCCGATCGCATCCATCATCGCGACCGATTCGACCGGCCACGCGCCCGCCGCGCTCTCCGCCGACAGCATGATCGCGTCGGCGCCGTCATACACCGCGGTTGCGACGTCCGACACTTCCGCGCGCGTCGGCGAGGGCGAGGTGATCATCGATTCGAGCATCTGCGTCGCGACGACCACCGGGCGGCCCATCCGGCGCGAGACCTCGACGATGCGCTTCTGCAGGGGCGGCACCGCCTGCGGTGGCATCTCGACGCCGAGATCGCCGCGCGCGACCATCACGCCGTCGCACGCCTCGACGATCTCCTCGAGCCGCTCGATCGCCGCGGGCTTCTCGATCTTCGCCATCAGCGCAGCCTTGCCGCCGATCAGCTTCCGCGCTTCCCAGAGATCCTCGGGACGCTGGACGAACGACAGCGCGATCCAGTCGACGCCTTGGTCGACCGCGAAGTCTAGATCGCTGCGGTCCTTCTCGGTCAGCGCGGCCATCGGCAGCACGACGTCGGGGACGTTCAGCCCCTTGCTGTTCGACAGCGCACCGCCGACCTCGACCCGCGTCGTGATCTGGCGTGGGCTGTGCGACACGACGCGCAACACCAGCTTGCCGTCGTCGAGCAGCAGTCGCGCGCCCGGCTCGATCGCCGCGAAGATCTCGTCATGCGGCAGTTCCACCCGCGTTGCGTCGCCCGGCGTCGGGTCGCGGTCGAGCAGGAAGGTCGAACCGGTTTCCAGCACGGTGCGCCCGCCGTCGAACTTGCCGACGCGCAGTTTCGGCCCTTGGAGATCGGCGAGGATGGTCGAGGGGCGACCATATTCCTTTTCTAGCGCGCGAATCGCCTGGATCACGGCGATCTTCGACTGCTGGTCGCCGTGGCTCATGTTGATGCGGAACGCGTCGGCGCCGGTGCGGAACAGCGTCGCGATCATCTCGGGGGTGCTGCTGGCGGGGCCGAGCGTCGCGAGGATGCGGACTTTCCGCAAACGGGGAGCAATGGCGTGGGTCATGCGTGCGTTTCCTGGGGGAGGTCTTTGCCGCGACGGGCCTTAAACCCTATCTCCGTACGATCAACCACGGAGCATACGAATGAATCCCGATCGCCTCGATACTTTGGACGATGCCGTAGCGGCGAAAGCCTTTCGCCGCCTGATCCGCCACCTCCGCCACCGCGAGGACGCGCAGAATGTCGACCTGATGGGGCTGGCCGGTTTCTGCCGGAACTGCCTGTCGGACTGGGTCGAGGAGGCTGGCGGCATGTCGAGGGATGCCGCGCGGGAGACGGTGTACGGAATGCCGTACGCAGAATGGAAGGCGCATCACCAGGGCGACGCAAGCCCTGAGCAACTCGAACGGATGAAGGCGAGTGTCGCGAAGAACGCGCCGTTCGATTCAGGCGATTGAGCCAAGCACGGTAAACGCCTAGACGCCTTCCGGCACCAGCAGCGGCATGATTCACGACGTCGTGAGACGGCGGTCACCGGTGCGGGCTTGTATCTCGATTGGCTTTAGGCTGGCGCGTGGCGTCGGCGAGTGGGGAATTTTCGATGTCTGACGAACGGCAACACGGCATGGGCGGCGGCGCGGTCGCAGCGGACGAACTGCGCCTGCTGATCGAGCGCGCCGAGCGTCTCGAAGAAGAGAAGAAGGGTATCTCGGACGACATCAAGGACGTGATGGCCGAAGCCAAGGGCCGCGGTTACGACCCCAAGGCGATCCGGAAAATCCTGTCGATCCGGAAGAAGAAGAAGGAAGAGTATCAGGAGGAGGAGGCGATCCTCGAGGTGTATCTCCAGGCGCTGGGAATGATCTGAGGATCTTCTAATCTTCCGCGGTGTCTCTCGCTCGATATGGGATCGGGCGGGGGTACCGCATTAACTCGCGTGATGTACCGGTAGAGAATGTTTCTCCCGATCATCATGGCACTCGCCCTGGTCCTGGCTATCAACATGGTCACCGTCGCTGCGTTTGCGGTCGACAAGCGGCGATCGCTGACCGGAGCTTGGCGCATCCCCGAGTCCCGCTTGCTCTGGTTCGCGGCGCTCGGTGGCAGCCCCGGCGCGTTCTGGGCGCGGGGTCGCTTTCGTCACAAAACTCGCAAGCAACCGTTCGTCGGTCGGCTCCAGATCATCGCGATGGTGCAGGTCGGCGTCGTTGCGGGGCTGGCGTTTGCCTTCGTGTTCTAGCGCCGGCCGATCCTAGGCCGCCTCGGCGGGCAACGTCGTCCAGCCCAACCCTGGAATCGTGATCGAGCGTTTCCCCGCGAGATCTGTCCTACAGACAATGAGTTCGCGGCTTTCGATATAGCCGATCAGCCGTTTCACGCGGCCGATCGAACTCGTCCCATAAGTTGCGGCAATCCGCGCATCCGACGGGCACGGTTCGCCTTCGCGTGCCGCTCTCGCGACCAGCAAGAACGCACCCAGCATGTCGTCGGGAAGGCCGCTCGCCACGTCCAGCGCAGCGGTCCAGGCTTCGTCGGTCATGTCGAAAATTCCCGCGCGGGCGCAGCTCAGGCGGCGGACGAAGCCGGGGAGATCGAGTGGCGGCTTGGCCAGCCCACCCATCCGACACCGCACCTGAAAATCCTGGAATAGCACCGACGGCGGCCGCAGCGTCGACTCAGGATCCTCGACGATCGCGCGGAAGACGTCGGCGTAGACCGCCTCGACCTCGTCGTCGGTCTTCTCGGGCGGCGGCGGAGCCGCGGTGCGCGGTTCGGGCGGGCGGGCGATGCCGTCGAGCAGTTCCTCCGCCGGCACGCGACGCGGCCGCGAATCGAACATCAGGCCGAGTTCGGGGGCGTCGACGACCGGCTCGGACAGCAGGTCCTGCAGATCCATCGGCGCGGCGCTGGGGAGGGGGGTGAGCTTCGGGCTGCCGCTGCGGGCCGACGTCGCGACGTCGCCGATCTTCACCGTGATCGGTCGCCGCGACACCGCCGGCCCGAGCGCCATGAACGTGCCGCGCTGGAGATCGCGAATCGCTTCGGCCTGACGCCGCTCCATGCCCAGCAGGTCGGCGGCGCGCGCCATGTCGATGTCGAGGAAGGTGCGCCCCATGAGGAAGTTCGACGCCTCCGCAGCGACGTTCTTCGCCAGCTTCGCGAGGCGCTGCGTCGCAATCACGCCAGCAAGGCCGCGTTTGCGCCCGCGGCACATCAGGTTGGTCATCGCGGCGAGCGACGCGCGACGGACTTCCTCGGACACTTCGCCGCCTGTCACCGGCGCGAACATCTGCGCTTCGTCGACCACCACCAGCACCGGATACCAATGCTCGCGCGGCGCATCGAACAGCGCGGACAGGAACGACGCGGCGCACCGCATCTGGCCCTCGACCTCGAGCCCCTCGAGGCTCAGCACCGCCGACGTCCGATGTTCCCGCAACCGCGTCGCGATCCGCGCGATCTCGCGTTCGCTATAATCGCCCGCCTCGATCACGACGTGCCCGTGCGGCCCTGCGAGCGTCACGAAATCGCCTTCAGGATCGATCACGATCTGCTGGACATGGCCCGCCGATCGCTCGAGCAGCCGGCGCAGCAGATGCGATTTCCCCGAGCCCGAATTGCCCTGCACCAACAGGCGGGTGGCGAGTAGTTCCTCCAGGTCGACGCCGACGGCAGTACCATTGCCGTCGGTGCCCATATTCACGCTAACCGTCATGCCGCGCGTTTGGCAGGTGCGGGCGTATGGGAGCAAGGAGTCTTTATGGCTTCCGTCGCAAGCGGGACTTTGCGCGCTGGAATAATCCGCAATCCCGGCTAGGCCTTGGGGCATGGCTACACACTCCCCGCTCGCCGATCTCGCGCAACGCCTCCTCGGCAAGGCGCCGGGCGACCTCGACGAGGAGGAGCGCCGCGTCCTTGCGGGGATCGAGGCGGGGACTACGGTCAGCCGCGACGCTGCCGACGTCTCGGACGAGCGCGCCACCTTCGGCGAGCGGCTGTCGGACCGGGTCGCGAAGATCGGCGGGTCGTGGGGGTTCATCATCGCCTTCACCGCGGTGCTGATCGGGTGGATGCTGCTGAACTCGGATATCCTCGTGCATTTCGGGCGCGCGTTCGATCCGTATCCCTACATCTTCCTCAACCTGCTGCTGTCGACGGTCGCGGCGATCCAGGCGCCTGTCATCATGATGAGCCAGAACCGGCAATCGGCGAAGGATCGCCTTGCCGCGAGCCTCGACTATGAGACCAACTTGCGCGCCGAACTCGACATTTTACGCGTGCACCACAAGATCGACCATTTGGTGCTGGCGCGCCTCGAGGCGATCGAGGCGAAGATCGACGCTCTGGCGAAAACGGCCTCACCGTCCTAAAGCCACCCCATCAGGCTATTAGAGGCACCGATGGCAGGCCATTCCAAATACAAGAATATCATGTACCGCAAGGGCGCGCAGGACAAGAAGCGCTCGTCGGCGTTCAGCAAGCTCAGCCGCGAGATCACGGTCGCGGCCAAGATGGGGCTGCCCGACGTCGACATGAACCCGCGCCTGCGCGCGGCGGTCAACGCGGCCAAGGCGGCGTCGCTGCCGAAGGAGAACATCCAGCGCTCGATCGACAAGGCTAGCCGCGGCGATGCCGAGAATTACGAGGAAATCCGCTACGAGGGCTTCGGCCCCGGCGGCGTGTCGCTGATCATCGAGGCGCTGACCGACAATCGCAACCGCACCGCGACCAACGTGCGCGTCGCGGTCGGCAAGAACGGCGGCAACCTCGGCGCGGGCGGTTCGGTCAGCCACGCGTTCGATCGCGTCGGGCTGATCTCGTATCCAGCGAGCGCAGGCGATGCCGACACGGTGTTCGAAGCGGCACTTGAGGCTGGCGCCGAGGACGTCACGTCGAGCGAGGACGGCCATGAGGTCTGGACCGCGCAGGGCGACCTGCACGAGGTGGCCAAGGCTTTGGAAGCCAAGCTCGGCGAGGCCGAAGGCGCCAAGCTCGCCTGGCGCCCGCAGGTGATGGTCGCGGTCGAAGCGGACGATGCGGCGACCTTGTTCAAGCTGATCGATGCGCTCGACGAGGACGACGACGTGCAGACCGTCTGGGGCAATTACGAAATCTCCGACGAGATCATGGAGTCGCTGGGTTGAGGGAATGAGAAGGAAGATTGGTTCGCGCAGAGGCGCAGAGGCGCGGAGAGTGGCGCTTCGTGCAATCGTCTTCAGCGCCAGCGGCGTCTCAGCCTTTGGTCAGCAAGATGAGGTAAAAGTCCCGCTAACGCGAGACGATAGCCAAAAGCGCACCCCCTCCGCGCCTCTGCGCCTCTGCGCGAACCAAACTTCTTCCTTCTTCGCATGATCATCCTAGGACTAGACCCAGGCCTGGGCACCACCGGTTGGGGAGTCATCCGCGCCGACGGGAACCGCCTGAGCCATATCGCCAACGGCCAGATCAAGACCGATCCGTCGATGGCGCTCCCCCGCCGCCTCACCGCGCTGTATAACGCGCTGATCGACGTCATCCGTACCGAACGCCCCGACGGCGCCGCGGTCGAGGAAGTGCTCGGCAACACCAACGCGCAATCCACACTCAAGCTTGGCCAGGCGCGCGGCGTCGTGTTGCTGGCAGCGGCCGGCGCGGGGCTGCACATCGGCGAATACCACCCCTCGACCGTCAAGAAGGGCGTCGTCGGCACCGGCGGCGCGGACAAGAAGCAGATTCAGGCGATGATGGCGGTGCTGCTGCCGGGCGCGAAGCTCGCCGGCCCCGATGCCGCCGATGCGCTCGCGGTGGCGATCACGCATGCGCACCACGTCGCGAGTGCGGCTGCGCTGGCCCGGCGAAGCGGTACCGGCACCTGATCCACCGGGTACCGACCGCGTCGTAGCGAACGCGGAATCCGCGCAGCCGCTGGAACACCAATCCCATGGCGCGCGCCGAGCTCCGGGCGCAGCAATCGATCAACTTTCGATGGCCAAGACAGGATTGCTGTGGCAGTCGTCGATTAACTGAAACTTAATAACATGCATTAAAGGCGCGTCGATGTTTGTGGATCAGATGCGTGGGGGCACGAACAGCGCGAATGTCCCACCGGCGGCGTTCGCGATGCCCGACGGCATGAGCATGCGCTACGACCTGCCCGACACGGCACTGGCCGAGTATCTGACCGGGTATGCGATCTACGCGGCTTCGGATCGCGCGCCGATGATCAACTGGTACCTGCCCGCGCCGGCGATGCTGTCGATCCTGGTCGATGCGGGGCCGCTGACGGCGTCGATCGGCAACCACCGCTTCGGGCCGCTCGATCGCGCCAGTTTCTATGGCCCCACCAGCCGCGCCTTCAGGACCGAGACGACCGGCGGGATCGCGGTCGGCATCGGTCTGAGCGCACTCGGCTGGGCGCGGCTGACCGCACGCTCGGCAGGCGACTACCATAATCGCATCGTGCCGCTCGACAGCGTGCTTGGTGCCGGCCTGGCCGGACGGCTGGTCGGCGGGCTAGATGCGCTGGACGATGATTCGTTCATCAAGCCGCTGCTCGATTCGGTGCTCGGGCCGATGTTCCAGCGCCCGCATCCGCGCGAGGACCTGATCAGGGCGTTCACCGCGCTGACCGTCACCGACGGCGTGATCGAGATGAAGGACGTCGCCGAACGGCTCGATATCCCGACGCATGATCTGCGGCGCATGGCGACGCGGTATTTCGGGATGCCGCCCAAGCTGCTGTTGCGGCGGGCACGGTTCCTGCGGTCGTTCATCCGGTTGATGATGGCCGAGGGCGCGAGCGATTATTCGATGATCGACAGCAGTTATTTCGACGCGTCGCATTTCCTGCGCGATGCCGGCACGTTTCTCGGGACGACGCCGCGCCGGTTCATGGCGTCGGACACGGTGTTCCTGAAAGCCAGCCTGCGTGCCCGGGCCGCGGTGATCGGGCTGCCCACGCAGGCGCTCCACGTCGTTCAGAAAACCGCCGTGCACGCGACGAGCCGATTGCCCGTCGAGCAGGGCGATTCGCAACCCCGCCTGTGACGTAGCCGTCCGGTCGCTATAGGGCCTCAGGCCTGGTTTTGGCGGATGACGCCGACCGCGCTTTGTTCTACCGGATGGCACCATGATCGCGCATCTCAAAGGACGGCTGGATTCCACGGGTATCGACCATGCGGTGATCGACGTCGGCGGCGTCGGCTATCTGGTCGGCGCATCGGCACGCACCCTGTCGGCGCTCGGGCCGATCGGCGAGGCGTGTACCGTGTTCACCGAATTGCTGGTGGGCGAGGATTTCCAGCGGCTGGTCGGGTTTTCCAGCGCGGACGAGCGCGACTGGTTCCGGTTGCTGACGGGCGTGCAGGGCGTCGGAGCGCGCGTCGCGCTCGCCATATTGTCGGCGCTGGAGCCGGTCGACCTGAGCCGTGCGATCGCGAGTGGCGACAAGGCGATGGTCGCGCGCGCCAACGGGGTGGGGCCAAAGCTCGCCCAGCGTATCGTGATGGAACTGAAGGACAAGGTCGGCGGGCTCGCGATCGGCCTTGGGCCGGCGGCGGTCAATGCCGCGCCGGGAGCGTCGGCGGATGCGGTGTCGGCGTTGCTCAACCTCGGGTTCCGGCCCAACGAGGCGAGCGTGGCGGTGGCCGCGGCGGACGAGGAGCTGGGGCCGGGGGCTTCGCTCGACGCGCTGGTGCGACTGGCGTTGCGCAAGGCGTCCAAGTCCTAGGGTTAGGAGCCGTTTGATTCGTTCTAAGCTTTTGCTGGTTCTCCTCTTCCGTTCGTGCTGAGCGAAGTCGAAGCACCTGCACTTCGAGCGCACCCTTCGACTTCGCTCAGGGCGAACGGAAAAAGGGGCTGCCTCTGTTCCAGATTGCACCCGTTTTAGAGCGGCGTAAGCAACGCTTCCCCCGCAAAATGTGCGTCGAGATTGGCGACGACCAGCGCCGCCATCTCCGCCCGCCCGTCCACGGTCGCGCTGCCCTGATGCGGGGACAGGACGACCTGATCCATCGTCCTGAGGGCATCGGGTACGGTCGGTTCGTCGGCGAACACGTCGAGTCCCGCACCGGCGATCGTCCCGGCCTGGAGTGCGGCCACCAGCGCCGGTTCGTCGATTAGACTGCCACGGGCGATGTTGACCAAGATCCCGTCCTTGCCAAGCGCCCCGAGAACACCGGCATCGACGATATGCGACGTCGCGTCGCCACCGGGCGCGGCGATGATCAGCACGTCGCACGCCGTCGCGAGCGCGACGATGTCGGCATGGAACACCCCCGCGAAATCCGGCTTGGCAGAGCGCGCGGTATAATGGACTTCGCTCGCAAACGGCCCAGCCCGCTTCGCGATCGCCCTGCCGATCTGGCCGAGCCCGAAGATGCCTATCCGCCGACCGCTCGCCCGACGCGCAAGATCGACCTGCCAGCCGCCGTCCCGCACCGCACGATCATTCGCGACGATTCGCCGCTGCACCGCCAGCATAAGTCCGATCGCGAGATCCGCGACGTCATCGGTCAGCACGTCGGGCGTCGTCGTCACGGCAACGCCGCGGGCCCGGGTCGCGGCGAGGTCGATCCCGTCATGGCCGACGCCGTGGATCGCGACGATCTCCAGTACGGGCAGGCGATCGAGCAGTGCGGTATCGACCACGCTGGTCCCGCCACCGACGATCGCCCGCGTCGTTAGCGGCGGATCGTTGCGGTGCAGTGTGAAGCGCTCGGCGAGCGTCGCTTCCAACGCGGGTGAGACTCCGCCGAGTAGATACAGGTCGGGCAGGTTCGGATCGAGTTGTGCGGTATCGTTGGTCATGACCGCTCCATAGCCGCCTTGCCCCCTTCACCGCGAGCGCGCTATCGCGAGCGGGTGACCGATACTGACCGCATCCTGACCGCCGCCAAGCGTCCCGAAGACGTCGACGCCGCGCTACGCCCTAAAACGCTCGACGAATTCGTCGGGCAGAAGGCCGCGCGCGAGAATCTGCGCATCTTCATCCAGGCAGCGAAATCGCGCGGCGATGCGCTGGATCATGTGCTGTTCTTCGGGCCGCCGGGGCTCGGCAAGACCACGCTCGCGCAGATCGTCGCGCGCGAGATGGGCGTGGGGTTTCGCGCCACCTCGGGCCCGGTGATCGCCAAGTCGGGCGATCTCGCCGCGCTGCTGACCAATCTCGAGGATGGCGACGTGCTGTTCATCGACGAGATCCACCGGTTGCAGCCCGCGGTCGAGGAAGTGCTGTACCCGGCGATGGAGGACCGTGCGCTCGACCTGATGATCGGCGAGGGGCCATCGGCGCGGTCGGTGCGGATCGACCTGCCGCGGTTCACGCTGATCGGCGCGACGACGCGGCAGGGGTTGCTGACGACGCCGTTGAGGGACCGCTTCGGCATCCCGGTGCGGCTGCAATTCTATACGGTCGAGGAACTGGAGCGCGTCGTCACGCGCGCCGCCGGCCTGCTCGGGCTGGGCATCGCCAAGGATGGCGCGATGGAGATTGCGCGGCGAGCTCGCGGGACGCCGCGCATCGCTGGGCGCCTGCTGCGAAGGGTGCGCGATTTCGCCAATGTCGCGGGGCACGAGACGGTCGACGCGCGGGCGGCGGATGCTGCGCTTAATCGGCTTGAGGTCGATTCGCTCGGACTGGATGCGATGGATCGGCGCTATCTAATGATGATCGCGGATATTTACCGCGGCGGCCCGGTCGGGGTGGAGACGCTGGCGGCGGGGTTGAGCGAACCGCGCGATACGATCGAGGAGGTGATCGAGCCGTATCTGATCCAGCTCGGCCTGATCGCACGGACCGCTCGCGGCCGGTTTTTGAACGCGGGTGGCTGGAAGCATCTCGGCCTGAACCCGCCCGCTGGTAGCCAGGATGGCCTGTTCGACGCTTAACTAGCGTGTTTCCCCGCGAAGGCGGGGACCCAGACTGGGCTCCCGCCTTCGCGGGAGAACAAGGAGGAGGGGGTAACGTAGCCGGTGAGATTTGCTCGCCGCGATCCGCACCAATCTCATTTGTAAGAATCGACACCCGGAGATCGATCGAACTTGGCCGCAACACTGCTTTTGTTGCGTGGCACCCAAGCGCTTCATCTGATAGCCAACCCGAATGCCCCTTTCGGCCGCCGCCTCCGCCCGCGAAATCCTCACCAGCCTTCACGACGTGATGGCCTCGCGCACGTCCGCGCAAGCCAAGCTCAACGCCGTCGTCGGCATCATCGCCACCGCGATCGACAGCGAAGTCTGCTCGATCTACCTGTTGCGCGAAGGCGTGCTCGAACTGTTCGCCACCCGCGGGCTCGACCAGGCGGCGGTCCACGTCACCAAACTCGCGCTCGGCGAGGGCCTCGTCGGCACGATCGCCGAGGATGTCGAGGTCCTCAATCTCGACGAGGCCGCGAGCCACCCCGATTTCGCCTACAAACCCGAGACCGGCGAAGACCGTTTCCACAGCTTCGCGGGCGTGCCGATCATCCGCCGCGAGCGTTCCGTGGGGGTCCTGGCCGTCCAGCACACCGACCGTCGCAAATATGCGGACGTCGAGATCGAGGCGTTGCAGACGGTCGCGATGGTGCTGTCCGAACTGATCGCCAATGCGGGGCTCATCGACACCACCGGCGGCGGCGCGGATCGTCCGCAGTCGACCGCGGCGATGCGCATCCCCGGGCAGAAGCTGGTCGACGGCATGGGCGCAGGCTTTGCGGTCTACCACCAGCCGCGCATCCATATCGAGCACACCGTCGCCGAGGATACCGACGCCGAGCGCCACCGCGTCTACGCGGCGTTCGACAAGATGCGCGAAGGCATCGACCGGATGACTCGCGAAGCCGAATTCGGCGTCGGCGGCGAGCATGTCGAGGTGCTCCAGACCTACAAGATGTTCGCGTATGACGAGGGCTGGGCGCGGCGCATCAACGAGGCGATCGACTCGGGCCTGACCGCCGAGGCGGCGATCGAGCGCGTCCAGCAACGCACGCGTCAGCGGATGCGGCAGATCGACGATCCGCTGCTCGCCGACCGGATGCACGACCTGGAGGACCTGTCGAACCGGCTGTTGCGGATCGTCTCGGGCCAGATGGGCACCGCCGCGCAGATGGGCCTGCGTCAGGACACGATCCTGATCGCGCGCAATCTCGGTCCCGCCGAACTGCTCGAATACGACAAGCGCCGGCTGAAGGGCGTGATCCTCGAGGAGGGCTCGCTCACCGCGCATGTCACGATCGTAGCCCGCGCGATGGGCGTGCCCGTGCTCGGCCGCGTCCGCGACATCCGCCGTCTCGTGGCGGAGGGCGACATGCTGTTGCTCGATAGCGCCGAGAGCAACGTCTTCGCGCGGCCGTCGGCGGTGATGGAGGAGGCGTTCGAGGCCCGCCTCGCGATGCGCCAGAAGCGCAAGGCTGCGTTCGCGGCGCTGCGCGACGTGCCGCCGATCACCAAGGATGGCCACCGCCTGACGCTGATGGTGAACGCAGGCCTGCGCGACGACGTCGCCGCGCTAGACGTCACCGGCGCGGATGGCATCGGCCTGTTTCGCACCGAGTTCCAGTTCCTCGTCTCCGCCACGCTGCCGCAGCGCGAGCGCCAGCAGCGGCTCTACCGCGAAGTTCTCGACGCGGCCGGCGAGCGCCCGGTGATCTTCCGCACCGTCGATATCGGCGGGGACAAGGCGCTGCCTTATCTCAACAAGGAAGATTCGGACGAGGAGAACCCGGCAATGGGCTGGCGCGCGCTGCGCCTCGGCCTGGAGCGTGACGGGTTGATGAAGGTGCAGGCGCGGGCGTTGCTGGAGGCGGCCGCCGGTCGCACGCTCAACGTGATGTTCCCGATGGTCAGCGAGCCCTGGGAGTTCGACGAAGCACGCGCGCTGTTCGAGGCGCAGCGGACGTGGCTCGAAGGGCGCGGGCGGAAAATGCCGCTGGCGATCCGCTATGGCGCGATGCTCGAAGTCCCCGCGCTCGCCGAGATGCTCGACGTGCTGCTGCCGCGAATCGAGTTCCTGTCGATCGGCACCAACGACCTGACCCAGTTCCTGTTCGCCGCCGATCGCGCCAATCCCAAGCTCGCCGAGCGTTACGACTGGCTCAGCCCGTCGATCCTCCGCTTTATCGCCCGATTGGTGCCGCCGACGCGCGACGCGAAGGTCGACCTGGCGGTCTGCGGCGAGATGGGTGGGCGGCCGCTGGAGGCGATGGCGCTGATCGGGCTCGGGATCGAGCGGCTGTCGATCACCCCCGCGGCGGTAGGCCCGATCAAGGCGATGACGCGCTCGCTCGATCGCGCCGCGCTCACCGCATACATGACAGGACTGCTGGCCAACCCGCCCCGCGACATGCGCGCTGCGCTGACGACCTGGGCGACCGAAAACGGCGTCGAAATCGTCTGATCGGCGGAAACCTGCGGTTAAGACGCGCGGTGCGTTGACACGGCTAAGGGCCTCTGAAAGACGGGGCACATGACGGGCAACGACGCAGCCCGCTTCGGAGACAAGAATGGACGAGGTCGAAACCGGCCAGAACACAGCACCCGCTCAACCAGAGCGTGCTGGCGACATTCTCCGTAAAGCCCGCGAGGCGCAGGGGCTGACCGTCGCGGATATCGCGACGCGCACGCGTGTGCCGCTGCGTCACCTCGAAGCGATCGAGGCCTCCGATTATACCACGCTGCCGTCGATCACCTATGCGGTCGGCTTCACCCGTGCCTATGCGCGCGCGATGGGCATCGACGAGGTGCACATCGCCAACCTCGTCCGCGGCGAAGTCGCGACGCTGGGCCGTAAGACCCCCGAATACGAGCCGTACGAGATGACCGACCCGTCGCGCGTGCCCTCGCGCGGCCTCGCGATCGTTGCGCTGGGCATCGCGATCGCGGTGCTGGTGCTGGTCGGCCTCTGGTACGGCACCGACATGTTCCGCGGATCGAGCAATTCGTCGATCGCGACGCCGGTTGCCGAAACCGCGCCGAATCCCGCCGCGCAGACCGCGCAACCGGTGCCCGCTCCCGCGACGCCCGCCAACGGCCAGGTCACGCTGACTGCCTCGGACGAGGTATGGATGCGTGTCTACGATGCCGACAACAAGACGCTGTATCTCGGCACGATGAAGCCCGGCGAGAAGTTCGACGTGCCCAAGGATGCCAAGGACCCGAAGATCAACATCGGTCGCGCGGACAAGCTGGCGGTGACCCTCAACGGCGCAGCGGCGCCTGCGCTCGGCACCGGCGAGCGCGCGATCAAGGACGTCGCCGTCGGTGCGCCTGCGATCGCCGCACGGATCGCGGGTACGCCCGAGCCGCAGGCAGCGCCGACCGCGACCGGAGCCACTTCGACGCGGTCGCCAGAACGGTCGCGCACCGCCAGCCTTCCGCGTACGCCGCGTCGTCCAATGACCGAGACGCAGCGCGCCAACCTGGACGCTGCCGCCAACCCGCCGCCCGCCGCTACGGCAACGCCGACTCCGTGATGGCTGCGGACTATCGCCGGGGTCTTAAGGCTGGCGACAGGATGGGTAGTGCAGCTATACCCGGACGATTAACCAATCCACCGGGGGGTGTGGCCCATGCGTAAGTCAATTCTGGTCGGCGTCTGCCTCGCCGCTCTTCTGCCCGCGAGCGTTCAGGCGCAGAACGTCGAGGGCCGCGTCGGCAAGCTCGAAAGCGAAATGCGCGCGGTCCAGCGCAAGGTCTTCCCTGGTGGTGCCGGCCAGATGCTCCAGCCCGAAGTGCGTGCGCCGCAGAGCGAGCAGGGCCCCGGCCCGGGTTCGCCCGCGACCAGCGCGCTAGCCGACGTGAACCAGCGCGTCACGTCGCTGGAACAGCAGATGACGTCGCTCACCGAGCAGATCGAGCAGAACCAGAACCGTACGCGCCAGTTGCAGGATGCGTTCGACAATTACCGGCGTTCGAACGACGCGCGGATCAAGACGCTCGAGACCGGCCCCGCGCCGATCGCGACGGGGACGGGGGCTGGCGGTCCGATCGAACCTGACGCCCCCTCGGACGGCGGCCCCTCGCGCCCGACGACGCGCCCCGAGACGGCGTCCAAGCCGGGTACGCCTGCACCAACCAAGGTCTCGGTCGAGAAACCCTCGACCGGCGATCCGGCGGAGGACGAGTATATGTACGGCTATCGCCTGTGGGCGGCCAAGCAGTATCCGCAGGCCGAGGCGCAACTGAAGAAGGTCGTCGCCGAATACCCCAAGAGCAAGCGCGCCAGCTATGCGCAGAACCTGCTCGGCCGGTCGTATCTCGACGAAGGCAAGCCGAGCCTCGCGTCGATGGCGTTCTACGACAATTACAAGAAGATGCCCGAAGGCGAGCGCGCGCCGGACAGCCTGTTGTACCTCGGCCAGGCGCTGACCAAGCTCAACAAGCCGGCGGATGCGTGCAAGGTGTATGACGAGCTGAACGACGTTTATGGGGCGAAGATGGCGGCGGCGATGAAGGGCCAGGTCGCCGCCGGGCGCTCCGCGGCGAAGTGCAAGTAAGCAGGTCCTCGATGAATACCGGTCCCTCTGAAATCCTCCCCTGGAAGGGGAGGTGGCAGTCCGCAGGACTGACGGAGGGGTATCGCTCCATCGAGAGCGGATCACCCCTCCGTCTGGCACACGCCAGCCACCTCCCCTTCCAGGGGAGGATCAGCATCCTCGCCACGGCCCCCACCGCATGACCGAAGAAGGACGCCGCTTCGCCGCCGACTTCGCGCGCTTGGCAAGCGACGTCACCAACCCGCTGTTCGCTGTCTCCGGCGGGCCCGACAGCATGGCGATGCTCACCCTTGCGCACGAAGCCCTCCCCCCTGGCTTCACGGTCGCCAGCATAGACCATCGCCTCCGCCCCGAAGCGGTGGAGGAATCCGCAATGGTCGCTGCCCATTGCGCAACCCTTGGCATCCCGCACGCGACGCTAGCGCCAACCGAACCGATCACCGGCGCCAGCATCCAGGCGCAAGCCCGCACCACGCGCTACGCGCTGCTGACCGATCACGCCCGCGCGATCGGGGCAGGCGCGCTCGTCACCGGCCATCATGCCGACGACCAGGCCGAGACCTTCCTCATGCGCGCCGCGCGCGGCTCCGGTCTCGCCGGGCTCGCCGGAGTCCGCGCGCGCACCGAAGTCCACGGCGTCATCGTCGTCCGCCCCTTGCTCGACTGGCGCCGCGCCGAACTCCGCGCGATCGTCCGCCGCGCCGAAGTGCCGTTCTTCGACGACCCCTCGAACCACGACGATCGCCACGATCGCACCCGCTTCCGCCGGTTGCTCGGCGAGAATGAATGGCTCGGCACGCCCAACCTCGCGCGCGCCGCAGCAGCCCTCGCCGAAACCGACACCGACGTCCGCGCGATGGTCGAGTGGATCTGGGCCGAACGCGCCAAGGTCGGCGGCGGCGAAGTGAAGATCGCGGTCGAGAAGCTGCCCCGTGAAATTCTCCGCCGCCTTGCCCGCCGTGCGATCGGCACGGTCCGCAGCGAGGCCGGCATCGTCGCGCCCGAATGGACCGAGGCGGCCAACATCGAAAGCCTGCTCGACTCGCTGATGGCCGGCAAGCGCACCACGCAGGCGGGGATCATCGCCAGCGTCCGCGGCGACGTATGGCGCTTCCGCGAGGCACCGCCGCGCCGGGTCACGTGACCGTCCGTTCACACTGATCAACGCAAGTCGCGCGTTGTTCCATTGCCATTAACCTGCGCACGCTTATCTTGTGCGGTGAAAGGTATCGTGCACCCATGAGCGACAACGACAACCGCGGTCAGAAGCCCCAGGGCCCCGGAAACGGTGGCCCCGAAAACGGCGGCGGCAATCCTTGGATGAAGAGCTTGCTGATCTGGGTCGGCATCCTGCTCGCGCTGGCGCTGTTCGTGACCATGTTCGACGGCCGTACGGCGGCGTCGGGTGGCAACACGATCGCGTATTCGGCGTTCCTCGACAAGGTCGACGAGGGCACCGTCAAGGACGTCAACATCTCGCGCGATATCATCTCGGGGACGCTGTCCTCGGGCGAGAAATTCAAATCCTATCCGATCCAGGATTCGACGCTCGTGCCGAAGCTGCGCGAGAAGGGCGTTGCGATCAGCGCGAAGCCCGAAGAGGGCCCGTCGATGCTGGCGCTGCTCCTCTATCAGTCGCTGCCGTTCCTGCTGTTCCTCGGCATTGCGTTCTTCGTGCTGAAGCAGATGCAGAAGAACTCGGGCTCCGGCGCGATGGGCTTTGGAAAGAGCCGCGCGAAGATGCTGACGCAGAAGGAAGGCAAGGTCACCTTCCAGGACGTCGCCGGCATCGACGAAGCACGCGAAGAGCTGGAAGAGATCGTCGAGTTCCTCAAGGACCCGACGAAGTTCGCGCGTCTCGGGGGCAAGATCCCCAAGGGTGCCTTGCTGGTCGGCTCGCCGGGTACCGGCAAGACGCTCCTCGCCCGCGCCATCGCAGGTGAGGCCGGCGTGCCGTTTTTCACGATCTCGGGGTCCGATTTCGTCGAGATGTTCGTCGGCGTCGGCGCCAGCCGCGTCCGCGACATGTTCGAGCAGGCCAAGAAGTCCGCACCGTGCATCGTCTTCATCGACGAGATCGACGCGGTCGGTCGTCATCGCGGCGCCGGTCTCGGCAACGGTAACGACGAGCGCGAGCAGACGCTGAACCAACTGCTCGTGGAGATGGACGGCTTCGAGGCGAACGAAGGCATCATCATCATCGCCGCGACCAACCGTCCCGACGTGCTCGATCCGGCGCTGCTGCGTCCTGGCCGCTTCGACCGCCAGGTCACCGTGCCGCGGCCGGATATCGAGGGCCGCATCAAGATCCTCGAAGTGCACATGAAGAAGGTGCCGCTCGCACCCGACGTCGACGCGCGCGTCATCGCTCGTGGTACGCCTGGGTTCTCGGGTGCCGATCTCGCCAATCTCGTCAACGAGGCGGCGCTGCATGCGGCACGCAAGGGCAAGCGTCTGGTGGCGATGGCCGAATTCGAGGAGGCCAAGGACAAGGTCATGATGGGCGCCGAGCGTCGCAGCATGGTCATGACCGACGACGAGAAGCGGATGACCGCGTATCACGAGGCCGGCCATGCCGTCGTCGCGATGCACGAGGCCGCGTCGGATCCGATCCACAAGGCGACGATCATTCCGCGCGGTCGTGCGCTGGGCATGGTCATGCGTCTGCCCGAGCGCGACTCGTACAGCTATCATCGCGACAAGATGTATGCGAACCTTGCGGTGTCGATGGGCGGCCGCGTCGCCGAGGAAGTCATCTTCGGCTATGACAAGGTCTCGTCGGGCGCTTCGGGCGACATCCAGTACGCCACCGGTTTGGCGCGCGACATGGTCACGCGCTGGGGCATGTCGGACAAGGTCGGTCCGCTCGAATATGGCGAGCCCGAGGGCGAGTCGTTCCTGGGTTACTCGTCGAGCCGTCCGTCGCGCATGTCGAACCAGACGGCGCAGCTGATCGATGACGAGATCAAGCGGATCGTCGAAGGCGGTCTCGACCGCGCCAAGCAGGTGCTGAGCGATCATGTCGACCAGCTCCACACGGTGGCGGGCGCACTGCTCGAGTTCGAGACGCTGACCGGTGACGAGATCAAGAAGCTGATCGCCGGCGAGGATCTCGATCGTCCGGATCCGGGTGCGAAGGCATCAACCGTCCCGCGTGCGGGTACGTCGATCCCCAAGACCCGGCGTCCGTCGGGTCCGTTCGGGACGCCGACCCCGCTCGGGGCGTGATCCGGTTCACCCGGCAGTCACCTAAGTAACTCTATGGGCGGTCTTTTCTCGGAAAGGCCGCCCATGTCGTATTCGCGTTTTAAGGCTGTAGTCGCAGCGTTGCTGATGGTCGGCGTGGCGATGCCGGCGAGCGCGGCGATGACCGTCGGCACCTTCCTCGCCCGCGCCAACGCGCTGCGCGACCAGGGTCCGATGGCGCTGATGTCTCCGGACCTCCCCGCGCTGAAGGCCGAAGCCAAGGCGGCAACCAATCAATTGAAGGCAGAACGCGCCGCCCGCGCCGCAGCCGGCAAGCCACCGATCGCCTGCGTTCCGGAGGGCGGATCCGTTGGCATCATGGACATGCTCGACGGCTTGAACGAACTCCCCGCCAGCTACCAGAAACGCCCCCTGAAGGACGGCTACGCGCGCGTTCTGGCGAACCTTTACCCCTGCCGCTGAGGTTTCTGCGGCCTGCTAGTCACCCACATACAATCGTCACCCCAGCGAAAGCTGGGGTCTCCTAGTTGGAGAGCGCGCGGGCCCCACTCCGAGATCCCAGCTTTCGCTGGGATGACGGAAGGGGCGGGGATGCTGAGATGCAAACGTTATGGCCGGTCTAATCCGTCAGCCCATGCAGCAACAACAGCACGATAAACGCCAGCAAAACCGTGAACGCGAATGTCAGCAGAGCCACCGTCCTCCACGCCGCCGACCGCCTCCGTAGCGAATACGCGCCCCGAAGCTGAGCGAACATATGCACCGGTGGCAAGCACAGCGCCGCCATCACGATCCAGCCCTCCGCCACCCCGATCACGCCCGCGACGATCAGCACGATCGTGAGCAGCATCATGAACGCCAGCGAATAAGTCACGAAGATCGCATGATCGTACAGGTGATGCTGCCGCCGCCACAGGAACAGTAACGCCATGAACGGCACGGAGAGCGGAATAAGCCCCCAGCTGTATTTATACGCGCTGGTCTGCAGTTTGTAGAGCATCAGCCCCGGATTGCCGTTCGCCTTCGCGATCCCATGATCGAGCCGTTCCCAACCGGTCTTGAAGTCGCCGAGATCGACGACCGTGCCGTAGGCGACACCGTTCTGCATATCCGCCGCCACGCCGAGCGCGCGAACGGTGGTACGAAGCGCGCTTGCCTGCTGGTCGAGGGCCGCGATCGATTCGCCCGAATAGGTCGCCCCCGCCTTCACCGCGGCTGCCTTTTGCGCCTCGATCCTGTTGAGCGCGACGCCCGCCTTCTCCGCCTCGTGCGCATAATCCGACGTCTTCCCGGAGCGCTTGTCCCGGAGGAAGTCCTTCGTCATCTCGCCGCCGACCGCGCCGATCGTCGCGAACATCAGGAAGACGGTGAACAGGAACAACGCGAGCGGCGACACGAACCGCGCCCGCTCGCCATTGACGTAGCGCCGCGTGAGCATCCCCGGATGCAGCACCAGCAACGGCAAGGTCCGCCAGATCTTGCCTTCGAAATGGAAAACTCCGTGCGCGATCTCATGTCCGATCCCGCCGAGCGACCGGTGGACGTGCGAAGATTGACCGCAAGCGTGGCAATGCTCGCCCAGCAGCCGCGTCCCGCAATTCAGACAAAGCGCGTCGTTCGGACCGTGGCCGGAATGCGCACCATGGGCGTCCCCAGCTTTCGGTTCGAACGCGCGTCCAACTAGGGCACCCGTGGCGATGTCCGCCGCTACTCCGATATCTCCGGTCATGAGTCCCCCTGTAATATCGATAGCGTAACGAGTTCGCGGCGTTGGCGCGAGGGGCTTCGCATGCTACCGCGCGGACCATGGCCGACGCAGAAAATCCGACCGAATTGATCGCCGAAATGGGCCGCCGCGCGCGCTCGGCGGCGCTGGTGCTGGCGTCGATGCCGTCTGCGCGGAAGGCTGCGGCGCTGGCGTCGGCGGCGGAGTCTATCCGGGCAGCATCGGCGACGATCGTTGCGGCAAATGCGGAGGACATGACGCGTGCCGCGGGCGCAGGTCTGTCGGGCGCGCTGCTGGACCGGTTGCGGCTGGACGAGGCGCGGGTCGCGGCGATGGCGGACGGCGTAGCGGCGGTGGCGGCGCTTGCCGATCCCGTGGGACAGTTGATCGACTCCAGCGAGCGTCCGAACGGCCTGAAGCTCTCACGTGTCCGCGTGCCGATCGGCGTCATTGGCATTATTTACGAGAGCCGCCCAAACGTCACCGCGGACGCTGCGGCGCTATGTGTAATGGCCGGCAACGCAGCGATCCTGCGCGGCGGGTCGGAGGCGGTGAAGAGCAGCCGCGCGATCCATGCGGCGCTGGTGGAGGGACTGAAAGCGGGCGGGGTGCCCGTCGATGCGGTGCAACTCGTGCCGACCACCGATCGCGCGGCGGTCGGCGCGATGTTGAAGGCCGACGGGGCAATCGACCTGATCATCCCCCGAGGCGGCAAGAGCCTCGTCGCACGCGTCCAGGCCGAAGCACGCGTGCCCGTCCTCGCGCATCTCGACGGCATCAACCATGTCTATGTCGATGCCTCGGCGGACCCCACGATGGCAGCGGCGGTCGTCGTCGATGCGAAGATGCGCCGCACCGGCGTCTGCGGTTCGATGGAAACACTGCTGATCGATCGGGCCTATGCCGACGCACCCGCGTTGATCCAAAGTCTCGCAGCAACGGGCTGCGAAGTCCGCGGCGACGTAAGTGCACGCGCCCTCGTCCCCGAGATCGCCACCGCCGACGCGGCCGACTGGGACACCGAATATCTCGACGCGATCGCCTCGGTCGCGATCGTCGATGGCCTCGACGCGGCAGTTGCGCATATTGCCCGCCACGGTTCGCACCACACCGACGCGATCGTCACCGAAGACGCCGCGGTCGCCGAACGCTTCCTGACCAAGGTAGACAGCGCGATCGTCCTCTGGAACGCCTCGACCCAGTTCGCCGACGGCGGCGAGTTCGGCCTTGGCGCGGAGATCGGCATCGCCACCGGCCGCCTCCACGCCCGCGGCCCGGTCGCACTCGAAGGCCTGACTACCTACAAATGGATCGGCCGCGGCACCGGCCAGGTGCGCGGTTGATGCTCTGTGCCGATCGGCGTAACATAGCACGATGATTGCGCCGGTTTCGATCACGACTCCGCTCGACCCTGCGACCTTGACGATGGTCGAGGGAATCGCGCGCTATCGTGGCATCACCGAAGAAGAGTTTGCAGCCGAGGCGATCCGCAAGGCGGCCGAGTATCACACCGAGATGCGTGCGTTCATTCAGGCCGGTATTGATGACATCGATGCCGGCCGTTCTTATACGCAAGAAGAGGTCGAAGCTTGGTTTGAGGCGCGTAACCGCGATATAGCGGCGGAGTGACGCGTGCGATCTGGTCCGCTTCGGCGCTTGCGGATCTGGACGAAATCGATCGCTATTTCCGGGAGGACTCGCCGGATCACGCGCGTCACGTAGGCGACGTCGCAATTGCCGCCGTGCGGATGTTGGCCGACAACCCGTATTTGGGACCTGTGGTCGAGGGCGATCTCAGGAAATGGTCTGCCCGTGGAATCGAGTATGTCATTCTCTATCGACCGATGGCGGATGGCATCGACGTGGTTCGCCTGATGCATGCGCGGCAAGACCGGCCTTTCCAGCTTTGACCCACGTCGGCATACTCGGCGGGTCGTTCAATCCAGCGCATCGTGGCCACCGCGGCATCACGCTCGCAGCGATCGACGCGCTCGCGCTCGAAGAAGCGTGGTGGCTGGTGTCCCCCGGCAACCCGCTCAAGGACACGGCCAACGACATGGCGCCGCTCCCCGCACGTCTCGCATCGGCACAACGCATGGCCCGCCGCGCGCCGATCCGTGCGACCGATATCGAGGCCCGCCTCCACACCCGCTACACACTCGACACGATCCGCAAGCTCAAGCGGCGTTACCCCAAGATCCAGTTCATCTGGCTGATGGGCGCGGACAATCTCGCCGACTTCCACCGCTGGAAGAACTGGCGCCAGATCGCCCGCGAGGTTCCGATTGCGGTAATCGCGCGTCCGGGATATGACGGGCGCGCCCTCGCGGCCCCCGCGATGGGTTGGCTGCGGCGCTTCCAACGGCGCACAGACCATGCGAAGAGCTGGACGACGTGGAGATTGCCGGCCCTTGTGCTGTTGCGCTTCCGACCCGACCCGACCTCCGCAACCGGCCTGCGTGCCAAAAATCCCGACTGGGTTCAGCACGTTGCTGGCCCGCCCGACCGTTCCGGCACGTTGCCGGATTGATACCCTTACCCAGGAGCTGACTTGGCCACTTCCCCTACTGCCCCTCGCGCGACCGACCCCGAAGAGGTTGAGGCGCTGCATCGCCTGATCCTCGCGTCGCTCGACGACGACCAGGCGGTCGAGACCATCTCGATCCCGCTCGCGGGCAAGACCAGCATCGCCGATTACATGGTGATCGCCAGCGGTCGTTCGACCCGCCAGGTCGCCTCGATGGCGCAGAAGCTGGCCGAGCGGATCAAGGCCGAGTTCAAGCGCCCGGTGAAGATCGAGGGGCTCCCCACGGCGGACTGGGTGCTGATCGACGCGACCGACGTCATCGTCCACCTGTTCCGCCCCGAAGTCCGCAGCTTCTACAATCTGGAGCGGATGTGGGCGTTCGGCGACGCACCGACGCCGCCGCCCGTGCCGACCTTCACCGACGAAGACTAACCGACCCAGAGGCGGCGGCGGTGCTGCTCCACATCGTCGCCCGCGGTCGGATCGGGCGCTCGCCCGAGGCCGACCTCGTCGATCGCTATCTGAGGCGGATCGTCTGGCCGACCAAAGTCAGTGAGCTCCCCGACACCGGCGGCAAGATCCCGCTGGTCGGCGAGCAGACCAAGCGCATCCTGCTCGACGAGAAGGGCGAGACGCTGTCGTCGACGCAGTTCGCGCATAAGTTGGAGCGATGGCGCGACGACGGCGTGCGCGAGGCGCGGTTCATGATCGGGGCGGCCGACGGCTTCGATGATGCCGCGCGCGACGAGGCCGACCTGCTGTTCTCGTTCGGCCGCGCGACCTGGCCCCATCTGCTCGCACGCGCGATGCTCGCCGAGCAACTCTTCCGCGCGACCAGCATTCTTGCCAATCATCCCTATCACCGCGAAGGGTGATGCATGAGGGCAGGGGGCGTCTTGGCGATCGCGGCGCTGTTCGCGGCGGCGGGCGTTACCGCACAGACTGACGCGCCCGAACTGGCGACCGAGCAGCAACGCCTGGTCGCGGCGAAGCGCGACGCCGCGATCGCCGTCGCGCGTGCTGCCAAGCTTGCCGCCGCGGCCACCCAGGAACGTAACGCCGCCGACAAGGCGCGTCGCGAGGAGCAGGCGCTAGCCGCCCGCGTGGCCGCCGCGGAAGCGAACCTCGCCACCGCCAGCGCGCGCGTGACTCTGGTCGAGCGTTTGCTATCCGATCAACGCGCCAAACTCGGCCGTGCGCAGGCTCCCGTCGCGCGACTGCTGGCGGCTCTGGAGTCGCTCGCCCGCCGCCCGACAATCGTCGCGGTCGCGCAGCCGGGATCGGTCGACGACCTCGTCCATGTTCGTGCCGTTCTCGGCAGCGCGTTGCCCGTCGTCCGCCAGCGCACCGAAGCCGTCCGCACCGAACTCGCCGAAACGCGGCGCCTTCAGGCCAGTGCAACGCTCGCCGCCAAGGCGCTCTCCGATGGCCGCGCTCGCCTGGAAAGCGACCGACAAGCGCTGGCCAATTTGGAGGCTCGGCACCGTCAGCGCAGTCAGACACTCGGCCGGGGAGCCCTCGGCGAGTCGGACCGCGCGCTGGCGCTCGGCGAGCGCGCGCGCGACCTCGTCGATGGCATGGCGGCCATGACTAACGCGAAGGCGACCGCGGCGAGCCTAATCGCGCTTACCGGCCCAATCCCTCGTCCGATCGCGCCCGGCGCCACGCCACCGGCACCCCCAAGCGGCGTGTACCGCACGCCAGTAGCGGGCAGGCTAGTCACCGGCTTCGACGAGATTTCAGACTCCGGTGTTCGGTCGCGCGGGCTGACGTTCGCCACCGTTCCCAGTGCGCGCGTCGTCGCCCCCGCCGCGGGGACGATCCGCTACGCCCGCCGTTTCCGAGACTACGGTGTTATCGTCATCATCGACCACGCCGATGGCTGGACGAGCCTAGTCACCGGCCTCGCGGCAACTTCGACAAAGCCCGGCAACCGCGTGACGATGGGCACCCCGCTCGGCACAGCCCCCCGCGAAGACCCGCGCATCACCGTCGAACTCCGCCGCCGGGGCCGTCCCGTCGATGCGGCGTCACTGATAGGACCGCGCTGATCGACGGGACCCGGCGTGACGATCCTCCCCCGCAAGGGGGAGGTGGCTGGCGCTTGCCAGACGGAGGGGGAGGAAGGCGCAACGCCTGGTCCGTGTCCCCCCCTCCGTCACCTTCGGCGACACCTCCCCCTTGCGGGGGAGGATCGATGCAATAGGCGATCGTTAACGACCAAGTCCCCCCAGTCAGCCCCCATTAACCCCAACCCGCCTTCACTCCGCGCGCGCGTTGCCGCCAGCGTTCGGCTACGCTACGCCGTCACGACCGTACGACACGTCTTTTCTCAGGTTGCAGGACCATCGATGCCTCGTCCTATACTGCGTACCCCGATCCTTACCGCGACGGCGATCGTCGGCGCGCTGACGCTGATCCCGCTGGCCACCTCGGCGATGGCGGCGGTCGACACCGACACCTATCGCGAGTTCGACCAGTTCCTCGATGTCTTCAACCGCGTGAAGGCGGAATATGTCGACAAGGTCGATGACAAGACGCTGATCAAGGGCGCGATCCAGGGCATGCTCGCCAGCCTCGATCCGCACTCCAGCTATGTCGACGCGCTCGACTACGAGAACCTCCGGATCATGACCGAGGGCAATTACGGCGGTCTCGGCCTGACGGTGCAGATGGAGGACGGCGCGATCAAGGTCGTTGCCCCGCAGGAGGATTCCCCCGCAGCCCGCGCCGGCGTCAAATCCGGCGACTACATCACGCATATCGACGGCAAGCTGATCTACGGCGATTCGCTCGACGAAGCGGTCGGCAAGATGCGCGGCAAGCCCGGCAGCAAGATCACATTGGGCCTCGTCCGTCCGGGCCGCGACAAGCCGCTCGACGTGACGATGATGCGCGAGATCATCGTCCAGAAGCCGGTGAAATGGGAAGTCCGCGGCGACGTCGGCTACATCAACATCAACACCTTCAGCGAAAACACCGGCGCAGACACCCGCGCGGCGATTATGGCGATCGACAAGTCGCTCGGCCACCGCCCGCTCGGTTATGTCGTCGACCTCCGCGAGAATGGCGGCGGCCTCCTGACACAGGCGATCGAGGTCAGCGACGCGTTCCTCGATCACGGCGAGATCGTCTCGCAGCGCGGCCGCGAGAAGACCGATATCGAGCGCTATTACGCGAAGCCTGGCGACGACGCGCACGGCCTGCCGGTCGTCGTCCTCACCGATCCCGGCACCGCGTCCGCGTCCGAGATCGTCGCCGGCGCACTCCAGGATCATCACCGTGCGCTGATCATGGGCGAGCGCAGCTTCGGCAAGGGTTCGGTCCAGACGGTGTTGCAGCTCGGCCCCGAGACCGCACTCCGCCTGACCACCGCGCGCTATTTCACCCCGTCCGGCCGATCGGTGCAGGAGGGCGGGATCGAGCCCGACATCAAGGTGCCGCAGCTCACCGATCCCGACTACAAGTCGCGGCCGGTCTTCCGCGAGGCCGACCTGCGCAAACATCTGATCAACGAGGTGAAGGCCGACAACGCGGTGCTGGAGGAGGATACCAAGACCGACCCCCGCTTCTCGCAGACGCCCGAGCAGTTGAAGAAGCAGGGCATCGACGACTTCCAGCTCTATTACGCGCTGAAGACCGTCGCACGCCTCGGCGGCCCGGTGCAGGTCGCCGCCGCCACCAAGCCGCGCCCGATCAAGCCCGATCCGACGGCGACCACTGACGCCACGAAGGCGCCCACCAAGTGAGCGTGCGTCGTGGACTTGGCATGACCAAGAACGAAGAGATCGCGCGCGCCATCGCGCTGCTGCTGCCGGCGTTCCTGCTGCTCGGTGCGCTCGGCTCGCAATATCTCGGCGGTCTGTATCCGTGCGAGATGTGCCACTGGCAGCGCTGGCCGCATTATTCCGCGGTGCTGATCGCGGGCGCGACGTTCTTCGTGCCCGGCCGATCGTTGCGCGCATCGCTCGTCCTCATCGCCGGGTTGCTGATCGGTATCAGTGGGCTGATCGGCGTCGCGCATGCCGGTGTCGAATATCATTGGTGGAACGGCTTCACCGCCTGCACCACGACCGTTTCGATGGCCGGGACCACCGCGGCCGAACGCCTCGCCGCGATCATGAATGCGCCGATGGTCCGCTGCGATTCGCCGCAGTGGAAGCTGCTCGGAATTTCGCTCGCCGGCTTCAACGCCATCTTTTCCCTCGCCGGTGCGTTCACCATATTCGCACTCATGAGGAAGACGAGATGAGCGGCTGGAAGCCAGGAGACGCTAAGCGGGCCACCGATTCGATGATCCGTGTCGACCAGGCCGGCGAATACGGCGCGATCCGAATTTATGCAGGGCAGTTGGCGGTGCTCGGCGACCGCCACCCGGCCTCGCGCTCGATCCATCACATGGCGCAGCAGGAAGAGCGGCATCGTGCGTTCTTCGACAAGATGATCGTCGAGCGCCGCGTGCGGCCAACCGTGCTGCAACCGATCTGGAAAGTCGCCGGCTTCGCGCTCGGCGCGGTGACTGCGGCGATCAGCCCGCGTGCGGCGATGGCCTGCACTGCGGCGGTCGAGACCGAGATCGACAAGCATTACGAGGAACAGCTCGTTCAGCTTGGCGCCAGCGATCCCGAGCTATCCGCAGCGATCCTCGATTTCCAGGCTGAGGAACTCGAACACAAGGCGACCGCGATTGCCGCGGGGGCGGAAGAAACGCCGGGCTATCCGGTATTGAGTGCTGCGATCCGGCTCGGCTGCAAGGTCGCGATCGCAACCGCTAAACGGATCTAGGCGGACGGGAACGGTTCAGGCCGAGCGATTATGACAAGCCGAACGAACGCGTGGGAGTGATGCGTATGAAGATGCTTTTTGCGGCGGCCTTGCTCGTCGCCGGCCCCGCGGTCGCACAGACCGCGCCGCCGACGTCAAATGCCAATACGGGCAATGCCAATACCGGCCCCATCCTTGCGCAGCTACCCGCCAAGGCCCCCGCGCTTCCCGGTGAGACGGCCAAGCCGAAACCGGTCGTCGCCCCCCCGCAGGTCTCGCGCAATGCACCGATCAACGGCGTCCTGACGCTGTTCGGCAACGAACGCTGCCCGACCAACCAGAACGGCGAGGAAATCGTCGTCTGTGTCCGCCGCAGCGCGCAGGAACAATACCGCGTTCCGAAAGAGCTCCGCGAGTTCGTCGTCACCCCCGAAAACGCCAGCTGGGCGACCAAGGCCCAGGGCACGATGGACGCGGGCTCGGGCGTCAACACGATCGGCAGCTGCTCCGCCGTCGGCGCTGGTGGCGCGACGGGATGCTTCGGACAGCGGGTGAGAGAATCTCGCCTGGAGAACAAGACGCGCGCGGCCGAGGTACCGGTTCTTCCCTAAATCCTTGGCGCGGGTCGGGACCGACACGACGATATCCCAGCCTTCGCTGGGATGACGGGCTAGGAGATCGTTTCGCACTGATTCGCACTGATACGCCCATCAGCTTCTCGAGTCTTATCACCTTAGCCCCAACCCCGACCCGCAAGCCCAACCCGTCACCCCAGCGAAAGCTGGGGTATCTCTCGACGTGGGTGACGCCAGCCAAGCATGACGCCCATTACTCAAGCGGTCGCCCCGTAGACCCCCGGACCCAAGCACCGAACTATTCCGCGTGCCCGCCACGCGGCTGTTCGCCTGACGCCCGCCGCCCACAACTGTCTTCAGCCCCTGCTGTCCTACAAGGAGCGGGCATTAGATGGTGCGCGACTGACGTCAGCAGCCATTCCAAGCACGATCGCCAAGCCTGCCGCCGATGGTACGTTGGTCGTCGAAGAAAATACCGCGCGAACGTTTACGCCTTCTATACTTCGCTCTCGCGTGGCCCTTGGTCGATGCCGGACAGACAGGGTTTCCCCGCAATTTAGGACAATCGTGAACCGCATCCCCCAAAGCTCCTCTCGCTAGGAACCCCGCCATGACCGAGCCCCTGCGCATCGCCTTCCTGCTTTTCCCGAACGTGACGCAGCTCGACTTGACCGGTCCCGCGCAGGTCCTGTCGCGGCTCGGCAACGCCCGGCTCGATCTCGTGTGGAAAACGCTCGATCCGGTCCCCACCGACGCCGGCTTCTCGATCCTGCCGACCGCGACCTTCGCCGACGTGCGGTATGCCGACATCCTCTGCGTACCCGGCGGTTTCGGCATCAACGCCGTGATCGCCGACGACGAGGTGATGGCTTGGGTTCAGGCCGTCGGTGCCAAAGCAACCTGGGTAACCAGCGTCTGCACCGGCTCGCTGATCCTCGGCGCAGCGGGGTTGCTCGACGGCTACCGCGCCGGATGTCACTGGGCGCAGCGCGACATGCTGACGCTGTTCAACGCGATCCCGGTCGACGCGCGCACGGTGGTCGATCGCAACCGGGTGACCGGCGGCGGCGTCACCGCAGGGATCGACTTCGCGCTGACGCTGACCGCGATGATCCGCGGCGAGGCGCACGCCCGGGCGGTGCAGCTCAGCCTCGAATACGATCCAGCGCCGCCATTCGATAGCGGCTCACCCGCAGGTGCTGGCCCGGAAATCGTCGCAGCGTATCAGCGCCGCGTAAAATCGCTTGCGCCAACGCGAGACGATGACCTTCGCGCGTTGGCGAAGCGCCGCGGTTACGCCCGCGACATTTAAGGGTGACGCTTCAGCCCGCGCACGCGGTGCCAGATGTAGAAGCCGACGAGCGCGATCAGGACCACACCGATCAGCAGGTCGGCGCTGTGGAACGCGGCCTTCACGCGCGGATCGCTGTCCCATTTGTCGCCGAGCTTCATGCCGACCCAGGCCAGCCCGAAGCACCACGGCCATGAGCCGATGAACGTGTAGACGTGAAACGGCACCAGCTTCATCCGCGCGACGCCGGCGGGGAAGGCGATGAACGAGCGGATCACCGGCAACAGCCGCCCGATCAGCACCGCCATCGAGCCCCAGCGCGCGAAAAACCGGTCGGCCGCGTCGAGCTCGCCCGGCCCGATCAGGACGTAGCGGCCCCAGCGCTCGGCCATCGGTCGCCCGCCGCGCTTGCCGATCTCGTAGGCGACGATCGAGCCGAGATTGCACCCGATCGCGCCCGCTGTGGCGGCGAGATACAGGTCGAATCGCCCGGTCGAGACGAGATAGCCGGCGAACGGCATGATGATCTCGGACGGCAGCGGAATGCAGGCGCTCTCGATCGCCATGAGCAGCGCGATGCCGACATAACCACCCGACGAGATGACGCCGATCGTGAAGGTGGCGAGGACCGCCAGGATCTTTTCGAACATGGCTCGGTCGATTGCGCGAACCGGGCGACGAAGGGAAGCCCAAAATCGGAACCGGCACGCGGTTCGTTCGCTGGTGCCGCATGACAGATCTCACACTCAACGACGGCCGCACGATGCCCCAGCTCGGGATGGGCACGTGGCAGATCCCCGACAGCCAGGCCGCGGCGATCGTCCGCTCCGGGCTCGATATCGGCTTTCGGCTGGTCGACACCGCTGCGATTTACGACAACGAACGCGGCGTCGGCGACGGCTACAAGGGCTCGGATGCTTTCCTGACCACCAAGCTGTGGAACGATCGGCAGGGCGACGCCGAGGCAGCAATAGACGAGAGCCTTGCCTTGCTCGGTGTCGACTCGGTCGACCTGTACCTGATGCACTGGCCGGTGCCGAAGCAGGACAAGTATGTCGACGCCTGGAAGGCCATGATTGCGTTGCGCGATGCCGGAAAGGCCAAGTCGATCGGCGTGTCGAACTTCCTGCCCGAGCACATCGACGCCATCGTCGCCGCGACCGGTGTGACCCCGGCGGTCAACCAGATCGAACTCCACCCCAATTTCCAGCAACGCGACCAGCGCAAGTATCACGAGGTCCACGGCATCGTGACGCAAAGCTGGAGCCCCCTGGGCCAAGGCAAGACGCTGTTGCAGGACGAAGCGATCGTCCGGATCGCCGACAAGCATGGCCGCAGCGCGGCACAGGTGATCCTCGCATGGCATCTGGCAAACGGTTTCTCGGTTATTCCGAAGGCCTCGGACGCCGAACATCTCGCAGACAATTTCGCAGCGCTCGACCTGACGCTCGACGACGAAGACATGGCCGCGATCGCAGCGCTCGACGACCCGGCGGGTCGCCTCGGCCCAGAGCCGAACAGCATGTAACCCAACAGGGCGGGCGGATCAGGCGATCCGTCCGCCCACTGTCCGCAGATCCTCGACAAACCGAGCATACTCCTCCGCAGCATGCGCAGGATCCGGCAGCCGCAGCAGATAGCTCGGATGGACCGTAATCCAGGCCTCGCCACCATCCGGCAGCTGCAACGCCCGCCCACGCTCCCGCCCGATCGTCATCACCTTCCCGAACAACGACCGCGCTGCGGTCGCGCCCAAGGCCACTGTTACCTTGGGCCTAATAAGCATCTGCTCCTGCTCGATCCACCAGCGGCACGCGTCTATTTCGCCCGCCCCAGGCTTGGCATGGATCCGCCGCTTGCCGCGCTGCTCGAACTTAAAATGCTTCACCGCATTGGTGACGTACGCACGCGACCGGTCGACACCCGCCTCCGCCATTGCCTTGTCGAACATCTGTCCCGCAGGGCCGACAAACGGACGTCCGGCAAGATCCTCCTGGTCGCCCGGCTGCTCGCCGACGAACATCAGCGGCGCATCGACCGGACCTTCGCCGAACACGGTCTGAGTTGCCGGCTTGTAGAGCGGGCAACGCGTGCACCCGGCAGCCTCGTCGCGCAGCGCTTCCCATGCGATCAGACTGTTGCCGCCGACCGTGTCGCGCGCCTTCGCGATCATCCCGCTCTCCCGCGCCTGCGCCGCCGCCAGCAAGCCCGGCACCAGCGCGGTTTCGGGCATGTTCTTCCAGTATTTCTTCGGCATCTCCTTCAGCATCGCGCCGATCTTCACACGCGCCGGGTTGAAGATGCTGGCGTAATAGGTCTTCCACACCTCCTCGGTCGGATCGCCATCGGGCGCGTCCGCCTTGCTCGCGCCGGGGCCTTCGCTGAGCGCCTTGCCGTCCCAGTGGATCGACACCTCGGGCGTCAGGATCGACCAGCGCATGCTGGCGAAGCGGTTGACGAAGAACGCGGCGTTGGCGCGGACGATGTGATGATCGGGTTCGAACCACGCGACGAAGCGCGTGCCCCCCGCTTCCTCGACCTCGCGGAAGCGGAGGAAGGCGCGCATCTTGTGGATATCGCGGCGGACGTCCTTGGCGATCCGGTCGAGCCGACGGACCAGCGGATCGGCGCGGTCCTCGATTAGCTTGGGCTCGCGACGCAGGCGGAAGAGGAGCGTGTAGAGCAGGGCGAACCGCTCGGGATCGCTGCCGAGTATCGCGCTGCGGGCGAGATCGAGGAACGCGCGGGGGACGGAGAATGCGCCGGGGGCCGGGGCAGGAGCGGGGTCTGCAACTGTCGCGAACAGATCGATGGGTTCGTCACCGACCTGCCAGACCACGTCGTCGGGCGGCACGTCCTCCGCGATCAACCCACGCGCAGCGTCTCGCCAGCCGTCGAAATCGTCGGGTTCGGAAAGCGTTACGACGCGCATAATCCTCCCCGTGCCGGGGAGGAATACGCCGTCACGCGAACATTTCCATCTGCTTGGGTTTCGGGGCTACGATCGGGCGCAGATCCGCACGGTCGGACAGGACGACGGGGCGCCAGTCCTCTGCAATGATAAACGGCCGCAATTTAGCGATCGACACCGTCAGCCGCGCGACATCCGCCAGATGCAGCCGGCGCCAACGCCGGCTCGTCAGGATGCCGTTGACGGCCTTCACTCCAAGCCCCGGCACGCGCAACAGCATTTCCCGCGGCGCCCTGTTCACATCCACCGGGAACGACCCGCGAAATTTCAGCGCCCAGGCGAGCTTCGGATCGATGTCGAGTGGCAACATCCCCGTCGCATCATCGGCAGCCGCCACTACCTCATGCGGCTGGAATTCATAGAACCGCATCAGCCAGTCCGATTGATACAGACGGTGCTCGCGCATCAGCGGCGGGCGTTGCAGCGGCAGGACGGCGCTCGCATCCGGGATCGGGCTGAACGCGGAATAATACACGCGCCGCAATCCGAACCGGTCGTACAGCGTCGATGCCTTCCGCACGATATCGCCGTCCGTCGCCGCGTCCGCGCCGACGATCATCTGGGTCGACTGGCCGGCGGGGGCGAACTTGGGCGCGGATTTGTACTTCGCCTTCGCATCCTTGCCGTCGATGATCGACGCCCTCACCTCCGCCATCGCAGTCTCGATCCGCACCCCGTCCTTCTCGGGTGCAAGCCGCTTCAACCCGTTGGCCGTCGGCAGCTCGACGTTGATCGACACGCGATCCGCGTACAACCCGGCCTGGTGGACGAGTTCGGGATCGGCGTCGGGGATCGTCTTGAGGTGGATATACCCCCGGAAATGATGATCCTCGCGCAACGACCGCGCGACCTCGACCATCTGCTCCATCGTGTAGTTCGACGACGCAATGATCCCCGACGAGAGGAACAGCCCCTCGATATAATTGCGCTTGTAGAAGGCGATCGTCAGGTCGACGACCTCCTTCGCCGTGAACCGCGCCCGCCGCACGTTCGAACTCTTGCGATTGATGCAGTAATGGCAGTCGAAGATGCAGCTGTTGGTCAGCAGGATCTTCAATAGCGAGATACAGCGGCCGTCGGGCGCATAGGCGTGGCAGATGCCCATGCCCTCGGTCGAACCGAGCCCCTTGCCGTCGCGCGAATTCCGCTTGGTGGTACCCGATGAGGCACACGACGCATCGTATTTGGCCGCATCGGCGAGAATCTCGAGCTTTTCACGGGTATCGAGCTGGGCCATTCGTTCGTCTTACGTTCCGCAATCGCAAGTGTCGATTGATCGATATCAACCATCCTCGCGATGGGTGTCAGTCGAAGATATAGCGGAACAGGTCGACGAACCCGCCGAGGCTGACGGGGAGCAGTAGCAGGACGAGCGCGTAGAACAGCAGGATGCGGCTCAGCGCCTTCTCGTGGCGGAACACGGGCTTGCGTGGGGGAAGCTCCTCCTTGCGCGGCCAGATGCTGGATTCGTCGAGGAACATCGCCAGTATATACCGCGATACGCTGCAGGTTTGAGGCATAATTCTGCGGAAAAATCGATCTGTATCATTCAGCTGCGAGCAGACCTGTGGCCGCCTGGAGGTCGACCGAGACGAGCCGGCTGACGCCGCGTTCGATCATCGTCACGCCGAACAGGCGGTGCATCCGGCTCATCGTGACGGCGTTGTGCGTGACGACGAGGTAGCGCGTGTCGGTGTCGCGCGACATGCGATCGAGCAGGTCGCAGAAGCGCTCGATATTGGCGTCGTCGAGCGGCGCGTCGACCTCGTCGAGGACGCAGATCGGCGCGGGATTGGTGAGGAACAGGCCGAAGATCAGCGCGACCGCGGTCAGCGCCTGTTCGCCGCCAGAGAGGAGCGTCAGCGACTGGAGGCGCTTGCCGGGAGGTTGCGCCATGATCTCGAGCCCTGCTTCGAGCGGGTCGTCGGAGTCGATCAGTTCCAGATGCGCGGCGCCGCCGTCGAAGAGCGTGGTGAAGAGGCGCTGGAAGTGGCCGTTCACCGTTTCGAATGCTGCGAGCAGGCGCTGGCGACCTTCACGGTTGAGCGTGCCGATCGAGCCGCGCAGGCGGTTAACGGCTTGGCCGAGTTCGTCGCGCTCGACCGCATTGCCCCGCGCGGAATCTTCGAGTTCGGCGAGTTCGGTTTCGGCGACGAGGTTGACCGGGCCGATCCGTTCGCGATCGGTGGTGAGGCGGTCGTGGGTGGCGGACTCCTCGGCTGGCGCGCGGACGTCGGCGACTGCGAAGCCGAGGCGTTCGGGGAGGACGGGGGCGGGGCATTGGAAGCGCTCACCCGCGAGGCGGCTAAGATCGAGGCGGCGCGCTTCGTGGTTTTCGACGCGGGCGATCGCGCCAGCGCGGGCTTCGCGGGCGACCGCGAGCGCTTCGGTGGCGGCGCGGTGGGCGTCGTCGGCAGTCCCGGCGGCGGTCTCCGCGGTGCGTTCGGTGGCGAGGAGCGCGTCGGCGGTTGTGCGCGCTTCTTGGTGTTCGGCGTCGAGCGTCTCGATTTCAGCGTCGAGGGCGGCGGGGCGAGCGGCGATCGCGGCTAGGTCGGCACCTAGCGTGGCTTCGCGCGAGTCCATGGCGGCGATGCGCTTGGCGGCTTCACCGGCCCGGGCGCGCCAGCTTCGCGTGTCGGCCTGGGCTGCGGACAGGCGTTCGCGGTGGGTGGCGATGCTGCGGTCGAGCGTGGTGCGATCGGCGCGGGCCTGCGCGACCGCGGCGCGGGCACGTTCGGCGTCGTATTGGAGCGCGGCGACCTGGCGCGCGTTGGCGGTGCCGTCGGGAACGGCGGCCATCGCGGCTTCGGCGCGGGTACGGTCGGCGTGCGCGTCGGCGACGTCGTCGGCGATGCGGTGCGCGCGGACGTCGAGATCGGCGCGCTGGGTGGCGAGGCGTTCGAGCGCGGCGGCGGCGCGGTCTTCCTGGCGGAGCGCGTCGCGCGCGGCGGTTTCGGCGCGTTGCAGCGCGGCTCGGGCGGTTTGCGACTGGCTTCGGGCCTGGGCGATCCGCTCGTCGATCGCGGCGCGGGTTCGTTCGGCGTCGTCCAGCGCTTTGGCTGCGGCGGGGCGGGCGGCCTGGAGCGCGACGAGGCGGTTGCGGCGAACGAGGCGTTCGGCGGCGGCTGCGCCGGTGCCGGTTGCGGTGAAGCCGTCCCAGCGGCGAAGTTGGCCGTCTCGGGTGACGATGCGCTGGCCGACGGCGAGGTGTTGCTGGCCATCGGTGTCGACGACGAAGACCTGCGCGAGCCTGCGGGCGAGGGTGGGGGGCGCGTCAACATGCTTTGCCAGCGGTTCGGCGTCGGCGGGCGGGGCGGGGTCGTCTTCGCGGGGCTCGGCGCCGGCCCATGCGTCGAGGCCGGTGTCGAGATCGTCGCCGAGCGCAGCGGCTAGCGCGCGTTCGTAGCCGGCGCTGGCTGAGACATGGTCCAGCAATCGGTCACGACCGCTGCGCTGCGTTGCCTTGGTGAGTGCTGCCACTTCGCTGTCGATCGCCGCGAGGTTCGCGCGGGCGGTGGCGCGGGTGGTTTCGGCGGCGTCTCGCGCGCTGGTTGCGGCGGCTTCGTCGGTGTCTGCTTGTGTGATGGCCTGGCGGGCGGACTCGGCGGCAGCCATTGCGGTGCGTCGGACTTCGGCGGCGGTTTCGCGCTCGGCGGTCAGCGGGGCGGGGTCGCCGAGGGCCCGGAGGGCGGCAGCGATCTGGGCAGCGTCGCGCTCGGCGCGGTCGGCGCGGGTCCGGGCGGCGGCGAGCGCGGCGCTAGCGACGCGGACTTCGGCAGCGTCGCGGGCCTGGGTAGCGAGCGCCTGGGCGAGAGAGACTTCGGCGTCTCGGGCTTTGCGTTCGGTGTCGGCGAGCGCGGCGTCGAGATCGGGGATTGCGGCGGTGGCGTCGGCGATCGCGGTGTCGAGGGCCTTGGCTTCGTCGGCGAGGCGGGCGAGCGCGGCGGCGGCGTCGCTGGCGAGCGATCCTTCGCGCGCGCGGTCGTCGGCGATGCGGGCGCGGGCGTCGGTGAGGTCGGCGATCCTGCGCTCTACGCTGGCCTTTTCGGTCCTTAGCGCGGCGAGGCGGTGGGCGAGATCGCCGACCAGGTCGCGCGCGGCGAGGGCGGCGGCGCGTGCGGTGGCGACGGCTTCGATCGCGCGATGCTGGTCTGCGGCGGCTGCGCGCTCGGCGTCGGTGAGCGCGCGGACGCGGGTTTCTGCAGCGGCGGCTTCGGCTTTGGCGGTATCGGCTGCGGTGGCGGCTTCGCGCCATCGGGCGAACACTGTGCGCGCTTCGGCGACGCGGATCTGGGCGGAGATCAGGCGATAGCGTTCGGCGGCGCGGGCCTGGCGTTTCAGCGTGGCGGCGCGGGAATCCTGGTCGGAGATGATCTCGTCGAGCTTGGCGAGATTGGCTTCGGTGGCGCGGAGTTTCCCTTCGGCGTCCTTCCGCCGGACGTGGAGGCCTGCGATCCCCGCGGCTTCTTCCAGCATCGCGCGGCGGTCGGCGGGCTTGGCGGCGATGACCGCGCCGATCCTGCCCTGGCTGACGAGTGCGGGGGAGTGCGCGCCGGTGGCGGCGTCGGCGAAGAGCAGGCCGACGTCCTTTGCGCGGACGTCGCGGCCGTCGATCCGGTAGGCGGAGCCGGCGCCGCGTTCGATCCGGCGGACGATTTCTCTCTCGTCACCGGCTATCTCGGCGAGAATCGAGACTTCGGCGAAGTCGCGCGGGGGGCGGGTCGCGGTGCCGGCGAAGATGACGTCTTCCATGCCCGCGCCGCGCAGGGATTTGGCGCTGGCCTCGCCCATCGTCCAGCGGAGGGCTTCGAGGAGGTTGGACTTGCCGCAGCCGTTCGGGCCGACGACGCCGGTGAGGCCGGGTTCGATGCGGAGATCGGCGGGGTCGACGAAACTCTTGAAGCCGGTGATGCGGAGGCGCTTGATCTGCATTCTTGCGCCCCCCGACGACGGTTGGTTTTGATCGTGTGCCGAACCGCGGAGCTTGTTTCCCCGCGAAGGCGGGGACCCAGACTGGGCTCCCGCCTTCGCGGGAGAACAAGGAAGGGTAGGCTGCCCTCGGACATGCCCACCACTTCGCGCTCACCCCATCCGTTCGTGCTCAGTAGGGACCGAGTAGCTTCGCAGAAGCGTATCGAGGGCTCGTATCGAAGCAGGGTTCCGCCCGTTAATCTGTCCTTCGATACGCCGTCTCGATACGCTGCGTTGCAGCTACTCGACGGCTACTCAGGACGAACGGCAGTGGAGTGAGTGTTCGTCCTGAGCGGAGTTCGTGCAGCGTTTAACAGCCGCGCTTACGCCCCAGCCGCCTTCAACGCCTTCTCCATCTGGTCCCAGCTCACGACCTGGTCGAGCTTCTTGTCGTTCAGCAGGAAGGTCGGCGTGCCGGTCACGGTGCCCGCCTGCATCGCGTTCTCGGTCGGCTTGGCCATCACTTCGAGCTGCTTCTGGTCCGCCAGGCACGCACGCGCCTTCGCCTCGGGGATCCCGCGCTGCTTGACGAAATCGATCGCGCCCATCTGTTCGGCGAGCTTGGTCGCGACGACCGTCGGCGGCTGGTTGGCGAGCGCCTGCTGTTGCGCCGGCGTCATCGCCTGGAGCTTGTCGAGGAAGGCGATCTGGTTGCCGTACATCTGCTCGAGGAGCGGGAAGAACGGTGCGACGCCGCCGCACTGGCCGAGCAGCGTCAGCGCGACGTCGGGTGCGCCGTGGACGAGGAAGTCGCGAAATTCGAAGCTGACCTTGCCGGTCGCGACGTACTTCTCGGTCAGCGGCCGGAACGCCTCACGCGCGAACGCGCCGCAGGTCGGGCACGAGCGCGCGCCGTATTCGACGAGCTTGATCGCCGCGTTGGGGTTGCCCATCAGATAGCCCTCGGGGGTCTTCACGACCGTCTCGGTCCAGTTCTGGCCGGCGGGCGCGGCAGCGGCGGCGACGGGCGCCGCGGCAGGCGCGTCGACGTTGCCGGTGGAATCGTTCTTCGAGCAGGCGGCGAGCGCGAGCGGCAGGACGGCGAGGGCGATTACGAACTTCATGCTGTTACTCCAGTGGATCACTTGGCGCCGGCCTTGCGGAGCGCGGGTTCTAGCTGTTCCCAGCCGACGTGCGGGACGATCTTGCCGTTGAGGTAGAAGGTCGGCGTCGAGTCGATCTCCTTCGGCGCGTCGGCGGTCAGTTTGACGATGCGGTCGATCTCGGGCTGGTTGCCGAAGCACGCGTTGATCGCCGCATCCGACAGCCCGCGTGCCTTGACCATCGCGGTCAGGCCGGAGCCATCGGCGTTGGCGCGGATCTGCGCCGCGGCCGGGTACATGTTCAGGCGCGCGGCGTTGCCCTCCTGATAGTCGATCCCGCGCTGGAGCCATCGCGGCTGCGCCGCGAAGATCGCGGACGAGGTGGCCGAGAAGCCCTTGGGGCCGGTGCAGCGCGCGAGGATCGCCGCGGAAAGATCGAGCCGGTCGCGAATGAAGTGGCGCAGTTCGAGGCTGGTCGAGCCGGATGCGATCATCTGGCGCTTCAATACGGGTTCGGATTTCACCGAGAAATCGGCGCAGTGCGAGCAGGTGTAGCTGGCGTATTCGACCAGCTTCACACGCGCGGCGGGGTTGCCGATCAGGTACGCGCCGGAGGGGAGGATGCGCGCGGTCTGCGACCAGTCGCGCTTGGGCGCGGCACCGGTCAGCAGGAAGAGGGCGAAGACGGCAAGGAGGACGCGCATCAGGTGATCCTGGGAAGGCCGTGCGTCGATGCGACGCCCGCGGCGAGGGATTCGAGTACGGCGCGCAGTTCCGGATCGGCGATGCCCTTCAGGCTCGCACCGAGATCGACGGGGACCGGGCGGATCGAGGGTGGTGCGCGGCGTGGTGCGGGAGGCGCGACCTCGCCCTGGCGGATCGCGACCTTCACGATGGCCGCATAGCCGAAGAAGCGGTTGACACGCTCGATGATCTCGGGCGCTATGTGCTGCATCATCGGGGCGTGCGCGCCGCGGACGGTGAGCGTGAGGACGCCGTCCTGTTTCTTGCCGACTGGGAAGCGGATCGATTCGGGGATGCTCGCGCCCGCCAGTTTCGCGCCGACGATCTCCGGCCAGCGGCTGACGATCGACGACTGGACGAAGCCGAATCGCCGGAACGCCGCGCCCCCGATCGCGGGCAACAGCTCGGCGACCGCGCGCGAGCGATTCTCGCGCGGCGCGTCGGGATCGGTCCTGCCTTTCACGCGCTTCGTCGCCGGCTTGGGCGTCGCGGGTTTAGGCAAAGAAACAGGCGGCTTGCTCATCCACAATCCCATGCCATAGGCGACGCGTGAACGCCAAGCGCTCTTCGGTCTCCGGGGCCCTGCTCGACTGGTATGACGCGCATCGTCGCGACCTGCCGTGGCGGGCGAAGCCGGGCGACGCGGTCGATCCGTACCGGGTGTGGCTGTCCGAGGTGATGTTGCAGCAGACGACGGTGGCCGCGGTGACGCCGCGGTTCCTGGCGTGGACCGCGCGGTGGCCGGATTTCGCGAGTCTGGCGGCGGCGGACGATGCCGATGTGATGGCGGCTTGGGCGGGGCTTGGGTACTACGCGAGAGCGCGCAATCTGGTGAAGGCGGCGAAGGCCGTGGTGGCCGATCATGGCGGCGTGTTTCCGCGGACCGAGGTGGAGTTGCGCGCGCTGCCGGGGCTGGGCGCGTATACCGCGGCGGCGGTGGCGGCGATCGCGTTCGGCGAGCGCGCGGTGGTGGTCGATGCGAACGTCGAGCGCGTGGTCGCTCGGCTGTTCGCGATTGAAACGCCTTTGCCAGCTGCGCGGCCGGCGATTCGGGTGGCGGCGGATTCGATCACGCCGGATGCTCGCGCGGGGGATTTCGCGCAGGCGATGATGGATCTGGGGTCCGGGACCTGCACGTCGCGTAGTCCCAAATGCCTGCTGTGTCCGATCCGGGAGTTTTGCGAGGGCTTCAAGCAGGGCGCGCCCGAGCGGTTGCCGGTGAAGGCGAAGAAGGCGGCCAAGCCTCAGCGCTACGGGACGATCTTCTGGCTGGAGCGCGATGGGCAGGTGTTGCTGGTGCGGCGACCGGATACGGGTTTGCTGGGCGGGATGCGGGCGTTTCCGACCGGGCCTTGGGGCGAGGCGGCACCCGGTTTCGAGGACGCGCCGGCGCAGGCGGACTGGCGGATGCTGGACGCGACCGTCGCGCACGGCTTTACCCATTTCGATCTGCAACTGACGCTTGCGGTGGCGACGGTCGAGGCGCATCAACCCCGCGTTCCAACGGCAAGCGAATGGTGGCCGATCGACGAGCTGGATACCGCCGGGCTCCCGACCGTTTTCGCCAAAGCCGGTAAGGCCATACGGAGAGCTGCATGAAACTGGTGCACTGGATTTCGACCGGCGGCCTCGCCGCGCTGGCCGCCGCCACGGCCTATGCCCAGCAGGCGCAACCGCGTCCGCAGGTTAGTCCGCCGGCTCGGCCGACGCCGCGAATGACGATCCCGGTCAATGCACTGTTGCCCGCCACGTCCGCGCTGTTCGATGGCTATGTCGCGCAGGACAGGATGCCGGGGATCGTCGGCGCGTTTGGGGTTGGCGATGGGCCGACCTTGTTCCCGTCGGCGGGCAAGATCGGCGACGATGCGGGGGCTCCGGCGGCGGGGCCTGATTCGCTGTGGCGCGTGTATTCGATGAGCAAGCCGATCACGGGCATGTCGGCGATGATGCTGGTCGAGGACGGCAAGCTGAACCTCGACGATCCGGTCAGCAAATATATCCCGGCGTTCAAGGACATGAAGGTGGCGACCAGCCCCGACACGTCGCTCGCTACGCGTCCGGCGACGCGGCCGATCACGATCCGCAACCTGCTGACGCATACCGCCGGGCTCGGCTACACGATCGTGACCAAGGGGCCGTTGCTCAAGGAGTATGAGCGGCTTGGTATCCTGCCGTTGTCGGTCAGCGCGGCGATGGAAGAGAAGATGCGGCCCGTCCGGCCGAAGTCGCTGGAGGAATTTGCCAACCGTGTCGCGACGCTGCCGCTGATCGCCGAGCCGGGGACCAAGTGGAGCTATTCGATCGGGCTCGACGTGATGGGTCGCGTGATCGAGGTCGCGAGCGGCATGAGCTTCGAGCGGTTCGTGCAGACGCGGCTGTTCGACCCGCTTAAGATGAAGTCGAGCTTCTGGCAGGTGCCACAGAGCGAGGTCGGGCGGCTCGCCACGAACTATGCGTTCGTCGGCGACACGCGGACCCCGCTCGATCCGGCGGCGAACTCGGTGTTCCTCCAGAAGCCGAGCTTTCCCTATGGTGGCGCCGGGCTCGTCATGTCGTCGCGCGATTACGACCGGTTCCTGCATATGATCCAGGACGGCGGCTCGCTCGACGGCGTGCGCGTGATGAAGCCCGAGACGATCGCGCTGGCGACGTCGAACCTGTTGCCGCCGGGCGTGACCTATGGCGGCGTGAGCGGTGGGACCGGCGGCACGAAGGGCAGCAACATGGGCTTCGGTGCGGGCGGTTCCGTAGTGCTCGCGACGACGCCGAACGGGCCGGGCAAGGGCACCTATGCCTGGGGCGGCGCGGCCGGGACGATCGCATGGGTCGATCCGGTCAAGCGGTCGCGCGGCAACGTGATGGTCAATTACTTCCCCGCGGACCGCATTCCGTTGCGGGAGCAGGTGGTCGCGGCGCTGATGCAGGATGCGGCGAGGTTGCGTCGATGAGCGTGATGGAGACGCCGGGATTCACGGGCGGGACGCTCGACCGGTCCGATGCGCTGCGGCACGATCCGGCAGGGCTGGCGGCGGCGCAGAGCGATTGGCGCGCGCGCCTGCTGGTGCTCGACGGGTTGCAGCCTGGGGTGACGGACGACGGCCACCTCGCCTGGACGTCGATGGCAGACATGCCGGAAGATGCCGAGCCGATCCTGCTCGGGCTCGACGAGAGCGGGCGGCCGCATTTCGCGGCGCTGCTGAACGGGATGCGCGTCGACAACGCGCCCGCGATGCGGTCGCCGGCGCTGATGGCGGTGCTGGCAGCGCTCGCGCCGGGAGAGGCTGCTACCTATGCTGGCGCGCGGAGCGTCATCGATTGGCACGTCCGGCATGGGTTCTGTGCGAAGTGTGGTTCGCCGACCGCGGTGTTTCGTGCCGGATGGGCGCGGAAGTGTCCGAACTGCGCGACCGAGCATTTCCCGCGCGTCGATCCGGTGGTGATCATGATCGCCGAGCATGACGGGCGGGCGTTGCTCGGCCGCGGCAAGGGGTGGCCGCCGGGGCGCTACTCGGCGCTGGCTGGGTTCCTGGAGCCGGGCGAGTCGATCGAGGAAGCGGTCGCGCGCGAGATCGTCGAGGAGGCAGGCGTGCGGGTCGGCAAGGTACGCTATATCGCGAGCCAGCCCTGGCCGTTCCCGTCGTCGCTGATGATGGCATGCGTCGCGGAGGCCGAGGACGATGCGATCACGCTCGACGTGAACGAGCTCGAGGATGCGATGTGGGTGCCGCGCGAGATGGTACGCGCAGTGTTGCGTGGGGAAGAGGGGCCGTTTGTGGCACCGCCGCCCTATGCGATTGCTTATACGTTGTTGAGGGAGTGGGCGGGGGAGTAGGCAACCGATCCTCCCGCATACCCTCCCCCGGCGGAGGCCGGGGCCCAATTGGAGAGGTCGCAGTAACGACGTGCTGCCCTCCGTTACCACCGTCCCCCAATTGGGCCCCGGCCTCCGCCGGGGGGGTGCCTGTGTTGCAGGCGGTGGCAGCCTAACTACGCGGCGATACTACGCGGCGATCTTCAACTCCTGCATCACGTCCGCCGTAATCGACAAACTCCGCTTCCGAGCCTCATGATCGTAGATCGCGCTCGTCACCATGACCTCGTCGACTCCGGTCCGCTCGATAAACGCCGCGATCCCGCGCGCGACTTTGGCCGGGCTCCCGACCGCCGAGCATTGCAGCACATGGTCAAGGATCTGGTTGCCCTGCGCGCCGAGCGACTCGCGATAGCCGGCAAGCGGCGGCTTCATCTTGCCGGGGTTGCCGGTGCGCAAAGCCACGAAGGACTGTTGCTGCGAACTCGCGAGCAGTTCGGCCTCGGCATCAGTTTCAGCCGCGAACACGTTGAACCCGGCCATCGCATGCGGCTTGGCAAGCCGTGCGGACGGGCGGAAATCGCGGCGGTAGATCGCCAGCGCGGCGTCGAGCGCGTCGGGCGCGAAATGCGAGGCGAACGCGTAGGGCAGGCCGAGCGCGGCCGCCAACTGCGCGCCGAACGTGCTGGAGCCGAGGATCCACATGTCTATGTCCGCGCCAGCACCCGGCGTGGCGACGATGCCGGTCTGGCCATCGTTCGCGAAATAGCTCTGAAGCTCCATCACGTCCTGCGGGAAGGCGTTGGCGTCGGTTTCCAGCGTGCGGCGCATCGCGCGCGCGACGCGCTGGTCCGAGCCCGGCGCGCGGCCGAGCCCGAGGTCGATGCGACCGGGGAACAGCGCGTCGAGCGTACCGAACTGCTCGGCGATCGTCAGCGGCGCATGGTTGGGCAGCATGATGCCGCCCGAGCCGACGCGGATTGTGCTCGTCGCGGCGGCGACGTGCGCGATCACGACCGCGGTTGCGGCGGAGGCGATGCCGGTCATGCCGTGATGTTCGGCGACCCAGTAGCGCTGGAATCCGACGCCCTCGGCATGCCGCGCGAGATCGGCCGCATTGGCGAGCGATTGGGAGATGGTGCCGCCTTCGACGACGGGGACGAGATCGAGCAGGGAATAGCGTGTCATGTCCCAGAGATAGGTACCGAACGGTAGCTTATCCACCCTTGATATGAATCGCGGTGCTTTCGTCCGCTTGGGCAAACGTCACCCGGCTTGTCGCCAGGCCTCGCGCTCCTTAGAGGTTCCGGCCGATGCTTGCCCGCCTTCACCATGTCCGCAACTGGATCTTCGATCTCGACAATACGCTGTACCCGGCGAGCGCGGACCTGTTCGCGCAGGTCGATGCGCGGATGACCGGGTTCATCCAGGATCTGCTCGGGCTCGAGCATGAAGAGGCGCGCCGCGTGCAGAAGGGCTATTTCCACAACCATGGCACGACGCTGTCTGGGCTGATGACCGAACATCACGTCGACCCCCACGCGTTCCTGGAGCATGTCCACGACATCGAAATGGACGTGCTGGAGCATGACGCGCCGCTGGTGGCCGCGATCGCCAAGCTGCCGGGGCGCAAACTCGTCTTCACCAATGGCGACAAGCCCTATGCGCTGAAGATCCTCGACCGGCTCGGGCTGGGCGAGAGCTTCGAGGCGATCCACGATATCCACGCGATGGATCTGATGCCGAAGCCACATGCGTCGGCCTATGCGGGCTTCTGCGCGGCGTTCGATATCGACCCCAGGGAGTCGCTGTTCGTCGACGACATGACGCGTAATCTCGCGCCGGCCAAGGCAATCGGGATGACGACCGTGTGGGTCGACAACGGCTCCGAGCAATCGCCCGGCGGGACGCGCGACCATATCGATTTTACCGTGCCGGTGCTCGCACCATGGCTCGAAACCATCCTGGAGACATCATGACCTTGCAGACCATCATCGACGCCGCCTGGGAAGACCGCGCAAACCTCGGCCTCGAAACCAAGGGTGAGATCCGCGATGCCGTCGAGTCCGCGCTGGCAATGCTCGATGCGGGCACCGCGCGTGTTGCTGAGCCGACCGCTGATGGCTGGCAGGTCAACCAGTGGCTCAAGAAAGCCGTGCTGCTCTCGTTCCGGCTCAACGACAATGTCGTGATCGACGGCGGTTCGGCTGGCGCGCCTGGATTCGACAAGGTCCCGTCGAAGTTCGCGGGCTGGGGCGACGCGGAGTTCCGCGCGGCAGGCATTCGCGTCGTACCCGGTGCTGTCGCCCGGCGCGGGAGCTTCATCGCCAAGGGCGCGATCCTGATGCCGAGCTTCGTCAACATCGGCGCGTATGTCGGCGAGGGCACGATGGTCGACGCCTGGGCGACGGTCGGGTCATGCGCGCAGATCGGCAAGAACGTCCATCTGTCGGGCGGTGCCGGCATCGGCGGCGTGCTCGAGCCGTTGCAGGCCGATCCCGTCATCATCGGCGACGGCGCGTTCATCGGCGCGCGCGCGGAAGTCGCCGAGGGCGTTCGCGTCGGCGAGGGCGCGGTGCTGTCGATGGGCGTGTATCTCGGCGCATCGACCAAGATCGTCGACCGCGCGACCGGCGAAGTCTTCAAGGGCGAAGTGCCGCCGTACGCGGTGGTCGTACCGGGCTCGATCGGCGGCGGAGACGGCAAGCCGGCGCTGTATTGCGCGGTGATCGTCAAGCGCGTCGATGCGCAGACGCGGTCCAAAACCAGCATCAACGACCTGTTGCGCGACTGATCGGGTCGACAACAGGTCAGGCCCTGCCTATCCGGGACGAAACATCGCTAGGAGAAATATTTTGACCGCTGCCGCCAGCCAGGTTCTCGACCGCGTCCTCGTCCTCGAAATGGTCCGCGTGACCGAGGCGGCGGCGATCGCCGCGTCCACGCTCGTCGGCCGCGGCGATGAGAAGGCGGCGGACGCGGCGGCGGTCGAGGCGATGCGCGAGGCGCTCAACTCGCTGTACATGGATGGCACCGTGGTGATCGGCGAAGGCGAGCGCGACGAGGCACCGATGCTGTTCATCGGCGAGAAGGTGGGTTCCGCGATCGGCACCGGCCCCAAGATCGACATCGCGCTCGATCCGCTCGAAGGCACGACGATCTGTGCGACTGCGGGCCCGAACAGCCTCGCCGTGCTTGCGATCGCGGAGGAGGGCGGCCTGCTCAACGCGCCCGACGTTTACATGGACAAGATCGCGGTCGGGCCGGGCTATCCCGAGGGCATCATCGATCTCGACAAGACGCCGACCGAGAACATCAACGCCGTCGCCGCTGCCAAGGGCGTGCCGGCGCGCGACCTGATCGTGTGCGTGCTCGACCGCCCGCGCCACGAGGCGCTGATCGCCGAGCTCCGGAAAGTCGGCTGCGGGATCATGCTGATCGGCGACGGTGACGTCGCCGGCGTGATCGCGACGTCCGACCCCGAGACGACGGTGGACGTGTACATGGGCTCGGGCGGTGCGCCGGAGGGCGTACTGGCGTGCGCGGCGCTGCGCTGCGTCGGCGGCCAGTTCAAGGGACGCCTGCTGTTCCGCAACGACGACGAGCGCGGCCGTGCGGCGAAGTGGGGGATCACCGATCTCGACAAGCAGTATGACCTTTCCGAGCTGGCGAAGGGCGACTGCATCTTCGCGGCGACCGGCGTGACCGACGGCTCGCTGCTGGCCGGCGTGAAGCGGAAGAAGGGCAAGATGACCACCGAGAGCGTCGTGATGCGCGCATCGTCGGGCACCGTGCGCTGGGTCAAGGGCGAGCATCGGACTGACTGATTAGCAACCCGAGGGGGAGCACCACCCCGGCAAAGGCCGGGGCCCAATTGGAACGTCCTGAGTAATGAAGCGGATCGCTCCGTTGGCGACGTTTCCTAATTAGGCCCCGGCCTCCGCCGGGGTGGAACACTGGTATTTTGGTGGTGAACCAGCACCATGTTTCCCCGCGAAGGCGGGGATCCAGACTGGGCTCCCGCCTCCGCTGGAGAACAAGGAGGAGGTGCGAGTGTGATTCTCCCGAACACTCTTCTGCTCGTGACCCTCATGGCCCTCGTCTGGTTCCTCAAGGGCGACCTCCTCGGCTATCGCCGCATAAAGCGCCTCCCCGACACCGCCTCGCGCCAGAAGACCTACCGCCTGTGGATCGCCAAAGCCGCGATCGCCTTCGTCCTGCCCGCCATCATCGGGCTAGCGCTGCTCGGCCGTCTCGACGCGCTCACCGATATACCGCCGGAGTTCGACGACCTCCGCACACTGCTCCCGAGCTTCGAAGGCGACAGTCGCGCGTTCGTGCTCGGCATGATGGGCGGCGGCGCGCTCGCAGGGCTTGTCATCGGCGCCTTCCTCGCGACGCGGCGCAACTGGCGCGTGCTGAGGCCGATCGGCAATGTCGGATCGCTCCTACCGCGCAACCGCCCCGAGATCGCCAACGCCGCCGCCATGTCGATCGCCGCGGGCATCTCCGAGGAACTCGCCTTCCGCCTGTTCCTCCCACTGCTGATCGCGCTGGTCAGCGGCAGCGCGATCGTCGCATTCGGCATCTCGCTCGCCCTGTTCGGCGCGATGCACCGGTACCAGGGCTGGGCGGGCGTCATCGCCACGACGATCGTCGGCGCGCTGATGGCGGCGGTCTACCTGATGACCGGATCGTTATGGCTGGCGATGCTGCTCCACGCGCTGATCGACCTGAACGCGCTGGTAGTCCGGCCGATCCTGGCCGGCGCGTGGCGGGTCAGTTTTTCATCCGCCAGCCGGTCTTGAAGATCCAGGCGATCGCGATCAGGCACACCGCGAGGAAGCCCGCCGTCACCGCGAGGCTCACCCCGACCGCGACGTCGCCCTGCCCGAAGAAGCTCCAGCGGAAGCCGCTCACCAGGTAGACGACCGGGTTGAACAGGCTGAACGTCCGCCAAGGCTGGGGCAGCATGTCGATCGAGTAGAATGCGCCGCCGAGGAACGTCAGCGGCGTGATCAGCAGCGCAGGCACGAAGTTCAGCTGCTCGAAGCCGTTCGCCCAGACGCCGATGATGAACCCGAACAGGCTGAACGCCACCGCGGTCAGGATCAGGAACGCGATCATCGCGAACGGGTGTTCGATGCGCAGCGGCACGAAGAACGACGCCGTCGCGAGGATGATCAGCCCGAGGATCACCGACTTGGTGGTCGCCGCGCCGACATAGCCGATCACCATCTCCATCGCCGAGACAGGCGCCGACAGCAGCTCGTAGATCGTGCCAGTGAATTTGGGGAAGTAGATGCCGATCGACGCGTTCGAGATGCTCTGCGTGAGCAGCGACAGCATGATCAGGCCGGGGACGATGAAGCTGCCGTAACCGACGCCGCCGACCTGCTGCATCCGGCTGCCGATCGCACCGCCGAAGACGATGAAATACAGCGAGGTGGTGAGGACGGGGGTGACGAGGCTCTGCCACAGGGTGCGTAGCGCGCGCGCCATTTCGAAGCGGTAGATCGCCCAGATACCGTGGGTATTCATGCGCGTGTCCCTCCCGTCATGCCGGGCTTGTTCCGGCATCCACTGTTCCGCGTAATCTTCAAGCCGTTGGTTTGCGGCACGGTGGACCCCGGAACTAGTCCGGGGTGACGGAGGGTTTTTGGGATGGTCATGCGCGTTCTCCGACGAGATCGACGAAGATGTCTTCGAGGCTCGATTTGCTGGTTTCGAGGTCCTTGAAGCCGATGCCGAGTTCGCTGAGTTTGCGGAGCAACGACGGGATCCCGGTGTGGTCGGCCTGTGCGTCGAACACGTAGCGCAAGCGCTTGCCGTCGTCCTCCAGCGACAGGTCCCAGTCGGCGAGCTCTGGCGGGATCGTCGTCATTGGGTCTTGAAGCGCGATGTCGAGTTCGCGTTTGCCGAGCTTCTTCATCAGCGACGCCTTGTCGTCGACGAGCAGCAGCTTGCCCTTGTTGATGACGCCGACGCGGTCGGCCATTTCCTCGGCTTCCTCGATGTAATGCGTCGTCAGGATGATCGTCGTGCCACCTTCGCGCAGGCGGTGGACGAGCTTCCACATGTCGCGGCGAAGCGCGACGTCGACGCCCGCAGTGGGCTCGTCGAGGAACAGGATTTCGGGCTCGTGGCTGAGTGCTTTCGCGATCAGGACACGGCGCTTCATGCCGCCGGAGAGTTCGCGGATCTTCGCGTCGCGCTTGTCCCAGAGCGAGAGGTCGCGGAGCACCTGTTCGATGTACGCGCTGTGGCCTGAGCGGCCGAACAGGCGGCGGCTGAAGGTGACGGTGGCGAGCACCGTCTCGAACATGTCGACGTTGAGTTCCTGCGGCACGAGGCCGATCCGGCTGCGCGCCTGCTTATAGTCGCGGATCGCGTCGTAGCCGGCGACCTTGATCGTGCCGGCGGAGGGCGTGACGATGCCGCAGATGATGCTGATCAGCGTCGTCTTGCCCGCACCGTTGGGGCCGAGGAGCGCGAAGATCTCGCCTTTCTGGATGTCCAGGTCGACGGGGTGGAGGGCTGTGGTGCCGCTCTTGTAGGTCTTGGTGACGCCCGCGATGGACAGGATCGGTTCGGTCATTGGCACCCCTTTTTGTGAGGGCAAGATGGGGTTGGTAGGAGGGGAAAGTAAGGGCTGCCGTCTTGTTCTCCTGCGCACGCAGGAGCCCAGGATACCGGACGTTGCGCTTTGTAACCCTGGGCTCCTGCGTGCGCAGGAGAACGGTTAGCTGGCGCGAGCTGCGGCTACCGCTTTTTGCAGGTCTTCGAGCGGTAGCGCGCCGGACAGGACGCGGTCGCCTACCACCCAACTCGGCGTACCGGTCATGCCGAGCTTTGCGGCCGTCTCCATGTTCTTTGCGATCTCGGCGTCAGCGGTCTTGGCGAAGCTCGCCTGCGTCGTGTCGACCCCGGCCTTGCCCGCCGCCGCCGCAATCGAGGCGTCGCTTACCGGCCCGCCGGCGTAGAGCGCGTCGTGGAAGGTGGCGAACTTGCCCTGTTGCGCGGCGGCGAGGCTGGCGCGAGCGGCGATGCGGCTTTCGGCGCTGAGGATCGGGAGTTCGCGGAAGACGACGCGGACCTTGGGATCGGCGGCGATCAGCTTGGCGATCATCGGCAGGCTCGCGCGGCAATATCCGCAATTGTAATCGAAATACTCGACCAGCGTGACGTCGCCCTTGGGATTGCCGGCCCAGGCGCTGCCGAACGGTGTGACGATCGCGTCGCGGTTCGCGGTGACGGTCTTGCCGGACTCGCGGTCGCGCAGTTTCTCCATCGCCTCGGGGAGGATTTCGGGGTGCGCCAAGACGTAGTCGTGGATGATCGATTCGACCTGCGCGCGCTCGACGCCACCGCCCTGGCGATCATAGCCCCAGACCGCGAGGCCTCCGATGACGGCGCCGGCGACTGCGATTGCCGGAAATGTGAACTTGCTCATTTGCGGCGCTTATACTGCTTGGGATTGTCGTCCATCTCGTTCTGCGCGGCCATCGCGATATCCTGCGCGCGGATCCAGTCGGTCGTGTTCGCCGGGATGTTCGCCAGCGCATATTGCGCGCTCGCCGACGCGGTCCGCATGTCGCCGCCCATGCTGGCGCGCTCCGCCGTTGCCAGAGCCGCCCGCGCGGTGTCGCCGGTCAGTTCGTAGACGGTGCCGAGCTGCATCCAGGCGAACGGGTTCTGGTCATCGCGGCCGACTGCTGTGCGCAGGACCCTGGTCGCTTCGGGGTAGTTGGTCTTGTTCTCGGTCGCGATCAGCGCGTGGCCGAAGGTGGTGGCGATCAGCGGGTTGTTACGGGAGCCTTCGGTGGCCTCGCGCAACGGGACCAGCGACTCGTTGGGCTTGCCCGCCTCGAGCAGGATTTGCCCCTTGATCTCGAGGAAATACGGATCGGTCGGCTCGGCCTTCACCAGCGCGTTGGCCTCAGCATCGGCTTTGTCGGGGTAGCCGGCTTTGTGATACGCGTAGGCGCGGGCGTAGTGCGCGTAGACCGACTGGTTGCTGGGCGGGTAGGCTTGCAGCGTCTGGTCGGCGGGCATGACGTAGCCGGCGAGCTTGGCCTTCACGCGGCGGAAGCGTTCTTCCAGCGCGGCGTCGGGCTTGTTGGCCCACGCGGGCGAGGCTTGCAGATCGGCGGTGAGCGTCGCGACGCGTTCGCCGGAGAGCGGGTGCGACTGCATGAACGGATCGATGTTGGCGGTGCCGAAGCGGTATTCCTGCTGCTGCAATTTCTTGAAGAAGCTGAGCATGCCGCGGCCGGAGACGTTCGCCTCGCGCAGGAATTTCGCGCCGGTCGCGTCGGCGGTCGATTCCTGGACTCGGCTGAACGAGAGGTAGCTGCCCATCGCCGCCTGCTGGCCCGCGGCCATGATGCCTGCGCCTGCCTCGCCACTGCCGGCGGCCATCGCGGCGAGGCCGAGGACCATCGAGAGCAGGTACATGCCCATTGCGGGCTTGGTGCCGCGGTCGGCGAGGACGACGTGGCCGTCGGCGATGTGGCCGAGCTCGTGCGCGATCACGCCCTGGACTTCGTTGGCGTTGTCGGCGGCCTGGATGAGGCCTGAATGAACGTAGACGGTCTGGCCGCCAGCGACGAACGCGTTGATCGACTCGTCGTTGATGAGGACGACCTTCACGTCGCGGGTGGAGAGGCCTGCCGCCTTGATCAGCGGGTTCGACATCTCCGCGAACATGGTTTCCGTCTCGGCGTCGCGGAGGATCGACTGGGCCTGGAGGGGCGTCGTCCAGAGGAGGAGGGCGGTGGCTGCGGCGGCTACTAGGCGCTTCATATTACGGGGTATCGTCGATTGGGGGCGGGGGGGCAATGGTCGTGCGGTGAGGGGTGTGGTGGAGTGTGGGGTAGTCAGGAGCTGGCGTCGCTTCCCCCGATTACCGTCATCCCAGCGAAAGCTGGGATCTCATCGTTTGGCGGGCGTCGCGTGCCTCAGGGGGACACCCCAGCTTTCGCTGGGGTGACGGGGGTTGGTTCGGAGTGACGGGTTTTTGGTTCGGAGTGGCGGGGGCGCGCGTTCGAGACGATGCTGCCGAGACGGTGCCGCTCAATCGCTACCACCCCGGCGAAGGCCGGGGTCCAATTGGGGGACGTCGCTAACTGAAGGTGGTGCTTCGTTATTGCCACCTTTCCAATTGGGCCCCGGCCTTCGCCGGGGTGGTGGTGGGTGGGGCGGTGGGACCGCCCCGCATGACGCGCGAAAACCGCAAACCCCGCATTACCCGTATCTTGTTCACCCGCGAAGGCGGGTGCTCAGTCTGGGTCCCCGCCTTCGCGGGGATACAAGCTTTTCGCGGTTTGCCGTCGCCACCGGAGGCCGACGGATATCGTGTGGCCGGACGATCGCCACACCCTCCACAAACGAAAACGGGCGCGGCCTTTCGGTCGCGCCCGTTCTTCGGTCATAGCGTCCGGCGTTAGCCGAAGGTGCGCTGCCACCAGCCGCGACGTGGGGAGCCGTCGGGGTCGTCGTTGGTGTCCGTGGTGGCGACGTCCTGGGGTTGGACTTCGGCCTTGGGCGGCGTGGTCGCGATCGGCTCGGCGAGCGGTTCGCTGGTCGGCGCAGCGTCACCGGCTTCGATGATCGGCGTCTTCCGCGGGCGACCGCGGGGCTTGGCGACCTTCACCGGCGCTTCCTCGACGACCGCCTCTTCAACCGCTGGGGCTTCGACCACGGCATCCGACGCCTTGCGACGCGCGCGCTTCGGCTTTGGTGCCGAGGCTTCGATGGTCTCGTCGGGCGTTGCGCTCACTTCTTCCATCGTTGCTTCTACAACCGCGGCGCGACGACGACGGCCTGCCTTTGGCGCAGCCGGTTCGGCGACGGCGACGGGCTCTGGAGCGATCGGCTCCGGAACAACGACTGGCTCCGGCGAAACCGTCTCGACGTCCGCTTCGACCGCACGGGGCTTGCGACCACGGCGAGCCTTGGGGGCTGCATCGGCCACCGCCTCGACGATGTTCGCCGCAGCGGCTGCTGCACGGGCACGCGGACGACGGCGCATCTTCGGACCCTCGGCGACTTCCGCCACCGGGGTTTCCTCGACGACCGGCTCGAACGCGGGCTCGTAAGGCGGCTCGGCATAGGTCGACTCGACCGGCTCATACGCTTCCGGCTCGGGTGCCTCCGCGATCAGCTGGGCGTCGTCGACGCTGCTGACGGCGACCGACTGGCCGTTGTCCGCACCCTGCTCGTTGCGGCGACCGCCACGACGTCCCCGACGACCGCGACGACGACGGCCTTCGCCCTCGACGCCGTTGGCCTGCTCGGCCGGTGCGCCAGCCTCGACAGCTTCGCCGCCGCCGACTTCGACGATGTCGCCCTCGACCTCGTCGATTTCCTCGACGTTGGTGTCGGCGTCCTCGAACGAGCCGTCCTCGTTGACGCCCTCAGCCGCACCTTCCTCACCCGGACGCGCGCGACCGCGACGACCGCGACGACGACGGCGCTTCTTGCCGGCTTCACCGTCCGCATCGCGACCGTTTTCACGCGGTGCACGCTGCTCGCCATTACCCTCGCGGGGCTCACGACCGCCCTCACGACCACCCTCACGACGGCGCGGCTGCTCGGCTTCGGCCTCCTCGACCTCTTCCTCCTCGATCTCGTCCTCGATCTCCTCGGGGAGGTCGTCCTCGTCTTCCTCGATGATCTGGACGAACTTCGGGGCGTGCGCGGGCGGCGGGCCGCTGGCCTCGACCGTCATGTGCGCGCCTTCCTCGTCCTGGCCGGGGATGATCTCGACGATTACGCCGTAGCGATCCTCGATCTCGGCGATGTCGGCGCGCTTGCGGTTGAGGATGTAGACCGCGGCTTCCTGGCTCGCGCGCAGGGTCAGCAGCGAACCGCGACCGCGGGCGGCTTCGTCCTCGATGAGACGCAGCGCGGAGATGCCCGACGACGACGCGGTGCGGACCAGGCCGGTGCCCTCGCAATGCGGGCAGGCGCGGGTCGAGGCCTCGAGCACGCCGGTGCGCAGGCGCTGGCGGCTCATTTCCATGAGGCCGAACGACGAGATGCGGCCGATCTGGATGCGCGCGCGATCGTTCTTGAGCGCCTCCTTCATCGCCTTCTCGACCTTACGGACGTTGGAATTGTTATCCATGTCGATGAAGTCGATGACGACGAGCCCGGCCATGTCGCGCAGGCGGAGCTGGCGGCCGATTTCCTGGGCGGCCTCGAGGTTGGTCGCGGTCGCGGTCTGCTCGATCGAATGCTCGCGCGTCGAGCGGCCCGAGTTGATGTCGATCGACACCAAAGCTTCGGTCGGGTTGATGACGAGGTAGCCGCCCGACTTCAGCTGGACGACTGGATGGTACATCGCCGACAGCTGATCCTCGACGCCGGCGCGCTGGAACAGCGGCACGGGGTCGGCGTAATGCTTGATGCGGCGGGCGTGCGTCGGCATCAGCAGGCGCATGAACTCGCGCGCCTGGCGATAGCCGTCCTCGCCCTCGACGATGACCTCTTCGATTTCCTTGTTGTAGATGTCGCGGATCGCGCGCTTGATCAGGTCGCTGTCGCCGTAGACGAGCGCGGGGGCCGACGCTTTCAGCGTGGCCTCGCGGATGCCGTCCCAGAGACGGGCGAGGTAATCGAAGTCGCGCTTGATCTCGACCTTCGAGCGCTGGAGGCCCGCGGTGCGGACGATGCAGCCCATCGACGGCGGCAACTGCATGTCGGCCATGATCGTCTTGAGGCGCTTGCGATCGCCCGCGTTGCTGATCTTCCGCGAGATGCCGCCGCCGTGCGACGTGTTCGGCATCAGCACGCAGTAGCGACCGGCGAGCGACAGGTACGTGGTCAGCGCCGCGCCCTTGTTGCCGCGCTCCTCCTTGACGACCTGGACGAGCAGCACCTGGCGGCGATGGATCACGTCCTGGATCTTGTAGCGGCGGCGCAGGTTCATGCGACGCTCGCGCAGGTCCTCGACCGCGGCGTCATCACCGTTCGACTTGCGCTTGCGGCGCGGGGCCTCGCCAGCTTCGTTGCCCTCGAGCTCGTCGGCGACGTCGGGATCTACCCCGCCATCGTCCTCGAAGCGCTCGATATCGTCCTCGTCGTCACCCTCTTCGTCGTCCGAATCGTAGTCGGCGCGCAGCGCGGCTTCCTCGGCGGCGTGCTCGGCCTCTTCACGGAGCAGCGCGTCGCGATCTTCCTTGGGGATCTGGTAGTAATCGCAGTGGATCTCGCTGAACGCGAGGAAGCCGTGGCGATTGCCGCCGTAATCGATGAACGCCGCCTGGAGCGACGGCTCGACCCGCGTGACCTTGGCGAGGTAGATATTGCCCTTGAGCTGCTTGCGTTCGGCACTCTCGAAATCGAATTCCTCGATCCGGTTACCTTTGACGACGGCGATCCGGGTTTCTTCCCGGTGGCGTGCGTCGATCAGCATACGCGTTGTCATAATAGATTCTCCGCGCGCGCGCCGGGCCTGCCGGCAGCCGTCGCGCGCTTGATGGTGGTGCGGTCGGGCACGGACGCCCGGACTCGCGGATGGTGTGCGAAACTGCCTCTGCGCGAAGTGCATGCCGCGGGAACTCTCCCTGCGGCGCCCGCACGACCGCGAGTCCGTCGGCGAAGGCCGGTCGGAGTGCGGGGCGGGGGGAATGCGTCATTCGAGCGTCAACCTGAAGTGCCGCGCCGGCGAAGGATCCGCAGGCGGGCGTGAAGACCGGCGCGTCGCTGGTAAAAACTAGGCGACACACGGCTGTACGACAGGACTAGCACTGCATACCCGATCTCGCAACTAGCCCGATATTGGCTGCTTTCCGCCGCGTTTCGGCTCGAAATAGGGGCGGGGAGGCGCAGACTTGCCGGGGCGGCAGAGCCTTGCCGGCAAATTCGTGGCAAACGGCAAATTAACCGCACACCGCAACCCGCTCTTGGGACGCCGGGGCTTACCTGTCCGTGCAGCGATCGGATGTATCGATCAAAGGGGTGTATCATGGCTTTTCGCTGGACCGGCGGTCGATCCGCACGGCATGGACGTGGGGTGTTCACGGTAATTGCCCTCATGGCCGGCTGGCTGTCGAGCGTTCCCGCCTGGGCGGCGACCGTGCAGAGCGTCGCGATCCGGGGCGGACAGATCGTCATCCGCTTCGACGAGGCGGTCGGCAATGCCGCCAGCCAAATTCTGACCGGGCCACAGCAGATCGCGGTCGACGTGTCGGGCCTGACGCCCGGGCGCGATTTCGCGGGGCGCGGCGTGATTACCAGCGTGACGCAGATGCGCCGCGGGACGGGCGCGCGGATCGTGTTCGATTTGGCCGCGCCGGCGATCGTCACTGACGGCGGGTTCGATTCAGAGGGTCGCGAACTGACGCTGGCGCTGCGGAACGTCGATGACGACCAGTTCGTACAGGCGGGGATCGCCGGGCCGCTGAATTTCTTCCCATTCAATTTCGGCGCTGCGTCGCGGCCCAAATACAAGGTTTCGATCGCGGTACCGCCCAAGGCGCGGGGGATGCGCCTGCCGCGCGTGCAGGGCGACGACACGCGGCCGCTGGTGGTGATCGATGCGGGGCATGGCGGTGTCGATCCAGGCGCGATCGGGCCGAACGGACTGCGCGAGAAGGACGTGACGCTGAAGGTCGCCAAGGCCATCCGCGACGAGCTGCTTGCATCGGGCCGCGTGCGCGTGGCGCTGACGCGGAGTGACGACCGCTATCTGGTGTTGCGCGAGCGCTACGGCGTGGCGCGGCGGCTGAAGGGCGACCTGTTCATCTCGATCCACTGCGACAGTACCGGGTCGGAGAATGCGACCGGGGCGACCGCCTACACGCTGTCCGAAGTGGCGTCCGACAAGGAGGCGGCGCGGCTGGCGGCGCGCGAGAACAAGGCGGACGTGATCTCGGGGGTGAACCTTGGCGAGGCGCCTGCGGACGTGTCGTCGATCCTGATCGACCTGACGCAGCGCGAGACGATGAACGCGTCGGCGACGTTCGCCCGGCTGCTCGGGCGCGAGGCCAGGCCGTTGATGCCGTTGAAGGCGAACTTCCACCGCATGGCGTCGCTGATGGTGCTGAAGGCGCCCGACATGCCGTCGATCCTGTTCGAGACGGGCTATATCTCGAACCCGCAGGACGCGGCGTTCCTGGACAGCGAGGAGGGGCGGCACCGGATCGCCGAGAGCGTCACGCGCGCGGTCGAGGTGAATTTTGCGCGCCGGATGGCGGCTCGGTAGCATTGGGGAGGGGCTGCTCCCTTCTCCTTGTTCTCCCGCGAAGGCGGGAGCCCAGACTGGACTCCCGCCTTCGCGGGAGAACATGCTAGTAACGGTCGATACGGTTTCCTCTAGCTGCACATCATGCCACAAGCCCTGCAAATTCCATTGGGGCTGACCAGATGACCGACGCGACACGGGGCGTACCCGAGACGAGCATGCGCGAGCTTACTTTCCGCGGGATCGTGCTTGGCGGGATCATCACGCTGCTGTTCACCGCGGCCAACGTGTATCTCGGGCTCAAGATCGGACTGACGTTCGCGACGTCGATCCCCGCCGCGGTGATCTCGATGGCGGTGCTGCGGTTGTTCAAGGATTCGACGATCCTCGAGAACAACATCGTCCAGACGATCGCGTCCGCCGCGGGAACGCTGGCGGCGATCATCTTCGTGCTGCCGGGCCTCGTGATGATCGGCTGGTGGCAGGGGTTTCCGTTCTTCACCACAGCGGCGATCACGATGTTCGGCGGCGTGCTCGGCGTGCTGTTCTCGGTGCCGCTGCGCCGTGCGCTCGTCGTCGACACCGTGCTGCCGTACCCCGAAGGACGCGCCGCGGCGGAAGTGCTGAAGGTCGGCGCGGGCAGTCGTGAGGGGGGCGAGGAGAGCGCGCGCGGGCTCGGCATCATCGTCGTCAACGCGGTCGTGTCGGCCGGGTTCGCGATCCTGACGCAGACCAAGCTGGTCGCCGCCGAGGCCGCGACGTGGTTCCGCGTCGGCGCGGGTGCGACCGGGATTTCGGGCGGTCTGTCGTTCGCGTTGCTTGGCGCGGGGCATCTGGTCGGCATCTCGGTCGGGATGGCGATGTTTGCGGGCGTGGTGATCGGCTGGTGGATCCTGCTGCCGATCCTGACCTCTGGCGGCAGCGTCACTGGTACCGCAGAAGTGATCGCGACGACGGTATTTCGATCGGACGTCCGTTTCTTCGGCGCGGGCGTGATCGGCGTCGCGGCGATCTGGACTTTGTTGAAGATCGCCGGGCCGGTGGTCGGAGGCGTGCGTTCGGCGTTGGCAGCCTCTGCGGCCAAGCGCGGTGGGGAGATCCTGGCTTTGGAAGAGCGCGACATTCCGATCGGGATCGTCGGTATCGCGTCGTTCGCGATGCTGGTGCCGATCGGCATCCTGCTGTGGACCGTCCTGCAGGGCGGGCCGCTGGAGGCGTCGGCGATCGGGCTGATCGCGGGGAGCCTCGTGTTCATCCTCGTCATCGGTCTCGTGATCGCGGCGGTCTGCGGGTACATGGCGGGGCTGATCGGCGCGTCGAACTCGCCGGTGTCGGGGATCGGCATCCTCGCCATCCTCGCCGCGTCGATCCTGCTGGTGTCGTGGTTCGGCCGTGCGGTCGAGCCGGGGACGACGCAGGCGCTGGTCGCCTACGGGTTGATCGTGACGGGCATCGTGTTCGGCATCGCGACGATCTCGAACGACAATCTGCAGGATCTGAAGACGGGCCAATTGGTCGGTGCGACGCCGTGGAAACAGCAGGTCGCGTTGCTGATCGGCGTGGTGTTCGGGTCGATCGTGGTACCGCCGGTGCTCAATCTGCTGGGGAGCACGCTCGGGTTTGCGGGTGCGCCGGGGGCAGGGCCGAATGCGCTGGCGGCGCCTCAGGCGGCGTTGATCTCGGCGCTCGCCAAGGGTGTGCTGGGGGGGAACCTGAACTGGGCGATGATCGGGTATGGGGCGCTGACCGGCGTGGCCGTGATCGCGGTCGACGAGTTGCTCGGCAAGGCGGGGAAGCTGCGGTTGCCGCCGCTGGGCGTGGGGCTCGGGGTGTATCTGCCGATGTCGGTGACGTTGCCGGTGACGATCGGCGCGGTCGTCGGGTTCGCCTATGATCGCTGGGCGGACCGCGCGCGGGATCCGGAGCTTGCCAAGCGGATGGGTGTGCTGACCGCGACGGGGATGATCGTCGGGGAGTCGCTGTGGGGGGTTGGCTTTGCGGGGATCGTGTATCTTACCAACAAGGAGACGCCGTTGGCGCTGGTCGGGGACGGGTTTGCGAGCGTGGCGCTGGTTGGCGGGACGGTGTTGTTCGCGGTGCTGACGTGGGTGATGTACCGGCGGACGATGGCGGCTTCGCGGTAAAGCTTGTTTCCCCGCGAAGGCGGGGATCCAGACTGGGCTCCCGCCTTCGCGGGAGAACAAGATTGGGGCGGGACCTTGGCCCATTCCACCACCCCGGCGGAGGCCGGGGCCCAATTGGAAAGGTGGTCGTAACGGAGCGCAGTTCGCCGTTATCTGCGTCTCCCAATTGGGCCCCGGCCTTCGCCGGGGTGGTGTTTACGCGTGGGTGGTGTTTACGCAGGGGAGAAGGATGGCGTCCGTGGGCCCCCCCCTCACTTCATCGCGGCAAGCATGTCCTTGATCGGCACGAACGCGAAGCCCACCGAGCTGTCCGCGATCCCGTACGGCATGAAGATCGTATCGCCATGCTTCAGCGCGCCGCAGCTGTAGACCACGTTGGGCACATACCCCTCGCGGTCCTGATCCTTCGCCGCCAAAATCGGCTGCTTGGTCCGCCCAATCACCTTCGACGGATCGTCCTTGTCGAGCAGCACCGCGCCGATCGAATATTTGCGCATCGCACCGACGCCGTGCGTCAGCAGCAGCCAGCCCTCGTCGAGCTCGATCGGCGGGCCGCAATTGCCGATCTGCACCAGCTCCCACGGATATTCCGGCGTCAGGATCTTTTCGCCGTCGTCCCAGTCGGTCAGCGTATCGGACTTGAGCAGGAACAGATTCTCGCCGTCCTGCCGGCCGATCATCATATACTGGCCGTTCACCTTCCGCGGGAACAGCGCCATGCCCTTGTTGCGCGCGGCCGGACCGGTCATCGGCACCAGGTCGAACGCGCGGAAGTCGCGGGTGCGCATCAGTTCGGACTGGATCACCGAGCCGTTATACGCGGTGTAGGTGCCGATCCATTCGAACTCGCCGTTCTCGTGCTGGAACCGGACGATCCGCAGATCCTCGAGACCCTTCGACTGCGCCTGCGTGATCGGGAAGATCACCGTGCCGCTCAGCGTGCTATCGCGGTGGCGATAGACGGTGACGGGACCCTCGGGCATCTCGTCCTCGCCGCTGCCAACCGCGTCGGTCGCGGTCGCGAACGGCGGTTCCGGCGCGAGCTTCATCTGGTTTTCGCAGGTGATGATGCCCTCGCGGAAGGCCACGGAGGAGATGTGACCCTCGCCGACCGCGCGCAAGCTCATCAGGATGCGCATCGACCCCGGCGGCATGCCGGACTGGTCGAAATGCGGCACCGCGCTGGGGTTCATCAGCGCAGCCGCGGCATAGCTGTATTCGTGGCAGAAATACGCGCCGATCAGCTGGCGCTTCTCGTCGCCGATCTCCGCGCCGTTCAGCCCGAGCATGTCCTCGATCTGATCGTAGCGCGTCATGAACACGCGGCGCGTCTGCCAGTGGCGCGCCTCGAAATCCTTCAGCACGACCTCGAGCTGCGCGCGCGCCTGCGCGGGCGACATCTCCAGCACTTCGCCGACGAGCCGCTCGGTACGGCTCGGCGCGCCGCCATGACCGCCCCAGGCGATATGGAACGGCCGTACGACGACACGCGAAGGGTCCGCGTGCAGCCGCAGCTGGTGGTTGAACAGATCCATCGTAGCAGTGCCCCGCGTCGTTCCACTCAGCGCACCGTCGCCTGCAAGGCTGTCGCTAGCGAACTAGGCGACGACGCGGGTCGCTCCTGCCACGCTTTGCGCTGCTTTTGATACCCCCGAAATGGCACAACTTGCCAGTTGCAGGGCCAAAATCGACTCCGCACCCTGATTTCGGTTCAACCCGGTCGGCATCAGCCCGTCGTAGCAGCCGCCATCGGCGACGCTCGCGAGCGGCAGATCGAGGTCGTTAGCCCCCAGGAACCAGCCGTACGCGCGCTGCGCCTCGTCATGCCAGCGCATGTCGCCGGTCGCCTCGAACGCCGCCGCGCATGCATCGACGGTCGCCTGCGCCTCCAGCGGCTGCTGGTCGAACTGCAACGGATCGGCATAGGGCCGGTTGAAGCTCTCAGAACCCACGGCACGGAAGCGACCCTCGGGCGAGGTCTGCTTGGCGACGATCCAGTCGAGCGTGGCGAGGCCGCAATCGATCAGGTCCTGTCGGCCAAGCGCCTGGCCGGCACGGATCAGCGCCTGGGGAAGACGCGTATTGTCGTAGGCAAGCACGATTTCGAACCACTGCCACTCGGGACGCCGTGCTTTCGCCAGGAGATCGAGATGGACCTTGGGGAAGGCCTCCAGGATCGAAAGCGACAGCTGATGACCGGGCTTGGCCTCCAGCATCGCCGCCGCACCGAGCATCGCGAACGCCTGCGCGCGCAAGGAGCCGAGTTCGAGCGCCATCGACGCGGTCGAATCAAACATCGCGGTCGCCCAGTCGCGGTGCTTGGCGGCCTGCGCATCGCGCGCCGTCACGCCGAGCGACCAGAGCGTCCGGCCGTTCGAATCTTCCGAGCCCGAGTCCTCGCACCAAGTGCGATCGAAGTTCATGAAGTTCCGGAAGCGGCGCGTGTCCGGGTTCCAGGCATACTGCACGAACGACGCGTAGATCGTCATCCACTTGTCGCGGGTGACGTCGTCGAGATCGGGAAGCGCGCTCATCAGCATCAGCGCGCGGCAGTTATCGTCGATGCAATAGCCGTGGCGACGATCGGGAATCGAATAGATCGAATGCTGGAGCATGCCGGTCGAATCGCTCATTCGCTCGACCGCGGCGAAATCAGGAATCAACGGCTTGAGCGGCGCCGGCACCTTGGCGAGACGAAAAGGGCGCGCCGCCACGATCGCACGGATCTCCGCCATCATCGCCTCGGCGAGCTTCGGCCAGATCATCGTGCGGCCACGCGCATAGGCGCGCTCGGCCAGACGATTGCGATCGCGGTCGTTCGACATCAGCGCATCGATCTCGCGCGCGAATGCGTCGACGTCGCCGAACGGCACCAGCACGCCGTGACCATCCGCGAGGATCTCGGTCGCATGGACATAGGGCGTCGAGATCACGGGTTTGCCGACGCCGATCGCGTAGCTGAGCGTGCCCGACGTGATCTGCGCAGGGTTGGTGTACGGCGTCACATAGACGTCCGCCGCCTGGAGATAGTCGAGCAGCTCGCCATGTTCGAGGAATGCGTCGACGAACGCGATGTTGTCGGAAACGCCCTTCTCGGCTGCCAGCGCCTTCAGCTTGTCGCGATACTTCTCGCCCTCGAATGCGACGAGGTTCGGATGGGTCGCGCCGAGCACGACGTACAGCAGGTCGGGATGCTTCTCGATCACCGTCGGCAGAGCATTGATGACCGTCTCGATCCCCTTGTTGGGCGCGAGCAGGCCGAACGTCAGCATGACCTTGTGCCCCTGCCAGCCGAACTTGTCCTTCAAAGCAGCAGGATCGAGCAGGTCGCGATCGGGCACGCCGTGCGGGATCATGACGATCTGGCGCGGGTTGGCGCCATAGACACGCTGGAGGATGTCACGGCCACGCTCGGCCATCACCACCACGCGGGCGGCTCGACGCAATAGGCCCTCGAGCACACGTCGCTCGTCGGCGTTGGGCTTTTCGAGGATCGTGTGCAGCGTGACGATGACGGGCAACGTGGTACGATCGAGCAACGCGAGGATATGCTCGCCGGCGGGGCCGCCGAAGATGCCGTATTCGTGCTGGAGCCAGATCGCCTGCGCGCCGCTGGCCTCGATCTTCCGCGCGGTGTTTATATAGGCCGACAGCTCGGTCTCGGGGATCGTGCCGGTGACTTCGGGCGGATAGTCGTATTTGCCGGGATGGTCGTCCATCGCATAGACGTCGACGGCGATCTCGGGGAAGCGCGCGCGCATGGCCGTGAAAACGTCGGTCGTGAAAGTGGCGAGCCCGCACTGCCTCGGCAGGAAGTTACCGATCAGCGCCAGTCGCGCGATATTCCCACCGTCCGCCGGTTTCACCATACCCTGTCCCTCGTTTGAGCGCGCACTTCTGGGAGAACCCGGTCGCGCATCCATTTGAACGGTTCAGGTAGCATAAAGTTTCATTACATACTGCAGTGCAGCACGGGAATAATATCAATCTAAATCAATCCGATATTTCGGGTCCCTCACCCCGGGCCTTCATCCACGACCGCGATAGGAGGCGACCCCCTGGTCCGGCAGCCACAGATCCTGTGGCGGTGCACTCGATTGCCAGAACACGTCGATCGGGATTCCGCCGCGCGGATACCAGTATCCGCCGATGCGCAGCCACACCGGCTTCATCTCGTCGAACAGGCGCTCGCCTATGCCGACGGTGCAATCCTCGTGGAACCCGGCATGGTTGCGGAAGCTGCTCAGGAACAGCTTCAGCGACTTCGACTCGACGATCGTTTCGCCCGGCACATAGTCGATCACGAGATGCGCGAAGTCGGGCTGGCCGGTCACCGGGCAGAGCGACGTGAACTCGGGCGCCGCGAACCGCACCAGATACGTCCGGCCCGGCCGCGGGTTCGGAACATAATCGAGCACGGCCTCTTCCGGAGAGGCGGGGAGGGCGCTGTTCTGGCCCAGATGCAATGGGTTGGCGGGTGCGGTCATAGTGCGCCATGTAGGATGCGATGACGCGCAAGAAAACCACGCTCGTACCGATCCTAGGCGACCAGCTGACGATCGACCTCGCTTCGCTGCGGGACTGTGATCCGACGACCACGATCGTGCTGATGATGGAGGTCGCCGAGGAGACGACCTATGTTCGCCACCACAAGCGCAAGATCGCCTATATCCTGTCGGCGATGCGGCATCATGCCGAGGCGCTGCGCGAGGCCGGGTGGACGGTCGAATACACCAAGCTCGACGACCCTGACAATGCGGGCAGCTTCACCGGCGAGATCGCGCGCGCGGTCGAGCGGCACGATCCCGAGCGGATTGTCGTCACCGAGGGCGGTGAGTGGCGCGTGATGGCGATGCTCGAAAGCTGGGAGACGCTGTTCGGCATCCCGGTCGAGATCCGCAGCGACGATCGTTTCCTCGCCAGCCATGCTGATTTCGAGACCTGGGCGGCGGAACGGAAGTCGCTGACGATGGAGTGGTTCTATCGCCAGATGCGGACGCGCACCGGACTGTTGATGACCGACGGCAAGCCCGAGGGTGACCGCTGGAACTTCGACAAGGAGAACCGCAAGCCCGCCAAGAACGACCTGCTGATGCCGCGCCCGCTGGTGTTCGCGCCGGATGCGATCACGCAGGACGTGCTGGCGCTGGTCGCGGAGCGGTTCGCGGATCATTCGGGGAGCCTCGACGGATTCGAGTATGCCGTGACCGCGAAGGATGCCGAGCGACAGGCGGCGAATTTCTTCAAGCACGCGCTGCCGCAGTTCGGCGATTACGAGGATGCGATGCTCACCGGCGAGCGGCATCTGTGGCACTCGATCCTGTCGCCCTACATCAATTCCGGGCTGCTCGATCCGCTCGACCTGTGCCGGCGTGCCGAGGCGGAATACCGTGCCGGTCGTGCGCCGCTCAACGCGGTCGAGGGCTATATCCGCCAGATCATCGGCTGGCGCGAATATATGCGCGGGATCTACTGGCGCGAGGGGCCGCAGTATGTCGAGCGCAACTTCCTCGACCATCACCGCGAGCTACCCGGCTGGTACTGGACCGGCGAGACCGACATGCACTGTCTGCGCGAGGCGATCGGCCAGACGCTGGAGACTGCGCACGCGCATCATATCCAGCGGCTGATGGTCACGGGCAATTTCGCGCTGCTGATCGGCGCGGACCCGGCCAAGGTGCATCAATGGTATCTGGAAGTGTATGTCGACGCGTATGAATGGGTCGAACTGCCCAACACGCTGGGGATGAGCCAGTTCGGCGATGGCGGCTTGTTGGGGTCTAAGCCGTATATCTCGTCGGGCGCGTATATCGACCGGATGTCCGATTATTGCGGGTCGTGCCGCTACAAGGTGAAGCAACGGATCGGGCCGGATGCGTGCCCGTTCAACGCGCTGTACTGGGATTTCCTCGACCGGCACGAGGACAAGCTCGGGCGCAACAACCGGCTGGCGATGCCGTATCGCAACTGGGCGAAGCAGTCGGAGGCGGACCGCGAGGCGACGCGCGCGCAAGCGGCCGGGTTCCTCGCCTCCCTCGACGCGAGCGGCCCTGCTGGCTACTGACCTCACGAGCACAAGGAGCGGCATATGGACGCGTTGGTAAGCACCGAATGGCTGGCGAACGAACTGGGCGCGAGCGATCTGAGGATCGTCGACGCGACCTATGCCGAGGGTCGCGATGCGGCCGCGGAGTATGAGGCGGCGCACATTCCCGGCGCGGTGTTCATGAACCTGGCCGAGCTGCGCGATACCGATAGCGACCTCCCCAACACCCTCCCGTCAGCGGACAAATTCGCGAGCCGGATGCAGACGCTGGGCCTCGGCGATGGCAGTCGGATCGTCCTGTACGACAGCTCCCCCTGGCACACCGCCGCGCGGGCGTGGTGGATGCTGCGGCTGTTCGGCGCGCACAACGTGGCGATTCTCGATGGCGGGCTGGCCAAGTGGCAGGCCGAGGGACGCGAAACCGCATCGGGCAAGGAAACGCCGCGGCATCGTCACTTCACGACCTGGGCGGACCTGAAGGGCGTGCGTGATCTCGATCAGATGAAGGCGAACGTCGAGAGCGGGGCGGAGCAGGTGCTCGACGCACGCTCGGCGGCACGCTTTACCGGCGCGGAGGAAGACCCGCGGCCGGGCACTGCACTGGGCCATATTCCGGGCTCGAAGAACCTGCCGCAGGGCGCGGTGTTCAACACAGACGGCACGTGGAAGACCGGCGATGCTCTGAAGGCCGAATTCGACAAGGCCGGCATCGACCTGTCGAAGCCGCTGGTGATGACCTGCGGCTCGGGCATCACCGCGTCGGTACTCGCGTTCGGCGCGCATTTGCTCGGCAACGACGCAGCTCTGTACGACGGCAGCTGGTCCGAATGGGGCGGCGATCCCTCGACACCCAAGGCGACAGGCACGGCATGAGCGACACGAACAAGCCGGTCGGCGATGCGACCAAGGTCGTCCTCGCCGGCCGTCGCAAGGAATGGACGCAGGGCATCGTAAGCCCGCCAGTCTGGCGCGCCTCGACGATCCTCTACGACTCCGTTGGCCACCTCCGCGAAAGCGCCACCAAAGACACGCATCACCGCCTATTCTACGGGCGCAAGGGCACGCCGACGCAGTGGAGCCTCGCCGACGCGCTGACCTCGCTCGAGCCCGGCGCGGAAGGGACGTTCCTCTATTGCTCGGGCGTCGCGGCAATCGCGGCTGCTCTGCTGTCGGTACTGTCCCCCGGCGACGAACTGCTGCTCGTCGACAGCGCCTACGACCCGACCCGGGGCATGGCGGGCGGGCTGCTCAAGCGGTTCGGCATCACCACCCGCTATTACGACCCGATGATCGGCGCCGGCATCGCCGACCTGATCGGCGAGAACACGCGCGCCATCTTCATGGAAAGCCCCGGATCCTTGAGCTTCGAGGTACAGGACGTCCCCGCGATCGTCGCCGCCGCCAAGGCGCGCGGCGTGACGACATTGCTAGACAACACCTGGGCCACCCCGCTGTTCTTCCCCGCGATCGAGCACGGCGTCGACCTCACGATCCTCGCCGGCACCAAGTATGTCGTCGGCCACTCGGACGTCATGCTCGGCTCGGTCACCGCAGCACCCGGCCATTTCAAGAAACTGCGCGAGACGAGTTTCCAGCTCGGTCAGGTCGCCAGCCCCGACGATTGCTGGCTCGGCAGCCGCGGCCTGCGCACGATGGCGGTCCGCCTCGCGCAACATCAGTCGAGCGCGCTCCAGATCGCAAACTGGCTCCAAAGCCGCCCCGAAGTCGCGCAGGTCCTCCACCCCGCACTCCCCGATTGCCCCGGCCACGACCTGTTCGTCCGCGACTTCAAGGGTTCCAGCGGCCTCTTCTCGTTCGTTCTCAACGGTGGCGACGAAGCCTCACGCGCCGCGCTGATCGACACCCTCCAACTGTTCGGCATCGGCTATAGCTGGGGCGGCTTCGAAAGCCTCGCCATCCCCGCCGACCCGCACCGCTACCGCAGCGTCACCAAGCGCGACGCCGCCGGCCCGATGGTCCGTCTCCAGATCGGCCTCGAAGACCCCGCCGACCTGATTGCCGACCTCGAAGCGGGGTTGGCAGCGTTTGTAGCAACGCGGGGGTAGAAGTCGGGAACCTGCCCAATCGAGGTTTCAGAAGCCGAAAGAACGTCTGGTCGCTGTCGTCAGGAGCAACCGACGAGCATTAATGTCGGCTCGCTGCGCAAGGCCAGCGCTTCGGCGTAAGCATAAAATCGTCGGTGGCCAAGATGCACGGCCAGTGTGGCCCTCGCGCAACATGTGTGGCGTCAAACCCGGATTGTACGCAAGATTCGCTTGTGCGCCGCACCACGCGCTGTCACACATTCGTCACCGCAGGAAAGACCGCACTCGGAGGCCATGCCTCGATAGATGCGGCGTCCGCGGTTGCAGGCGGGGACATCGAATTTCCAGTATCGAAAGGGAAACGATGCGCTTCACCACTATTCTTCTCGGCGGCATCGCATTGGCTGCCGCTACCCCCGCGTTCGCTCAGGACGAGGCCACTGCGCCACCAAAGGCGATCACCGTCACCGGTTCGGTCGGGCTCGTCAGCGATTATCGTTTCCGCGGCGTGTCGCAGTCGGACGAGAACCTCGCCGTGCAGGGCGGCATCACCATCGCGCACGAGAGCGGCCTGTATATCGGCACCTGGGGTTCGAACCTCGCGGGCTGGGGTACGTTCGGCGGCGCCAACATGGAACTCGACCTGATCGCGGGCTACAAAGTCCCCGTTGGCGGCGGCGCGCTCGACGTCGGCGCGACGTGGTACATGTACCCGAGCGGCTTCGACAACACCGACTTCATCGAACCCTATGCCAAGCTGTCGGGCACCGCCGGCCCGGTCGCACTGCTCGCCGGTGTCGCCTACGCGCCCAAGCAGCAGGCGCTGGGTCCATGGTACACCAGCGGTGCCTCGGTGGCGGTCGGCTATGACCGGGTCAATGCCAAGGACAGCAACCTGTACCTCTGGGGCGACATCAGCAGTGGTATCCCCAACACCGGGCTGACCGTGAAGGGCCATGTCGGCTATTCGAACGGCAACAAGGGCCTCGGTCCGTTCGCGACCAGCGTGTCGCCGACCGGCGAATATTGGGACTGGCTGTTTGGCGCGGACTACGTAATCCCCAGCACACCGCTGACGCTGGGCGTAGCCTATGTCGACACCGACATCGGCAAGGGCGAATCGGCCTATCTCCAGCCGAGCTTCAGCCGCGGCCAGGACGGCACCGGATCGATCGCCGGTGGCAAGGTCGTGGTGTCGCTGACCGCGGCGTTCTAATCGGCTCTGAAGGGGGGCGAGCTTTCCGCGCCCCTCTCAGACCTCCAAGCGTGTTTCCCCGCGAAGGCGGGGACCCAGACTGGGCTCCCGCCTTCGCGGGAGAACAAGAAGGCGGTTGCCGAGGCTATCCCAATCCCCGTTCCCGTTCCCCCAATCCCCATTCCGTCACCCCAGCGAAAGCTGGGGTATCCCTCGAGGCGGGCGACGTTCGCCACATGGTGAGATCCCAGCTTTCGCTGGGATGACGGATTTAGGTGCGACCAAGATCAGCCGATACGAAAAAGGGCGGCCCCGCGAGGAGCCGCCCTTTTTCGTCCTTCAGGGAAACCCCGATCAGTTCGCAGTCGTACGTGCGTCCTGGCCGTCGCCTTCCGGCGCCGCGACGATGTCGCGCGTGGTCGAGCCCTTGTCGACGACCGTCGTGCCGGGATCGCCTGCGCTGGAGCGGATGCCGGGATCGTCGCTGTCGGCGCCGGCGTCGCTGAGCACGCCGGACTCCGCCGGGCTACGCGCAGCGGCACCACCGAACAGCGCGTCGAGCGTCTGTGCGTTGGCCGCGGTATCCTGCGGACGCGCGGCACCCGGCTGTGGCGGGACCAGCGCGAAGTCGGGCGGGATCACGAGCGGCGCCTGGCGCGCAACGGCGAACTCGTCCGGACGTGCGCGATCGAGGCTACGGCCTGCCCCGCAGCCGCTGAGCAGCGCGACGCAGGTGAGGCCGGCGGCCAGGGGTACGAACTTACGCATGGGAATTCTCCACAGGGGGCTTCTCGCGCACGAGGAGCGCCCGAACAAGCAGGACGAGCACGCCGACAGTAATCGCTGCATCGGCGACATTGAAGACCAAAAACGGACGCCACTCGCCGATATGCAGGTCGGCGAAATCGACCACATATCCAAGCCGGATCCGGTCGAGGATATTGCCGATCGCGCCGCCGAGCACGAAGCCGAGCGCGACCTGATCGGCGGGGTTCTTCTCGCGCGTCATCCACACCGCGACGCCGACCGCGATCGCGCCGGTGAGCAGCACCAGCGCCCAGCGGGTCAGGTGCCCGTCGGCGGGAAGCAGCCCGAGCGATATGCCGATGTTGGGCACGAAGCGCAGGTCGAAGAACGAGGTGATCGTCTGCGAGTCGCCGAGCGAATCGATCCCGAGGGGCTTTGTCACCGCCCATTTGCTGATCTGGTCGGCGAGGAACAGCGCGATCGCCGCGCCGAACCCGGCTTTGGGGAGGTTACGCATCGGCCACTACCTCGTCGCACCGGTTGCAGAGCTCGCCATCAACCGTCACCTCGGGGAGGTGGCGCCAGCAGCGGCCGCATTTGTGGAAGTCGGTGCGGGTCACGGTGACGGCGTCGCCCGGCGTGACCTTGGCAACGATGAACGCCTCGGCCAACTCCGCTGCTTCATTCGGCGCAAGAGGCGACACCGATCGAATTGTCACTTCTGCCTCTAAGCTTGAGCGAACAGTCTTTTCGCGACGCATCGGTTCGATTGCTTCGGTAACGGTTTCGCGCAGCGCACGGATCTGCGTCCACTTCTTCCCGATAGCAACGCCATCCTCCACCTCAGGCAGCGACGGCCATTCGAGGTAGTGTACCGAGCTGTCGTCGTTGGGGAAGCGCGATTGCCACACTTCCTCGGCGGTGAAGCACAGCACCGGCGCGGCGTAGCGGACGAGCGCGTGGAACAGCACGTCGAGGACGGTGCGATACGACCGGCGCTTGATATCGCTCGGTGCGTCGCAATAGAGCGAATCCTTGCGGATATCGAAGAAGAACGCCGACAGATCCTCGTTCGCGAAGTCGGTCAGCAGGCGCGTGTAGCGGTTGAACTCGTACGCCTCGGCGGCCTGGCGCAGTTCGGTGTCGATCATGCCGAGGCGGCGGAGTACGTAGCGCTCCAGCTCGGGCATGTCGGATACCGCGACGCGCTCCGACTCCTCGAAGCCTTCGAGCGCGCCGAGCATGTAGCGGAACGTGTTGCGCAGCTTCCGATACGCGTCGGAGGCGGTGGCGAGCACCTCCTTGCCGATCTTCACGTCGTCGAAATAGTCGGTCGAGGCGACCCACATGCGCAGGATGTCCGCGCCGGACTCGCCGATGATCTTGAGCGGATCGACGACGTTGCCGAGCGACTTCGACATTTTCCGCCCCTGGCCGTCGAGCGCGAAGCCGTGCGTGAGGACCGCGTCGTATGGTGCGCGACCGCGGGTGCCGCAGCTTTCGAGCAGCGACGACTGGAACCAGCCGCGATGCTGGTCCGAACCTTCGAGGTACAGGTTGGCGCGGGTGCCCTCGCCATAGCGTGCTTCCACGGTGAAGACGTGGGTGCAGCCGGAGTCGAACCAGACGTCGAGGATGTCCTTCACGACCTCATAGTCGGCGAGGTCGTAGTCGGGGCCGAGCAGTGCCTGGTGGCCGTCGGCATACCACGCATCCGCGCCGTTCTCGCGGAAGGCTTCGACGATGCGGGCGTTGACCGCTGGGTCGTTAAGGTACTGGCCGGTGACGCGGTTCACGAACAGCGCGATCGGCACGCCCCAGGCACGCTGGCGCGAGATGACCCAGTCTGGGCGGCCCTGGACCATCGACGTGATCCGGTTTTCCGCGCGCGCGGGGATCCAGGTGGTCGCGGCAATCGCGTCGAGCGCGATTTCGCGGAGCGTTGCGCCGTTCGACTCTTCCCCCCTCCCGCTTGCGGGAGGGGTCGGGGGAGGGCTTGTCGCGGAAAGCGCGGTGTCGTTGGACAGGCCCTCCCCTAGCCCCTCCCGCAAGCGGGAGGGGGACTCTGTTGCACGCCCGTCGGTGCCGAGCGACGTCGAGGCATCCATCGGGATGAACCATTGCGGGGTCGCGCGGAAAATCACTTTCGCCTTCGAGCGCCACGAATGCGGATAGCTGTGCTTGAAATCGTCGCTCGCCGCGAGCAACGCGCCGGCTTCGCGCAGGTCGGTGCAGATCGGGCCGTCGGCGCCCACGAACTTCTTGTTGATGACGCTGCCCTGGCCACCGAGCCACGCCCAGTCGGCGCGGTACATTCCCGCGCCGTCGACCGCGAAGACCGGGTCGATGCCGTATTGCTTGCAGAGTTCGAAATCGTCCTCGCCGTGGTCCGGCGCCATGTGGACGAGCCCGGTGCCCGCGTCGGTCGTGACGAACTCGCCGGGGAGGAACGGGCGCGGCTTCGCGAAGAACCCGCCGAGTGCTTGCATCGGGTGCCGCGCGGTTGCGTCGGCGAGGTCGGAGCCCTTACCGCGCCAGATAACATTGCTGCTAGTGAAGCCCATGCGCTTTGCGACGAGCGGCAAGAGCACTTCAGCGATCACCAACTTCTTGTTGATGACATTGCCGCCATTTTCGAACGACGCGTCCGTCAGTTCGCGGTCCCAGCTCGCTTCGACAGCGACATACTCGATCTCAGGCCCATAGCTCAGCGCCTGGTTCACCGGAATCGTCCACGGCGTGGTCGTCCAGATCACCGCATGCGCGCCGACCAGCTCCGGCGCGTTGGGCGCGTCCACGATCTCGAACGCGACGTCGATCTGGGTGGAGACGATGTCCTCATACTCGACCTCGGCCTCGGCGAGCGCGGTCTTCTCGACCGGCGACCACATCACCGGCTTGGCGCCGCGGTACAACTGGCCGCTCTCGGCGAACTTCAGCAGCTCGCCAACGATGGTGGCTTCCGCCTCATATTTCATCGTCAGATACGGATCGGCCCAGTCGCCCATCACGCCGAGCCGCTCGAACTCGGCCTTCTGCACGGCGACCCATTTCTCGGCATACGCCCGGCATTCGGCGCGGAACTGCGCGACCGGCACGTCGTCCTTGTTGAGCTTCTTCGCGCGGTACGCTTCCTCGACCTTCCATTCGATCGGCAAGCCGTGGCAATCCCAGCCGGGGACGTAGGGCGCGTCCTTGCCCATCAGCGACTGCGAGCGGACGATGATGTCCTTCAGGACCTTGTTCATCGCGTGGCCCATGTGGATGTCGCCGTTCGCGTACGGCGGGCCGTCGTGCAGGATGAACCGCTCGCGCCCGAGCCGCTGTTCGCGCAACCGGTCGTAGATGCCGAGCTTCGCCCAGCGCTCCAGGATCGCCGGCTCCTTGGCGGCGAGGCCCGCCTTCATCGGGAAGTCGGTCTTCGGCAGGAAGACGGTGTCGCGGTAATCGCGGGCGGGCGCAGGAGTATCGGTCATAAGTGGGCCGGGCTGTAGCCGGTAGCGCCGCGCGTTGCCATCCCTCTCCCTCGCAGAGAGGGTTATGCCAGGATCGTCCGCGCGCGCGCGCAGTCGGCGTCCATCTGCGTGATGAGCGCATTGAGGTTGGCGAACTTCGCCTCGGCACGTAGATACTCGATCAGCGAAACCTCGATCCGCTGCCCGTACAGATCCTCGCCGAAATCAAAGAAATGCGGCTCGAGCAATTCCTTGGGCGGATCGAAGCTCGGGCGGATGCCTAGGTTGGCGGCGCCCTTCAGCACGCGCCCGTCCTCGAGCCGCCCGGTCACCGCGTAGATCCCGTAGGCGGGGCGCAGGTAATTGCCCATGTCGAGATTGGCGGTCGGATAGCCGATCGTCCGGCCGACTTTGTCGCCATGCTGGACGAAACCCTGGATCGCGAAAGGGCGCGTTAGCAGGCGGGTTGCGGTGGCCATGTCGCCCGCGCGGAGGGCTTCGCGAATGCGGGTGGAGGAGATGACCTCTCCCTCCAGTTCGATCGCGCCGACCGTTTCCGCGCGAAACCCGTGCGCGGGGCCACGCGAGGCGAGCGTGCGGACGGTGCCGGCCTTGCCCTTGCCGAAGGTGAAGTCCTCGCCGGTGACGACGCCGGCGACGCGGAGGTTGCGTTCGAGGCGTTCGGTGATGAAGCGCTCGGCGGTCAGTGCGGCGAGATCGCCGTCGAAATTGAACACGACCATCGCATCGGCGCCGGCTTTCTTGAAAAGCTGCTGGCGCTGATCGAGCGTGGTCAGGCGGAAGGGCGGGGTGTCGGGGCGGAAATGGCGGACCGGATGCGGGTCGAATGTCGCGACGATTGCGGGGCGCCCCTCGGCATGAGCCCAGGCGACCGCGCGCGCGACCACGGCCTGATGGCCAAGGTGAAATCCGTCGAAATTCCCCAGCGCGACGATCCCGTTCGCCAGATACGAAGGGATGGAAGCGCCACCGTCGAGCCGTTGCATGCGCGGGTCAGTAACCAGCCGTCGCGAAAGGCGATAGTCCTTCTGTAAGCTTGTTTTCCCGCGAAGGCGAGAGTCCAGCCTGGGCTCCCGCCTTCGCGGGAGAACAAGCTAGGAGCGAACCAGGCTTACGAAGCTGTATGCCGGCCGTTCGCCCTCGATGGGGTAGTCTTCGCGGGCGACCTCCACCCAGCCGTCGAACGCGGGAACGGTCGCGTCGCCCTCTGGCTCGGCATGGACTTCGGTCAGTTCGATGCGGTCGGCATGGGGGAGCAACTGCGCATAAATCTGTGCGCCACCAATCACCGCCACATCGTCGCCGGCCATCGCCAGCGCTTCCTCGATCGAATGCGCAACCTCCGCACCCGCCGCCGTCCAGTCGCCGCGTGTGAGAACGATGTGGCGGCGACCGGGCAGGGGGCTCGGGAAGCTCTCGAACGTCTTGCGCCCCATGACCATCGGCCTGCCCATCGTCAGCGTCTTGAAGCGCTTCAGGTCGGCGGGGAGACGCCACGGGAGGTGCCCGTCGCGGCCGATGACGCCGTTGCTGGCGCGGGCAAGGTAGAAGGTGATCATGCGGTGGTAATGCCGCAATCGAGGGCAAAGAGCCACTTCGAGCATTGTGCCAGAACCTAACCCAAAGCACCTCCCCGGCGGAGGCCGGGGTCCAGTTGGGAAACGTCGCTAACGGAGAACTGCACTCCGTTACTTCCACCTTTCCAACTGGGCCCCGGCCTTCGCCGGGGTGGTAGCAAGTCGGTGGCGCGGTTCAGTTTGGCGCATGTTCCTTCACATACGCCTCGGGATCCTTCTCAACGACCTTCACGCCATTAAGATGATTCGCCTCAAACGCCGCAAACCGCACGCCCAGTTCATGCCGCTCCTCTAGCGTCGCATGCTTGCGGAAGTCGGTCAGGCCCTGGCGCTCTTCCTCTGCCAAGTGATCGCTGTTCGCCTTATTGCACTCCCCGACCGCCTCGAACCAGGCGTCCGATCCCACCGGGTGCTTGTCGACCGCCTCGCCCGTCTCGCGGATGTCGTTATGGTCCTCGATCGCGTCCTCGGTCTCCTCGGCGGCCGACTCGGCATCATTGCCACCGGTGCCGATCTTCATCAGCCGCGGGTAGAAGAAGCGCTCTTCCGCCTCGGCATGCGCGTCGAGCAGGTTCTTGAGGCGGGTCCACAGCGCCGACAGCGCCTCGGTGTCCTTGGCGTCGATCGAATCGATCTGCGCAAAGAGGTTACGCTGCTGCGCGTGTTCGTCGAGAATGAGTTGGGTGATGTCCATGCGCCTCTGAACCACGCAGCACGCAGCCGGTTCCTATTGCGATTCGCTCTCTGTTCAGACCGCGACGGGCGCCTTGATGTGCGCCTGCGCAACGTAATCGTGCAGCACGAAATCCTCATATTCGTACGCATCGATCGAGTCCGGCTTCCGCAAAATCTCGAGCCGCGGCAACGGCCCCGGCGAGCGTGTCAGCTGCAGCTGCGCCTGCTCCAGATGGTTCGAATAGAGGTGGCAATCGCCGCCGGTCCAGATGAACTCGCCGACTTCCAGCCCGCATTGCTGCGCGAGGATGTGCGTCAGCAGCGCATAGCTGGCGATGTTGAACGGCACGCCGAGGAAGATGTCGCCCGAGCGCTGGTAGAGCTGCAGCGACAGCTTGCCGTTCGCGACGTGCGTCTGGAACAGGCAGTGGCACGGCGCGAGCGCCATCGCGTGCAGGTCGCCCGGGTTCCACGCGCTGACGATCTGGCGACGTGAGGCGGGGTTGGTCTTAATCTGCGCGATCAGCTCGGCGATCTGGTCGATGTGGCGGCCATCGGCGGCGACCCAGTCGCTCCACTGCTTGCCGTAGACCGGACCGAGATCGCCGTTCTCGTCCGCCCACTCGTCCCAGATCGCCACCTTGCGCTCCTGCAACCAGCGGACGTTGGTGTCGCCGCGCAGGAACCACAGGAGCTCGACGATGATCGAGCGAAGGTGAAGCTTCTTGGTGGTGAGCACGGGGAAGCCCTGTGCGAGATCGAACCGCATCTGCGCGCCGAACACGCTGAGCGTGCCGGTGCCGGTGCGGTCCATCGTCTCGACGCCGGTCGAGAGCACGCGGTCCATGAGGTCTAGATATTGGCGCATCGGGTTTGCGTAGCGGCGCGGGGGCGGGGGCTCAAGCGGATGTAGTTGCGCGTGCGGTGGCGGGCGTCGCGGGGCAGGCGGGTACGTGCCGCCGTTGCCCGTGCCTTCTCCTCGTATCGCGGACCTCGCGGCGGCTCGCGCGCTGTTCGCCGGGTTGCGTAATGCCACGGTCGAGACGGTGGCGGTTGCGTATCTTGATCCGAATCGGAGGCTTCTCGGGATGCGGCATGTCGCTGGCAGGCGTGACCGGGTGCCGGTCACGATCCGGACGATCGCGGTGGATGCGCTGGGGTTTGGTGCGGTCGGCGTGGTGATGGCGCACAACCATCCGAGCGGCGACGCAACGCCGAGTGCGCGCGATGTGGCATTTACCCAGGCGCTGGCGGCAGGGTTGCGGACGTTGGAAGTGGTGTTGCTCGACCATCTGGTGATCGCGGGAGACCAGGTAACAAGCTTGCGCGCGATGGGGGTGGTTTGACCACTCCCCACATCAATCCTCCCCTAGAAGGGGAGGTGGCTGGCGCTTGCCAGACGGAGGGGTGATACCCTCTCGATAGCGCGATACCCCTCCGTCAGCCCGATGGGCTGCCACCTCCCCTTGCAGGGGAGGACTTGGTGCTCAATTCAACCGGCAAGCCCGGATCGCCTCCGGCTTCGGCCGCGGCCCAGTCGCGCGGAACGTCGCCAGATACCCGCCCGCCGACGGCATGTCGTCCATATCCACCTGCGTATACCCGACCGCCGCGAACTCGCACTTCAGCAACGCCGGCGGCGTGCCGTGGTTCTGCGTCGGTCGGTTCGCATCGACCACCACCACCAACCCCTCAGGCTTCAGCGACGGCCGCAACCGCCACAGGAACTCGTACGGCTGCTCGATCTCATGATACATGTGCACCATCAGCACCCGGTCGAAGCTCGCCTCGGGCAGCTTGGGATCGTTCGGCTCGCCCAGCTTCACGCTGACGTTCGCCAGATCCTCGCGCGCGACGCGCTCCGCCAGCGTATCGCGCACGCTCGCGACGATGTCCTCGGCCAGCACACGCCCGTCCTTGCCGACCCGCGCAGCCATGCGGATCGTGTAGTACCCCTCGCCCGCGCCGATGTCCGCGACCGTCATCCCCTTGCGGATCTCGGCCTTGTTCATGACTTCACCCGCCTCGTTCAGCCGATCGCGCGCTTCTTCGTTAGACCAGCGCGACGACACGATCGACGCTACCGGACGGTCGGCGGCAGGGAACACCGGCTCCTTGGGCTCGCGCTTGATCAGCGGCTTGCTGCCGTCGCACGCCGCGAGCAGGAATACCGGCGACAGCATCAGGGCAAGGGCACCCTTGAGCTTCAATCGACGTCCTCCACCTCGACGGCCTCGCCGGTCACGCGCTGCGACAGCGCCGCCGCCATGAACATCTCGAGATCGCCGTCGAGCACGTCCGACGGGCTGGTCGAGACGACGCCCGTGCGCAGGTCCTTCACCATCTGGTACGGCTGGAGTACGTACGAACGGATCTGGTGGCCCCAGCCGATATCGGTCTTGCCGGCATTCTCGGCGTTGGCGGCAGTCTCGCGGATCGCCAGTTCACGCTCGTACAGACGCGCGCGGAGCTGATTGTACGCCTCGGCCTTGTTCTTGTGCTGCGAACGCTGGTTCTGGCACTGCACGACGATCCCGGTCGGGATGTGCGTGATGCGCACCGCCGAATCGGTCGTGTTGATGTGCTGGCCGCCGGCGCCCGACGCGCGGTAGGTGTCGATCCGCAGGTCGCTCTCGTTGTATTCGACCTCGATATTGTCGTCGACGACCGGGTACACCCAGACGCTGGCGAACGACGTATGCCGCCGCGCCGCCGAGTCGTACGGGCTGATCCGGACGAGCCGGTGCACGCCGCTCTCGGTCTTGGCATAGCCGTACGCGTTCTCGCCCTTGAGCAGCAGCGTCGCGGACTTGATCCCCGCCTGCTCGCCCGAATGCTGGTCGATCAGCTCGACCTTCAGCCCGTGGCGCTCGCCCCAGCGCGAATACATCCGGCTGAGCATGCCCGCCCAGTCCTGGCTCTCGGTCCCGCCGGCGCCCGCGTTCACCTCGATATAGGTGTCGTTGGCGTCGGCCTCGCCTGCGAGCAACGCCTTGATCTTGTCCCGGTCGGCCCGCGCGGCGAGCTCGGCAAGCGCGGCAACGCCGTCCGCCACCAACGCGGTATCGCCCTCGGCCTCGGCCATCTCGATCAGCTCGGCGGTGTCCGACAACTCGCTCTGGATCGCCCGCGTCGCGCTGATCGCCTCGTCGAGACGGCGACGCTCGCGCATCACCTCCTGCGCGGCCTTGGGATCGGACCAGAGCGCCTGATCCTCGACGCGCGCGTTCAGCTCGTCGAGACGACGCAGCGCGCGGTCCCAGTCGAGGAAGCGGCGCAGCAGCGCCAGCGCGTCGTTGATGGTGTCTACGTGAGCCTGCGCTTCGGCGCGCATGGGTATTCTCCAAAATGTCCGTCATCCCAGCGAACGCTGGGATCTCCGTCCGCGAGGGCGCGGGTGCGGGTTGAGATCCCAGCGTGCGCTGGGATGACGATGTAGGAACTGCGCTAGTAGATTCCGCCTTGTCTTTGCAAGAAATCGCTGTCGCGCGGAGCTTCGGCCTTCTTCACCGCGGTGGTGGTCGCCGCCGCGGCCGGGGCTGCATCGGAACGTCGTGCAGCACGGCGTGGCTCGCTCTCGGGCTTGAACGCTTCCCAGATCACCGCGGGCTTCGGATCGTCGGTATTCGGCCACGTGCCATAGACCGGACGGCCGCTCCCACGATCGATCCGGACCATACGGATACCCGCCGGCGCGCGGAACGGCAGCTTAGGGAGATTTTCATACGCCTTCACCGCGAACTGCTTGAAGATCGGCGCAGCCAGCGTACCGCCCTGCGCCGCACCACCGAGATTCCGCGGCGTATCGAAGCCGATATACAGCCCGCCGACGAATTGCGGCGTACCTCCGATGAACCACACATCGGTCGGGCCATTGTTGGTGCCGGTCTTGCCGAACATCGGCCGATCGAGCTCGCGCAACGTCACCGCGGTGCCGCGCTGGACGACGCCCTCGGTGATGTGGACCATCTGGTACGCGGTCATCGCATCGAGCACCTGGCGCTGGCGCGTGATAGGCCGCGGCATCGGCTTGCCGTCCCAGTCAGGCGCATTGCACCGGTCGCACGGCCGCCAATTCTCAGGCCAGATCACCTTGCCATGACGGTCCTGCACGAAGTCGATCAGCGACGGCGGTCCGCCCTTCCCGTTGTTGGCGAGGATCGAATACGCGTTGACCATGCGCCCCACGGTCGTCTCGCCCGCGCCGAGCGCGAACGAGAGATACGGAGAGTAATCGCCAACCCCCATCTTCTTGATCGTCGCGACGACCTTCGGCATCCCCGTCTGCGCGGCGGCGCGCACCGTCATCAGGTTGCGCGACTGCTCGATGCCCCAGCGCATCGTGTGCGGCCCGGCGCCACGCGAATTGCCGAAGTTGCGGAAGCATTTCTGCCCCAGTCGCGCGCCCTGATAGACGCAGAACGGTCCGTCGACGATGATCGAAGCAGGCGTCATGCCGTTGTCGAGCGCAGCGGAATAGACGATCGGCTTGATCGTCGAACCCGGCTGCCGCATCGCCTGCGTCGCGCGGTTGAACGCCTGCAACCGGTCGTCGAACCCGCCTTGCATCGCCAGCACGCGGCCTGACGCGGGCTCCTCGACGACGAACGCGCCCGACACCTTCGGGATCGCCCGCAACGCGAACGTACCACCGTCCGGCGCCACCGCGATGATATCGCCGACCTCGATCGCGCCGAATGCGTTGCCGCCCTTGCCGCGCACCGCCATCTGCGCGGCATAGCGCGGCAGCGTGCCGGTCTTGCCCGTGCGGAAGCCGAGGCTCCAGGCGTTGCCGTCCTTGCCCGTCACGATCGCCGCGACCCAATCGCGGTAGTCGAGCGCGATATTGCTGTTGAGCAGGGGCTGGAGCCAGTTGTCGTCCTCGATCTCGACATGACGGATCGGCCCGTTCCAGCCGCGCCCACTGTCGAACCGCACCAGACCATCACGCAAGGCTTGCTGCGCGAGATCCTGCAGCTTCGCGTCGAACGAGGTCCGAACCCACAGTCCGCCCGAATACACGCTGTACGGGCCGTCCTTCGCGCTCTCGCCGAACTTCGCCATCAGCTGGCGGCGGACTTCCTCGACGAAATACCCGCCGACGCTCTCGAACTTCGGCGTGCGCCGCATGACCGCCCCCAGCGGCTCGGCATTCGCCTGGTCACGCTGCGCGCGCGTGATGAAGCCGTTGTCGAGCATCCGGTTCAGCACATAGTTGCGCCGAATCATCGCGCGCTCGGTATTGCGCACCGGATCGTAGTTCGACGGCCCCTTCGGCAGGATCGCGAGATACGCCATCTGCGCGAGATCGAGCTGGTCGAGTTCCTTGTCGAAATACGCGTGTGACGCCGCCTCGACGCCGAACGCGTTGCGCCCCAGCGCGATCTGGTTGAGGTACAGCTCCAGGATCTGCGGCTTGGTCAGCGTATCCTCGATCTTGTACGCCAGCACCGCCTCGCGCAGTTTCCGCGACGGCGAATACGCGTTGCCGATCAACAGGTTCTTCGCGACCTGCTGCGTGATCGTCGAGCCGCCCTTGGCGCGCTTGCCGGTGCCAAGCTTGCTTGCATAGTCGTACACCGCGCCAGCGAGGCCGGGATAATCCACGCCGTGATGCTCAAAGAACGACTTGTCCTCGGCGGCAAGGAACGCCTTCACCAGCAGCGGCGGATATTCGGCATAGCTCAGCTCGACGCGCCGTTCGCGCGCGTAGGAATGGATCGGCGCGCCATCGATCCCGCGGACATTGGTCGGCAACGGCGGCTCGTAGGTGCGCAGCGTATCGACCGAAGGCAGATCGCGCATGACCGCGAACCAGAACGCGAAGATCGCGACGAAGCCGAGCACGACCAGCACCAGCGCGGCCTTGGTCCAGCGACTCGCCCACGCACGCGCAAACTTGCCGCGCAGCCGGTCGGAAGTGCGGCCTGTCGCCGTCGTCGAGTTGGGGGAGGGATCGGACGCCATGATTACTGCCGCAGCGTCTAGCAGGTTAGCGAGCGCTTGCCAGCCTCCGGTGCGATGGGGGGCGGGAGGGGCACCCGACTACAAAACCTGTCACCCAACCCCCCGTTGTGGCAGCAGGCCCGCATGACCCCGCCGCCACTCCCGATCCTAGCCGTACTCCCCGACCTCCTCGCAGCCCTGCGCGAACGCCAATCAGCCGTCCTGGTAGCCCCTCCAGGCGCCGGCAAAACCACTGCAGTAGCCCCCGCCCTCCTCACCGAACCCTGGTGCACCGGCGAGATCCTCCTCCTCTCCCCCCGACGCCTGGCCGCCCGCGCCGCCGCCGAACGCATGGCCTCGACCGCCGGCGAGCCCGTCGGCCAGACCTTCGGCTACGCCACCCGCATGGACAGCAAGCGTTCCGCCGCGACCCGCGTCACGGTGATCACCGAAGGCATCTTCGTCGCGCGCATCCAGGCCGATCCCGAACTCGCCGGCGTGTCCGCAGTCCTGTTCGACGAAGTCCACGAACGCAGCCTCGACGGCGATTTCGGCCTCGCGCTGGCGCTAGACGTCCAGGCCGGCTTCCGCCCCGATCTCCGCATCGTCGCCATGTCCGCAACGCTCGACGGCGCGCGGTTTGCGGCATTGATGGATGGCGCCCCCGTCATCGAGAGCGAAGGCCGCAGCTATCCTTTGACGCTCCGCCACATCGGCCGTCAGGCGGAGTTACGCATCGAGGACTCCGTCGCCGCCGCGATCCGCCGCGCGCTCGGCGAAGCGGACGGCGGCGTGCTCGCCTTCCTCCCCGGCGTCGCGGAGATCGAGCGCACCGCCGACCGCCTCGCCAATCTGCCCGACGACATCGTCCTGCACGAACTCCACGGCAGCCTCGACCCGGCCGCGCAGCGCGCCGCGATCCTCCCCGAACCCGACGGCCGGCGCAAAGTCGTGCTCGCGACCAGCATCGCCGAGACCAGCCTGACGCTCGACGGCATCCGCATCGTCGTCGACTCGGGGCTGGCAAGACGCCCCCGCTACGATCGCGCCGCTGGCATGACGCGGCTGGTCACCGAGCGCGCGAGCCAGGCGGCCGTCACCCAGCGCGCCGGCCGCGCCGCGCGCCTCGGACCCGGCATAGCGTATCGCCTGTGGGAAGAGGCCGCGACCGCCGGCCTCCCGCGCTACGATCCGCCCGAGATCCTGGAGGCAGACCTCTCCGCGCTGGTCTTGGCCTGCGCGCTATGGGGTGTCGGCGACCCGCGAGACCTCCGCTGGATCGACCCACCCCCCGCCGCCGCGATCGACGAAGCGATGGCGCGGCTGACGACGCTGGAGGCGATCGAAGACGGTCGCCCGACGCCGCATGGCCGCGCCATCGCGAAGCTCCCGATGCCGCCGCGGCTCGCGCATATGCTGTTGCGTGCAGGGGAGCGGGGGCTGGCGAACACAGCGGCCCAAATCGCGGTCCTCCTAGGCGAACGCGGCATCGGCGGGCAGGACGTCGACCTCGAAACCCGCCTCCGCCGCTGGAAAACCGAACGTGGGGCCAAGGCGCAAGCGGCACGAGCAATGGCCGAAAGGTGGGCGAAACTTGCCCCCCCTCCCGCAAGCGGGCGGGGGAGCAGAAGTATGCGTGGCGCTCGGTTTCCCCGATCGCGTGGCGCGCCGCCGTGACGCGTCCGGCGAGACCTGGGCCTCGGTCGGCGGCCGCGGGTTCAAGCTCGACCCCACCTCGCCGCTCGCCCGCTCCGAATGGCTCGCCGTCGCCGACACGCAAGGCTCGGCCGCCGGCGCTCGCATCCTGTCCGCCGTCGCGATCGACCAAACGACTGTGGAAACCCTCTTCGCCGACCGCATCGAATCCCGCCGCACGGTCACGTTCGACCCCACGACCGGCGGCATCCAGGCCCTCCGCGAGCGCCGCCTCGGCGCGATCCGCCTGTCCAGCGGCCCCGACAGCGGCGCCGACCCCGACGCGATCCTCGCCGCGCTCATCGACGGCGTCCGCGAGCACGGCCTCGCGCTGCTCCCGTGGAGCGACGGCGCCCAGGCCCTGCGCGACCGCGCCGCCTATGCCGGCGTACCGCTCGACGACGCGACCCTGCTCGCCCGCACCGACGAATGGCTCGCCCCCCTGCTGACCGGCAAGCGCCGGCTCGACGCGATCGCCCCCGGTGCACTCGCCGAAGCCCTCCGCAATCTGCTGGGCTGGGACGCGATGCAGACCATCAACCGGCTCGCCCCGCCCGATTTTACCAGCCCTGCCGGCAGCACGCACGCGATCGACTACGCCGCGGAAGGCGGCCCGCGCGTCGAACTCCGCGTCCAGGCGCTGTTCGGCCTCGCCGTCCACCCGGTAATCGGCGAGGCCCGCGTACCGCTGGTGCTGAGCCTCACATCCCCCGCCGGCCGCCCGATCCAGACTACCCGCGACCTCCCCGGTTTCTGGGCCGGCAGCTGGACCGCGGTGGCGAAGGAAATGCGCGGTCGCTACCCCAAGCATCCCTGGCCCGACGACCCCGCCGCGGCATCCGCGACGCTGCGCACGAAAAAGGCGGATGCAAGGGCCGCCGGTTCGCGATAAGGGGGTCTCATGCCAACCGCCCGTATCTTCCAGCGCCCCAAGAACGCCATGCAGTCCGGCAAGCACCGGACCGACGCCTGGCAGCTCGAATTCGAACCCTCGGAGCCCAAGCGCCCCGACCCGCTCACCGGCTGGGCCGGCAGCGGCGACACCCGCGATCAGCTGCGCCTGCTGTTCCCGACCGCGGAAGCCGCGATCGCGCACTGCGAGCGCGAAGGGTTCGGCTACACCGTCGTCCCGGCGCCGCAGAAGACGCTCAAGCTTCAGAGCTACGCCGACAATTTCAAGTAACACGACGATCGGGACGCGCTGACGTCCCGATCGTCGCGTGGCGATCAGCCTGCGGTGACCCGCCAGATCGCGTTGCCGACGTCGTCCGCGACCAGCAGGCCACCGGTCTTGTCGGTGATGACGCCGACCGGGCGACCCTGTGCGTCGCCGTCCGTGTTCAGGAACCCGCCGAGCACGTCGACCGGCTTTGCGTTCGCCGCCGGGAAGCCGGTGTCGCCGAACGGCACGTATACCACCTTGTAACCCGACACCGGCTTGCGGTTCCACGAGCCGTGCTCGCCGACGAACGCGCCGTTGGCGAAGCGTGCGCCAAGCTTGGCGTCTGCCGAGAAGGTCAGGCCGAGCGCGGCGACGTGCGGTCCGAGCGCATAGTCGGGACGCTTCGAATATTGCTGGAGCGCGGGGTTCTTCGGTTCGACGCGGCTGTCCGGATAGCCACCCCAATAATACCAGGGCCAGCCGAAATTATCGCCGAACTCGACCTGCGTCAGGTAATCGGGCGCCAGATCGGAGCCGAGCATGTCGCGCTCGTTGACGACGGTCCACAGGCCGCCCGACTTCGGGTTGATCGCCATGCCGTTGGGGTTGCGCAAGCCCGCGGCGTAGATCCGCCAGTTCTTGTCCTTCGGCCAGACCTGCAGGATGTTGGCGCGGTACTTCTCGGCGTCCATGCCGTTCTCGGCGATGTTCGAGGACGAGCCGACGCCGACGTAGAGCGTCTTGCCGTCGGCCGCAGCGATGACGTTGCGCGCCCAGTGATTGCCGCCGGGGTTGAGCTTGATGACGAGCTCGGGCTTGGCGGTGATCTTGGTCGCGCCGTCGGTGTAGGGGACGCGGACGAGCGCGTCGGTGTTGCCGATGTAGAGCTGACCGTCGAGCAATGTCATGCCGAACGGCGAGTTGAGGCCGGTCATGAACACCGACTTGGTTTCCGCAACGCCGTCGCCGTTTGTGTCCCGGAGCAGCGTAATACGGTTCGCGGACGGCACGCCGGCGCCGGCGCGGCCCATCAGCACCTTCATTACCCAGCCGGTGATCCCGCCGCCCTCGCGCGGGGGCGAGTTGGTTTCCGCCACCAGCACGTCGCCATTGGGCAGGCGGTACATCCAGCGCGGGTGATCGAGCCCGGTCGCAAACGGCTGGACCTTCAGCCCCGCGGCGGGGGTGGGCATCGCGCCGTTCTGCCAGCCGACGACTTTCGCGACCTTGACGGTCGGGATCGTCTGGATGCGCGGATCGGTGATCTTGGGCAGCTTGCCGGCGACCTGGTCGACCGGCAGTTTCGCCGTGTCCGGCCAGGCGAGATAGGTAACGCCCGCGGCGATCACCAGCAGGATCAGGCCGAGGACGATGAGGATATGTTTGCGCATGGGGGGGAGATTAGGAGGGCGAGCGGGCGGGGGCAATCTCTACCCGACGGTCATCTCGGCTTTTGCTGAGATGACGGGTTTCGATTACGGCGGCCCCCATTTCATCCTCCCCTGGCAGGGGAGGTGGCTGGCGTCAGCCAGACGGAGGGGTGTCGCCCTCTCGATAGCGGGTCACCCCTCCGTCATCCCTACGGGCTGACACCTCCCCTGCAAGGGGAGGATCGATGGTTTCCGATCCCCGCCCACTTCCAACAAAAAAGGCCGCCGGCATTGCTGCTGGCGACCTTTCTTCATCACTCAAACGTCGCGTTTACGAGATCGCGGCGTCCTGCTCAGCCCGCACCTTCGGCAGGTCGAAACGGTCGGCGTTCATCACCTTGTTCCAGACCTTCACGAACGCACCCGCGAACTTCTCGCTCGCATCGTCCGCCGCATACACTTCGGCCAGTGCCCGCAGCTGCGAGTTCGAGCCGAATACGAGGTCGACACGGCTACCCGTCATCGTCGTCTCGCCGGTCTTGCGATCCTTCGCTTCAAAGGTGCCGTCACCAACCGCAGTCCACTTCGCAGTAAAGCTCGTCCGCAGCAGGTTGCGGAAGAAGTCGTTGGTCAGAGTCTCGGGACGATCGGTGAACACCCCGAGCTTCGAGTCGCCGTGGTTGGCACCAAGCACACGCAGGCCACCGACGAGCACCGTCATCTCAGGCGCCGTGAGGCCCATCAGATGCGCGCGGTCGACCATCAACTCCTCCGCCGAATAGACCGAAGTCTCGCCGAGATAGTTGCGGAACGCGTCGGTGCGCGGCTCGAGCGGCGCGAACGAGATCGCATCGGTCTGCTCCTGCGATGCATCGGTACGGCCCGGCGTGAACGGCACGGTCAGATCGTGACCCGCCTTCTTCGCCGCCGCCTCGATCGCCGCGTTGCCGCCGAGCACGATCAGGTCGGCAAGCGACACGGTCTTGCCGCCGGTGGCAAAGTCGCGCTGGATGCCCTCGTACGTCGAGAGCGCCTTGGCCAGTTCCGCCGGCTCGTTGACCGCCCAATCCTTCTGCGGCGCGAGACGGATGCGTGCACCATTCGCGCCGCCACGCTTGTCGGTGCCACGATAGGTCGAAGCCGACGCGAACGCCGTCTTCACCAGACGCGAGATTGACAGACCCGAATCAAGGATCTTCGCCTTCAGCGCCGAAACGTCGGCGTCGGACAGCGGCTCACCTTCGGCGGCGGGCACGGGATCCTGCCAGATGCGCGGCTCGGCCGGGACTTCGGGGCCGAGCAGCAGCGGGTAGGGACCCATGTCACGGTGCGTCAGCTTGTACCAGGCCTCGGCGAACGCCTTGGCGAACTCGTCTGGGTTCTCGTGAAACCGGCGCGAGATCTTCTCGTACGCAGGGTCGACACGCAGCGCGATGTCGCTGGTCAGCATCGTCGGGCGATGCTTCTTTGTGGCGTCATGCGCGTCGGGCACGTCCTCGGCCGCGTCCTTGGCGATCCACTGGTGCGCACCGGCCGGGCTCTTGGTCAGCTCCCATTCGTGACCGAACAGATTCTCGAAATACAGGTTGGTCCACTTGGTGGGCTCCTGCGTCCAAGTGACTTCGAGACCGCTGGTGATCGTGTCACCGGCGTTGCCCTTGCCGTAGCTGTTCGCCCAGCCGAGACCCTGCATCTCGATCGACGCGCCTTCCGGCTCCGGCCCGATATACGGATCGGGCTCGGCGGCGCCATGCGTCTTGCCGAAGGTGTGGCCACCGGCGATCAGCGCGACGGTCTCCTCGTCACCCATCGCCATGCGCGCGAACGTCTCGCGGATATCGCGTGCCGAGCCCAGCGGGTCGGGGTTCCCGTTCGGACCTTCCGGATTGACGTAGATCAAGCCCATCTGCACCGCGGCCAGCGGGTGCGCGAGATCGCGGTCGCCCGAATAGCGCTCGTCGGCAAGCCACTCACGCTCGGCGCCCCAGTTCACGTCGGTCGCGGGCTCCCACACGTCGATGCGCCCGCCCGCGAACCCTGCGGTCTGGAAGCCCATCGATTCGAGCGCGCAATTGCCGGTGAGCACGAGCAGATCAGCCCAGGACAGGCTCTGGCCGTACTTCTGCTTGATCGGCCACAGCAGCATGCGGGCCTTGTCGAGGTTGGCGTTATCCGGCCACGAGTTCAGCGGCGCGAACCGTTGCTGACCCGCGCCCGCGCCACCGCGGCCGTCACCGATGCGGTACGTGCCCGCGGCATGCCACGCCATGCGGATGAACAGCGGGCCGTAATGCCCAAAATCGGCCGGCCACCACTCCTGCGAGTCGGTCATCAGCGCGAAGATATCGGCCTTCACCGCAGCGAGATCGAGCGCCTTGAACGCTTCGGCATAGTCGAAGTCCTCGCCCATCGGATCGCCCGCGGGCGGGTTCTGGTGGAGCACCGAGACGTTGAGCTGGTTCGGCCACCAGGTGCGGTTGGACATCTCGAAGAGAACGGCGGGGCCATCCATCTTGCCCGGCTCGTTGGTCGCCTGGTGGGTCGAGCCGCCATGCATCGGGCATTGTCCGGCAGCGGGGGCTGCGGTGGTTGCGTCCGTGGTCATACCATCTCCAATTCAGCGTCTTCTGAAGTTGGAATAGGGTATGCCACTCCCCGATTGATTGGTGAAATAGATTACGTCGTCCGCAGTGATCGGTTGAGTGATATATATCAATCGCCATTCGTGCTGAGCGAAGTCGAAGCATCTGCGTATACGGCAGGCCCTCCGACTTCGCTCAGGGCGAACGAAAATAGGTGTCAGTCGTCGTCCTCGATCGGCACGACCGGCGGATGCAGACGCAATCGGTTGATGCGGCGTTCGTCGGCTTCGGTGATCTCGAACTTCCAGCCGCTCGGATGATCGACGCATTCGCCGATCTGCGGCACGTGTCCGGCGAGCAGTGCAGCGAGGCCGCCGAGCGTGTCGACGTCGCCGTCCGCCTCCGCCAGCCGCGCGTCGATCAGTTGCGCGACGTCCTCCAGTTCGGCACGCGCATCCGCATCCCACGCGCCGCCGTCGATCGGCACGAGCAACGCCTCGGGCGCATCGTCATGCTCGTCCTCGATATCGCCGACGATCTCCTCGATCAGGTCCTCGATCGTGACGAGACCTTCGGTGCCGAAATACTCGTCGAGCACCACCGCCAGATGAACCCGCTTCTGGCGCATGTCCGCCAGCAGATCGAGCGCACCGCGTGACATCGGCACGTAGAGCGGCTCGCGGATCAGGTCGGCGATCGAGGCGGGGTGATCGGCCCCTGTGGCCAGGATGTTGAAGACGTCCTTGATGTGGACCATGCCGATGATCGTATCGAGCTTTTCGCGGTACACCGGCAGGCGGCTATGTCCTGCATTGGCGAACAGCTGGACGAGATCGGCAAAGCTCGTGCCTTCCTCGACCGCGACGATGTCCGCGCGCGGCACGCCGACGTCGCCTGCGTCACGCTCGCCGAAATGGAGCAGGTTGCGGACCATCTGGCGTTCGAGCGGGGTGAGATCGCCGACCGCATCGGGGGCGGGATCGCCCTCGTGCTGGTTGATCGCATGTTCGAGCTGGTCGCGCAGCGTTTCCTCGGGCGCACCGAAGATCAGGCCCTTCAGCCCGCGCCAGATGCCGCTTTCGGTACTACTATCGCCGTTTCCGGCATTGGGGCCATCGGCCATCGTGGTCGTCAGTCCTCTGTTATGAAGTAAGGGTCGTGTAGGCCTAGCGCCGCGAGCGCATCGCGCTCGATCTGCTCCATGCCCTCGGCCTCGTCGTCGTCGATATGGTCATAGCCTAGCAGATGCAGCGTACCGTGCACCATCAGATGCATCGCATGATCCTCGACCGAAATGCCGCGCTCGGCAGCTTCCGCGACGCAGACGCCGTGGGCGAGGATGATGTCGCCGAGCAGCACTTCACCGTCGTCCGAATTCTGGGTGACCGTGGCGAGCAGGTCGGGCTGCACCATCGGAAACGACAGGACGTTGGTCGGCTTGTCCTTCTGGCGATACTGCTTGTTGAGCGTGTGGACCTCGTCGTCCGACGCAAGCCGGATCGAGATCTCGACCGTCGCCGCGCTGGTCAGCAGTTCGCCGTGCGGAGTCCGCTCGATCGCTGCCGTCGCCGCGCGAAGGGCCAGCGCCTCCCAATCATACCCAGGGCCTTGGCCAGGCCAGGGAGCGTCGGACGAGAGCGCGATTTCGAGCATGCGGGCCTTTCGGGCGATGGCGTCAGGACGAAAGCATTACCCTCGAACAGAAGTTCCGCACCAGCGTGTTTCTCAGCGATCGCGCAGGCGTTCGCCGAGAAACGCGATCAAGGCCTCGACGCGGGCAGGGCGGAGCGGGCTCGGTGGCGTCAGCAGATGCAGGCCGATCGGCCCCGGCGCCCAGTCGACGAGAAGCTCGACCAGCGCGCCGCTGGCGAGATGCGCACCGATGATGAAGTCGGGCAGCCGCGCGATGCCGAGCCCGGCGAGCAGCGCGGGCAGGATTGCCTCGCCGCTGTTGGCGGTCAGCTGGCCTTGCGTCCGCACCGACACCTCGGCCCCACCAGGGCCGTGAAAGCGCCACGGGCCGACGACGTTCGAATAACCGAACAGCTTGTGCTCGCCCAACTGCGCGGGATGCGTCGGCGTGCCATGCTCGGCGAGATAGCGCGGCGCGGCAACGATGTGCGTGCGGATCGTGCACAGCCGCCTCGCGCGGAGCGAACTGTCGGGCAGCTCGGCGATCCGCAGTGCGACGTCGAACCCTTCCGCGACGATGTCGACGCGCGCATCGGACAGGTGCAGGTCGACCTCGATGCCGGGATGCGCGGCGAGGAATTCTGCGAGCAGCGGCGCGACGTTGGTGATGCCGAAGCTCATCGGCGCGGCAAGGCGGACGCGGCCGGTGGGCGCGCGGGCAGCATCATGCGCGGATTCTTCCGCCGCGCGCGCCTCGGCAAGAATGCGCGCGGCATGCTCGGCAAGCGGCTTGCCCGCCTCGGTCAGTGCTAGGCGGCGCGAAGTGCGGTGGAACAGCGACTGGCCGAGATGCGCCTCGAGCCGGGTGATCGCCTTCGACACGGTCGCCTTGCTGAGGCCGACCGCGTCGGCGGCGGCGCTGAACGAACGGTGCTCGACGACACTGGCGAAGATCGCCCAGGCTTCGAGATCGGGCAGGCGCATGGGGGGCTCCAGAGATATCGGTAAGACACCACCCCGGCGGAGGCCGGGGCCCAATTGGGGGACATCGATAACGAAGCGCAGTCCTCCGTTATGTCGACCTTTCCAATTGGGCCCCGGCCTTCGCCGGGGTGGTTGATTTCACGGAAGCCACGCTAGCACCGAAACGATCGGTTTCCACCGTTTCTATTTACGCCGCGATCCGCGCGCCTATCTTGGGATCAACTAGTGGAGACATCACCATGACGACCACGACCCTGACCAAGATCGACCGCCGCCCCTTCGCCAGCCTCGGCCATGCCGATCACGGCTGGCTCAACGCGCGGCATCATTTCTCGTTCGCCAGCTATTACGATCCCGCCCGGATGGGCTGGGGCGCGATCCGGGTGTGGAACGACGACCAGATCGCCGCCAACTCGGGCTTCCCGCCGCATCCGCACCAGGACATGGAGATCATCACCTATGTCCGCTCGGGCGCGATCACCCACCAGGATTCGCTCGGTAACAAAGGCCGTACTGAGGCTGGCGACGTCCAGGTAATGAGTGCGGGCAGCGGCGTCCGCCATGCCGAGTATAATCTCGAATCCGAGACGACGACGATCTTCCAGATCTGGATCGAGCCTTCGCGCAAAGGCGGCGCGCCGAGCTGGGGCGCCAAGCCCTTCCCCAAGGGCGAACGGTCGGGCCAGTTCGTGACGCTCGCCAGCGGGTTCGAGGGCGACACCGACGCACTGCCGATCCGTGCCAATGCCCGCGTGCTGGCGGCGACGCTGAAGGCGGGCGACAGCGTCGACTATGCGATCGACGAGGGGCGCCACGTCTATCTGGTCCCCGCGACCGGCGCGATCACGATCGGCGACGAGGCGTTCGGCGCGCGCGACGGTGCCGCGCTGCTCGGCGGCCAGACCGTGACGATCACGGCACAGGACGACGCTGAGATCGTTCTGGTCGACTCGGAATAACCTTCTTCCCCTTCCCGCTTGCGGGAGGGGGCAGGGGGTGGGCCCGCGCTCACCCCTCGCGAGACGCCCCTGACGAGAAGACAGTCGAAGATACGCCTTTCAACCCGGATCGCTTGCCGAAGCCGGGCGCCCACCCCCCAGCCCCCTCCCGCTTGCGGGAGGGGGAGCCACGAAGGAAACGAAATGACCAAGGTTCTCGTGCTCTATTACTCGTCCTACGGCCATCTCGAGACGATGGCCGACGCGGTCGCCGAGGGCGCGCGCGCCGGTGGTGCGGACGTCGACATCCGCCGCGTCGCCGAGACTGCGCCGCAGTCGGTGGTCGAGGCCGCGCACTTCAAGACCGATTCCGCGCACGCCGAGATCGAAGGCCCCGACGCGCTCGCCCAGTATGACGCGATCATCGTCGGCGCGCCGACCCGCTTCGGCCGGATGCCCGCGCAGATGGCGCAGTTCTGGGATACGACCGGCGGGCTGTGGTTCTCGGGCGCGCTGGTCGGCAAGGTCGGCGGTGCCTTCACCTCGACCGCCAGCCAGCATGGCGGCCAGGAGACCACCCTGTTCTCGATCCTGACCAACCTGCTGCATCACGGCATGACGATCGTCGGGCTCGATTACGGCTTCCAGGCGCAGATGGGCGTCGATGCGGTCAAGGGTGGCTCGCCCTACGGTGCAACGACGATCGCCGACGGCGACGGCAGCCGCCAGCCAAGCAAGGACGAGCTCGACGGCGCCCGCTACCAGGGCAAGCGCATCGCCGAAACCGCGGCCAAGCTGACCGCCTGACCTAACTCCCTCCCCTTCAGGGGAGGGTCGGGGTGGGGGS
>NZ_JBCEBT010000001.1:0-1094557 GCF_049472435.1 Sphingomonas sp. 4RDLI-65 | reverse complement strand
CACTCGCATAACCTCCCTTTCGAGAAGCTTGGAGCATCTGGTTTTTTGCGACCGCAACAACCAGACCGTGTGGCCGTTCGCTGCGGTGACACCCCTCTAGGCCCACCCACCCACACCGTCAAACACTTTCTTGCACATTTGTGGCAATTTTCGAAAATCGCCGTGCCCGGCCCTTGGCGGGCCTAGCACAGGCCCACATGAGCTTGAGAGACGTCCTCCTCCTGCAGACTTCTCCTAGAGACATCGGATGCAGGCGGCAGCCTGCGGAGCAAGTGCAGCTATCATGAGGTTTTGCGCTGGCACGGCGCGTGGCGCGCTTGGTTTGCATGCCCATGCTTACCTCTCGCATGAGGCTTGGCCCGGGATCGAGCTATCGTGCTGATATTTCAGCTTCCGCTGGGATGACGGACGGACGGATGGGCGCAGACGGATAACGGATACGCCTCGAGGACGGACACGTTAGGGGGACTGATGTGATGTTCGCCCAAGATATGGGATAGGCCGAAGTGCTGATGGTGACCGGCAGTCGGGCGCTTGGCGCTAGGTACTAAACTGGCGGCTCGCGACATTCGACATCGGCCAGCTGCGGTAGCCAATGGGGATTCGATCATTGCCGCGATCCGGCACACCGCTGAGGGCGTGGATCAGGCGGCGGATTCCTTGCCGACGAGCGCTTCGAAGGCTTCGAGGGGCAATGGTGTGTGGAATTGGCAGCCGGCGGTGAAATCGTCCGCCCATTTTACCTCGGCGACCACTTCGCCGATCTGGGGGAGGTTCAACCAGATGCTGCTGCCGCGCTTCAGCGCGGAATAGGTCTGCAGGCGTGCGCCGTTGACCGAGAGATCGACGACCTTGCAAAGCGTGCGACCCGCCTTGCCTATCCTGACGTCAAGCGAAACCGGCGCACGCGGTGAGCGGCGCCGGCTTTGCATTTCTGCGGGTTCGAATTCGGCTGCAAACATAGCGTTATGCTAGTCCGCCGATGGCTAATGCACGGTTAACGATACACGCCGACCTGCATCTATTCGAACCCGCTATGGGGCAGAACCCCGTTTTACTTGCGGAGCGTGAGACCGCCACCAAAGCGCTTGTTGAAGCGCGCGACCTGGCCGCCGGTGTCGAGCATCGTGCCGCGGCCACCGGTCCATGCCGGATGCGCGAGCGGGTCGATCTCGAGCGTCATCACGTCGCCTTCCTTACCCCAGGTGGTGCGAGTCTGGTACTTGCTGCCATCGGTCATCTGGACGGTGATCATGTGATAATCGGGGTGTGTATCGGCCTTCATGGGAATTCTCCGGTATGTGGCTGGTTCCGACCAGCCTGAAAAGGAAGGCGCGCCCGTACACGGACGCGCCCTATTTTACAAGAATGCGAGACTCGAGCCTCGCCTCAGGCTTTCGGCGGGTCGGCGATCATCGCCGTGAAGTTCGCCTCCGCCACCAGCTGACCGTCGACCAGAGCACGGCCCGCGAACTTGCAGACCGAACTCCGCTTCTGGACGAAGGTCACTTCAAGCTTGAGCAACACGCCCGGCTCGACCGGCTTGCGAAACTTCGCCCCGTCGATCGCCATGAAATAGACGAGCTTGCCCGAACCCGCGAGGCCCAGCGACTCGACCGCGAGTATCCCCGCGGCCTGCGCCATCGCCTCGACGATCAGCACACCCGGCATGATCGGGCGTCCGGGGAAATGCCCCTGGAAGAACTGCTCGTTCATCGACACCGCCTTGATCGCAGTAATCGACGTGTCGAGGATCAGATCCTCGACACGATCGACCAGCAGCATCGGGTAGCGATGGGGCAACGCCGCCATCACCCGCCCGATGTCGAGCGGACCCATGCCGACCTTGCCGGTATCGTTTCCAGTGTCGTTTACGGTCTCGGTCATCAGTGCGACTTAGCGACCCTGTGGTGCAGGACGGGTCGCGGCGGGTGCACGACCGGCGGCTGCCGGTGCGGCACCCTGCTGGCCACCCTGGTTCGGCTGCCAGTTCGCAGGCACCGCCGTGCTGACGGTCGGCACGAGGCGATCGAGCTCGGTGGTAATCGCAGCCGTGATGTCAGCAGTCGGCTGGGCGAACAGCGCTGCTTCCGGACGCAGCAACAGGCTGACGTTCTTCGCGCGGACGGCCGCCGTCACGGCATCGCTGAGCTTCGCCTGGATCTGCTCGATGACATATTGCTGCGCGCGCTGGGCGGGCTGCGTCAGGCGGGCGAGTTCCTGGTTAGCGGCAGTTTCGCGGGCCTGGATCGCCTGAGCCTGCGGACGCAACGATGCTTCGGTGGCACCGGGCGCACGCTGCGCGGTCTGGAACGCAGTGACGAGCGGCTGAAGCTCGCGCGCGACGGCCTGGCGGCGCGTCTCGGCCTGGTCGAGCTGCGCCTTGTAGGTCGTCTCGATCTGACCGCGTGCGGTGTTCCACGCCTTCGAATTGGCGATCGCACCCTGCGCGTCGGCAACCGCAATACCCGAAACCTGTGCGTCGGCAGCGGTTGCGGTCATGGCGGCAGGCGCAACGAGCGCTGCGGCGAGGAGAAGCGTCTTGAACGTCGTCATCAGAACTGTGTCCCTACGTTGAAAGTGATGAGTTTGGGGTCGTCGCCACGCTGCTTGAGCAGCGCGCGCGCGAGATCGATACGAAGCGGTCCGAACGGCGAGTTCCAGTTCACGCCGATACCGATCGACAGGCGTGGCTTTGCGGAATTGCCGAGGAACTCCTCGAAATACGGGCCGTAGCTGCGGGTCGCCAACGTGTTGACCGAGGTGCCGGTGCACGCCCCGCCTTCGGTAGCCGCAAAGCCGACCGCGCAGGTCGTCGCCGCCCCGCCATTGGTCGTGTCCGTCGTCGGCACGATATACTGCATCGCGCCGGCCGCGGTCAGGATCGGCGTCTGCAACGGCAGGCGCGTCACGTTGCCGGCGGCATCGGTAGTGGTCGGATATGCATCGTTCTCGACCGTCAGATCGGGACGCGTGATGTTGAACAGCGAGCCCGCCTGAACGTAGATCGACGGACGCAGGCCGAGTTCGCGCGCGCCCGAGCCGAGCGGGATCTCCAGCTCGATACGGCCGAGATAATAGGCGTTGCCACCCAGCGCATCGTCGATGACCTGGTTACGGTCGGTGACGAGCACCTGCTTGCCCGACGCATCGGTCGTGTAGGGCGTACGCAGGACGCGTGGCCCGACGCCGCGGATATCGAAGCCGCGGAACTGCGGCTCGCCCAGATAGAACCGGTCGGTGATGCGGACCCGGTCGACACCCGACCCGCGGCTGCCCTCGAGCGACCGAATATATCCGCCCTCGGCTAAGCCCGACAGAATGAATCCGCTGCCGATATTATAGTATTTGGCACCTTCGGCGCGCGTGCGGATATACTTCACGTCGCCGCCCAGACCGGCAAAGTCCTGGCTGAACGAGAAGCGCGACCCTGCCGTCGGCCGCAACCGGCTGTTGAGCGTGTCGTGGATCAGCGAATAGCCGATCGACGACGTCCAGCGATTGCCGATGGCTTCGCACAGATACCGGCCGGCCAGCTGGATGTCGCACTTGCCGTTGGTGAAGTACGTCGATTCGCTCAGGCCGACCTCGTCGTAGGACAGGCCGTAGCGCGCCGACAGCGACCAGAATTCGGTGAGCGGCACGCCGGTACGAAGCTGGAAGCCGGTCGACACCTGCGAATAGGTCGTCTGGCGATCGTTGTTGACGTAGTTGAACGAATTATAGTCGCGACGGAAGATATCGCCGCCAACCGCGATGTTCTTGTCGAACAGATACGGCTCGGTGAAGCCCAGCTCGATCGACTTCGAATAGCTCGAATAATTGACGCCGGCGCGCAGTTCCTGGCCCTTGCCACGGAAATTGCGCTGCGTGATGTTCGCCTGGATGATGAAGCGTTCGAGGCTCGAATAGCCCGCCGACAGCTGGAGCTCGCCGGTCGACTTCTCTTCGAGGTTGGTCTCGAGGATCACGCGGTCGGGCGCGGAACCCGGCAGCTGCTTGATCTCCATCTTGTCGGCGAAATAGCCGAGCGAGTTAATGCGGTCCTGCGAGCGCTTCACCTGGAAGCTGTTGAACGCGTCGCCCTCGGCCAGACGGATTTCGCGGCGGACGACCTTGTCCTGCGTCTGCGTGTTGCCGTTGATCTCGATCCGCTCGACATACGTCCGCTTGGCTTCGGCGATGTTGAAATTGATCCCCATCGTCAGCGTTTCGGAGTCCTTCTGGAACTCCGGGTTCACCTCGGTGAACGCATAGCCGAACAGACCCGCGGTCTGGCTCAGGTTATCGACCGAATCCTCGACCAGCTTCGCGTTGTACCAGTCGCCCTTCTTCAGCGGCAGCGAAGCCGCGAGCTTGGTGTTGTCGAAGTCGCGAATCTGGCTGTCGACGGTGACGTCGCCGAACTTGTAGCGCTTGCCCTCCTCCACCACGTACGTGATAATGAAGTCCTTCTTGTCCGGCGTCAGCTCGGCGACCGCCGAGGTCACACGGAAATCGGCATAGCCCTGCGTCAGGTAGAACTGGCGAAGCTTCTGCTGGTCGTAGCTGAGGCGATCCTGGTCGTAGCTGGTCGCCGACGAGAGCAGGCGGAACAGGCGCGACTGCTTGGTCGCCATCTGGCCGCGGATCTGGTCGTCGGAGAACACCTCGTTGCCGAGGATGTTGATCTGGCGAACCTTCGACTTCGGCCCTTCGCTGACCTCGAACACGACATCGACGCGGTTCTGGTCGAGGTTGACCATCTTCGGGTCGATCACCGCGGCAAAACGGCCCTGGCGACGATACAGCTCGATGATCCGGCCGATATCCTGGCGGACCGCGGTGCGCGTGAAGATCTGGCGAGGCGCGAGCTTGATCTCTTTCGTGATCTTGTCGGTCTTGAGCGCCTTGTTGCCCTCGATGATCACGCGGTTGATGATCGGGTTCTCGCGCACGCGCAGCACGATGTCGCCGGTCTCGACGCCGGCGATCGAATAATCCGCGAACAGATCGCTCGCCTGAAGATCCTTGAGCGCCTGGTCGAGTGTTTCGGCGGTGTACGGGATGCCTAGCCGCAGCTTGGTATAGGACAGCACCGTCTCGGGCTCGATGCGCTGCGATCCCTCGACTCGCAAAGTCTTGATCGTCCGGACGGATACCGGAGCCGCCACCGGCGTTACAGCATTGGCCGCACCCGAGACCGGGTTGCGCACGGGCGTCGGCGTAGACGTCGCCACAGGCGCAGTTTGCGCGAAGGCGGGTGCGCCGGAGAGGATCGTGCCTGCCAGAAGCAGGGCGCCCTTCCGCGCGAAATCGTAACCGTTGATCGCTGTCACCAAACCCACCCTAAAAACGTGCACATACAAGGCGGGCCCGCCCTGCCCTATCGTGGTCAGCCGATCAAGCCGGCCAGATTCTTCCAAAGGCCGAAATTACCGAGATCGTTGAAGGTCACCAGCAGCATCAGCGCGAGAATCGCTGCAAGGCCGCCGCGAAATGCCCATTCCTGAACCTGCGGCTCGACCGGGCGCCGGCGCACCGCTTCGATCGCATAAAAGAACAGGTGGCCACCATCGAGCATCGGCACTGGCAGCAGATTGATGAACCCCAGATTGATCGAGACCAGGGCGATCAGGAACACATAGGCGTCGAGCCCGAGCGACATCTGCTCGCCCGACACCTTCGCGATGCTGAGCGGCCCGCCGAGTTCCTTGACCGACCGACGCCCGGTGATCACCTGCCCCAGCGTCTCGACCATCATCGACACGATCTCTCCGGTGCGCTTTACCGCGACGACCGGCGCCTCGATCAGGCTGACGGGGATGATGACGGGCTTGCTGCCGGCGATGCCAAGGCGGCCGATCCGGTATTCGTTGCCGAAGCGGTCGCGCTGCAATTCGGTGCCGATCACGACATCGCGCGACACCGTCTGGTCGCCGCGCACCGCATCGATCCGCGTGCTCTCGCCGGCGCGGATGCGGGCATAGCGGGCGAGATCGTCAAACGTCTCGACCGAACGCCCGCCGATCGCGGTGATCCGGTCGCCGACCTGCAAGCCGGCGGTGGCAGCGGCGCTGCCGGGGACCGTGCCACCAACGACCGGCGGCATGCGGATGTCACCGTATGCAAACGCGAAACCGGCGAGAATCAGGATCGCGACGACGAAATTGACGACCGGCCCCGCCGCAACGACGATCGCGCGCTGCCATACCGGCTTCGACTGGAAGGTGCGCTGGCGTTCCTCGGCGGGCAGCGACAGCCATTCGGCCGAGGGCTGGCTCGCCGGGTTCATGTCGCCCGCGAACTTCACATAGCCGCCGAGCGGGAGCCAGCCGAACTTCCAGCGGGTCCCGCGCTTGTCGGTGAAGCCGGCGATCTCGCGACCGAAACCGACCGCGAAGGCATCCGCCTTGATCCCGAAGAAACGTCCGGCGAGATAATGTCCCATCTCGTGCACGAACACGAGCGGCCCGATCACCGCGGCGAACGACAGGATGGTCAGCAGGATACCGGGTGTTTCGATCAAACCGCGCAATCCTTCACACGCTTGCCCGCCAAGATCCGCGCCTCGGCGTCGATCGCCAGCACGGCATCGACGCTGTCCGGTGCGGCCGGGTTATAGCGCATTAGCGTATCCTCTACGATTGCGGCAATTTCGAGGAAACAAATCCGCCGCTTGAGGAAAGCCTCGACCGCGACTTCGTTGGCGGCGTTGAGGATCGCCGGCCGCGCCCCGCCCGCATCCAACGCTTCGCGCGCGAGTCGCAAGGCCGGGAAACGCACCGGATCGGGCGCCTCGAAGTCGAGTCGGCCGATCGCGACCAGGTCGAGCGGAGCCATCGGCGTCGCCATCCGGTCCGGCCACGCCAGCGTGTGCGCGATCGGCGTCCGCATGTCGGGTGGACCGAGCTGGGCGAGAACCGAGCCGTCGACATAATCGACCAGGCTGTGGACCACCGATTGCGGGTGGATGACGATCTCGATCCGATCATGCGCGATCGGGAACAGCCGCGCGGCCTCGATCAGTTCGAGGCCCTTGTTCATGCAGGTCGCCGAATCGACCGAAATCTTCGCGCCCATCGACCAGTTGGGATGCTTGACCGCCTGTTCGAGCGTCACGCCGCGCATCTGCTCGGTGGTCCAGTTGCGAAACGGACCGCCGCTGCACGTGAGGATGATCCGCCGCACGCGCTCGGGCCGAGTCGCGTCGAAGCACTGGAAGATCGCGTTGTGTTCGGAATCGGCAGGCAACAGCGTCGCGCCGGTCCGCTCGGCCGCGGCGAGGATCACGTCGCCGGCCGAAACCAACGGCTCCTTGTTGGCGATCACGACGGTGCCGCCCTGTTCGATCGCCGCCATCACCGGCTTCAGCCCCGCGCACCCGACGATCGCGCCCATCGTCCAGTCCGCACCCGATGACGCCGCCTCGGCAATCGCATCGGCACCACCGCCTGCGCGGATGCCGGTACCCGCCAGCGCCTCGCGCAATTCGGGGAGGCAGCCTTCGTCGGCGACCACCGCGAACTCGGCCTTGGTCCGGATCGCGGCGGCGGCGAGTTTGATCACGTCGCAATTGGCGGTCAGCGCGACGACACGGAAGCGGTCAGGCTCCCGCTCGATCAGGTCGAGCGTCGAGGTGCCGACCGAACCGGTCGCCCCCAGGATCGTGACGCTCTTCATGCGTAGAAATGCGGCAGCAGGACAAGGAGCGCCGCGACCGGTGCGACCGGCACGAGCCCGTCGAGCCGATCCATCACGCCGCCATGGCCGGGCAGGATGTTGCCGCTGTCCTTCACGCCTGCCACTCTCTTCAACCAACTCTCATAAAGATCGCCCATCTGCGCGAGCACGGCGAGCACCGGCGTCGCCAGCGTCATCCGCATCGGCAGGCCGTATTGCGTGTGCAGCACCGCCGCGACAGCGCTCGCCAGCACGACGCCACCTATCAGCCCCGACCATGTCTTGTTCGGGCTGATCACCGGCGCGAGCTTGGGCCCGCCCAGCGTCCGCCCGGTAAAGAACGCGCCAATATCGCACGCCCACACCAGCGACAGCGCCCACAGCGTGAAGAGGATACCCTCGTCCTGCCGCCGGATGATCATCAGCGCGAGTACCGGAAGGCCGCAATAGAGGATGCCGAGCGCGAGCGGTGGCTTGCGCGTGGTGATGACGACGAAGAACGCCGCGCCCGCGAGCAGGCCCAGCGTGAAGAAATCGTGGATCACCAAGATCAGCGACGCGGGCGCCATCAGCGCGAGCGGCACCGACAGCGCGAACTGCGTCATCCGCTTGGTCTTGGCGTCGGCGCCTTGCAGCATCGACCATTCCGCCATCATGAACAGCGCCGCGACCACACCGAGCACCCAAAACGCAATCCCGCCCAGCGTCAGTGCAATACTGGCGACGGCGATCATCGCGACGCTGGCGATCATGCGGAGCTTCAGGTTGGACGGCGTTCGCAGCACCTGGTCGGGCGCGTTCGCCGGGTCTGGCAGGGTCGTCAAAAGGCCACTCCAAACCTACAAGTGTTCCCCCGCAAACGCGGGGGTCCAGGGTCACGCATGCTAGCGTCCCTGGCTCCTGGGCCCCCACGTTCGCGAGGGAACAGGAAATTCACAGGCCACCGTAGCGGCGCTGGCGTTTACCGAAGGCCGCGACGGCGTCGGCGAGCGCGGCCGCATCGAAATCGGGCCAGAGCGTGTCGACGAACAGCAGTTCCGCATACGCCGCCTGCCACAACAGGAAGTTCGACAGGCGCTGTTCGCCCGACGTCCGGATCATCAGGTCGAGCGGCGGCAGGTCGTGCGTGTCGAGTTCGGCCTCGATCGTGCCGACGTCGATGCTGGCAGGATCGAGCGCACCATCACGCGCACGCTCGGCAAGACGCCGTGCCGCGCCGACCAGCTCGGCATGCGCGCCGTAATTGAGTGCGATCGCTAGGATCGGACCGGTATTGCCCGCAGTCCGCGCGATGGCGTCATCGACCATCGCCACCAGATCGGGCGAAAAGCTGTGATAGTCGCCGATCACGCGCAACCGGACGTTCTCGCGTGCGAGTTCGTCAAGGTCGCTGCGGATGAAATGCCGCAACAACCCCATCAGGTCGCTGACCTCCTCGGCCGGACGTCGCCAGTTCTCGGACGAGAACGCATACAGCGTCAACGCCTCGATCCCCATCGCCCGCGCCGCCCGCGTCACTTTCCGGACCGCCTCGACGCCAGCCTTGTGCCCGGCAAAGCGCGGCAGGAACCGCTTCTTCGCCCAGCGGCCGTTACCGTCCATGATGATCGCGACATGACGCGGCACCGCGCCGCCCGCAGGAACGGCGACGAGCGGCGCGGCAGAGGTAGCCCCGGCCGAAGCCCCCGCCGATGCAGCGCCGAACGCCCTCACTTGCCCAGGATTTCCTTTTCCTTGGCGGTCGCGGTCGCATCGAGCTCGGCGATGATGCTGTCGGTCAGCTTCTGGACTTCGGTCTCGTGACGCTTGCGCTCGTCCTCGCCGAACACGCCCTTCTTCTCGTCAACCTTCAACGAATCCATCCCGTCGCGACGGACGTTGCGGACCGCGATGCGCGCCTTTTCGGCGTACTGGCCGGCAAGCTTGGCGAGCTCCTTGCGGCGCTCTTCGGTCAGATCCGGGATCGGCAGACGCAGCGTCTGCCCGTCGACGATCGGGTTGAGCCCGAGGCCCGCCGAACGGATCGCCTTGTCTGTCGGGCCGACGTTCGACTTGTCCCAGACCTGCACGGACAGCATGCGCGGCTCGGGCGCCGACACGGTCGCGACCTGGTTCAGCGGCATCGACGAGCCGTACACCGTCACCATCACCGGATCGAGCAACGCGGTCGACGCGCGGCCCGTGCGCAAGCCTGCGAGATCGCTCTTCAGCGCTTCGACGGCACCCGCCATGCGGCGTTCGAGATCGGTCTTGTCGTATGCGGCCATCTTAAAGCTCCTGCTCGTTCTGGACGATCGTCGACACGCCATCACCCGCCAACACCGCGGCGAGATTGCCGGGTTCGCGGATGTTGAAGACGACGATCGGGATGTTGTTGTCGCGGCACAGCGCGATCGCGCTCGCGTCCATGACCTTGAGGTCGTCGGACAGCACGCGGCTGTACGATACCGTCTCGTAGCGCACCGCGTCGGGGTGCGTCTTCGGGTCGGCGTTATACACGCCGTCGACCGAGGTTCCCTTGAACAGCGCGTCGCACTTCATCTCGGCAGCACGCAGCGCGGCGCCCGAATCGGTGGTGAAATAGGGGCTGCCGACGCCTGCCGCGAAGATCACGACGCGACCCTTTTCGAGGTGACGCTCGGCGCGACGGCGGATGAACGGCTCGCAGACCGACGCCATCGGGATCGCCGACTGGACGCGCGTATCGACGCCGATCTGCTCCAGCGCGTTCTGCACCGCGAGCGCGTTCATCACGGTCGCGAGCATGCCCATGTAATCGCCGGTCGCGCGGTCCATGCCGCGGGCAGCACCCGCCATGCCGCGGAAGATGTTGCCACCACCGACGACGATGCAGATCTCATAGCCCCTGGCCTTGATGTCGGCGATCTCCTGCGCGACGCGCGCGGTGACCTCGGTGTCGATCGACAGGCCGGAATTGCCCATCAGGACTTCGCCCGACAGTTTCAGCAGGATACGTTTGTAGCGCGGAGGCGTCATAAATCTCGAATTGTGATTGGCGGGGCGGCGCGGACCTTAGGCGGCGAGGCCTGAGATGTGAAGCGCTGCGCGGCGCGTGCATCGAAACTGGATGGAGACGGGACGGAAAATCCCCGGTCGCTAAACGCGCGCACCAGAGAACTATCGTCATTCCCGCGAAGGCGGGAACCCATACTGGCTAGCGTCTCAATAGATCACCGGCCGCGGAGTATATGGATCCCCGCCTGCGCGGAGATGACGGAGCAGCGCCAAGGCTACCCCGCGACCCTTCTCCCCCACGGGGAGAAGGGGGCCCGGTAGCGCCGGATGAGGGGAAGTGAGGTTCGAGACCTCGCCACTCCCAATCCAAGGACCCGGACAACAAAACGCCCGCCAACCCCACTCCGTCACCCCGGACCTGTTCCGGGGTCCACCGCTCCGCACACTCAACTCTCGGCGAGAATGCGGGACCGTGGATGCCGGAACGAGTCCGGCATGACGGAGGATATTTGGCGAGCGCCCGATCTCCAATACCCTCTCCCCGAAAGGGCGAGGGTAAGTCGGCTTACGCCTGCGGAACGCCGCTCGCCGCAGCAACCTCGGCTGCGAAGTCGGACTGCTCCTTCTCGATGCCTTCGCCGAGCTGGAAGCGGACATAGTCCACCAGCTTGATCTCGGCGCCCGCATCCTTGCCGGCCTTGGCGACGACGTCGGAGATCTTGGTCTTGCCGTCCATCACGAACAGCTGGCTGACCAGAGCATGCTCCTTGCGGTACTTGGCGATACCGCCCTCGACCATCTTGGCGATGATGTCGGCAGGCTTGCCCGACTCGGCGGCCTTCTCGGTCGCGATCGCGCGCTCGCGCTCGATCTCGGACTCGTCGAGGTCGGCTTCGTTCAGCGCCTTCGGGAATGCCGCTGCGATGTGCATCGCAAGCTGCTTGCCGAGCGCCTGGAGAACCTCGTCCGAAGCCTCCGACTCAAGCGCGACGAGCACGCCGATCTTGCCGAGGCCGGGGGCCGCCTGGTTGTGGATGTAGGGCACGACCGCACCCTTGCTGACTTCCAGCGTGCGCGAACGGCGCAGCGACTGGTTCTCGCCGATCGTCGCGACGTTGTTCGTCAGGACTTCCTCGACGGTCTTGCCCGATGGCATCGCCTGCGACTTGAGCGCCTCGATGTCGCCACCGGTTGCGAGTGCGATCTGCGTGACGTCACGGACGAACGACTGGAACTGCTCGTTCTTGGCGACGAAATCGGTCTCCGAATTGACTTCGACCGCTGCACCCTTGGTGCCCGATACGGCGACGCCGACCAGGCCCTCGGCCGCGGTACGGCTGGACTTCTTGGCGGCGGCTGCGAGCCCCTTGGTGCGCAGCCAATCCATTGCCTGCTCCATGTCGCCCGCGTTCTCGCTCAGCGCCTTCTTGCAATCCATCATGCCCGCGCCGCTCTTCTCGCGCAGATCCTTGACCATCGCTGCCGTGATATCGGCCATGTCTCTAATCCTTTTTAGGTCTGAATATGGTTGCGGGCGAGGCAGAGCTTTCGCCCTACCCCGCCCGCATGACGGTTCGGCGACGACGCTTATGCGTCGATCTGGCGCTCACCCTCGGCTGCGAATTCTGCAGCGGTATCGGCATTCGCAGTTGCCTGCGCCGTGTCAGCCGTAGCTTCGACGGTCGGCTCTGCGCTCAGTGCCTCTTCCTTCGGCGGCTCGACCATCGCGCCGACGTCGGCACCGGTGCGGCGCTGCTGCTCCTGGCCGCCGCGCGTCGCGGCGATCGCGATCGCCTCGCAGTACAGGCGGATGGCGCGGGCTGCGTCGTCGTTCGCGGGAACCGGGAAGGCGATGCCGTCCGGCGACACGTTCGAATCGAGGATCGCGACGACGGGAATACCCAGCGTGTTGGCTTCCTTGATCGCCAGCTCTTCCTTGTTCGCGTCGATCACGAACATCACGTCGGGAATGCCGCCCATGTCGCGGATGCCGCCGAGCGAAAGCTCGAGCTTGTCCTTCTCGCGGGTGAGCTGAAGGACTTCCTTCTTCGTCAGGCCGACAGTGTCGCCCGACAGCATTTCCTCGAGCGTCTTGAGCCGCTTGATCGAACCCGAGATAGTCTTCCAGTTGGTGAGCATGCCGCCCAACCAGCGATGGTTGACGAAGTGCTGGCCCGAACGACGCGCTGCGTCCGCGACGGGCTCCTGCGCCTGGCGCTTCGTGCCAACGAACAGGACCTTGCCGCCACCGGCGACAGCCGACGAGACGAATTCGAGCGCACGCGCGAACAGCGGCACGGTCTGCGAAAGGTCGAGGATGTGGACGCCGTTACGATCACCGAAGATGTAAGGCTTCATCTTGGGGTTCCACCGATGAGTCTGGTGGCCGAAATGCGCGCCCGTTTCGATGAGCTGCTGCATGGAGACGACTGGAGCCGCCATAGGGATATATCCTTCCGGTTGTGCCTCTGGGAAGCGGATGACGTCGTGGCCGAATGACCGTGACGCACCGGGCTATGATGCCTCCCATGCGGGGTTAGAGGCGCGGCCCTTAGCGTGGCTTTATGGGAAAAGCAATCGCACACGGCCCGCTTGACTCATAGAACGCAATGAGAACATAAAGGGCTCAACGGGGAACAGATGTTCGACTCGGCGCTGATTCGAACCGGTATGGCCGGATTCAAAATGCGACGAATGGAACGATGTTTCTGACCAAGTGTTTGCGGACATTGAGAATTTGTTCGCAACTCATAGGAAGGCGGACGTGATGTTGGTTCTGAGCTTCATGGTTTTTGCTGGTGCATTCGCGGTCGCGGGCATGATGATCGTCTCGTCGATCGCGCCGCAGTGGGATCGTATCGTCCGCCTCGCGATGGGCAATGTCGAACCCGCGTTCCAGCCGCTCCGCACATTGGCCGTGGCGGAACGCCGGATCGCAGTCAGGCGCTGGGCGTCGACAACAGCTCCGGCACCCGCCCGCCGCTGGAACGCTGCCGCCTGATCTTGGCGTAGCTCGCGATGCTGAACGGCATCGAGATCAGGTACAGTACGCAGATGATGCTGAGCGTATGCCAAGGCGCGCTCACCATCGCGGCCCCGAGCAACACGACGAGCGCGATGGCCTCGAACCGGATGTTGCTACGGAGTTTGACCGAACTCCACGAGTAGGTCGCGATGCTGGACACCATGAGGAGCGCGACGAACGCTACCCATGGCGCGACGAAGTAAGGCGATGCGAATTTCGGCTCGTCGGTCCAGAACCAGAAGAACATCGGCATCAGTGCCAAGCCCGCACCCGCTGGGGCCGGAACGCCTGTCAGGAAGCCAGCCGATTTGTGCGGCTGATGGCTCTCGTCGATCTTGGCGTTGAAGCGTGCAAGACGGAGCGCACAGAATACCGCGAAGATCAGCGAACAGATCCAGCCGACACGCGGCAGCGCTGCCAGCGACCAAAGATACACGATCAGCGCAGGCGCAACGCCGAACGAGATCGCGTCGGATAACGAATCAAGTTCGGCGCCGAAACGGCTTTCGCCGTGGAGCATCCGGGCGATGCGGCCGTCGAGTCCGTCGAGCACGCCGGCAACCATGATCATCGCGACGGCGCTTTGCCATTCGCCGCCGATCGCAAATCGCACGCCGCTAAGGCCTGAGCACAACGCCAGTGCTGTTACGGCATTGGGCGCGACCGCACGCAGCGGAAGACCGCGCGGCGCACGGCGGGTGCGACCGAACTTTCCGCGACCACGGGCGTCGGTCGAATCGTCATCGATCTCGTCGCGATCGATCATTGCGCGACACCACCAACCGGAACGCCACCGACGCGACCAAGCACGGTCTCGCCTGCAATGCTGCGCTGGCCTAGGCAGACCTGCGGTACGACATGATCGGGCAGGTATACGTCGACGCGGCTACCGAACCGGATCAGCCCGATGCGCTGGCCGGCCGCGACCATGTCGCCGGCCTTGACGAAGCCGAGGATGCGCCGTGCGACCAGTCCGGCGATCTGCGTGAAGCCGATCCGCATGCCGTGACGATCCTCGACCACGAAATGCTGACGCTCGTTCTCGTCGCTGGCCTTGTCGAGATCGGCGTTGAGGAACTTGCCCGAAATGTAGACCACCTGTCGAACCGTCCCCGCGACAGGCGTACGATTGATATGCACGTCGAACACCGACATGAAGATCGACACGCGCACCAGCGGCGCATCGCCGAGACCGTTCTCGCCGGCGAGTTCACGCGGGATCGGCACGCGCTGGATCATCGTGATCAGCCCGTCGGCCGGCGCCACGATCAGCCCTTCGCCCTGCGGCGTGGTACGGATCGGATCGCGGAAGAACGTCGCGACCCAGATCACAATCCCGACCATCGGCCAGAACAGCACGTGGCTGACGATAGTCAGCAACAACGTGATGCCAGTCGCGATCGCGACGTACTTGTGGCCTTCCGGGTGGACTGCGGGAAATCGCCATTTGACCGTGGAGGTCGTGACGGGCGGCTTGTCGAGCGATGCCATAACCGCCGGGTCTATCCGTGCCGGACGTGCGATACAACGACGAACCGGCTTTTCCTTACAGGACCATGTGTTGCTCGGCCATTGGCCAATGGTTGATCGTGGCGGCGCGCTCCCCTAGACGCTCCCCAAACCCCTCCCCCGAAGGACGCGCACATGGCGAAGATCAAGGTAAAGAATCCGATCGTGGAGATCGACGGCGACGAGATGACCCGGATCATCTGGGAATGGATTCGCGAGCGCCTGATCAAGCCGTATCTCGACATCCAGCTCGACTACTACGATCTCGGCGTCGAGCATCGCGATGCGACCGACGACCAGGTCACGATCGACAGCGCGCTCGCCACGCAGAAGCACGGCGTCGCGGTCAAGTGCGCGACGATCACGCCCGACGAGCAGCGCGTGACCGAGTTCGGCCTGAAGAAGATGTGGAAGTCGCCGAACGGCACGATCCGCAACATCCTCGGCGGCACCATCTTCCGCGAGCCGATCGTGATCAAGAACGTCCCCCGCCTGATCCCAGGCTGGACGCACCCGATCGTCGTCGGCCGTCATGCATTCGGCGATCAGTACCGCGCGACCGACTATCTGGTCCCCGGCCCCGGCAAGCTGCGCCTCGTCTTCGAAGGCGACGACGGCACGGTCATCGACCGCGAAGTATTCCAGTTCCCGTCGGCGGGCGTCGCGATGGCGATGTACAACCTCGACGATTCGATCCGAGATTTCGCGCGCGCATCGATGCACTACGGCCTCAACCTGAAGTGGCCAGTGTACCTGTCGACCAAGAACACGATTCTCAAGGCCTATGACGGCCGCTTCAAGGATCTGTTCGCCGAGGTGTTCGAGGCCGAGTTCAAGGACAAGTTCAAGGAAGCGGGCATCGTCTACGAGCATCGCCTGATCGACGACATGGTCGCATCGGCGCTGAAGTGGAACGGCGAGTTCGTCTGGGCCTGCAAGAACTACGACGGCGACGTCCAGTCGGACCAGGTCGCACAGGGCTTCGGCTCGCTCGGCCTGATGACCTCGATCCTGCTGACCCCGGACGGCAAGACGGTCGAAGCCGAGGCGGCGCACGGCACCGTCACGCGTCACTTCCGCATGCACGAGCAGGGCAAGGCCACCTCGACCAACCCGATCGCGTCGATCTTCGCGTGGACCGGTGGCCTGAAGTATCGCGGCAAGTTCGACGACACGCCCGACGTCACGAAGTTCGCCGAGACGCTCGAGCGCGTCTGCGTCCAGACGGTCGAGAACGGCCACATGACCAAGGATCTCGCGATCCTGATCGGCCCCGACCAGCCGTGGATGACGACCGAGCAGTTCTTCGAGCAGGTGCGGTCGAACCTCGAAACCGAAATGGCAAACTGGGCCTGACCTGGCTTTCCCGCTCCCGATGACGGGAGCGGGGTTAGCTTGCACGAGCGCGCCCTTTTCGGGTTTGTGCTCCGCCAATACGCACCTCCCCGGCTAAGGCCGGGGTTCCAGTTGGGTAACCTCGCCGGTCAAGACGGCGCTTCGTTACCGCGACCTTCCCAACTGGGCCCCGGCCTCCGCCGACGAGGCGCGCGTGCTGGAAACATTGCGGAGATATGCACGTGCACGTCGATTGGCGGCGCAGTATTTCTTCCTGACAAATGCGTCATGCGTCCCCTAAGGTCGCACGCATGGCATTACGGCTCGACAATCAAGGTTTCAGCGACGCGCTCGTCATTCTCGGCGCGGCCGGGCTCGTCATTCCCGCGTTTGCGCGGTTCCGGGTCAGCCCGGTCATCGGCTTCATCCTGGTCGGCCTGCTGGTCGGCCCTGCTGGGTTGGGTTCGCTCACGGGGTCTGCGCCTTGGCTCTATTACCTCACCATATCCAACCCTGAATCGATCGAACCCTTCGCGGAGTTCGGCATCATCCTGTTGCTGTTCTCGATCGGCCTCGAACTGTCGTTCAAGCGCCTGTGGTCGATGAAGCGCCTCGTGTTCGGCACCGGCGCCGCCGAACTGATCGGCTCGGCGCTGATCATCGGCGTGGCGCTCCACTTCATCGGCCAGGAATGGGCGGGCGCAATCGGGCTCGGATTCGCGCTCGCGTTATCGTCGACTGCGCTCGTCCTGCCGCTGGTCGGGACCACCGGTGCAGTCGGTCGCGGTGCGTTCGCGATGCTGCTGTTCGAGGATCTGGCGCTCGTCCCGATCATCTTCGTACTCGGCGCGCTCGCTCCGACCGCGAGCGCCGACGGCTGGTCGAACATCGCCGGCGTCGCGCTGCGCGGAGGGCTGACCGTGGTCGCGATGTATATCGGCGGGCGCATTGTCCTGCCTCGTCTGTTCGGACAAGCCGCGCGGACCAAGAGCCCCGAGCTGTTCCTCGCCGCATCGCTGCTGGTGGTGATCGTCGCGAGCGTCGCGACGACCGCCGCAGGGCTGTCGCCGATCGTCGGCGCGCTGCTGGCCGGGCTGCTGATTGCCGAAACCGAATATCACAGCGAGGTCGAGGTCATCACCGCGCCGTTCAAGGGCCTCGCGCTCGGCGTGTTCCTGATCACCGTCGGCATGAGCCTCGACCTCCGGCTGATCGCGCAGAACTGGCCGTCTCTGCTGCTCGCAGTGACCGGCGTGGTGGCGACCAAGGCCGTCGTCACGTTCCTATTCCTCCGCGTCGCCAATTCCCGCCGAGGTGTTGCCGCTGAGACCGGACTCCTGATGGGCAGCCCGTCCGAAACGACGCTGATCGTGCTCGCCACTGCGGCGCAGGCCCAGCTGATCCTGCCGTCGACCGCGTCGTTCTGGCAGACGGTGACGGCGATCGGTCTGACGATCACGCCGCTGCTGGCGAAGCTTGGCCGCACCGTGTCGCGGCAGTTGGAAAGCCGGTCGGTTGCCGATGCGGGCGATGTCGAGATCGACGACGACGGGCCCGGGACCGTCGTCATCGGCTTTGGCCGAGTGGGTCGGATGGTGGCGGACATGCTTGCGGTCCACGGCCAGAAGTATGTCGCGGTCGAGGCGGATATCGATTCGGTCGAGGCAGCTCGGGCTCAAGGGCATCCGGTGCTGTTTGGCGACGTGGCACGGGCGGGACTGGTCGATCGGTTGAAGCTGCATACCGCCAAGGCGCTGATCCTGACGATGGACGATCCGGTGCTGACGGTGCGGCTTGCGCGGCGGGTGCGCGCGTTGGCGCCGGACCTGCCGATCGTGGCGCGTGCGCGGGATACGGCGCATGCGGCGGAGTTGTACCGCGCGGGCGTGACCGATGCGGTGCCGGAGACGCTGGAGAGTTCGCTGCAGCTGGCGGAGGCGGTGCTGGTCGATCTTGGGGTCGCGATGGGGCCGGTGATCGCGTCTATCCATGAGAAGCGGGACGAGCTGCGGCAGGAGATCAAGAAGGCGGCGGATATGATTGCTGAGCCGCGGATTCGTAAGGCGAAGCGGACGCCTCGGGCGGCGTAACCCCCTTCCCGCGCGCCGCTTGTTCTCCCGCGAAGGCGGGAGTCCAGTCTGGGCCCCCGCCTTCGCGGGGGAACAGCTTGGTTCACGATGGCCTATCCCAACCGCCTCCCCGGCGGAGGCCGGGGCCCAGTTGGAAAGGTGGTCGTAACGAGGGGCTGTCCGCTATTAGCTCCGTTTTCCAACTGGGCCCCGGCCTTCGCCGGGGTGGTGGCTGCCTTGTGATGACCCTGCGTGCGCCCCTCTTGCCCCGGTAGGAGAAGGAGAGGCGAAAAGAAGGTTAGGGAGGGTTAGGCCAATATCGGGTTTCTTCAGTTGGCCATCACGCCTTCGCGGCTCTTCATAAGTGGTTGTATTCGTTCGCCGAATGCCTCCACCCCCTCCAGAAAATCGTCGAAGGTCAGGAGGACGCCGCCGGTGTTGGGGACGGCGGCCATCTCGTCCAGCATCCGCGCGACGCTTTCGTACGAGCCTACCAATGTGCCCATGTTGATGTTCACCGCGCCCTCGGGGGCGGCGAGCTGGCGGACGTTGGTGTCCTTGTTGTGCGTGTCCTTGGCGCCTTGGTCGATCAGCCAGGCGATCGCATCGACGTCGACGCCGGCGTTGTAGTGTTGCCACTTCGCCATTGCCTCGTCGTCGGTTTCGGCAGCGATGATCATGATCAGAACGAAGATCTGCACGTCGCGGCCGGTCTTGGCTGTGGCAGCTGCTAGCCGCTCGTTGTTGAAGGCGAACGCGGTCGGAGTGTTGACGCCCTTCCCCAGACAGAACGCGTAGTCCGCCCATTTCGCCGAGAACGCCAAGCCGTCATCGGACGAACCGGCGCAAATGATCTTCATGTCGCCGGTCGGCTTGGGCCAGACGCGGCAGTCGGTCATCTGGTAATAGTCGCCCTTGAAATCGGACGTGCCCTCCTCCCACAACTCGCGGAGGATGTGGGCATATTCGTCGAGCATCGTGTAGCGATTGCGGAAATGCTCGTCGCCGGGCCACATCCCCATCTGGGTATATTCGGGTGGTTGCCAGCCGGTGATGAGGTTCAGCCCGAACCGCCCGTGGCTGATCGAATCGATCGTGTTGCACATCCGAGCGGCATAGGCAGGGGGCACCAGCAGCGTGGCGCAGGTCGCGTAGATCTTGATCTTCTCGGTGACGGCGGCGAGCCCGGCCATCAGCGTGAAGCTCTCGAGACCGTAATCCCAGAATTCGGTCTTGCCGCCGAAGCCGCGCAACTTGATCATCGACAGCAGGAAATCGAGGCCGTGCTTCTCCGCCGCTTGCGCGATCGCCTTGTTGAGATCGAAGCTCGGTTTGTATTGCGGCGCGTTTTCGCTGATCAGCCAGCCATTGTTGTTGATGGGCACGAAGACGCCGACCTGCATATGCCGCTCCTATTCGCCGTCGAGCCAGTCGAGCAGCCACATGTTGAAATGGTCCGCGCGCGTCACGTTGCAGGCGTGTGCGCCCGCCGCCATCCGGGCAAGCTGCGCGCCTGGGATGCCGGCGGCAAGCTTTTCGGACGCGGACGGTGGCACGAGCATGTCGTCGTCGGCCGCGACCAGCAAGGTCGGCACGCGGATCTCGTCGAATTGGCCGGCGATGTTGAACCGGCGGACGGCCGCGACTCGTCGCTGGATCATTTCCACGCCGGGAAAATGCGCGAGCATGTCCTCTTCCTCGTCCTGAATCCGGTCGTGGTGATCGGATATCCATTGTGGCGGGTAGAGGAACAGCGGTTGCGCATGGAGATATGCGCGGGGGCCGCTGTCATTGAGCAGTGCGAGGCGCGTGTCGAAACAGCGGGCGGTGTGCGGGTCGAGCTTGGCCCAGCCGTTGATGACGACGAGTCGGTCGAGGCGTTCGGGCGCGGCCAAGGCGAGCGCGAGACCGATATGGCCGCCGAGCGCGTGGCCGATGAAGGTGCAGCGGTCGAGCCCGATCGCGTCCATGAGCGCGACGACGTCGGCGGCCATAGCCTCGACGGTGAGGTCGCCGGGAACGTGGCGGTCGGAGCGGCCGGTGCCGCGGTGGTCGTAGATGATGACGCGGTGGCCGGCGCCGAGGGCGGCGAGGTTGGGCTGCCAATAGCTGCCCGAGCCGCCGAGGCCGCTCGACAAGAGGATCGCCGGGCCATCGGGCTGGCCGTGCTCTTCCCAGTGGATGCCGCCCGCGGTTCCCATCAGGCGAGGTGGGCTATGCTGGCGATCTCGACCAGGCACTCGGGCTTCACGAGTTCTGTCTTGATGCAGTAGCGGGCGGGCTTGGGGCCGGGGAAATACTCGGCATAGACCGCGTTGAAGGCGGCGTAGTCGGCGAGGTCCTTCAGGAAGATGTGGTTGAAAGCGACGTCCGCGAGCGTCGCGCCAGCGGCTTCGAGCGTGGTCTTGATGGTGTCGAGCACCGCGCGGGTTTGGGCGGCGGCGTCGCCGATGTGGAGGACCGTGCCGCCTTCGCCTAGCGCCAGTACGCCCGAGACATAGACGGTGTTGCCGGCCTTCGCGCCCGCCGAATAGGGCGCGATCGGGGTCGGGAACTGGGGTGGGTTGATGGCTTCGAACGGCATCTGAGTTCCTTTTACCTAGCGAACTAAACGGTTCCCCTGCGAAGGCAGGGGGCCAGGATCACGAGCGCCAGCGTTCCTGGTTCCTGGGCCCCCGCGTTCGCGAGGGAACAGAAGTACGCCGGTCACTTCGGCAACTGCCCGAACGAACCGCAGAAATCGCTTACCGTGCTGACCCAGCCGAAGAATTTCTCGACGTTGTAGACGGTGGCCGCCTGCATCCCGGGCGGGCCGAGATGGTGCGTCGCGTCTTCCAGCATCACGCCGAAATATTCGAGGTGGAAGCCGTCGCGCAGCGTGCTCTCCACACAGACGTTGGTGGCGATGCCGACGAAGACGATGTTGCGGATGCCGCGACTACGCAGGATGCTGTCGAGCTGCGAATTGAAGAACGCGCTGTAGCGGGTTTTCTGCACCCGGATGTCGCCGGGTTGGGGGGCGAGCGCGTCAACGATCTCGTAGTCCCAGCCGCCGCGGGCGAGGAACTGCCCGTGGAGTTCGGGGCGGGCTCGCATCGTCTTGAGCGCGTTGGACTTGTGCCAGTTGGGCGAGCCGGGGCCGCCGGCCTCGACATAGTCGGGGTCCCAGCCGTTCTGGAGGAACACGACCGGCATTTTTGCTGCGCGCGCAGTGTCGAGGACCTTGGCGATCCGGGCGATCGTACCGGCCGAGCCGCTGATGTCGAAGCCGGCCGTGTCGACATAGCCGCCGGGTGAGGCGTAGGCGTTCTGCATGTCGATCACGACGACCGCGGTTTCGGCGGAGTCGAGGCGGAGCGCTTCCGGTCGTGCGGACAACGTGACGGCGTTGGTTTCGTTCGCGCCGGTTCGGATGATCGGGGGGGCCGCTGTCATTGTGACAAGCTCGCTGGATCGCGGGAATTGTGCAAGTGCGAAATGATCGGGGGTGTCGGGCGTCCTCGATCACACGAAGAAGCGTGTTTCCCCGCGAAGGCGGGGATCCAGACTGGGCTCCCGCCTTCGCGGGAGAACAAGGAAGGGTGAGCTGTTCGTGCATCGTCTCACTCGCTCGTCCACCGACCCTCCCGTCATCACAGCGAAAGCTGGGACATCCCCGTTGTGGAAGGGTGTGGCTCGAACCGGGAGATCCCAGCTTTCGCTGAGATGACGACGGGGGAGGGCTAAGCCGCCAGCGCGAAATCCTTGAAGCGTTCGCGCAGCGCGGTCTTCAGCAATTTGCCGGTCGCGGTGTGCGGCAGGTCGTCGACGAAGACGATCGCGTCGGGGAGCCACCATTTGGCGACGTGCTTCGCAAGGTGATCGAGGATCGCTTGTTCGGTGACCTCGCTGCCAGGTTTGCGGACCACCAGCAGCAGCGGGCGTTCGTCCCATTTGGGATGGTAGATGCCGATCGCCGCCGCCTCCGCCACCCCCGGGCAACCGACAGCGGCGTTCTCCAGGTCGACCGAGCTGATCCATTCGCCGCCGGACTTGATGACGTCCTTCGAGCGATCGGTGATCTGCATTGTGCCGTCCGCGTGGAGCATCGCGACGTCGCCGGTGTCGAACCAGCCTTCCTTGTCCACCACATCCTCGTCCGCACCGAAATAGCGTTGGACGACCCACGGGCCGCGCACCTGCAACCGCCCTGCGACCTTGCCGTCTCGCGCAAGAACGGCTCCTTCGTCATCGATGATGCGGAGTTCTATCCCGAAGGGGACGCTCCCCTGCTTGCCGACGAGATCGAGCTTTTCGTCGTGACTCATGTCGTCCCAGTGCGGCGGGGCGAAGCCGGCGGTGCCGATTGGGGAGGTCTCGGTCATGCCCCAGAGGTGCTTCACCGTGGCACCCATGCCCATGATCCGCTCGATCATCGCGCGGGGGGCCGCAGAGCCGCCGATCGTCACCTGTGTGAGGTGGCGCGGGGCGTCGCCCGAGGCGTCTATGTGGCCGAACATCCCAAGCCAGACGGTCGGCACGCCGGCGGAGTGCGTCACCTTCTCGTCGTTCATCAGGCGGCACAGCACGGCCGGGTCGTTGACCGCGGAATAGACGACCTTCGCCCCCGAGAGCGCGCACGCGAACGGCAGGCCCCAGGCGGCGGCGTGGAACATTGGGACCACCGGCAGCACGACCGCGTTGGGCGAAAGATCGAACACCCACGGCGCGACCTCGGCCATTGCGTGAATCATCGTCGAGCGGTGCGTGTAGAGCACGCCCTTCGGATGACCGGTGGTGCCGCTGGTGTAGCAGAGCATGCACGGCTCGCGCTCCGGCCCCTCGACCCACTCGTAATCGCCGTCCTCGGCGTCGAGCATCGCCTGGAAACCGTCGGGGCCGAGATCGTCGAAGCAGATGTAGTGGCGGATGCTGGTCCACTGGCCGCGGAGGCGATCGACCAGTGGCTGGAACGCCTTGTCGTAGAGCATCACGCGGTCTTCGGCGTGGTTGGCGATGTAGACGAGCTGCTCGTCGAACAGGCGCGGGTTGATCGTGTGGATGACGCCGCCCATGCCGATCGTGCCGTACCAGGCGACGAGGTGATGCGCGTGGTTCATCGCCAGCGTCGCGACCCGGTCGCCGGGGGCTACGCCGAGCTTTTCGAGTGCCTGCGCCAGCTTGCGGGCGTCGCGCGAGATGCCGGCCCAGTTGGTGCGCGTCTCGCGGCCGTCGGCCCAGTAGCTGACGAGTTCTCTTGCGCCGTGTTCGCGCGCCGCATGGTCGATCAGGCGGGGAACACGAAGCTCGAAATCCTGCATTCCACCCAGCATTCTCGCTCTCCCAAGCTGTTATCCGACCAGAGCGAGCCTCGTTTCCGAGGTCTTCATCTCCACCTTGGCGACACCGTGCAACGACTCGATGTGCTCGACAAGCTCTCCGTCGAGGAGAAAATCGCGGCCGAGCAGGATGCAGACCTCGCCATCGGGGAGTTGCGCGCGGACCCGGACCTCGCCGCGTGCGCCGCGATGCTCGGCAAGCAGTGAGGCCAGGCTGGCGAACGCGGCCATGTCGGAGATCGTCACGACCACCTGGAAGCGGGCGAGGTTGGCGAGGCCCTCGAACGGTTGGATGCGCTTGATGCTCACGCGCGGCGTGTCCTCGCCGGGTTTGCGGTCGAGTTCGACGGTGATGAGCCCGCAGCCGCCGGCCTTGGCCGCCTCTTCGAGGTCTCGCGAGACCTGTTCGTCGAAGCAGGTCGCCATGAACTGGCCGCTGGCGTCGGAGCATTGCGCCATCATGAAGCGCTTGCCGCGCGCGGAGGTGCGGTAGCGCGCGTCCTCGACCAGCACCGCCATCGTCGCGCCGGCGCGGCTGCCGTCGTCGGGGATGTTGAGCTCCGACAGTGCGGTGTAGGCGCGGGCGCCGTGGCTGTTGGCGATGTGGCGGTGGCGATCAACCGGGTGCGCGGAGAAGTAGAAGCCGAACGCTTCCTTCTCCTGGTCCATGCGCTGGCTGAGCGTCCAGCGGACCGACGGCGGCAGCTTGATCGCGTCGCCCGCGGGTTCGGCGTCACCGAACAGGCCGCCCTGCCCGCTGGTCTTCTGTTCGTGCGTGCGCGCGGCGATCGCGAGGATCGTCTCGGCGGTGGCGTGGATGCCGGCGCGGTTCTGGTCGAGGCCGTCGAACGCGCCCGCGGCGGCGAGCGTTTCGAGCTGGCGCTTGTTGAGCAGGCGCGGGTCGACTCGCTTGGCGAGATCGTCGAGACCGGCAAACGGGCCGTTCTGGGTACGCTCGACGATGAGCTTCTCCATCGCGCCTTCGCCGACCGATTTCAGCGCGCCCAATGCGTAACGCACCGCTAGATTGTCCCCCCGCGAAGGCGGGGGCCCAGACTGGGCACCCGCCTTCGCGGGTGAACATTCTGCTGGTTGGGCGTCGGCTTCCGCCAAGACCTCGACGTCGAACTCGGCCTGGCTTGCGTTGATGCACGGCGGCAGCGCGGTGATCCCCAGGCGGCGCATGTCGTCGGTGAAGATCGCCAGCTTGTCGGTCTGGTGGAGGTCGTAGCACATCGAGGCGGCGAAGAATTCGTGCGGGTGGTGCGCCTTCAGCCACGCGGTCTGATACGCGAGCAGCGCGTAGGCGGCGGCATGGCTCTTGTTGAAGCCGTAGCCGGCGAACTTGTCGATCAAGTCGAACAGCGCGTTTGCCTCGGCCTTCTTGATACCGTTGACGGTGAGGCAGCCCTCGACGAAGCCCGCGCGCTGCGCGTCCATCTCGGCCTTCACCTTCTTGCCCATCGCGCGGCGCAGCAGATCGGCGCCGCCGAGCGAGAAGCCGGCGAGGACCTGCGCGGCCTGCATGACCTGTTCCTGATAGACGAAGATCCCGTAGGTTTCGGACAGGATCGGTTCGAGCAGCGGGTGTGGATAGTCGATCGCCTCGGTGCCGTTCTTGCGGCGGCCGAACGACGGGATGTTGTCCATCGGGCCCGGTCGATAGAGCGACACGAGCGCGATGATGTCGCCGAAATTGGACGGGCGGACCGCGGACAGCGTGCGGCGCATGCCCTCCGACTCGAGCTGGAACACGCCGACCGTGTCGCCCTTTTGCAGCAGCGCGTAGACGCCCGCATCATCCCATTCGAGCGCGTCGAGATCGACGACGATGCCGCGCTTGGCGAGCAACTGCACCGCCTTCTGGAGCACCGACAGGGTCTTGAGACCGAGAAAATCGAACTTCACGAGCCCGGCGCCCTCGACATATTTCATGTCGAACTGCGTGACGGGCATGTCGGAGCGGGGATCGCGGTAGAGGGGCACGAGCTGGGCCAAGGGCCGATCGCCGATCACCACGCCGGCGGCATGCGTCGACGAGTGGCGCGGCAGGCCTTCCAGCTTCATCGCCAGATCGAGCAGCTTCCGCACGCCATTGTCGTTGGCGTATTCTTTGGCCAGCTCGCCGACGCCGTTGAGTGCTCGCTCCAGCGTCCAGGGGTCGGTCGGGTGGTTCGGCACCAGCTTGGCGAGGCGGTCGATCTGGCCATAGCTCATCTGGAGCACGCGGCCGGTGTCCTTGAGGACCGCGCGCGCCTTGAGCTTCCCGAAGGTGATGATCTGCGCGACCTGATCGCGGCCGTATTTCTCCTGGACGTAGCGGATCACCTCGCCGCGGCGGGTTTCGCAGAAATCGATGTCGAAATCGGGCATCGACACGCGTTCCGGGTTCAGGAAGCGCTCGAACAGCAGGCCCAGCTTGATCGGGTCCAGGTCCGTGATCGTCAGCGACCAGGCGACCACCGAGCCGGCGCCCGAACCGCGGCCCGGGCCGACCGGGATGTCGTGGTCCTTCGCCCATTTGATGAAGTCGGCGACGATCAGGAAATAGCCGGGGAAGCCCATCTGGACGATCACGTCGACCTCGAATGCGAGGCGCTGGCGATACACCTCGCGCCAGCCGTCTTCACCCTCACCGTGCAGTTCGGTGATGCGGGCCAAGCGTGCTTCGAGACCGGCTTCGGCGTCGTCGCGGAGGAGTTTCGCCTCGCCCTCGATGTCACCGGCGAGGCTGGGGAGGATCGGTTTCCGGTACGGCGCCATCACAGCGCAGCGCTGCGCGACGACGAGCGTGTTGGCGATCGCCTCGGGCAGGTCGGCGAACATCTCGTGCATGACCTTGGCCGGCTTCATCCAGGCTTCGGGGCAGCTGCGGATGCGATCCTCGGTCTCGACATAGGTCGAGTGCGCGATGCAGAGCATGGCGTCGTGCGCATCGCCGAATGCGCTCTCGGTGAAGCAGCACGGGTTGGTCGCGACCAGCGGCAGGTTGCGCTCGTAGGCGATGTCAATGAGGTCGTTCTCGGCCGCCATTTCGGTCGCATCGTTGCGGCGTGAGAGTTCGATGTAGAGGCGGTCGCCGAACAGGCCTTGGAGGCGATCGAGATACGCGCGGGCGCGGTCGGGCTGGCCTTCCGCGAACAGCCGGGCGAGACCGCCCTCGCCGCCGGCGGTCAGGGCTAGCAAACCGTCGGTGTGGCGTTCGAGTGCGGCGAAATCGACGTGTGCGGGCATCTCGATCGGACGGTCGAGATGCGCCATCGAGACGAGCGCGCAGAGGTTGTCGTAGCCCGTCATGTCCTGCGCATAGAGCGCGATCCAGTCGAACGGGGTGGCGACGCCGTCGGGCATGTCGGGGCGGCTGACGCCGAGCATCACGCCGATGATCGGCTGCACGCCGTCCTTCTTGGCGGCGTCCGAATAGGCCATGGCGGCGTAGAGCCCGTTGCGATCGGTGAGCGCGGCGGCAGGGAAGCCCAGGCCGCGCGCCTGCTTGGCGATCGCTTTCGGATCGATGGCGCCGTCGAGCATGGTGTAGCAGGAGAAAACGCGGAGGGGGACGTAACCGGAATGCATCGACCGGAGGTAGGCGCTGTGGCGTGATTCGACCAGCGTCGTTGAGTCCGATCGGAACCGCGGACACGACGAGCCGTTGCGGCGGGGACTTCTGGGAGCATTTCTTATGACCGATCCACGCGGGCGCTTTGCCGATACCGAAACCACGGCTGCAGGGACGCCTCGCGCGGGCGCTGGTTGGGGGTGGATCCTGGCTTACGGCGTGTTGTCGGTGGTGCTCGGGATCATGGCGTTCGCGTCGCCGTTTTCTGCGACCTATGCTGCGACGTTGGTGATCGGGGCGTTTCTCATCGCCGCCGGGATAGTGTCGATCGTGTCAGGGTTTGCCGGCAAGGGGCATGAGGGGCGCGGCTATGCGATCGGGTTTGGGCTGGTGTCGCTGGTTATCGGGCTGATCATGGCGTTCGAGCCGGCGACGGGGGCTATTTCGCTGACGTTGCTGATTGCGGTTTGGCTTGGTTTGCGTGGGGCGTTGGAGATCGGGCTTGGCGCGCGGTTTCGGCGTGGCAAGGGGTTGATGATCGCGCTGGGTGTGGTGAACATCGTATTGGCGGTGATTGTGTTGGCGACGCTGCCTTGGTCGGCGTTGACGTTGCCGGGGTATGTGTTGGGGATCAGCTTCTTGTTTGGCGGGGTGACTTCGGTTGCTTCTGCGCTGGCGCATAAGAAGGGGGCGCCGGCATTTTCGGTTTGACGTGCTAGACTGGTCTCCCGCGAAGGCGGGAGTCCAGTCTGGGCCCCCGCCTTCGCGGGGGAACATTCTTGGGCTGATGTCCGCCGCCACTAAGCGCGCACCACCCCGGCGAAGGCCGGGGCCCAATTGGAGAGGTTGCAGTAACGAAGCGTAGCGGTCTTCATCGCCGTCCCCCAATTGGGCCCCGGCCTTAGCCGGGGTGGAAGCAGATCGTTTTAAAGCAGCTTCTCGATATCCTTGCGGATGTCATCGGGCTTGGTCGTCGGCGCGTAGCGGTCGACCACAGTGCCGTCGCGATCGACCAGGAACTTGGTGAAGTTCCACTTGATCGCCTTCGACCCCAGCACGCCGGGTGCTTCCGACTTCAGCCGCTCGAACAGCGGGTCCGCCCCTGCCCCGTTGACGTCGACCTTCGCGAAGACCGGGAACGTCACGTCGTAGGTCAGCGTGCAGAAGTTGGCGATCTCCGCTGCGTCGCCCGGCTCCTGTCCGCCGAACTGATTGCACGGAAACGCCAGCACCTCGAAGCCACGCTCGGCATAATCGCGGTGAAGTGCTTCGAGGCCGTCATATTGCGGGGTGAAGCCGCACTTCGACGCGGTGTTGACGATCAGCAGCACCTTGCCGCTATACGGCTCCAGCGAGACCGCGGTGCCGTCGGCGGTCTTTACGGTGAAGTCGGTGATCGCGGTCATGGGCGGTCCTCCAGTCAGGCGGGGTGTCGGGCCAGCAGATACGCCAGGTTCTGACGCACGCCCGGCCATTCGTGGCGGAGGATGCTGTAGACCACCGTATCACGCAAGCGGCCGTCCGCCATGACTTGGTGCCCGCGCAGGACGCCGTCGCGTTTCGCGCCGAGGCGTTCGATCGCGCGTTGGGAGTTCTTGTTGAGTGAGTCGGTGCGGATCTGCACGCATTCGCAGCCCAGCGCGTCGAACGCATGCGTGAGAAGCATCAGCTTGGCTTCGGTGTTGACGCCGGTGCGCTGCACGGACCTCGCGTAGAAAGTGCCGCCGATCTCGAGCCGCTTGTTGGCCTCGTTCATTCGCATGAACCGGGTGGTGCCGACGACGGTCCCGCCGGCCACCACCGCGAACAACCGAGCCCGCCCGAAGTCCTGCTCGCGCACCGCGGCCGCCAGCCAACGGTCGGGTGCCTTCATCATCGACACGTTGGCGTAAAATGTGTCCCAGAGGTTGTCCGCCGACGCCGCGGCGACCAGCGCGTCCATGTCGTCGGCGACCAGCGGGCGGAGCGTGACGTGATGCCCGGTGAGCGTCGGCGTCTCGCCCCAGGTCACGCCAGCCGCCCCTCGTGGAGTCGCAGCACCCGGTCCATGCGGGCCGCGAGCCGCTCGTTGTGCGTCGCGACCACCGCCGCGGTGCCCTGTTCGCGGACCAGCCGGATGAACTCGGCGAAGACGATGTCGGCGGTGTGCTCGTCGAGGTTGCCGGTCGGCTCGTCCGCCAGCACCAGCGCGGGCTTGTTGGCGAGCGCGCGGGCGACCGCGACGCGCTGTTGCTCGCCACCGGAGAGCTGGCTCGGGCGATGCGTCAGGCGGTGGCCGAGACCGAGCTGGGTCAGCAATTCCGCCGCCCGCCGGTCCGCTTCGACCCGCGTCGCGCCGTGGACGAGCTGCGGGAGGACGACGTTCTCGGTCGCGCTGAAATCTGGGAGCAGGTGATGGAACTGGTAGACGAAGCCGAGACTGTCGCGGCGCACCACGGTACGCTCATGCGCGTTGAGCTTCGCCGCCTCGGTGCCGGCGATCCTGATCGATCCCTGGAAGCCGCCCTCGAGCAGGCCCACGGCTTGCAACAAGGTCGACTTGCCCGAGCCCGACGGCCCGAGCAGCGCGACGATCTCGCCCGGTGCGATCGCGAGGTCGACGCCGCGCAGCACGTCGATCGTCGCGCCGCCTTGCGTGAAGCTCTTGGTCAGCCCGCTGGTCTGGAGGACGTAATCATCGAACTTCTCGATCTGGCGATCGATTTTAAGGCCTTCATTCATAACGCAGCACCTGCACGGGGTCGGTACTCGCCGCTTTCCAGGCTGGATAGAGCGTTGCGAGGAAGCTGAAGACGAGCGCCATCAGCGCGATCACGACGATCTCGACGGGGTCGGTCTTCGACGGGAGTTCGGTGAGGTAGCGGATCGACGGATCCCACAGGTTCTGGCCGGTGACGAGCTGGACGAAGTTCACCACGCCCTGCCGGTAGAACAGGAAGATGAAGCCGAGCACGAGGCCCGCGACCGTCCCCAGCGCGCCGATGGTGGTACCGACGACAATGAAGATCCGCATCATCGAGCCACGCGTCGCGCCCATCGTCCGCAGGATCGCGATGTCGCGGGTCTTGGCGCGGACCAGCATGATCAGCGACGACAGGATGTTGAACACCGCGACCAGGATGATGATCGACAGCACGGTGAACATCGCGACGCGCTCGACCGCAAGCGCCTCGAACAGCTGCGCGTTCATCGTCCGCCAGTCGGCGATTACCGCGTTGCCGCCGATCTTGTCCGCAAGCGGCTTCAGGATTTCGCCAACCTTGTCCGCGTCGACCGTCTTCAGCTCGACCAGGCCCGCCGCATCGCCCATCAGGAGCAATGTCTGCGCATCCTCGATCGGCATGATAATGTACTGCTTGTCATAGTCGTAGATGCCGATCTCGAAGATCGCGCCGACCGTGTAGCTGACGATCCGCGGCACCGTGCCGAACGGCGTAGTCTGCCCCTGCGGACTAAACAGCGAAATCTCCGAACCGACCTGTGCGCCGAGCGATTCGGCGAGACGCGAACCGATCGCGATCCGCCCGGACCCTTGTGTCAGCGACTGTAGCGACCCCATCACGATCTTGTTGCTGATCGTCGAGTTGCGGCGGATATCGCCGACTCGCATCCCGCGCACCAGCACCGCCTCGGCGCGGCCGTTATAGGTGGCGGCGAGCGGCTGTTCGATGAGTGGCAGCGCGCTGGTCACGCCCGGAGTCTTCTGCGCCTGCGCGACGATCTCGCGCCAGTCGGGAAGACGCCCGCCGACGCCCTGCACCACCGCATGGCCGTTGAGCCCGACGATCTTGTCGAACAGCTCGGCGCGGAAGCCGTTCATCACGCTCATCACGATGACGAGCGCGGCGACGCCGAGCATCACCGCGACCAGGCTGATCGAGGCGACGAGGAAGATGAATGCCTCCCCCTTGCCCGGCAGCAGATAGCGGCGGGCTATCATCCGTTCGTAGCGGGACAGGATCATGGGCAGCCGGGTTCGATCGTTAGGGAAACAGTCCTGCGGCTCTAGGACGCGGCCCCGCGCGAGGCAACACGTGCGAGACGGCTGTGCCAGGGACGTGCGCGGTTGGAGGGGCGCTCAGTCCGAGCGGAGATCGCTGCGTCATGGATATGATCCCGCCCGATGGCTAGATTGGTATGTTGCGTAATCGCCACAGGGCTTATCCAATCGTGCCGCAGCACGCGCAAATACCGTGACAAAGGCCGGCGACATAACTAGCAAAAACCTCGCTGAGACACAGGCAACGGCCGTGGTTCGGGGACTGCTTTTACGCCGCATACAAGGTGCTGAGCGGAAGCGAAAAAATGGGGGCTGACGAGCGATCGTCACGCAGGCGCCCGGATCGGCAACGGTCCGGGCGTTTGCTTGTCCGACAGAGTTTATAGCCCGGTCTATACTTCACGACATCTTCGGCCGTAGCGCCGGATGCCGATAGTGTGCCGTCATCCGGACCAAAGTCGGGATCTGACGCCAAATAGCACTGCGCGCGTTATCTTGAATCCAGACTTTCGTCAGGATGACGAGCGCGGGACCACGAGAACGGGCGAGTATCGAGAGCCAAAACAAGTCGTGTGCGCGACGCGCCCATGCTGTCGGCGACGTCCCGCCTAACATGCCACGCTTAGAGGCGCCCGGTAAGGGCGATTTATCTAGCGATATCAGAAAGTAATGGCGGAGAGGGTGGGATTCGAACCCACGGTACCCTCGCGGGTACGCCGCATTTCGAGTGCGGTACATTCGACCACTCTGCCACCTCTCCGCAGGTCATCCAAGGCGCTGCGAACAGTCCCTCCGATCGGTCGAAGCGCGGCCTCTAATGAAGTGCCCCTGGGGACGCAAGCGGATTTCGAGCTTTGACGCACCGTCCGGCGCGTTTTCCTTGTGCGGCGCAAAACAGCCCCTAAATTGGTCGATATGCCCCGACACGACAGTATCGCTCACGATATCACGAGCCCGCTTATCCCCGCCGAGGTCGTCGCGCCGCCGATCTCGCACGCGAACTTCTCGATCGGCGACGTCGTGCGGCACCGGCTGTTCGATTTCCGCGGGGTGATCTTCGATGTGGACCCCGTGTTTGCCAATAGCGACGAATGGTATGCGGCGATCCCCGAGGACATTCGTCCGCGGAAGGACCAGCCATTCTACCATCTGCTCGCCGAGAACATGGAGTCGAGCTACGTCGCGTATGTAAGCCAGCAGAATTTGGTGCCGGACGACAGCGACGAGCCTGTGGATCATCCGGCGATCTCCGGGTTGTTCAGCGAGTATGCGGATGGCCGGTATGCGTTGCGGCAGGTTCACCGGCACTGAGGCGAATCGCCTTAGTCTAAAGAAGCTTGTTCTCCCGCGAAGGCGGGAGTCCAGTCTGGGTCCCCGCCTTCGTGGGGAAACAATCTTGCGAAGTTGTGGTGAACGACCCCAGGCCGGCCCTCTTTACGACCCATTCCCGCCCCTTGGCGGTTGACAACGCCGCCCCCCTCCCTTAGCTGCCCGGCTTCTCCCGGCGGACCCTGCGTTCGTGGGGCACATGTATTTGGAAAGTGACAAGGGCCATGTTCGCAGTCGTGCGCACGGGCGGCAAGCAGTATCGCGTCGCCGCCGGAGATAAGATCGTCATCGAGAAGATCGAGGGCGATGCAGGTGCGTCGGTGACGCTGGGTGACGTTCTGCTGGCGGGCGAAGGCTCGGAGCTGCGGTCCGTCGAGGGCTTCGTCGTCGCTGCAGAGATCATCGCGCAGGCGAAGGCGGACAAGGTCATCGTCTTCAAGAAGCGTCGTCGTCACAACTATCGTCGCAAGAACGGCCATCGCCAGCAGCACACGATCCTGAAGATCGTGTCGGTCGGCGGCCAGACCGCCAAGCAGACCGAGGCTGATGCCCCGGCCGCTCAGGCATAAGGAGTAGCTTCAGATGGCACATAAGAAAGCAGGCGGTTCTTCGCGCAACGGTCGCGATTCGGCCGGTCGTCGCCTCGGCGTCAAGAAGTTCGGTGGCCAGGCGTGCGTCGCCGGCAACATTCTCGTGCGTCAGCGCGGAACGAAGTTCTACCCGGGCACCAACGTCGGCATCGGTACCGACCACACGCTGTTCGCGCTGGTCGATGGCCGTGTCGTGTTCAGCCAGGGCAAACTTGGTCGCAAGTTCTGCTCGGTCGAGCTGGCAGCGAACGACACTGCCGATATGGCAGCTGCAGCCGAATAACATCGGGTAACCATCCGGGTTGCCCACCAGGGTGACCCGGGTCGCGAAAGCGAACCTGAACAAGGGAGACGGGTCACCCCGGCTCCCTTTTTTATTGCTCCCTCCCCCTCGCCTGTCGCTGCCGTGTCATCCGGACATGGCAGGACGCTAGGCGCGATGCGTGAAGGAGAGAGCTGTGTTCGCGCGCACCAAGAGACTGACGTTGCGGCCGGGTTGGCCGGAGGATGCGCCTGCACTGACGCGGGCGATCGGCCATGAGTCGGTGGTCGCCAAGCTGGCGCGTGCGCCCTGGCCGTATGCGCTGGGGGATGCCGAGGCGTTTCTGGCGCAACCGCGTGGGCCGCACGACCCACATTTCATGATCGAAACGATGGAAGCGGGCGCACCGCGACTCGTTGGCGGGATCGGTATCCGCGCGGCGGAGGCCGGGCACGAGCTTGGCTATTGGCTGGCGCCGGAAGCCTGGGGCCGCGGCTATGCGACCGAGGCTGGCGAGGCGGTGGTGGCGATGGCGCGACATGCGCTGGGCTTGCGGCGGCTGGATGCGTTCCATTTCGTGGATAACCCGGCGTCGGGGCGCGTGCTGGCGAAGCTCGGGTTCCGGCCAACCGGGCGGGTCGAGGCGCGGACGTCGCGCGGGCGTGGGGGTGAGGCCCCGGCAATGATGTTCGAGCTGGATATGGATGACGACCGATGTGCGCCGATGCCGTTGGCGGCGTGATTCGCGCGACCGTCCACTGAGCGAATAGCCCCACCCCGGCGAAGGCCGGGGCCCAATTGGGGGACGTTGCTAACGAAGTATATCGCTTCGTYACTGCRACCTTTCCAATTGGGCCCCGGCCTTCGCCGGGGTGGTGTATAGCAAAGCAACCTCTTCCTTGTTCTCCCGCGAAGGCGGGAGCCCAGACTGGGTCCTCGCCTTCGCGGGGAAACAAGGACGGGGGCGATCATCTCGGAGTGATGCGCCGCGCTACCTTACTTCACCGGTTCATCCAGCACGATCGGCACCCGGTTCGATTTGTCCGGCTTTTTCCGAAACTTGCTCCCGATATCGCGCACCAGCGCCATCGGATCCTTCCCCTCGTTATTCTCGCAACAGCTGTGCGGATCGATCAGCGCGCCGATGCCGCGGATCAGCACGACCGGTACCGTCAGCAGGTCGACGCCGGTGCACCCGCCCGGCGGACACACCGGCCCGGCATTGTCGAGCATCGCGCGCGGATCGCCGATCGGCTGACGCGGGCGATCCTGCGGCGGGCGTTCGTCGGGCAGCGGCAGGCGCTGCTCAGGATTATCCTTCGCGCCGCAGACGACGATTTCATTCGGGCTCGAACCGGGGCAGGCAGGCGGATTGAGGATCGACCAGCTCTGCGGCGGCGGGGCGATGGCCGGGGTGGCGGACGCGATCGCGGCTTGCAGGAGGAGCGGGAGGATCATGGCAGTCCGGTTCCTTCGCGGGGGAGGCTGGTGTCGATCGTCTTCGAGGACTTGGATAGCCTCTTCGCTCACCGACCCGCGCTGCCGCGCCGCGTCACCCCGACGTTCGTTCGCACGACGGAAGCGCTGGTTCACTCGTCACGGGTCAGTTCACGCTCCCCACCGGCCCGTCGAGGTCGATCGGCACGCGGCCTGTCTTGTCGGGTTTTTTCGCCAGCGCGCTCTTCACCAATCCGACCGCGGCCTTGGCGATGGGCATGATCGGCGGGCCGACGCCGACCTGGCAGCCCCATTGGCTGGCCGCGCACGGCGTTCCCTCGAGGCTCAGTGCGCGGACGGCGCTCAGTTCGGGATTGGAGGCGACCGGATGATCGGGTGGACCGCGGTCGTCGCGCATCGGCAGGCGGGGACTGCCCGTCGCCGGGGCGCCGCAGACGACGATCTCGTTGCCATCCTTCGACGTGGTGGCGCACGGGTCGACCAGGATCGAGAAGCGTTGCGGGACCGGCGCGGGGGCGGGCGCAGCCGTGGGCGCGGGCGTGGTGGCGGCGGACTGCAGGAGTGCGGACAGCACGAGAGCGATCATAAGCAGGGACTCTATGGTGCAGGTTTGCGGAGCGACGTCCCGCCTTCGCCGCCGACCGTCATGGTGACGCCCGCCATGCCGCCGCCGACCTGGAACGGGCCGAGGTCGTCGAGCGGCGAGGTACGGTGGAGCAGGCGGGTGCGTTCATTGCGGACCGATTCATGCGCGGGGTCGCCCGAGTCATGGACGACGAACGGTACGCGAAACCGGTCCGCGGTACGCATGCCGCAGACCGTGATGTCGGTCTCGTTGGCGCTCTGGATACAGGGTTGCTCGGCGGCCATCCGTGCTTTCGCGGTAGCCATCAGCGGATCTTCGATCAGGATCGACAACAGCATCGCCAGCATCAGCCCCTCCGCAACAGGATCGCAGCGTGGCCGCGATCGTCCGAGCGATCAAGCGTCATTGCTCGATCTTGGCCACGCCTAGCCGGGGGATGTCGATCGCCGGGCAGCGATCCATGACGACCTGCAGCCCTGCGGCTTCGGCCCGCGCCGCCGCTTCTTCGTTGACGACGCCGAGTTGCATCCACACGGCCTTCGCACCCGCCGCGATCGCCTGGTCGACCGCATCGCCGGCCGCCGCCGAGTTGCGGAAGATGTCGACGATGTCGATCGGGTCGCCAAGCTGCGACAGGTCGCGGAAGACGAATTCGCCGTGGATGTGCTCGCCGGTGATCTGCGGATTGACCGGGATCACGCGGTAGCCGTGCGCCTGGAGCTTGGCCATCACGCCGTAGGAGGGGCGGTCGGGGCGGTCGGAGGCGCCGATCATCGCGATCGTCCGCGCGCCTTCGAGCAGCGTCTTGATGTCGGCATCGGCGGTCAACGGCATCGATGCCTCCTATGCGAGAAACCTGGTCCGCTCGTACCGTGGCAGAAGGCCACTCGGTACGACCGGTAATCATATAACGTGGATCAGGCCCGCGAGTTTCACAGTTTTCCGAGCCATGCGACGACCTGAGCCGCAATCGGCATGAATACCGTATCGTCGGGGGCAGATGCCGGCGGCGTGCCCGCGTCAGACGCGGTGCGGATCGAGATCGTCAGCGGCACGCGGCCGAGGAACGGGATGCCGAGTTCGCGTGCCGCCGCTTCCGCGCCGCCATTGCCGAACGGGTCGGACGCCTCGCCGCAATGCGGGCAGATATAGCCGGCCATGTTCTCGACCAGCCCAATGATCGGTATGCCCGCTTTCTCGAACAGGTCGATCGCGCGGCGTGCATCGATCAGCGCGAGATCCTGCGGGGTCGAGACGATCACCGCGCCCGCGGGCCGGTATTTCTGGACCATCGTCAGCTGGACGTCGCCAGTACCGGGCGGGAGGTCGAGCACGAGCGTATCGGTCGCTCCCCAGTCCGCCTCGACCAGCTGGCCGAGCGCACCCGCCGCCATCGGCCCACGCCACGCGATCGCCTTGCCCGGCTCGACGAGCTGGCCCATCGACAGCAACGGCACGCCGTACGGGGTCGGCACCGGGTCGAGCACCTTGTCCTTCGCAGTCGGGCGCGTGCCCTCGACATTCATCAGGCGAGGTTGGGACGGACCATAGATATCGGCGTCGACCAGCCCGACACGACGACCGGCGCGCGACATCGCGATGGCCAAGTTGGCGGCGAGCGTCGATTTGCCGACGCCGCCCTTGCCGCTGGCGACCGCGATCAGCCGGCGCGTCGAGCGTTCCGCGGTCACCGCGATCCGTACTTCGGACACACCGGGCTGCGTCGCGGCCATTCGCACGGTCGCCTCCAGAGCATCGCGCGCCTGCGGGTCGAGCCCGGTCGCGTCGATGATGATGCCCGCCCGCGTCCCTTCCATCCGGACGGTCGCCCGCTTGCCCGCCACTGCGGCAACCGCCGCCTTTACGCCTTCGATATCGATCATGCGGGCCAGATAGGGCCGCCAAGGGCGCTTGGCACTGTTTTTCCGCCAGCGCTTACCTATAAAGGTTGGTATGACGATCTTCTCGCGCTGGTTCCGGCGCCCCGATATCCTCGCCACCGAAACACCGAAAGGCCCTTGGGGCGGCTCGGGCGACGACGGTAACAGCGGCCCTCGCAACCCTTGGGCGCAACCTCCGGGTGGCCGCAAGACGACGGCCAAACCGACCGCGCTCGACGAGTTCCTGCGCAAAGCCCGAGGATCGGGCGGTGGCGGCGGCGGCAATGGCGGTTTCGGCGGCCTGCCGTCGGGTGCCAATGCCCGCGCGCTCTGGGCGATCGGCGTCGCGATCATTCTGGTCGTCTGGATCCTCTTCACGTCGATCCACCAGATCGGGCCGCAGCAGCGCGGCGTCGTCACCTATTTCGGTAAATACGCCGGCACGCTCGATCCGGGCGTTCGCCTGACGATGCCCGCACCGATCGCCGACGTGACGGTGGTCGACGTGCAGAAGATCCGCACCGACAACTTCCCCGTCGGCGACGGCGAGAATCTCACGCTAACCGGTGACCAGAACATCATCGACCTGGCGTATTCGGTCCGCTGGGACATCGCCGACCCGCGCGATTACGTGTTCCAGCTTGCCGAGCCTAACGACACGGTCCGCGCCGCCGCCGAGAGCGCGATGCGCGCGGTGGTCGCGACGACCACGCTCGACCAGGCGATCGGTACCGGCCGCACGGTGATCGAACAGCGTGTCGCCGAACTGACGCAGCAGATCCTCAACGACTATAAGTCGGGCGTCCGTATCCAGGGCGTCGCGATCAAGCAGGCCGCTGCGCCCGCACGGATCGTCGAGGACTTCAACGCGGTCACCGCCGCGCAGCAGGAGGCGATCGCCAACCTCAACCAGTCGCGCTCCTATGCGCAGCAGGTCGTGGCGCGTGCGCAGGGCGAGGCCGCGTCGTTCGACAAGGTGTATGAGCAGTACAAGCTTGCGCCCGAAGTGACGCGGCGACGGATGTATTACGAGACGATGGAGGCGGTGCTCGCCAAGAGCGACAAGACGATCGTCGAGACGCCGGGCGGGGTGGTGCCATACCTGCCGCTGTCTAACGCCAAGCGTTTGCCGAACCCAGAGGCTGTCCAGTCGACGCCAGCGCCGGCCGCGGCGGCGGCTGCCCCCCAGCCTGGAGCTGCCCAGTGAACGCCGTGAGTTTCCGCAATCCGATCGTCGCGGGCATCGTCGCGCTGCTGCTGGTGATCCTCGCCGCATCGACTTTCGCGATCGTGCCCGAGACCAAGCAGGCAGTGATCCTGCGCTTCGGCCAGCCGATCCGCACGGTCAACGCCTGGACGCCCAACACGCCGTTCGGCCAGACCGGCGCGGGCCTGATCGCGCGCATCCCGTTCGTCGACCGGATCGTCTGGATCGACAAGCGCGTGCAGGATCTCGAACTCGACAACACGCTGGTGCTGTCGACCGACCAGCTTCGCCTCGAGGTCGATGCGTACGCCCGCTACCGGATCGTCGATCCGCGCAAGATGCGGAATGCGGTCGGCAGCGAGGACCGGATTCCCGATCAGCTTCGCCCCATCCTGGGCTCGGCGCTGCGCAACGAACTCGGCAAGCGGCGGTTCGTCGAACTGCTGAGCCCCGAGCGGTCCGAGCTGATGGACAATATCCAGAAGGGCCTCCAGCGCGTCGCCAGCCAGTACGGCGTCGAGATCGTCGACGTCCGTATCAAGCAGGCGAACCTGCCGGTCGGCCTGCCGCTCGAAAGCGCGCTCAAGCGTATGTCGAGCGCGCGCCAGCAGGAGGCGATCACGATCCGCGCCGAAGGCCAGAAGCAGGCGCAGATCGTGCGTGCGCAGGCCGATGCGGATTCGGCGAAGATCTATGCCGAGAGCTTTGGCAAGGACGCCGATTTCTACGACTTCTACCGCGCGATGCAGTCGTATCGTCACACGTTCGGCGCGGATGGCGGGCCTGCACCCGAAGGATCGACGTCGATCATTCTTTCGCCGAACAACAGCTATTTGCGGGAATTCGAGGGCCGCGGGCGTTAAGCCCGCGGAACCTTTCGCCCCGCGTTCATATTCAAGCATTGTTCAGGACGGTGTGCCTAACCGCACCCTGTTTCGATTGATGAAACGAGAGGACAACATCTAGTGCGTTACGCCTACGCCATTACCAGTGCTCTTCTCCTCGGCGGCGCGACCGCGACGCTCGCGCTCCAGCCGAGCGGCGCACAGGTCGCGCAGAACGAACCCGGTGCGATCCAGGCGGTCTCGCCGAAACCCGGCGCGCCGATGAGCTTCGCTGACATGGTCGCGCGGCTCCAGCCCGCGGTCGTCAACATCTCGACCAAGCAGACGATCGTCCAGAAGCAGCAGGCCAATCCGTTCGCGGGCACGCCGTTCGGCGACCTGTTCGGCGGCATGGGCGGCGCGCCGGGCGCGCCCCCGGTGAAGCGCGAAGGCGCCTCGCTCGGTTCGGGCTTCCTGATCTCGCCCGACGGCTATGTCGTCACCAACAACCACGTGATCTCGCCGGGTGCGCAGGGCGCGACGGTCGACTCGATCACCGTGACGCTGAGCGACAAGAAGGAATATGTCGCCAAGGTCATCGGCAAGGATCAGGAATCGGATCTCGCGCTGCTCAAGATCGATGCGGCCAACCTGCCGTTCGTGAAGTTCGGCGACTCGAACGGCGCGCGCGTCGGCGACTGGGTCGTCGCGATCGGCGAGCCGTTCGGTCTCGGCGGCACCGTGACCGCGGGCATCGTCTCGGCGATCAACCGCGTCACCGGCCAGGGCGGCGCGTATGACCGCTTCATCCAGACCGACGCGTCGATCAACCAGGGCAACTCGGGCGGCCCGATGTTCGATCTCAACGGCAACGTGATCGGCGTGAACTCGCAGATCTTCAGCCAGTCGGGCGGCAATATCGGCATCGGCTTCGCGATCCCCGCCGCCGTCGCCAAGCCGATCATCGCGACGTTCATGAAGGGCGGCACGATCGAGCGCGGCTATATCGGCGTCCAGCTGCAGCCGGGCGGCACGATCAACGAGGATACTGCCGCGGCGCTCGGCATCGCCAAGAACCAGGGCGAACTGATCAACGACGTCACCGCAGGCGGCCCGGCGGCAAAGGCCGGCGTGCGCGCAGGCGACGTCGTGACCAAGGTGAACGGCCAGCCTGTGACGGTTGACCAGTCGCTGTCGTACCTCGTCTCGAACGTGAAGCCCGGCCAGACCGCACGTCTCGACATCCTGCGCAACGGCAAGCCGACGACGGCCAACGTGGTCGTCGTGCCGCGTCCGAGCGCGGACAAGCTGGCCGCGACGCTGGGCGGTGACGCACAGGGCTTTGGTGGCGACGACAGCGATGACGGCGACGATGCCGGCACGACCGCGGCACCAACGGCCGGCGCAGCGCTCGGCATCGGCGTACAGCCGCTGACCCCCGCGATCGCGCAGGCGGTCGGGGTCGAGGCGAGCACGCAGGGCGTCGTGATCGCCGTGGTCGCGCAGACCAGCGATGCGTACGGCAAGCTCAAGCGCGGCGACGTCATCATCTCGGTCAACGGCACGCCCGTCCGTACCGCGGTCGACGTCCAGAACGCGGTCAACGTCGCCAAGGCTGCGGGCCGACCGCAGGTCCTATTGCAGGTCAAGCGTGGCCGTGGGCCGGCGCAGTTCCTGCCGGTCAAGATCAAGTAATCCACGACCGACACGACTGATCGGAAAGGACCGTCGCTCCCCCGAGCGGCGGTCCTTTTTCTTTGCGGCGCGCGGGGTTAGGGTCGGCGCCGGATACAGAGGACGAGACCCATGACCGACGGCATCTTCATCGGCGCGAGCGTGGACGGCAAGCCGCAGACGCTCGAATTGAAGCGCGCCAATCGCCACGGCCTGATCGCGGGTGCGACCGGCACGGGCAAGACTGTGACGTTGCAAGGGATCATCGAGGGCTTTTCCGCGAACGGCGTGCCGTGCTTCGTCGCCGACGTGAAGGGCGACCTGTCGGGCCTTGCGATGGCCGGCTCGCCGACCGCGAAGACGCATGCGAGCTTTGCCGAGCGCGCCAAGGCGATCGGCGACGATGGCTGGGCCTATGCCGACAACCCGGTGCAGTTCTGGGACCTGTTCGGCGAGCAGGGGCATCCGATCCGCACCACGATCAGCGAGATGGGCCCGCTGCTGCTGTCGCGGCTGATGGACCTGAACGAGGTGCAGGAGGGGGTGCTGACGATCGCCTTCCACGTCGCCGACAAGGAGGGGCTGCTGCTGATCGACCTCGACGATCTCCAGGCGATGCTGACCGAATGCGCCGGCCGTGCCGATGAGCTGACGGTCACGTACGGTAACGTCTCGAAGCAGTCGATCGGCGCGATCCAGCGCTCGCTGCTCCAGCTGCGCACGCAGGGTGCGGAGAATTTCTTTGGCGAGCCTGCGCTGGAGATGAACGATTTCATCGGCGTCGACGATAAGGGGCGGGGGATCGTCAACATCCTCGCCGCCGACAAGCTGATGGCCTCTCCGAAGCTCTATGCGACGTTCCTGCTGTGGCTGATGAGCGAGCTGTTCGAGCACCTTCCCGAGGTCGGCGATCCCGACAAGCCGGTGCTGTGTTTCTTCTTCGACGAGGCGCATCTGCTGTTCGACGAAGCCCCGAAGGCGCTGCTGGAGAAGATCGAACAGGTCGTCCGCCTGATCCGCTCGAAGGGGGTGGGCGTGTATTTCATCACGCAGAACCCGATCGACATCCCCGACACGGTGGCGGGCCAGCTCGGCAACCGCGTTCAGCACGCGCTCCGCGCGTTCACGCCGCGCGATCAGGCGGCGGTGCGGTCGGCGGCGGAGACGTTCCGGGCGAACCCCGGCGTCGACGTCGCGACGATCATCACCGAGCTGAAAGTCGGCGAAGCACTGGTGTCGCTGCTCCAGGCGGACGGTGCGCCGACGCCGGTCGAGCGCACGCTGATCAAGCCGCCCGCCTCGCGCGTGGGGCCGATCACGCCTGCCGAGCGGAAGGTGATGACCGAGACCGACGCGGTTGGCGCGAAATACGATACGCTGGTCGACCGCGAGTCGGCGGAGGAATTGCTCGCCGCGAAGACGCAGGAGGCGAGCGCTGCGGCGGCTGAGGCGAAGGCGACGACCGAGGCGGAGAAGGCTGCTGCGGCGCAAGCGAAGCTCGATGCCAGGGCCGCGAAAGAAGCGGAACGCGCCCGTGTTGCGGACCAGCGCGAGGCGGACCGCCAGCAACGCGAAGCTGACCGCGAGGCGGCCAACTCGCCCTGGGCCAAGATGGCCACCTCCGCGACCCGCGCTGCCAGTTCCTCGATCGGTCGGCAGGTGGCGAACGAGTTGGGCAAGCAGGTCTTCGGCACCAAGTCTCGCCGCTCGTCGTCGAGCGGTGGCTTGGTAGGCACCGTCCTGCGCGGGGTGTTAGGCGGCCTCTTCAGGGGGTAGACTGCCTGCATGATCTGGGGCGGGCAGCCACCCCAACCAAACACCACCCCGGCGGAGGCCGGGGCCCAATTGGGGGACGGAGGTAACGTCGGACGGCGCTCCGTTACATCGACCTTCCCAATTGGGCCCCGGCCTCCGCCGGGGTGGAAGCCAGTTTTCAAGGAGTCAGACATGTCCCTCGATTTCGAATCCACCACCGACTGGGCGCCCACCGACTGGACCACCATCGGCGAAGACAGCCTCGACGAGGCGATTCAACTCCGCCGCGCGATCCATGCCGATCCTGAAGTCGGCCTCCACTGCCCCCGCACCTCGGACAAGGTGAAGGCAGCCCTCGCCGGTCTCCCGCTCGAAATTCGTGAAGGCACCTCGACCACCGGCTTCGTCGCGATCCTCCGCGGCGGGCGCGGCGGCACCGCCGGTGGTAACGGCCGCACGGTGCTGCTCCGCGGCGACATGGACGCGCTGCCGATGCAGGAGGAAACCGGCCTGCCGTTTGCCTCCAAGATCGACGGCGCGATGCACGCCTGCGGTCACGATTCGCACACCGCGATGCTCGTTGGCGCGGCAAAGGCACTGTGCGCGCGTCGCGAAGACCTTCCCGGCACGGTCGTCTTCATGTTCCAGCCCGGCGAGGAGGGGCATCACGGTGCTCGCCACATGATCGCCGATGGCCTGCTCGACTCGCCGCTCCCGGAAGCCGGCTTCGCGCTCCACATCTCGCCCAACATGCCGATGGGCCATGTCGTTAGCCGGGCGGGTACGCTGATGGCCTCGACCGATACGCTGCGTGCGACGATCACCGGGCGTGGTGGCCATGCGGCGATGCCGCACGACTGCCTCGATCCGCTGCCGATCGCCTGCGAGATCGTCACCGCCTTGCAGACCTATGTTGCGCGTCAGGTGGCGGTCACCGACCCCGCCGTCCTCTCGATCACCAAGCTCAACGCCGGCAGCGCGCACAACGTCATCCCGTCGATCGTCGAGATGCTCGGCACGATGCGCACGCTCTCGGAACGAACGCGAGAACAGGTCCGCGCGGCGTTCATCCGCATGGTCGAGGGTATCGCCGCCGCGCACGGCGCAGTCGGTACGCCGACGATCGAGGAGGGCTATCCGGTCACCGTCAACGACGAGCGCGCCACCGACCTGATGAAGGCGTGCGCGACCGCGATCGGGGGCGAAGGCGCCTATCAGGTGATGCCGCCGATGATGGGCGCGGAGGACTTCTCGTACGTGCTCCAGAAGCTGCCCGGCGCGATGGCCTTTATCGGCGCGGCGCCCGAGGGTAGCGACCCGCGCACCAATCCGCCGCTCCACAACACGAAGATGACGATCGACGAACGCGTGATGGCGCACGGCATCGCAATGCACTGCGCGGTGGCGGAGCGGTTTCTGGCCAACGGGTTCGACTGAGCCTACCCCGTCATGCCGGGCTCGTTCCGGCATCCACCGCTCCGCACGCTCGATAGACGTGAGTTCGCGGAACGGTGGACCCCGGAACCAGTCCGGGGTGACGGACGCTGGGGTAGCCTACCCCCGAACCGCTACTTTCAGTTCATCGGCCGCGTGCTGCCCGCGTAGTTGGCGACCGCCGCGGCGGCGGCCTGGATCAACCGCTGCCGCTCGGGCATCGGCCGGATCGTGTCCCCGATCATCACCGCGATCGCATAGCGGCGCCCATCCGGGGCGGTCAGCAGGCCGACGTCGTTGAAGCCGGCGTTGCGGCGGCCGAGGTCCTGGCCGGTGCCGGTCTTGTGCGCGATCTCCCAACCGCCGGGGAGTGCGGCGCGCAGGCGGGCGCGGCCGGTGACCGAGCGGCCCATCGTGTCGAGCAGGATCTTGGTCGACGTTTCCGACAGCAGGTCCCCCTTTGCCAGCCGGGCGATCGCATCGGCGATCGCGATCGGCGCCGCACCGTCGGGCGGATTGCGCACATACGCATTGAGCGCAGCCTCGCGCACGGCAGGGGACAGCTTGTTCCGCGCCGTCAGGAAGCCGCCATTGACTGCATAGGACGGCTGCCAGGTCAGGCCCGCGGTGCCGCTCTGCAGCATGCGCTCGCCGGGCCCGAAATGGATCGCGCCGAGCTGTTTGCGCTCGATCATCGATCGCACCGCGGACGGCCCGCCGACGCGCGTCAGCAGCCGGTCGTTCGCGGTATTGTCGCTATGCGTCAGCGCGCGCGTGAGCAGGTCGTTGATCGTGGTGTGATAGCCGTCGCCTTTCACCAGCATGGCGATCGGCTGGTGGAACAGCGTCAGGTCCTGCGGGCGGACGACGATCGGCTCGTCGAGGCGCAGCTTGCCCTGATCGCGCAGGTCCATCACGGTCAGGGCGACCCACAGCTTGCTGACCGACTGTTGCGGCAGCAACTGGCGCCCGCCGGCCTCCACCGTCCAGCCATCGTCGACCGCACGGACCGCAATGCCGGCCTTGCCCTGGAAACCGCTCTGCAATTCGGAGATCGCGTTGACCAGACTGGCCGGCGCGGGGCGCAGTGCGCGGGGCAGCGGCGGGGGCACCGGGATCGAGACGAAACTCTGCGCCTCATGCACCGGCGAGACGGCCGGCGGGCTCGGCCGCGATGCCGATCCGCATCCGGCCAGGGCCAACCCGAACAGCGTGGTTGCCAGAAGCCGCTTGAACGCACTCGCCGAGGTCATGATGGTCTGAACGTCCTGCACTGAAGACCCGACCCTTATCCGTTGATTCGCCCTGCGAAACCATGACGGTGCATCGCTGCGACGAAACGCGCGCAGGATGCGCCGAACAGCGGCCGGCTCAGGGAACGAGAACCGTATCGACTGCGTCCGGCAGCATGGCGGGATAATCGAGCGTGTAATGCAGACCTCTGCTCTCGTGCCGGTGCAGCGCCGAGCGCACGATCAGTTCGGCGGTCTGGAGCAGGTTGCGCAGTTCGATCAGGTCGGGGGTGACGCGGAAGTGCTGGTAATATTCAGCGACTTCGTTGTTGAGCAATTCGATGCGGTGCTTGGCGCGTTCGAGCCGTTTGGTGGTGCGGACGATACCAACGTAATTCCACATGAAGCGGCGGATTTCGGTCCAGGTCTGCTTGATCACGACCTCTTCGTCGGAATCGGTAACGCGGCTTTCGTCCCAGGGGCGGATCGGCGGGGGCGGGGGCAGGCTGTCCCAGTTCGCCGCAATATTGTCCGCCGCCGCCTCGCCGAACACGAAGCATTCGAGCAGCGAGTTGGAGGCGAGGCGGTTGGCGCCGTGGAGACCGGATTCGGTGCATTCGCCGGCCGCGTACAGGCCCGGCAGGTCGGTCTTGCCGTGTTCGTCGATGACGATGCCGCCGCAGGTATAATGCTGGGCGGGAACGACCGGGATCGGGTCGGTCGTCATGTCGATGCCGAGACCGAGGAGCTTCTCGTGGATGTTCGGGAAGTGGTGGCGGATGAAGTCGGCCGGCATGTGGCTGATGTCGAGATGGACATAGTCGAGGCCGTCGCGCTTGATCTCCGCATCGATCGCGCGGGCGACGACGTCGCGGGGCGCGAGTTCCATCCGCTCGGCGTCGTAGTCGGACATGAAGCGCATGCCGGTCGACGGGTTGATCAACCGCCCGCCTTCGCCGCGAACCGCCTCGGTGATCAGGAAATTCTTGACCTCCAGATTGTAGAGGCAGGTCGGGTGGAACTGCATCATCTCCATGTTGGAGACGCGGGCGCCTGCGCGCCATGCCATCGCGATACCGTCGCCGGTCGCGCCGCGTGGCGCGGTCGAGAACAGATACGTTCGCCCTGCGCCGCCGGTCGCGAGAATGGTCGCGCGCGCCGTATACAGCGAAACGCGCTCGGTGTGGCGGTCGACGGCGTAGACGCCCCAGACGTTGCCGGCGCCCGAATAGCGTTCCTCATGGCGGCCGGTGGCGAGGTCGATCGCGATCTGGTCTGGGACGAGCGTGATGTTCGGATGCGCTTCGGCGGCCTTCTGCAACGCCTCCTGTACCGCCCATCCGGTCGCGTCGGCGACATGGACGATGCGGCGGTGCGAATGGCCGCCTTCGCGCGTCAAGTGGAGTGCGTTGCCCTCGGTCTCGAACGGGACACCGAGATGCGTGAGGCGCTCGATCGCGGCGGGGGCACCCTCGACGACCATCTCGACGATCGCGCGGTCGTTGAGGCCGGCGCCGGCGACCATCGTGTCCTCGACATGGTTCTCGAACGTGTCGCCGGGTTCGAGCACCGCGGCAATCCCGCCCTGCGCCCAGGCGGTCGAGCCTTCGTTGAGCGCTCCCTTCGCCAACACGGTGACCTTGAAGCGGTCCGCCAGATTGAGCGCCGCGGTGAGACCTGCGGCGCCCGAGCCGACGATCAGGATGTCGCTCGTCATGCGTTGGCGGCGCGGGTCAGGCTGAGGAAGACGTCCTCGAGATCGGGTTCCTTGGTAGAGACGTCGACGATGCCGAAGCCGCCGGACTGGATCGCGGCGAGGACTTCGCCGGCGTTCACGCGGTCCTTCTTGTAGGTGATTTCCAGCGTGCGGGTGCCCATCAGCGCGATCTTCTGGAAGCAGGCGTTGGCGGGGATGTCGGTCACGTCGCGGTCGACGGTGACGGCGACGATCTTCTCCTGCGCCTTGCCGACCAGCTCGCGCGTGGGTTCGTTCGCGATGAGCCGGCCGTTGTTGATGATCGCGATCCGGTCGCAGAGTTCCTCGGCTTCTTCGAGGTAATGGGTGGTGAGGACCACCGTGACGCCGGCCTGGTTGAGGCTGCGGACATAGGTCCAGAGCTGCTGGCGCAGTTCGATGTCGACGCCCGCGGTCGGCTCGTCGAGGACGAGGACGGGGGGCGAATGGACCATCGCCTTCGCCACCATCAACCGCCGCTTCATGCCGCCCGACAGCGTGCGGGCATAGGCGTGCGCCTTGTCCTCCAGATGCACCGCGCGGAGCAGTTCCATCGTGCGGCGCTTCGCCTTGGGCACGCCGTACAGGCCGGCCTGGATCTCCAGCGTCTCGAATGGCGAGAAGAAGGGATCGAACAGGATCTCTTGGTTGACGATCCCGATCGACGCCTTGGCGTTGCGCGGGTGTTCGTCGATGTCGAACCCCCAGATCGCGGCGTTGCCGTCGGTCTTGTTGACGAGGCCGGCGAGGATGTTGATCAGCGTCGACTTGCCCGCGCCGTTGGGGCCGAGCAGGCCGAAGATCTGGCCACGGGGCACGTCGAACGTCACCCCGTCTAGCGCGCGCTTCGGCGGCGCGGTGCCGACGGGGGCGTAGGTCTTGCAGAGGTTCTTGATGGCGATCGCGGCTTCGGTCATGCCAGCGGCATAGCGGGGCGGGCGGGGCTGGTCATCCCCTCGGGAGCGTCAAAGAAGATTTGTTCGCGCAGAGGCGCAGAGGACGCGGAGGTGTCGCGCTTGTCGCGAAACGACCCTTCGATAATCTACAGCGGAACAGATAGTGGTGTCTCCCGGTCGACAGGCTGGATGCAACATCTCTGCGTCCTCTGCGCCTCTGCGCGAACCCATTCTTCCTTCTCTCCCTTCGACGCTGATAGAAGGAAGAAGCAATTGCCCGGCCCGCGCACCCTTGCTATCGACCCCGCATGCATCCGCCGCTCGAAACCACCCGCGTCACCCACGCCCGCGTCGCCTGCGATGGCGCCACCGATATTCCCGGCGGTGCGGCGCTCGGCCACCCACGCGTGTGGTTGCAGATCGACGAGACCGGCTATGTCGATTGCGGCTATTGCGACCGCCGCTTCATCCTAGTCGGCGGCGCGGCTGACGGCGCGGACCAGGCGACATTGCGCGATCACGGGGATGGCGCAGGCCGCTAAGCCCCTTATATCTATCGGATGACGATAGCAGCAGACCCCCGTTCGTTCCTCTACCGCGACACGCTCGACCCCGAACAGGCGCAGGCGCTGACCGCCAAGGCGCTCGGCAAGGCCGACGACGGTGAGTTGTATCTGCAATATCGCAAGGCCGAGGCGTTCGGGTTCGACGATGGCCGGCTGAAGACGGCCTCCTACGATACGAGTTCTGGCTTCGGCCTGCGCGCCGTCTCGGGCGAGATGACCGCGTTCGCGCATTCGAACGAGATGACCCCCGCCGCGATCCGCCGCGCCGCCGAGACGATGGCGTTGATCGAGCCGGGCGTGGCCGCGAAGGCTGGCCCGCCGCAAGGCACCAACCAGCGCCGCTACACCGCCGCCGACCCGCTCGACCTCGTGCCGTTCGCGGACAAGGTGAACCTCTGCCAGACGATCGACGCCGCCGCCCGCGCCCGCGATCCTCGCGTGGCGCAGGTGTCGGTCAGCCTGTCGGGTACATGGTCGGTGGTCGAGATCGTCCGCGCAGACGGGTTCGTCGCGACGGATGTGCGGCCCCTGGTGCGCCTGAACGTATCGATCGTCGCCGAACAGAATGGCCGACGCGAGACGGGCAGCTATGGGATCGGCGGTCGCTATCTCTACACCGACCTGTTCGAACCGGCGACCTACAACCGTGCGATCGACGAGGCGTTGTCGCAGGCGCTGGTGAACCTCGACTCGATCGCGGCGCCGGCCGGTGAGATGACCGTGCTGCTCGGCAATGGCTGGCCTGGGATTCTGTTGCACGAGGCGATCGGTCACGGGCTCGAAGGCGATTTCAACCGCAAGGGGACGTCGGCGTTCTCCGGCCGCATCGGCGAACGCGTTGCGGCCGAGGGCGTGACCGTGGTCGATGACGGGTCTTTGCAGGATCGTCGCGGGTCGTTGACGATCGACGACGAGGGCACGCCGACGCGCGAGACCGTGCTGATCGAGGACGGCATCCTCAAGGGCTATATGCAGGACCGGCTCAACGCACGGCTGATGGGCGTCGAGGCGACCGGCAATGGCCGTCGCGAGAGCTACGCGCACGCACCGATGCCGCGGATGACCAACACCTTCATGAAGGCCGGCAACGACGATCCGGCCGAGCTTCTGTCGCGTGTGAAGAAGGGCATCTTTGCCAAGGCGTTCGGCGGCGGGCAGGTCGATATCGTGTCCGGAAAATTCGTGTTCAGCTGCACCGAGGCGTATTTGATCGAGGACGGCAAGCTCGGCGCCCCGATCAAGGGCGCGACGCTGATCGGCGACGGCCCGAGCTCGCTGACCAAGGTGCGCGGCATCGGCAACGACTTCGCGCTCGACGAAGGTATCGGCATCTGCGGCAAGGGCGGGCAGTCGGTACCGGCTGGCGTCGGGCAACCGACGTTGCTGGTCGACGGGCTCACGGTCGGCGGGACGGCGGCTTAAAGTCCGCTTACGACCATGTCGATCGCGGCCTTTAAGTCGTATTCATAGTCGAGAAGTGAGCCGATCTTTTCGCCCAATTGTCGACTATCGACGGCACGTAGAAAGTGGACGGCTACCCTATATTCCGTGCGATCCACCTTCACGAGCGGATTGAGCCTGGATTGCGAAACAGACGATTCGTCCGGCCGGCGTAACGGAGCAACGACCCGCGAGCGTAAGTCGCTCAAAAGATCGCTTTGGCAATTCACGACGAGGCCATGGCCGTCGATCGAATGGACGTCGAATTGCGCCATTTAGAGCGTCTCAAGACCGGAAAGTGGTATTCCGTTCTCGTCGATCCATCGATTTTGCGCCTCGATCCACTCTCGATTCTCGTCCTTCCACCGCCGTTCACGCTCGATCTTGATCGCGCTACGCAGCGCGGCCTCGGTGACCCGCGAGAGGTTGACGCCCGCTTCCTTCGCTGCGGCCACGATGCCGGTATCGACCGACATATTGACCGATTTACGCTTGCCGGTGGCGATAGGGTCGTGTTTCATGCGCAAAGCCTATGCGCGGATCTTGCACGCGTCAATTCGGAGCCGAATGATGGAATTTTTTCCTGCGTTGACCGACGATCATCGCGCATTCGTCGCCCGGCAACCGGTATTCTTCGTTGCGACCGCGGCGGAGGGCGCGCGGATCAATCTCAGTCCGAAGGGCATGGACAGTTTTCGCGTTCTGGATGCGAAGACGGTCGCGTATCTCGACGTTGGGGGCTCCGGGAACGAGACCAATGCGCATCTGGCGGCGGATGGGCGTATCACGATCATGTTCTGCGCGTTCGACCAGCCGGCGCTGATCTTCCGCATCTATGGCAAGGGGCGGGCGGTGCTGCCGCAGGATGAGGGCTGGGCCGATCTGTACGCGCGGTTCACGCCGCTGCCCGGCACGCGGCAGATCTTCGTCATCGACGTCGACGAGGTCCAGACGAGCTGCGGCTGGGGCGTCCCGTTCATGACGCTGGAGCGCGAGCGCGAGACGTTGTCGAAATATCATGCCGCGCAGGCCGGCACCGAACGGCTCGCGAAATGGGCAGGACGTACGAAGAGTATCGACGGTTTGCCGGTTCGTGTCGCGACGGTGGCGCCGGAGCCCGCGACGTCCTGAACCACGCAACGGGAGAGCGGGCTCCGCTCTCCCTTCGGCCTGCGACTATTTCGTCGGCGCCGGGCGCACGGGCTTCACGTAGCGGTCGAGCCAGTCGGTCATCTGCCACAGCGTCTCCTCGGCGGATTCGAGCGCGCGATAGCCGTGCGGCTCGTTCGGCAGCACGACATAGCGAACCGTCGCGCCGTTGCCCTTGAGTGCCGCGTACATCCGCTCCGACTGGATCGGGAAGGTGCCCGAATTGTCGTCCGCGCCGCCGTGGATCAACAGGATCGGCGCCTTGATCCGGTCGGCATAGGTGAAGGGCGACATCTCGGTATAGGTCGGCGTTGCCTGCCAATAGGTGCGCTGCTCGGCCTGGAAGCCGAACGGCGTCAGCGTGCGGTTATACGCGCCCGACCGCGCGATCCCGGCGCGGAACAGGTCGGTATGCGCGAGCAGATTGGCGGTCATGAACGCGCCGTAACTATGCCCGCCGACCGCGATCCGGTCGCGGTCCGCCACGCCTAGCTTCACCACCGCATCGACCGCGGCCTGCGCATCCGCCTGCAACTGCTTCACATAGCTGTCGTTGGGCTCGGCGCCGTTCTCGCCGATGATCGGCATCGCCGGATCGTCGAGCACCGCATAGCCCTGCGTCAGCAGGAACAGATGGCTGATCCCGCGCGGCCGGGTGAAGCGGTTGCCCTGGTCGACGGTCTGCCCCGCCACCTTCGCGTCGGTATATTCGGACGGGTATGCCCATAACAGGGTCGGCAACGGCCCGTCGCGCTTCACATCGTATCCGGCGGGGAGGTAGAGTTTGCCCGACAGCGGCAGGCCATCGGCGCGCGCATAGGTGATCGTTCGCTGCGTGACGCCCGCGAACACCGGGGCGGGATCGGCGAAGTCGGTGATCGGCTTGGCCGTACCGCCGCGGACGGTGCGGATCATGTAGTTGGGAGCGAGCTTCGCACTCTCGCGACGTGTCAGGATGCGCGCGCCCGTGTCGTCGAGCAACGACACGACGGTCTCGTAATAGGGCGCCTTCGCGGTCCACAGCCGTGTCTGTTCGCCGCCTGCGATCGGCATCCGTGCGAGGAACGGGAACGCGCCCGTCTTGGTCGCGCCGTCGCCGTTCGCGAATACCGCCTTGTGGTCGGGCGTGAAGCGCATCACCGGCTTGCCCGCCGCATTCTCCTCGGTCAGCGGGAAGCCGGGGTCGCCATACTGGTCCTGATAATTGCGCGTCGCGAGCAGTTTGGCCGCTCCGGGCTGGCCGGGCACGACCGCATAGCGGCGCTCGGTGCGCGTCTTCCATTCGCGGTCGACGACCAGCGCGAAGCCGTCGTCGCCCCACATCGTCGTCGCATAGCGGCTGACGGTCTTGGCCAGTTCGACCGGCGCGGCGCTGAACGGTGCCGCCTGCATCACCAGCCGATCATGGAACGGCACCTTCGCTTTGGGCGCGCCGCCATCGAGCGCTTCGGCCCAGACGAGCGTGGCGGGTGCATCGCTGCGCCACTCGGCCTCGCGCGGGCCCGTCACCACCGCGTCGAAATCGACCGGGAGGTCGTCGGCGAGCGGACGATCTGCGATGACCTTCACCGGCTGGCCGTCAATCGTCGAGACCGCGATTTCGGTCGGGAAGAAGCTGGCGGGGAGCAGGTAGGAATAGGGCCGCTTGAGCCGTTCGGTCAGCAGATAGCGCCCGTCGGGCGATATGCTGAACCCGGTGAACAGCCCGGGCCGGCCGATGGGCATCGTCTCACCGCTCGCCAGATCGATGCGCGCGATCTGCCCGGTGAAATAATAGTCGAACAGCCGTTCGTCATGCGCATTGGCGAGCAGATCCTCATAGGTGCGCGCGGCGGACGTGCGGCCCGAACTCTCCTGCACGACCGGCCCCGACGGCGTGGCGGCTTCGGCAGGCGCCGCGCCCCGGTCGGCCAGCACCAGCCGCGCGACGATCGCCTTGCTGTCGGGTGTCCAGGCGAACGACGACCCGAACGCGGCATTCAATCCACGCGCCAGCATGCGCGCGCTGCCCGAGCGATCGGCCATCCACAGCGCAAGCCCGGCCGGCTCCTGCACGACGAACGCGAGATGCTGGCCATCGGGCGACCAGTCGGGCGATGCGAACCGCGTTCCCGCCGGCAGTGCGACCGCGACGGTCCGCCCGTTCGCCACGTCCTTGAACGACAGCGCGTTCAGCCACTGGACGCGGACTTCGGCAGGGCCATTGGTCGCCGGGTCGATCCGGTAGCCCGCCAGCCGCAGGATCGGCTTCGACAGATTGGCGATCGTCGGCAAATTCTCGCGGCCCAGGATCGCCAGCGTGCGATGATCCGGGCTGACCCAGACGCTCGGAGTCGGCGGCGTTTCGAGGATCCTGGCGATCGCTGCGGGGGCGGGATGGTAGGCGGTCACCGGATCGGCGGCCAATGCGGGCACGACCCCCACACCCAACGCCAGCAACGCCAGAACATACCCCGTAACCCGCACCATATATCCACTCCCGCCTGTATCGACCGCGACAGGATGTCCCACAGGACCGCGGTCGACAAGCGGGTAACGGAACGTCAGCTGGTCTTCGGCAAGGCGAACGCCATCGTGTAGTCGCCGTAGCGCGTCCCGAGCGCGCCATGCCCGCCCGCGGTGATGACGACATATTGGCGGCCATCGGCGCCCCGATACGTCATCGGCGTCGCCTGAGCGCCGGCCGGCAGCCGCGCCTTCCACACGACCTTGCCGTTGCGCAGGTCGAACGCGCGCAGATACTGGTCGGTGGTCGCGCCGATGAACGCGAGCCCGCCCGCGGTGACGATCGAGCCGCCGAGGTTCGGCACGCCGGTCTTGATCGGTACCCCGAGATGCGATCCGAACAGCCCGGTATCGCGTGCGGTACCCAGCACCTCCTGCCACAGGATCTTCTTCGTCTTCAGGTCGACTGCGGTCAGGTGACCCCAGGGTGGCGCGTTGCACGGCGCCCCGAAGATCCCGATCCACGCCTGCACGACGGCGGTATACGGCGTGTTGTACTGCGTCTGGAGCTGCGCCTGGCGCGCATTCTCGCCGCCCTTCTTCTGCTTCATCAGCTCGGCGACACGCGGATCGTCACGCCGCATCAGCCACAGCTTGAACGGCATTTCCATCGTGTTCACGGTCATGATCCCGCGCACCGGATCGACCGCGGCACCACCCCAGTCGGTCACGCCGTCGAACGCGGGGTGGCCGATGATCGGCGTGGTGCCGATCGGCTGGTAGATACCGGCGCCCTGCGAGCGGCGGATATCGATCCGGCACATGAGCTGATCGATCGGCGTAGCGCCCCAGGTCGAGACTTCGCTCGGCGCGGGCGGCGTGAACGATGGCATGCCGGTCGAGAAGGGCTGCGTCGGCGAAACCTTCACGCCGGGCGTCGCGCCATCGGTGCGCACCTTGCGTTCCTCGATCGCGGCGAGCGGCGCACCGGTCAGCCGGTTGAGGAAATACACCTGACCCATCTTGGTGGTCTGAAGCAGCGCCGGGATCGTCCGGCCGTCGGGCGCGCGATAGTCGAACAGCGACGGCCCGATCGGCAGGTCCATGTCCCACATGTCGTGGTGCACCAGCTGGCGGGTCCAGCGCAGCTTGCCCGTCGCCACGTCGAGCGCGACGATCGAGGTGCCGAACCGGTCGTCGAACGGCCGCCGGTAGCCGGTCCAGTAATCGGGCGAGGCGTTGCCGGTGCCGAGATAGACGATGCCATTGGCCGCATCGGCGGTGATCGCGCCCCACACGTTGGGCGTGCCCCGCGTATACACCTGGCCCTTGGCGAGCGGCGCGATCGCGTCCTGCGAACGGCCGACGTCCCAGGCCCAGACCGGCTTGCCCGAGATCGGATCATAGGCGCGGACGACGCCGCTCGGGATGTTGCGGTTGACGTTGTCGACGATCCGCTCGCCGATGATCAGCCGGCCGTTAACGACGACCGGCGGCGAGGTGCCGATCTGATCGGAAGGCGTCGACACGCCCATGTTCTCGCGCAGGTCGATCGAGCCGTTCTGGCCGAAGCTCGGGCAGGGGCGTCCGGTCTCGGCATCGAGGGCGACCAGGCGCGCGTTGAAGGTCGGTGCGAAGATCCGGTTGGGGCAGGGTGTGCCCACAGGTGCCTGGTAATGCGCGACCCCGCGGCAGACGAGGTAGTTGTTGCCCTCGCGCTTGGCGTCCTCGTGCCACGACCAGCGCGTCTGGCCGGTGGTCGCGTCGATCGCCTGGACGAACGAATGCGGCGTGCAGGTGAACAGCGTGTTGCCGATATGGATCGGCGTCGCTTCCGAATGATATTCGCGCTTGTGCTCGACCGCTTCGGCTGCGTCGGGGAGATCGCCCGTCCGCTGCGTCCAGGCGAGTTCGAGGCGACCGACATTGGCGGGGGTGATGTCGCCCAGCGCCGAATAGCGACGCCCGGACAGCGTGCCGCCATATTCGGTCCAGTCGCCATCGGTTTCACTCGCCGCGCCCGCTGCCGGCCCGGTTGCAGGAAGCGCGGGAACGGAGCCCTGCGCATCGACGTCGTGACCGCGGACGAGGAACCCGCCCGTCAACAGGACGGCGCCGACGCCGAACGCAGCCGGTACCGCGCGCGAATTGACGTGAAAGCCGCCGCGTTGCCGCCGACCGCTTAATCCGGTGAGTAGGACGAGCACCAGCAGCACGGTGGGCGCGACGACGCGGGGAACGAGTTGCAGGCCGTCGAGGCCGACTTCCCAAACCGCCCAGATCAACGTCGCCACCCAGATCGCGACGAACAGCCAGCGTCCACGCGGATCGCCGCGGCCGATCAGCGCACCACTGACGATCATCGCAAGGCCGACGATCAGGTAATAGGGCGACCCATGCCAGGCGAGAAGCACGCCACCCGCGACGGCAAAGAAGCCGCCCAGAACAGCCACGGCCCACGCCAACGCCACCGTCAGGATACGCCCCATCATTTCGTCCTCGTCATGTCTCCTGGATGAACGTGCAACATAGGTTATAGTACCGATGAATTCTTTGTCATGCAGCATGCTAGCGGACACACGCGTGCTCCAGATACATCTACGTCCGTTTGTTGCTTAGACCGTGCGCTTACCCCCCGGTGGAGGCCGGGGCCCAATTAGGAAACGGTGATGATGAGGGGTGCGGTCCGTTACGCTGACCTTGCCAATTGGGCCCCGGCCTTCGCCGGGGTGGTGCATCTGTACAAAGGTGAGAGATCGGCCGGTCACCTAACGCCGTCTCCCTACCGACTCCGATCCTTGACCGTTTCCATAGCCACGAACGTCGACGTACTCGCCACATGTGGCAAGCTCGAGATCTTCTCCCCCAGCACGACCCGATACCGACGGATATCCGCCGTCCGCACCTTCAGCAGATAGTCGAAGCTGCTCGCGATCATGTGGCATTCCTCGACCTCGGGAATGCGTCGCACCGCCGCGTTGAACGCCTTCAGCGCCTGTTCGCGCGTGTCGTCGAGCTTCACTTCGGCGAAGGCGACGTGATCCAGCCCCATCTTCTCGGCATCGACGATCGCGCAGAACCCGCGGATCACGCCGCTCGCGATCAGTTTGCGCAGGCGGACCTGGCACGGCGTCTTCGACAAGCCGACCGCGCTTGCGAGGTCGGTGATCGACATCCGGCCGTCGTTCGACAGCGCGGCGACGATCTTGTGGTCGAAGCCATCCATTTCGACTGTCGACGGCATAAAATCACTCCAATCGATCCGGGAACCGCGCCTATAAAAGCGATATAGCCTCTCACGCGCCGATACATAAGTCGGATCGACTTTCGGAAGCGATCTATGGCGGTTGCATGACCAGCCAGCCCTTCGCCGCCTTCGCTCCTGCCATCCGCGCACCCTCGGCGTTGCGAGCGGCGATCACCGCCGCCTATCGCCGCGACGAAGCCGAGGCGCTCGCGCCGCTGACCGCCGCCGCCACGCTCGATCCGCAGACCCGTGACGCGGTCCGCGAGACGGCGCGCGACCTCGTGACGCAGCTCCGCGCGAACCACCGCGGCACCGGCGTCGAGGGGCTGGTCCAGGAATATTCGCTGTCGAGCCAAGAGGGCGTGGCGCTGATGTGCCTTGCCGAGGCGCTGCTGCGGATTCCCGATGCGGCGACCCGTGATGCGCTGATCCGCGACAAGATCGCGGACGGCGATTGGCGCGCGCATCTCGGCGGCGGCAAGTCGCTGTTCGTCAACGCGGCGACCTGGGGGCTGGTGGTGACCGGCAAGCTGGTCGGCAGCGTCGACGATCGCGGGCTCGGCGCGGCGCTCTCGCGGCTGGTCGCACGCGTCGGCGAACCCGTCATCCGCCGCGGCGTCGACCTGGCGATGCGGATGATGGGCGAGCAGTTCGTCACCGGCGAGACGATCGCCGAGGCGCTGAAGCGCGCGAAAGAGATGGAAAGCAAGGGCTTCGGCTACAGCTACGACATGCTCGGCGAAGCGGCGACCACCGCCGCCGACGCGGTGCGCTATTACGCCGATTACGAGAACGCGATCCATGCGATCGGCAAGGCTTCGGCGGGGCGCGGCGTCTATGCCGGGCCGGGCATCTCGATCAAGCTGTCCGCACTGCACCCGCGCTATGTCCGCGGCCAGGCGGCGCGCGTGATGGAGGAACTGCTGCCGGCGGTGAAGCGGCTCGCGCTGCTGTCGAAGCGCTACGACATCGGCTTCAACATCGACGCGGAGGAGGCGGATCGTCTCGAACTGTCGCTCGACCTGCTCGAAAGCCTCGCGCTCGATGCCGAGCTCGCCGGCTGGAACGGGCTCGGCTTCGTCGTGCAAGGGTATGGCAAGCGCTGCCCGTTCGTGATCGACTGGATCGTCGACCTCGCGCGTCGCGCGGATCGCCGGATCATGGTCCGCCTCGTCAAGGGCGCGTATTGGGACGCCGAGATCAAGCGCGCGCAGGTCGACGGGCTCGCCGATTTCCCGGTCTATACGCGCAAGCTCCACACCGACATCGCCTATGTCGCCTGCGCGAAGAAACTGCTGGCGGCGCCCGACGCGGTGTTCCCGCAGTTCGCGACGCACAATGCGCAGACGCTCGCGACGATCTACCGCCTTGCCGGGCGCGACTTCGCAATCGGGCAATACGAGTTCCAGTGCCTCCACGGCATGGGCGAGCCGCTGTACGAACAGGTGGTCGGCAAGGACAAGCTCGACCGCCCGTGCCGCATCTATGCCCCGGTCGGCACGCATGAGACGCTGCTCGCGTATCTGGTCCGGCGGCTGCTCGAGAACGGCGCGAACTCGTCGTTCGTCAACCGGATCGCCGACCCCGCGGTGTCGGTCGACGAGATGATCGCCGATCCGGTCGAGATCGTCGCCGCGATGCCGAACCCGGGCGCGCGCCATGACGAGATCGCGCTGCCGGGCGGCCTGTATCCCGATCGCCGCAACTCCGACGGCATCGATCTCAGCGACGAGACCGCGCTAGCCGCGTTGACGGCGGCATTGCAGGAAAGCGCGGCGATCGCATGGACCGCGGCGTCCGCCGACGGGGCAGGCGAAACGCGCCCGGTGCTCAATCCGGCTGACCACCGCGACGTCGTCGGGCAGGTGACGGAGGTTTCGGTCGATCAGGCGCGCGCCGCCGTTGCGCGGGCGAACGCGAGCGGCTGGTACGCAACGCCGGTTGCTGAGCGCGCCGCGATGCTCGACCGTGCGGCCGATGCGATGCAGGCACGGATGCCGTTGCTGATCGGGCTGGCGGTGCGCGAGGCGGGCAAGTCGGTGCCCAACGCGATCGCCGAAGTCCGCGAGGCGATCGATTTCCTGCGCTATTACGCGCAGCAGGCGCGGGCGAATTTCGGCTCCGGCGCCACGCCGCTCGGCCCGATCGTCTGCATCAGCCCGTGGAATTTCCCGCTCGCGATCTTCGCCGGGCAGGTCGCCGCCGCGCTGGTGGCGGGCAACCCGGTGCTCGCCAAGCCCGCCGAGGAGACCCCGCTGATCGCCGCCGAAGCGGTCCGCCTGCTCCACGCCGCCGGGATTCCCGCCGACGCGCTGCAGTTCGTCCCCGGTGACGGCGCGATCGGTGCCGCGCTGGTCGCCGCGCCCGAGACGGCCGGCGTCATGTTCACCGGCTCTACCGAGGTCGCACGCCTGATCCAGCGGCAATTGTCGACGCGGCTCTCCGCGGCCGGCGCGCCGATCCCGCTGATCGCCGAGACCGGCGGCCAGAATGCGATGATCGTCGATTCCTCCGCGCTCGCCGAACAGGTGGTGGCGGACGTGATCGCCTCGGCGTTCGACAGCGCCGGCCAGCGTTGCTCGGCGCTCCGCATCCTGTGTTTGCAGGAGGAGGTCGCCGACCGTACGCTGGCGATGCTCAAGGGCGCGCTGAAGGAATTGCGGATCGGCCGCACCGATCGGCTCGCGGTCGATATCGGCCCGGTCATCACCGCCGAGGCGAAGGCGGGCATCGCGGCGCACATCGAGCGGATGCGCCTGAGCGGCCACCGCATCGACCAGCAGGAGCTGTCGCCGGAGTGCGTCCACGGGACGTTCGTGCCACCGACGATCATCGAGATCGATTCTATCGCCGATCTCGACCGCGAGGTGTTCGGCCCCGTGCTCCACGTCGTCCGCTTCCGCCGTGACCGGTTGGACGCACTGATCGATGCGATCAACGCGACCGGCTACGGCCTCACCTTCGGGCTTCACACCCGCCTCGACGCGACGGTGGCCGACGTTACTGCACGCGTCAAAGCCGGCAATCTCTACGTCAATCGCAACGTCATCGGTGCGATCGTCGGCGTCCAGCCGTTCGGTGGGCGCGGCCTGTCCGGGACGGGCCCCAAGGCTGGCGGTCCCTTGTATCTCGGCCGCCTCGCGGCGTCGGCACCGCGCGCAGGGTTGCGCGCGGATCACGGTCACAGGGCGCTGGCGGCATTCGTGGAATGGCTCGACCAGCAGGGCGAGGTGCAGGCGGCGTCGATCGCGCGGCATTACGGGATACACTCGGCGCTGGGCGTCGAACTGGAACTGCCTGGCCCCGTCGGCGAGCGGAATTTGTATGCCCTGCACCCGCGCGGCTGCGTCCTGATGAAGCCAGCGACGTCGACGGGCCTGTTCGCGCAGATGGCGGCAGTGCTCGCGACCGGCAATTCGGGGCGGGTCGAGGGGATGGCGTTGCCGGCAGATCTTCCGGCGAGCGTCCGGGAAAAGTTCGAGGGAGAGGGCGGCGCGTTTGCTGCAGTCCTGGTGGAAGGCGACGCTGCGAGGGTGACGACGATGGTCGAGGCGATGGCGGCGGCATCCGGACCGATCGTTTCGGTCCTCACCGTTGATGCGCGGGGCCTGTACGCGCTGGACCGGCTGCTGGAGGAAGTCTCGACGTCGATCAACACCACGGCGGCGGGTGGCAATGCGAGCCTGATGATGATCGGATGACCGTCCCGGGGCGGTGCGATCCGCCCCGGCTTACGATCCCCTCGCGGTGGCGAGGCCGGTAGGGGTGTATTGAACATCTCCGAACCACCGGGATGCAAAAATGGCGGTCCCACACATCGCCGACATATGGCTGCAACATATCGGGCCGAAAGGGAGTGCGTCGCCGCCCCTCTCCCCCTGTGGACGGCGACTGACCGGGTCTCCCCTGTCCCGGTCTTCTCCCTGAACTACGGGGCGATCCTTGCGGTCGCCCCGCCTTTTTTCGGCTGATTACCGCCGTCACCCCAGCGCAAGCCGGGGTCTTCCTCGTTGTGGGCGACGTGAGCCTCACAGGAATATCCCAGCTTTTGCTGGGATGACGGACTGGCTTTGACGTTTCGATCAGGCGCGATTGCTCGCGTCAACCTCCCCAAAATACGTCATCCCAGCGAACGCTGGGATATCCCTCGTGGTGGGCGACGTGGGCCTCACGGAGATACCCCGGCTTTCGCTGGGATGACGGTATTGTGAGGTCACCCCGGATCGCTCCGGGATGACGGAACTCTTACGCGGCCAGCTTGCGCAGGACGTAGTGGAGGATGCCGCCGTTGAGGAAATATTCCAGCTCGTTGACGGTATCGATCCGGCACTTGGTCTGGAACGTCTCGCTGGTGCCGTCGGCGCGGGTCATCTTGACCGTGACGTCCTGACGCGGGCGGATGCTTGCGACGTCGAGGATCGTGAACGTCTCCGACCCGTCGAGGCCGAGCGTCTTGCGATCGGTGCCGTCTGCGAACTGCAACGGCAGCACGCCCATGCCGACCAGGTTCGAGCGGTGGATGCGCTCGAAGCTCTCGGTGATCACGGCGCGGACGCCGAGCAGGTTGGTGCCCTTCGCGGCCCAGTCGCGCGACGAGCCGGTGCCGTATTCCTTGCCGGCGACGATCACGAGTGGCGTGCCGTCCTGCTTGAAGCGCATAGCGGCGTCGTAGATCGCCATGACTTCGCCGTCGTACTTCGACATGCCGCCCTCGATGCCGGGGACCATCTCGTTCTTGATGCGGATGTTGGCGAAGGTGCCGCGCATCATCACGTCATGGTTGCCGCGGCGTGCGCCATAGCTGTTGAAGTCCGCCTTGCTGACCTGATGCTCCTGCAGGAAGCGGCCTGCGGGGCTGTCGGCCTTGATCGAACCGGCCGGCGAGATGTGATCGGTGGTGATCGAATCGCCGAGGATCGCGAGCGGCTTGGCGTCGATGATGTCCTGTACCGGCGACGGCGTCATGCTGAGGCCCTCGAAGTATGGCGGGTTGGCGACATAGGTCGACCCTGCGCGCCAGGCGTAGGTGTCCGAGCCCGTGACGTCGATCTCGCGCCACTTGGCGTCGCCCGCATAGACGTCGCCATAGCGCGCGCCGAACATGCCGGCGTCGATGTTGGCGTCCATCGTCGTGCGGACTTCCTCGTTGGTCGGCCAGATATCGCGCAGATACACGTCCTGGCCGTCCGAACCCTGACCCAGCGGCGTCTCGATCATGTCGGTCGTGACGGTGCCCTTGATCGCATACGCGACCACCAGCGGCGGCGAGGCGAGGAAGTTGGCGCGGACGTCGGGCGACACGCGGCCTTCGAAGTTGCGGTTGCCCGAGAGCACCGACGCGGCGACGAGGTCGTTCTCGTTGATCGCGGCCGAGATCGCCGGCGCGAGCGGCCCCGAGTTGCCGATGCAGGTGGTGCAGCCGTAACCGACGAGGTTGAAGCCGAGTGCGTTCAGGTCCGCAGTGAGGCCGGCCTTGTCGAGATAGTCGGTGACGACCTGCGAACCGGGGGCGAGCGAGGTCTTCACCCATGGCTTCGACTTCAGGCCGAGCGCGTTCGCCTTGCGCGCGACGAGCCCTGCGGCGACCAGTACCGACGGGTTCGACGTGTTGGTGCAGCTGGTGATTGCGGCGATCACAACGTCGCCGTCGCCGATGTCATGCTCGCGGCCCTCGACAGCGACGCGCGCGGGCTGCTCCTTGTGGTACAGCTTGTGGAGGTCGCTGTTGAACACCTCGTCGACCTTGTTGAGGCTGACGCGGTCCTGCGGGCGCTTCGGGCCGGCGAGCGAGGCGACGACGGTGCCCATGTCGAGCTCGAGCGTGTCGGTGAAGACGGGGTCCTCGGCGTTCTCGTCGCGCCAGAAGCCGTTGGCCTTGGCATAGGCCTCGACCAGCTCGACGTTCTCATCGGACCGCGCCGTGAGGCGCATGTAATCGAGCGTCTTGTCGTCGATCGGGAAGAAGCCGCAGGTCGCGCCGTATTCGGGTGCCATGTTGGCGATCGTCGCGCGATCGGCGAGCGTCATCGACGACAGGCCGGGGCCGAAGAACTCGACGAAACGGCCGACCACGCCCTTGGCGCGCAGCATCTGCGTGACGGTGAGCACCAGATCGGTGGCGGTGATGCCCTCGTTGAGCTTGCCGAGCAGCTTGAAGCCGACGACTTCGGGGATCAGCATCGACACGGGCTGGCCGAGCATCGCGGCCTCGGCCTCGATCCCGCCGACGCCCCAGCCGAGTACGCCGAGACCGTTGATCATCGTCGTGTGGCTGTCGGTGCCGACCAGCGTATCCGGATACGCGATCATCGTGCCGTCGCCGTGGTCACCCGACGACGCCGACGACCAGACGGCCTGACCGATATATTCGAGGTTCACCTGATGGCAGATGCCGGTGCCGGGGGGGACGACCTGGAAATTGTCGAGCGCCTTGCTGCCCCACTTCAGGAACTCGTAGCGCTCGATGTTGCGCTCATATTCGAGGTCGACGTTGTCGTGGAACGCCTGCGGGGTGCCGAACTCGTCGACCATCACCGAGTGATCGATAACGAGGTGGACGGGAACCTGCGGGTTGATCTTCTCGGGATTGCCGCCGAGCTTGGTCATCGCGTCGCGCATCGCGGCGAGATCGACCACGCAGGGCACGCCGGTGAAATCCTGCATCAGCACGCGCGCGGGGCGATACTGGATCTCGCGGTCGCTGCGACGCTCCTTCTGCCAGTCGACGATCGCCTGGATATCCTCGCGGGTGACCGTCACGCCGTCCTCGAAGCGGAGCAGATTCTCGAGAAGGACCTTCATCGAGAACGGCAGGCGGCTGATGTCGCCGAGCTGCTCGGACGCCTTGGCGAGGCTGTAATAGTCGTACGACTTGCCGCCGGTCGACAGGCTGGTGCGGGTCTTGAGGGTATCCTGGCCAATGGCAGTCATAGGGGTCCTTCCCGTGGGCGTCGGGCCGCCGGGCGCCGAGGGGAAAGCAGCCGTATAGGCCACGCGGGCGCGTCGGGGACCGAGCGAAAAATGCTGTTACCGAGGGGGCCTTAGCAAGGGGGAGCGGATCGGGGAAGAGCGCGGTGGCGTAATCGGTATGGAACGCCATCGCCGGTCCAAGGCCCGGTCGAACGCCATGTGCATGGCGCGAACATAACACAGGATAAGTACCGAGATCTTTACCCAGTAAAATGCGTCGAACCGGACAAATGCCGATCGGAGTGCATGGCTCCAGATCAGGACGATCCCTGCGCGCTGCACGAGATCATCGCCGAGGCGTTGACCATCGCGGACGCGCGGCCAAACCACCTCGTCGCCGCGCTGCTTGCGCAGTGCCTCGGAGCGCTGGGCGAACGTGACTCCGACACGCCCGAATAACCTTCCGGTACCCGCTCGCATACCCACGCACGGGCGCGGCGGAGTTCAGCATTCGTTATCTGCGCAACGCTGTTCGCGATCGCCCCAGGCGCGATCTGCATAACGATCGGCGAGGCGCAGATGCGCCGACTTCGCGGTGACGTCGGTCGCGGCTTCGCACGCCGCGCGCTCGACCGCCTCGCGCATGAGGCTGTACTCGATATCGTATTTCGGGATCATCGCAGACGCTCCTCGGCTCTGCGAGCGGGAGCAAAAGCGCTCTCTGTCGTCGTCCTGCTCGCGACATGGCGGCGGCGATGCACCCTTATACGCGCGCGCTTCGCCGAGTCCTAATCATCCTGGTTTGATCAAGGTTATGTCGAGGTCATAGCGACTGGGGCGACCTGTGGCAGATTTGGCGCAACGGTTACGAATTGTTACACAATATGTCTTTCCGACCCATCGTCGATTGCGTTCCCAAAATGGTCTGAATAGCCTCCCATTATGGCAAGCGTTCCAGGGGAGGAACGGGCCCTAACAGGGGACTATACGGATGAAGATCGCTTCGAGGCGCTCGGCGGCATGCCGCGCGCGCGCGGGATTGCTCGCGTCGACCGGACTGCTGGCTTCGGTCGCGCTTCCGGTGCTGGCACCGATGATGGTGCCGACGGCGGCGTTCGCGCAGGACCGGCCGACCGGCGCCGACACCATCGCCTATGCCTATACCGGATCGTTGAACCCGGCCGATCTTCAGACCGTACCGAACATCGTCATCAGTGCACCCGGTACGCCGACCACGTCGCAGGACATTGCGGGCGGGGTGAACGGCGTCGGCCAGATGACGATCGCCTCCGGGGGCGGGGGCCTCGGCATCTGCACCGGCACGCTGATCAATCCGCGCACGGTCATCTTCGCCGCCCACTGCGTCAACGAGAATGCGGCGGGTACCGGCGCGCAGAATCCATGGGGCTATGGCTCGCAGGGCGGCGGCATTCCGATCGCGTTCGGCTTCGCGCAGAACAACCTGCCCGCGGTGCGCGACTGGTTCCTGCCGACGACCACGTCCGGCGCGGTCAATACGCAGCAATACAAGACCAACACCGCCAACTTCCTCTACAACGTCAACCAGGTCGTCTATAATGCCGACTCGCTGAAGCTCGGCCTGGCGCAGAACTTCCTGCAGGGCGATGTCGCGATCGCGACGCTGGATACGCCGGCTGCCAACGTTCCGACCTGGGCACTGCTGCTGTCCGCGCTGCCGGCACCGGCCACGATCAACGCGGCGACCGGCACCGGCTATCACGTGACGATCACCGGCTATGGTCGCAACGGCCAGGGCGGTACGCTGACGGGCGACACCAACGGCATCGATTATCGCCGTCGTATCGCCGAGAACACGATCGGCATCCTCGGTTCGTTCGACGACCGCGACGCGTTCCTGTTCGGCTCCACCAGCGGCCTTCCGCAGAACTTGTACCAGCTCGATTTCGACGATCCGCGCCGCGGCACGGCGGCAGCGAGCCCGTACGACTTCAACCTGTTCAAGGACAACGCGCTCCCCAACGAGGGCACGACGGCGGGCGGCGATTCGGGTGGACCGCTGATCCTCGATCGGACCTTTGCCAAGCAGGTCGTGATCGGCGTGCTGTCGGGCGGCAGCCGCTTCTACGCCGCGCAGCCGTTCGGCGCCTATGGTACCGAGAGCTTCTACCAGCCGCTGTATCTGTTCTCCGACTATATCACCGCGAACAACCCGTATCGCTACGCACAGACCAAGGCCGGCGACGGATCATGGACCGATGCATCGCACTGGGTGACCGCGCTCGATCCGAACTACCAGATCATCGTCGACGGCAAGCTGGTCAACGGTGTGCCGACCACGACCGGCGCGGGGATTGCCGGCGACGGCAACAAGTTCGGCCAGGTCTGCTTCCAGACCGATTGCGTCGACGTGAAGACGGGTGTCGAGACGATCAACGGCGTACCCGTGACGACCACCGCGGACGCGCCTGCCCTCGCCAAGCCCGACGCGGCGATCGTCGAGACCGCGTCGACCCCCGGCATGGTATCCGGCGATCTTCTGCTCGAAAATACCGCCCAGGCCGGCACTGCGGTGGCGCAGGCGGTGCTGTCGCCGACGCTGGCCAATGGCCTGCCGGGCGCGACCAATTTCGTGCCCAACAATATCGATCCGGACCGCACGACGCAGCGTAGTGCGCGCTATTACGACGTAACGTTGTCGGCGGCGGGCACGACCACGCTCGGCTCGTCCGTGACGGTCGACAAGTTCACCGTGGCGGGCAGCACGGCGAAGCTGGCGGTGACGTCGGCGGGGTCGCTGACCAGCCTGATGACGATCAACCAGGTGACGGGTGTCGTCCAGAACGACGGCACGATCGCGACGCCCGGCGATTACTTCATGCTGGCCGGGCTGCTGACCGGATCGGGGCGGATCAACACGCCGTTCTTCACCAGCGTTGCCGGGATGATCGCGCCGGGCACGACCGGTACGATCGGCACGCTGACGATCGGCGGCAACGGCGTGCTCGCCTCGGGCACCAACCTGCTGGTCGATCTCGGGCCAAACGGCACGTCCGACAAGCTCGCCTTCGTCGCGACGACGTTCAACGCGGCCGGCGTGGCGACCAACGGCATCGTTAACCTGGGCGGCCGGGTCGGCTTCGCACCGGTCGCGGGCCAGACGATCCGGTACAACGACCTCTACACGATCGTGACCGCGCAGGGTGGCATCAGCGGCGCGTTCGCCGCGGCGACTCCGCTGAGCGCGATCCTGACGCCGAGCTATGTCTACAGTACCAACGCGGTGCAGGTCCGGATCCTCGCGGGGCAATATCGCAACGTCGTCGCGGGCACCCCGGTGCAGGGCGCCTATGCGCAGTTGCTCGACCAGAACCGGTCGAACTATGCGGCGCTGAGCACTGTGTACGGTTCGCTCGACTTGCAGAATGCAGCGACGATCCGGTCGACGCTGGAGGGGCTTGCGCCGCGCGCCGAAACGCTCAAGTCGAGCCTCGGCGTCGCCTCGATCGACACGATGTCGCGGTTCTACCGCGATCACATCGCGCAGATGGATACGCGCGGTGGGCTCGGCGGCACGCTCGCGCTGATCGGCAAGCCGGTCCAAGTCGCATCGCTGATGGCGAGCGACCTTTCCGGCGGGCAGGACATGATGAGCGACTCGAGCGGTACCGTGTTGCAGCAGGGCCGTCTGCCCGACGACATGAGCGGCTTCATCGCGGGCGGCTATATCGACGGCAAGAGCCGCTCGATGCCGGGGACGAACCCGCTTGGCGGGCACGACAAGTTCGACGGTTATTTCGCCGCCGCAGGTCTGGAAAAGCAGGCCGGCGAGGGGGCGGTGATCGGCTTCTCGTTCTCGTACACCAACACCGACGGCACCACCGCCGGGATCGCCCAGCGCGCCAAGGGCGAACTGTTCCAGGGCACGCTGTACGGCAAGCTGGAGAGCGCATCGGGGATCGTCCTCGATACGCAGTTCAGCGCAGGTGCGTTCGTCGCGAAGACCGACCGCAATGTCGGTTTCGTCGGCACGGCCTACCGTTTGCGCGGCACCGACAAGGCGCTGACGCTGGTCAGCGAGGTCGGGCTCGGCAAGGCGTTCGACCTGTCGATGCTCAAGGTCGGTCCGCGCGTGTCGCTTCGTGCCAGCCATATCGGCTTTGGCAAGTCGGTCGAGAATGGCGGCGGACCGGCCCTGTTCGTCGACCGCGACAGCTTCGACAGCCTCCAGGGGCGCGCCGGGTTGTCGCTGAGCGGTGGCGGCTCGATCCAGCCCTATGCGGCGGCGAACTTCGTCCATGACTTCCAGTCGACGCCGGGCGTGTTCGGCGCGAACTTCGTCGGTGGGATCGGCCCGAACGCACTGTTCGCGCTGGCCGGTCAGGACAAGAACTGGGGCGAGATCAGCGCCGGGCTGACGCTGGTCGGCGACCGGGTGGACGTTTCGGTCGGTGCCGACACGACCGTCGAGCGCAAGGACGTGTCGAACCAGTCGTACAAGGGATCGATCAAGATCCGCTTCTGAACTGTGAAACACGGGGGAAGGGGTCGTCCGCTGCTGCGGGCGGCCCCTTTTCATGCCGGCCGTGAAAACGGCAGCGAAACACAAGGAGCTATTGACTGCCTGGGCAATGGTTGCCAAGGCAGTCATATGGCAATTTACTCCAAAGCCGATTTCGGACCCGATTGTTCGCTGGGTTATCTGGCGCGTCGCATCCACCAGATCGGGCAGGCTTCGCTGGAGCCGGTGTTCGTCGAAGAGGGGCTGACCATCACGCAGTGGTCGGCCTTGGTGTCGATCTGGACAGGACGGGCAAATACCTCCGCCGATCTCGCGCGCGACCTGGCGCATGACAAGGGCGCGACCACTCGGCTGGTCGATACGCTGGAGCAGCGTGGATGGGTGACGCGCGCGCGGGCGACGGACGATCGGCGGGTCGTGAATCTCGAGCCGACGCCGGACGGGGAGGCGGTGGCGCTGCGCTGTCGGGATCGGGTGATCGATTTCTGGAATGCCACGCTGAAGGACTGGGACCGGGCCGAGGTCGATACGCTGATCGCGCTGATGCAAAAGCTGCGCGGCACGCTGGATAACGCGGCAATCGAGGGGCGTGGCGTATGATGCGGATGATCTTTGCGGCTTCGGTCGCCGTCCTGCTGGCGGGGTGCGCGGTGCCGGCTTCGGAGACCGTCGTGGCGCCGATATCGGCGACCGCGCTGGGGCTTGCAGCCGATCCGGCGCCGGCGATCGCCGCAGATTGGTGGCGCGGGTTTGGCGATCCACAACTCGATCGGCTGATAAGCGATGCGGTGGCGGGCAATCCGTCGCTCGACGCGGCGCTGGCGCGGGTATCGCAGGCGCAGGCGGTGCTGGCCACCAACCGCGCGGAGAACGGTCCGAACGTCACGCTCGATGCGCAGGAGCAGTTCGCGCGGTTGAGCGGCCGCTATACGATTCCGCCGCCCTATGCGGGGACCACGCGGTTCGTCGGCACCGTCGCGGCGAATTTGAGCTGGAACCTCGATTTGTTCGGGCGGCAGAGGGCGGCGATCCTGGGCGCGCGTGCGTCGGCGCGGGCGGCGGCACTCGACGTGGCCGCGGCGCGGTTGGCGCTGTCGGGCGCGGTGGTGCAGACGTATATCGATCTCGAACGCGCCGAGGCGCAGGCGGGGATTGCACAGCGGACGATCGCGACGCGCGAGAATACGCTGCGGCTGGTCAACGTGCGGATCCGCAACAGGCTCGGCAGCAAGCTGGATGCGCAGGCGGCGAGCACGTTGCTGGCGCAGGCGCGACAGGCGCTGGTGCGTGCCGAGGCAGGGCAGGTGCTCGCGAAGAACGCGCTGGCGGCGCTGGCGGGGCGCGGGGTGGACTATCCGGCGACGATCGGGGCGACCGCGCTGAAGCTCGATGCGGTGTTGCCGCTGCCGAGGACGGTGCCGGCCGATCTGCTCGCGAGGCGCGCGGATATCGCGGCGGCGCAGGCGCGGATCGAGGCGGCGGCGGCGGGACGTCAGGTGGCCCGGCGCGCGTTCTATCCGAACGTGAACCTGGCGGCGTTGGCGGGATTCCAGGCGATCGGGTTGGGCAATCTGGTGTCGCTCGATGCCGGGACGGTGGGTGTCGGGCCGGCGATCCACCTGCCGATCTTCGATAGTGGCCGTCTGAAGGCGGATCTCGCCGGGGCCACCGCGGCGCTCGACCTGGCGACTGCGGATTACAACGACCGCGTCGTCGGCGCGGTGCGCGAGGCCGCGGATGCGGTCGCGCGGATCGGTGCGCTCGACGCCGACAGGATGCGGCAACGCGAGGTGGTGCGCGGCTATGCCGAGACCGGGCGGTTGAACGCGATCCGCGTGTCGAGCGGGCTCGATAGCCGGCTCGATCTCGTCGACAACGACGTGCGGCTGCTGGCGGCCGAACAGGCCGATGCCGACCTTGCCGCCAATGCCGCGCAACAGCGTGTCCAGCTGGTGCTGGCGCTGGGCGGTGGTTTCGATTTGCAGGATTTGAACCGATGACCGACACGCAGACTCAGTCGACGCCAGCTCCGGCCGGTAATCCGCAGGGGCGCAAGCGCGCGCTTTCGATCCTCGGCGCGATCGTGGTGATCGGCGCGATCGTGTGGGCGGTGTTCCATTTCCTGCTGGCGGCGCCCGAGCAGGAGACCGACGATGCGTATGTCGCGGGCGACGTGGTGGCGATCACCGCGCGCGATCCGGGGCAGGTGACCGCGATCCATGCCGACAATACGCAGGTCGTGAAGGCGGGGCAGCCATTGATCGATCTCGATGCGGCGACCGCCGACGTCGGTCTGGCATCGGCCGAGGCGGAACTGGCGCGGGCGGTGCGCTCGACCCGGTCGGACTTCTCGAAAGTGAACGAAACGGGTGCTGCGGTCGTGCAGGCCGAGGCGGAACTGGCGCGGGCGCGGAACGATCTTGCACGACGTCGTGGCGCAGCAGCCGAGGGCGCGATCTCGGGCGAGGAACTGAGCCATGCGGCGGACCAGGTGAAGGTGGCGAGCGCGACGCTACAGCTTGCGCGCAGCCAGCAGGCGCAGTCGCGCAGCGGCGTTGCGGGCACCACCGTGTCGAACAACCCCGCGGTGATGGCGGCGATCGCGGCCTATCGACGCGCGGCGATTACGCGGAGCCACATGCACGTTGTCGCGCCGATCGACGGCGTCGTCGCGCAGCGGACGGTGCAGCTCGGGCAGCAGGTGTCGGCGGGCATGCCGTTGATGGCGGTGGTGCCGCTGGACCGGGTGTGGGTCGACGCGAACTTCCGTGAGACGCAGTTGCGTGACCTGCGGATCGGGCAGCCGGTGACGGTGACGGCGGACATGTACGGCGACGACCTGGTCTATCACGGGCGCGTCATCGGGCTGGGTGCGGGCAGCGGCAACGCGTTCGCGCTGTTGCCGCCGCAGAATGCGAGCGGCAACTGGATCAAGATCACGCAGCGCGTGCCCGTGCGGATCGCGCTCGACAAGGGCGAGCTTCGGCGGAACCCGTTGCGGGTCGGGCTGTCGGTGAATGCGACGGTCGAGACGGCAGACAAGTCTGGGACGATGGTCGGGCGGCCTGCGGTCGCCGCGTACAAGGGGTTGGCGACGGGCGCGGGGGATGCTGCGGTCGAGGCGAAGATCGGGCAGATCATTGCGGCGAACCGGTGATGATTGCGTGTGGTCGTGGTGTGGCGTGCCGGACTGAACTCGGTCTGCCCTTCCTTGTTCTCCCGCGAAGGCGGGAGCCCAGACTGGGCTCCCGCCTTCGCGGGAGAACAAGAAGCGGGCGGTTCGCTTTGTTTGGGGCACCACCCCGGCGGAGGCCGGGGCCCAATTGGGGGACGAACGTGACTGCACGGGTCCCTTCGTCACCTCGGCTTTCCCAATTGGGCCCCGGCCTTCGCCGGGGTGGTTGTGATGGTGTGTCGTATCGCTCTCACCGGAGCGCCGTATAATGGCCGCCCCCTCCGGCCCCGGCCCGGCCCCCCTCGTCGGCGGCTCGCTCGCGCTCACCGCGTTCGCGCTTGCGCTCGGCACGTTCATGCAGGTGCTCGACACCACGATCGCCAATGTCTCGCTGCCGACGATCGCGGGCAATCTCGGCGTTTCCAGCGATAACTCCACCTGGATCGTCACTGCGTTTGCCGTCGCCAACGGGGTCGCCGTGCCGCTGACCGGCTGGCTGATGGGCCGGTTCGGGGTGGTACGGACCTTCTGCGTCTCGGTGTTCCTGTTCACGATCGCTTCGTTCCTGTGCGGGATCGCGTGGGACCTGCCGTCGCTGATCGGTTTCCGCGTCCTCCAGGGCGCCGTCTCGGGGCCGATGATCCCAGGCAGCCAGGCGCTGCTGATCGCGATCTTCCCCGCGCATAAGCGCGGCACCGCGCTCGCGATCTGGTCGATGACGACGCTCGTCGCGCCGATCATGGGCCCGATCCTCGGCGGCTACATCTCCGACAATTATCACTGGAGCTGGATTTTCCTGATCAACGTGCCGTTCGGCGTGTTCACCGCGTTCGTCTGCTGGAACAAGCTCGGCAAGCGCGACACGCCGACGCGGAAGCTGCCGATCGACCAGGTCGGGTTGATCCTGCTGGTGATCTGGGTCGGCGCGCTCCAGATCGTGCTCGATCTGGGCAAGAACGACGACTGGTTCGCCGCCGACCGGATCGTCATCGCGACGATCGTCGCCGCGATCGGCTTCGTCGGCTAACTGATCTGGGAACTGACCGACGCCAATCCCGCGGTGAACCTGTCGCTGTTCAAGAACCGTAACTTCGCGATCGGCACGACTGCGTTCTGCCTCGGCTATGCGGTGTTCTTTGCCAACACGCTGCTGCTGCCGCTCTGGTTGCAGACGCAGATGGGCTATACCGCGACCTGGGCCGGGCTGGTCGCGGCGCCAAGCGGCGCGGTCGCGGTGATCCTGACCCCGTTCATGGCCAAGCTTGCGGGCAAGTTCGATGCAAGGCTGCTCGCCACGGTTGCGTTCGCGGCGTTCGGCTACTCCTATTACCTGCGCTCGGGCTACACGACCTATGCGAGCTTCTACGACCTGATGCTGCCGATGCTGGTGCAGGGAATCGCGATGAGCAGCTTCTTCCTGTCGATGCTGACGATCTCGTTCGACCGCATCCCGGCCGAGCGGCTGCCGTCGGCGACCGGCATCTCGAACTTCGTCCGCATCACCGCGGGCAGCTTTGCCGCGTCGTTGATCACGACCGCGTGGGACCGGCGCGAGACGCTCCACCAGAGCCGCTTGTCCGAGGCGGTCGGGACAGGATCGCCGTATCAACTGGCGCGCGAGGCGCTGACGCGGATGGGGCTGACCGACGTCCAGGCGGCCGCGGCGATCACCCGGCAGATGGTCGGGCAGGCGTATCTGCTCGCCTCGACCGACCTGTTCCGGCTGTCGTCGTGGCTGTGCCTCGCGCTGATCCTGCTGGTGTGGTGCACCCGCCGTGCCGATCCGCCGCAAGGACCGATCGCCGCGGACTGACGTTAAATTCCCATTTCGAAACACTATCGCAATGAGTTGGTCCTATAAGGAAATCTCACGACGACTGAAACGCCTGTGGGGGGCCAGACCAAATGACTATCCAGAACACCGCTTTGCGGATCGCCGCTGCATGCCTGCTGTTCACGGCGGCACCTGCCTTGGCCGGCGAGCCCGTGACCTGCCTCAAATCGGTCAGCACGCCGCGACTGCTGTGTGACGAAGGGGCCTGCGTCCGCGTGCCGGTCAAGGACCTGTGCGACGCGGTGCGGGCATCCTATCCCGCCAAGCGCCGCGCGGTGAAGCCCATGCAACTCGACCTGAACCCAGGCCGCGACGAGCTCACGCTGCTGATCGCCAGCGTGAGCTGAACGCGAACGCGGCGCCGGGTATCTCAACCACGAGATCGGTCGGGGCGAGCGTCCCGTCCGGCAGGATGTCGAGCATCGTCACCCGGTGATCGCGCTCGTGCACGACGACCATCCGGCGTTCGTCTTCCGATATCAGGAAGAACCTGGGTGACGCACCGCCGCTGGCGATGTGCTGGATCGGGGTGACCTCGCCCCGGCCATCGCCCCGGCCATCGCCCTCGTCGTCCAGCGCGAAGACGGCGATACTGTCATGACCGCGGTTCGACACGTACAGCCGGTCGCCCGCGGCGTTCGCGGCGATGTGCGCGACGATGTTGGCCTCCGTGCAATCGACCGGCAGCGTGGACAGCGCGGCACGGTGGCGGAGCAAACCATCCTCGACGTCGAGCACGATCAGCATGCTGGTCAACTCGCAGGCGAGATAGGCTTTGCGCGGATGCCGTGCATGAAACAGCAGATGGCGCGGGCCCGATCCGGGCGGCGCGGCAAACGCGGTATGCGGCGTGCCGAGCGTGCCGTGCTTCTGGTCGACCGCGAACCCCAGCACCTGATCCGTTCCCAGGTCGGTCGCATATAGAAAGCGGTTTTCGAGCCCGAAGCCGACCCAGTGCGCGTGCGGCGATTGCTGGCGCTCGGCATTGGGTCCGCTGCCGGTGTTGGCATGCACCGACGGCGGCACGATCGGCATCCCGCCCGCGTCGAGCCGGTACAAGGCGACGCTGCCACTGGCATAATTGGCGATCGCGACGCAGGATTGCGTGGCGTCGAGCGCGACGTGGCATGGTGCCGCACCACCCGTCGCCACGCGTCCGACCAGCGTCAGCGCCGTTGCGTCTCGCCGATAGATGCCAAGCGCGCCGTCATCCTGTTCATTAACCAGATAGTGAAGATCGAACCGTGACGAATAGGCGCCGAACGAAGCATTGGCCGCATCGGCACAGGGCATGCCGACGGACAATCCCGCCGCGTCTTGCCCGGCCTGCGCGCCCTGCAGCGGATAGACGCCCGCGCCGCCGCCGCCGGCATACGTGCCGATCCAGAGCGAAACGGAGGCTTGCGACGGTTCGGGCGGTATCATGGGGCGGCTGTACCGCGGTTCGGCGTGGCACGCGAACGCCAGCCGGCGATATGGTCCGACGTCAGGCCCGGAGCAGCGCGATCAGCTGTTCGCGGTACAGCCGCGCAATGTCTTCGTGCATGCGCGCGATCACCGAATTCGGCGCGCGGCGCGCCAGCACCGACTGGTCGTCCATGCGGCGCTCGATCACGGACGGGTGCGGAAGCGGATCCATATGCAGACCGATGGACCCGGTATGTTTCGTTCAAATTTCGCGAGAAGGTTAACCGGCGAAGATACCCCCGGAAACGCGTGCCGCCGGACTGGCGCTGCCGACGAGCTTGGCTTACCGCAGCGGCATGGGTGATCTGGATAGACTGGTTCCGTCGGGAATAATCGAGCAATGGGTCTATCATCTGCGACGCCAGCGTTCGCGGGCGACGGATGCGATCTGGCTGATCGATCAGGGGTTTACCCTGCATGACGGGCAGGACGGCGTGCCGCAGCACGATGCGACCGCCCGCTGGCGTGCGGAGAACGAGACCGTGATCGAGGAAGTCACCGCGCTGCTAGCGCTGTACGACGGCATCAATCTCGGCAAGGTCGATATCGACCAGGTCTGATTGCTTGGGGCGGATTGCGCGGGCCTGACCGCGCAGGGCGGATTGCCCCGGTTACGCCTTAGCTTCCGGAATGACGTCGCCATAACTCTCGCGCATCAACCAGCCGGTATGATGCAGCGACGAGCTTTGCGGCAGTTCGGCATCGGGCATGTCGGTGACGAGCTCGGCGGACGCTGCGAGCTGCTGGTGGCGTTCGCTGAGGACCAGATGCGCGGCGCGTCCGGCCTCGGACCGCGAACGCCGGGCGAGTACCTTTTCCTGTTTCGCGCGATCCTGGTGATACGCGACCTGCGCACGCCACGCCTGCGTGCTTGCGTCGGTCGCTGCGCCGGGGCCTGGGGCATCTTCGGTCATAAATGTCTCCGCTATTGCCGAAATCCTGATGCACTTTAGGTTTCTGGGGTATTGCCGGACGTGGTTAATGCGCCGGATCGTGGCGTATGTCGGGCGATTACGCTGGAATCCGCGCTGGTGCCTGCCAGCCGCCGCCTAGCGCACGGAACAAGTCGACTTGGGCGCCGGCGATCCGGGCGTCGGCTGCCGCAAGGTCGGTATCCGTATCGGCCAGCGTACGCTCGGCGTCGAGGACGTCGAGGAAGTCGATCTGGCCTTCGCGCTGGCGGGCGCGGGTGATGCGGGCGGCGGTGGCGGCGTTGTCGTGCGCGGATTGCAACTGCGTGCGGCGATCGAGTTCGCGGGCGTAGTTGGACAATGCCGTCTCGGTTTCCTCTAGCGCGGTCAGGACGCTGCCGTCGAAAGTGGCGAGTGCGCCGCGGGTGTCAGCTTCGGCGCCGGCGATGCGGGCACGCGCCGCCGACTGGTTGAGCGACCAGTTCAGTAGCGGGCCGAGCAGCCAGCGGATGGGGCCGCCGGTGAAGATGTCGCCGACGCTCAGCGCGGTCGAGCCGATCGAGCCGCCGAGCGAGATCTGCGGATAGAGTTGCGAGGTCTGGACGCCGATCCGCGCGGTCGCCGCCGCAAGCCGGCGTTCGGCGGCGTGGATGTCGGGGCGGCGGGCTAGCAACGTCGCGCCGTCGCCGATCGGGATCGGCTGGTCGAGGCGTGGCGTGGTGGTGCGAGCGCCAGCGGTTGCGGGCAGGTCCTGCGGGGTGCGGCCGGTGAGCGTGGCGAGGCGGAACAGCGCGGCTTGGCGCTCGGCTTCGATCTGCGGGATGTTGGCGGCGCGCTGATCACGCAGGGCTGCGATCCGGACCTGATCGAGGCGGGCTGCACGACCAGCGTCGACGCGTTTTCCGGTCAGCGTGTTCGACTTGTCGAGCAGGTCGACGATCCGCTTGGCGACCGCGAGGCGTTCGGCGGACGAGGCTGCGTCGACATAAGCGCGGGTGGTGGCGGCGACGATCGAGACGCGGACGGCGTCCGCATCGGCCAGTGCCGCACCGACGTCACCGCGCGCGGCTTCGACGTTGCGGCGGACTCGGCCGGCAAGATCGACCTCGTAGCTGACGTCCAAGCCTACGTCGTAGGTGGCGCGCTCGCGGTCGAGACCGGGCAGGTTCTGGAGTTGCGAGGTGCGGGCGTAATTGCCGCTCGCGCCCGCGTTCACCTGTGGCTCGCGGTCGGTCTTCGCGCCGCGCAGGGACGCGCGGGCGCTGTCGAGGCGGGCGACCGCGACGCGCAGGTCGGTGTTCGCCGCAAGCGCATCCGCGACGAGCCCGTCGAGGACCGGGTCGCGGTACATCCGCCACCAGTCGTTGTCCGGCGCCGTCGTAACGGTCGCGGCGTTGGCGGTCACGAACGACGCCGCCGCCTTGGGGGGGGTGATCGGCGCGACATAGTCGGGGCCGGCGGCGCACGCGGCGAGCGTCAGCGCCGAGAGGCTCGCGAGGAGGGCGGACTTCATGATGCTGGTCCTATTCGGCTGGCTGAAGGGTCGCGGCGGGGGCAGGGCGGCGGCGTTCGAACCGCAGCGCCAGCGCCCGTGCGACGACATAGAAGGTGGGGGTGAAGAGCAGCCCGAACCCGGTCACGCCGATCATCCCGAAGAACACCGCGGTCCCCAGCGCCTGGCGGAGTTCCGCACCGGCACCGGTCGCGATCACCAGCGGCACCGCGCCGAGGATGAAGGCGAAGCTCGTCATCAGGATCGGCCGCAACCGGTCCTTCGCCGCGCGCACTGCGGCCTCGACCGGGGTGAGGCCGTCCTGTTCCTCGGCCTGCTTGGCGAACTCGACCACGAGGATCGCGTTCTTCGCGGCTAGCGCAATCAGCACGACCAGGCCGATCTGCGTCAGGACGTTGTTGTCCATGCCCCGCAGGTTCACGCCGGTTATCGCGGCCAGCAGGCACATCGGCACGATCAGGATGATCGCGAGTGGCAACGTCAGGCTCTCATATTGCGCGGCGAGCACGAGGAAGACGAACACCACCGCCATGCCGAAGACGAGCGCGGCGGTGCTGCCGGCGGCTTTCTGCTGATACGCGATCCCGGTCCATTCGTGCGCGTAGCCGGCGGGCAGCGACGCGTCCGCGAGCTTCTCCATTGCGACCAGCGACTGGCCCGAGGAATAGCCTTTGGCGGTGTCGCCATCGACCTCGACCGCGGGGAACAGGTTGTAGCGGACGACGCGGTACGGGCCGGTCTTGTCCTTGAACGTCGAGACCGAGCCGACCGGGACCATCTGGCCCGAATTGGAGCGCGTCTTGAGGTTGGCGATGTCCGCGGTGGTGTTGCGGAACGGCGCGTCGGCCTGCGCTGTGACGCGGTAGGTGCGGCCCAGCAGGTTGAAGTCGTTGACGAAGGCCGAGCCGAGATAGACCTGCAACGCCTCGAACACGCGCTCCGGGGGGACGCCCAAGAGGTTGGTCTTGGCACGGTCGACGTCGGCGAAGATACGCGGGGTGGCGGTGTCGAAGAAGGTGTAGATCTGCGCGAGGCCCGGGGTCTGGTTCGCTTTGCCGATCAGGGCATACGACGTCTTGCCGAGGTCGGCGTAACCGTGGCCGCCCTGGTCCTGCACCATCAGGCGATAGCCACCGGCCGAGCCGATACCCTGGATCAGCGGCGGCGGGACGATCAGCAGGCGTGCTTCGGTGATGTCGCCGGTCGCCTTCTGCGATTCCGCCATGATGCTGGCCAATGTGACGCCGAGTTTCTTGCGTTCCTCGAAGCTCTTCAGCGGGATGTAGGCGGCGGCGCTGTTAGGGGCGAGCGTCTGCGACGGGCCGTCGAAGCCTGCGAGCATGACCGCGCCCTTGACGCCGGCGAGCGGCAGGATGCGCTTGGCGACCTTCTGCATGACGGCGTCGGTACGCTCGACCGACGAGCCGGGCGGAAGCTGGATGACGGTCAGGAAGTATCCCTGATCCTGCGCGGGGACGAAGCCCGACGGGGTGACCATGAACACGCCAACCGTGACCGCGATCAGTGCGGCATAGGCGATCATCATCCGCTTCGGCGCCGTGACGAGGCGCGCGGTGAGGCGGGCATAGCTGTCGCTCATCCGCTCGAACCCGCGGTTGAACGCATCGCCGGCGCGCCGCAGCGTGCGGGTCAGGCGGTTGCCGGAGTCGGCGGGGGCGGTCGGCTTGAGCAGCATCGCGGCGAGCGCCGGCGACAGCGTCAGCGAGATGAGCAGCGAGATGATCGTCGCGGTCGAGATCGTCACCGCGAACTGGCGGTAGAACGCCCCCGAGAGTCCGGTGAGGAACACGGTCGGGATGAACACCGCGCATAGCACGAGCACGATCGCGACCAGTGCGCCCGACACTTCGTCCATCGACGTGCGCGCCGCCTCCAGCGGGGAGAGTCCGTGTTCGAGGTTGCGCTCGACATTCTCGACCACGACGATCGCATCATCGACGACGATGCCGATCGCGAGGACGAGCCCAAACAGCGAGAGGTTGTTGAGGCTGTACCCGGCGGCGGCGAGCACCGCGAAGGTGCCGATCAGCGAGACCGGGATCGCCACGATCGGGATGATCGCCGCGCGCCATTTCTGCAGGAAGACGAGGATGACGAGCACGACGAGGATCATCGCCTCGAAGAGCGTGTGCTTCACTGCGTCGATCGACTGCGCGATGAACTCGGTCGGGTTGTAGATCACCTTGTATTCGAGGCCTTTGGGGAAGCGCTTCGACATCGACTCCATCTCTGCGGTGACGGCCTGTGCCGCGCCGAGTGCGTTCGAGCCGGGACGCTGGAAGACCGCGGCGATGACCGTAGGCTTGCCGCTGAGATAGGTATTCGCGCCGTAATCCTGTGCGCCGAGTTCGACACGCGCGACGTCCGAGACGCGGACCTGGCGGCCTTGTGCGTCGGTGCGGATCACTACGTCCGCGAACTGCTTGGGGTCGGTGAGGCGGCCCTGTGTCTCGACGTTGAGCTGGAACGCGCTGTTGCCCTTGTCATAGGGTGGCTGGCCGAGCGTGCCGGCGGCGACCTGGACGTTCTGCGCACGCAGCGCCGCGACGATCTCGCCGGCGGTGAGGTCCAGCGCGGCGGCGCGGCCGGGATCGATCCAGACACGCATCGAATAATCGCGCGCGCCGAACAGCTGCACGTCGCCGACGCCGTCGATGCGGCTGAGGCGATCGCGAACCTGCGTCAGCGCGTAGTTGGAGATGTAGCCGCGATCGAGCGAGTTGTCGGGCGAGACGAGGTTCACCACCATCAGGAAGTCGGGCGACGTTTTCCGCGTCACGACGCCGAGACGCTGGACGTCTTCCGGCAGGCGCGGGACGGCGACCGCGACGCGGTTCTGGACGAGCACCTGCGCGGCGTCGAGATTGGTGCCGATCTTGAAGGTGACGGTGATCGTGACCTTGCCGTCACCGGTCGATTGCGACGACTGGTACAGCATGTTGTCGACGCCGTTGATCTCCTGCTCGATCGGCGCGGCGACGGTCTCGGCGACCGTCTCGGCCGAGGCGCCGGGATAGGTCGCGCTGACGGTGACGGTGGGGGGAACGATGTCGGGATATTGCGACACCGGCAGCGTCATGTAGGCGATCGCACCGACGATCGTGATGATCACCGCGATCACGCCCGCGAAGATCGGCCGGGTGATGAAGAAGCGCGAGAAGCGCATGGTTTGTGTCCTCGAAGAAGAGCGACGGGCACGCCCCAACACCACCCCGGCGGAGGCCGGGGCCCAATTGGGCGAACCGCAGTGATTAAGTCGAAACGCTATCCCATTTGGGCCCCGGCCTTCGCCGGGGTGGACGCCTATCTCGCGAGGGTAGCTTCACCCGAGATGGGCTGGACGGACGCTGGCGCTGTCGCACCCGACGCGACCACGATCCGGCCGACTTTCGGCGCGACGATCGCGCCCGGCATCGCCATCTGCGTACCCTGAATGATGATCCGATCGTTCGGCCCGATCCCCGAGCGCACGATCCGCAGGCCATCGACCACCGGGCCGAGTTCGACCGGCTTCTGGCTCACGACGTTCTTCGCATCGATCGTCAGCAAAACCTTGCGCGCCTGATCGGTCTGCACCGCATCGTCCGGCACCAGCAGAGCCTGCCGAGTCCCCGCACTCGCAAGCCGCATGTTGCCGAACATCCCCGGCGTCAGGAAATACCCCGAGTTGGCGAGCACGGCGCGGCCACGGATCGTGCCCGAGCGCTGGTCGAGACCGTTGTCGGTGAAGTCGAGCTTGCCCTTCCAGCGATGCTCGGTCTCGTCCTGCAACTGGATCTCGACCGCGGCCGGCGACGCGCCGGGCTGCCGTGCGCGCTGCGTCTTGAGGTACAGCGCCTCGGAGCCATCAAACGTGAAGTAGATCGGATCCAGCGCGTTGATCGTCGTCAGCACCGTGCCGCCGGTGCCTTCGCCGCCCGCGACCTGGTTGCCCGCATCGACGCGGCGATCGGAGATGCGACCACCGATCGGTGCGCGTACCTGCGTGAAGCCGACGTCCAAGGCGCGGGCGCGTTCGCGTGCCTGCGCTGCGGCGAGTGCGGCTTGGGCTGCTTCGAGCTTGCCACGAAGGGCATCGACTTCGCCCGCCGATACCGCTTCGTCCGCAACCAGCCGCTGCGCGCGGCCTAGATCGGTGCGGGCCAGCGACAAGGCGCTGCGTGCGCTTGCGACGTTGGCATGCGCCTCGGCCAGAGCAGCGGCGAACGGCCTGGAGTCGATCGTGAAGAGCAACTGGCCCTTGCTGACGATCTCGCCGTCGCGGAAGTGGATACCGGTGACTTCGCCCGCGACGCGTGGCCGGATCTCGACCGTGCGGCTCGGTGCGAAGCGGCCGACATAATCGTCCCATTCGCTGACCTGCCGCACCAATGGCGACGCGACCGTGACGGAGGCGGGCGGGGGTGCCGCCATTGCCGCATCCGGGTGGTCGAACATCTTCACGCCTACCGCACCAAGCAGGGCGATCGGCACGAGCACCATCGCACCGCGCTGCCATGCCGGCCGTCGATGACGGTCCATGGGCGGCGAAGACGCGACGTCGGCGTCGTTCGCGGCCGTGATCGTGGTCATCTGGTTCACGCTGCGATGCTCCGCTTCTGCTGGGCGCCGACGCGCATGCCGGTCACGCTCTCGACGAGCGTTTCGATCTGCGCCTCGGCGAAGCCGGCGGCGAGGAAACCCTGGATTTCGGCCATCGGCAGCGCGAAGCCGCGGCGCCAGGCGTACACCGCCATCCGCCGTAATGCCTCCAGCCGAGGGTCGGCGAGCCGCGACGCGGTGCTCAAGCCAAACAGGCTGCCCATTGCGCGCGACATGCGGCTCGGGCCGGACAGGCTGCGCAACGTGTCGCGCTTGGCGAGGGCGATGACGCTCCATTCGAGCGCGGAGAAACCGGTCGGGGCAGGGGCGGCTACAGCCTGGGTGCGGCTGGTGACGGGCGAAGCGAACATGTTGTCGAGGTCGAGATAAGCCATGGGATTGTCCCCCTTTTGATCTTGGGCAAGCGCTGGCCTTCGTCGGTGGACGGTCCACCAACGTCAGCTGGTCGCAAGGCGTGCGCGGTCGTTGCCGGCACATCCCCGTGCCGCGCTTGCCCGCTTAAATTTTCGTGGATCCGGTCGGCCGAAGCCATCCGGTGTTAGGTTTGAACCGTGGTCATGGTTTGGTGTCCCCGGTTGCCCCATCCGAACTAGGAGAGAGCTTCGATACCAGTCGGTATATAAACCTGGGGTTCATCTAGTCAACAGACTTTTGTACCGGACGGTATTTTAAATTGCACCGCAACAAAATGCGTGACAATTTTGCCAGCGTGCACCGCCTATTTGGTCGGCCAGACCGACATGGCCGTCTCGACGAGCTGGTTCAGTTCGCCGCAGGTCGCGCCCGATCCGCTCTGGATCGTCAGGCCCTGCATGATCGCGAACAGATACCGCATCAAGGCGTGCGACTCGAGGCCATCGGGAAATTCGCCTGCCGCCTTGGCTTCGTCGAACCTGCGGATCAAGGCGGCCTCGGACGACGCGCGGCGCTTCGCGACTTCGGCCTTGATCGGTTCGGCTTCGGCACTGCACGCGACGCTGCTGATGACGCTGAGACACCCCTTGGGATCGCAGGTGCTCATCTGCATCTGGAGCGCGCCCCGAAGAAGGTTTTCCGCTACGGCACGCGCCGTCGGTGCGGCCAGCGCAGACGTCATATAAGCGAGCTTCTCGCGCTCGTAGAGGTCGAGCGCCTTGTGGAACAGCGCTTCCTTGTTGCCGAACGCCGCATAGAGACTGGGCTTTGTGATCCCCATCTCCGCGGTCAGTTCGGCCATCGACGCGCCTTCGTACCCGTTGCGCCAGAACACGCGCAGCGCGCCCGCCAACGCCACGTCGAGATCGAACTCGCGGGGGCGGCCCTTGGGGGCAGTGAGCGTGCAAAGCCTATTCATACCGTTCGGTATATAGTGAGAGCGCGCAAAAGGTCCAGTGACTGGAATATGTTGCTGGGCGCGCTCACCGACCGACCGCCGTGTACGCGAACCCGGCCTGTTCGACGTCGGCGCGCTGGTAGACGTTGCGGAGGTCGACCATCACCGGCGCGGCGAGCAGTCCCTTGAGCCGCGCGAGATCGAGCGCACGGTACGCGTCCCACTCGGTGACGATCACCACCGCGTCGGCGCCGTCGGCCGCATCATAGGCGTCGGTGCAATATACCAGATCGGGCAGCATCGCCTTTGCCGGTCCCATGCCCTCCGGATCATGCGCGCGCACCGTGACGCCCGCATCCGCCAGCGCCATCGCGATCGCCAGGCTCGGCGCGTCGCGCATGTCGTCTGTGTTCGGCTTGAACGTAAGGCCCAGCAGCGCGACCGTCTTGCCGCGCGGGTTGTCACCGAGCGCATGCAGGACTTTGCGCCCCATCGCGCGCTTGCGGCTGTCGTTCACCTTCACCACCGCTTCGACGATGTGCACCGGCGTGTTGTAGTCCTCCGCGGTCTTCAGCAGAGCCAGCGTGTCCTTGGGGAAGCACGAGCCGCCATAGCCGGGTCCGGCATGCAGGAATTTCTTGCCGATCCGGTTGTCGAGCCCGATCCCGCGCGACACATCCTGGACGTCGGCACCGACCGCTTCGCACAGATCGGCGATCTCGTTGATGAAGGTAATCTTGGTCGCGAGGAACGCGTTCGCCGCATATTTGATCAGCTCGGACGTGCGCCGGCCGACGAACAGAATCGGCGATTCGTTGAGATACAGCGGGCGGTACACGTCGCGCATGACCTGCTTGGCGCGCTCGTCCTCGGTGCCGATGACGATCCGGTCGGGGCGCTTGAAATCGCCGATCGCGGCGCCTTCGCGCAGGAATTCGGGGTTCGAGACCACCGCGACGTCGATGTCGGGCCGCTTCTCGCGCAGGATCGCCTCGACGCGGTCGCCGGTGCCGACGGGAACGGTCGATTTGGTGACGATCACGGTCGGCCCGGTCACCGCCGCTGCGATTTCCTCGGTCGCGGCGAACACATAGCTGAGGTCGGCATGGCCATCGCCGCGCCGCGACGGCGTGCCGACCGCGATGAAGATCGCATCGGCGCCGGCCACCGCGCTGGCCAGGTCGGTGGTGAACGCGAGCCTGCCTGCGGCGACGTTTGTCGCGACGAGCTGGTCGAGGCCGGGCTCGTAGATCGGCATGCGGCCAGCGAGCAGCGCGTCGATCTTTGCCGGATCCTTGTCGACGCAGATCACGTCATGGCCGAAATCGGAGAAGCAGGCGCCCGACACCAGGCCGACATAGCCCGAACCGATCATCGTGATGCGCATCGACGTTTCCTCGAAAGCTGGCCCGTAGCTGGCCCGTAAAGCTGGCGGACCTATTGAGATAAATCGCCGACCATGCAAGCGCGCGGGGTGTCCGACCGAAACTCTGCTGGAGCCTGTGTGCCGATGACCCGTTACCTGATCACCGGTGCCGCCGGCTTCATCGGCTTCCACCTTGCCTCGCGGCTGTTGAGCGATGGTCACGACGTCGTCGGGTTCGACGGGATGACTGCCTATTACGACGTCCGCCTCAAACAGGCGCGCGTCGACCTGCTGCAACAGCACCCGCAGTTCCGGCTCGTCACCGGCATGCTGGAGGACCGCGAGGCGCTCGCCGCCGCTGCCGATCTCGCGAAACCGGACGTGATCGTCCACCTCGCGGCGCAGGCGGGCGTACGCTATTCGATCGAGGCGCCGCGTACCTATGTCGACAGCAATTTGATCGGCTCGTGGAACGTGCTCGACATCGCCAAGGCGGTCGGGTGCAAGCATCTGCTGATGGCGTCGACCTCGTCGGTGTACGGCGCGAACGAGAGCATGCCGTTCCGCGAGTTGGACCGCGCCGACGAACCGCTCAGCCTGTATGCCGCCACGAAGAAGGCGATGGAGGCGATGGCGTTCAGCCAGTCGCATTTGTTCGGCCTGCCGATGACGATGTTCCGCTTCTTCACCGTCTATGGCCCGTGGGGGCGGCCCGACATGGCGCTGTTCAAGTTCACCGATGCGATCCTGAACGGCCGGCCGATCGACGTGTACGGGCAGGGCCAGATGGCGCGCGACTTCACCTATGTCGAGGATCTGGTCGAGGCGATCGTGCGACTGGCGGACGTGATACCGAACGAGGCCAACCGGGTCGCCGACGTCGACACGCTGTCGAAGGTCGCGCCGTTCCGCGTCGTCAACATCGCGGGGGGCACCCCGACTCCGCTGATGGACTATGTCCGGACTCTGGAGGCGTGCCTCGGCGAGACGGCGACGCTCAACATGATGGATATGCAGCCAGGCGACGTGCCGCGGACCTATGCCGATGCGTCGTTGCTCCACGCCCTGACGCAGTATCGCCCCGAGACATCGGTGAAGGACGGCGTCGCCGCGTTCGTCGCGTGGTTTCGGGCGTATCACCGGATGCCGGCCGCCTGAGGGTTTCCGGGGCGGTGCTCCGGTGGTGCAACCAAAGATAGCAGCGACGGTTGAAGACGCATCGAGCCAGAGACAGGAGCGAGACCATGGCAGACGATGTAAAGACCGCGATGGGCAAGGGTGGCGACGCCGCCAAGGCCGCAGCCGACCGGATGGCGGGTGCCGCCCAGGATGCAGGCGAGGCGATGAAGGAATCGAGCGGCAAGATCGCCGAGGGCGGCGCGACGATCGGCCGGACGATGATCGACCAGGCCGAGCAGAACACGCGCGAGGCCTTTGCGGCGATGCGCGAGGCGGCGAACGCCAAGGACCTGTCGCAGGTGATGAAGATCCAGGGCGACTATCTGCGCGAGCAGAGCCAGCGCAGCATGACCCAGGCGCGCGAGATCGGCGAGATGATCATGAAGTTCGGCAAGGACGCGGTCGCGCCGCTGCGGAACGACGGATCTCGCTGAACGGACCTGATGATCGGCATGCCGCAGCAAGGCGTAACGGCGCGGGGTTGGAGCGGCGTACGGACGAGCAAGAACGCCGCCGCTCCAATCCGATGACGGAGCCATGCGGCGTAAACCTTGATCGAAATTATAACTTATGTTGCGAAAGTCGGGCCAGCTTTTAAGGCATACTCGTCTGCCACCTTTAGCGAACGGCCGAAATGGATAGCCCAGTTCCCCTGTCGCGCGCGACGCGCACCAGCGTGATGCTCAGCACAGAGCTGTTTCGCGCCGGCCGCGCGGCAAGCAGTCCACACCGCGTCACGAACATCTCCGAAACCGGTATCTGCATCGCCCAGCCCGGCGACCTGATCGTCGGGAGCGTCGTCGTGGTGACGATCGGGCGGATCGAGCAGGTCGTAGCCGAGGTGGTATGGGTGCGGAGCGGTCTCGCCGGGCTCAGGTTCCAGGCGCCGATCGACGTCGCCGAGGCCAGAGCGCGCCGCCCGGCGGGGTATCGCAGCATTGCACCGTCCGCCGGGTGGTTAGCCGCGCTAAACGATCCCTACGCAAAATAGGGCGGGGCCCCCGGGCTACCCCATCGATTGGATTGTGGTGGGACACCGATCCTCCCCCGCCAGGGGGAGGTGGCTGGCACTTGCCAGACGGAGGGGGAGGTAAGCGACCACGCAGGTTTCGTGTCCTCCCCCTCCGTCACCTTCGGTGCCACCTCCCCCTGGCGGGGGAGGATTGCGGTTACTCAGCGGCCCTGCAGCTTGTTGAGGATACTCAGCGACTGTTCCGAGCCGGATTGCGGGACGATTTCACCCGCACGGTCGATGATCGCGTCCCAATGCGCAGCGACGCCCTCGACCGATAGATCGTCGCCGGTGAGCAGCTTGCCCTGAGTCAGCGTCACATACGCCGCCTGGAACACGCCGGCGCCAGCACCGACGATGATGTTGGTCGGCGCGTCTTCCGACACGAGGAACACCGCGGCGGGGGCGACCTTGTCGGGGGAGAAGGCCTTGAACGCCTCCTCGGGGAAGATGTCCTGCGTCATCCGCGTCCCCGCGGTCGGCGCGATCGTGTTGACCTTGATGTTGTTCTTGGCGCCCTCGATCGCGAGCGTCTTGGTCAGGCCGGCGAGCCCGAGCTTGGCCGCGCCGTAGTTCGCCTGGCCGAAATTGCCGAACAGCCCGGTCGAGGATGCGGTCATCAGGATGCGGCCGTAATTCTGCGCGCGCATCGTGTCCCACACCGCCTTGGTGGCGTTGGCCGAGCCGTTGAGGTGGACGTCGACGACGAACTTGAAGTCGGCGGGCTCCATCTTGGCGAAGCTCTTGTCGCGCAGCACGCCGGCGTTGTTGATCAGGATGTGGACGCCGCCCCATTTCTCGGAAGCCTTGGCGACCATTTCGACCATCTGGTCGTATTCGGTGACGCTGCCGCCGTTCGACATCGCTTCGCCGCCGGCCGCCTCGATTTCCTCGACGACTTTCAGCGCGGCGTCGGAATGGCCGGTGCCGTCGCGCGATCCACCGAGATCGTTGACGACCACTTTCGCGCCGCGGCGGGCGAGTTCGAGCGCATATTCGCGGCCCAGGCCGCCGCCGGCGCCGGTGACGATGGCGACGCGGCCCTCAAAACCTATAGACATGGAAAAGGCGCTCCTCTCTTATAGTTGGAGCGCCTTTCCTAGAACGTAAAGCCAGCTAGGCAAGCGGCAGGATCACCTGCCGCTTGCTGCGTAGCTTACTTGGTAGCTTACTTGCCGCCGCGGTTGCGGCAGCCGTCCTTGACCGTCTTCGAGCATACCGGATACTCCGCGGGTGCCGGCGTCGGCGGGGTCACGGTCGGCTGACCGAACGTCACGCCACCGGTCGGGGCAGGGGCCGCCATCGGTGCGGCAGGTGCTGCGGCCGGATCGGCGGGTGCCGCCATTGCCGGGTCAGCGGGTGCTGCGGGGTCGGCAGGGGCTGCCTGATCCGCGGGTGCCGTCTGCATGGCGGGATCGGCCGGTGCGGTCTGCGCGGCGGGGTCTGCCGGCGGCGTCGTCTGGGCGATCACGGGCGACGCGAGAAGAGCGGCAGCGGCGAGAAGGATGGACTTCATAGGAATCTCCTAAATGGGTGCACCATTTTGGTAGCGCGACGTCTGAACGCACTAAGTCGCGCTTGGGTCCTTCGTTTCGCATCCGATTCCATTCGCTCCACCGCGGGACAGGGTCGTCAGCCCCCCGTATCGAGCGAATAGCCCGCCGAGCGGACGGTGCGGATGATGTCGGGACGCTCGCCGACGTTGATCGCCTTGCGCAGCCGCCGGATGTGCACGTCGACCGTCCGGCTCTCGATATCCGAGTCGTGTCCCCACACCGCGTCGAGCAGGCGTTCACGCGAGAACACCCAGCCCGGATGCTCGAGGAAATGCTTGAGCAGCCGGAACTCGGTCGGTCCGAGTGACACGACTTCGCCCGAGCGGCGGACCTTGTGGCCGACCGTGTCCATCTCGATGTCGGCATAGCTGAGCGCTTCGCCGGCAAGGGCAGGGCGGACGCGGCGGAGGACCGCGCCGACGCGGGCGACGAGTTCGCGCGGGGAGAAGGGCTTCGTCACGTAATCGTCGGCACCGGTTTCGAGTCCGCGGACGCGATCCTCTTCCTCACCACGCGCGGTCAGCATGATGATCGGCACGTTCTGCGTCTCGGGTGCGCGGCGTAGACGGCGACAGACCTCGATCCCCGAGAGCCCCTCGACCATCCAGTCAAGCAGGACGATATCGGGCACCTTCTCTTTGGCGAGCAGCAAGGCTTCCTCGCCATCGGGCGTATGCGCGATCTCGAAATCCTCGCGCTTGAAATGCCAGACCAGCAGTTCGGCGAGCGCGGCGTCGTCCTCGACGAGCAGCATCCGTGCACGGGCCATGTCGATTACTCCTGCAGACCGCCGCGGTCGCGGTCGGTCATCTGGGTGCCGGTGGCGGCGAAATAGACCATCTCGGCGACGTTGGTGGCGTGATCGCCGATCCGCTCGAGATTCTTCGCGACGAACAGCAGATGCGCGACCTGGCTGATCGTCTTCGGATTCTCGACCATGTAGGTCACCAGCGTGCGGAAGATGCTGTCGTAGAAATCGTCGAGCGCGGCGTCGCTTTCGACCACGCGGACGGCTTCTTCCGCATCGCGCGCGGCGAACGCGTCGAGCACGTCGTGGACCATTTCGCTCGCCATCCGGCCCATTGCGGGCAGGATCGAGATCGGCTCGATGCGGTGCTCGCTCTCGATCATGGGCACGCGCTTGGCGATGTTCTTGGCGTAGTCGCCGATCCGCTCGACGACGCCGGCGATCTTCAGCGCCGCGACGACCTCACGCAGGTCGACCGCCATCGGTGCGCGCAGCGCGATGATCCGCACCGCGAGGCGCTCGACCTCCGCTTCGATGACGTCGATCTGCTTGTCGGCAACGCGCACCTGTTCCGCGAGCGCGAGGTCGTTGCGTTGCAGCGCCTGCATCGCCTTGTCGATCGCGTCCTCGGCGAGCCCGCCCATCTGCGAGATCAACCCGCGGAGCTCGCCGATGTCGTTGTCGAAGGCCTTGACCGTATGCGTGTTCATGCGTGGTCCCCCACTCAGCCGTACCGGCCGGTGATGTAATCCTTGGTCCGCTCTTCGCGGGGATTGGTGAAGATGTCCGAGGTGTTGCCGTATTCGACCAGCGTGCCGAGGTGGAAGAACGCGGTCTTCTGGCTGACGCGCGCGGCCTGCTGCATGTTGTGCGTGACGATCACCATCGCATAGCGGCCGCGCAGTTCGTGAATCAGCTCCTCGATCTTGGCGGTCGCGATCGGATCGAGCGCCGAACACGGCTCGTCCATCAGGATGACCTCGGGATCGACCGCGATCGCGCGGGCGATGCAGAGCCGCTGCTGCTGGCCGCCGGACAATGCCGTGCCGCTGTCGCTCAGGCGATCCTTGACCTCGTCCCACAGGCCGGCGCGGCGCAGCGACTTCTCGACGATCCGATCGAGATCGGCCTTGGCACCCGCCAGACCGTGGATGCGCGGGCCGTAGGCGACGTTCTCGTAGATCGATTTCGGGAACGGGTTCGGCTTCTGGAACACCATGCCGACGCGGGCACGGAGCTGCACCACGTCCATGTCGGGCGAGTAGATATCCTGGCCGTCGAGCTTGATCTCGCCGGTCACACGGGCGCTGGCGACGGTGTCGTTCATGCGGTTGAGCGTGCGCAAGAACGTCGACTTGCCGCAGCCCGACGGGCCGATGAACGCGACGACCTCGTCCTGGTCGACGTCGATCGAGACGTCATTGATCGCGATCTTGCTGCCGTACGCGACGGAGACGTTGCGCGCGGTCATCTTCAGGTTCTTGGTCATCACCAGCGGGTCTCGAATCGGTTGCGGAGGTAGATCGCGACGCCGTTCATCGCGAGCAGGAAGACGAGCAGGACGATGATCGCCGCCGACGTCTTCTCGACGAAGCCGCGGCTGACCTGATCGGACCACAGGAAGATCTGGACGGGCAGCACGGTCGCAGGATCGCTGAGGCCCGACGGCGGGGCTGCGATGAATGCGCGCATGCCGATCATCAGCAACGGCGCGGTCTCGCCGAGCGCACGCGCCATGCCAATGATCGTGCCGGTGAGGATGCCTGGCAGCGCGAGCGGCAGGACGTGATGGAACACCACTTGAACGGGCGACGCGCCGATGCCGAGCGCGGCGTCACGGATCGACGGCGGTACGCTCTTGATCGCGTTGCGGCCGGCGATCACGATAACCGGCATCGTCATCAGCGCGAGTGTCAGGCCGCCCACGATCGGTGCAGAGCGGGGCATGCCGAACGTGCCGAGGAAGACGGCTAGCCCGAGCAGGCCGAAGATGATCGAGGGGACCGCCGCGAGGTTGTTGATCGACACCTCGATCAGGTCGGTCCAGCGGTTCTTCGGCGCATATTCTTCCAGATACAGCGCCGAAAGCACGCCGATCGGGAAGGCGAGCAGCAGCGTGACGACCATCGTCAGCAGCGATCCCTTGAACGCGCCCCAGATGCCGACGCGGGTGGCATCGGTGGAGTCCGCTGAGGTGAGGAAGCCGGCGTTGAAGCCTCTCGTAAGCGCGCCGCTTGCCTTCAGTCGCGCGACGACCGCCTCGGCTTCGGGGGTGCCGTTACCCTTGGCGGCGACGTCGATCGGGCTGGAGACGGGGACCTCGAACATGGCCTTGCGCTGGAGCAGCGACGGGTCGGCCTTGATCGCATCGCGGACCACGGCCCACGCGCCGTCGGAGAGCAGGTCGGTGCCGTCCTTGCCGAACGCCTTGGTGGCGGCGAGGTCGACAGTGCCTTCCAGCCCCGCACCTGCGAGCGCGAGATCGGCACCGCGTCCGACGAGGCGGGCGGGCTCGATCGGCAGTTTCGCGGCGGCGAGATCGACCGGGAGCGACACGCGCGTCTCGACGAAGCCGCTCGCGCCCTGCATCACCATCGTGATCAGCAGATAGGCGAGGAACGCGGCGGACAGCCACACCGCGGCGAGCCCGGCGAAGCGGAAGCGGCGCTCGGACGCGTAGCGGCGGCGGATGCGCGATTGCATCGCCTGGGTCGTCCAGTCGGTCGGCACGCGGCGTGGCGGCTCGGCGGCACTCACGGGAATCTGGGGTACGAGCGTGTCACTCATAGGCTTCGCGGTACCGTTTGACGACGCGCAGCGCGACGATGTTGAGAAGGAGCGTGACGACGAACAGCGTCAGGCCGAGCGCGAACGCGGCAAGCGTCTTGGGGCTGTCGAACTCGGCCTCGCCGGTCAGCAGGTCGACGATCTGCTTGGTGACCGTCGTGGTGCTGGCGAACGGGTTGAGAGTCAGCGTCGCGACGCCCGAAGCCGCCATGACGACGATCATGGTCTCGCCGATCGCGCGGCTGACCGCGAGCAGCACGCCACCGACGACGCCGGGGAGAGCGGCCGGGAGCAGCACGCGGCGGATCGTCTCGGACGAGGTCGCGCCCATCGCCAGGCTGCCGTCGCGCATCGACGAGGGGACCGCGGCGATCGAGTCATCGGCCATCGATGACACGAACGGGATGATCATGATCCCCATCACGAGGCCGGCGGCGAGTGCGCTTTCGGACGACGCCCAGCTGATCCCGACCGACACCGCGAGATCGCGCACCGCGGGCGCGACGGTCAGCGCGGCGAAATAACCATAGACGACGGTCGGCACGCCCGCGAGCATCTCGAGGATCGGCTTCATCCATTTGCGGGTCGTCGGCGCGGCGTATTGCGTGAGGTAGATCGCGCTCATCAAACCGAACGGAATCGCGACGATCATCGCGATCACCGCGCCGATGAAGAACGTCCCCCAGAACAGCGGCACCGCGCCGAGCGACGCACCCGGATCGCGGCCGTCGATGACCTGCGGGCTCCAGTGCGTGCCGAACAGGAAGTCGGTGATCGGCACGACCGAGAAGAACCGCGCGGATTCGTACAGCAGCGAGGCGACGATACCGACCGTGGTCAGGATCGCGATCAACGACGCGCCGAGCAGCATCAGCATCACGACCCGCTCGACCTGCGTCCGCGCGCCGAAGCCGGGCTTCACGCGGGTGAAGGCGAACGCGCCGCCGGCGAAGGCGAGCAGCAAGGCGAGTGCGGTCGCGATCCAGTCGTAGCGCGATTGCGCGGCGGCGTAGGCCGGTGCCAGCGTGCGGGCGAGCGCGTGGAATGCGCCGAAGCTGCGGCCCTCGGCGAGGCTGCGTGCTTCGGACAGGATCGACGCGCGATCGAAGCCGGGCGGGGGGAGCTGTACTGCCGCCGGCGTTGCGAGCACGGCATCGGTGACGAGCGCGGGCGCGGTCATCGACCAGATCACGAGGAAGACGAGCGGCGGGATCGCGGTCCATAGCGCGACGTACCAGCCGTGATGCGACGGGAGCGAACTGAACCGCGCGGTGCTGCCGGCGCGGAAGCGGGTGGCGCGGACGCGGGCGGTGAGCCAGCCGATCAGGCCGAGACCGAGGACTAGGACGAGGAGGGCGATGACCGACATCAGAGGTATGCTCCCGGTGCTACCACGCTGGTGTGCACCACCCCGGCGAAGGCCGGGGCCCAATTGGAAAGGTTCAAGTAACCGCGCGCAGCATTTGCCAAGGGAGCTTTGCCCAATTGGGCCCCGGCCTTCGCCGGGGTGGTTGCCTTGCTGTGTGAGGCCATCACCGTAACGCTTCCGTTCCCCCGCGTCGGGGGGGGAACTAGGTGAGGAGCACGGCTGGAGAACAAACGCATCACTTCAACACCGCCGGATCCAGCACAGTCTCGTTGGCAATGATCGCCGCCGAGCGCGCCTGGATATCCGCCGGCGCCGCTATCAGCCCGCGCTTAACCAACGGTCCACTCGCGCCCCAGTTCGCCGCATACAGCTTCAGCAAGTTCCGCAGCCCCGGAATCGCGGTCAGATGCGCCTTCTTCACATAGATATACAGCGGCCGGGACCCCGGATACGCATTGTCCGCGATCGTCGCATAGGTTGGCGCGACGCCCGAGATCGAGACCCCGTTCACGTCGTCCTTGTTCTCCTCCAGATAGCTGTACCCGAACACGCCGATCGCATTCGGGTTCGACTGAAGCTTCTGGACGATCAGATTGTCGTTCTCGCCCGCATCGACATACACGCCGTCCTCGCGCACCCGCGTACACAGCGCCTTGTGCGCCTCGGGATCGGATTTCGCGAGTGCCTTGGCGGTCGGATCGCTCGCCTCGCACCCCTTGGTCAGGATCAGCTCGGCCAGTGCATCGCGCGTGCCGCTCGTTGCGGGCGGGCCGTAAACCTGGATCGGCACCGCGGGCAGCGCCGGGTTCACGTCGCGCCACACCCGCGCGGTGTTCGTCTTGCCGCCCGGATTGGCGGCCAGCGCCTTGTAGAGATCGGTCGGCGTCAGCTGCAGCTTCGGGCCGTTCTTCGCCTCCGCAAAGGCGATGCCGTCGATCCCGACCTGAATTTCGATCACGTCGCGCACGCCGTTCTTCGCGCACGCGGCGTACTCGCTGGCCTTCATCCGCCGCGAGGCGTCCTCGATATCGGGATGGCCGGCGCCGATCCCGGCACAGAACAGCTTCATGCCGGCCCCGGTCCCGGTCGATTCGATCACCGGCGCCTTCGCATCGGGATCGTTCGCCACGAGTTGCTCGGCGATGATGGTCGTGAACGGATAGACGGTCGAAGACCCGACTGCGGTGATCTGGTCACGCGAGCCCGCACCGCCGCCGTTCGCCTGATCGACGCACGCGGCCAGAGCGCCTGCCACACCTAGAAGAACGAACCGCTGCACCAGAATTCCCGTCATGCACCGCCCATAGCGGCGCTTGAGGCGATCCTGTGTGACACTTGCGTTACCCTTTTATGACACCGGCTTTTGCCGACATCGCGGCAGGCGGGAGGATGACGACGACGGTCGTCCCGACGCCGACTTGGCTGGCGATGTCGAGCCGCCCGCGATGCCGCTCGACGATGTGCTTGACGATCGCCAGCCCCAGCCCGGTCCCGCCGAGCGACCGGCTGCGCCCGGCATCGGCGCGGTAGAAGCGCTCGGTCAGCCGCGGGATGTGCACGGCTGCGATGCCGTCGCCCTCGTCGCGAATCGACAGCCGGAGCATGCCGGCGGGATCGCGCTTCAACTCGACGGTGACCGGCGTTCCCGCACGGCCGTATTTCATCGCGTTGCCGATCAGATTGTGGAGCATCTGCGACAGCTGGACACGGTCGCCCGACACCGCGGCGGGGCCGGGGCCGATCGTCGCGACCAGATCATGTCCGCGATCCCCCGCCGCCTCGGCCAGTTCCTCGTGCGTATCCTTGACCAGTTGCGCGAGATCGACGGCCTGGTCGGGCAGCCGGAATTTCTCCGCCTCGATCCGGCTCAGCGAGATCAGGTCCTCGACCAGCCGCTGCATCCGTCGCGCCTCGTCGTCCATCACCTTGAGGAATCGCGCGCGTACCTCGGCATCCTCCCCCGCCTCTTCGCGCAGCGTCTCGATGAAGCCGAGGATCGAGGCGAGCGGCGTGCGCAACTCGTGGCTGGCGTTGGCGACGAAATCGATCCGCATCCGCTCGGCCGCGTAATTGCCGGTCTGGTCGATCAGGTGGACGATGCGCTGGCCGTCCGACGCCTCGCCAAGCCGCATCTCCCAGCGCTGGTCGCGCGTGCCGAGCCCGACCAGCTCGATCGGGCGCTCGCCATCGATCGGTCCCGGCGTGCCGAGTCGCTCGGCGGCGGCCGGGTGCCGGATCGCGACTCGCGCATCCTCGCCGAGGATATGCGCGCCGAGCAGCGTGCGCGCGGCGGCATTGGCGAGCGTCACGCGTCCGTTCTGCACGAGCAGCACCGGCGCGACGATCGCATCGAGCACGTCGTCGAGGATCGATACGCTCGCCGTAACGCCGGAATCGAGGGCAGGCGCTTCCTCGCCCGTCCCGGCGGCGACCAGAGCGGCGGCGATCCCGCCGACCAGCGCGACGATCGCGCCCTGCACGTCGCGGGTGATCGCGAACACCGCGACCGCGGCGACGCAGACGACGACGATCGCCCAGAAGGTACGCAGGCCAAATCCGGAAAGCATTCTAATCTCCAGGGCGCGTGAACGCGGCGCACGTCCGTCCTAGTTCGGCACGATGCGCCGATCGTCAACCGGGCTATATTGTCAGGGCTTCAGGATTGTGAAAGGGCTGCGGTGTAGCAGGGGCACTATGAGCGACGACAACCGAGCCGATCAGGACCCGATGCCGGACGCTGATCCGGACGCCGATCCGCACAGCGCAGTGCCAACGCGTCGCCGCGTGCTTGCGCTTGGCGCGGTCGGTGCGGGCGCGGTGGTGTCGATTCGCCCGGCGCTCGCGCAGACGGTGGGCTCGGTGCTGAACTGCGAGATCCCGATTCCCGATTCCGGCCGTGCGGGCAGCTATATCGATTCCGACGGCAAGGTCGTGCCCGCGCGGACCAAGGGTGCTTTCCCGCCCGCGACGCGCGCGTTCAAGGGCGAGGAGATCAAGCGATCGATCGCCAATGGCAGCAACCTGCCCGGCACCGATTCCGACCGCAGCCGCGCCTACGTCAACTATATCCGCCGGTTGCAGCGCGGCCAGGGCGGCTTCACCTGCTTCGCATCGTTGCAGATGCCGCGCGGCTGAGGCCGTGCACGAGGCCCTTTATTGCGCTCCCCGCGAGGATGGCCTGCTGATCGCGCCGCTCGACGCGTTCACCGCGGTCTATCACCGCGCATCGGGGATCACGCACCTGCTGACCGAGCCGGCGCCGCAGATCCTGGCGGCGCTGGGCGAAGGCGGCCTCTCGCTCGATGCGCTGCTCGACCGGCTTGGGCGCGACTATGATCTCGAGCATGCGGACCGGGCTGCGCTGGCGGCGCGGCTCGACGAACTGGTCGACGCCGGGCTCGTCGAGCGGACATGAGGCACGCCTTCGCCGTCCGCATCGGCCCGGTCGGTTTCCGCATCGGCTCCGACTGGCGCGCGCCGATCGCGCTGCTCGAAACGCTGTACCGCGACTATCCCAAGCCCTTGGACGGCGTGCCCGACTTCACCGTCCGCCTGTTCGCGCGCCGGCCGTGGCGCCGGATACTCCGCCCCTCGGTCGAGATCGGCGGCGACTATATGCTGCCCGAGGCGGCACCGCTGCCGTTGCGGCAGGGCCTGCTCGCGGCGGAGATGGCGATGAACCTCCAGATGGCGCTCGGTGCGCGCCGTTATCTGCTGCTCCACGCCTCCGCGGTCGAACGCGATGGTCGCGCGCTGTTGATGACCGGCATCTCGGGCGCGGGGAAATCGACGCTCGCGACACTGCTGGCGGCACGGGGCTGGCGGTTCATGGGCGACGAGTTCGCGCTGCTCGATCCCGCGACCGGGCTGGTCCATGCGTTTCCGCGGCTGATAAGCCTGAAGAACGAAGCGATCGCCGCGGCCGAGGCGGCATGGCCCGACGCGCGAATGGGGCCGCTGATGCGCGCGACGCCGAAGGGCGACATTCGCCACATGGTCCCCGACGCGCGAGCGATCGATGCGATGGACGTGCCCGCGACGCCGGCGCTGCTGTTGTTCCCGCGCTACGGCTTCGAAGCGGAGACGCGATCGGTCCCGCCTGCGGAGGCGTTTATCAGGATGACGCAGGCGTCGACCAATTACGTCGCGCTCGGCGAGGCGGGTTTCCGCGCGCTGACCGGGCTGATCGCGGACGTGCCTTTGGTTGCGATCGACTATCCCGATGGGGCGAGCGCGATCGCGCAGGTGGAGGCGCTATGGGCCGCGTTGTGACCGATGCGGCAATTGGCCGCGTTGTGACCGATGCGGCTATTGGCCGCGGTGTGACCGACGCGGCTATTGGCCGCGGTGTGACCGACGCCCGCATGCTCGGCCGCGCGCTTGCCGATCCGTCGGGTGTCGTCGGGCTCGATGCGGAGGGCTGGACGGCATTGCTGGCGATGGCGCGCGCGGAGCAATTGATCGGCACGCTCGCGCTGCGGCTTGACGGACTGCCGATGCCGGGCGCGGTACGAGCGATCCTCGCCGATGCTCGTGCCGCCGCCGAACACGGGCGTCGTGCTGCGTTATGGGAAGCGGAGATGGCGCGGCGGGCGCTGGCCGCGATCGACGGTCCGGTCGTGGTGTTGAAGGGCACCGCATTCGTCGCGGCCGGGCTGTCGGCGGGGCAGGGGCGATCGATCGGCGATCTCGACATCCTGGTGCCACGCTGCGCGCTCGATACGGTCGAGGCGGCGCTGCTTGCCGCGGGCTGGGAATGGGTGAAGCCGGACCCGTATGACGACGTCTATTATCGCCGCTGGATGCACGAACTGCCGCCGCTGATCCACCGCGAGCGTGACCGGATGATCGACGTCCACCACACCATCCTGCCGCTGACCGCGCGGATAACGCCGGACGCGGATGCGCTGATTGCGGACAGCGTGGCGTTGGAAAACGGGCTGCGTACGCTGTCGCCGAACGGAATGATCGTCCACGCCGCCGCGCATCTGTTCGCGGATGGCGACTTGGCGGGGGGGATGCGCAACCTGTGGGATATCCGCTGCCTGGTCGAGGAGTTCGGCATCGACGGCCTCGACGGGGAAGCGCAACGGCATGGTCTGCACCATGAGGTGGCGCGCTCGCTGCGGCTGGTCGATGCGCTGTTTGGCGAGACCGAGGCGCGCGGCATCGACCGCCTCTACATCCGCCGGCTCACCGCGCGCGACGGCTGGGGTCGGCCGACCCGTCCGGTCACGCGGTTCGCATTTTACGTCCGCTCGCACTGGCTGCGTATGCCGCCGGCGATGCTTGCCCGGCATCTCTGGACCAAGTGGCGCAAGGGCTGACCTTCTCGCTCCCCAGTTCAGGAGGTAGGTGTGAGGGCCGCCTTACGGCAACCGCGCGCCGCGGCCTCGTCGTGCGAACCATACCAGCACCAGCACCAGAGTGATCGCCAGCGTATCCGCGATCCAGTCGTGGATATCGCAGTCGCGGTGCAGCGACGGGATCGACTGCAACACCTCGATCATCGCGCCAAGGAACGACAGCCGCTCGCCGATCCGAAACAGTCGCGCGGTCGGATAGGACAGTGCCGCCAGCAGCGCCATCGTCGCGAACGCAAGCATGTGCCCGAACTTGTCGCCGAACTGGTCGATCGGCATGTGCGGTGGCTTCGGCAGCAACGCCATCGTCACCGCGAACACCACCGCCAGGACCAGCGCGACGCGGGTGAGAACGGTCCGGTTCATGCGCCGAGCCTTTCGAGCGTCGGGATCAACTCCGGGAAGCCGTCGATCACGGCCTCCGCGCCAAGTTCCGCGACCGGCTGCATCAGGAAGCCGAAGCTGCACGCGATTGCCGGCAACCCTGCCGCCTGCGCCGCCTGGATGTCGAAGATCGAATCGCCGACGAACGCGGCGCGACCGCCGCCGCACATCTTCACCATCTCGCGGATCGGCATCGGCGAGGGTTTGGATTCCGCCAGCGTATCGCCGCCGAGGATGCAGGCGAACCGGTCGGTCAGCCCCAGTTCGCCGAGCACGATCCGCGCGAACCGCTCGATCTTGTTGGTGACGATGCCGAGCGTGACGCCCTTCGTTGCCAATGCATCGAGTGCCTCGATCGCGCCGGGATAGGGCTTGGTCAGCACGCAGATATTCGCCTCGTAATAGGCAAGCAGCTTGGCATGCAGCGTGTCGAGCATCGCCTCGTCATAGCCGCCGGTCGCGGTCAGGCCCTGTTTCAGCATATGCCGGGCCCCGCCGCCGATCATCGGCTTGACCTGCTCGACGGTGAGCGGCGGGCGATCGACCGAAACGAGCGCGTGGTTGACCGCCGCGGCAAGATCCCCACTGGTGTCGAGCAGCGTGCCGTCGAGGTCGAACCCGACCATATCGAATGAAAAATGCGTCATTGCGAAGGGGCCTGCCAGCGACGCTATGGAATTGGCAAGGCTTTCGTGGCAGCGATCCTTCCATGACGACGCATTCCGACGACCAACCGATTCCGGCGCATTCGCTCGCCCGCCCGCCCGTACACTCTATCGCCGTCGTGATCCTCGCCGCGGGCAAGGGCACGCGGATGAAGTCGGACCTGCACAAGGTGCTTCACCCGATCGCGGGGCGGCCGATGCTGCTGCATCTGGTCGCGAGCGCGGCCGTGCTGCGTCCGGCCAAGACGGTGGTCGTGACGGGCGCAGGGCGCGAGCAGGTCGAGGCCGCGGTCGCACCGCTGGGTATCGTCACCGCGCTTCAGGCGGAGCAGCTCGGTACCGGCCATGCGGTCGCGCAGGCGCGCGCGGCGCTTGCAGGGTTCGAGGGCGACGTGCTGATCCTCTACGGCGACGTGCCGCTGGTCACCGCAGAAACGATGCAGCGGATGATCGACCGGCTGCACGGCGAGGATACGCCTGCGGTCGTCGTGCTCGGCTTCCGTCCGGCCGAGCCCGGCGCTTACGGCCGCGTGATCGCCGATGCTGCGGGGCGGATGGACCGGATCGTCGAGTATAAGGACGCGTCGGAAGCGGAACGCGCGGTGACGCTCTGCAACTCGGGGCTGATGGCAGTGCGCGCAACCGACCTGTTCGCGCTGCTCGACCGGCTCGGCAACGACAATGCGGCGGGCGAATATTACCTTACCGATATCGTCGGGCTAGCGGGCGCGGCAGGCCGGTCGTCGGCGGTGATCGAGACGGCCGCGGACGAAGTGGCCGGCGTCAACAGCCGCGGCGAACTCGCCGGCGTCGAAGCCGCCTGGCAGGCGGAGCGTCGAGCGCGGGCGATGGCCGACGGCGTCACGCTGATCGCCCCAGACACGGTCTGGTTCGCGCACGACACGGTGCTGGGTCGCGACGTGGTGATCGAGCCCAACGTCGTATTCGGCCCCGGCGCGTGTATCGAAGACGGCGCGACGATCCACGCGTTCAGCCACATCGAGGGCGCGAGCGTGGGCAAGGGCGCCGATGTCGGGCCTTTCGCGCGCCTCCGCCCCGGCGCGGACCTCCGCTCGCACGCCAAGGTCGGCAACTTCGTCGAGGTCAAGAAAGCCGTGATCGGCGAGGGCGCGAAGGTCAGCCATCTGACCTACATCGGCGACGCGGATATCGGCGCGGGCGCAAACATCGGCGCGGGCACGATCACGTGCAATTACGACGGCTATTTCAAATACCGCACGGTCGTCGGCGAGGGGGCGTTCATCGGCTCGAATTCGGCGCTGGTCGCGCCCGTCACGATCGGCGCCGGCGCGATCGTCGCTGCCGGATCCGTGGTGACTCAGGACGTCGATGCCGATGCTCTGGCCCTGGTCCGCCCCCCGCAGGTCGCCAAACCCGGTTGGGCCAAGCGCTTCCGTGAAAGAATGCTGGCGAGGAAGCGCGCATGAAATCCCTGATCGTTGTTGGAGCCGTGGTACTGGCGGGATGCGCTACGCCGCAGGTGTCGCGCGATGCGATTTCGCCGATGGTCGCGATCGAGCGTGCCGCCGGTCTCGCCCCTGGCGCCTATCCTGGCGTGTTCGTGATGACGGTACGCGCGTCGGGTCGGCAGGGCTCAAGCCTCTACCTCAATTCGGAAAGCGATTATCGCGATCCGCGCAACCTCTCGCTCGAAGTCCGGCCGATCGCGCAGGCGCAGCTCGAAACCCAGCTTGGCGCGCCCGCCGAAACCGCGCTGCAGGGTCGGACGATCCATGTCGATGGCGAAGCGCGCCGCGTGCGGATCGATTTTACCTCCGACGGCCGCCCGACCGGCAAATATTATTACCAGACCCATGTCGTCATCGAGCGGGGCGAACAGCTCCTCTCGGTCGACTGAACGAACGGACAGACGCTATGTGTGGCATCGTTGGAATTCTGAGCGGCGAAGACGTTGCGGGCCGGTTGCTCGACGGGCTGAAGCGGCTCGAATATCGCGGTTATGATTCGGCCGGTATCGCCACCGATCACGATGGCGCGATCGAACGGCGGCGTGCGTCGGGCAAGCTGGTCAATCTGGCGAACGAACTCGCGGCGCATCCGCTGCCCGGCAAGACCGGGATCGCCCATACCCGCTGGGCGACGCACGGCGGCCCGACCACCAACAACGCGCATCCGCATGCGACGGGCGAAGTCGCGGTCGTTCACAACGGCATCATCGAGAACTTCAAGCCGCTGCGCGACGAACTGATCGCGCGCGGTCGGACTTTCACGAGCGAGACCGATACCGAAGTCGTCGCGCATCTGGTCAGCGAGAAGGTCGAGGCGGGGATGGATCCGGTATCGGCGGTCCGCGACGTGCTGCCACGGCTGCACGGTGCGTTCGCGCTCGCGATCCTGTTCCGCCAGCATCCCGACTTGCTGATCGGCGCGCGCCTCGGCTCGCCGCTGGTCGTCGGGCACGGCGACGGCGAGATGTATCTCGGCTCGGACGCGCTCGCGCTCGCGCCGCTGACGCAGCGGATCGCGTATCTCGACGAGGGTGACTGGGTCGTGCTCACGCGCGACGGCGCGCAGGTCTATGACCGCGATAACAATCCCGTCGAGCGCGCGATCACGCTGTCCGGGATCACCGGCGAGGTGATCTCGAAGGGCAACCATCGGCATTACATGTTGAAGGAAATCTACGAGCAGCCGATCGTCGTCGCCCAAACTTTGCGCTCGTACCTCAAGCGGATGGAAGGCGAGGTTTCGCTGCCGATTCCGGAGTTCGACCTGTCGACGATCAAGCGTGTTACGATCGTCGCGTGCGGGACGAGCTTCTACGCCGGCATGGTCGCCAAATACTGGTTCGAGCAGTTCGCGCGCGTGCCGGTCGACCTCGATGTTGCCTCCGAATTCCGCTACCGCGCGCCGGTGATGGAGGATGGCGGCCTCGCGCTGTTCATCTCGCAGTCGGGCGAGACCGCGGACACGCTGGCCGCGCTGCGCCATGCGAAGGCCGAGGGCCAGAAGATCGCGGTCGTCGTCAACGTGCCGACCAGTTCGATGGCGCGCGAGGCGGACCTGTTGCTGCCGACGCATGCGGGCCCGGAGATCGGCGTGGCCTCGACCAAGGCGTTCACCTGCCAGCTCGCCGTGCTCGCCGCGCTCGCCGCAAACCTGGCACGCGCAAAGGGGTTGCTGACGAAAGACCAGGAGCGCGAGATCGTCCGGCACCTGTCGGAGGCTCCCGCAGCGCTAAACGGCGCGCTCGCGTATGACGAGGCGATCGAGGCGATGGCACACAACATCGCCGGCGCGCGCGACGTACTGTATCTCGGCCGCGGGACGGACTATCCGCTAGCGCTCGAGGGCGCGCTGAAGCTGAAGGAAATCAGCTATATCCATGCCGAGGGCTATGCCGCCGGCGAGATGAAGCACGGCCCGATCGCGCTGATCGACGAGCATGTCCCGGTCATCGTCATCGCGCCGTCGGGGCCACTGTTCGACAAGACCGTGAGCAACATGCAGGAAGTCATGGCGCGCGGCGGAAAGGTCGTGCTGATCTCCGATTACGACGGCATCCAGGCGGCCGGCGAAGGCTGCATGGCGACGATCACCATGCCCAAGGTCCACCCGCTGATCGCGCCGCTCGTGTATGCGGTGCCGGTGCAGTTGCTCGCGTATCACGTGGCGGTGCTCAAGGGCACGGATGTCGATCAGCCGCGTAACCTCGCGAAGAGCGTGACGGTCGAATAGCGGTCAGCTTACTGTCGGGTCGTATACCTTGAGATAAGTCCGCCACCCCGGCGAAGGCCGGGGCCCAGTTGGGGAACGGTAGTAACGACGGATGGTCCGCTGTTACGGGCACCTTGCCAACTGGGCCCCGGCCTTCGCCGGGGTGGTGCTTTCTTCTCAGGTCGAGCGAGCGTTTTCTCCTCGAATCCCAAACCCTCGATTGACTAAGATTGTGCGCCGCGTCACAACTCGCGGCGTCGATGTCGGGCAACCGGCATGGCACCGCGCGGGAGAGCGTTTCCGGTCCTTTCAGGGCTGATGGAACCGCCGAAGGAGCAACCACCCCGGAATCTCTCAGGCACCAGAGACCGCGCGAGGCTGATCGACACTCTGGAAAGCGTCCTGGCCTCGCGCCGAGGGCCACCGAAGGGGTAAGCGCTGGACATTGTTCGCGCGAAAGCTCTCAGGTCCCGTGACAGAGGGGGTTCGGATCGCAGCACCACCGGGTGCCGCGCGCCCCTTCGACGGAGACGAGCATGAGCGACCCAGACCTGCGCGATTACGCCAGCATCATCGACCAGGCGGACGATTACGTCGAGCCCGAGATCCTGCCCTTGCCGCTCGACGCGTGGCACCGGGCGCAGGGCGCGCGGATGGTCGAGTTCGCCGGCTACGAGATGCCGATCCAGTATGAAGGCATCATGGCCGAACACGCCTGGACGCGCGACTCGGCGGGCCTCTTCGACGTCAGCCACATGGGCCAGCTCGTCTTCTCCGGCGAAGGCGTCGCGCACGCGCTCGAAACCGTCCTGCCGGGCGACATCGCCGGGCTCGCAGAAGGCAAGATGCGCTATTCGCTGCTGCTCGCACAGGACGGCGGCATCCTCGACGACCTGATGGCCACGCGCCTGCCCGACGATCAGCCATCGCCCTTCTCCGCGCAGGACGTCGAGCCCGAGGCGTACGACCCGCTCCACCCGTCGCCGACCGCAAGCGGCAGCTTCTACGTCGTGGTCAACGGCGCGACCAAGTATGACGACATCAGCTACCTGATCGAGCATCTGCCCGACGACGTCACGATCAACATCCTCGAAGACCAGGCGCTGCTCGCAGTGCAGGGTCCGAAAGCGGTCGAGGCGGTTACGCGGATTGTCCCCGGTATCGACAGCCTCGTGTTCATGACCGCCGGCGCGTTCCACTGGAACGATGTGCCGCTCTGGATCAGCCGCTCGGGCTATACCGGCGAGGACGGCGTCGAGATTTCGCTCCCCGCCGAATACGCCGTCGCGTTCGCCGACGCGCTGCTGGCGCTCGCAGAGATCAAGCCGATCGGCCTCGGCGCGCGCGATTCGCTGCGTCTCGAAGCAGGCCTGCCGCTCTACGGTCACGACCTCGATCCCGAGATCACGCCGGTCATGGCCGATCTCGGCTTCGCGCTGTCGAAGCGCCGCCGCGAGGCCGCTGACTTCCCCGGCGCCGAGCGCATCCTCACCCAGCGCGAACATGGCCCCGCCACCAAGCGAGTCGGCCTGATCGTCGAGGGTCGCCAGCCCGCCCGCGAAGGCGCCGAAGTGATCGACGATACCGGCGCGACGATCGGTCGCCTTACGAGCGGGGGTTTCGCACCCACGCTCGGGAAGCCGATCGCGATGGCCTATGTGCCGCTCGCGCTGTCGACGCCCGGCACCCGCATCGAAATCGCGCAACGCGGCAAGGTCCACACCGCCACCGTCACCGCGATGCCCTTCATTCCCCACCGCTACGTCCGCGCAGGAGCCAAGTGATATGAGCCGTTACTTCACGCAGGATCACGAATGGGTCGACGTCGACGGTGACATCGGCACCGTCGGTATTTCGGAATACGCGCAGAGCCAGCTTGGCGACGTCGTGTTCGTCGACGTCCCCGAAGCCGGCAAGACCTTGTCGAGGGGCGACGAAGCCGCCGTCGTCGAGTCGGTCAAGGCCGCGTCCGACGTCTATTCGCCGGTTTCGGGCACGGTTACCGAGGGCAATGCTGCGCTCACCGATGACTCCAGCCTGGTGAACTCGGACGCCGAAGCCGCCGGCTGGTTCTTCAAGCTCACGCTCAGCGATCCGAGCGAACTCGACAGCCTGATGGACGAAGCCGCCTACGCGACGTTCGTCGAAGGGCTGTAAACCTAGAACCCCCTCCCGCTAGCGGGAGGGGGCAGGGGGTGGGCACGCGCTCACCTCCAGACGTTCCGCCCGCAACAGGCCGGGCGCCCACCCCCGACCCCTCCCGCATGCGGGAGGGGGGAGTCGATGCCGATGCGCTACCTTCCCCTGACCCAGCCCGACCGCGAGGCGATGCTTTCCGTCATCGGCGCCGCGACCATCGACGACCTCTTCGTCGACGTGCCCGAAGCCGCCCGTCTCGACGGCCCGGTCCGCGACCTGCCGATGCACGCCTCCGAAATGGCGGTCGAACGCCACATGTCCGCGCTTGCGAAAAAGAACCTCACCGCCGGCGAAGCGCCATTCTTCCTCGGCTGCGGCGCGTACAAGCACCACGTCCCCGCATCGGTCGACCACCTGATCCAGCGCGGCGAGTTCCTCACCGCCTACACGCCGTACCAGCCGGAAATCGCGCAGGGCACGCTACAGATGCTGTTCGAGTTCCAGACGCAGGTCGCGCGGCTGCTCGGCACCGACGTCGCCAACGCCTCGATGTACGATGGCTCGACCGCGTGCTGGGAGGCGATCGTGATGGCGCGCCGCATCACTAAACGCGGCAAGGCGATCCTGTCGTCGGGCCTCCACCCGCATTACGTCTCGGTCTCGAAGACGATGGCCAAGTTCACCGGCGACGTGCTCGACACCGCCGCGCCCGAACTGGCCGCCGATATGGACCTCGACCAGCTGATCGCCAAGATCGACGACGATACGTCGTGCGTCGTCGTCCAATATCCCGACATCCTGGGTCGCATCGCCGATCTGCGCCCGCTCGCGGATGCGTGCCACGCGAAGAAGGTGCTGCTGATCGCGGTCGTCACCGAGCCGGTCGCGCTCGGCGCGATCGCGTCGCCCGGCGAGATGGACGCGGACATCGTCGTCGGCGAAGGCCAGTCGCTCGGCGTCGGCCTCCAGTTCGGCGGGCCGTATGTCGGCCTGTTCGGCTGCAAGGACAAATACGTCCGCCAGATGCCCGGCCGCCTTTGCGGCGAGACCGTCGACGCGGACGGCCGCCGTGGTTTCGTGCTGACGCTGTCGACGCGCGAGCAGCATATCCGCCGCGAAAAGGCGACGTCGAACATCTGCACCAACTCCGGCCTCTGCGCGCTGGCGTTCTCGATCCACATGACGCTGCTAGGCGAAGCCGGCCTGCGCCAATTGGCCGAGGTGAACCACGCGGGTGCCGTGATTGCGGCCGAACGCCTGTCGCAGATTCCCGGCGTCGAGCTCGTCAACGACAGCTTCTTCAACGAGTTCACGCTGAAGCTCCCGACCGAAGCCCGCCCCGTCGTCCGCACGCTCGCCGACCGCGGCATCCTCGCCGGCGTTTCGCTCGGGCGGCTTTACCCAGGCCAGGACGCACTCGCGAACGGCCTCGTCGTCGCCGTGACGGAAACGACCACCGCGGAGGACGTCGAAACGCTTGCGTCCGCACTCCAGGAGATACTGGCATGAGCGATCGTTTTACCCCGTTCGTGCCGAGTAGAGACCGAGCCTGTCGAGGGCTCGTATCGAGGTACATGTCTCTCGATACAGCATTTCGACAAGCTCGATGCCTACTCGAGACGAACGGAATGGTTGGGGAGATACTGGCATGAGCATCAACCAGAGCGGCTGGCGCCCGACTTCGCCCGAGGCGAACACGGGGAACGTCCCAGCATCGGTAACCGGCAACAAGGCGCTGATGCTGGAAGAAGCCCTGATCTTCGAGATCGGCGACACCCACACCACCGGCGTAGATTTTTGTTCACCCGCGAAGGCGGGTGCCCAGACTGGGTCCCCGCCTTCGCGGGGAAACAAGCTTGGTTCGTTGTCGCGCACCGCACCAATCGGCCTCCCCGGTCTCTCCGAGCCAGAAACAGTCCGCCACTACACGCGCCTCTCGCGCCAGAACTACGGCATCGACCTCGGCTTCTTCCCGCTCGGCAGTTGCACGATGAAGCACAACCCGCGCCTCAACGAGAAGATGGCGCGGCTCCCCGGGTTCTCCGACGTCCACCCGCTCCAGCCAGTCGACACGGTGCAGGGCGCACTCGAAGTCATCCACCAACTCGCGCACTGGCTCGTCACGCTCACCGGCATGACCTCCGTCGCGATGAGCCCAAAGGCGGGCGCACACGGCGAGCTCTGCGGTATCCTCGCGATCCGCGCCGCACTCGAAGCCAAGGGCGAAGGCGCGCGGAAAATCATCCTCGTCCCCGAGAGCGCGCACGGCACCAACCCCGCCACCGCAGCCTTCGCGGGCTATAGCGTCGAGGACATCCCCGCCACCGCCGAAGGCCGCGTCGACACCGCCGCGTTGAAGGCCCGGCTCGGCCCCGACGTCGCCGGCGTGATGATCACCAACCCCAACACGTGCGGCCTGTTCGAGCGCGACATGCGCGAGATCTCCGACGCGGTGCATGCGGCGGGCGGCTTCGTCTATTGCGACGGCGCGAACTTCAACGCGATCGTCGGCCGCGTCCGGCCGGGCGATCTCGGCATCGACGCGATGCACATCAACCTGCACAAGACCTTCTCGACGCCGCATGGCGGCGGCGGCCCAGGCTCGGGCCCGGTGGTGTTCTCGGCAGCTCTGACCCCGTACGCGCCGCTCCCGTTCGTCGAGAAGCAGGGCGACACGTTTGTCCTGATCGAAGAAGAAAACGCCGACGAGCACCACGCTGGCAGCTTCGGCCGCATGGTCGCGTTCCACGGCCAGATGGGCATGTTCACGCGCGCACTGACGTACATCCTCAGCCATGGCGCGGACGGCCTGCGCCAGGTGTCCGAGGACGCGGTGCTGAACGCGAACTACATCCTGCGCAGCCTCGACGACACGCTCGACGCACCGTTCGGCCCGTCGGGTCCGTGCATGCACGAGGCGCTGTTCTCGGACTCGGGTCTCGCCACCGGCTTCTCGACGATCGACATCGCCAAGGGCCTGATCGACGAGGGCTTCCACCCGATGACGATGTATTTCCCGCTCGTCGTCCACGGCGCGATGCTGGTCGAACCGACCGAAACCGAATCGAAGGCGGCGCTCGACCAGTTCATCGCCGCGCTCCGCTCGGTCGCCGAACGCGCCAAGGCCGGCGACCCAAGCCTCAAGACCGCGCCGCATTTCGCCCCCCGCGCGCGCCTCGACGAGACGCTTGCGGCGCGCAAACCGGTACTGGTCTGGAAGGACCCGGCCCCGCTGGCGCAAGCCGCCGAGTGACGATACGCTCCCCGTCTAGCCCGGGATCACTGGGCAGGGCGGGGGGCTATCAATGCAGGCGCACGAAGCACAAGGCTGGATCAGCTACGCGATCACGGCGGTCATCATCGGCATCGTCTTCGCGGTCCGCTGGCGCCGCATGAGCGTGGTCAAACCGCTCAAGCTGGAACGCCTCTGGGTCTTCCCCGCGCTCTACGCGGCCGTCGCGCTCTACATGTTCGTGATGTATCCGCCGCAGGGCCTCGCCTGGCTGTTCTGCGCGCTCGCACTGGTCATGGGTGCTGCACTGGGCTGGCAGCGCGGCAAGATGATGCGGATCACGATCGATCCCGACAACCACGCGCTCAACACGACGTCGTCCCCCGCCGCGGTCCTGTTCCTCGTCGCGATCGTGGCCGTCCGAAGCGGTGCGCGCGCGATGATCGGTGACGGCCACGCGCTGCACCTCAACGCCTTCGCGATCACCGACATGCTGGCCGCACTCGCGCTAGGCCTGTTCACCACCCAGCGCGTCGAGATGTACCTCCGCGCCAAACGCATGCTGGAAACGGCACGCGTTCGCTAGGTCTCAAGCGATCGCGCGGTCCGTCTCGTCCTGCCGCCGAACATGCTCCCGCCAAACGATATACAACCCGCTCGCCACGATGACCGGCGCCCCGACCCAGGTCGCCTCCGCCGGCAACGTGTCGAACACCAGCCACCCCAGCAACGTCGCCCACAGCAAGCTCGAATAATCCATCGGCACCACCACCGACACCGGCCCGAGGCGCAGCGACGTCGTCATCGCGATCTGCGCGAGGCCACCAAAGATACCCACGCTCGCGAGACACACCCACGCCACCAGATCATGCGACTGTGCCGCCTGCGCGTAGAACACCGACAACGGGATCAGCGACAGCGCCGAGAACCAGAACACCGTCGTCAACGCGCTCTCGGTCTTGCCGATCTGCCGCAACAGGATCGACACGCTCGCCGTCCCGAACGCCCCCGCCAAGGCACACCCCGCGCCCCACAGAGGAAAGTGATCCCCGCCCGGTTGCGCGACGATCAACACCCCCGCGAACCCCGCCGCAACTGCCGCCCAGCGGTGCCACCCGGTCGGCTCGCGCAGTACCAGCGCGCCGAGAATCGTCGCGAACACCGGCACCGTGAACCCGATCGTCGTCGCTTCGGCGAGCGGCAACGCGACGATCCCGTTGAACGTAAACGCCATCGCCGACAGCCCAACGATCGCGCGTATAATGTGCGCGGGCAGGCGCTTCGTCGCCACCGAAGGCAAACCCGGCCCGGCGAGGATCACCCCCGACACCAGCAAACACGCCCCGAACTGCCGAAAGAACAGGATCTCCGACACGCTAGCACCGTGCCGTTCGGCCAGCTTGATCGCGGTGTTCATCAGCGCGAAGATCACGACCGACAGCAACCGCATGCCAATGGCGGGAAGGATGCGATCGGTGGGCATACGCGACCCCTACGCAAACCACCGCCGCGTCGCCACCCCGCAACTCACACGTGACGAAGCGCCGCGTTCGCGATAAGCGCACCCCATGATAAAGCGCGCACTCCCCGTCACCCGCGAGGTGGATTTCTCCGCCTGGTACCAGGCCGTCATCTCCGAGGCCGATCTCGCCGAGGAATCCGGCGTCCGCGGCTGCATGGTCATCCGCCCCTGGGGCTACGGTATCTGGGAGCGTATCCAGCGCCTGCTCGACGACCGGATCAAGGCGACCGGCCACGAGAACTGCTATTTCCCGCTCTTCATCCCGCTCTCGTATTTCGAGAAGGAGGCCGAGCATGTCGACGGGTTCGCCAAGGAAATGGCCGTCGTCACGCACCACCGCCTCAAGGCCGACGGCTACGGCCGCCTGATCCCCGATCCCGAGGCCAAGCTCGAGGAGCCACTCGTCGTCCGTCCGACCTCCGAGATGGTGATCGGCGCCGCGTTCGCGCGCTGGGTCCAGTCGTGGCGCGACCTGCCCGTGCTGATCAACCAATGGGCGAACGTCGTCCGCTGGGAAATGCGCACGCGCATGTTCCTGCGCACTAGCGAGTTCCTCTGGCAGGAAGGCCACACGGCCCATTCCACCGCTGACGAAGCGCGCGACGAAACACTCAAGATGCTCGAAGTCTATCGCGATTTCGCGGAGGAATGCCTCGGCGTCCACGTGATCGCCGGCGAGAAGCCCGAGAACGAGCGCTTTCCGGGCGCCGTCGCGACCTATTCGATCGAGGCGATGATGCAGGACGGCAAGGCGCTGCAGGCCGGCACCTCGCACTTCCTCGGCACCAATTTCGCCTCCGCGCAGAACATCCGCTTCCAGAATGCCGGCGGCGAGTTCGAGCTCTGCAATACGACCAGCTGGGGCGTGTCGACGCGGATGATCGGCGCGGTGATCATGGTCCACGGCGACGACGACGGCCTGCGCGTGCCGCCGATGATCGCGCCGTGGCAGGTCGTGATCGTCCCCATGTTGCGCGACGTCCCCGAGGACGCGGCGATCGTCGACTATTGCAAGTCGCTCCAGGCCGAACTTGCCAAGCAGTCCGCGCTCGGCGAACCGGTCCGCGCGCTGCTCGACCTCAAGCCCGCCAAGGCTGCGACCAAGCGCTGGGGCTGGGTCAAGAAGGGCGCACCGATCGTGATCGAGGTCGGCGGCCGCGACGTGGCGGGCGGCAACGTCACGGTCATCCGCCGCGACCGCCTCTACCGCGAGGATGGCAAGCTCGACAGCAACGCCGTTGCGCGCGATGCGTTCGTCGGCGAGGTCTCGGGGATGCTGCACGACGTCCAGGCGACGCTCCACGTCGAATCGATGAACCGCGTGAAGGGCAACATCGTCCCCGCCGCAGACTTCGCCGCGGTCGAGGCGCATTTCGCCGACGGCGTAAAGAACCCCGGATGGGTCGACGTTCGCTGGTCCAAGCCGACCGGGCCTGCGCTCGACAAGGTCGTCGAGCGGTTGAAGGCGCTCAAGCTCACCATCCGCAACGCGCCGATGGGCCAGACTGGGTGTGATGATGGCGCGTGCATCTTCACCGGCGAATCCGCGGTGGAACGCATCCTGATCGGCCGCGCCTACTGAGCGCGCCTGCCCCTTGGTACCCGATGCCGCGGAGCAACCAAAACGGTCCAGTCTTTAGGCGGCGTCGTGGTGCTCCGTCTGGTATCGTCGCATCAGCTTCGGTGACGAGATCAGGGGGCAGGCATGGGCGTGACGGGAATCGGTGGATTCTTCTTCCGGGCAAAAGATCCGGAGGCGATCCGCGCCTGGTATGTCGAGCATCTCGGCGTGGGCTCGATACCATACGGATCGTGGGAGACGCAGGCCGGACCCAGCGTCTTTGCCCCGTTCGCGGTCGATGCCGACTATTTCCCCGCGGATCGCCCATGGATGCTCAACCTGCGCGTCGACGACCTCGACGGCCTGTTGGCGACCCTCCGTGCGGCCGGGATCGCGGTAATCACCAATCCCGAATGGGACATGCCCGGCTTCGGCCGCTTCGCCCGCATCCATGACCCGGAAGGCAACCCGATCGAACTCTGGCAACCCGACGATCCTTCATAAGAGAGGCGCGTTCAGCTTCGGTCGGGACAGATCGACATTCAACCATTCACCATTGCGAGTGCGCTACAGCGATTATCGCTCTCCGACCGGTGCCCCGTGTTTCCCCGCGGAGGCGGGGATCCAGGCTGGGCTCCCGCCTTCGCGGGAGAACAAGGGGAGCGTGACGACCGCGTTGACCACCGCGTGCAGGTCCGATCGCGATAGTGCCGACGAATTTCGAGTGCTACCGTTCCGCAAACCCAGATTTTCTCGACTCCACGACACCTGGATGTCTTCCCGAGCCGGCCCGAGCGTTGCCGGAGGGCCCGGCATGACGAGAACAGATCAAACGGCACGCGCTGAAACCGGTTATCCGCACCCGCGCGCGCCGATCTCCGGGTGGTCAAAACAACTCCCCCTGCGGCCCCCTCGGCGCGCGGAACAGGTCGTTGCGGAGTGCGATCCGTTCCTGGTTCAGTCCGTGTTTCGCACACGCGATCCGGAACCGTGTGCCGAGCAGGTCCGCCCATGGACCTTGCCCCTTCATCCGCGTGAAGAAGTTCGGATCGTTATCGCGTCCCCCGCGCAACGACGCGATCGTCGCCATCACCTTCCCCGCGCGATCCGGGAAATGTTCGTCGAGCCACGCGCGAAACAGCGGCGCGACCTCATGCGGCAAGCGTACGGGAATGAAGAACGCGCGTGTCGCCCCGGCTTCCGCCGCGCGCGCGATCAGATGCTCTATCTCGTGATCGGTGATCGCCGGAATGACCGGCGCGATCGACACGTACACGGGCACCCCCGCATCGGCGAGTTTGCGTACTGCCGCCAGCCGGCGTTCCGGATGCGGCGCGCGCGGCTCGACGGTCGACGCCACCTTCGGATCAAGCGAGGTGATCGACATCGCCACCGCCGCCAGGCCCTTGGCGGCCATCGGCGCCAGCAGGTCGAGATCGCGCACCACCCGGTCCGACTTGGTGGTGATCGTCAGCGGGTGATCCGTTTCGCGGAGCACCTCGATGATGCCGCGCGTGATCTGCCAGTCCGACTCGATCGGCTGGTACGGATCGGTGTTCGTTCCCAACGCCATCGGTGCGACGGCGTAGCCCGGCTTCGAGAGTTCCGCCCGCAACAACGCTGCGGCGGAAGGCTTCGCGAACAGCTTGCTCTCGAAATCGAGTCCCGGCGACAGGTCATGGAACGCATGGCTCGGCCGCGCGAAACAATAGATGCAGCCATGTTCGCATCCCCGATACGGATTGATCGAGCGGTCGAACGGCACGTCGGGCGAGGCGTTGCGGCTGATGATCGTCCGCGGCGTCTCGACCGTCACCGTCGTCCGCAGCTTCGGCGCGATGCCGTCGATCCCCTCGCGCATGTCGAGCCAGTCGCCGTCTGCCTCGGTCTGCGGCAGATTGAACCGTCGGCTTTCCCCGTTGAGAGTCGCGCCGCGAACCGGACGAGCCTGTTTCATCCCCCGAAACTAGGCACCGTGATAGAACATAGCAAGAACAATAATGAGGCGTCGATATCGGGTTACGCTATCACGAAACCGACGTGCGACCTGCTGACGTCGCGGCCTTCCTCGGATTCACGGGGCTTAGCGGCGACCGGGCTCAAGTGATCCTGTTTCGGCTCGATCAACGGGGCCGGTACGCGTGGCTCAAGCCCACTGCACGCGTTTCCGGAAATCGATAATGTGGCCTATTTACATCCATTTCCGAGGTGATTGCCGGTAGCGACAATCATCGCTCGCCGTACCCGAGGTTAGCGCCTAGGGCTGGCGCATGAGTGAACAGATCACCACGGTGGAACGCGCTTTCGAACTGGCGCGGTCGGGCGCCTGCACGTCGGTCAACGACCTGCGGCAGCGGTTGCGGCGCGAGGGATATGACGCGGTTCATCTTCATCTTCATGGCGCGTCGATCAACAAGCAGCTCGTCGACCTGATCAACGCCGCACGAGCGTAAATGTCGGGCACGGGGCGGGGCAAGGATCGGTCCCACGATGCCTGAGTGGTGTCGAACCCGGAGAAAGATCCGTTTTCGTGCGATCGAAAGGCTTTGCACCGCGGCGGTAGAGGCCGGTTTTCCGCGGATAACGCCTGTGACCTGATGCAGCACGTCGCTGGGCGATCGCGCATTGCACGTTAAGCGCACTTCGCTCGGCTGGACCTGCCGGATGCAGCTCTTATGCTGTCATCTGGGCGGGAGAGAATGCGTATGCCGGAAAGCGCGGGCGGCCTTTGTCGTGGGTGGCGACAATCCGGGCCGTGCTGGTCGATGGCGTTTGGTGTGACGCTCGCGGTCGTGCCCGCCGCTGGACAGTCGCTGTCGCCGCCGATCTCAGCGCGGGAACGCGGCCCGCCACCCGCGGCGACCGATACACCCGATCTGTCGGACGTTCCCGAGCTGGTCATCTTCGGTGACCGGCGCTCGATCGTCACCGATGTCGATCCGCTGGCGACGTTCGACATCGCCGCGATCGCGGCGACTGGCGCGACCACGATCGCCGAATTCCTGCGTGCGATCCGCGGTGTGACCCAGTCGGCGGATGGATCGGATCCGATCTTCCTCCTCAACGGCCAACGTACCTCTGGCTATCAGGATATCGGCACGCTGCCGCCCGAGGCGATCGAGAAGGTCGAGGTGCTGCCCGAGCCGGTCGCGTTGCGGTTCGGCTATCCGCCAACCCGGCGCGTGCTAAACTTCATTACCAAGCGGCGTTTTCGTCAGACCGAGCTGCGCGGGGCTGGCGGTATCGCGACGCGCGGTGCGGGCAGCACACGCACCGCCAATCTGGGGCTCACCCGGCTGCACGACGACAGCCGACTGACGGCGGCGATCGAGTATCGCCACACCGACGCGATCTTCCAGTCGGATCGCGCCATCGCGCTCGATCCCGCGATCCTGTTCGATGGCGTGGGCAACGTGACGGGGGCGGGGTGACGGGGGCGGGCAGGGGAGAGATCGACCCGGCCCTCTCGGCAGCGGCAGGCCGGGTCGTCACGGTCGCGGCGGTCCCCGACCGAGCAGGTGCGCCCTCGATCGCCGATTTCGTCGCGGGCGCGAACCAGCCGCGGTTGTTCGATCTCGGGCCTTATCGGACGCTCGCGCCGCGCAAGGATGCGGTGAAGGTAGAGACGGTGATGGCCGGGCGGATCGGCGGGACGATCTCGCGCTCGATCGGCCTGTCCGCCGAGCGCAGTCTTGAGCGTCATGTCGCCGGGCCGGCACCCGCCACGCTGAGCATCCCCGCGACGAACGCCTATTCGCCGTTCGCTGGCCCGGTGCTGCTCGACCGTTACCTGATCGAGGCCGATCCCCTGCGCGTGCGCCAGATGACGACCACGCTGCATGCGGGTGGAACGTTGCGCGGCGCGATCGCCGGGTGGCGCTGGGACGTCACCGCGGCGCTCGACCAGCAGCAGGTCGACGGCCGCAGCGAGCGCGGTATCGATCTGGCGCCGGCCAACGCGGCGATCGCGAACGGCGCCAACCCGTTCGCGCCGCTCGACGCGTCGTTGCTGAGCGGGCGGCTGGTCGACGTCGCCCGGTTGCGGACCCGGACTGCCGGCACGAAACTGGTGGCGACCAATACGCCCGTTCGCCTGCCTGCGGGCGAGATGACGGTGACCGCGACCGCCGAGCTGGAACGGTCGACAGCCACTTCTTCGACGCGGGGGCCGAACCCGTTCGCGCTGAACCTGGGGCGGACGCGCGTCGAAGGCGGCTTGGCGATCGACGTGCCGTTTGCATCGCGGCGCGAGGACGTGCTGGCGTTCGTCGGCGACCTCTCGATCAACGGCTCGGCGACCGCGCGCGACGTGAGCGGCTTCGGTGCGCTGACCGACGCGACCTATGGCGCGACCTGGGGACCAGTGCAGGGCGTCCAGCTGCTCGGCTCGGTCCGGCACAGCGCGACGGCCCCGGCGGTGATGCAGCAATCGACCCCCGAAGTGCGCCTGGCCAATGTCTCGCTGTTCGACTCGACCCGGGGCCGCACCGAGCTGGTGACGTTGATCGTCGGCGGCAACCGCGATCTCGTCGCCGAACGGCGCAGCGTCCGCTCGCTGACCGCCACCATCAAGCCGTTCAAGGCGCGCGAGATCCGGCTGGCCGCGACCTACGACACGACGACGATCCGCAACCAGACCGCGACCGTCTACGCTCTGACCCCGCAGACCGAGGCGGCGCTGCCGGGGCTCGCCGTGCGCGACGCCGACGGACGGCTGATTACGGTCAGCTACCGCCCGATCAACATCTTCCGCGAACGCCAGCGCGCGCTCAACCTGACGATCAGCGCGAACGGGATGGTCGGCAGCGCGCCGACCCCCGCAAAGCCGGGAGAGCCAGGCAAGCCGGACACGCGGCCCAGCTTCTATGCCGGCGTCGGCCCGATGATAAAACTGCAGGACCAGGTCGAGCTGCAACGCGGTTCGCCGACGCTCGACCTGCTGCGCGGCGATACGATCATCAGCAACGGCACCGCCCGCGTCTCGGGGTATGCGTATGGCGGGATCAATCGGCAGGGGACCGGGCTGACGTTCGACCTCTGGTATAGCGGGGCAAGCCGGGCACGGAGCAGCAACCCGGCGTCGGACCTGCGCTCCTCGCCGATCCTGAAAATCAATCTGGGCGGGACGGTCGGGCTGGAGCGGATGCTCAAGCGCCAGGACTGGGCGAAGAAGCTGCAGCTCAAGATCGACGTGAACAACGTCACCGACGCGCGGCAGCGGGTGCGCGATGCGAATGGCGACGTGCCGAACCGCCTGCAACGCGATTACCTCGACCCGGTCGGGCGGATGGTGACGCTGACGCTCCGCAAGCTGTTCTGAGCAAGGGCGCAGATGCCGGCGACGCGCCGTTGGCAGGGGGATCGTGCGGGGGGATCGTGAGGGGGGATGGTGCGGGCGGGGGGACTCGAACCCCCACGGGCCAAGGCCCAACGGATTTTCTTACCAGCTACGGTTTTCACCGCCGCCCGAGGGCGTTTGTGGTCTGGACTATCCCTTCACCATGCTCCGGCGAAACCGGAGTGCAGGTGCTGCCCGTCTAGTCTCTACACCTTCCCGCGAAACGCATCGCGGGCTTGGCTCGGGATTCCCATTTTACAGGCTTCCCCGAATTTGAGCAGTTCTACGCCGCAGGTTTCCCTACGGGCACTCAAGCATGTCTAAGTCCGGTGCGTCTACCATTCCGCCACGCCCGCATCCAAGCCGGTCTTAAGACGGGCGAGCCTCGCCGCCAAGATCAATACGACCGTCCAGCACTTACACGTTGAGGCGTGCGCGCATTTCCTTGCCGGGTTTGAAATACGGCACACGCTTGGCTTCGACGTCGACGACTTCGCCGGTGCGCGGGTTGCGGCCCGTGCGGGCCTCGCGTGCGCGTGTCGAGAATGCGCCGAAACCGCGCAGTTCGACCCGGCCGTCGGCGGCCAGGCGCTTCGATATCTCGTCGAAGAAGGTGCTGACGATCAGCTCGACTTCGTTCGGTTGCAGGTCCGGATGCGCCTCGGCGATCTTAAGGACCAGTTCAGATCGGATCATTCGAGCCCCCGCCCATCTAAAGCGCTTACATATTGATACAGGTCAATCTGCGAGGCATTAGCACTAATCCGGGCGCAGTCAAAAACCAAAGTGGCCCGGACAAGAAAAAGCCCGGCATGTTCGAGACATGCCGGGCCATTTCATCGACAGGCGGTTAGCCTTACTTCTTTTCGGCTTCCGTGCGGGCCTTGAGAGCCTCGCCCAGGATGTTGCCGAGGGTCGCGCCGGAGTCCGACGAACCATACTGCGCAACGGCCTGCTTCTCTTCCGAGATCTGCATGGCCTTGATCGAGAAGGTCGGCTTCTTCGAACGATCGAAGCCGGTGACCATCGCGTCGAACTTCTGGCCGACCTGGAAACGCTCCGGACGCTGCTCGTCGCGATCGCGACCCAGATCCGTGCGCTTGATGAAGCCGGTCGCGCCATCGTCGCCCTGCTGCACTTCGAGGCCCGCGTCGCGGACTTCGAGAACGGTCACGGTGACGATCGCGTTCTTGTTCAGCTTGTCGCCTGCCGCTGCGATGCCGCCGGCCGAAGGCCCGCCGCGCTCGAGCTGCTTCATGCCGAGCGAGATACGCTCCTTCTCGGCGTCGATGTCGAGCACGACGGCCTCGACGGTCTCACCCTTGCGATGCAGGTTGAGCGCGTCCTCGCCCGAAACACCCCATGCGATGTCGGACATGTGGACCATGCCGTCGACGTCGTTGTCGAGGCCGATGAACAGACCGAATTCGGTCGCGTTCTTGACTTCGCCTTCGACGGTCGAACCGATCGGATGAGCGGCAGCGAACGCCTCCCAAGGATTGGCCTGAGCCTGCTTGAGGCCGAGCGAGATGCGACGCTTCTCGGAATCGACTTCGAGGACCATGACGTCGACTTCCTGCGAGGTCGAGACGATCTTGCCCGGATGGACGTTCTTCTTGGTCCAGGACATTTCCGACACGTGGACGAGGCCTTCGATGCCCGCTTCCAGCTCGACGAACGCACCATATTCGGTGATGTTCGTGACGCGGCCGGTGAGCTTCGCGCCGACTGGGTACTTGACCATCGCGCCATCCCAGGGATCGCTCTCCAGCTGCTTCATGCCGAGGCTGATGCGCTGGGTGTCCTTGTTGATGCGGATGATCTGCACCTTGACGGTGTCGCCGATGTTCAGGACTTCGCTCGGGTGACCGACGCGCTTGTAGCTGAGATCGGTGACGTGCAGCAGGCCATCGATGCCGCCGAGATCAACGAACGCACCGTAATCGGTGATGTTCTTGACGACGCCGTCGATGATCTGGCCCTCGGCCAGGCTGAGGATCAGGCCCGAACGCTGCTCTGCGCGCGTCTCTTCGAGAACGGCGCGACGCGACACGACGATGTTGCCGCGCTTGCGGTCCATCTTCAGGATCTGGAACGGCTGGGGGATGTCCATCAGCGGGGTGACATCGCGCACGGGGCGGATATCGACCTGCGAACCGGGCAAGAACGCGACGGCGCCGTTCAGGTCGACGGTGAAGCCACCCTTCACGCGGCCGAAGATCACGCCTTCGACGCGGGTCGTCTTGGAGAATTCGGTTTCCAGCTTGTCCCATGCGGCTTCGCGGCGTGCGCGATCGCGGCTGAGCATCGCTTCGCCGTGGACGTTCTCGACGCGGTCGACATAGACTTCGACTTCGTCGCCGACCTTGAGGTCAGCCTTCTGGCCCGGCGCTGCGAATTCGCGAAGCGGCACGCGGCCTTCCGACTTCAGACCGACGTCGATGACGGCCATGTCGTTCTCGATGCCGGTCACGGTGCCATGCACCACGCGGCCCTCGAAGCTGTCGGCGTCGCCGAGCGTTTCGTTCAGCATCGCCGCGAAATCGTCGCGGGTCGGCATTACCTGGGTTGCCATAGAATTCAGTAATCCTAGTCTGTTTCCGGCCAAGCGGTTGGGTCCGCTGGTCTTGGCCTTCGTTGCCGCGACGACCGAACGCCGGCGCGGCATCCGGACGGCACGAGGCGCGGAGGACGTAGACGCTGAATGCGAAAACGGCGCGTGAGACTCGAGGGTCTCCGCGCCTTCCTCCACGAGCATCGCTCGCCGGACGGTTCCGTATAGCCGAAACCGGGTCTCGGAGCAAGTTCGGCCCGGCTTCGTTAGGGGCTGCTCACAACAGGAGCGAAGATTTGAACGAACGCGGCATTCTCGTGCTGGGCTGGGTCGCCACCGTGACGGCGATCGTGATGTACCTGTCGTACATCGACCAGATCATGCTGAACCTCGCCGGGCAGAAGGGATCGGTGGTCCAGCCGTTCGCGACGATGGTGAATTGCGCGCTGTGGGTGGGGTATGGGTTTTTGAAAGACAAGCGGGATTGGCCGATCGTCGTGGCGAACTTTCCGGGGGTGGTGTTTGGGGCGGTGGCACTGGTTACTGCGCTTTAGGGCAGGGCGCGCGCTTACGGGAGCGTCGCGCGCTCCTACTTGTTCTCCCGCGAAGGCGGGAGCCCAGTCTGGGTCCCCGCCTTCGCGGGGAAACAATGTTGGGTCGCAGTAGCTTACCCCAACAGAGCAACCACCCCGGCGAAGGCCGGGGCCCAATTGGGGGACGTTGCTAACTAAGGACCGCCCTTCGTTACTGCGGGCGTTCCAATTGGGCCCCGGCCTTCGCCGGGGTGGTGCGCTCGCCGGAGTGGGCGGAAGGCTTAAACCGAAACCTTCTTCGCCCGCTGCGCCTCAACCAACGCAACCGCCCTTTGCACCGAAGCCTCGATCGACAGAAAACTCGTATCCAACAACGCAGCATCCGCCGCCATCACCAACGGCGCAGTCGACCGCCCGCTATCCCGAGCATCCCGAGCCCGAATATCCGCCAGAACGCGATCCTTGCTCGCCGTCCCACCGCGCGCCTGCAACTCCGCATGCCGCCGCTGCGCGCGAATATTCGGCGTAGCCTTCACGAACAGCTTAGCATCCGCATCTGGCGCAATCACCGTCCCGATATCGCGCCCGTCGAGGATCGCGCCACCCTCTTGCCCCGCAAACCGCTTCTGCCGGTGCAGCAGCGCCGCGCGCACGAGAGGATGCGCCGACACCACCGACGCCAGCGCGCCGATATCGTCGTCACGCAACGCCGGATCGCTCAGCAGCGCATCGCTGAAATCGCACGCCGCGACCGCGTCGGCCTCGGTCTCCGGATCGAGCCCCATCCGCGCCACGCTCAGCGCGACCGCGCGGTACAGCAGCCCGGTATCAAGATACGGCAACCCATAATGCTTGGCCAAGGCGCGCGCGATGGTGCCCTTGCCCGAAGCCGCCGGACCGTCGACTGCGATGATCATCTTAATTCCCCCGGCCGGTAAGCGCATCGAGCGACCGGAAGAACACGGGATAGCTCGTCGCCACCGGCGATACATCATCGATCGTGACGGGCTCGCGGCTCCCAAGTCCAGCCACCACCATGCTCATTGCGATGCGGTGGTCGAGTTTCGAGGCGATCCGAGCGCCACCACGAATCGCCGCACCACCCGAGCCGGTGATCGCCATGCCGTCCTCATACTCCTCGCAAACCACGCCGCACGCTTGGAGCGCGATCCGCATCGTCGTGATACGGTCCGATTCCTTGACGCGAAGTTCATGCGCGCCGCGCGCGATCGTCGTCCCGGTCGCGAAGGCGGCGGCGACGAACAGCACCGGATATTCGTCGATCATGCTCGGCGCGAGATCGGCCGGGACCTCGATCGCGGTCAGGGCTGCATGCCGGACGCGCAGATCGGCGACGGGCTCGCCGCCGACGGTGCGCGGGTCGAGCTCGGTAATATCCGCTCCCATCATCCGCAAAGCCGTGACGATCCCGATCCGCGTCGGGTTCAGCCCAACGTTACGTACGACGATATCCGACCCCGGCACGATCGACGCCGCGACCAGCCAGAACGCCGACGACGACGGGTCGCCCGGCACGACGATATCCTGCGGCTTCAGGTCCGCTTCCCCCGTGATCGAGATGATCCGCCCGGCCTCGGTCTCCTCGACCGTCAGCTTCGCGCCGAACCCGGTCAGCATCCGCTCGCTATGATCGCGCGTCGCGACCGGCTCGATCACCCGCGTGATCCCCGGCGTGTTGAGCCCGGCCAGCAAAATCGCCGACTTCACCTGCGCCGACGCGACCGGCAGCGTGTATTCGATCGGCACCGCCGGGCACATGCCGCGCACCATCAGCGGCAACCGCCCGCCCGGCGAAGATGTAATGTCCGCCCCCATCTGCGACAGCGGCTCGATCACGCGCCCCATCGGCCGCCCCGACAGCGACGCGTCGCCGGTGAAAGTGCAGGTGATCGGATGGCTCGACACCAGCCCCATCAGCAACCGCGTCGACGTCCCCGAATTGCCCATCTCCAGTGCGGTCTCGGGCTGGAGCAAGCCGCCCACGCCGACGCCGTCTACGGTCCAGATGCCGTCCTCGCCACGCTCGATCGTCGCGCCCATCGCGCGCATGGCGGCAGCCGTGGCGAGCACGTCCTCGCCCTCCAGCAACCCTTCGATCCGGCTGGTGCCGACCGCCAGGCTCGCGAACATCAACGCGCGGTGGCTGATAGACTTGTCGCCGGGGACCGCGATCGAACCGGTCAAAGGACCGCGCGCGACGACGTCCATCGAAGTGGGGAGGGGGTGTGCCATGGGGCCGGGCTTTTGACAGTGGCCTTGCGCTATGGCAAGGCGCGCCCACTTTGCGAGGGTATCCCCCCGCAATCCATTCATCCGAAAGGTTCTATCGGCATGATCAAGCCGGAATGGGGCACGAAGCGTTCGTGCCCGAAATGCGCGACGCGTTTCTACGACCTCGAAAAAGCCGACCCCGTGACCTGCATCGAGTGCGGGTATGCATGGGAGCCCGAGCCCATCCTGAAGTCGAAGCAGCCGCTGCCGTTCGAAGTCGCCAAGCCCGACACCAAGAAGCCCGACGCGGATCTCGAGGGTGACGAGGAAGAGGATATCGCCTCGATCACCGGCGAAGACGAAGAGCCGTCGGCGGACGACGAAGTCGATCTCGGCGGCGACGACGACCTCGGCGTCGAGACGCCGCAGGACGAGCACGAGCGTTAAGTTCGAATAATTTTGGCAGGCGGTGTTTACGCCGCTTGCCAACCCGGGCGGGTCCGGTTAGTGACCCGCCTCCCAACGGGAATGGGGCCGTAGCTCAGCTGGGAGAGCGTTCGCATGGCATGCGAAAGGTCAGGGGTTCGATCCCCCTCGGCTCCACCATTTCCGTTGATGACCGGTACGCCGGATGCTTTCCAAGCCGACATCGCAAACCAGTCGATCGCGGTGCGGGATGCGGCATCGCCGCACCCCGAGGCTGATCCGGCACATCTAGAACGCGGCGGATAGTCCTGCGAATGCCGACACGCTGTCGCGATCGTCGCGCAACGCGTAGCCGGCGACACCGGCGCGGAGCGACAACTGCTCCGCGACATTGCCGTCCACGCCCATCGCGTAACTCATGTAACTGCGATCGGCGCGTTCCACCGTGCTCGTGAAGCTGATCGGCGCACCCGTCGGGGTCAGCGTCAGCGTCCGCGGATCGTCGTCGAACTCGCGCTCGTAGCCGGCGCGGGCGAAAAACCGCACGGGTTCGCCTGGGACGGTTCGGACCACGGCGCCGAAGCGGCCGGTCAGGCTTTTGATCTCCTGCTTGCCGAACGCCGCCGCGGTCGAGAGCCCGCCGGTTTCCGCATAGCCGGCGATGCGGACGCGGTCGTATTGCGCCGCGAGGTCGGGGCCGAATGCAACGCCGCCGACCGTGATCAGATCGAACGCGGCGGTGACGCGGCCGGCGACGTAGGTGCCGTCGGTCTCGCCCTCATGCGAGCGGATCGCCGGGCCGAGCTGGACGGTGCGGCGGATGTGGCGGTAGTCGATCTCGCCGTACGTCCCGTCCGCGAGCAGGCGCACCGGGCCGAGTTCGCCGCGCGCGTAGCCGCTGACCGACCAGGCGCGCGGCTTGTAGGTGCCAGCGCCGGCCTTGAAGTCGCCGGTGCCATCCGAATAGCCGCCGGCGAGACCGACTCCCGACGCGTCGCCGATCGCGAGGTCGGCGCCTGCGGTGCCGCTAAAGCCACGTTCGGTGATGCCGACACGCTGGGCGGAATTGCCGCTTGCGTAATAGTGATAGCCCGCACTGCCGAACAGCGACAGCGCGTGGCCGGTGCGTTGTGCGCCGCCGCGTTCTGCGCCTTCGAACAGGTCGCGCTGGCCGCGGAACATCGCTTGTGCCGCGTAGCCGAGTCCGGCGATCTGGTCGGGGGCCTGGACGAGGCTGGCCACTGCCTGCCCCTGGATGCGTTGCGTCTTGCCCGAAGGATGGACGCTATCGGCCAGGATATAGGTCTCGTTGGCGTCGGGCGAGACGAGCGTCGCGCGTGTGCAGGCGAGCGACGACGGCACGGTACAGGCGACACCGGTGATGTTGGTGTAGCCATAGGTGGCGGGACTCGCGACGAGTTCGCCGAACAGCCGGTCGGTATCGAAATACAGCGCGTTGACGTTCGCCGCCGCCAATGCCGCGGCATAGGTCCGGTTGAACAGCTGGAGCCCGGCCGCGCCGCCGGTCTGGACCGCGAGCGTGACGATACGCGTGGCGCCCGCCGTCTGGAGCCGGCTGACTTGTGCGGCGAGCTGGGTCGCCGCGGTGGTCAGGATCGCGGTGTTGGTGCTGCCCGCCGCCTGGAACGCGAAGTAATCGTTGCCGCCGCCCTGGATATACACGAGGTCGCGTGGACCGAACGTGCCGCCGGCAGCGAGGAAATTGCTGATCTGTGTCGCGACCGGGATCGACAGCGCGTTCGCTGCCGTCACACGCGCGCCGCCGACCGCGTAATTGGTGCCGCCCTTGCCATAGACGGGGTCGAGCGAGAGCCCGAGACGGGCCGCCAGAACCTCGGGCGCGACCGGGTCGGGGTTGGTCGTGAAGCTGCCCGCATCGCGCGCCAGCCTGGGATCGAGCGTCAGGTAATAGCCGCCATCGGCAAGGCTGTCGCCGAACACGACCATGCGGTTATAGGTCTCGGTGCTTGCGACACTGGTCGGGCTGGCGGTCTGCGCCACGCCCGGAGTCGCGACGCCGAGCGCCGTCCCGAACAGCAACGCCGCATAGGTCGTCTTCATGATGTCCTCTCCCTGGCGGCGAAGGATCATTGTCCTTCGCTCGACCGGGAGTGTCGGAGCCGTTTACGGCTGCGTCAATAGACCGTCGCCTGGGATCGGCGGGGAGGGTTCAGACGAACAGCCCGACCAGCAGATAGGTGCCGGCACCGATCAACCCGGCTGCGGGCAGCGTGAGCGTCCAGGCGACGACGATGTTGCTGGCCACGTTCCAGCGCACCGCAGACAGGCGCCGAGCGGCACCCACGCCGACGATTGAGCCGGTGATGGTGTGTGTCGACGACACCGGAATGCCCCAGAAGGTCGCGGCGAACAGCGTGATCGCGCCGCCGGTCTCCGCGCAGAAGCCCTGCGCCGGTGTCAGGCGGGTGATCTTCGAGCCCATCGTGTGGACGATCCGCCAGCCACCCGACAGCGTGCCCAGTGCCATCGCCGCCTGGCAGGAGAGGACGACCCAGAGCGGCACGTGGAATTCGCCGCCGAGCAGGCCCTGCGAATAGAGCAACACGGCGATGATCCCCATCGTCTTCTGCGCATCGTTGCCGCCATGGCCGAGCGAGTAGAGCGCGGCGGAGATCAGCTGGAGTTTGCGGAAGCGCTTGTCGACTCCGAGCGGGGTGAGTTTGAGGCTCGTCCACGCCACCGCAAGCACCAGCACCAGTGCGAGCATCAGGCCGATCGCGGGCGACGCGAAGATCGCTACAACGGTGGCGATGACGCCTTTCCAGACGATCGCGCCGAAACCGACCTTGGCGATGCCCGCGCCGAGCAGGCCGCCGATCAACGCATGGCTGCTGCTCGACGGGATGCCGAGCACCCAGGTGATGACGTTCCATGCGATCGCGCCGATCAGCGCGGCGAAGATCACCTGCGCGTCGATGACGTGCGCCTGGACGATCCCGGTGCCGACGGTCTGCGCGACGTGAAGCCCGAAGACGGCGAACGCGATGAAGTTGAAGAACGCGGCCCAGAGGACGGCGTATTGCGGCTTCAGCACGCGCGTCGAGACGACGGTGGCGATCGAGTTCGCCGCGTCGTGGAGGCCGTTCAGGAAGTCGAACAGCAGCGCTATGCCGATGAGGCCGATCAGGAGGGGGAGGGAGAGGATCATGCGATTGCCGCCCTATCCGCTACCATTCCACCCCCCCGGCGAAGGCCGGGGTCCAATTGGGAAGGCTTGAGTAACGGCGCGCCGTCCTCAATTATTGCCGTCCCCCAATTGGGCCCCGGCCTTCGCCGGGGGGGAGCTCCTTGGGAGGTCTCGGACTCGAACGACACATCAAGCATGGTCGATGACCAGCCCCTGGATCTCGTTCGCGACATCCTCGAAGCGATCAACAATCTTCTCCAGGCTGCTGTAGATCTCGCGGTTGATGATGAAGGTCATCGGGTCCGCACTGATCTTCGACGCCTGGAACAGCGCACGCAGGCCCGTGTCGTGGATGTCGTCGGCATGCCCCTCGATCTGGATCAGCCGTGCGGTCAGGTCGTGCAACCGGCCCGCATTGGTACCGAGCGAGCGGAGCAGCGGGATCGCCTCCGCGGTGATCCGCGCGGCCTCGACGATGATGCCCGCCATGTCGCGCATCTCGGCCGAGAATTCGGTCACCTCGTACAGCGCGATCGCGTTCGCGGTGCCGTTCATCTGGTCGATCGCGTCGTCCATCACGCCGATCAAACTGGTGATCGCGCTGCGGTCGAACGGCGTCACGAATACGCGGCGGACGTCCTGGAGGACTTCGCGCGTGATATCGTCGGCCTCGTGCTCGCGCTTGACGATCTCGGCGATCTGACCCTCGATCGAGCCTTCGCCGTGGAGCAGCCGTGCGAGCGCATCGGCGCCGGCGACCAGGGTCGCGGCATGCGCGTCGAACAGTTCGAAGAACCGTCCCTGCTTCGGCATCAGCGACTGGAACCAGCCCAGCATCGGAATTCTCCTTTTCGCACTCTTGCGCACGACGGGTAAGATACGTTGCGCGAACGACGCCGGGATCGGCGGCTCGCGGAAAGCAGCGATCAGCGCCTTCAGGCCGGGCTCATTGACAGCGTCTGCCGCACGATCAAGCGTAAACCAGCGGGTGTCGCGCTGATGACGCTCGGGCCAGTCGTCCAGTTGCTCGACGAACGCGAGCGGAAACACCGTCACGATCATGTCGCGGTAGCGGCCGGTGCGGCGGCGTTTGCGGTACGCGAATTGCCCGACCGGGGCGGGGCAGGGGATGCCGCGGATGCCGGCCTCCTCATACGCTTCCTGCGCGGCGGCCTCATGGCTGGCGAGCCCGACGATCGGATTGCCCTTGGGGATCACCCAGCGCCCGGTATCGCGCGAGGTGATCAGCATCACGCGGGCATGGCCGTCGGCGTCGATGACATAGGGAAGTGCCGCAATCTGCTGGATAATTTGGGTCCTCTGGAGTCGCAGGGATGCGATGAAGGCCCATGCTTATACCGGCTGGCGGTGGAGGAACAGCCATACGCAAAGCGGTCTGGCCGCGGTTACAGGATGCTCCGATCTGTCCCATTCCCGGACGGCGCAAGTTTAACCACTTTTGCCACTGGTCGATTTAGTAAACGCGGCGTTAACGTTTGCATCATGACCAGACGCCTAGTCCTTACCAACGAAGCCGCCCGGCACCCGTTTCGCCGGTCGCTGCCGCCACCTGTGGTCGTCGCCGCACGCAACGACGACCACGACCTGAAACTGTTCGCGCTCAGCTTCGCGGCGTTCTTTACCTGCTTCTACAGCTTCATTTTTTGAGCCGGCCGCGCCTATCGTCGCGTTCGGGCTGAGCGCAGTCGAAGCACCTGGGCGTGGGGCACACTCTTCGACTTCGCTCAGGGCGAACGGAAAAGGGAGCGCGCCTACTTCCTCAGCGTCGGCAGGCACCCGGCGGCATCGTCGTCGCAGGCGCGGTGCAGTTTCTGTGCGAGCCATGCGGACACCAGGCACATCGCCGCGACCAGGAACAGCATGTCCTGTGGCGTGACGCCCATCGCCGTGATGCCGATGACCAGGATCGAGCCGATCGTCATCGCCCCCGAATTCACCACGTTGTTCGCCGCCACGGTGCGTGCGGTCTGGTCCTTCTCGACCGTGGTCGTCAGGAACGCATAGAGCGGCACGACGAACATCCCGCCGGTGATCGCGATCGCCAGCAGCGTCGCCAGCACGGGGAGCGCACCCGGCTGATGGATGAAGCCCGCCCAGTCGTAATATTGCCCTGCCGGTGCGGGCGTCCAGTTCCGCGCGAGGAACGAGAACAGCACCACGAAGCCGCCCATCGCGATCACCGAGACGGGCGAGAACTTCGCCGAGATCCGCCCGCGCAGCATCGAGTTGATCACCACCGAACCTATCGCGACGCCGACCGAGAACACCGCGATCACGAAGCTTGCGACTCGCTCGTCGGCAGTGAGCACGTTCTTCACCAGCGGCGGGAAGACGATGATCAGCACCGCGCCGATCGTCCAGAAGAAGCTGATCGCGACGATCGCGAGGAACAGCCGCGGGATGTGCAGCGTCGCGCTGATCAGGCGCCATGACGCGGTGAACGGGTTGTAGTCGAGCTTGAGCGGCGGACCTTCGCGCGGTGCAGGCGGCACTTCGCGACCGGCGAACCAGCCGATCGCGGCGACGACCAGCACGCTGGCGGCGGCGCCCTCGATCGGGATCCAGCCGGCGGTCACGGTGCCGAGCAGGATCGCGAGATACGTGCCCGCCTCGACCAGCCCGGTGCCGCCGAGCACGTCGCACGGCGCCAGATGCTGCGGCAGTATCGCGTATTTGATCGGGCCGAAAAACGTCGAATGCACGCCGAGGCACAGCACCGCGCCGAGCATGAGCCCGATCCCCAGCGACGGATGCCCGAAGCGCGCGACCATCAGCCCGGTCGCGCCGAGCAGCATGATGCCGATCTCGACCGTCTTCACGATCCGGATGATCTTGGCTTTGTCGTGGCTGTCCGCCAATTGCCCGGCGAGCGCGGACAGCAGGAAGAACGGCAGGATGCCGAGTCCGGTCGCCAGCGCGTTGAAATTCGCCTCCATCTGCGGGTCGTTGAAGACCGCATAGGTGGCGAACAGGACCATCGAAGTCTTGAACAGGTTGTCGTTGAACGCGCCGAGAAACTGCGTGGTGAACAGGGGCAGGAAGCGACGTTGCTTCAGCAACCCGAGGGCATTGAGCATGCGAGAAATCGCCCAGATCGTTGCGAAAATACGCGAAACCCTTAGCCCAGCGCCATGCCCACGCCAACGCTTAAACCGGTTTCGCCGCGCGACCGACCGGTATAGGGGTGGTGGGTGCTAAGCTTGCCTAACCTCCTGACATTGTCGCGGATCGTCGCGGTGCCCCTGCTGGTCTGGTTCCTGTGGTGGCCCGACTGGGAGGCGGGCTACGGCATCGCCTTCGTGCTGTATTGCCTGATGGGCATCACCGATTATTTCGACGGTTACCTCGCGCGATCGAGCGGCGCGGTGTCGCGGCTGGGGATCTTCCTCGATCCGATCGCCGACAAGATCATGGTTGCCGCGGTGATCCTGATCCTGGTCGGCACGCGTGATATTCCCGGCGTCCACGTGATCGCCGCGCTGGTGATCCTGCTGCGCGAGATCGCGGTGTCGGGGCTACGCGAGTTCCTGGCGCAGGTGCAGGTGTCCGTGCCCGTTTCGCAGTTGGCGAAGTGGAAGACGACGCTGCAGCTCGTGTCGCTCGGCGGCATCATCCTCGGCGGCGCGGTGCCCGACATGGCCTGGGTGCATAATGTCGGTATCGTCGCCTTGTGGGGCGCGGCCGTCCTGACCGTGCTGACCGGGTGGGATTATCTCCGCGTCGGCCTGAAGCACATGGACTGACTATGGCGAAGATACGGATGGTGTATTTCGCCTGGGTGCGCGAGCGCATCGGCACGGGCGAGGAATCGGTCGAGCCGCCCGCGAGCGTGGTGACGGTGGCGGATCTGGTCGACTGGCTCGCGGAAACGAGCCCCGGGCATGCCGAAGCGTTTGAGAACCGCTCGCGGTTGCGCGCGGCGATCGATCAGGATTTCGTGACCTTGGATACGCCGATCGGTCGGGCGCAGGAGATCGCGATCTTCCCACCGGTGACGGGCGGATGATCCATATCTCGGTCCAGCACGCGCCGATCGATATCGCCGCGGAGATGACACGCGCTGAGGCAGCAGGAGCGGGGGCGGTCGCGACATTCACCGGGCTGGTTCGCGCGGATGACGGTGTCGGTACGCTCGAACTCGAGCATTATCCGGGCGCGACCGAAGCGGCGTTGGTGAGGGTTGCCGAGGGCGCGATCGAACGCTGGGGGCTGAGCGGGGCGATCATCGTGCACCGGGTCGGGCCGATGCATCCGGGCGAGCGGATCGTGTTCGTCGCGGCGACGGCGGCGCACCGCGGCGCGGCGCTGGAGGCCTGTGCGTATCTTATCGACCGGCTGAAGACCGACGCGCCGTTCTGGAAACGCGAGACGCGTGGTGCGACGGCTAGCTGGGTTGAGGCGCGGGATGGCGATCATGCCGCTGCTGTTCGGTGGGAAGCGCCGCAAAAATAAGCGCACCTACCTAAATTTGTTCTCCCGCGAAGGCGGGAGCCCAGTCTGGGTCCCCGCCTTCGCGGGGAAACAATATGAGTACGGGCCGCGCTTCCCAAGGAAACAGCGGCCCGCAATTCAATCAGCCGAGCTTCGGAACGCTCATGCCGTTGGTCAGGTGGACGACACCGTTCGTCTCCTTGATGTCGGCGGTATCGACATACGACTTGATCCCGGCAGTGTCGGTAAGCTCGATGTTGCCGTTCGGGCCGAGCGAGGCGATCAGCGGCTGGCCGGCGAGCGTCGTCAGCGTGGCCTTGCCACCACCAGCGGTGATCTGCGCCTTCAGCTGGTCCGACGTCACCGCGCCGGCGACGACGTGATACTTGATGATCGTCGCGAGCGTCGGTGCCGATTCAGGCTTCAGCAGCGTGTCGAGCGCACCAGCCGGCAGGCGGGTGAACGCTTCGTCGCTCGGCGCGAACACGGTGAACGGGCCCGGGCCTGCCAGCGTCGTCTGCAGCTTGGCCGCCGTCACCAGCTTGGCGAGCGTCGCACGGTTCGGTAGCGTCGGCAGCGCGGCGGCGATCGTCGTAGTCGGCGCGGCGGTCGGTGCAGCCGGAGCCGCAGCGACCGGTGCTGCCTGCGGCGTGGCGGTTGCAGCCGGTGCAGTCTGCGCGGGCGCTGCAGGCGCTGCGGGCGTCGTCTGTGCGGTCGCGCCAGCGGCGAAGATCATGCTCGATGCGGCGGCAATCAGAAGGTTCGTCTTAACGGTCATGTGCGACTCCAAATATAGTTGTTGGGACGATGAGGAACTCGAACGAAAAACTTAGGTATGGGTTCGGCAGGTCTTCAATGTTTTGGCGGACCAGCCGCGCCATCGATGCGACGAACCGAGCCCTGCAACGGTTCCGATCAGCTTAGTTTCGGCACGATTACGCCGTTCACCACATGTACGACGCCGTTCGACTGGCGCACGTCTGCGGTCTCGACATAACTCTTGTTACCATTGACGTCGGTCAGCGTGACGACCGCACCGACCAGCGTCGCGGTGATCGGATCGCCTTCCACCGTCGTCAGCGTCGCAGTGCCGCCACCCGCCGCGATCCGCTGGCGCAGATCGTCGGCGGTGATGACGCCCGGCACGACATGATAGGTCAGCACCTTGGTGAGCGAAGCCTTGTTCTCGGGCTTCAGCAGCGTGTCGACCATGCCCGGTGCGAGCCGGCCAAATGCGTCGTTGGTCGGTGCGAACACCGTAAACGGCCCGGGACCCGACAGCGTACCGACCAGGTCGGCAGCCTTTACCGCGGCGACCAGCGTCGACAGATTGGGGGCGGCCGACGCGTTGTCGACGATCGTCCGGGTGGCCATCATCGGCACGCCGCCGACCGTCGGGTTGGCGACTGCGGGCGGACCATTGGGTACGGCCAGCGCCGGGTTCGCAGGATTGGTCGACGCACTGGCCACGTCGTCCTTCGATTTGCCACTGCACGCAGCGAGCGCCAGCGCACTCGTGATCAGCAATAGCGGAAGCGTCTTCGACATCATCGGATCTCCAGCGGGAACTCGCCAACCATACGATCGAACGCCGAGTTGGTTGCGCATCCGTGCCAATCTCGCGTTGGCAGACCGGGCTATTGGCCCCGCTACTGAACGTCCGCCAGAGCCTTCGCCATCAACTGGAAGTCCTTCTCGCGCGGGCTGGCCCGGCGCCACACCAGTGCGATCCGGCGGACCGCGTTGATCTCGTCGAGCGGTCGCGCGGTGATGTTGGTGTTGTCGAGAATGCCCGCCTTGATCGCCATCTCGGGCAGCATCGTGATGCCCAGCCCGTTGTCGACCATCTGCACGATCGTATGCAGCGACGTACCCAGCATCGTCGCCTCCGCCCGCAGTTCCGGCCGGTTGCACGCACCGAGCGCATGATCCTTCAGGCAATGCCCGTCCTCGAGCAGCAGCAGCCGGGTCTCGTCGATCGCCGACGCCGGGATCGCCGGCAGCGCCGACGGCACCTCGCCCGAGGGATAGGCGACGAACAGCCGATCCTCGAACAGCGTCTCCGACGTCACCTCGCCACAGGCATAGGGGAGCGCGAGCAGCACGCAGTCGGTCCGACCATTATGCAGCCCCTCGCATGCCGGCCCACTGGGTTCTTCGCGCAGGAACAGCTTCAGATCGGGATAATCTTTCCGCAGGCGCGGCAGGATGCGGGGCAGCATGAACGGCGCGATCGTCGGGATCACGCTCATCCGCATGTCGCCCGACAAAGGCTGGCCGGCAGCGCGCGCCATGTCACCCAGTTCCTCCGCCTCGCGCAGCACGCGTCGGGCCTTGTCGGCGATCCCGTCGCCCAGCGGCGTGAACCGCACCACGCGCCGGGTCCGCTCGACCAGCACGACGCCGATCAGCGTCTCGAGTTCGCGCAGGCCCGCCGACAGCGTCGACTGCGTGACGAAACACGCCTCGGCGGCGCGTCCGAAATGGCCATGGTCCTTCAGCGCAACCAGATATTGCAGCTGTTTCAACGTGGGTAGGTAGGTCGCAGCCATTAATCGCCTCTATCGATCATGGCTAAGTAAATAGAGTGTCGGATCGATATCACCAGTGTCGGAATGCCGCATCGCACAAAAACGGCGGCAGCCTGCTTCGTGCGTGACGCTCGTTCTTCCTGTGGGAGACGGCGTCAGTGCCAGATCGCGCGGTACAGCCCGAACAGGCTCGTCAGCGTCAGGATTACCCCGACCAGCACCATCAACGTCTTGGCCGGCACGCGCTTCGCCAGCATCGCCCCGAACGGTGCCGCGAGCACGCCGCCGATCAGCAAGCCCACGGTGGCCTGCGTGAACGCCGCCCAGCCGAGCTGCGTGATGAACGTCGCCGAGATCGTCGCGGTCAGGAAAAACTCGGCAGTGTTGACCGTGCCGATCGTGGTCCGCGGGGACGCGCCCTGGACCAGCAGGTTCGACGTCACCACCGGCCCCCAGCCGCCACCGCCGGCAGCATCGAGGAACCCGCCGACCAGCCCGAGCGGCTCGACGATCTTCGGCTCCTTCTGCTTGGGCGGATAGCGCAGCCCGCGGTACAGCAGATACACGCCGATCGACGTCAGATACGCGAGGATGAAGGGCTTGGCGGTGCTCGCGTCGATGTTCGACAGCACGTACGCACCCAGGATGCCGCCGATCACGCCGGGGATCATCAGGCGCAGGAACAGCGTCCAATTGACGTTCTTGTGCAGCACATGGCTGATCCCCGACACCGCGGTCGTGAAGGTCTCAACGGTGTGCACGCCCGCCGATGCGGCGGCGGGCGGTACGCCGACCCACAGCAGCAGCGTGTTCGAGATCACCCCGAACGCCATGCCCAGCGCGCCATCGACGATCTGCGCGGCGAACCCGACGAGGATGAAGGGCAGCAGCGTCTCGAAACTCAAGGTCGTCAGATCGAACATCGGCATCCCCGCAAATCATCCCGTCATTTCTGGCCGCAAACTGCAATGTCCGGGCAAATCCCACAACAAAGATAGGCTTTACCCCAATCCGGTCATTGCTGCGCTCCAACGGTCCGGTTCTGGAAATCGACCCACCGATGCCCTAGATACACGGATCGCGAAGGGGACTTACGGATGTCGAGCGGACTGTTGGCCTATCTGGATTCCATCCGCGCACGCGATCCCGCTCCGCATTCCCGCGCGGAAATCATGCTGTACCCCGGCGTCTGGGCGCTCGGTTATCACCGCATCGCGCATCGCCTGTACAAGGCGAAGCTCTATTTCCTCGCGCGTTGCGTCAATCACTGGTCGCGCTTCACGACCGCGATCGACATTCATCCGGGCGCGACGATCGGCCGCAATTTCTTCATCGACCACGGCTTCGTCGTGATCGGCGAGACCGCGGAGATCGGCGACGATGTGACGATCTACCAGTGCGTGACGCTCGGCGGCACCAGCCCCGACAATGGCGTGCAGGGCAAGCGCCACCCGACCATCTCCGACGGTGCGATCATCGGCTCGGGCGCGCAGGTGCTGGGGCCGATCACGCTCGGCAAGCGCTCGCGCGTCGGTGCCAACGCGGTCGTCACGCGTGACGTGCCGGCGGGTACCACGGTTGTCGGCATTCCTGCGCGCGCGACCACGATCGAGGGCGGCAACGCGCCCGAACTGCCGCGGTTCGTCCCCTATGGTACGCCGTGCAGCGAGGCATTCGACCCCGCCACGCAGAAGATGGAGCTCATGCGCTGCGAGCTGGAGACGATGCGCAAGCGGCTCGATGCGCTGCTCGCCGATGGCCATGTGGATGAGCGTCCCGAGGACCGCCGCGACCGCGCATGATGGGTGATAGCTGATGGGCGTCGTGCCGTTCCCGACACCGTCCAAGGCGACGCAGGTCGGCTTCGACCGCCTCGAACTGAACCGGATCCTCGATCTCTACGGCCGGATGGTCGCGGCGGGGCATTGGCGCGATTATGCGATCGATCTCGGCAAGGACGCCGCCGTCTTCGCCGCCTTCCGCCGGGCTGCCGAACGGCCGGAGTTCAGGATCGAGAAACGCCCGTCGCTGCGTAACAAGCAGGGCATGTGGGCGCTTATCGGCGAAGGCGGCGCGGTGGTGAAGCGCGGGCACGAGTTGGGCCCGGTACTGGCCCCGGTAGAGCGCCGTTTCATGAAGCTGGTCGAGGACTAGGTCGAACTTTGCGATCCTCCCCCGCCAGGGGGAGGATTGTGAGGACGCCGTCGCCGCTAAGTTCCGCTCAGATCAAAGCCCCCACGACAGCCGGACATACCCGAACTGCCCCGGCACATCATACGTGGTCGGATCATAGTTCGGCCCGGTGCAGCTGAAGCACGCTGGCGGGTCCTGGTTGAACACGTTGTTCACGCCGATCGTCAGGCCCAGCCGGTTCTCCAGCCAGCCCGGCGCCAGCGTCACCTGCACGTCGCCGTAGAAAGTGCTCTTGAGCTTCGTGCCATCGGCTTCCTTCACGCTGTTGATGTAGCGTCCCGTGAACGACGCGCGCGCCGCGCCGATATCCCAGTCGACGACCGCATTTCCCTTGAACTTGGGATAGGACTGGTCGGGGAAGCCGCGCGTCGTGCCGCGATAGTCGGTGGTGGTGAAGCCCGTCGCCGCCGGGAAAGTCTCGGCGTATTTCAGCAGGATATTGCCGTTGAGCGACAGCCCGAACGTCCCCGCCGAGGTGCGCGGCGAGCGATAGATCGCGGTCACGTCGACGCCGCGGGTGCGGATCCCGCCGATGTTCTGCAACTGCGCATTGATCCGCGAGATCAGCCCGTTCGAGGTCCGCGTGATCGCCGCGCAGCTCAGCGCGTCACCCGTTTCCGCACACCGGCTCAGCGTCAGCTGCGCTGCAACGGGGGCGATCGCATCGGTGACCTTGATGTCGTAGTAATTGCCCTCGATGCTCAGCTGGCTCGCAAAACCGCTGCTCTTCGCCCAGTTCGGCGCATAGACGCCGCCGAACAGCCAGGTCCGCGAGGTCTCGGGCTTGAGCAATGTATTGCCGCCCGTCAGCACGCCCAGCTGGCCGCCATTGGGCTCCTGGTAACTCCCGTTCGCCGGCACGCCGTTCGCGACGCAGTTCGCGCGTACGGTGGCGGACGTCTGGAACGGCGAGCCGGCGACATTGGTGCAGGGATCGTCGATCGGCGCATCCGACCGCGATTCCGCGCCGAACAACTCGCCGATGCTCGGGGCGCGGAACCCCTGCGCGTAGGAAGCGCGGAACAGTAGGTCGCTGGTCGGCTTCCACAGGCCGCTGCCGGTATAGGTGGTGTTGCTGCCGCTGGTCGAATAGTTCGAATGCCGTACCGCGCCGCCGACTTCGAGCGAGTGGATGAACGGCGTGTCGTGGATCAGCGGGACGCGCAGCTCGGCATAGACCTCGTCCGAGTTGAAGTGTCCTCGCGCCGGCTGAGCGGGGATGTCCGCGCCGAGCCCGGCGGTGATCAGCGGATCGGGCGTGAAGCTGCCATATTGGACGCGGTGTTCGTAGCCGGCGGCGATGCCGACGGGACCGGCCGGCAAGTCGAACAGGTCGCCCGAGATGTTGGCGGTGTAATCCTCCAGGCTCTGCGAACTGCGCGCGCGTTCGTCGAACGCGATATAGGCGAGCATCGCCGGCGTGACCGAGCCGGCCCCGCCGAAGATATTGAACGGCACGCACGCGCCGGTGCAGTTCGCGACCGGCCCGAGCGCACGTTGCAGCAGCGCCGCATTGATGTTGCCGGTGAACAGCTGCTTGGCATCGTTGAAGCCGAGCACCGCATTGGCATCCCAGTAGAATTTACGACTGCCGACGGTGAACGAGCCATCCAGCGTCGCGGTCGCCGACATCGTGTCGACGGTCTGCGTATAGGTCCGCTGCCCCGCCTCGACGAGACGACGACGCACCGTCGAATAGTTCGCCGGTGCATTGCCCGCGCCGCCCGCCGACAGCGTATAGCCGAACGGGTTGTACGGGTTGGTCGCGTCGATCGAGATCGTATCGAGCAGGTTGCCGTTGCCCGCGTCCGGCCCGACGAACAGCGGCAGGAACGCCGCCTGGTTCTGCGAATTGCGCCGCGTATAGTTCATCTTCACGCGCAGGTTCACGCTATCGGTCAGCTCCTGCTTGGCGCTGACGAAGAAGCCGTAGCGCTCGGACGGCGTCAGGAAGTAATTGAACGGCGCGAAGTTGAACCGGTCCGAGGTCGTGAGCAGGCGGAAGTCGCTGTTGGCGCCCGTCGGGTTCGCCGCATCGTAGCGCGGACGTCCGAGGATCGGTGCGGACTTCAGCGTCAGCGCCGCGCCGGTCAGCTGGACATACCCGTTCACCGTCGCGCTCGAACAGCCGCCGATCGGATCGGTACAGCTCGTCTGGCCGGGGTTGGGGAATTGCGAGATCGCGCGGTCGCCGGTGCGGACCGCTTCCTGCTTCACGTAACTCCCGCCGAACACCACGCTCGTCCGCGGCGCCTGGATCCCGTAGCTGACATTATAGTCCTGCGTATGCCCGTCGCCCTGGCGGAACGTACCAAACTGCGCGGATGCCTTCAGCCCCTTTTGCTGCGACTTGGTGATGATGTTGACGACGCCGGCCAGCGCGTCCGAGCCATAGAGCGGCGACTGGCCCGACTGGAGGATCTCGATCCGCTCGATCGAGCCGACCTGGATCGTGTTGAGATCGACCGTCGAGGGAATCCCGCTCGCCGACGCGCCGTTGACGAAGCGCAGGCCGTCGACCAGCACCAGCGTCCGCTTGGCGGTAAGATAGCGCAGGTCGATCTCGGCCGACCCTGCACCCACGCCGCCGCCATCGGGCGGATTGCCGATGTTCCCCGAATTATTAGCCTTCGAATTGAGCCCGCCGGCCGCGCTCGGCAGCCGCTGGAGCACGTCGGCAACCGACGACAGCCCGGTCCGCTGGATCGATTCCGCATCGACCGTGATGACCGGCGAAGGCTGCGACAGCGGATCGCGACGGATACGCGATCCGGTGACGACGATCTCTTCCCCGCTGGTCTGATCGACGGGTGCCGTGGCCTCCGCCGCGGGTGTCGTGACGGTTTGCGCCTGGACCGGCGCCGCCGCTAGCATCGTCGCCAGGGCCAAACCACCGACGCTGGCATATTTGCCCGAATGTCTGCCCAGATATTTGAACGTCTTCACTGCACGCATGAACCATCCCCCTGTTCGTGTTTCCGCACCGCATCCGCTCTTATATTTTGTATACGAATGATGGCTCAGGGGCGTAACGAAGCAAGGTAATATCGCCATGTGTAGCAATTTTGTTGCGAAATGTGGCTGGCGTGTTGCGCAGATGCCACGTTTGGCGAGTTAGACGAGCACCGGTGCGCTCGCCCGGTCGGCTTCGCCAAACACGCGCAAATAGCGGGCGATTTCGGAGGGTTCGCCGGTCGCCTTGGCCGGATTGTCCGACAGCTTGACCGCCGGCCGCCCGTTGGCGGCGATCACCTTGCAGACCAGCGAGATCGGCTCCAGCGCGGTCGCGCCGTCGGGATCGCAGCCGCGAAAGTCGTTGGTCAGGTTGGTCCCCCAGCCGAAGCTCATCCGCACACGCCCGTGGAAATGGCGATACACCTGCTCGATCGTGTCGATGTCCATCCCGTCGGAGAAGATCAGCAGCTTCGTTTTCGGATCGACGCCCTGTTCCTCCCACCAGCGGATGATCTGCTCGCCGCCCGCGATCGGTGGCGCGCTGTCGGGGCGGAAGCCCGTCCATTCCGCCAGCCAGTGCGGCGCGTTGCGCAGGAACGCGGTCGTCCCGAACGCATCGGGCAGTGCGATCAGGAGGTTGCCGTTATAATGTTGCCGCCAATGCTCGAGCACGCGGTACGGCGCGTCGGCAAGTTCGGCGTCGCTGTCGGCCAGTGCGGCGGTCACCATCGGCAGTTCGTGTGCGTTCGTGCCGATCGCCTCCAGATCCGCATCCATCGCCAGCAGCACGTTCGAGGTACCGATGAACCGGTCGCCAAGACCTTCCTTCAGCGCCTCCACGCACCAGCGCTGCCAGAGAAAGCCGTGCCGCCGCCGCGTACCGAAATCCGACAGGACGAGGTCGGGCAGCTCGCGCAACCGCTCGACCTTCTCCCACAGTTTCGCCTTGGCGCGCGCATAGACGATATCGAGTGCGAACCGCCCGCGATCGCGCAGGGCCGCACGTGATTTCAACTCGTTGATGATCGTCAGCGCGGGGATTTCCCACATCGTCGTGTGCGTCCACGGACCGTCGAAATGCAGCTCATACTGTCCGTCCACCTTCCGCAGATCGTAGGCGGGCAGGCGGAAGTCGGCGAGCCAGGCGATGAACTCCGGCCCGAACATCTTCTGCTTCCCGTAGAAGCTGTTGCCCGCGAGCCAGATCAGCTCCTTCTTCGCGAACCGCAGCGTCCGTGCGTGATCGAGCTGCGCCCGCAATTCGTCCTCGTCGACGATTTCCGCGAGGCGCACGCTGGTCGTCCGGTTGATCAGCGCGAAGGTGGCGCTGACATCCGGGTAAACCTGCCGGATCATCTGCAGCATCAGCAGCTTGTAGAAATCGGTATCGAGCAGGCTGCGCACGATCGGATCGAGCCGGAAATTATGGTTGTACGTCCGGGTGGCGATATCGGTCACGGCCATGCGCACGGGCTCCTGCGTTGCTTGGACGCTGCGGGTGTCCGAGAAGACGCGAGTGTGTCAAGCAGCGGCCGAAGGAGAGGTGCGATGGCGCGGTTCGTGGTCGTGGTGGATACGCAGTGGGATTTCATGGCGGCAGACGGCGCGCTGAGTGTCGCCGGGGCGGAAGGGTTGGTCGCGCCGATGCAGGCGTGGCTGGCGGCGCTGACGCCCGATGAAACCGTGGGCGTGCTGTTCACCTTCGACACGCATTACCGCGAGACCTATGCCGCCTCGCCCGAAGCGGCGTTGTTCCCGATCCACTGCGTCCGCGGCACGCGAGGCTGGGAGAACATGCTCGACGTCGCGCTGATCGATCCGGCGATCCCCGCCTGGCGGATCGAGAAGGGGGTGTTCGACATGTGGGCCGAGCCGGGGCTGGCGATCGAAGACGCGCACGGTGCGGGCAGTACAATGCCGCGCGAAGACTTCTTCTCCGGCCTCGCGGCCAGCGGCATCAGCGACGTGACGGTCATCGGCGTCGCGGCGGACTATTGCGTCCGCTGGGCGGTGGAAGGCCTGATCGCGCGCGGCTTCGCGGTGACGGTTCCGGCCGGGCTTACGCGCGGTATCGAACGGCAGATCGAGGCGGTCGCGGTGGAGGATTTCGGGGGCAAGCGTCTGACTGTCTTATCGGCCGATCCCGTGGTGTAAGCCGAGTTCAGTGCATCAGGCGGCAGATCGCTCCCTTTCTTGTTCTCCCGCGAAGGCGGGAGCCCAGTCTGGACCCCCGCCTTCGCGGGGGAACAAGCTTTCACGCCGCCGTCCTTACGCCATCGCCGCGACCAGTCTTCCCACATCCACCGTCGCGAACGACGCGAAGTTGTCCGCCACCCCGAACGGCAGCAGCAGCGTCCGCTCATGCACGATCCCGCCACAGCTGTAGACGACGTTCGGCACATACCCGTCGCGTTCGTCGGGGCTCGGCGCGATCAGCGGGTCGGTCAGCCGCGCGAGCAGCCTGGTCGGGTCGTCCTTGTCGAGCAGGCACGCGCCGATGCAGTAATTGCGCACGCTGCCGACGCCGTGGGTCAGCACCAGCCAGCCCTCGTCGATTTCGATCGGCGATCCGCAATTGCCCATCTGGATATATTCCCACGGCCATTTCGGCTCGACGATCCTGGTGCCGCCGTTCCACGTCAGGATATCGTCCGACGTCAGGTACCAGATATTCTCGTTGTCCTGCCGCCCGAGCATCGCATAGCGCCCGTCGATCTTGCGCGGGAACAGCGCCATGCCCTTGGTGGCGGCGACCGTGCCGCGCATCGGCTGCATCTCGAACGTCTTGAAATCCTCGCCGCGCAGCATCTCGCAGCGCGTTTCCGACCCGCTGAACGCGGTATAGGTGCCGAGATAATGGTGCGCCTCGCCGTCGAAGAACCGGACGAGCCGCATGTCCTCGATCCCCTGGCGCTGGCTTGGCAGGATCGGGAACAGCACCGTCTCCGACACCTCGCGACTACCGCCGCAGTATAGCCGGGTGGGGCCGCCATCGGTCGCGCCCCGGTCCGACGGCTCGATCCGCGGCGGCACCGCGGTGGGGCTGGCGCGATCGACCGCGAAGCCCTGGGTCGGCGACCAGCTGCCGGTGCGGAACGTTACCGACGAGACATGCCCCTCGCCGATCCCGCGCAGCGACAGGATGAACCGCAGCCCGCCCTCGGGCGCGTCGTCCTGCTCGGGGTGCAAGACCATGCTGGGATTGAACAGCGCGGCGGCCTCGAACGAATATTCCTCGCTCAGATACGCGCCGATCAGGACCTGCTGGTCGTGCGTGATCGTCCGCGAATCCTGCACCGTCGCCATCACTTCGCCGAACCGGTGGAGCAGCATGGCGTCGACGTCGCGGTGTCGCTCGTCGAGCGAGGCGGTGACCCGCGCGCGCTCGGTGTGAAGTTCGTCGGTGGTCAGCGACAGCACTCGGTCGATCACCCGCGATGCGCGCGGATGGCCCTCGACCTTGAACGGTCCGGGATATTCGATGTTGAACGGCCGGATCACGGTCCGCGAGGGATCGGGCGTCAGCATCACGTCGGAAAATGTGACGAGGTCGGTATCGGCCATGGACGGCTCCCTTGGGGACGGATCGGTATCGCAGATCAGAACGCCGAAGTCGCCCGGTGGCTGCATCGCAAAGGTGCCGGCGTTGCCGGCCGATCGGCCGTTGGCAATGCCGCGGAAATACCCCGGCAAACATCGTCCGCCATCCCATGATTCTGATCTTTCGGCGGGGGCGCGACGTGCAGACGCAATCATCACGAACCGCCGACTGTGCGGTCGGCCGGCATCTGCCGCGGTCACGGCACCGCGACATCAAGGGCGAACCGATCCAGCGGTCCGCCTGCCGATGTTGCGGTGCCGCGATCGTAAAGTCCGCGGTCAGCCGCCGATGGATCATCTCGGGATTGCTCGGCTGAGCCGACATCCGGTTCCCCGCAGGGAAATCGGGTTCACCAAAGGGGACAAGACGATGAAGACGAGCTTCTGGGCGAAGGCGCTGCCGCTGGTCGGTACGGCGTTGCTGGCGACGATCATGGGGTTGCCGCTGCCGGTCGCCGCGCAGGGCCGGGGTGATGGTCCGCCACCGGCCGCCGATATCGCAAAGATGCAGGCGCGCGAGGCCGACGACATCGCGTTGGTGCTGGTCCTTCGACCTGAACAGCGACCGGCGCTGGCCGCGTTCCTGCAATCGATGATGCCTCCGCCACCGCCGCCGTCTGGACGCGACGGGCGTGGGCCGGGCCCGGATGAGTCGCCCCGTACCGATGCGGCTCCGCCGAGCGATGGCTTTGCGCAACATCTCGATCGGATGGCGAAGGACGTCGCGCGGCGATCGGCCGACGATACCCGCCGGCTCACCGTGGCGCGGACGTTCTACGATGGTCTCGATCCGACCCAGCGCCGGACGTTCGAGGCTTTGATGCGGTTGCGGCATGGTCCAGGGCCGGGTGGGCGTGGGCGTGGGCCTGGGCGTGGTGGTCCGGGACGTGGTGGTCCGGGCGGTCACGGCCCGGATGGCGACGGTCCGCCGCCGATGGATGGCATGCCGCCGCGGCCCTGATCGTCGGCCGACGCTGACCCCATGACCAGTGGCGCCGGTCATGGGGCTGGACGTTTCGCGCGCGGCTACGGCGTCGTCGACGGGGCAGGGCTGGGCTCCGCCGTTTCGCGCGGGGGAGGGGGCGGTCGATCCGAACCGTTCCGCCACGTCTCCGCACCCGCACGCGGCAGTTCGCCCCGCGTCAGCGCGCCATCGTGGTTCTTGTCGAGCGCTGCAAACCGCGTCGCGGCGGCCTTGGCGAATTCGGTCGCATCGATGCCACGGTTCAGATTGCGATCGGCCGCCGCGACCGGCTCGGGCAAGTCGAAAAAGCCGTAGCGCGCCGCGCCCAGTCGCTCGCGGACGGCGGCGCCGGACGCCTTGTCGTCGCCACCGAACTTCATGCCTGGGCCGCCGCTTCCGCCCCCGCTTCCGCCGCCGGGCCCGCCCGATCGTCCGCCCGATCCCCCGCCCGGCGGTCCACCATTGCCACGCGGACCGCGGCCACCGCTGCCCCTCGATGATCCGCCGCCGCTGCCGCCGACCCTGATTTCGGGCACCAGGGTGTTTTCGTAATAGGCGATGTCGTCGGGATCGATCTCGCCGTCCTTGCCGCGATCGAGCACGGCGAAGAACCGGGCCGCGTCGCGCTGGAATTCGGCCTCGGTGATGCGGCCATCGGCATCGGCGTCGGCGCCCGCGAACCATTGTTCCTGCGCGGCGCCCGGGCGTTGCGATGCGCGGAACGGTTCGCCCATCGGGCTGACGAACAACTGACCCCTGCCATGGTCGGGGCCATGCTCTGGACCACGCTCTCGGCTACCGCCTTCGCCCTTGTGTCCGGATGCCATCGGACCACCGGGCCCACGAGGCGGCGGCGTGTGCGTGGCGCAACCCGCCAGCGCGCCGGCAAGACCGATCAGAACGATTCTACGCATGCAAACTCCTCGATACTTCGAGCCTGTCAGACGCGCCGATCGTTGCCGCCATGTTTCAAGCGAACGATGCGATCCTCCCCCGCCAGGGGGAGGTGGCAGGCGTCAGCCTGACGGAGGGGGAGGAAAGGGGAACCGCCGTAGCGTGTCCTCCCCCTCCGTCACCTTCGGCGACACCTCCCCCTGGCGGGGGAGGATTGAACGCGGCCGCGATATTGACTGCCTTGGATCAGACCCGGATCAGACCGGCAACGTCACGTGTGCCAGCAGCCCGCCGTCCGGCCGGTTCTCGATCGTCGCCTCGCCGCCATGGCCGCGGGCGACGGCGCGGACGCTGGCGAGGCCGAGGCCGCTGCCGCCGGTATCGCGGTTGCGCGACTGTTCGGCGCGGAAGAACGGCTCGAACGCACGGTCGAGATCGGGCTGTGCCAGCCCCGGCCCGGTGTCGGACACCTCGATGATCGCGACGCCCGCCCCGCGCACGATGCGCACGTCGGCGTGGCCCGCATATTTGACCGCGTTGCCGACCAGATTGGCGAGCAGCGCCTTCAACGACGGCGCATCGCCCTCGATCGTCAAGGCCGCGCCCGGCTCCAGCACGACCGCATCGCCCTGGTCGGCGAAATCGTCGGTCACGCTTTCCGCCAGCGACCGCAGATCGAGCTTCTGGCGGCGGACGTGGCGGGTCATGTCGCGGACGAACGCCATCGCCGATCCGATCCGCTGGCTCATCTCCTGGATATCGGTCTCGCTGGAGGCACGGATGTCCTCCGGCGCCTTTTCGAGCCGCAGCGACAGCCGCATCAACGGCGTGCGCAGGTCGTGCGCGACCGCGGCGATCAGCGTCGTGCGATCCTCGACATAGCGGTTGAGCCGCTCCTGCATCAGGTTGAACGCGGCGGCGGCCTCGGCGATCTCGAACGGCCCCGACAGCGGCAGCGGTTCCGTGCGCGGATCGCGTCCCAGTCGCTCGGCGGCGGCGGCGAACAACCGGATCGGCTTGGCGACGCGGCGGGCGAGCGCCCAGGCGATCGGCGCGGCGACTGCCATCGCGACGAGGAACCACAGGATGATCCGCATCCGCCACGGCCCGATAGTGCCGTGGCCGGGCCGGATCACCCGCCATTTCCCGTTCGGCATCTCGATCGAGACGACGAACGGGCCGAACAGCGCATTGTCGAACGCCGGCGGTCGCCGTGGCGGGCGCCCCATGCCCATCGGTATCGGTGGACGCAGCGCGCCGGCGAACATCGGCATCGCCGAGCGCTCGGTCTCGACGGTGACCTTGGCGGACGGCAAGCCGAGGTCGGTGGCGATCGACTCGGCCAGATGGCGATCGCGCGGATTGTCGGTCGGGCTCGGCGGGCCGTTCGTCATGCTAATCGACAGCAGCCTGGCCGGATCGCGCCCCGTTCGTGCGACGGCGGCGACCCGCGTGGTCGTGAAGATGACCGGCATCGGCGGCGGAATGAACAGCACGACCGCGAAGTTCAGCACCTGGACGAGCAGCACCGTCGTCAGCATCAGCGCAAAGATCCGCACGAACAGCGGCAAGGATCGCTGCCGGCCGATCGCCGCGCCGGCCGTTCCCTCGACCGCCGGGCCGGTCGTTACGGCGCCCGCCGCGCCGGTCGTTATGGCATCCGTCCCGATATCCGTCCCGCCACCGATCATTGCCGCACGACGCGGGGTACGAAGAAATAGCCCTCGTTGCGGATCGTCCGGATGATCTCGTCGCCGCGCGATCGCAGCTTGCGCCGCAACCGGCTGACCTGGACGTCGATCGCGCGGTCGAACGCGTCGGTATCCGGCCCGCGCGCCGCCTCCAGCAACGCATCGCGCGCCAGCACCCGCCGCGGCCGCTCGACGAACGCCCGCAGCACCGCGAACTCGCCGTCGGTCAGGTCGATCAGCGTGCCCTCGGGATCGATCAGCTCGTGCGCGGCGAAATCGACCCGCCAGCCGAGAAAGCCGAACGACCGGCTCTCACCCGCATCCTGGATCTCGCGCGCGCGCAACGCGGCACGGACCGTGGCGAGGATCTCGCGCGGGCTGCACGGCTTCGACAGATAATGGCTCGCGCCAATCTCCAGCCCAAGGATGCGGTCGGGTTCGTCGCCCAGCGCGCTCAGCATCACCACCGGCGGTGCGCCGGCCCGCGCCAGCCGGCGGCATACCGACAGGCCATCCTCGCCGGGCATCATGATGTCGAGCAGGATCAGCGAGACCGGACGCCGCGCGAGCACGCCGTCCATCTCCTGCGCGTTGGTCGCGGTCTCGACCTGATAGCCGTGCATGCCGAGGCTCTGCGCGAGCAGCGTGCGGATCATGTGATCGTCGTCGACCACCAGCAATACGGGTTTCGCCGAATCGGGAACGGAAATTGAGCTCATCGGTCGCTCCTATGCGCGGCGTGTGTTCGGCATGTTTCAGGCGTGTGGTATTTGCGCCACAGCTGGCGGCAAAGTGTCTGGCATGGTTCGAGAAAAGCTGTTGCTCGCAACGGCCTGCGCGCGACCTCCGACCCGGACTATCATCCCGCTGCCCGGCGGGCGCCGACGAAATCGACGAACGCACGCAGCGGCGCCGGCAGATAGCGGCGGCCGGGATAATAGAGGAACATGCCGGGAAAGCGCTGCCACCACGGCTCCAGCACGGGCACCAGCGCACCGCTGTCGAGATGGGGACGCAACCAGTCCTCGAACAGGTGGATGATGCCGGTCCCCGCCAGCGCCGCGTCGACCGCGAGATCGGTCGCGGTGCCGATCCGGACGATCAGCGGCCCGTTGGGCTCGACCTTGACGATCTCGCCCGCGCGTTCGAATTCCCACGCGTCCATCGCCCCGCTCGCGAACTGGCCGCGCAGGCAGGCATGGTCGAGCAGGTCGCGGGGATGCGCGGGGTGACCGCATCGATCGAGATAGCCGGGCGCTGCGGCCGTCGCGAAACGCTGTTCGCGGGGACCGATCGGCACCGCGATCATGTCCTGTTCGAGCCGCTCGTCGAACCGGATGCCGGCGTCGCAGCCTGCCGCGAGCACGTCGACGAAGCTGTCGTCGGCGATCACCTCGAGGCGGATGTCGGGATAGGCGGCCAGGAACGCCGGCACGATTCCCGGCAACACCATTCGCGCGGCGCTGACGGGCACGTTGAGGCGCAGCGGACCCGCCGGCCGATCGCGGTAGCCATTGACCACGTCGAGCGCGGCGTCGACCTCGGCCAATGCCGGGCCGAGCCGGTCCAGCAGTCGCGCCCCGGCTTCGGTCGGCGCGACGCTCCGCGTGGTGCGGTTGAGCAGCCGCACGCCGAGCCTCGCCTCGAGCCGCCGCACCGCTTCGCTGAGCCCCGACGCGCTGCCGCCGCTCGCCCGGGCGCCGTCGCGAAAGCCGCCAGCACGGGCGACTGCGACGAACGCGTTCAGGTCGCCGATATCTGCCATTGTGCGCGCCTTCGAACAGCCTGTGCCGATACTGTCCCATTATCGCGACAAGCGCGAGCGTTCATAACGGGCCGACACATCGAGGAGAGCGACCATGACCGAGATCACCAGCGCCGGCACCTATTCACTCGGCGATCGTACCGTGAAGCGCCTCGGCTATGGCGCGATGCAGCTTGCCGGGCCGGGTGTGTTCGGGCCGCCCAAGGACCATGACGCCGCGCTTGCCGTGCTGCGCGCAGCAATCGCGGCCGGTGTCGACCATATCGACACGAGCGATTTCTACGGCCCCCATGTCACCAACCGGCTGATCCGCGAGGCGCTGCATCCCTATGCCGACGACCTGGTGATCGTCACCAAGATCGGCGCGCGGCGCGGGCACGACGGGTCCTGGGATCCCGCCTTTTCTCCCGCCGACCTGACCGGCGCGGTCCACGACAATCTCCGCAACCTCGGCGTGGAGACGCTCGAGATCGTCAATCTCCGATTGATGTTCGATGCGCATGGCCCTGCCGAGGGCCCGATCGCGGCGCAACTCGCCACGCTGGTCGACCTCAAGCGCGACGGGCTGATCCGCCATATCGGCCTCAGCAACGCGACCGCGCGCCAAGTCCGCGAGGCGCGATCGATCACCGACATCGTCTGCGTCCAGAACCAGTACAACCTCGCGCACCGCGACGACGACGCGCTGATCGACGAACTCGCCAAGGCGGGCATCGCCTATGTCCCGTTCTTCCCGCTCGGCGGCTTCTCGCCGCTGCAATCGACCGCGCTGACGCAGGTTGCGCAGACGGTCGGCGCGACCCCGATGCAGGTCGCACTCGCCTGGCTGTTGCAGCGCGCGCCCAACATCCTGCTGATCCCCGGCACGTCGTCGACCGGCCACCTCCACGAAAACCTCGCCGCGGCCGAACTGCTCCTGCCCGCAGACGCCATCGCCGTGCTGGAGACGATCGGCGGCAAGACCGACCAGCACTGATAGCACGCGAGCTGATGGAGGCGGAGGTGGAGCAGGAGCGGTCGGCCGATATGGCCCCGACTGTGGTGCACCCGACTGGATTCGAACCAGTGGCCTCTGCCTTCGGAGGGCAGCGCTCTATCCAGCTGAGCTACGGGTGCCTGAAGCGACCGCCTAGCAAAGCGGATCGGGGTGCGCCAGACGTTTTCGTGTCGGTGCGTCGTTACTTCACGGGCTGGAACGGGCCGAGACCGCAGCGGACCTGACCTTCGGCGGCGGCGTCTTGGGTTTGAACGCACAGAGATCGCTGACGATGCAGCGCCAGCATTCGGGCGTGCGGGCCTTGCAGACGTATCGGCCGTGCAGGATCAGCCAGTGATGCGCGTGGAGGCGGAAGGGCTGCGGCGTGGCCTTGTCGAGCTTGAGTTCGACCGCGAGCGGGGTCTTGCCGCGCGCGAGCCCGGTGCGGTTGCCGACGCGGAAGATGTGCGTGTCGACCGCGAACGTCTCCGCGCCGAACGCGACGTTCATCACCACGTTGGCGGTTTTTCGCCCGACGCCCGGCAGGCGTTCGAGCGAGTCGCGATCGTTGGGCACTTCGCCGCCGAAATCGTCGATCAGCATCTGCGAGAGCGCGATGACGTTCTTCGCCTTGGTGTTGAACAGGCCGATCGTCTTGATGTGGCGCTTCAGCTCGTCGAGCCCGAGCGCGACCATCTTGGCGGGCGTGTCTACCTCGCGGAAAAGGGCGCGCGTGGCCTTGTTGACGCCGACGTCGGTGGCCTGCGCCGACAGCGCGACGGCGACCACCAGCGTGTAGGGATTGACGAATTCGAGCTCGGTCTCGGGATGCGGATCGGCTTCGGCCAGACGCGCGTAGAACTCGATGACGTCGGCCTTCTTCACCGTCCTACAGCCCGAGCACGTCGCCCATCCGGTAGCGGCCGGCGGGCTGGCCGGCGAGCCAGATCGCCGCGCGGACCGCGCCGCGCGCGAAGATCGAGCGATCATCGCCGCGGTGGTTGAGCTCGATCCTTTCGCCTTCGCCCGCGAATATCACGCTGTGGTCGCCGATCACCGACCCGCCGCGCAAGGAGGCGAACCCGATCGTGCCCTCGGTGCGCGCGCCGACCAGCCCTGCACGGCTGTCGACGCGGAGTTCGGCGAGCGTGGTGCCGCGACCCTTGGCGGCCGCTTCGCCGAGCAATAGCGCGGTGCCCGAAGGCGCGTCGACCTTGTGCTTGTGGTGCATCTCGACGATCTCGACGTCCCAGTCGGAGCCGAGCCGCGCGGCGGCCTCGCGCACCAGGATGCCGAGCAGCGTGACGCCGAGCGAGGTGTTACCGGTCTGGAGGATGGCGATGTCCTGCGCGGCGGCGTCGATCATCGACTGGTGCTGCGGCGACAGGCCGGTGGTGCCGATCACGATCGCGGTGCCGGCCGCGCGGGCGGCGGCAAGATGCGCCTCGACCGCGGAGGGCGTCGAGAAATCGACCAGCACGTCCGCGGTCCGGGCAAGTTCATTGGGATCCTCGCGCGCGTCGACCCCGCCGGCGAGCGTCGCACCCGCCGCCTCGATCGCATCGACGATCGCACGACCCATGCGGCCGGCGCTGCCGTAGATGCCGATCGACGGGGTGGCGGTGGCGTGCGGGGCGGGGTGGGGCGCGATTGCGGGGGCTGACGTTTGCATGGCAGCGCTTTGCACCAAGGCAGGGTTTGGGGACAGGGGCGAACGATAACGCCGGGCAATTTCTTCGTGGTTTTGATTTTACGGGAGAGGCCTAAATCCCGTCACCCCAGCGGAAGCTGGAGTCTTCCGCGTGGCACGCGACGAAGGTCTCACGGGGAGATCCCAGCTTCCGCTGGGATGACGGGTATTTGGTGAGGCTAAGGGCGGGGCGTTTATCGGCCCGCGGTCAGCGCTCGGACCAAGTCGAGATCGGCGGGTTTGTCGACGTCGACGGCGGCGAGGCCGAACGGCGTCGACACTGCGGCGGCGTTGAGGTCCGCGAGCCGGCCGAGGTGCGCGATCGCCGCGACCAGCGTCAGCCGGCCCGACAGATAGCGCAACAATGTGCCGATCCCGAGCCGCCGGACGATCCGCCAAGGTCGCTTGCGATCCGCCTCGACCTGCGCCCACAGGTCGAGCGCGGCGACCGAGCGGGGGGTGGCGAAGTGGAACAGGTTGCACCCCGACCATGCGCCATCGGCAAAGCGCAGATAGGTGCGGCGCGTGCCCGGCGCGGCGGCCTCGATCACGTCCTGACGGGCGAGCAGCGCGGCAACGTCGGCCTCCGGGGGGGCGTCGGCGAGAAAGCGCGTGATCCACTCAGGCTCGAGCAGCGCATGGTCGGCGGTGGTGACGAGCAGCGGCGTGCCGAGCGCCTCGATTCCTTCGCGCACGCTGAGGCTCGGGCCGGTGGCGGCGGTCAGTACGGTGAGGCCGAGCGCCAACGCCTCCGCGCGGACCGCGTCATCGGAAACCGAAACGGCGATCCTGGTCGCGCCCGCGTCGCGTAGGGCCTGGGCGACCCGCGCGAGCAGCGTCTGGCCGTCGAGCACGATCAGCGCCTTGTGCGATGCGCCGCCATAGGCCGCGACCGGATCGACGCCGCCACGCGAGCCGGCGAGGATCAGCGCGCCGAAACCATCGTTCATGCCGGTTTCGCCGCCTCGTTGGTGCGCGCACGCCAGACCCGCCAGAACACGCCGGGCGCCGCGAGAATAGGGTGCTTTTCGCGCCACGGCGTCAACGGCACCGGGATCCCGGTATGCCGCTCGACCTTCCACGCGCCGTACCGCGCGGCACCTTCGAAGGTGAACGCGGCGCGCATCAGGCGGACGACGTTAAGCGGCTTGCCCGCGCGCCGCCGGTGGCCCCACGCGCGCACCAGTGCCGCGCGGCGGGAGAGCGTGAGTGTCGGTTGGAGGACGCCTGCGCTATCCGCGAATGCGATCCCGTCCGCCGTCCAGGCGAGCGGGAGGAGCGCAGCGTAGCGATCGGGATCGAAGCCGAGGATCTGCCCCTCGCGACCCTTGCGCTCGACGCGCAGCTCGGCGGCATAGGTCTGGCGGAACAGTGCGCGCCAATAGTCGTCGGCCGTCCCGCTCGCGGGGCCGAGCGCGGCGGCGAACCGCGCCGCCGACTTCGCCGCATCACCGATCGCGGTCACGACTGCCTCCGACGTCGCGTCGTCGCGTACCCAAACCAGCGCGGACGGCTGCACGAACCGCGTCCAGATGGTGGTGTCGAGCGTCCGTGCCGCGGCGGCCTTCGCAAACGTCGCGAGCCGCATCGTCGCGATCTTCGCGCGCAGCGTCTCGCCGTGCAGCGCGAACTCGCGGTAGCTGACGGTCGGCCAGATGCCGCGCTCGGGCGGCCCGGCGGTCAGCACGTAGAAGTCGAGCACGCCCTCGGTCAGCCCGGTGCGCAGGTTGGAGCCGTAGAACAGCACCGCCACCACGTCCCAAGGCTCGGCGAGCAGCGCTGCCACGTCGCGCACCGCAGGAATCGTCGACGCGCGAAGCTGGCGCCGGACGACGTCGTCCAATGTGGTCACGGCCTGCGCTTGATCACGGGACGACGAAGCGGAGCGGCTTGCCTTCGCGTACGATCAGGTCGCCGCCGGGATAGATCTCGCCATCGAGGATGAACCCCGACTCGATCGACAGCTCGAGCGATGGCGCATCGATCCGGTGATAGCCCGCACGATCGAGCCAGGCGGCGGGCGACCCCGCCACGATCAGCGGCGTCGCGGCGGCCAGCCAGCGCGGCGGCGCGTCGACCACCAGCGTCTTCATGCCGCCGCGGGGCACGCCGAACGGACGGATCCCGACCGGCATCCGCTTCAGCGTCGAGGCGAGCATGATATAGCGTGCCCGATCGGTGTCCGCGTTCGCACCGGGCGCATGCGGTCCGGTCACGTCGCCACCCTGGAAGCGAATCCGCATCCGGTTGCCCGCGCGCCACGCACTGTTGGCGCCGCCGAACAGCGTCTGGAGGATCGCCCAGCATAGCGCCAGCCCGACCGCGACGCCGTTGAACGCGCCCGCGCGGTGCGTGCGCTGGGCAAGCGCGGTCGCCTGGACGAACGCGCCTGCGCCAAACAGGAAGCCGTGGAGGCGCAACCCGGTGTCCTTGCGGACGATCTCGATCGGACTGCGCGTCTTGACGTTGCCGTCGCGCGCGGCGGTCAGCGCCTGGTCGAGCGTCCAGGTGTCGGGAATGCCGAGATCGAGCGCGAGCGCATTGGTCTTGCCCGACGGTACGATCGCCACCCGCGGTGCAGCGCCGGTCCAGACGCGCGCGGCGGCGGTCATCACGTCGCGGATCGTGCCGTCGCCGCCGTCGATCACCAGCAACTCGATCCCGTGGCGCGCGAAATCGGTCAGCACTTCGGCGAGTTCGGCCTGCGTGCGCGGCGTCACCGCCACCACGGTACCCGACAGGAACGGCTTGGTCGCCTCGACGCTGCTGCGGTTGCGATGGCTCTTGGGGTTGCAGATGATGCCGGTACGGATCTTCGCCGCTGCATCGCGCGGGCTCACGCCGGGACGCCAGACGACGGGCGCCGGGACTGGCGACGGCACGGGCGGCGCGAGTGAGTGCCCCTGAAACGCCTGAAAATTGGAAACCGCATCAGCCACAATATAAACTACCCATCATGGCACGTAACCGCCATAGATTTATGTCAGAAAGATTTCTGTTTGGCGTCAGTCGGTTCACTTACCGGCGATAGCGCATCTTCATCCGCACCACCGTTCCGGGCGCAGACAGCGGCGTCCGTACCGATTCGAACGAAGGAAGACCGATCGAGGTCGGCGCGTCGTTGGAGAAGCCGAAGCCCTCCTTCGGCATGAACAGCGTGCGGTTGAAATTGTGATCGCTGTTTTCGTCGTGATACTGCGCGATCGCGTAATAGCCGGGCTTCAGCCAGAAGCAGGCGCGCGGCGTCGCCGCCGACACGCGGGCGCGCACCAGTTTCGCGCCCTTCGCCAAAAAGCGCTTCTTGTCATCGGCATACACCGTGAAGGCGACTTCGCCGACTGCATTGTGCAGCGTCGTCGCCTCGAGCACGAGCTTTGCCTTGCCGGTGCCGGGCGTGCCCTCGCACGTCTCCGCCGCCTGTGCCTGGACGGGCGCGAACAGACCGGCCAGCGCGGCCAGACCCAGGGATGATAGGTATTTCATCGGTATATAAAGACCCGGAAAAGTGGCGATAGCGGGGCGACGCGATGACAGCGTCGACGTGAACGCCGCCTTTATCGTGCCGACCGGCCCGTTCGCCGCATCCGGTCCTTATCGGGGTCCTTGCCGGGGCCTTTATCGGGGGCGCGTCATCCGCGCGGCGGCAAAGCCGAGCAGGATCGCGACCGCAACCGATCCGACCGCGACCGCGGCGGCGACCCCGGTCGAATCATAGGTCGGCATCAGCGCGAACGCCGTGACGAACAGCAGCAGCACGCCAACCGCACGGATCGCAAACACCGTGCCCGCGCGGTGCAACGCGGTCATCACCGTGTCGAGGCTGACGGTGGCGAGATCGAAACAGCCGGCGGCGGCGAGCCACAGCAGCACCGGATAGGCGTGACCGAACGACTTGCCGCCGACCAGCTTCAGGATCGGTTCGCCGACCAGCGCGACGATGGCGAGGATGACGAGCGCGGCGGCGGTGCTCGCCAGCATCGTCCGGACCAGGATGCGGCGCAGGCGCGTCGGCTCGGCCGTCCGTACCGCGCGCACGATCTCGGGGAAGGCGGCGCGCGACATCATCTGCGACAGTTTCGCCAGCGCCTGTGCCAGCTGCGTCGCGAGCCGGAACGCGCCGGCCGCCGCCGGGCCGATCGACGCGCCGACCAGCAGCAGCGGGATCTGCTTGCTCGACAGGCCCAGCGTCGCGCTGGCGTTGGTGCTCAGCGAAAAGCGGACGATACCGGGATTCTCGTCGCGGATCTGCGCCCAACTGCCACGCCCGCGCGCAAGCAGGTGCAGGTCGCCGCTTTTGGCGACCATGATCCAGTAGGTCGCGGCGGTCACGATCTCGGCGACCGCCCAGGCGATCATGAAGCCGCGGATGGTCGGTTCGAACAGGATCGCCGCACCCGCGCCGATGAAGCGCATGATCGGCGTCATGCTGTCGGCGAGCGCGGACAGCGAGAATTTGTCGCGCAGCCGCAGGATGCCGAGCGGGGTCGAGCGGATCGTCACCAACTGCACCACCGCGAACATCAGCGTGTCGCGCATCAGGTCGGGCGGGATGCCGAACCCGTCGCTCCAGGCATACAGGATACCCACGCTCAGCACCGCACCGACCAGCGCGCTGCACAGGTCGAGGATCGCCGACAACCGCAGCAGCCGCGCGAGCCGGGGCGTATCGCCGTGCTGGATCGGCTCGACGCCGTATTGGACGATGATCTGCCACGTCTGGAAGCCGACGAAGGTCGCCAGCGCCTGCGCCGCGCCCGAGATCAGCGCGAACCGGCCGAAATCGACCACGCCCAGCGTGCGCGTCGCGAACCCGAGATAGAAGAGCGACAGGATCGCCAGCACGCTGCGGCTCGCGAGCAGCCAGCCGAGGTTGCGCGCTGCCGCCCGGAAAATCCCGGTCGTGCCGGCACGAGCCGGTGAAGCCGCCGGGCCCGGAATAGGAGCGGGGTCCTGAACCATCTGGATCGGCCCCTAGAGCGGGATCGCGGAGGCGGCAAGCTACGCGGCGGCAAAGGGGTGCGCGGAGGTGACAAAGCGGCAGGCGGCTCCTAGACCGCGCGCGATCGGGCGGCGGTGCTGCCGTCATGCGAGGGATCGTTCGTCATCTGCGGAATTGCCGGCCTTTACGCACGGGGCAGCGGTGCGGTTTCGCCCCGCCTCGTCGCTGCACACCTCATCACCGCGCAGTGCGACGCGATCCTACACCGCGGGCCCGACGACCAGGGCGTGATGACCGACGGCGATTTCGGCTTCGGGATGCGCCGGCTGAGCATCATCGATATCGAGGGCGGGCACCAACCGTTCCATTCGCCCGACGGCCGCTATGCACTTGTCTTCAATGGCGAGATCTACAATTTTTGCGAATTGCGGCGCGAGTTGCAGGCGCTCGGGCGGGTGTTCGACAGCGCGGGCGATACCGAGGTCATCCTTGCCGGCTACGAACGCTGGGGCGACGACGTCTGGGCGAAGCTCGACGGCATGTTCGCGGTCGCGGTGTGGGACACGCACGCCCGACGCCTGATCCTCGCGCGCGACCCGATCGGGGTCAAGCCGCTCTATTATACCGATCAGGCGGCGGGGTTCGCGTTCGGTTCCGAGCTCAAGACGTTGACGTTGCTGCCGGGGATGGCGTTCGACGTGGACCGCCGCGCGCTCCACGATTATTTCAGCTTCGGCCATGTCCGCACCCCGCGCTCGATCTACGCGCAGGTCCGCACGCTGCCGCCGGGCCATGTGATGACCGTCGAAGCGAGCGGCGCGCCAACGATGCGCGCTTACTGGACGCCCGCGTATCATCCGGCCGAGCCGCGCTCCGAGGCGGAGTGGATCGAGCAGTTCCGCGACCAATGGCTCGACACGATCGGCAAGCAGATGGTCGCCGACGTCGATGTCGGTGCGTTCCTGTCGGGCGGCGTCGACTCCTCCGCGGTCGTCGCGGCAATGGCGCAGGTCTCGGATCGGCCGGTGCGCACCTTCACGATCGGCTTCCCCGACCCCCGCTTCGACGAATCGCCGCATGCCGAGGCGATCGCGCGGCATCTCGGCTGCCACCACGTGACGCGCACGCTGGAACTCGCGGATGCGCAGGCGATGCTGCCCGAGGTCCAGCATTGTTATGACGAGCCGTTCGCCGATCCCTCCGCGGTGCCGACCTGGTACGTCAGCCAGATCGCCGCGCAGGAGGTTAACGTCGCGCTGTCGGGCGACGGCGGCGACGAACTGTTCTTCGGCTACAAGCGCCACGCGACCGAACGCCGGATCGGGGCATTGCCGGCACCGCTGCGGCGGTTGGCACGCGCGCTGGATGCGGTGCCGACTCTGCCGTCGCGTCATGCGAACGCGGTCCTGCAGCGCTGGCGGAAAACCACCGGCAGCGCCGCACTCCCGAACGGCATCGCGCGATTCTTCGCCAAGACGCAGATCACGAACGAAGCTTTCCGCCGCGAGATATTCTCGGCCGAGTTCATCGCCGAGGAAGAGGGCGGGATCGCCGCGCTGTGTGCGGAATATTTCCCCGACGCGGACGCGATCTCGACCGACACGCTCGAGCAGTTCGGGCTCGCCGATCTGGCGCTGAACCTTCCGGGGGCGATGCTGACCAAGGTCGACCGCGCGAGCATGGCGCATTCGCTCGAGGTACGCGTACCGATGCTGGGGCAGGGGATGGTCGACTTGGCGCTGTCGATGCCCGCCGACATGAAGCTGAAGGGCAAGGTCGGGAAACACGTAATCCGCCAGGCGATCGCTCCGTGGCTGCCGGAAGGGATACTAGACCGCCGCAAGCAAGGCTTCCAGATGCCGCTGGCGGCGTGGTTCGCCGGCGATTTCGGCGCGTATGCTGAGCAGTTGTGGCGCGACAGCGGCGTTCGCGAGCAGGGCATCTGGCGCGCCGGCGCGGTCGACAAGGTGTTCGCGGATCACCGCGCGGGCAAGCGGGATTACAGCCGCTTCCTGTACGCGCTGGCGATCTACTGCCTGTGGTGGATCGGACGGCCCAAGGCGCTGCACATCGCCTGATCCTCCCCCTGGCGGGGGAGGATTTTTACGCCAACCAGCTCACCAACGTCTCGCCCTTGGCCTTGCGCAGCATCGCCTGCACCAGCCGCACCAGATGCACTACCAGCGAGATCGCGGTCCACGCGGCGACCCCGATGATTCCCCAGTCCGGTCGCGTCACCAGCAACCCCGCGAACAGGATCACCATGTTCGGGTTCCGCCGCGCGGTGATCAGCCGGAACCAGCTGTCGAACCGCTCCCACACATGGATGTGCATCCCGAACCGGACGATGAACGCCCCCTCGATCAGCCGCTGCGCGACGTAGCCGAACAGCATCGTCCCGATCACCGCCCAGAACACGCCATCCTCGAGCGGCCGCCCATACGGCGCGCAGCCCGCCGCCCACGCCCACCACCAGAACGGCGGATGCACCAGGTCGACGCCGTGATCCCACGCGTTGCCAAGCTTCGACGAGGTGATCGTGCACCTGGCCAGCTTCCCATCGACCGTATCGAGCACCATGAAGAAAAGCCCGGTCGCGAGCCCAGTCCAGAACCAGCCATACCAGAACGCCACGGTCGCGACGATGCACAGCACCGATCCGAGCGCGGTCACCTGGTTCGGCGTGATCCCCGCGCGCGCGCAGACCCGCGTGATCGCCAGCGCCCATTCCGGCCACAGATACTTGGTCAGCAGGTCGGTGACGCCCTTGTACGCGCCGACATAGCTCGCGCGCTCGATCGCCGGCACCGCGGCGGGGGTCAGCAGTTCAGCGAACGGCCGCTCGCGCTTGCGCAGCGCCTCGTTGAGAATACCTTCCTCGGCTTCGGCGGCGATCACCGTCAGCCCGGTCACCAGCGGCGCCTCGCCGAGCATCGCCGCGGTCATCCGCGCGCGCTCGTCGGCGTCGCGGACATGCGCGAGGACGGGCACGCCGGTGCGAGTCACGACCGTACCGGGTCGCGACTTCAGATGCGCGATCCACACCGGATCGAAGGCGTAGGCGAGGTTGGCGAGGATGACGGGGCCTTCGCCACCGTCCTCCGGCAACCCCTGCGCGACGCCGATCCGCCGGATCCGCTCGGCATTGGTCATGCCCCAGAGCAGCGTGTCGTTCGCCCGGACGGTTCGGAGCGCTGGCGTGGGGGCGGTTGAATCTACCATGACGCACCCGTTACCCGATCTGGTCGTGAAAGCGAGAGGGGGCGGAGTTAGGTGGCGGTGCATGCCCTCCCGAAACACCACCCCGAACCACCACCCCGGCGAAGGCCGGGGCCCAATTGGAATGACCGGAGTAACCTCGCGCAGTCCTTCGTTGGCAACGTCCCCCAATTGGGCCCCGGCCTTCGCCGGGGTGGTGGAGAATTTACGGGGCCGGCGTGGCTTCCAGCAGACGAAGGATTTCCCCCGCCGCCCGCGCCGCGCCCCCTTCAACCGCGCCGAGCGATTGCCCGGCAAACTCTGCCTGAATCACTTCGTATTGATGATGGACGAGCGCCGCCCGATCCACCGCCGCAACAACATCCGCAACGTCCCAAACTACCTCCCCGCAAACCCACATCGCGTAGTTCGGATCTCCCTCCCACGCGGCACCCCCCGCATTGAGAAACACGCAAGGCCGCGGCCGCATCAGATACTCGATCACCTGGCTCGACGTATCGCCGAGATACACGTCCGCCACCCCGGTATAGCTCCCGTCGACCATCGCGAACCCGTCGATGTCGCAGTGCACATGCGGCAGATCACCGATCTCCCGCATCAGATCCGCCACCTCCGGCGCCTTCTCGACCAAACGCTGGTGTGGCGCGAAGATCAGATTGTAGCGCCCGTCCGCGACGATCCGCCGCACCACCTCCGCCCCCCAGCGCCACCACGACGAGCGATGCTGCTGCCAGTGCGGCGTATACAACACCACCGGTCGGCTATCCGCGAACGGCGGCGCGGTATGCGTCCGATGCGTGAAGTCCGCCTTCACATAGCCGGTCGCGACGAACTTCTCCGGCGCGAACCCGCGATCGAGGTACGTCTGCCGCTCCAGTTCGCTCGGCACCAGCGTCAACGCCGCCGCGCGCCTGCGCGGGTCGTCGCGCGCGCTCATCGACCCAACCCCGTGCGAGGTCTTCACGAACTTCGCGCGCATCGGAAACAGCCGCGGGAGCCACAAGCTCGTCTGCTCGGCACACACGACGACGCGTGCACTCCGCAAATAGGGTAGCAACCGCAACAGCATAGGCATCTTCGCCGGCAACACGGGATTACGCCCGCTGCCGTCATCCGCAACGACACGAAACCCCGGCGCGCGGCGAATGCGAACGGTCGGGAAGGGCGCCGTCCAGCGCGTCAGCAACGTCTCGTGCACCGACGTGCTCACCCAGAGTTCGATCGGCACGTCCGACGTCGCGGCAAGCGCCTCGACGATCGGATAGAGATGCGGGATCAGCAGCGTCTCGCCGAGAAACAGGAACGCGACCTTTCCGCGCGCGCCGGGGCGGGTCATGCCCGGTTATCGCCTTCCCACAGCGCGATATCCTCGGGCCGGTCGATCTCCTGCCAGTGCGCGTCCGGCGGGATACGGACGGCGCGGACGCCCGGCCCCCGCGCGACGCGGGCGACGACGGCGTGGTGATAGGCGTGGATGCCGTTCTCCTCGCCGATCACTTCGCGTAACGCCTCGGCATAGGCCGCGCTGCCGTGCGACACGATCAGCCCCAGCGAGCGGTCCGTCGCCTCATGGCCGACGAGGTGCTTGCCGACCGCGATCACGCGGTCGCCGTCTGCTTCCACCAGCATGTCGTCGAGCCCGGCATCGTCGAGCGGCTCGACCAGCAACGCCACGCCGCCCGTGTCGCCGCCGAGCGCGGTGCGCAGGATCGTCGGCTCGAACACCGTATCGCCGTTCATCAACGCGAACGGCGCTTCGAGATACGCACGCGCTGCCCAGACGCTGCCGATGCTGTTGGCGATCGCCCAGAACGGGTTGAAGACGAGCTCGGTCGGCAGTCCCCCGTCTCGCGCATCCAGATGCGCAGCGATCTGGTCGATCCGGTAGCCGCCGACCACCACCGCCCCCTCGAACCCGGCCGCGGCGACCGCGTCGAGCTGGTGATCGAGGATCGCGCGACCGCCCACCTCGACCAGGCATTTCGGCGTGGTGAGCGTGAGTGGCAGGAGCCGCGATCCGTGACCCGCGGCAAGGATGATGGCCTTCATGGCGTGAGGCTGTACGGGCGAAGTGTGGCAGGAAAATGCATGGTCGCGCGACCTTCTACCTGCTGCGTGTTCTCCCGCGGAGGCGGGAGCCCAGGGTAACGAACGCTGCGCTGCTTGATCCTGGGCCCCCGCCTTCGCGGGGGAACATTATCGTCGAACCGCCGCCGCATCCTCCCGAGACCAGCCACCACCCATCGCCTGGTACAAGGTCACATACGCGGTAAGCCGATCCGCCCGCGCCTGCACCAGCGAGAGCTCCGCGGTGAGCAGCCCGCGCTGCGCATCGAGCTGGTCGATATACGCCGAATATCCTGCGCGGTAGCGATTCGAGGCATTGCGCAGCGCCCCCGCCAGCGCATCACGTTGCCCCGCGAGCGCCACCGCCTGCTGCCCCGAACGCTGAACGCCGGCGAGACTGTCGTCGACTTCGCGGAACGCCTGCAACGCCGTCCGGCGATACGCGAACGCGGCCTGGTCGCGGCGCGCGGTGGCGGCATCGGCCTGCGCCCCCAATCGCCCGCCGTCGAAGATCGGGCTGAGCACGCTCGCCCCGATCGAGAACACCGCGATCGGGTTCGCCAGCGCGGTCGACAGCACCACACCCGCCGAGCCGGTCAGCGCCAGGTTCGGCAACATCGCCGCGCGCGCGCTGTCGAGCGAGCGGTCGGTCGCGACCAGCGTCTGCTCGGCCTGGTAGAGATCGGGGCGGCGGCGGAGCAGGTCGGCGGGCAGGCCGTCGGGGATCGCGGGCGCCGCCAACTGGTCGAGCGTGCGCCCGCGCGGGATCGGGCCGGGATTGTCGCCGAGCAGCAGGCTCAGCGCATTCTCCTGCCGGCTGATCGCGAGCTGCGCCGCAGGGACGAGCTGTTCGGTGGCGTGGAATTCCGCCTCCGATTGCCGCAGTTCGAGGTTCGAGGTGTAGCCGGTCTCCGCCCGTCGCCGCGCGATCCGCAGGCCTTCCGCGCGTGCGGCCAGCGTCTGGCGGGCGACGGCGAGGCGCTGGTCGAGCGCGCGGAGCGTGATGTACCCGGTCGCGACGCTGCTCGCGATGCCGAGCCGGACGGTGTCGCGCGCGGCCTCGCTGGCCAGCAACTGCGCGCGCGCGGCCTGGCTCGCGAGACGGAGGCGGCCGAACAGGTCGAGATCATAGCTGATCGAGACCGCCGGCTGCGCGCCGATCGCGTCGGAGGGCGTACCGAGCGGGCTGACGGTCTGGCCGGTGGTGCTAGGTGCCGAGCCGCTGACGAGCGGCGTCTGCTGCGCGCGGGCAAGGCGCGCGGCGGCGCGGGCTTCGTCGATGCGCGCAGCGGCGGAGCCAAGGTCGGGGCTGTTGGCGAGTGCTCGGGCGACGAGATCGGTGAGGACCGGATCGCCGAACGCGCTCCACCAGTCCGCACGGATCGGCGCGCCGGTCCCGAGCGCGGTGCGCCATGCCGGGGGCGGGGCGACGGCGGTGGTTGCAGGGGCTTCGGGGCGGGGGCCGATACAGGCGGTCGCGAGGAGGGCGAGGGGGAGGGCGGCGCCCGCGCTCGCTGATCGTGCTCCTACCGAGCGCCACAACTCGCGCGAATACCATCTCGGAAAACGCTTCCCCCCCGGCGAAGGCCGGGGCCCAATTGGAGAGGTCGCAGTAACGGTGGACAGCGCTTCGTTACGACCGTCCCCCAATTGGGCCCCGGCCTCCGCCGGGGGGGTGAACTTCGTCGGGGTGAGGATTGTTCGAGCAGAAGTTAGCCGCTCTTTCACGCTGCCAGGCCCGCGACCAGAGCAAACCATGTTTCCCCGCGAAGGCGGGAACCCAGACTGGGCTCCCGCCTTCGCGGGAGAACAAGCAGCGAGCGCAATGCCAAGCTCAGGCCCCATCACCGAACCCCCGGCCCGCCGGCCGTATCCACCCGCGCCTGCACGGACATACCCGGCCGCAACCGCGCGCTCAGCGGCTGCCCCGCATCCACCCGGATCCGCACCGCGATCCGCTGCGGCACCTTGGTGAAATTCCCCGTCGCATTGTCCGCCTTCAGCACCGCGAACTCGGACCCCGCCGCGGGCGAGATCCGCTCGACCCGCCCGGTCAGCCGCGCGTTCGCCAACCCGTCCACCGTGAACGACGCCGGCTGGCCGACCACCATCCGCGCGGTCTGCGCTTCCTTGAAGTTCGCGATCACCCACGTCTCCGGCGGCACCAGGAACATCAGTTGCGACCCCGCCGTGACATATTGCCCGAGGCGCACGCCGACCTCGCTCAACCGCCCCGTCTCGGGCGCGCGGATCACGGTGTTGGCGAGGTCGATCCGCGCGAGTTGCCGCGCAGCCTCGGCCCCGGAGACCCCCGCCTGCTGGCCACCACGCCCGACTTCGACCGTGCGGATATCCTGCCGGGCGATCTCCCGCGCCGCCTTCGCCTGCCGGACCTGCGCCTGCGCCTGCCGCAACGCCGCCAGCGTCTGGTCGCGTTCGCGCAAGGATACCGAGCCATCGGTCACGAGGTCGTTGACGCGCGCCATGTCGGCCTGCGCGCGCATCAGCTGCGCCTCCGCATTGGCGACCGCGGCGTCCTGCGCGGCGAACGTCGCCTCGCGGCTGGCCGCGGTCTGGCGGCTGTTGGCGAGCGTGGCTGCCTGCGCATCGACCTGCGCCTGCGCCTGATCGACGCGCTGGCGATAGATGCGGTCGTCGATCTTCACCAGCGGATCGCCCTGCTTCACGTCGGCGAAATCGCGCACCAGCACCTGCGTCACATAGCCGCTGACCTGCGGGCTGATCACCGTCGTCCGCCCGCGGACATAGGCGTTGTCGGTCGACTGATAGCTCGTCGCGAACGGCGGCAGCCGCCACGCCGCCAGCACCGCGCACACGCCCGCGACCGCGAGCAGGACGATGATGACGATGACCGTCGAGCTCGGCGGTTGCGGACGCCAGCCCGACCCGACCGGGGTGGCCGGCACCGCCGCAGCAGGCGCCTCCGCCATCTTCTCTTCGGTCGCCGGCCCCTCGGCCACCGGGCTGCGTGCGTCGCTCATGTCGTCCCCTCAACCGGGCCCTCAAGCCGCGCCCGTCTTTCGCGTCGCGCGCGTCTCGCCAGCAGGAACAGCAGATACCCGAACGTCGCGCCAGCAAGAACGGCGATCAACCGGAAGACGTCGGCATACGCAAGCACGTTCGCCTCGCGCGTCGTGGTTTGCGACAGGATCGCCGCGCCCTCGGCATTGCGCAGCGTCGGGTCGACGATCACCCGGCCGACCGCGGCGCCACCGGCGGCGATGCGCTGCGTCACGATCGGGTCCGTCGGCGAGATCTGCTGGACCAGCGCCGCGCTGTTCGCCTTCTCGCGGATCACCTGGTAGCTGCCGAGCAGCGCGGTGCCGCCAAGCCCGCCGAGCGAATTGATAATCCCGAACAGCGCGATGAAGCTGATGATGTGGCCCGCGCCTTCCTTCAGCGCGCGGGTCATCCCGAACAGCAGCGCGGGGCCGAGGAAGAACGTCGCCGAGAAGCCGATGATCGCCTGCGTCACGTACATCTGCGGCGCGCGCGTCAAGCTGGTCGCGTAGGAATCGAACCACGCGGCCACCGCGACCAGCCCAATCGCCAACATGATCGGGTGGCCGAGCCGCTCGACGTCGAGCGTCACCGCACTCGCGATCACGCCGCAAACCGAAGCGACGAAGATGATCAGGAAGAACGGCACAAGCTGGTCGTTGTTCTGCCCCAATACCGTCAGCAGTCCGACCGACGCATAGGTCTGCTCCGACAGCACGATCCGCGCCATCACGATGACGATCGTGAAGCGGACGATATCGGCGCTGCCCAGCCAGCGTGTGTTGAGCAGCGGGTTGGCGCGGTGATGCTCGACGACGATCGCGGCGGCGAACATCGGGATCGCGACGATCAGCGCCCAGCCGATCCACGGTGCGTTGGTCCACCACACGATCCGGCCGAGGCCGAGGACGGCGGCGAACAGCGCGGTCGAGCCGGCGAACAGCACGAAGGTGAGGAAGTCGAGCGGCTCGAACGCCTTGCTCCGCGTCGTCGGCGGCAGGCGGAGGGCTGCGACCGCGGCGAGCGACAGCAGCGCGAGCCCGAGTTCGAACAGGTACAAGGTCCGCCACTGCGACATCGCCAACAGGTCGGGCGAGAACAGCCGCGCGAGCGGCGTCGCGCATTGCGGGATGCCGATGCCGAGCACGACGGCCTTCAATCGCCATTTCGCGGGGAGCGACTGCATCACGTAATAGAGACACAGGCTGCTCAGCGCGGCGCCCGCCATCCCGCTGATCGCGCGCACCGCGATCGCGGTCGCGAAGCCGTGGACGAACAGATGCGCGAGCGTGATCAGCACGTACAGGATGAGGAAGATCATCGCGAACGGCCGCAGCCCGAACTGCGCGCGGAACTTGATCATCAGCAGGTTTATGCTGACGTTGGTCATCACGTAGACCGTCGGCAGCCAAGCAATCTCGGCAGGATCGAGCCCGAGTGCGCCTTGGAGCGTGTAGGTGTTGGCGCTGATCAGCGCGTTGCCGAACCCGACCGTGAGGCCGAGCAGGATGCCGATCAGCGCATAGGCGATCTGGCGATGTCTCGGGTGCGCGGGAGAGCCCGGAGAGCCGGGGAGGACGGGGCGTTCGTGATCGGCGAACTGCCAGTTCTCTTCGCTCAGGAAGTGTCTGATTCTCTGGGCGACCATGGTCGGGTGGTTCTGGCATGATCGGGGCGGGGCGTCATCGGCTATCGCTAGAGACGGCAAGTAAACGGCAGCAAAAAAACGTCACCACACCGGCGGAGGCCGGGGCCCAGTTGGGGGACGGGATTAACTGTGGACGGTCCGTCGTTACTTCGACCTTTCCAACTGGGCCCCGGCCTCCGCCGGGGTGGTGGCTTCGGTAAGGGTGGTGGCCTGCGCTGGCCTGATGGCCTTCCTAGGTTCAACGCGACCCAAAATGCTGCACTGCAGCGGAACATCCGCGTTCCCCCGACCGTTGCGCCAGAATGCGCATGTTCAGATCGCTCCACATACCCCCCGAATGGGTCTGGCTGGAGAGCGTCGCCGTCGTTTCGGCGGCCATCCTCGTCGCGCTGGTCGCGCATTGGCTGACGATGCGGATCGGCGGGCATGCGCAGCGCCGCTCGACCGCCAAGACCGACGGCCTCGTCCTCGCCCGCGTCCGCCGCCCTTTGCGTGCGGTGTTCGTCTCGGTGTCGGTCGCGTTCGTCGCGCGGATCCTGCCGATGGACAACGATATCGAGGATCTGTGGAAGCAGCTGCTCGGCTTTCTCGTGCCCGCATTACTCGGGTGGCTGGCGGTTGCGGCGCTCCGTGCGTTCCAGGACGTGATCGAGATCCGCGCCGATATCTCGGTCGAGGACAATCTCCGCGCCCGCCGCAAGCGCACGCGCGCGGCGATCCTTGGCCGCATCGGCACGTTCTTCATCGTCTTCATCAGCGTCTGCCTGATGCTGCTGAGCGTGCCCGGCATCCGCTCGATCGGCGTCACGCTGATGGCCTCCGCCGGTATCGCCGGCCTCGTGGTCGGTGCCGCGGCGCAGCCCGCGCTGAAGAACCTGATCGCGGGCGTGCAGATGGCGTTTACCGAGCCGATCCGGATCGACGACGTGCTGATCGTCGACGGCGAATGGGGCCGGGTCGAGCAGATCAACCTGACCTTCGTGGTCATCAAGATCTGGGACGAACGCCGTCTTGTCGTGCCGGTCTCGAAGTTCCTGGAGCAGAGCTTCCAGAACTGGACGCGCGAGACGAGTCAGCTGATGGGCTCGGTGTTCTGGTATCTCGATCCGTCGGCCGACGTGCCGCGGCTGCGCGAAAAACTGGGCGAGATCGTCACGTCCAACCCGCGTTGGGACAAGCGGTTCTACAACCTCCAGGTGACGGACGTGAAGGCGGACTGCATCGAACTGCGCGGCCTGATGACGGCCAAGGATGCGGCGATTGCGTTCGACCTGCGTTGCGATGTCCGAGAGGCGCTGCTGAAATATATCCGCGAGGAAATGCCCGAGGCGATCCCACGCAACCGCCTGTTGATGGCGGCGGACCCGGTGAGCCGCGGCTAGCCCCAGTTAATCCTCCCCCTCATGGGGAGGTGGCAGCCCGAAGGGACTGCCGGAGGGGAGGCGCGCTATCGAGGGCGGATCACCCCTCCGTCTGGCAAGCGCCAGCCACCTCCCCTTGCAGGGGAGGATTGGTTACGCCTCGACGTGCTCCGGCACTGCTTCGAGCGCAGTGATGAACAGCTCGCACCACCACATCACGTCCTCCTTGCGGACGTTGTCGATCAGCTTCTCCCAGCGCGCCTTGCGCTCCGCCAGCGGCATCGCCAGCGCCTTGGCGATCGCGTCGGACATCTCCTCGGGGCTGTACGGATTGACCAGCACCGCATCCTTCAACTGCGTCGCCGCGCCGGCGAAGTGCGACAGGATCAGCACGCCCGGATCGTTCGGGTCCTGCGCCGCGACATATTCCTTCGCGACCAGATTCATCCCGTCGCGCAGCGGCGTCACCAGCCCGACGCGTGCCGCGCGATAAATGCCCGCCAGCACGTCGCGCGGGAAGCCGCGGTTGACGTAGCGGATCGGCGTCCAGTCGATGTCCGAATATTCGCCGTTGATCCGCCCCGACATCGAGTCGAGGTTCGCGCGGATCTCCTGATACGTGTCGACCTTCTCGCGGCTCGGCGGCGCGATCTGGAGCATGTAGACGAGCCCCGCACGGTCGGGATGCGACCCGAGGAAGCGCTCATACCCGGCGAACCGCTCGGCCAGCCCCTTCGAATAATCGAGCCGGTCGACCCCGACGATCAGGCTGCGGCCGGTCGCGGACATGTACATCCGCTCCTTGGCATGCCGTGCGGTGTCGCTGTTCGCCGACTTCTCGAAGTCGGCGGTCTCGATCCCGATCGGCGTCGTGATCGCCTTGATCGTCCGGTCGCCGACTGTCACCCAGCCATCCTCGCCGACCACGCCATCGAGCTGGCTGGTGACGTAATGCAGGAAACTGTCGAGCCAGTCCTGCGTCTGGAACCCGACCACGTCATAGGCGAACATCGATTCGACCAGCGCGCGGTGGCTCGGCAGCGACAGCAGCATCGCCATCGGCGGCCACGGAATGTGGAGGAAGAACCCGATCTTGTTCTCGACGCCGAGCTTGCGCAGTTCCTGGCCGAGCGGGACGTGATGATAATCGTGGACCCACACCAGATCGTCGGGCTCGATCAGCGGCAGCACCGTCTCCGCGAACCGCTTGTTCACCCGCGCGTAACCGCTGGAGAAGTCGCGTTCGAACTCGGTCAGGTCGATTCGGTAATGGAACAGCGGCCACAAGGTGCGGTTCGCATAGCCGTTATAATATTCGTCGAAATCCTGCTCTTCGAGGTCGATCGTCGCGGTGGTGACGCCCTTGCCCTGCTGGAAATTGATGTGGCCGGTGAACTTGTCGGTCGTTTCGCCCGACCACCCGAACCATACGCCGCCCTTTTCCCGGAGAGCGGCAAGCAGCGCGACGGCGAGGCCGCCCTGGTTGCCCGAAGGTGCATCGACCGACTGGACGCGGTTCGAGATGACGACGAGGCGGCTCATCGGACGGCACTCCACGGCTTGCTGAGCAGGACCGCGCAGTTGATCAGCCCGACCAGCGAATAGGTCTGCGGGTAATTCCCCCACAGCTCGCCGGTATTCGGATCGATATCCTCCGACAGCAGGCCCGCAGGCGTACGCCGCGCCACCATCTCGCAGAACAGCGCGCGCGCGTCGGCGGTCCGACCGGTCGCGTGCAGCGCCTCGATCAGCCAGAAGGTGCAGACGTTGAATGCGGTATGCGGCAGGCCGAAATCGTCCTCGGTCGCATAGCGCAGCATGTGGCTGCCGCGCCGCAGCCCCTCCTCGACCGCCTTCAGCGTCGACTGGAACCGCGGATCGTCAGGCTTGAAGAAGCGCAGGTCGAGCAGCTGGATCAGGCTCGCATCGAGATCGTCGCCACCGAACGTCGCCGAGATACGCTGCGTATCCTCGCGCCACGCCGACTGCTCGATCGTGGTGCGGATCGTGTTCGCCCGCTCCTCCCAGAACGTCCGGCGATCCTCGAGCCCGAGAACCTCCGCCGCATTGGCCAGCCGGTCACACGCTGCCCAGCACATCGCCGCCGAATAGGTGTGGACGTGCGCCTTGGTGCGCAGCTCCCACAGCCCGGCGTCGGGCTTGTCGTACGTCTCCCACGCACGATCGCCGACCAGTTCGAGGCTCTTGAAGTCCTCTTCGCTCGACATCCGGAACAGCCGCTTGTCGAAGAACGCCTGGACGTCGGACAGGATGATCTGGCCGTACGCGTCGTGCTGGATCTGCTCATACGCCTGGTTGCCGACGCGGACCGGACCCATCCCGCGATACCCGGGGAGATCGCTCTCGATCCGCTCGACCAGCGTTGATTCGCCGCCGACTCCGTAGAGCGGCTGGACATGGCCCCCCTTAGACGCGTCGACGATGTTGCGCAGATATTCGAGATACCCTTCGAGCACATCGAGCGCACCCAAACGGTTCAGCGCCTGCACCGTGTAATAGGCGTCGCGGATCCAGCAGTAACGATAGTCCCAGTTGCGCTCCGACCCCTCATGCTCCGGGATCGAGGTGGTGAGCGCGGCGACGATCGCGCCGGTCTCCTCATGCTGGCACAGCTTCAGCGTGATCGCCGCGCGGATGACGACGTCCTGCCATTCGACCGGCGTCGCCAACCCGCGCACCCAGTGCCGCCACTCGTCCTTGGTCCGCGACAGCATCGCCTCGGCCGCCTCGTGCAGCACGCCCGCGAAACTCTCGTCGGGACCGAGGAACAGGTGCATCTGGCGTTCGAGCCGGAACCAGTTTTCGCCGACTATGTGTCCGACCGGCGCATCGGTGGTCAGCCGCAACGTCTGGTCGTCCATCAGGAAGCGGATGTGGTTCGACCCCTGCGTATGCTCGGTCGGCTTGCCCCAGTTGGTCGCGACGCGCATGCGGATGCGAATCCGCGGCGAGCCCGCGACCGGCTTGACGATCCGGACGAAGCTGGTCGGACGATAGGTGCGACCTTCGCGGACGAACCGCGGGCAGAAGTCGATCACCTCGACCGCGTTGCCGGCTTCGTCCTCGTGGCGGGTCACCAGGATCGGCGTGTTGCGGATATAGCTTTGCGTGGTCTTCGCGCCGCCTTCGAGCTCGATCGCCCAGAATCCGGTCTCGGGTGCATCGCCGCCGAGCAGCGCGCAGAATGCCGGGTCGCCATCGACGCGCGGGACGCAGCCCCAGACGAACGTGCCGGTCTTGTCGATCAGCGCGGAAACCTGACAATTGCCGATCGGCCACAGGTTCATGTCGGCTTTTTTGGCGAGGGCGGGGGTAGCTGCGGTCATCGTGTTTCCAATATGGCGGCGATCCAGTCACGGAGCGCGGCAACGTCGTTCAGGCGATAGGCGGCTGCGGTCGCGCGCGGCTCGCCGATGAGAATACCCGCACCACCAAGGGCGCGCGCGGCTTCGAACCCGTCTTCGTCGGTCACGTCGTCGCCGAAGAAATACGGTATGCTCCCTGCCATTGTCGGCGCAGCGATCAGATCGCGCAAGGCCGCACCCTTGTCGCCGGGGGTCCGCAGCTCGACCATCATCTTGCCGCGCTGGAGCGTAAGGCCGTGGGTGGCGGCGAGATCCTCGGCGAGGCGGACGGCGTCGGGTTCGAAGTCCGGCGCCATCCGGTAATGCAACCCGGCGCCGAGGCTCTTGGCTTCGTAGACGAGTCCATTGGCATCGGCGAACGCGCGCAACGCGTCCGCGGCGGCTTCCAGCGAAGCCGGGCGATCGGCGGCGATGTGACCGTCTTCGGGGGTGCGACGTTCGGCGCCGTGGCTGCCAGCGACAGCGAACAGCTGCGCATGACGGCCCAGCATCGCATCGAGTTGGCTGATCGAGCGCCCGCTGATGATCGCGACGCGTCCGGGGAAGCGGTCGGCGAGCGTATCGAGCCGGTCGAGCAGGCGCTGATCGACCAACACGGCATCGGGCGTCGGTGCGAGATCGACGAGCGTCCCGTCGAAATCGAAGAAGAGGCTGACATTGTCGAGGGCCACGGGTGGCGGATCGAGCACGACAGGCGGCGGCGCGAGGACATCAGTCGCGGGCTGGCGTTCGGCTAGCATTATCGTCCAACCCGTAGAGGTGCCGCTACGTTCCGCTGCACTGCAAAATTGGAACGGAGCCGGTTCGATTATTTTGGGTGACCTCAACGAAATCCGTGCCGCCTCTCCTTGTTCTCCCGCGAAGGCGGGGACCAGACTGGGCTCCCGCTTTCGGGAGAACAAGGAAGCGGGCGTGACCTGCTCTGCGCCGCGCCTACACGTTCGATCTGGATCGGTGCCGAACACGTCAGGGGCTACGAAGCCGGTCGAAGTTCTCCAGCATCGACCCCAGCTGCGACACCTCGCGACACAAAACCGCTGGACTAGCAAACGCCCGTTGGCCATGCCTCGCCCCCATGTCTCGCGTCCGCGCCCTCCTCGTCGTTCCAGTGCTTTTGGCGGGCTGCACCGTCGGCCCCGACTACCACCCGAAGGTCGCCGCCGAACTCGGCGTTCCCGACGCCTATTCGGTCACCCCCGAAACCAAGCCCGAAGACCTCACCCGCTGGTGGCAGAAGTTCGACGACCCGGTCCTCGGCCAGCTCGTCGAGCAAGCCGCCGCCGCCAATCTCGACATCGCGCAATCGGTCGCCCGCCTCCGCCAGGCGCGCGAGAGCCTGATCCAGAACCGCGCCTCGCTGCTCCCCACGCTCAGCGGCTCGGCCGGCTATCAGCGCAACGAGAATGTCCGCGGCGGCGGGCGCTCGTTCACGCTGCCCGACGGCACCGTCGTCGACACCGGCGGCGGCGGCGCCAACAGCTTCACGCTCGGCGCCAGCGCCAGCTACCAGGTCGGCGTGTTCGGCGAGATCCGCCGCACCGTCGAGGCCAGCCGCGCGGATTACGCCGCGTCGGGCTACGACTACGCCACCGTGCTCATTTCCGTCGAAAGCGAGGTCGCGCGCAACTATGTCCTCGCGCGGCTGTACCAGCAGCAACTCGCCAACGCCCGCGCCTCGCTTGCCATCCAGGACGACAATCTCGAGATCGCCGGCTTCCGCGTACAAGCCGGCCTCGTCTCCAGCGTCGACGCCGAACAGGCGCGCGCCCAGCGCGCGCAGACCGCCGCGACGATCCCGAGCCTCGACCAGCAATATGCCGCCGCGGTCGCGCGGATCGGCGTGCTGACCGGCCAGGCCCCGGGCGCGCTCCGCCCGCTGATGGCGCCTGCCAAGGCGATCCCGACCGGCCCCGCCGCGGTCGGCGTCGGCATCCCCGCCGACACGCTGCGCCAGCGTCCCGACATCCGCTCCGCCGAACGCGCGCTCGCCGCCGCAACCGCGCGGATCGGCGTCGCCAAGGCGCAACTCTATCCGGCGCTCGCGATCACCGGCAATCTGAACACCAACGCGACCTCGATCGGCAACATCGGCGACGCGATCACTGGCAGCCTGTTCGCCGGCCTGACGCAGGCGATCTTCAACGGCGGCCGTCTGCGAAGCCAGGTCCGCACCAGCGAAGCCGCCGCCGACGGCGCGTTGGCGCTCTACAAGTCCACCATCCTCACCGCGCTGGAGGACGTCGAGAACGCCGTCGTCGCGCTCCAGTCCGCACAGGAACGCGAGCGCCAGTTCGCCATCGCGCTCGACGCGTCGAACAATTCCGCGATCCTCAGCCGCAGCCAATACCGCACCGGCCTCACCGATTTCACCACGCTCAACCAGCAGGAAACCGCGCTCCTGTCCGCGCGCAACGGCGCGACGCAAGCACGCGCCGATGCCGCCAACGCGTTGATCGCACTCTATGCCGCACTCGGCGGCGGCTGGGACTCCACCGTGATTCCCGAAGCGCCCCAATCCAATCCAGAGGCACGCTGATGGCCGACGCATCGATCGACGACTTCCTCGGCGTAAAGCCGCAGGCCCCCTGGAAACGCTACATAAAATGGGTGGTGATCGCGGTCGGCGTGGTCCTGCTCTGCCTGTTGCTCGCGAAGTGCTTCGGCGCGAAGGAACAGACGCAATATTCGACGCAAGCCGCCCAGCGCGGCAACCTGACGGTCACGGTATCGGCCACCGGCAAGCTCGCGCCGACGACGCAGGTCACGGTCGGCTCGCAGCTGTCGGGTCTCGTCACCAAGGTCGTCGTCGACGTCAACGACCGCGTCGTCGCCGGCCAGCCGCTCGCGCTGATCGACCCCGAACAGCTCGACGACCAGATCCGCCAGACCAGCGCCCAGCTCGCGGCGAACCAGGCGCAGGTCGCGCAGGCTCAGGCGACCGTCGCCGAATCGCGTGCTCAGCTGAACCGCCTCGAAGAGGTTTCGCGACTTTCGGGTGGTCGCGTGCCGTCGAAGACCGAGCTCCAGACCGGCCGCGCCGACTACGCACGCGCCGTCGCCGCACAGAAGGTTGCCGAAGCCAACGTCGTCGCCAGCCGCGCGCTCCTCGCACAGAACCAGACGCAGCGCGCGCGGGCGATCATCCGTTCGCCGGTTACGGGGGTGGTGCTCGCGCGCCAGATCGATCCCGGCCAAACCGTCGCCTCGTCGTTCAACACGCCGACGCTGTTCGTGATCGCCGAAGACCTCACCAAGATGAAACTCGAGGTCGCGATCGACGAAGCGGACGTTGGCGAGGTCAAGATCGGCCAGAAGGCCAGCTTTACCGTCGACGCGTTCCCCGGCCAGACCTTCCCGGCGACGATCAGCCGCGTCGATCTCGGGTCGAACCTGACGGTCAGCTCGGCGACCTCGTCGAGCACAACGACCACGACATCGACCACCGGTCAGGTCGTGTCCTACGCCGCCGACCTCACCGTGGCGAACCCGTCGCTGACGCTGCGCCCGGGCATGACCGCGACCGCCGACATCGTCACCTCGGACAAGCGCAACGTCATGCTCGTCCCCAACGCCGCGCTGCGCTTCAAGCCGACCGCCGCCACCGGCGATGCAGGCGGCGGCATCGCCGGCTCGCTGACCTTCCGGCCGCGGCGTGGCGGCGGCGGGGCAGAGCGGACCGCGACGCTCGGCCGCGGCGCGCAGCAGACGATCTACGTCAAGGGTGCGGACGGCACGCCGCAACCTGTGCAGATTACCACCGGCGACACCAACGGCACGATGACCGAAGTCCTGTCGGGCAATCTCCAGCCCGGCGCGCAGGTCATCACCGGGCAGCTTGCCAGCGGGTCGGACGACACCAAGCGCAGCGGCGGCGCCCGTCGCTCGGGCGGCGCGAGCAAGGGTGGGGGCGGTGGCCAGTAATCCGCCCCCGCTCATTTCCTTGCGCGGCGTCACCAAGACGTACGGGCAGGGCGCGACGATGTTCCAGGCGCTTAAGGGCGTCGACCTCGACATCGCGGCGGGCGATTTCGTCGCGGTGATGGGCCCGTCGGGGTCGGGCAAGTCGACGACGATGAATATCCTCGGCTGTCTCGACGTGCCGACCGACGGGACCTTTTTGTTCCGCGGCCACCATGTCGAGACGCTCGACCGCGACCAGCGCGCGCTGCTCCGTCGCAAATATCTCGGCTTCGTGTTCCAGGGCTTCAACCTCCTATCGCGCACGTCCGCGCTGGAGAATGTCGAACTCCCCTTGCTCTACCGCGGCGACGAAAAGCGCGCGCGCAGGGACGCGGCGATGGCGAGCCTCGACACGGTCGGCCTCGCGGACTGGTGGGACCACACCCCGGCGGAACTCTCCGGCGGCCAGCAACAACGCGTCGCAATCGCCCGCGCGCTGGTGACGAGCCCCGACGTGCTGCTTGCCGACGAACCGACCGGCAACCTCGACAGCGAACGCTCGGTCGAGATCATGCAGCTCCTCACGCGGCTGAACGCGGAGAAGAACATCACGGTCCTGATGGTCACCCACGAACCTGACATGGCTGCGTTCGCGCGCACCGTGGTCCACTTCAAGGACGGCCTGGTGGAACGCATCGAAAGCCAGCACCGCCAAGGCCAGAGGGTGGAATCGTGAGCGCCCTATCTTCCCCCCTCCCGCAAGCGGGAGGGGCCGGGGGTGGGCACGCGCTCACGCCGAACGCACCGCCAGCCGTAGCTCCAGCGCGTATCTCGACGGCAGCATCGGCCGAACCCGTGAGCCCACCCCCCAACCCCCTCCCGCAAGCGGGCGGGGGGGAAGAAGTCTCGCGCGGGGAACCAGGCTGATGTTCGGCACCACCCTGTCCCTCGCGCTCCGCTCGATCCGCCGCCACCTCCTGCGGTCATTCCTGACCATCCTCGGCATCGTCATCGGCGTCGGTGCGGTCGTCACGATGGTAACCCTCGGCAAGGCGACCACCGCCGCCGTCCAGCAGTCGATCTCCGCGCTCGGCACCAACATCCTGCAGGTCCGCCCCGGCCAGGGCTTCGGCCGCGGTGGCGGGGGCCCGCGTCCGCCCGACTTCAAGCCCGAGGACGTCGAGGCGATCGCTAACCAGATCGCCGGGGTCACCGCGGTCGCCCCGCAGGCGCAAGCCACCGCGACCGCCATCTACGAAGGCGCCAACTGGTCGACCACGATCAACGGCACCACCTCCGCCTATTTCCAGGTCCAGCCCTGGCCGCTCGCCGCAGGCCGCATCTTCTCGCCCGTCGAGGAAGCCGCGGGCAAGGCCGTCTGCATCATTGGCAACACGGTCCGCACCAACCTGTTCCGCGGCGGAGACGCGGTCGGCCTGCGCATGCGAATCGGCGCGATCAGCTGCGACGTGGTCGGCGTATTGTCAGCCCGCGGCCAGGCCGGGTTCGGCGGCGATCAGGACGATGTCGTCATCATGCCGATCAAGGCGGTCCAGCGCCGCTTCACCGGCAGCCGGGACATCCGCCTGATGCTTGTCGGCGTCGACCAGAAATTCTCGACCGCGACTGTCCAGGCCTCGATCACCGACCTGCTCCGCGAACGCCGCACGATCACCGCGGGCAAGGAAGACGACTTCAACATCTTCGACACCAAGCAGATTTCCGACACGCTGACCGGCACGACTACGCTGCTCACCGGCATCGTCGCCGCGGTCGCCGGGATCAGCCTGGTGGTCGGTGGGATCGGCATCATGAACATCATGCTGGTGTCGGTGACCGAGCGCACGCGCGAGATCGGCATCCGCCTCGCGATCGGCGCAGTCGCCCGCGAGGTGCTGATGCAGTTCCTCGTCGAGGCGATCGCGCTGTCGTGCCTCGGCGGCGTCATCGGCCTCGTCATCGCGCAGTTGGCGATCGCGATCATCGCGCCGCTGATCAAGGTTCAGTGGATATTCGTGCCCGAGATCAACATCTTTGCCTTCGTCATCTCGGCGGTCATCGGCGTGGTGTTCGGCTATTTCCCCGCCCGTCGTGCGGCTGCGATGAACCCTATCGACGCGTTAAGGCACGAGTGATCGCTGCCTTGGGATCGTGGACCAGCGCCTGCAGCCGGTCCAGATCCTCGGGCGTGTCGATATCGATCAGCTCGGCGGGTGCGGTCACGACGTGCCGCCCTGCCTTCACCAGGTCGCGCGCACCCGCATCGCCGTCGAGCGTGAGCAGAAAATCGAACCGATCGCGCCCGAACAGGGCAGGGGGGCTCGGCTTCTCGCCATCGCTTGACGCAACGACGGCATCGGCGCTGTCGGCGGCATCGAGCATCCGGTAGATATGCGCCGCGGTCACGCGCGGCATGTCGGCGAGCGCGATCAGCACCGCCTCCGCGCCCTCGTCCTTGGCGCGCTGCACGCCCAATTTCACCGACCGTGACATGCCCGTCGACGGATCGTCGTTATGCACCACCTCGAAATGATGGCTGATGAAGTCGAGCTTGCAGCCATCGGTGACAACCAGCCGGCGCTTGAACGGAATGTTCTCGAACGCGGTGACAACGTGCATCCCGAGCGGCTTGTTGAGGAACGGCACTTCGAGCTTGTTGGGGATCCCAAACCGCTCCGAGCGTCCTGCGGCGAGGAGGATGAGAAAGACGTTTTCAGCGGCGATCATTGAACGCTCCTATCATCGCCGCGGCCACCGACAGCGCGATTTCCGACGGCCCGATCGCGCCGATGTCGAGCCCGACCGGCGCATCGATCCGGTCGATGTTCTCGGCCGTAACGCCTTCCGAGGCAAGCCGCTCGCGCCGTGCCGCATGGCTCTTGCGACTGCCGAGCGCACCGACATAGGCGGCGTCGGACGCGAGCGCCGCGATCAGCGCAGGATCGTCGATCTTGATGTCGTGGCTCAGCGTCACGACCGCGGTGGAAGGTCCCGGGCGGAGCGCGGCGATCGCCTCGTCCGGCCAGCGATCGTCGAGCGTCACGCCCGGAAACCGCTCCTCGGTGAGGAAGCGCGCGCGCGGATCGATCACCACCGTCTCAATCCCGAGTTCGCGCGCGAGCCCCGCCAAGGCCTGCGCGATCTGCACCGCGCCGACGATCAGCAGTCGGCGTGGTGGATCGTAGCGATTGACGAACATCTCGCCCGTTTCCAGCGGCCGAGCATCGCTGTGCCCGGTCTTGAGGTCGGTCGTCACGGTCAGCGCATCGCCGTGATCCCGCGCATCGGCGATCCGGTCGAACAACTCGGGATCGAACCCCTCTGCCGACACCGGCTGCACCATCACTGCGATCTCGCCGCCGCACGGCAGCCCGACTTCCCACGCCGCCGCATCCGCGACGCCGTAGTTGCGCAGCTGGAACGGCGCGCCGGCGATCACCTCGGCGGCGGTGGCGAGGATGTCGCTCTCGACGCAGCCCCCGGAGACGGATCCCTCGAACCGCCCGTCGGCATGGACGAGCATATGGCTTCCCTTGGGCCGCGGCGCGGATCCCCAGGTCGAGACGACCGTGGCGATCGCCATCTTCTCGCCCTTCCAGGCCTTCGCAGCAGCGAGCACGCTATCGTTTTCGGCCATGTTGTCTCTCTTCTAATCCTCCCCGCACGCGGGGAGGGGGACCAGCGCAGCTGGTGGAGGGGGCCAGCCGCAGACGTTACGCTTGGGGTCGCCCCCTCCACCACGCCAAGAGGCGCGGTCCCCCTCCCCGTGCCGGGGAGGATCAGATTGCGGGCAAACCCGCCAACAGCTTGTCGAGCGTCACCGGAAAATCCCGAACCCTCACCCCGGTCGCGTTGTAGATCGCATTCGCCACCGCCGCGCCGGCGCCGGAAATCCCAAGCTCGCCAACGCCCTTCGCCCCGACCGGGTTCGCGGAGTCGTCGATCTCCTCGATGAAATGCACCTCAAGCTGCGGAATGTCGGCATTCACCGCGACATGATACTCGCCGAAATCGGGGTTCACGAACGCCCCGGTCCGAGTGTCGACGATGCCCTCTTCGCTGAGCGCATAGGCGATCCCCCACGCCATCCCGCCGGTGATCTGGCTCGTCGCCGTCTTGCGATTAAGCACCCGCCCGACATCGAACACGCCGAGCATCCGCCGCACCCGCGTCTCGCCCGTCACCGCGTTCACCGCGACCTCGACGAAGTGCGCGCCGTGGCTAGCCTGGCTGGTGCGCTTGCTCTCGGCACCCGGCCCGGTCTTGCCCATCGCCACGATCGCCTCGCCGCGCACCAGATCGGCAAGCTTCACCGACCGTCCGCCAGCACTCACGCACCCGTCGCGCAGGCTCAGATCCTCAGGCGCCGCGTTCATCCTGAGCGCGAGTTCGCCGAGGATATCCCCGCACGCCAGCACCACCGCCGAACACGCGCTGCCAGCCCCGAACGACCCGCCCGAGCCGGCGCTCGGCGGCAGGTCGCTGTCGCCGAGCCGCACCGTCACGTCCGCCACCGGCAGCCCCAACATCTCGCCCGCGGTCTGCGCCAGAATCGTGTACGTCCCGGTACCGATGTCCGTCATGTCGCACTCGACCGTCGCGCGCCCGTCTGCCTCCAGCCGCACGCGCGCCTGTGCCTCGACCGTGAAGTTGCCGCGCAGGCTCGCCGCCATGCCGATCCCGACCAGCCATTCGCCGTCCCGCACCGAGCCCGGCGCCGGCACCTTCGCCGGCCAACCAAACCGTTCCGCGCCCTGCGTATAGCAATCGAGCATCCGCCGCGTGGAGAACGGCTTGCCGCTCACCGGATCGGTCTCGGGCTCGTTGCGACGCCGTAGTTCGATTGGGTCGATCCCGAGCTGTTCGGCCAGCTCGTCCATCGCGCACTCGACCCCGAACGTGCCGACCGCCTCGCCCGGCGCACGCACAGCACCGCTTGCGGGCAAATCCACGCGCACAAGGTCGGTCTTGAACCGCCGCGCGGCGCCCCGGTACAGCGGCAGCGTCCCGAACGGCACCGGCTCGAGAAACTCGCCATCGTCGTTCTGCGCGACGACGCTCTCATGCCCCATGCCGAAGATCACGCCGTGCTCGTCGGCGGCGATCCGGATCCGCTGCGTCGTGTGCGAGCGGTGATGCACCATATACGCGGTCTGGCGACGGGGCAGCGCGACCTTGACCGGCCGCCCGACGACCTCCGCCGCGATCGCCGCGAGGATCGCCTCGGGACCGACGCCGGTCTTCCCGCCGAACCCGCCGCCGACATACGGCGCCAGCACGCGCACCCTGTCCGCATCGATCTTCAGTGCCTTCGCGATCGTCTTCCGCGCACCGCCGATCACCTGGTTGCTCGACCGCACGGTCAGCTTGTCGCCCTCCCACCAAGCGGTGGTCGCATGCGGCTCCAGCGCGGCGGGGAAATGCACGGGCGTCGTGTAGGTCCGGTCGAACGTCACCGCCGCATCCGCCATCACCGCGTCGAGATCGCCATTGTCGATCGGCGGGAGGAAGCCGATCTTCGGCGCTGTGTCGACCGGCTGTGCCTCGACGTCGAACCGATCCTCGCCCGCCTCGGTGCGAACCACGACCAGCGCCGCGGCATCGCGCGCGATCGCCTGATCCTCGGCAACGACGATCGCGACCGGCTGGCCGAGGTGGAGAATGACATCGGTATCGAACAGCGGCATCGCGCGGGAATTGGACTCGCCGGCAGGCATGCGCGCATCGCCATGAATGACCACGATGACGCCGGGCAAAGCCTCAGCAGCGCTAACGTCGATACCGAGGATGCGCCCGCTGCCGACCGGCGTACCGACGATCGCGGCATAGGCGATACCATCTGGCGTACCCTCATACGCATAGTCCGCAACGCCGGTGACCTTCGCCGGCCCCTCGATCCGGTCGAGGCCGAGTCCAAGAACGCCCTGTTTCGCGCGGTCGAGACCACCCGGCCGAAACGCCGCATCCATCACGTGTTCGTTCATTCGTGGGTCCTCGGGTGGAGTGGAGGATATGGGTAGGGCTTGGGCGTTTGACGAGACGGACCGTCCCTCCACGCCTGAAAGAAAACGCCCGCAACATTTCCCGTTTCCCCGCGAAGGCGGGGATCGAGGGTTACGGGCGTTATTCTGCGTGGCTCCTGGGCCCCCGCTTTTGCGGGGGAACCAGAAGGAGACGGCTCAGCTAACGACTCAAACCGCCGGCAACTGATCCAGCAGCTTATCCAGCGTGATCGGGAACTCGCGCACCCTGATCCCCGTCGCATTATACACCGCGTTCGCCACCGCAGCACCAGCGCCCGAAATCCCCAGCTCGCCGATCCCCTTCGCGTGGATCGGGTTCGCATGGATGTCACGCTCGTCGACGAAGTGGACGTCCATCTGCGGCACGTCCGCATTGGCCGGCACGTGATATTCGCCGAGATCGTGGTTCACCAGCTTGCCGGTCCGCGTATCGTGGACGAGGTCCTCGGTCAGCGCGGTGCCGATCCCGAAGGTCATCCCGCCGAGGCACTGCGACCGCGCGGTCTTTGCGTTGAGCACGCGCCCCGCCGCGAACGACCCGAGCATCCGCCGCACCCGCGTCTCGCCGGTGATCACGTTGACCGCGACCTCGGCGAAATGCGCGCCGAACCCGGCCTGCGACGTCTCCTTCTCCTGCTTGCCCGGCTTGATGTGCCCGGTAGCCTCGAGACCCTTCCCGACCAGCTCACCGATCGGGGTCGAGCGGTTATCGCCGATCGCGTTGCCGTCCTTCAGCGTCAGGCCATCCTCGTCGACGCCAGCCGCCTTGGCCAGCTTCCCGCGCAGCATCTCGCAAGCCAGATACACGGCAGTACCCGAAGACGCCGCACCCCACGACCCGCCCGAACCCGCCGCCGGGGGATCGTTGGTATCTCCCAGCGCCATCGTGATGTTCGCCACCGGAATCCCCAGGATCTCGGACGCGATCTGCGCCAGGATCGTGTAGCTGCCCGTGCCGATATCGGTCATCGCCGACGACACCGTCGCCGAGCCGTCCGGGTGGATTTCGACCTTGGCGGACGATTCCATCATCATGTTGCCGCGCACCGCCGAGGCGACGCCCATGCCGATCAGCCACTCGCCCTCGCGCCGCGTGCCGGCCTTCTGGCGCTTGTCCCAGCCGAACTTCTTCGCACCCTCGTCGAGCGCACGCGTCAAATTGCGCGACGAATAGGGCACGTCCTTCTCGGGGTCGATCTTCGGATCGTTGCGCTTGCGCAGCTCGATCGGATCCATGTCGAGCTTCTCGGCCAGCTCGTCCATCGCGCCTTCGAGCGCGAGCATCCCGACAGCCTCGCCCGGCGCGCGCATCGAGCCCGACAGCACGAAGTTCACATCGACCACCTCATGCGTGATCAGCCGGTTCTCGCCACCGTACAACAGATGCGTGCCGATACCTGCCGGCTCGAAATAATCCTCGGTCGGCTGGTTCGACGTCAGCGTCTCGTGACCGATCGCCAATAACTTGCCGTCGGCGTCCGCTGCCAGCCGCACGTGCTGCTCGGTATTTGACCGCCGCACGGTCGCCTCGAACACCTGCGGCCGCGACATCACCGCCTTGACCGGACGGCCAAGCTGCTTCGCCGCGATCGCCGCCGCGACGCTCTCGGGGGCGATGCCGAGCTTCGATCCGAACCCGCCGCCGATATAGCGCGCGATGATCCGCACCTTCTTCTCCGACAGCCCCAGCGACTTAGCCAGCTGCTGCGCATCCGACGTCGGCATCTGGTACGCGCCGTACAGCGACAGCGAGCCGTCCTCTTCCCACACCGCGGTCGAGGCATGCGGCTCCATCGCCGCCGAATTCTGGCTCGGCGTGACATAGGTCGAATCGATCGTCACCGCCGCCTCGGCCATCGCCTTGTCGACGTCGCCCTGCTTGAAATGCGCGGGCGTCGCGTCATCCGGCGGCGTCCGCGTCTCGTCGCGGTGCGCGGCGAAGTCGTACTGGCCCTCGGCCTCGTCATACTCGATCGGCAGGCGAGCCGCGGCATCGCGCGCGACCTCGAAGCTCTCGGCAAGTACGATCGCGACGATCTGGCCGAAGAACGCGATGTCCTTCACGCCCTGCGTCGGTGCATCGGTCGCGCCGCCCTGCGCCGAGACGCGGATGAACTGGTCGAAGTCGGTGACGACGTCGATCACGCCGGGGATCGCCTTGACCGCGTCGACGTCGATTGACACGACCTTGCCGGCGGAAATCTTGGTGCCGACCAGTACGCCATACGCCATGTTGTCGAACTGATATTCGGCCGCATAGGTCGCCGTACCGGTGACCTTCAGCGGGCCGTCGATCCGGTCGAGCGGCTTGCCGATGACGCCCTGGACGCCCGTATCCAGAAGACTGTCCGGATGCGGCTTGTCCATCGTCAGGCTATTCGTGGTGCCAAAACCGAACATGCTTATGCTCCCGTGACGTTGCGCAGCGTCGCGATCAGCGTGCGACGGGCGAGGGGGATCTTGAAGTCGTTCGAGCCGTAACCCTTGGCATCGGCCAGCAGCGCGGTCGCCGCAGCCTCGAACACGGCATCGGACGGCGCCTTGCCGACCAGCGCCGCCTCGACCGCCGGATTGCGCCACGGCATCGGCCCAAGCCCGCCGAATGCGAGCGAGGCCGACGCGATCACGCCGTCCTGCACGTCGACGATTGCCGCCACCGAGACGAGCGCGAACGCATACGACGCACGATCGCGAACCTTGCGATACTCCTGCTTGCCCTTCGGCGGGGCGGGCAGCTCGATGTGCGTGATCAACTCACCGGCTTCGAGCACAGTCTCGATCTGCGGCGTATCACCCGGCAGGCGATAGAAGTCGTGGATCGAGATTCGCCGACGATCGCCGTCCGCCTTCAGCGTCACGATCGTCGCGTCCAAAGCGCGCATCGCCACCGCCATGTCGCTCGGATGCGTCGCGATGCAGTGCTCGCTCGTCCCTAGCACGGCAAGGATGCGGTTGAAGCCGCCGATCGCCGAACACCCGCTGCCCGGCTCGCGCTTGTTGCACGCGGCGGCCGTGTCGTAGAAATAATAGCACCGCGTCCGCTGGAGCAGATTGCCCCCGGTCGACGCCTTGTTACGCAGCTGCCCCGACGCACCCGCCAGCAATGCCCGGCTCAGCACCTCGTACTTGGCGACGACGCGGCGATCGGCAGCGAGATCGCTGTTCGGCACCAGCGCACCGATCGTCAGCCCGCCATCCTCGCGCTCCTCGATCTTCGCGAGATCGAGCCGCGAGATGTCGACCAGCTTGTCCGGCGTCTCGACCTGCAACTTCATCAGATCGAGCAGGTTGGTGCCGCCCGCGATGAACTTGGCGCCAACGGTATCGATATCCTTGACCGCGGCCTCGGGCGTAGCGGGCTTCTCGTACGTGAAGGTCTTCATGCCACCAGCTCCCCGCGCGCGTTGGCTTCCATCGCGGCGTCCTTCTCGTCCGCGGTCCGGCCCGCGGGCTCGGCGCCACCGACTTCGCGGATCGCATCGACGATGTTCGGGTACGCGGCGCACCGACACAGATTGCCGCTCATCCGCTCGGAAATTTCGGCATCGTCGAACTTCGGATCGGTCAGGTCGCCCGACGCATGGCTGGCCCAGCCCTTCTTGACCTCGTCGAGCATGCCGACCGCCGAACAGATCTGCCCCGGCGTGCAATACCCGCACTGATACCCGTCATGCCGCACGAACGCGTCCTGCAACGCGTGCAGGTTGCCCGGCTGGCCGATCCCTTCGATCGTCGTGATCTCGTCGTCCTGATGCATCACCGCGAGCGTCAGGCAGGAATTGACGCGACGCCCGTTGATCAGCACCGTGCACGCGCCGCACTGGCCATGATCGCAGCCCTTCTTCGACCCCGTCAGCCCGAGATGCTCGCGGCACAGATCGAGCACCGACGTACGAATATCGGGCTCGGCGTCATATGATTGACCATTGATCGTGAAATGCATGGGATTGCCCCTGGTTGAATGTGCCGGGAATGTACGGATTTCGAGGACTTAACGCCGATGCGCCCGATCGTTTCCTATTGCGACAAGCTCTCACGTGTTGGTACGCTGGCGTTCATAGCGCTGAGCGGGCAAGCTGCTGCGATGACGCCAGCTTCTCCCCGATTGTCGCCGCCGATCGTGATTGCACACCGCGGCGCGAGCGGGCTCCGACCCGAGCATACGCTGGCAGCCTATTCGCTCGCGATCGACCAGGGCGCGGACTTCATCGAGCCCGATCTGGTGCCGACCAAGGACGACGTCCTCGTCGCGCGCCACGAGAACAACATAGCCGAGACGACCAACGTCGCCGATCATTTCGAGTTCGCGGGCCGAAAAACAACCAAGACGATCGACGGCCAGACGATGACTGGCTGGTTCGTCGAGGACTTCACGCTCGCCGAACTGAAGACGCTGCGCGCGAAGGAACGTCTGCCCAAGCTGCGCCCCGCCAACACCGCCTATGACGGTCAGTTCCAGATCCCGACGCTCGCCGAGATCATCGCACTCGCCAAGCGCCGCAACACCGAGACGGGCCGCACGATCGGCATCTATCCCGAGACCAAGCATCCGACCTATTTCGCGAAGATCGGCCATCCGACCGACGCGAAACTGGTCGCCGAACTCCGCGAGGCCGGCTGGGATTCGGCGAAGGCGCCCGTGTTCATCCAGTCGTTCGAAGTCGCCAACCTGCAACGGCTCCACAAGATGACCAAGATCCGCCTGATCCAGTTGATGGACGGGGAGGGCGGTCCCGCCGACGGCGCGCAACCGAGCTACACGGCGATGATCACGCCCGAAGGCCTGAAGGCGGTCGCGGCCTACGCCTACGGCATCGGCCCGAACAAGAGCATGCTCTGGTCCGCCGCGACGCCAATGAAGCTGGTCGCCGAAGCCCACGCCGCGGGGCTGCGAGTCCACCCCTGGACCTACCGCGCCGAAAACTACTTCGAACCGACCCGCTTCCGCCGCGGCACCGACCCCGCCGCCCACGGCGACATCGCCGCGGAGATCGACGCAGGCCTTGCACAAGGTATCGACGGTTTCTTCACCGACTTTCCGCTATACGGGGCTCAGGCGCGTGATCGGTTGCGCGCAGGAGTGAAGTAAATGCGTAAAGTCCTCCCCGTACTGGCGGTCCTGCCATTTCTCGTAAGTGGCTGCATCAGCACGGCAACCTCGATCGTTAAGGCGCCCTTCCAGGTCGCCGGCAAGGCGGTCGACTGGACGACGACCAGCCAGGAAGAATCGGACCGCAACTACGGCAAGAAGATGCGGAAGCAGGAAGCCGAAGAGGGCAAGCAGCGCAAGGAACTCGCCAAGCGCTGCAACAAGGACCCCCAGCGCTCCGAATGCGCCCAATACCAGGGCTACCGCGCAGGGAACTGACCTCCCTTCTACCACCCCGGCGAAGGCCGGGGCCCAGTTGGGAAACAGAAGTAACGTAGCGCTGCGCTCAGTCAGCAACGTCCCCCAACTGGACCCCGGCCTCCGCCGGGGTGGTTCCCCAAGCCAATGTTCCCTGACTTCCTTGTTCTCCCGCGAAGGCGGGAGCCCAGTCTGGACTCCCGCCTTCGCGGGAGAACAAGCTTGGCTCAAAACCACCCCCTCACCGTAACCGGAAACGGCGTCCAAGCCCCAACCTTCACACCCGCAAACCGCAGCGCATTACCGGTCCAGCTGTTACACGTCCGCACCGCGCTATACCGCCCGTTAGCCTCATAAAACGCATCATACCCGGCATACCCCGGATACCGCGCACCCCCGTCGCGAAAGCTCGCCCGGATGTACGCCGCCAGCCGCCGATACTGCGCAGGGGTCACCACGATCTCCCGAGCTCCATCCCCCGCGCGCGGCCTCGGCAAATGATCGACATGCATCAACGTTCGATCACTTCCGACCGCCGAAGCAACCACGGTCCGCAGCTTCACGTCCGCCCAGGTCGGCGTCTCCAGATAGAAGCTCTTCTCCCCCCACCCGAACGACACATGATCGAACGCGCCATACCGCGGATCGCGCAGATCCTCCGCCCGAGCCACCCCGCGCCAATCCACCCCAGCGGCCACCTTCGGCACGATGATCCCGGTATGCACGCCGTTGCTCTCGACGAAGATATGCACGCCCTCGGCAGGCGCTCGCCAGTCGCGATTGCTCGGGATCGACCCGCCGATCAGCCCCGCCACCGCATAGCTCGCAACCACCCCGAACACCGCGGCGATCGCCCGTAAAATCCACGTAACCCAACGCGTTTCCGTCTTCATTCCGTCATGCTAGACCAGCCGCATGGCCAATGACACACACGTACTGAGCACTCCGCCCGAAGGCGCGCCCGACTGGACGATTCCGCAGAACTGGGCGGCCTATACCGGGGAGGACCACGCGACCTGGGACACGCTGTTCGCGCGCCAATCGAAGCTGCTCCCCGGCCGCGCTTCGAACGCCTGGCTGCGCGGGCTCGACGTGCTGAAGCTCTCGAAGCCCGGCATCCCCGATTTCGAGGAACTGTCCGAGCGCCTCATGAAGCTTACCGGCTGGTCGGTCGTCGCGGTGCCGGGCCTCGTCCCCGACGATGTGTTCTTCGACCACATGGCGAACCGGCGGTTCGTCGCTGGAAACTTCATCCGCCGCCCCGACCAGCTCGACTACCTCCAGGAACCGGACGTCTTCCACGACGTGTTCGGCCACGTCCCGATGTTGGCGGATCCTGTCTTCGCCGACTATCTCGCCGCCTACGGCCGCGGCGGCCAGCGCGCGCTCGGGCTCGACGCGCTGAAGTATCTCGGCCGGCTCTACTGGTACACGGTCGAGTTCGGCCTGATCGGGGAGCCGGAAGGCCTGCGGATCTACGGCTCGGGAATCGTCTCCAGCTACGCCGAAACCCGCTTCGCGCTCGACGATCCGAGCCCGAACCGCATTGCGCTCGACCTCGCCCGGGTGATGCGGACCGAGTACCGGATCGACGATTTCCAGCAGAACTACTTCGTGATTCCGAGCTTCGAAGAGTTGCTCCGGCTGACGGTCGAGACGGATTTCGCACCGTTGTACGAGGAGCTGAAGGCGCTCCCGGATATCCCGGTCGCGCGGATCGAGCCAGGCGATGTGGTGATAACCGAGGGCACGCAGGATTACGCGACGTCGAAGGCGTCAGCCAAGACCGCATAAGCTTCGCTCACAGAGGCCACCACCCAGGGGAGGCCACCACCCCGGCGAAGGCCGGGGCCCAGTTGGGATAGCGGTGCGGTTCTATCTCAAAGCTTCACCCAGCTGGGCCCCGGCCTCCGCCGGGGTGGCGGCAGGTGCGGGGTAAGTGCAACCCTTCCCAACCTGTTCCCCCGCGAAGGCGGGGCCCCAGACTGGACCCCCGCCTTCGCGGGGGAACAAGCTTCTGCAGGGAAGAGGGTACTCTAGATATCCAGCGCCCACCCATCGCGCCCCTTAGGATCGAACGGCCCCTCTGCCACGAACCTCTCCGCCCCAGCGCGCAACCGAAGCACACTCCAATCCCCCCGCCGGTCGACCGCCTCCAGCGAACACCCACAAGCCTCATACGCCGCCACGACCCCAGCCCGCTGCGTCTCCAGCAACCCGGCTAGAACAATCGTCGCCCCCACATCCGAAATCGAAGCGATCTCTGGCGCCATCGACACCAGCGGTCCCGCCAGAATATTCGCGATCACCAGATCGTACGGCGCACGAACCACGATCGCCTCGTCCAGCGTCCCATCCGCGACCACCAGATCGATCCCCTCGACCCCGTTCAGCTCAGCATTCTCAGCCGTAACGTCGATAGAAACCGGATCGATATCCGTCCCCATCACCGCAGCCTCAGGCCAAAGATGCGCCGCCGCAAACGCGAGCAACCCCGTCCCCGTCCCGATATCGATCACGTTGGCAAACGAAGCATCAGCCAACCCATCGAGCATAGCCAGACACCCGCTGGTCGTCTCATGATGCCCCGTCCCGAACGCCCGGCTAGCCTCGATCAAAAACGCCCGCTTGTCCGCCGGCACCGCCCCCGAATGCGCCCCGGTATGCACGAAGAACCGCCCGACCGACAAAGGCTCCAGCCCAGCCTGGCTCATCGTCACCCAGTCCGCATCGCCCAACCGCTCGACCGCGATCGCCGCCTTCGCCGCACTCGGCACCAGCGCGCGCACCGCCGCGACCGTTTCCGCCGCCGGCTCATGCTCGAAATACGCATCGAGCCGCCACGACTCGACGTCGTCCTCGATCTCCTCGGTCGTCATGAGCACGCCATCGATCGTCAGGTCATCGGAAGCGTCGATCGCCTCCGCCTCCGCGCGCGTGCAGGGCAGGGTCAGCTTCCAACTATCGGACATAGCTCGCCCCATTCACATCGATCACCGACCCCGTCATCGAAGCCGGCGCCTCAAGCGCGAGAAACTTCGCCGCCGCCGCAACCTCTTCAGGCGCCGCGACCCGCCCGAGCGGAATATCCGCCAGCAACGCATCGCCACCGCGGCTCGACAGATAATCCTCCGCCATCCCGGTCATCGTGAACCCAGGGCACACCGCAAACGCCAGGATGCCCTGCCGAGCGTACCCGCGAGCAATCGTCTTGGTCATAGCCACCATGCCCGCCTTCGACGCGGCGTAATGCCAATGCGCCGGCGAATCCCCGCGATACGCCGCCCGGCTGGCGATATTGACGATCCGCCCGCCGACACCCCGAGCCTGCCAATGCAGCACCGCCAATCGGCAAAGCTCGGCCGACGCGGTAAGGTTGATCCGCATCGTCCGTTCCCACTGCACGGTCCAGTCGTCGTTCCCAAGCGGGCTGGCCTCGAACACCCCCGCATTGTTGATCAGCACGTCGATCGCGCCGCCCGCCTGCTCCAGCGCAGCGTTCCACAATGCAGTGGGCGCCGCAGGATCGGCGAAATCGGCCGGAATACCGCTGACGGTCCCATGCCCGATAACGGAAGCGCCCGCGTCGGTCAGCGCCCCATGAATAGCCGCGCCGATACCGCGACTGGAGCCAGTGAGAAGAATAGTCATTCCCGCGCTCTAGCGCCGCAGGCTATGGCCGTCACCTAAGCTCAAGTGAGAAATGGGTTCGCGCAGAGGCGCAGAGGACGCAGAGTGCGGGCTCGTTCAGGCGAAGGCGTGCGAACACGGCAATTCTGAGGAACCTGCGGTTCCGCTATGGTCTCTGCGTCCTCTGCGCCTCTGCGCGAAAAATCTTCTCGCACGCCCTCCAGATTAAAGGACGCCCCCTCAGGCCACGCTAGCCGAGAACCCATCCGCCGCGCCGCGCAGCACGCCGAGCTGGTCGTCGACGTCACCGAACGCGTGGCCGAGTTGGTCGATCTCCGCCGCCACCGCCTCGGTATCCGCGCGAATCGTCGCGATCGTCGTCGACATCGAATCCGCCGCCAGCGCCGTCTCGTCGACCGCCGCGGTGATTGCGGTGACGGTGTGCGCCTGCGCCTCCATCGCATGACGGATCCGGTCGGCGCTGTGCTGCACCTCGGTCACCGTCGCCTTGATCCCCGCATTCGTCGCGACCGTTGCCGCCGTCGCCGACTGGATCGCGGCGATCTTGGCGGCGATGTCGTCGGTCGCCCGCGCGGTCTGGCTGGCGAGCGATTTCACCTCCTGCGCCACCACCGCGAAGCCGCGCCCGGCATCGCCCGCCCGCGCCGCCTCGATCGTCGCGTTCAACGCCAGCAGGTTCGTCTGCCCGGCGATGCTGCGGATCAGCCCGAGGATCGATTCGATCGATTTCGCATGCTCGCTCAGCGCCTCCGACACGCCGACCGCCTCGCCGGTCTGCGTACAGGCGCGGTCGGCGATGGCTGCTGCCGCCTCGACTTCGGTGCGCGCATCCTCGATCGCGCGGATCAGGCCGGCGGTGGTCTGGGCCGCCTCGCGCATCGCCATTGCCGACTGTTCCGCCGCCGCCGCGACTTCGCTTGCCTTGCCCAGCATGCCGCGGGTCGAGGCCGACGCGCCCGCCGCCTGCACCCGGATCCGCGCGCCCAGCGCCGCGGTATGCTCGATCGACGCGGCGATGCTGCCGCGAAAGTCGGTTGCCCTGGTCTGCCGTTCGACCCGCGCCGCCTCCGCATCGCTCGCACCGAGATGCGACGCCATGATGTCCGCCTCGATCAGCGCCAGCCGCTGCACGACGTCGCTGAGCGTGCGCATCGCCGACATGTCCGCACCCAGCCGGTCGGCGATCAGGTTCAGCGTGACGCTGTGCGCAAACGCTAGTGCCGATAGCAGCGCGGGCAGGGGGATGCCCGAGCGATGCGAATCCTCCGCATGGCTGATCGCCATCGCCTTCCACGCATCGTCGGTCGGTGCGCTATATTGCAGCCGGACATAGTTGCTGCTCGCCGCGATCCGCTGTTCGAGCAGGTCGGGCGTGAAATGACGCCGGATATGCTGCGCCGATTCCAGCGAGAGATAGTGGCGCCAGAAGGTCTCGGCGATCTTGCGGTGATCGTCGGGTTCGAGCAGCGCGCTGAGCGTCGCGCAGGCCGGCTCGATCAAACCGTCCCAGTCATAGTCACGAACACGTTCGCGCAGCGGGCGCTGGTCGCCGCCCCAGTTCCGCGCAGGCCCCCGCGCGCCGTCACGCTTCCCTTCGGGATGCGCGCCGTCACGTGTCCCTTCGGGACTGGTAGGTCGCCCCCCGTCTTGGCCGGGTTGGCGAAACATTCTCTCCTGGTGCTCGATCATCGCCCCCTCCCGAAGGTCCGTTATGCAGCGACCTTCGCGACGAAATCGCCCGCGCTGTTCTTGAGATTGCCGAGGCGCGTGTCCAGCACGTCGAAGCCGCGGCCGACACCGTCGATCTCGGTCGCGACGGTCTCGGTATCCTCGCGGATCGCGGCGATCGTGGTCGACATCGAATCCGCCGCCAAGGCCGTCTCGTCGACCGCGGCGGTGATCGCGGTCACCGTCTGTGCCTGTGCCTCCATCGCATAGCGGATCCGGTCGGCGCTCTCCTGCACCTCGGCCACGGTCGACTTGATCGACGCGTTGGTCTCGACCGTCGAGCGCGTCGCCGACTGGATCGCGGCGATCTTCGCGGCGATGTCGTCGGTCGCGCGTGCGGTCTGGTTGGCAAGGCTCTTCACCTCCTGCGCCACCACCGCGAAGCCGCGCCCGGCATCGCCCGCCCGCGCCGCCTCGATCGTCGCGTTCAACGCGAGCAGGTTGGTCTGCCCGGCAATGTCGCGAATCAGCCCGAGGATCGATTCGATCGACTTCGCATGATCGCTCAGCGTCTCGGACATGCCGACCGCCTGGCCCGCCTGCGCGGACGCGCGGGTGGCGATCTCGGCTGCTGCCTCCACTTCGGTGCGTGCATCCTCGATCGCGCGGATCAGCCCGGCGGCGGTCTGTGCCGCCTCGCGCATCGCCACCGCGGATTGCTCGGCGGCTGCAGCGACTTCGCTCGCCTTGCCCAGCACCGCGCGCGTCGACGCCGAACTGCGCATCGCCTGTTCGCGGAGCATATGGCCTTCGTCGGTCGCCGTCTCGACCATCGCCGCGATCCCGTCGCGAAATTCCGCCGCCAGCGTATCGCGCGCGACCCGCGCCGAATGCGTGCTGTACGCATTATAGATCGCGACGGTGATCTCGCCTTCCAGCGCGGACAGCCGCATCAGCGTGTCGATGTAGACCGGCAGCTTGGCGTCCGACCGGTCGACCCGCCGCATCAGCACCTCGAGCGCGGCACGGTCGCTCGCGCTGATCATCGACAGCAATGCCATCGGCGACACGCCGGCGACATAGGCGGCCGCGACCGAGCGTTCAACCGACTCGACCCAGGCCCGCCCGCTCGTATCGAGGAAGCGGTTGCGCAGGAACGTGCAGCCGACCTCGATCATCTGGTCGGTCTCGTGCGGCGCCCAGATCCGCTCGTCGGAAAAGCATCGCAGCCACTGCTCCCAATACGCCTTCGAGACATGCGTGATCTCGGGGGCCAGCGCCGCCCAGACTTCGCGGCTTGCGCCGCTCAGCGTCCCGTCGAAGTCGAAAACCCGCAGCCGTGCCGCGAGGTCGACAGAGGCCGCAATCGCGCCGGGAACCGGCAGGTCGGTGGTGGTCAAGACGATGGACTCCGGATCGGGTATACGCATCCGGCGCTACAGCGTATGTCTTAAGGCCGGGTTAGGGATCGGTCGCGCTGCGGCATCCGCGCGAAATCATTTCGCATCCGGCCCGTCTGGTATTTCCGCCCGGTATCGCGGTCCCTGCATCCGCATGGTTCGCGGTGTCATGGGTTATCGCACCGCGCCCAATGGGTTGCATCGCAGCACGCGGTGGCTAATAGGTCGCCCGATCTATATATTGTGGACCAAGATCTTTTTGGTTCGTCATCTTCTGGTTCGAGGACTCCGCCCTTGGCATCGCGCAACCCGGCACGCCCGCTTTCTCCCCATCTGCAGGTCTATAAATGGGGCCCGCACATGCTGGTCTCGATCCTGCACCGCGTGACCGGCAGCGGGATGGCGACCGTCGGCAGCCTGCTGCTCGTCTGGTGGCTCGCCGCGATCGCGTCGGGCGATCAGGCCTATGCGACCTTCGTCGACGTGTTCACGACCGATGCTGGCCGTCTCAACATCCTCGGCTACATCGTCGCGGTCGGGCTGACGTTGTCACTGTTCCAGCACATGATGACCGGCATCCGCCACTTCGTGCTCGACACCGGCGCGGGCTACGAACTGAAGCGCAACAAGATGGGTGCGCTCGCGACGATGGTCGCTTCGGTCGCGCTGACGGTCGTGTTCTGGCTCTACATGGGGATCAAGTAATGGGTTCGGGAACGGCAATCGGTCGCGTCCGCGGCCTCGGCAGTGCGAAACACGGCGCGCATCACTGGTGGCAGCAACGCCTGACGGCGGGCGCCAACCTGTTCCTCATGCTGTGGCTGATGATCTCGGTCGCGCGCATGCCCGGCTATGATTACGCCGCGGTCCACCTGTGGCTGCAATCGGCGTGGGTCGCGGTGCCGATGGCGCTGTTGATCCTGTCGGTCTTCTATCACTTCCGTCTCGGTCTGCAGGTCGTGATCGAGGATTACATGCACGACGAAAGCCGTGTCGTGACGATGATCCTCCTCAACCTGTTCACCTTCACGCTGGGCGGTATCGCCCTGTTCGCGATCCTGAAGGTCGCCTTCTCCGGAGCCCCCGCCTGATGTCTGCCTACAAGATCATCGATCATACCTATGATGCGGTCGTCGTCGGTGCCGGCGGGTCCGGCCTGCGCGCCACGATGGGCATCGCCGAGAGCGGCCTGAAGACCGCGTGCATCACCAAGGTCTTCCCGACCCGCTCGCACACCGTTGCCGCACAGGGCGGCATCGCCGCGTCGCTCGGCAACAACTCGCCGGATCATTGGACCTGGCACATGTTCGACACGGTCAAGGGTTCCGACTGGCTCGGCGACCAGGACGCGATCGAGTATCTGTGCCGCGAGGCCCCGCAGGCGGTCTACGAGCTCGAACATGCCGGCATGCCGTTCAGCCGTAACGAGAACGGCACGATCTATCAGCGTCCGTTCGGCGGTCACATGCAGAACATGGGCGAGGGCCCTCCGGTCCAGCGCACCGCCGCCGCCGCCGACCGCACCGGTCACGCGATGCTCCACGCGCTCTATCAGCAGAGCCTGAAGTACAACACGGACTTCTTCGTCGAGTATTTCGCGCTCGACCTGATCATGGAAAACGGCGTCTGCCGCGGCGTCATCGCTTTGTGCATGGAAGACGCCTCGATTCACCGCTTCCGCAGCCATCAGACCGTGCTCGCCACCGGCGGGTACGGCCGCGTCTATTTCTCAGCGACCTCGGCGCACACCTGCACCGGCGACGGCAACGCGATGGTGCTCCGCGCCGGGCTTCCGCTCCAGGACATGGAGTTCGTCCAGTTCCACCCGACCGGCATCTACGGCGCGGGCGTGCTCATCACCGAGGGCGCACGCGGTGAGGGCGGCTACCTGACCAACTCCGAAGGCGAGCGCTTCATGGAGCGCTATGCCCCGTCGGCGAAGGACCTCGCTTCGCGCGACGTCGTCAGCCGCTCGATGGCGCTAGAAATGCGTGAAGGCCGCGGCGTCGGCAAGAACGGCGACCACATCTTCCTGCACCTCGACCACATCGATCCGAAGGTGCTCGCCGAGCGCCTGCCGGGCATCACCGAGACGGGCAAGGTCTTCGCCGGCGTCGATCTCACGCGCCAGCCGCTGCCCGTCACGCCGACAGTGCACTACAACATGGGCGGCATCCCGACCAACTTCCACGGTGAGGTCGTCAACCTCGTCGACGGCAACCCCGACGCGGTCGTACCCGGCCTGTTCGCGGTCGGCGAGGCGGCATGCGTGTCGGTCCACGGCGCCAACCGCCTCGGTTCGAACAGCCTGATCGATCTGGTGGTGTTCGGCCGCGCGACCGGCCTGCGGATCAAGGACACGCTGAAGCCCGGCACGGCGCACGCGCCGCTGCCCAAGGGTTCGGAAGACCTCGCACTTACGCGTCTCGACCACTTCCGCAACGCAAGCGGCGGGTCGCCGACCGCGCAGATCCGTCTCGATATGCAGCAGACCATGCAGAAGCATTGCGCGGTGTTCCGCGACACCGAGTTGCTGAACCAGGGCGTCGAGAAGATGGCCGGGATCTACAACCGGATGACCGACGTCGCCGTGAAGGATCGCAGCATGATCTGGAACACCGATCTGGTCGAGACGATGGAGCTCGACAATCTGATCGGCCAGGCGGTCGTGACGATGAACTCGGCGGCCAATCGCACCGAGTCGCGCGGCGCGCACATGCACGAGGATTTCCCCGTGCGCGACGACGCGAACTGGATGAAGCACACCATCACCACCTTCAACGGCTGGGGCGGCAAGGGCGGCGAGACCAAGATCGATTTCCGCCCGGTCCACGACTACACGCTCACCGACGACATCGACTACATCAAGCCCAAGAAGCGGGTATATTGATGATCTGGGCCATCATCGCGATCGGGTTCTTTGTGCCGGTCGCGGTGGGGCTCCTGACGCGCTTCCAACCGATGATCGCCGGGTTTCTGTGGCCGGCGGTCGTCGCGTTGCTGACCACGATCTACGTCTACGGCATAGAAACCCGGGGCGTCGGCGAAGAACCCCAAAAGATCGCTATAACCTTCTACGCGCTGTTCTCGCTGGTAGGCGGGGTCCCCGGCGGACTGGTAGGCTGGATCCTCCAGTACAAGCGCCTGACGCGAGACGCGTAACACCGTCCGCCCCTCCTTGTTCTCCCGCGAAGGCGGGAGCCCAGTCTGGATCCCCGCCTTCGCGGGGAAACAAGCTTGAGGTTGCCCAACCGGTTGATCGGCAGCCCCCCGATCGCTCGTCTGCATCTGATACAGCAACACCCGACGGTGGCGCCAAGCCGCAATTCAGCGTAAACCCTCTCTCACCCCCTGCGGAAAGGCGAGGTTGGACATGGCGCACTGGACGATCCGTGCAGACTACGACCCCGAAGCCAGCGTCTGGTATTCGGTAGACGGCGACATCCCCGGATTCGCTGCCGACGCAGCCACGCTCGAAGCACTGGTGGAAAAAGCCGCGGCCATGCTGCCCGACCTGCTCGACATCCACGCGGACGATATCGCCGATCGCGCGCGTCTCACCGGCCCGCACCGCATCCGGATCATCGCGCACCACGAACGCGATTTCGAGATCGCGGCCTAAGGCACCATGGTCCGGGGATACACCGCGCAGGTTCGCGATATCCTCATGGCCAACGGATGCACCTTCGTGCGAAGCGGGAAGGGCGATCACGAAATCTGGCGCAGTCCGCACGCGTCACGCCCGGTCGTCGTCGATGGCACCATCCTGTCCCGCCACACGGCCAACGCTATCCTGAAACAAGCGGGGCTAGCCACGAAGCTGTAGAGCCGAGTGCTTTTGTCCTGTCCCTCGGAACCCACTCCCCCCGCAAAAGTTAGCCGCGGCATGACCGACACATCCCCCGCATCGAACGCCCGCAACTACCCTCTGCTGGCTGCCCCCCACGTCCACCTCCACGGCCCGGTCGACGACGCGATGTACGACACCTTCAAGTCGCAGCTCGTCGCCGCGCCCACCGAAGGCCCGCTCGTCGTCTCGATCACCACGCTCGGCGGCGACCCCGAGGTCGCGCGTGCGATGGGCGACAACATCCGCCTGCTCCGCGAATACACGGGCCGCGAGACGCTCTTCCTCGGCAAGGTCGCGGTCTATTCCGCCGGTGCGACGTTCATGTCCGCCTTCCCGGTCGACAGCCGTTTCCTCACCCGCAACAGCCGCATTATGATCCACGAGCGTCAGATGCAGAGCACCATCGAACTCAACGGTCCGCTCAACACGCTGTCCTACACGCTTAAGGCCAAGCTCCACGAGATCGAGGACTCGATCAACATCCAGGAGGAAGGCTTCCGCGCGATCGTCGAGGGCTCGAAAGTGTCGCTCGAGGAACTGAAGAAGAAGGCCCCGTCCAACTGGTACATCGAGGCCGAGGAAGCCCGCGACCTCGGCCTCATCCTCGATATCATCTAAGCGCTAGGGACTACGCAACGCGACAGCGGTGGTGACCCATGTTGCACCCGCGAAGCTAAGCATTTGCGGGGAGGGCCGCTGTCATGTATCGGCTCCCATAACCAATAATCACACCACGGACGGACCGCTCGCAATGGCCGAATTCTCGCTCCCGAAAAACAGCGTCGTCAAGAAGGGCGTCAAGCACGCCTCGACCAGCGGGGGTAAGCGTCTCAAATCGTTCAAGGTCTACCGCTACGATCCCGACAGCGGCGAGAACCCGCGCTACGACACGTTCGCGCTCGACCTCGACGACACCGGCCCGATGGTGCTCGACGCGCTGATCAAGATGAAGAGCGAGCATGACTCCTCGCTCACCTTCCGCCGGTCGTGCCGCGAGGGCATCTGCGGCTCGTGCTCGATGAACATCAACGGCAAGAACGGCCTCGCCTGCACGACCGCGATCGAGGATTGCAAGGGCGAGGTCCAGATCACGCCGCTGCCGCACATGGACGTGATCAAGGATCTGGTCCCCGACTTTACGCATTTCTACGCGCAGTACTCGTCGATCAAGCCGTGGCTGCAGACCGTCACCCCGCCGCCCTCGGGCAAGGAGCGCCTCCAGTCGCCGGAAGACCGCTCGAAGCTCGACGGCCTGTACGAGTGCATCCTGTGCGCGTGCTGCTCGACCTCTTGCCCGAGCTACTGGTGGAACGCCGACAAGTTCCTCGGCCCCGCAATCCTGTTGCAGGCCTATCGCTGGCTCGCCGACAGCCGCGACGAGATGACCGGCGAGCGCCTCGACGAACTCGAGGACCCGTTCCGCCTGTACCGCTGCCACACCATCATGAACTGCGCGAACGCGTGCCCCAAGGGTCTCAACCCCGCCAAGGCGATCGCTGAGATCAAGAAGATGGAAGCCGAACGGATCGTCTGATCCGTTCGGTTGGAGGAGGGTCCTACCTTTCCCCACCCCCCGTTCGTGCCGAGTAGAGATCGAGCGTAGTCGAGAGCTCGTATCGAGGTACATGTCCTTCGATACGCCATCTCGACAAGCTCGATGTCTACTCGGGACGAACGGAAATCATGACTGACAAACCCCATTTCGTCGAAGCCGAAGACCCAGCCAACCCAGGCTGGCGTAGTTGGTCGCTCTCCGACCCGACCCGCTTCAATACCCTGCTCGGCCCCATGCTCTACCGCGTCGACGGCCCCATCGTCCGCGTCCGCATCACCCCCGAGCATCGTCACTCGAACCTCCAGAACAACGTCCACGGCGGCGCGCTCCTCGCGTTCATCGATGTCGCGCTGTTCGCCGCCGCCAGAGGCTTCGGCCTGATCACCGCCGGCACCGCGGTGACGCTCGATCTCAACACCCAATTCATCGGCGGCGGTCGCGTCGGCGAGCCGATCGAGGCGCAGGTCGAGGTGCTCAAGGAAACCGGCCGCCTCTTGTTCCTGCGGGGCTTGGTGGTGCAAGGCGACGACGAAACCAAGATCGCCGCCTTCTCGGCCACGATCCGCAAGCCGTCCGGCAAGCCTCCAAAGGCTGACCCCGCCGCCTAACACCACCCCGGCGAAGGCCGGGGCCCAATTGGGACACGATCATTGTTGAAGCGCCCCGCTCCGTTATCGAAACCTTTCCAATTGGGCCCCGGCCTCCGCCGGGGTGGGGCGAGGGTGGCGGCGTGACGGTACTCAAAGCCTATGAGGCGCTCGTGGCGTCAGGCGAACTCCGCCCCGACCCGGAACAAGCCGCCGCCGCCGCACGCCTGAACACCCTTGCCACCGAACTCGCCATCCCCAAAACCACCGGCTTCTTCGCCCGCTTCTCCAAGAAACCAGACCCCCGCGGTGTCTACCTCTGGGGCGGAGTCGGTCGCGGCAAGTCGATGCTGATGGACCTCTTCTTCGCCAACGCCCCCATCGACAAAAAGCGCCGCGTCCATTTCGGCGAGTTCATGCTCGAGGTCCACGCGCGCATCGCCGCCGAACGCCGCAAGGAAGTCGGCGACCCGATCGTCCCCGTCGCCACCGCGATCGCCGACGAGACGCGGCTGCTCGCATTCGACGAGATGATGGTCACCAACAGCCCCGACGCGATGATCCTGTCGCGGCTGGTGACTTCGTTGCTCGATTCCGGCGTGACGATCGTGACCACCTCGAACCGCCCGCCCGCCGATCTCTACAAAAACGGCCTCAACCGCGAGCATTTCCTGCCCTTCATCGCGACCATCGAACAGCGCCTCGACGTGCTCCCGCTCAACGGCCCGGTCGACTATCGCCGCGACCGCCTCGGCAGCCAGGACACTTGGCTCGTCCCCAACGGCCCCGAGGCCACCGCGCAGCTCTCGGCCGCGTTCTTCCGCCTCACCGACTTCTCGACCGACGACAGCGAGCACGTCCCGGCCGAAGACCTGATCGTCCAGGGCCGCACGCTCCGGGTGCCCAAGTCGCTCAAGGGCGTCGCGGTGTTCAGCTTCAAGAAGCTGTGCGGAGAGGCGAGGGGGGTGGCCGACTACCTCGCCATCGCGCGCAAATTCCACACCGTCATCCTCGTCGGCATCCCCAAGCTCGGCCCCGAGAACCGCAACGAGGCGGCGCGTTTCGTCGCGCTGATCGACGCGCTGTACGAGCATAAGGTCAAGCTCCTCGCGGCGGCAGATGCGCAACCCGGCGACCTCTACGAAAGCGGCGACGGCAGGTTCGAGTTCGACCGCACGATCAGCCGTCTCGAGGAGATGCGCTCCGAGGACTATCTCGCCGAAGGCCACCTCTAAGCTTATTGCTCATGCGAACGAGTTGCAATAACAAGGTGCTTTTTCCGCTTTAGCGGTTGCCGTAGCGGGATAATGCGCGTAACCGGCGTCACCAATCACCCCGCACATCAGACGGAGACGGATTGGAATGGCTCGCAAGAAGATCGCGCTGATCGGCGCCGGTAACATCGGCGGTACGCTCGCGCACCTCGCAGCACTCAAGGGCCTTGGCGATATCGTCCTGTTCGACGTCGCCGAGGGCATCCCCCAGGGCAAGGCACTCGACCTTTCGCAGTGCGGCCCGGTCGAAGGCTTCGATTCGCAGATCACTGGCTCGAACGACTATGCCGACATCGCCGGCGCGGACGTCATCATCGTCACCGCCGGTGTAGCCCGCAAGCCCGGCATGAGCCGCGACGACCTGCTCGGCATCAACCTGAAGGTCATGAAGGCCGTCGGCGAGGGCATCAAGGCCAACGCACCCGACGCGTTCGTGATCTGCATCACCAACCCGCTCGACGCGATGGTGTGGGCGCTCCGCGAGTTCTCAGGGCTCCCGCGCCACATGGTCGTCGGCATGGCCGGTGTGCTCGATAGCGCGCGCTTCAGCCATTTCCTCGCCGACGAGTTCAAGGTCTCGGTCAAGGACGTCACCAGCTTCGTGCTCGGCGGCCACGGCGACACGATGGTCCCGGTCATCAGCTACTCGACGGTGTCGGGCATTCCGGTTCCCGACCTCATCGCGATGGGCATGTCGAGCCAGGAAAAGATCGACGCGATCGTCAAGCGTACGCGCGGCGGCGGCGGCGAGATCGTCGCGCTGCTGAAGACCGGCTCGGCGTACTACGCGCCGGCGACCAGCGGCATCGCGATGGCCGAGGCGTATCTGTACGACCAGAAGCGCGTGCTGCCGGCGGCGGCGTATGTGTCGGGCGAGTACGGCCTTACCGATCTGTACGTCGGCGTGCCGGTGGTGATCGGGGCTGGCGGCGTCGAGAAGATCGTCGAGATCAAGCTGGATGACGAAGCCAAGCAGAACCTCGCCGTGTCGGTCGATGCGGTGAAGGAGCTGATCGTGGCTTGCAAAGGTATCGATGGTTCGCTGAACTGATTCGAGGTTATTTGAGGTGAGGTAAGGATCGCACCACCCCGGCGAAGGCCGGGGCCCAATTGGGAAGGCCCCGCTGATGGAAGAACAGGCGTTCGTCTACATCATGGCAAGTGGGTTTAACGGTACGATCTACCTCGGCTCGACGCTGAACCTGGCGAAGCGCGTGTGGGAACACCGCAACGCCGTCGTCGCCGGGTTCACGAAGAAATACGACTGCAAGCTGCTCGTCTGGTATGAGTTAGCCGGTAGTTGGGAAGCCGCCCGGCAGCGCGAGCTGCACATGAAGGAGTGGAAGCGAGACTGGAAACTGCGTGAGATCAACGGTTTCAATCCCGCTTGGGACGACCTTTACGATTGCATCGCACTACCATGACCGCTTTCCCAATTGGGCCCCGGCTTTCGCCGGGGTGGTAAGGAACGAGACAAGATGAGCATCCTCGTCGACAAGAACACCAAGGTCATCACCCAAGGCATGACCGGCGAAACCGGCAGCTTCCATACCAAGGCGGCGCTGGAATACGGCACGCAGATGGTTGGCGGCGTTACCCCCGGCAAGGGCGGTACGACCCACCTCGACCTCCCCGTCTACAACACCGTCGCCGAAGCCAAGGCGATGACCGGCGCGACCGCGTCGGTCATCTACGTGCCGCCTCCCTTCGCCGCCGATTCGATCCTCGAGGCGATCGACGCCGAGATCGAGCTGATCGTCGCGATCACCGAGGGCATTCCGGTGCTCGACATGGTCAAGGTCAAGCGCGCGCTGTCGGGCTCAAAGTCGCGCCTCATCGGCCCGAACTGCCCCGGCGTGCTGACCCCCGGCGAGTGCAAGATCGGCATCATGCCCGGCTCGATCTTCAAGAAGGGCTCGGTCGGCGTTGTCAGCCGTTCAGGCACGCTCACCTATGAGGCCGTGTTCCAGACGTCGAATGCAGGCCTTGGTCAGACGACCGCAGTCGGTATCGGTGGCGATCCGGTCAACGGCACGAACTTCATCGACGTGCTCGAGCTGTTCCTCGCCGACGACGAGACCCAGTCGATCATCATGATCGGCGAAATCGGCGGCGACGCCGAGGAGCAGGCGGCACAGTTCCTCCGCGACGAAGCCAAGCGCGGTCGGTCGAAGCCGATGGCAGGCTTCATCGCGGGCCGTACGGCACCTCCGGGCCGTCGCATGGGCCATGCCGGCGCGATCGTGTCGGGCGGCAAGGGCGATGCAGAAAGCAAGATCGCGGCGATGGAAGCTGCCGGGATCCGCGTTTCGGAAAGCCCCAGCCTGCTCGGCGAGACGCTGCTGAGCGTGCTGAAGGGTTGAACTGACTACCCCTCTCCCGTTCGGGGAGAGGGAAGGAGCCGCTTCTTAGCGGCGGAAGGGTGAGGGCACGTGACCGCCCGTGCCCTCACCCTCCCACCCGCAAGTGCGGGCGGGCCCCTCCTTCTCCCCCGCGGGGAGAGGGACACTGAGGACGAGAACGATGGGCTACGAAGGCCAGGATTTCAGCGATATCGCAGCCGGCGTCAGCCCGGCGTTCGTGGAGACGCTCTACGCCAAGTTCAACGCGGACCCGGCCTCGGTCGAATCCGGTTGGCGCGCGTTCTTCGAGGGTCTCGAAGGCTCCGCGCAGGGCCCGAGTTGGGAGAGCGCGCGCTGGCCGCTCACCACCACGGATGACCTGACCGCAGCGCTCGATCCGACCCAGATGGAGCCCGCGCCCAAGCCGTCGAAGGGGAAACCAGCCCCCGCCGCAGCGGCACCTGCTCCCGTCTCGAAGGAAGAGATCGCTAAGGCCGCGGCCGACGCGATCCGCGCGCAGTTGCTCGTCCGTACCTACCGAGTCCGCGGTCATCTCGCCGCCAATCTCGACCCGCTCGGCCTGTCCAAGCGCGAGATGCCCGAGGACCTGAAGACCGAATATCACGGCTTCTCCGACGCCGACATCGACCGCAAGGTCTATCTCGGCGGCACGATGGGCTTCGAATGGGTCTCGATCCGCGAACTCGTCGACACGTTGCGCAAGAACTATTGCGGCAATGTCGGCCTCGAATACATGCACATCTCCGACGTCGAGGAGCGCCGCTTCCTCCAGGAGCGCATGGAGGGCCAGGACAAGGCGATCGAATTCTCCACCGACGGCAAGAAGGCGATCCTCACCAAGGTGATCCAGGCCGAGCAGTGGGAGAAATTCCTCGGCAAGAAATACGTCGGCACGAAGCGCTTCGGCCTCGACGGCGGTGAATCGATGATCCCCGCGCTTGAGAGCGTCATCAAGTATGGCGGCCAGATGGGTGTGCGCGAGCTCGTCATCGGCATGGCGCATCGCGGTCGCCTCAACGTGCTCGCCAACGTGATGGCCAAGCCGTTGCGCGTGATCTTCCACGAATTCGCCGGCGGTTCGGCAAACCCCGACGACATCGGCGGTTCGGGCGACGTGAAGTATCACCTCGGCACCAGCACCGATCGCGAGTTCGACGGCCACAAGGTTCACATGAGCCTGGTCGCCAACCCGTCGCATCTCGAAGCCGCCGACCCAGTCGTGCTCGGCAAGACCCGCGCGATCCAGACGCTCAACAACGATCTCAAGGATCACGTCGCGAGCCTGCCCGTGCTGATCCACGGCGACGCGGCGTTCGCGGGGCAGGGGATCGTCTGGGAGTGCCTCGGCTTCTCCGGCATCCGCGGCTACAACACCGGCGGCTGCGTCCACTTCATCATCAACAACCAGGTCGGCTTCACGACCTCGCCGCAGTTCGCGCGCTCGTCGCCCTACCCGTCGGATGTCGCCAAGGGCGTCCAGGCGCCGGTCTTCCACGTCAACGGCGACGATCCCGAGGCGGTCACCTTCGCGACCAAGATGGCGATGGAATTCCGCCAGAAATTCCACCGCGACATCGTCATCGACATGTGGTGCTATCGCCGCTTCGGCCACAACGAGGGCGACGAACCGTCCTTCACGCAGCCGCTGATGTACGACATCATCCGCAAGCACCCCGGCGTCTCGTCGGTGTACGGCGATCGCCTGATCAAGGAAGGCGTGATCGACCAGCCCTGGATCGACGAGAACGTGAAGGAATTTACGCTCCGTCTCGAGGGCGAGTTCGAAGCCGGGTCGTCGTACAAGCCTAACAAGGCCGACTGGTTCGGTGGTCGCTGGACCGGCCTCAGCGCGCCCACGGATGGCGCATCGGCACGGCGCAACGTCGAGACCGGGCTCAGCCAGAAGCTGTTCGATTCGCTCGGCCGCACGCTGACGACCGTCCCGGACAGCGTGAAGATCCACAAGACGCTCAACCGCGTGATCGATGCCAAGCGCGAGATGTTCAAGTCGGGCAAGGGCTTCGACTGGGCGACCGGCGAGGCACTCGCGTTCGGCGGACTGCTCTCGGAAGGGTATGGCGTCCGTCTGTCCGGCCAGGATTCGGGCCGTGGCACCTTCTCGCAGCGCCACGCGGTGTGGGTCGACCAGACCGACGAGCACAAGTACGTGCCGTTGCAGGAGATCGAACACGGTCGTTTCGAAGTGCTCGACAGCCCGCTCAGCGAGTACGGCGTGCTCGGCTTCGAGTACGGCTACGCGCTCGCCGACCCGAAGACCTTGGTCCTCTGGGAGGCGCAGTTCGGCGATTTCGTCAACGGCGCGCAGATCATGATCGATCAGTTCATCACGAGCGGCGAGTCCAAGTGGCTTCGCGCGAACGGCCTCGTGATGCTGCTCCCGCACGGCTATGAAGGGCAGGGACCGGAGCACAGCTCGGCACGTCCGGAGCGCTTCCTGCAGTCCTGCGCCGACGACAATATCCAGGTCGCGAACTGCACCAGCCCGGCGAACTATTTCCACCTGCTCCGCCGGCAGATGCACCGCAACTTCCGCAAGCCGTTGATCGTGATGACGCCGAAGTCGTTGCTGCGGCACAAGCTGGCCGTCTCGAACGCGGAGGATTTCCAGGGCGACAGCCACTTCCGCCGTCTGTTGTCGGATACCAATCCGGCCGCCGACGTCGATACGAAGCGTCTGGTCCTGTGCACCGGCAAGGTCGCGTACGACCTGATCGAGGCACGCGACGCGGCGGGCGACACCGACACGCAGATCGTCCGCGTCGAACAGCTCTATCCCTTCCCCGGCAACCCGATCGCCGAGCGCGTCGCACGGATGCCGAACCTGGAAGAGATCGTCTGGGCGCAGGAAGAGCCGAAGAACAACGGCTATTGGTTCTTCGTCGAGCCGCTGATCGAGGAGGCGCTGGCAACGGTCGACTCCCGCGTGAAGCGTGCGCGCTACGCCGGGCGCAACGCCTCGGCCTCGCCCGCGACCGGCCTGATGAAGCGTCACCAGGCCGAACAGGGCGCGCTCGTCGCCGACGCGCTCGGCCACAACGTCCGCGACGAAATCCGCCGCACCCGCGCATCGTAATCAACTCTGTTCCCCCGCGAAGGCGGGGGCCCAGTCTGGGTCCCCGCCTTCGCGGGGACACAAGGAAGTAGGCAGACACCATGGCAACCGAAGTCACCGTCCCCGTCCTGGGCGAATCGATCACCGAAGCAACCCTCGGCGAGTGGCTGAAGCAGCCCGGCGATCCCGTCGCGGTCGACGAGCCGATCGCCAGCCTCGAGACCGACAAGGTCTCGGTCGAGGTCCCGTCGCCAGTCGCCGGCGTCATGGGCCAGCACGCGGTCGCGGTCGGCGACACCGTGCAGGTCGGCGCGATGCTCGCCACGATCGACTCCGGTGACGGCGCTGCTGCGTCGGCTCCTGCGCCCGCACCCGCTGCGACGGCAACGCCCGCCGCGCCCGCCAAGGACGAGTCTGGCGCAGGGTACGGCGACCAGCCCGGCGCCGGCACCAGCGACTCCCCCGCTGCGCTCTCCCCATCGGTCCGTCGCGCGGTGCTCGAGCACGGCGTCGATCCCGGCACGGTCAAGGGCACCGGCCGTGACGGTCGCATCACCAAGGAAGACGTGACCGCCGCCGCGTCGAGCAAGCCCGCGCCTGCGCCGGCCGCAGCGCCCGCCCCGTCCGCAGCCCCCGCCGCCGCCTCGGGTCGCGGCGAAGAGCGCGTCCGCATGACGCGCCTTCGCCAGACGATCGCCAAGCGCCTCAAGGAAGCGCAGAACACGGCGGCCATGCTGACGACGTTTAATGACGTCGACATGACCGCGGTGATCGAGGCCCGCGCCAAGTATAAGGACCTGTTCGAGAAGAAGCACGGCGTCCGCCTCGGCTTCATGGGCTTCTTCGTGAAGGCCGCCACTATGGCGCTGCGCGATATCCCCTCGGTCAACGCGTCGATCGACGGCGACGACATCGTCTATCACGATTACGCCGACATCTCGGTCGCGGTCTCGTCGCCCGGCGGCCTCGTCGTTCCCGTGATCCGCGATGCCGACCAGATGTCGGTCGCGACGATCGAGAAGACGATCGGCGACTTCGGCAAGCGCGCCAAGGAAGGCGCGCTCAAGATGGACGAGATGAAGGGCGGTACCTTCACGATCTCGAACGGCGGCGTGTTCGGCTCGCTGATGTCGACCCCGATCATCAACCCGCCGCAATCGGCCGTCCTCGGCCTCCACCGCATCGAGGAGCGCCCGGTCGTCGTCAACGGCCAGATCGTCATCCGCCCGATGATGTACCTCGCGCTCAGCTACGACCACCGCCTGATCGACGGCCGCGAAGCCGTGACGTTCCTGGTGGCGCTCAAAAACGCGATCGAAGACCCGACCCGCATCCTGATCGACCTCTGAGGTCGATGAGCGACGGTACGATCTGAACGAAAAGAAGGTACACCAAAGGTATCGCATGACTTAAACCGTCATCCTGACGAAAGTCAGGATCCAGAGTAACGGGCGGAACCGCGTGTTGCTCTGGATCCTGGGTCGAGCCCAGGATGACGGAAAGTATCGTGAGGCAATCGGAGGTCGAGATGACAGCACCAGATCGAACGCCATGGGACGGTATCATCGTGACCGACTCGGATGTTTGCTTCGGCAAGGCTCGCATCGCCGGCACCCGAATGTACGTCGATCACCTCCTTGAGTTCATCGAGTATGGTGGTTCGATCGATAGCTATCTCGCGGATTATTCCCATATCACCCGGGCACAGTTGCAAGCTGCACTCGGGTTCACGCGCGATCTCGTTGCGGCGAAGCGCAATAAGTTAAAAGGTGAGTTGAGGCATGGCTGACTACGACTATGACGTCCTCGTGATCGGTGCGGGCCCCGGCGGTTACGTCGCGGCGATCCGTGCAGCGCAGCTCGGCCTGCGCACCGCCTGCGCTGAATCGCGCGAGACGCTCGGCGGCACCTGCCTCAACGTCGGCTGCATCCCGTCCAAGGCACTGCTCCACGCCTCCGAGATCTACGAGGAGGCCAAGGGCGGCCACATGACGAAGTTCGGCGTCGAGTTCACCGGCGTCACCCTGAACCTCGACCAGATGCACGCCGAGAAGGCCAAGGCCGTCAAGGAGTTGACCGGCGGCGTCGAGTTCCTGTTCAAGAAGAACAAGGTCACCTGGCTCAAGGGCAAGGCCGCGTTCCAGGACGCTCACACGGTGGAGATCGCTGGCCAGAAGGTCACCGCGAAGAACATCGTCATCGCAACGGGCTCCAGCGTCATGCCCCTCCCCGGCGTCGAGGTCGACCAGACGACCGTCGTCGACAGCACCGGCGCGCTCGCACTGCCGAAGGTGCCCGAGCACATGGTCGTCATCGGCGGCGGCGTGATCGGCCTCGAACTTGGGTCGGTCTGGCGTCGTCTCGGCGCCAAGGTCACGGTCGTCGAGTTCGTCGACCAGATCCTCCCCGGCTTCGATGGCGAAGTCCGCCGTGAGACCGCCAAGCTCTTCAAGAAGCAGGGCATGGAGCTGAAGCTCTCGACCAAGGTCACCGGCGTCACGGTCGCTGACGGCGTCGCGACCGTCACCGTCGAGCCCGCCGCGGGTGGCGCGTCCGAGACGCTGACCGCCGACGCGGTGCTCGTCTCGATCGGGCGGAAAGCGAACGTCGACGGCCTCAACCTCGAAGCCATTGGCCTTGAGCTCAACAAGCGCGGCCAGATCGAAACCGACCACTCGTTCCGCACCAAGGTCGACGGCGTCTGGGCGATTGGCGACTGCATCCCCGGCCTGATGCTCGCGCACAAGGCCGAAGACGAGGGCGTCGCGGTCGCGGAAAACATCGCCGGCCAGACCGGCATCGTCAACGAGGACGTCATCCCGAGCGTCGTCTACACGATGCCCGAGATCGCCGGCGTCGGCCTGACGGAAGAAGCGGCAAAGGAAAAGACCGAGATCAAGGTCGGCAAGTTCCCGTTCGCCGCCAACAGCCGCGCCAAGACTAACCGCGACACCGATGGCTTCGTGAAGATCATCGCCGACGCGAAGACCGACCGCGTTCTCGGCGTCTGGATCGTCTCGTCGCTGGCGGGAACGCTGATCGCCGAAGCCGCCATCGCAATGGAATTCGGCGCGACCAGTGAGGACATCGCCTACACGTGTCATGCGCATCCGACGCATGCCGAGGCAATCAAGGAAGCCGCGATGGCAGTGCAAGGCAAGCCCATCCACATCTAGCAAGTGCTAGATCTGGATCCAAAGGGCATGCCCGGCCGGCGGCGCTCCAGCGCCGACCGACGACAGGGGCTTTGCCCCTGTCCGGCCAAGCAAGACCGAATGTGATTTTGCAAGGGCGTCGGTGGTACTCCACCGGCGCCTTTTCCCGTTCCCGTTCCCGTTCCCGTTCGCGTTCGCGTTCGCCGTTCGCCGTTCGCGTTCGCCGGTCGCAGCGCGAAGGAGCAGATCATGGCGCGGGAAGCGATTGTAGCCGCGGTTCGCACCAAGTCCCATACCCGCGCTCAACCCCCTTTGTCTTGCCCGCCTTACTATCCGTCATTCCGGCGAACGCCGGGGCCCATGGCTACGGCGGACCCGGCGATACCGTGCTCCCATGGCCCACCCGCCACCATGGGTTCCGACGTCCGCCGGAATGACGGGAGGAATAGGGGACGGGTAAGAGCATGGATGATGGGGGAATATGATGGATGACCGCGGGAGTGCGATACCCACAACGAATCCTTAGCAAAGCTCGACTACTCGATCGCATAACGAACCAACAAGAAGGTCCCCGTGGCGCTCGATCTTACTACCCTCTACGTCGTCGCGGGCCTCGGCATGCTGGTCGCCGGACTGGTGCACCTCATCCCGGTCGCGACCGGCCGGTTCGGACGCTGGGCGACCTGGTGGGGCAGCGGTCACCTGATCGTCGGCTTGACCGCGCTCGTTGCGGTCCTGAACGATCGCATCGGCTTTGGCTGGGCCCCCAATATCGGCAATCCGCTGGCGGTGATGGGCTATGCGGTGATCACCGGCGCCGTGATGAAGTTCGACCGCCCCGACGCGCGGTTGACCCGGCTGCTGGCGATCGCCGCGGTCGTTGCGGCACCCTTGATGGTCTGCGGGGACGCCGCGCATTTCCATCTCCGCGTCACCTATCTCAGCGTCGTCCGTGCCGCCTTCGACATCGCCGTCGTGACCGTCGCGGTCCGCCTGGCCTGCCGCGAGGGGTTACAGACCGGCTGGATCATCGCGACGTTGTTTGCGATCACCGTTCCCCTGTTTCTCGGCCGCGCCTGGCTCGCCTATGACGATCGTATCGGCTCCCGCCTCATCGGCATGCAGGACAATCTCGGCGCGTGGCTCGCGGCAGGCCAGATCGCCTTCATCATCTTCCGCGCCTTCTCGCTGCTGATCCTCCAGGCGGAGCGTGGCCAGAACGCACTGCGCGACCAGATGGAGCGCGACTGGCTCACCGGCGCCCTCAACCGCGCCGGTTTCGACCGTATCGCCGCCGCACTCGCATACCGGGCGGCCGCACACCGGACGCCTGCGAGGCGCATCTCGGTGATGATGCTCGACGTCGACCGCTTCAAGGCACTCAACGATTCCCACGGTCACGCCGCCGGAGACGCCGCTCTGCGTACGCTCGCCGACATCGCGCATGCCGCGATCGGCAAGCAGGGGCACCTCGTCCGCTGGGGCGGCGACGAGTTCGTCTGCCTGCTGCCCGACCTGGCCATCGATCGGGCGCGCATGATCGGTACCGACATCGCCGGCCGGTTCGCTGACGCCATGGCAGCACAGGCCACCGCCGACGCGGCACCAGGCGTCAGCATCGGCGTCGTCGAAGGCGACATCGCCGGCGGCGCAGGCGATACCGGCGGAATCACCGACCTCATCGCCCGCGCCGATCACGCGATGTATATTGCGAAAGGCGACCGTCGCCGCACGCCAGTGGCCTTGTTCAAGGCAGCCTGACGGTCCCCGCGTCTACCGAGCCGCCTCGCGCGTCAGGACGCAGATGGATCCTTCTTGGGCGCAGCGCCGGTCGGCTTACCGAACCCGGCGAACAACCGTTCGAGCCCGACGGTTACCGAATCCAGCACCTTTGCCATTTCCGGGGGCAATGCAGGCGCATCGCTGCGGGGTGGTTCCGGCTTGTCTCCGGCAAACGGACCCGTCGAGCCGCGCGACGGCTGCGCGTCCGCGTCGGACTTCGGGGAAGCGACTGAGTCCGCCGGCGGCGGCGGGGCGGAAGGCGGGGCAGGGGGCGTCGGGTTAGGCCGTGCCGCCGTGGGCTTGGAGTCATGCTTAGAGATCGCACCGGCCGCCGCCATCAGTCCCGCCGCGATCATCTGACGACCGACCGGCGTGCCCATCTGGCGCGCGATCGCCGCGGCAATGCCCGCTAGCGGAGCGGTACCACCATGTTTGGAGCCCCCGGCATGCCCTTCGTCATGTCCGCAACCATGCTCGCCGCCATGTTTACCCGCAGCCTGCTCGTGCGCCTTGCGCTCCCGCTTGTCCTTCTTCTTGCCCATGTCGCCCTCGTGCTGATCCATCTGGTGTGTACGATAAAGATAATACACCAAAGCGGCAGCGCAACCCCGGCTAGTGGGGGGGCAGGGCTAGACCATGATCACTTGCCGCCGGACCATGTCCCCGGCAGCCGCCACGTGACCTTGCGCGTGCTGTGGCTGATCATCGGCTTGCCGTCGAAGCCAAGCGCCGGCGTGTATCGCGCGCGCGCGATGATCGCCCGGCAGGCCGCCTTGTCGAGTTCCACCTCGCCGCTCGTCACCACGGTGCGGCAATCGGCGGCGCGCCCGTCGAGGCCGATCGTCCAGAGGATCGTCGACGTCCCTTGCGCGCCCTTGCTGACCACGGTCATCGGATAGTCGTCGGTCGCAATCCAGTTTCCCTGGGATCCTGTCGCCTTGGCGGACTGGGCGATCCGCGAACGCTCGGTCGGATCGATACCCCATAGCTTGACCGTCGCATCGTTGCATTTGGCCAACGCCTCGAACGCCGCCTTCGCATTGGGCATCACGAATGCCCATCCGGGCATCTTCTCCGGCGAGACCCGCAGCACCGCAGCGGCTGGCCGCGTTCCAGCTGGCCCCGTCGTCCCTGGCCCCGTCTCGCTCGGTCCCCGGTCGCTTGGTAACGTCTCGAACAGCGCGATGTCGACGGGCATGCGCGTCATCCTTTTGCCCGTCGCCTGCGTCGGATAACTTTCGTATCGGCTCTCGTCGGATCGCTCTCCGGTCGCGCCGCCCGTGACGGCGATCCGGGCCTGTCCCAGCCGCATCGTCGCGTTTCGATCGTTGACGTAAACCATCAGTTCGAGCGTGGACCCCAGCGGCAGCTGGCGAAGCGCCAGCACCGTCTCCGCCTTGCCGGTGCCGTATGTCCGCCCGAGCGTGCAGGCCGTATCGCCGTAATCGACGTTCCACCGGCCCGAGGGCGTCATCGGCGCGGTCGAGGCAGGCTCGGCGATCGCGGCGGCGGCAGTCAGCGCCAACATCAGCGGCATCGGTCGAATCCCCTCATCATGCTCCCCTGACGTTCAGGTCAGCCCGCCGGTTGTCGCCAATCCGTCTCGGCGTTTCAAGCGGTGTTACAGTCCGTTGCGCCATCGCACGCGATCGATCTCGCGCGATTGATCGCACCGGATGAACTGGCACCCGGCCTCATGCATTCCTATCTCTCCCACTAGTCTCCCGATCAGAACAGAAGTAGAACCAGCCTCATGCTGACCAAGATTTCCGTACGCGGCGCGCGCGAGCACAACCTCAAGGACGTCGACATCGACATCCCCCGCGACACGCTGACGGTGATCACCGGGCTGTCCGGCTCGGGCAAATCGAGCCTAGCCTTCGACACGATCTACGCCGAGGGCCAGCGCCGCTACGTCGAGTCGCTCAGCGCCTATGCCCGCCAGTTCCTCGAACTGATGCAGAAGCCCGACGTCGACCATATCGAGGGCCTGTCGCCCGCGATCTCGATCGAGCAGAAGACCACGAGCCGCAACCCGCGCTCGACCGTCGCCACCGTCACCGAGATCTACGATTACATGCGCCTCCTCTGGGCGCGCGTCGGCATCCCGTACTCGCCCGCCACCGGCGAACCCATTGCGGCGCAGACCGTCAGCCAGATGGTCGACCGCGTCATGGCGCTCCCCGAAGGCACGCGCCTGTACCTGCTCGCCCCGGTAGTCCGCGGCCGCAAGGGTGAGTACCGCAAGGAACTCGCCGAGTGGCAGAAGGCCGGCTTCGCGCGCGTCCGCATCGACGGCGAGATCCACGACATCGACGAAGCCCCCGCGCTCGACAAGAAGTACAAGCACGACATCGAAGTCGTCGTCGACCGCTTGGTGGTAGGCGGCGAGATCGCCACGCGCCTCGCGGAAAGCTTCGAAACCGCGCTGAAACTCGCCGACGGCCTCGCCTATGTCGACCCCGCCGACCCGGTCGAACCGCACACGCCGAAATCGGAAATCCTCGGCAACAACGCCCCCGACGGCCGCATCGTGTTCAGCGAAAAATTCGCCTGCCCGGTCAGCGGCTTCACCATCTCCGAGATCGAGCCACGCCTGTTCTCGTTCAACGCCCCCCAGGGCGCATGCCCGGCCTGCGACGGCCTTGGCGAGAAACTGCTGTTCGACGAAGACCTCGTCGTCCCCAACCACATGCTCAGCATCAAGAAGGGCGCGGTCGTCCCCTGGGCGAAATCCAACCCTCCGAGCCCGTATTACATGCAGGTCCTCGGCAGCCTCGCACGCGAATTCAAGTTCGACATCGAGACGCCGTGGTCCGACCTCCCGCCGGAGGTCCAGAGCACCATCCTGCACGGCTCGAAGGGCAAGCCCGTCACGCTCACCTTCATCGACGGCAAGAAGAAGTACGACGTCTCCAAGCCATTCGAAGGCGTCATCGGCAACCTCAACCGCCGCATGCTCCAGACCGACTCCGCCTGGATGCGCGAGGAACTGAGCAAGTACCAGTCCGCCGCCCCCTGCGAAGTCTGCGGCGGCGCGCGCCTGAAACCCGAAGCGCTCGCGGTCAAGATCGCGATGAAGGACATCTCCTACGCCACGCATCTCTCCGTGGTCGACGCGCTCCAGTTCTTTACCGACATGCCGCAGCACCTCGGCGACCAGCAGAACGCGATCGCCGAACGCATCCTGAAAGAGATCGTCGAACGCCTCGGCTTCCTCAACAACGTCGGCCTCGACTATCTCAACCTCGACCGCACCAGCGGCACGCTGAGCGGCGGCGAAAGCCAGCGCATCCGCCTCGCGTCGCAGATCGGCAGCGGCCTGTCCGGCGTGCTCTACGTCCTCGACGAGCCTTCGATCGGCCTGCACCAGCGCGACAACGACATGCTCCTCAAGACGCTCCGCCGTCTGCGCGATCTCGGTAACACCGTGCTCGTCGTCGAGCATGACGAGGATGCGATCCGCACCGCCGACTACATCATCGACATGGGCCCGGGCGCCGGCGTCCGCGGCGGCCAGGTCGTCGCGCAGGGTACGCTGAAGCAGATCCTCAAGTCGAAGGGCAGCATTACCGCCGACTATCTCAACGGCACGCGCGAAGTCCCCGTGCCCGCGACGCGGCGCAAGGGCAACGGCAAGAAGCTCACCGTCCACAACGCCGTCGCCAACAACCTGCGCGGCGTCACCGCCAGCCTCCCCCTCGGCACCTTCACCTGCATCACCGGCGTCTCCGGCTCGGGCAAGTCGAGCTTCACGATCGACACGCTCTACGCCGCCGCCGCACGCGAGCTGAACGGCGCGCGCATCGTCCAGGGCAAGCACGACAAGATCACCGGCCTCCAGTATCTCGACAAGGTCATTGACATTGACCAGTCGCCGATCGGCCGCACCCCGCGCAGCAACCCCGCCACCTACACCGGCAGCTTCACGCAGATCCGCGACTGGTTCGCCGGCCTGCCGGAATCGCAGGCGCGCGGCTACAAGCCCGGCCGCTTCAGCTTCAACGTCAAGGGCGGCCGCTGCGAGGCGTGCCAGGGCGACGGCGTGCTCAAGATCGAGATGCACTTCCTCCCCGACGTCTACGTCACCTGCGACGTCTGCCACGGCGCGCGCTACAACCGCGAGACGCTCGAGGTGAAGTTCAAGGGCCATTCGATCGCCGACGTGCTCGACATGACGGTCGAGGACGCCGCCGAGTTCTTCAAGGCGGTCCCCCCGATCCGCGACAAGATGGCGATGCTGGTCGAGGTCGGCCTCGGCTACGTCAAGGTCGGCCAGCAGGCGACGACACTCTCGGGCGGCGAAGCGCAACGCGTCAAGCTCGCCAAGGAACTCTCGCGCCGCGCCACCGGCAACACGCTGTACATCCTCGACGAACCCACCACCGGGCTCCACTTCGAGGACGTGCGCAAGTTGCTCGAAGTCCTCCACGCCCTAGTGGAGCAAGGCAACACGGTCGTCGTGATCGAACACAATCTCGACGTCATCAAGACCGCCGACTGGGTGTTGGATCTTGGGCCGGAAGGCGGCGTCAAGGGCGGCGAGATCGTCGCGGAGGGAACGCCGGAGAAGGTGGCGAAGGCCAAGGGTAGCTTTACTGGGAAGTATTTGGCGCCGTTGCTGGAGAAGAGGTCGGCGGAGAAGTAACCCAAACTCCCGCTCCCTTTGGGCGCGGGAAGGGGCCCGCGCCGAAGGCGTGGGAAGGGTGAGGGCGCAAGGTCGGAGTTATGTGATAAGTACGCTTGGTTGCGTTAAGTGATGCGAGCGTTATCAAGCTTTTGTCAAAATATACGTCGCTAGAGATCCAATTACAGATCCGAGTACCCCGCCAACGACGCCAGCAAAAACCGCCGTAATATTGCTAAGCGCTTTTTGATTTCGTTCTTCGAAGAATTTCGCGACTTCAGAAAACTTACCCCATCGGTTTTCAGCAAATAGGGTTCGGTACTCATCAAAAAATGGGTTGAGCGGGCTCTGTGCTAAATTCGATGATCGAGCTGCTTCTGACAAAGCACTTTCTATGTCCATTCGAAATAACATTTCCTTAAAAACAGCGCTATTGATCGAATCAATAGTTTTTCGTTGTGTCCGCATTGAACGAAAGCGTGAAAGCGGCCCTTCATCATTTTTTGCGCTGAGCAACATTGTGGCATCGGCAGTGATTTCAGTATGCGACCGAATTGTTCGCCCTCTTAAATCGCTTAAGTGGTAAAAACTGGAAAATACATCGTCCAAATTCGCGGCATAAAACGCTCCGATTAGTGACGAGCCGGAGGGGCACACCAGTTCAATGTCGGAATATCCCCGTGTTGAATCCGATCGATCTCGGAGAAAATAACCCTCGTCGAGACTGCTCTCACTGATGGTGAAATTCGCGTGGAATGGGCTCGGTCCTATGCAATCGCATTTGAACGAATCGTCAGATAATCTCTTGTCAAGAAATTTACGAACAAGTGCGACTGCCATTGAGGGGGTGGCGTCGCCTTCTTCATCTGGCCAGTCATACGATACGATTGCGACAGGAAGTTCATAGCCGTAGACTATGTCAACATGAAGGTGCTCCACATCACACAACCTGATCGTCGTCTCTTGCACTCTGAAGGGTATATAAACGTCGAATGAAATTCTGGCGCGAGCCCCGTGCGGGATAGGCGTTGCTACTTGATAATCAAACTCGTCTACAACGGCAACATTGCCGTACTCGGTATCGATATCGTTAAATGTTACTCCTGAAATACTCTCTACAGTTTCAAGCCTATCTTTCACGTCGGTACAGAAAACATTGAAATTCTCAATTTCGGGCGGTATCTGCTCACCATCGAACTTATATCCGAAGTATATGCAGCCAATTCCAAAAACTTTCACACGTCTTCTCCGTGAGGGCGCTAAATGCGGAATTGACTAGCTATATTCTAGTCTTAGGCGATCCGATTCGGTAAGAGCGGCAGAGTAGCGACGTACCAACGTTTCGTACTCATCGCCTTCTAATAGGGTCCGGTCGGCGCCGAACGTATTACCGCGGATAACATCCAATATTCGAAAGCTCGCAGGGGATATATTGGGGAATGCCTGCTGCAAAATCCACAAACCTACACGCGCGGCTTCACCCTGTAGGATCGGATCCGGTGAAAAATACGGATATATGAAATGATCTTCATCTCGGCTGTCTCGAACCGAAAGTATGTTGTCGACTTTAATCGTAGAATTAAGATCCGCGATAGAATAATAAGCCTTTAAAGCTGCGGCTGGATAAAATGGTTCATTTGTCCATCGCCTGCGTTCATTCCACCACAACAAGAATCCGTCGTGGAGACGGGGGTATAGGTTAGTTCTTCGAGGATTGCTCTCTATTCGAGTTCTCGTCGCATCGGTCAAATCAGAGAAGCCAAAAACATGGTCTTTCGCGTCACGCCAAAAAGGACCGTAAAAATCTCCCCCTCCCTCAACCTCCCCGCGTTCCCTTGCTATATCCTCCCGAATGTCGCTTCGAAGCGCAGACGTGCGCCGCGCTTGGTCGGAGTACAATATTTTCAGCAATTTACGAAGGTGGATGGACCGAAGTGACATATCTGATCCCTGAGCTACACATCCACCACAATGTGAGGGCTGCCCCCCCCGCTTGCGCGATGTGGAAGATAACGGGATTGGGCAAACATCGTCAAGGAGTTGCACGCTCTGCTAGTGGGACACAGATCAACTGTTTATGGAATTGCTTTATAACGCTAAGTCCAAACGCAACGCCGCATAATCCGCCCCTTCAATCTTGGCCGGTGCTTGCTTAACTTGGCCGGCCACCGACGGGTGGCGGCTTTTTGCCCCCGTTGCCATCTGCTATACTCGCCGCATGGCCAAGCTTTCGCCCACCGAGTCCGAGTTCGCGACCACCGAAGAGGCGGACGCCTATGACGCGTGGTTCCGCGCGAAGGTCGAGAAGGCGATGACGTCCACCGCCCCCGGCATTCCGCACGATCAGGTGATGGCGATGGTGCAAGAGGTGATCGAGACGCACAGGCCGCAGTGATGCTGGCGCTCGTCTGGACGGACGATGCCACCCGTAACCTGCTGGAGATCGCCGACTATATCGCCCTGCGCAATTTCGCGGCCTCGCAACGGCTGATCGCCGCGATCAGGCATGCGGCAGAGACGCTGCCGCATCACCCCTATCTCTACCGCCCCGGTCGCGTCGCCGGAACCCGAGAAGCGGTGATCCATCCGAATTACATTCTGGTCTACCGGGTGACGACGGCGATCGAAATCCTCGCCATCCTCCACGCCCGCCAGCGTTATCCATAAAGCCCGTACCACCGGAACACCCCAGCGCCCCGGCCCGTTCAGTCTCCCGAGACAACAGCACCGGACGAACCCTATGCCCAATTTCGACCATCGCCACCCCCACCAGCCTCGCCCGAAGCCCAAGCCCAAGACGTTCGGCATCAACGCGCTGTCGATCGGGGCCGCGGCGATCGGTCTCGGGGGTGCGTTGCTGGCGGTGTTCCTGCGGTCGAAGGCCAACCCCGCCGAGCATGCCGCGCCCGATCTCGCGCTCGGCAAGCCTCGCCCGGGTGCGACCGATCGCGCGCCGGACGCCTTCCGCCCCGATCCCACCGCGGTCCCCACCAAGGCCGAGCGCGAGTCGCTCCGCCCCGCCACCGGCCCGGCACCGTCGTTCGCCGCGGATCGCGGTTCGACGCTCGGCTGACGCGTTCGGACAGGCGCGGCAGGGCAGGGGCGGGGCATGCTCCCGGCAAGGCCGCACACGAAGTCCAACTCGTCGCCCGGCGCGACCGGCGCTGCACCCATAAGTCCGCACGGGCGTTATCGCCGCGTCACATCACACGAACGGAGACACCCATGAGCATCTTCAGCAAGATCAAGTCCGCCATCTTCGGTGAAAAGGGCCCGCTCGGCAGCGGCCATTTCGGCACGCCCAAGCCCGAGGCTGCACCCGCACCCGCGCCGCAGACCACTGCCGCCCAGCCTGCGCCGACGCCCGTCGCACCGACTCCGCAGGCCGCTCCCGCCGCACCCGCACAGTCGGTCGACGTCGAAGCCGTGCTCTCGGGTATCGCTGCGAACAAGGGATCGGCGCTCAACTGGCGCACCTCGATCGTCGATCTGATGAAGCTGCTCGATCTCGATTCGAGCCTCGACAACCGCAAGGAGCTTGCCACCGAACTCGGCTATACCGGTGCCAAGGACGGCAGCGCGGAGATGAACATCTGGCTGCAAAAGGCCGTGATGCGCGAGCTGGAAAAAAACGGCGGCACCGTGCCCGCCAATCTCAAGGACTGATATGGGATAGGCGCCGGCAACCAAATCCCGGCGCCGATCATTACCCTTTCAGTATCAACCCCCTGAAAGGACACGAAATGCGCGTTGCGATGCTGGGCCTGCTGGCCGCCTCTACCCTTGTTGCCGGCTGCGTCGGCGACGGAGGCAGCCGCTACGGCGTCGACCCGCGCTATCGCTCTTACGACTATGACCGGCCCGATCCTGCCTATGGCAGCTACGACGCGGGCCGCTATTACCGCGACGACCGCCGCTACCGCGAGCGCCGCCTGTCGCGCAACGAGCGTGTGTATCGCGGCAACGACGGCCGCTATTACTGCCGCCGCAACGACGGCACCACCGGCCTGATCGTCGGCGGAGTCGCGGGCGGCGTGCTCGGCAACGTCATCGCACCGGGCGGCTCGGGCCTGCTGGGCACGGTGCTCGGCGCCGCCGGTGGTGCGCTTGCCGGCCGTGCGGTCGATCGCTCGAGCAACGACACCCGCTGCCGCTAAATCGCTCGACCGGCGCCGAAATATCGGCGTCGGTCGTTCTAAATCATCGCCGTTGATAGCGGCGAGCGTGAAAATTTTGTCTGCGGTAATCGACGCAGTTCTTGACCCATTTTACCGGCAAGATTTGCAATTCGAGCGGTCTTGGCCCATATAGTGCTCAGCTACAGTCGCATATCGACGGTTCTTGGCGCTTTGCGGCACCTTTCTCCTTCTTTCCCTGCTCCGCGGCACAGGGTCGCCCGAACGTCGGGTTGCCCCATACTAAGAAGGAGCCACTTCATGGCTATCACCGGAACCGTCAAGTTTTTCAACGCCGACAAGGGCTATGGCTTCATCGCGCCGGATGGCGGCGGCAACGATGCATTCGTGCACATCACCGCGGTTGAGCGCGCCGGCATGCCGACGCTGAACCAGAACCAGCGCGTCACCTACGAGCTCGAGCCCGACAAGCGTGGCAAGCAGTCGGCCGTGAACCTCCAGCCAGCCGATTGATCTCGCTGGCGGATTACGGTCCGCCAACCTGATCTCGGTTGCGATGCGGCGGTCTTCGGATCGCCGCATCACCCCTTTCCAGTTTCCGCAGGAGCGCACCAGCATGGCCGATAATCCAGAATTTTACCGGGCCCGTGCTGAAGAAGAGCGCCGCAACGGCGATGCCGCCCTGCTTGACAATGTCCGCGATCGCTGCCGCCGCGCCGAAAAGGCCTGGGACGACATGGCCAGCCGCGCAGAACGTACCCAGATCCTCCGCGCCGCCCGCGAAGCCGCCCCTCCCGGTGGCGAGCGCATGATGATCGGCACCCCGTCGATGGTCGCCGCCGAATAGGCGCGCCACGGGTTGCAGAGCGAAGTGAACGAAACCCGGGCGCGATGCGCTCGGGTTTTTCTTTGTGTGCGATCGTGCGGATGGCTTCGTGTGCTGGTCGAAGAGAACAGGGGTTCGCGCAGGGGCGCAGAGAGCGCGGAGGCTCCAGCGGGACTGCCGGTCTTCTAACGCTGACGGGGTCGGCATTGGTAATCGCGGTCCCGAAAGCTTCAGTATCGCGTTGCCACGCGGCCTGTCCTCACCCGTCCAATAAATCGACGCTGCGTACCCACGTCCGCATTAGGTGAGGAGTACCCGGCGAAGCCTGTAACTATTGTCCGTGTCGGACGGAGGCTCTTCAGATAGTTGTGGAAGGGCCCGGCGCGGCATAAAGGCAGGCTGGTTCGAGCGGCAAAGCCCAACGTCGTCCGCTACGGCGATACGCGAAGGCCACCCCGAGCGCATCACCTCCGCGTCCTCTGCGCCTCTGCGCGCAAAACTCTTCGCCTGACCTAATTCGGCATGCACCCCCGCATATGATCGTCGGAGCAGGCGGCACTCGTTCTCCCGCCAAGAACGGGCAGGGCGAAGGCAAAACTTTTATTTCAACGGTTTCCCCGAATCCTTCCACCGGTCGAGAATCTGCGATTCCGGCGGCAGCATGTCCGTCACCACCGGTGCAACCGGCTTGGCATAAGCCGGCTTGGCCTCAGCCACGACGACCGGCGCATTCGGCAACGGCACGCCGGCCGCCGCCACGCCCGCCGCTGCGATCATCTGCGGCGTCGGCGGCGCGATCGGCGCGACCGACCTATGCGGCCCCGGCACCGGCTCGCCCCCGGCATAATGCTGGTTGAACGCCGCCGCCGTGCCCCAATAGCCCTTCCACCGATGGAAGAAATGCGCGCCGACCACATCGGTCATCACCAGGCTTCGGTTCCACGCGGGCGTCACCGCATAGGTGTGATAATGCGTCGCCAGCCCGACCGGCGCATAGACGTATCCGGCCAGCGCCATGCCCGCTGCGCGCGCCGCACGCACCCAGGCCGCCCGCGCAGGGACTCGCGCCAACGCACCATCGCAGGCAAAGCTGAACTGGCAGCCGGCATGCTCGGAGCCCTGATACACCACGCCGCAGACGGTGCCGGGAAACGCCGGGTGCCGGGCCCGGTTGAGGATCACCTGCGCCACCGCCTGCTGGCCCGCATCGGACTCGGACGCCGCCTCGTAATAGATCGCGGCGGTAAGGCACTGGATCGCGCGATCACGGTCGATCGCCGATGCGCCTGCCATCGAGAACGGCCGTGCCGCCACGACCCCGGCATCTGCCGCAGCGCCCACCGGGATCGGCAGGACCGGCAGGTCGATCGTCCCGGTCACGCCCGCGGCAGGCGCGGCGCTTTCCTGATCCCGGGGCAAAGTCGACGGCGGCACGGGTACGCCCGGCGCTACGGTCGCCGGTGCCGGCTTGGCGATGACGGCGTTCGATCCGGTCAGCGCGCGCAACGCCGCCTGCGCGGAAATGCCGGCGCCGATGATCAGCAGCGTCGCGACCATCGCCAGCCAGATGCGGCGCATGAGCCGAAAGGTCTGCAACCGAACGCGCAACCGCTTACCTCGCTTGTGCCCGACGAGCCTGACGCGGCGGACTTAAAGCGCGGGCATAGCCGATTATGACCGCGCGATCTTCCCCGGATTCCGCCCGTCCCACAGTGGGACGAAGCACCATCTTGGCAGGAACTGCTTACCGCAAGGTTGCGCTGTCGAGCTTCAAGGCGCTTTCGGGGATCACCTCGACGTTTGGATACGCCTTGCGCAGCGGTTCGATGAACTGCTTGGCATCACCAACCACGACGATGCTCGCGGCCTTCGGATCGAGCAAGGCGACCGCTGCCGCCTGCACCGCCGCCGGATCAACCGCGCCGACCGCACCCGTAAAGCGCTGCAATTCGCCCAGCGGCACGCCGTTCTGGACATACGCGCCGAGGATATTGGCAACTCCCGAGGTCGTCTCGATCCCGCGCCCGAAATTGCCGACCAGCACGGCCTTGCGCGTATCGAGTTCGGCCGCAGGCACCGGCGCCGACCCCAGCCGCGCCATCTCTGCTGCGATCAGCGTCACGACTTCGGCGGCGGTGGGGTTCTTGGTCTGCGTCCTGGCCGCGACCGTTCCTTGCGTCTTGCCCGCGTCGAGCCCGCTGCTCGCGCCATAGGCCAGCCCACGCTTGATCCGGATTTCCTGGTTCAGCCGCGACGAGAAGCCGCCGCCAAGCACGGTGTTGCCGACCGCCAGCGGATAATAGCGTGCATCGGCCCGGGCGATCGCGGGCCGCGCCACGACGACGCCGGCCTGACCGGCTTCGGGCATATCGACGACGATCACGCGAGGCTTCGGATAGGTGACCTGAGGAGCAGCGGCCGCCACGGCGGTGCCCGATCTCCAACCGCCGAACTGTGCCTCGGCAAGCGCCTTCGCCCGCGCCGCGGTGACGTCGCCGACCATGATCAGCGTTGCCTGGCCCGGCTGGAAACTGCGCGCATAGGCCGCGGCGATGTCCGGTCGCGTGATGGCCTTCAGCGACAAGGGCGTCCCCCCGGTCGGTGCCCCGTAAGGCGAGGCGCCGAGCACCGCACGGTCCGCGACGAGCCCGGCAACCTGTGCGGGATTTTTCAGCGCGAGCGTGACGGCATCGACCTGCTGCGTTCGCGCGCGCTCGATCTCCTCGGGCGCAAAGGCGGGGTTGACCGCCACGTCCGCCAGGATCGCCATCGCCGGCGCAAGCTGGTCGGACTTCACCGTCACGTCGACCGACGCACCGTCGCTCGCGGCATCGCTGCCGATCGAACCGCCCAGCCCCTCGATCGCGCGCGCGATCTGGGTCGCCGACCGTGTCTTCGTACCCTTGGTCAGCAATTCCGCGGCCAGGCTGCTCACGCCCGCACGGTTCGCCGGATCGGTCGCCGCACCGCCGGCGGTCACCAGATACGCGGTGACGATCGGCAGGTCGTGCCGCTCCACCGTCACCAGCCGCATGCCGTTGGCGAGACGAACCTCGACCGGCTGTGGGATCGTTGGCGATACCGGCGCGCTCGGCGCTGGTGGCTGCACGCGCTGGCCGTCCGGCGCAGGCATCACGATCTCGACATTCGCAGGTGCCTTCAGGTCCGCGACCTGCACCGTCGGCGCGACTGCGATCGTATCCGCCACACCGCCCGCAGGCTTGTCGGCGATCGGCATGTACCGGATCGTCGCCGACTGGGCGTCGCCCAGATATTTCCGCGCCACCCGCTGGATATCCGCCGCCGTCACCCGCGAGATCGCCGCGAGTTGCTTGTCCGCCGCCTGCGGATCGCCGTCGACGATCACGGCGGCGGCCAGCGTGCTCGCCTTGCCCTCGGCGGTCTCGCGCGACTGGATCGACTGGGTCAGGATCTCGTTCTTCGCCTCGGCCAGTTCCGCCGCGCTCACCGGCGCATCGCTGAACCGCGCGATCTCGCGCTTCAGTGCAGCCTCGCCCGCCTCGACCGTCTTGCCGCCCGCCATGATCGCGTAGACCACCAGATTGCCGGTCGCCTGCTTGGTATCGAGGAACGCCTCCGCCGACTGCGCGAGCTGGTCGCGGTACACGACGCTCTCGTACAGCCGCGAGCTCTCGCCCGTCGCCAGCACGGCGTTCAACACGGTCAGCGCCGCGCTATCCGCATCGCGGTCGGCAGGGACATGATAGCTGACCAGCACCGCAGGCAACGGCGTGTTCGGCTCGTACACGGTCCGCGTTACCGCCTTGGTCCGCGCAGGCTCCGCCACCGTCACACGCGGGATCGCCGCCGATGGCTTCTTGATGCCGGCAAAATACTGGTCGACCCAGCCGTTCAACTGCGCGGGATCGAAATTCCCCGACACCACCAGGATCGCATTGTCCGGTCGGTAATAAGTCGTATGGAACGCCCGAACGTCGTCGATCCCGGCCGCCTCGAGATTCTCGAGGCTGCCGATCGTCCCGCGCGCATAGGGATGCGCGGTATAAGCGAGCGCCGGGTAATAGAGCGAGAACAGCTTGCCGTACGGCCGCGCGAGCGTGCTCTGGCGCAGCTCCTCCTTCACCACGTCGCGCTCCGACCCGAAGCTCTTGGGCTCGACGACGAGGCTCGCCATCCGATCGGCCTCCGCGAACAGCAGCCGCTGGAGGTGGTTGGCGGGGATCACCTCGTAGTAGTTGGTATAGTCGTCGTTGGTCGACGCGTTGTTGTAGCCGCCGACATCCTCGGTCAGCCGGTCCATCTGCTCGGACACGAGATTGCGCGTAGACTTGAACATGAGATGTTCGAACATGTGCGCGAACCCGGACTTGCCCTTCGGGTCGTCCTTCGAGCCGACGTCGTACCACACCTGGACCGACACGTTCGGCGTGCCCGTGTCACGGATCGCATAGACGCGCAGGCCATTCGGCAGCGTGCGCTCGGTATAGGCGATCGGCTTGACCGAAACCTGCGTCGGGGCAGGTGCGGTTTGCGCCACCACCGCTACGGGAAGACATGCTGCGGTCAGCAGCAACGCGGAGCGGAGGAGGCGCATGGAGGTCCTTACTTGTTGCGGTTGGCGAACAACACGGCGCCCGCGATCGCCGCCGAGCCGATGCCGACGCCCAGACCGATCTTCGCGAGCGGCCAGCTCTTCGCCTTCTCGGCGGCGTTGTGCGCGGCGGCCTCGGCCTGCAGCTTTGCCTCCTTCGCGGCGGCGAGGATCTCGTTCGGGGTGTCGCTGTCGATCTTGATGGTCACTTGGGCTCTCCTTCACTCTTCCGGGCATACACGCCACGGAAATCATTCGCGAACTGCGTCAGCGTGCCCGAGGCGATCGCCGCCCGCAGATCCGCCATCAGCGTTTCGTAGAACCAGATGTTATGCTCCGTCATGAGCATTGCGCCAAGCATTTCACCCGACCGGACGAGGTGATGCAGATACGCCCGGCCCCAGGTTGCGCAGACGGGGCAGGGGCAGGCGGGATCGAGCGGCCCCATATCCTCGGCGAACTTCGCGTTGCGGATGTTGATCGGCCCGGTCCGCGTGAACGCCTGGCCAGTCCGCCCCGACCTAGTCGGCATCACGCAGTCGAACATGTCGATCCCGCGCTCGACCGCACCGACGATGTCGTCGGGCTTGCCGACCCCCATCAGGTAGCGCGGCTTTTCGGCCGCCAACTGCTCCGGCGCGAAGTCGAGACACCCGAACATCGCCTCCTGGCCCTCGCCGACCGCCAAGCCGCCGACCGCATAGCCGTCGAAGCCGATATCGATCAGCGCATCCGCCGAAGACTTCCGGAAGCCCTCGTTCAGCGCGCCCTGCTGGATCCCGAAGATCGCATTGTTCTCGGCATGCTCTTCGCCCGCATCGAACGCCGCGCGCGACCGCTTCGCCCAGCGCATCGATCGCTCCATCGCCGCTGCCTGCACTTCGCGCGTCGACGTCGTCGGCACGAGTTCGTCGAACGCCATGACGATATTCGAGCCGAGCAGCCGCTGGATCTCGATCGACCGCTCCGGGCTCAGCAGATGCCGCGTCCCGTCGAGGTGCGACTTGAACGAAACGCCTTCCTCGGAGCGCTTGGTCAGGTCGGCGAGACTCATCACCTGATAGCCGCCGGAGTCGGTCAGGATCGGTTTCGACCAGCCCGAAAACGCATGCAGCCCACCGAGCCGCGCGACCCGCTCGGCCCCTGGTCGCAGCATCAGATGATAGGTGTTGCCCAGGATGATATCCGCGCCCGCCCCGACCACGTCGGCGGGCTTCATCCCCTTGACGGTCGCCGCCGTACCGACCGGCATGAAGGCAGGCGTGCGGATGTCGCCGCGCTGCATCGCGATGACGCCGGTGCGTGCCTTGCCGTCGGTGGCGGATATGGTGAAGTCGAAGCGGGGACGGGTAGTCATGGACTCAGTTTTTCTTGCGGATGCCGTAGCGATCGCCGACCGGCGCGCCGCGGATGATGATGAGTTCAGCGCGGGTCAGCACGCCGTCCTTGTCGCGGTCGAACCGCGTGAAGAACTGCGCGAACCGCGCCTGGAGTTCGGCGAGCGTGATCCGGTTGTCACCGTCGCGATCGACCTCGAACGGGCTAGGCAGCGCGTTACGATCGCCCAGCCACGCCTGCGCCCAGTCGGCATAAGCGATGTACCCGATCGACCCGGTCGCAGCGCCCTCGGCGGTGGCATAGCTCCGCGCGACGCCCGCGGTCAGCTCTCCTTGCGTCACGCGCCCATCGCCGTTCGCATCGCACGCGGCGATGAACAGCGCGGCTGGCTCGGCGAAGATCGTCGCGGGCGGCTGCGGCGTGCCAGCGGGCGGTGGCGCGGCCGTGATAGCCTGGAGCAGAGCGAGAGCGAGCAGCATGCCGCCCGTCATGGCAGCAGAAGCGAGGCGTCGCCATAGCTGTAGAAGCGATACTTCTCGGCGATCGCATGCGCATACGCCGCCTGCATCCGCTCGCGCCCCATCAGCGCCGACACCAGCATGAACAAAGTCGAGCGCGGCAGGTGGAAATTGGTCATCAGCCCGTCGATCCCACGGAACCGATAGCCCGGCGTGATGAAGATCGCGGTGTCGCCGTCGAACGGACGAATGACGTCGTCCTCGCCGGTCGCACTCTCGATCAGCCGCAGCGACGTCGTCCCGACCGCAATCACCCGGCCACCCGCCGCACGCACCGCGTTCAGCCGATCGGCGGTCGCGACATCGATCCTGCCCCATTCGGCGTGCATCTTGTGCTCGGTCGTGTCCGTCGCCTTCACGGGAAGAAACGTCCCCGCACCGACATGCAGCGTCAGCGTCGCATGCTCGATCCCCGCTGCCTCGACCGCCGCCATCAACTTCGGCGTGAAGTGCAGTGCCGCGGTCGGGGCTGCGACCGCCCCCGGCTCGGACGCGAACATCGTCTGGTAATCGTCCGCATCGCGTTCGTCGGTCGGGCGCTTGCCGGCAATATACGGGGGCAGGGGCATGTGGCCTGCACGCTCCAGCAGCAATTCGACCGGTTCGTCGCCCGCGAACACCAGCGCGTAGCTCCCGTCGTCCTCGCGATCGACCGCCGCCGCGCTGACGCCGTTGCCGAACTCGATCACGTCGCCGTCACGCAGCCGCCGCGCGTTGCGGATGAACGCGCGCCATCGCCGCGGCCCTTCGCGCTTGTGCAGCGTCGCGCCGATCTTCGCATCGCCGCGACGCCCGTCCAACTGCGCCGGGATCACCCGCGTATCGTTGAACACGAGCATGTCGCCGCGCCGCAGCAGTGACGGCAGGTCGGACACGCCCGCATCCAGCGTTCGGTCATCTTCGAGCACCAGCATTCGCGCAGCATCGCGCGGCGCCGCGGGGCGGAGCGCGATGTTGTCGGTCGGCAGGTCGAAGTCGAAAAGGTCGACGTTCAACGCAAAATCACTTCTTTGCAGGAGCCTTCTTCACCGGCGCCTTGCGGGCAGCCGGCGCGAGCTTGGGCTTGGCCGCATCCGGACCTGACGCCGTACCCGGCAACGTCACCGGTGCACCCAGCGCAGGGGCAGGCGGGCCAGCGACATACGCCGGAGGATTGTCCGCCGCGATATACGCATGGACGATCCGCGACGGGTTCGCGGGCGGCTCGCCGCGCTCGATCGCGTCGACATACTGCATCCCGTCGAGCACGCGCCCGAACACGGTGTATTTCTTGTCGAGGCTCAGGCGCGGCTGGAAGACGATGAAGAACTGGCTGTTCGCGCTGTCCTCCTTGTCCGAGCGTGCCGCCGAGACGGCACCACGAACGTGCGGCAGGTAATTGAACTCCGCCCTCACGTCGGGCAGCGTCGAACCGCCGGTGCCGTCGCCCTTGGGGTCGCCGCCCTGCGCCATGAAGCCGTCGATCACACGGTGGAACGCGAGGCCGTCATAGAAATGCTGGCGCGTGAGCGTCTTGATCCGCTCGACCATCAGCGGCGCGACGTCGGGCCGCAGCCAGATCGTCACGCGCCCGCCGGTCGACAGGTCAAGCAGCAGCAGGTTCTGCGTGTCCGTCGTCAGGGGCGGGGTCAGGCGAACCGCGGCGGGCGTCACATCCTTCTTCTGCGCTGCACCCGCAGGCACCGTGACGAGGCACCCGAGCAACGCGAACATACCGGCGAAAAAGCGCATCAAATTCCCACTCGCAAGAGGCCCGGCGCAACCAGGCTGCCGCCACTTAGAGCAAATCCCCGCTTGCGCCAATCTGAACGTGCGTGGGGGTGCGAGCACATCCTCCGCTGACAGGGGAGGGGCACGAGGCTCAGCTGCCCTTGCGCCCGATCTTCTCGACCCGCGCCACCACTTCCGCACATACCGCACCCGGCACGAACTTCGCGATATTCCCGCCGTACAGCGCGATTTCCTTCACCAGCCGGCTCGCGATCGGCTGCAACGCGACGTCGGCCATCAGGAATACCGTCTCGACGCGCGGATTGATCTGCTGGTTCATCCCCGCCATCTGATACTCGTATTCGAAATCGGCGACCGCGCGCAGGCCACGGACGATCACCTTCGCCCCCTGCCGCTCGGCGAAGTCCATCAGCAGCGAATCGAACGCCACCACTTCGATATCGCCATCGACGTCCGCCACCTCGCGGCGCACCGTCGCCATCCGCTCCTCGATCGTGAACATCGGCGACTTCGACGGGTTGGTCGTCACCCCGATCACCAGCCGGTCGACCAGCTTCGCGCCGCGCCGGATGATGTCCATATGGCCCAACGTGACCGGATCGAACGTGCCTGGATAGACACCAATGCGTGCGGTCATGTTGAACTCCCGGTTATACGCTCAGCGGTCGCGTTCGAGCACGAAGCGCGCGATATCGCGCAACAGGTCGGCTTCCTTGCCGTAGCTATGCAGGTGCGCCACGGCCTGGTCCACCAGCATCCGCGCCTGCTCCCGCGCGCGCTCGGCGCCGAGCAGCGACAGGAACGTCTCCTTGCCCGCGACCTCGTCCTTGCGCAGCGACTTGCCGACGACGGCCTCGTCACCCTCGGCATCGAGCAGGTCGTCGGCGATCTGGAATGCGAGCCCCAGGTCATGCGCATAGCCGCGCAGACCGACGCGTCCCTCAGGCGGCAAGCGCCCCAGGATCGCCCCAGCCTCGACCGACGCCGAGATCAGCGCCCCCGTCTTCATCTGCTGCAACCGCGTGACGGTGTTCAGGTCGAAGCGCGTATTCTCCGCCTCGATATCCATCTTCTGCCCGCCCGCCATGCCGCTCGGCCCGGCGGCGCGTGCGAGGTCCATGACCAGCTCGATCCTTACGAACGGATCGGCATGCGTCGCCGGATCGGCCAGGATCTCGAACGCCAGCGCATGCAGGCAATCGCCCGCCAGGATTGCCGTCGCCTCGTCGAATACCTTGTGCACCGTCGGCTTGCCGCGCCGCATGTCGTCATTATCCATCGACGGCAAGTCGTCGTGGATCAGCGAATAGACGTGGATCGCCTCGATCGCAGTCGCCGCCCGTGCGGAGCATTCGCGCGCCACGTCGAACAGATTGGCGGTCGCGAACACGAGCAACGGCCGCAGCCGCTTGCCGCCGCCGATCGCCGCATGCCGCATCGCGCGGTACAGGTCGCCGCGCGGATCGTCGGGAATCGCCAGCAATTCGTCGAACTGCCGGTCGATCTCGGCCGAAACCTCGGCAAGCGCCGCGGACAGCGCGGGAGGCATGTCGCTCACCGCGTCAGCCTGCCGCGAACGGACGGACGCCCGCGGGCTTGCCGTCGCCATCGAGCCGGATCGCCTCGATCCGCGCCTGCGCCGCATCGAGCCGGTCGGCACAACGCTGGCGCAGCTTGTTGCCGCGCTCGTACAGCTCGATCGCCTGCTGCAGCGGCGTATCGCCACTTTCCAGCTTCCCGACGATGAGCTCGAGTTCCTTCAGTGCATCCTCGAACGCGAGGTCTTCGATCGGCGTGTCCATGCCGGCCGCTATGGCGCAGGCACCGGACGAGGGTCAAGGACGTGGCGCCCGTGTTCAGCGCAACCGGTTCACCGTCCAGGTATACAGCACGGAGACGCCGACCAAGCCGAAGTCGACCGCCGCCTGCATCCGGTGCAGCGAAGGATCGCGCGAATCATGCGTGACCAGCTGCAGGTCGACGGTCGGGTGGCGCACGGCGATGGCGGTCAACGCGATCACTCCCGCGACCACCAGCATTCCCTTACGATTCCGCATCCTGTCCCCCCGGCAATGCGCGCGATCATGTCGCAATTCGCCTTCGCCGACAAGTCGCCCGGCGGGCAGGCGGCTGTCAGACGGCGGTCAGGCGGCGATGCACACCGGCGGCGCTTCCCGCGCGCGGTCGCGCCCCGCCGCCTTCGCTGCGAACAGCGCGCGGTCGGCGCAATTGTAGAGCAGCTTCCAGTCCTTCTCGTGCAGCAACGGCCCGGTGCACGCGCCGATGCTCGCGGTCACCGTGATATCGAACGGCATCCGCTGGCTGCGCAGGCGATCGAGTACCGCGTCTGGCGCGATCGCGTTGGCTGCGTCCAGCAGGATCGCGAACTCCTCGCCGCCGATCCGCGCCACCAGCGCATCGGGCGGCACCGCGTTGCGCAGCGCTCGCGCCACCACGCGCAGCACCTCGTCGCCGCCGTCATGGCCGATCTTCTCGTTGACGCGCTTGAAGTGATCGACGTCGGCAAGCAGCAGCATCTGGTCGCCCGGCCGGCCGATCGCGCGGTGCAGGAATGCGCGACGATTGAGCAGCCCGGTTAGCGGCTCGGTATCCGCCAGCAGTCGCGCGGCGATCTCCTGTTCGCGCGCGGTATCGCGTTCGACGCTCAGCAGCCGGATCCGGTACGCGATCGCCAGGCTCGACAGCATCGATTCGAGCGCCATCGACAGGATCGTCGAATTGTCGAGCCACCGGCTCCACGCGAGCAGTTCGAAGGCATTGGCGACGCGTAGCGCGGCCACCGCGATCGGCACGCTCCACGCCAGCGCGAACAGCCACAGGAAATTGCTCCGCACGCGCCAGGCCCGGTACAGGACGACCGGGATCAGCACGAGCAGCGCGAGATACGCACTGGCCAGCAGCGTATCGAGCATGTGGAACTGCCACGGGGCGAAAGCCGCCCACATCAGCCCGGTGACCAGCAACCCTGCCATGACGATCGTACTTGCCGGACGCAGCCACCCGGCGAAGACCGCGCGCTCGAAAAAGGTGCGCGCGAACAGCAGCGCGGCGGCAGCGGATCCAGCGAGGAACAGCGCGTTCAGCCGCTGGCGATCATTGTTGTCCAGGCCCGGAAGCATCTGGCCGAGCGCCCCCGACGAGGTCAGCGCATAGGCGAGCAGGCACAGCACGAGCAGGCAATAGGCCGGCTGGAACGCCTGCCGCAGCGCGCCCCACAAAGCGAGATTGTAGACGATCAGCGCGATCGCCATGCCACCGAACCCGCCGTACAGGGCGGCCAGCAATATCTCGGTGGTGTCGCGCTGGTCGTGATCCGCCAGGGCTGGGCCGAGGATCAGGCCGCGCAGGTTCGCTGCGCCCTCGACATGCCAGAGCAGCCGGACCGGCGCCGCATCGTGCCGCGGGATCGGCTGGACGATTACCGCGCCGAGCCCGATCAACCGCCCCGCGGTGCGCGACGTGAAACCGGTCTGGCGGATCGAACCGTCGGCATAGAGGACGAACAGCGTCACCCGGTTCACCCAGGTGCTGCCGATCCGCACGGTATGGCCGTCCGCACCGATCGCGGGCAGGCGCTGCGACAGGATCCAGAAGTCACCGCCGCCGAACCGCGTCTGCGAGGTGGCGCAGTCGAAACCGCCCGGCGCGGCGAACAGCGTGGCCGCCGTCTGCTTTGGCAGCGCGGGGCGCACGCAGACCGACAGCGGCGTCCCCGTGACCGCGATGGCAGGCGCGGCAAGGGCAAGACCGAAGCCCAGCGCGAGCGCACCGATCATCCATCGCAGCCATGCCAAACGTTCCATGCCACGACGCTAGCAACGCTTCCCCAATTATAGGTAAACGGACGCAGATTTGCCGATCACGGCGCTGCGATCCTCCCCCGCCAGGGGGAGGTGGCTGGCGCATGCCAGACGGAGGGGGAGGAAAGGGCGACGTCCGTTGCGAAGTCCTCCCCCTCCGCCGCCTCCGGCGCCACCCCCCCCCTTGCGGGGGAGGATTGAGCGCGCTGGCTTTCTGTCCAGAACCGCCAACTCAGCAGTCCTCCCGTTACGCTGCTTCCCTGTCCCCCGGCATTAGTCGTAGCCAATCCCGTCCGACTCCATGCACCACCCCGGCGAAGGCCGGGGCCCAACTGGGGAGCGTAGCCAGCTGAGAGATGCGCGTCGTCACTGCAACCTCACCAATTGGGCCCCGGCCTTCGCCGGGGTGGTGGTGAACGTTGGAGGAGTGATTGCCCGGGCACGCCTGCCAACGTAGACCCAGCCCGCGCCTCTGTGTTCTCCCGCGAAGGCGGGAGCCCAGTCTGGGTCCCCGCCCTCGCGGGGAAACAAGCTTTTCTCGTTGTCAGCGTTCCGAACCAAAATCCCGACGTTCGACCCGATCCACCCACAACGCGTCCACAAAAAAGCCCGCCGCCGGATCGCTCCGACGGCAGGCCCTTCACCTCAAACCGCAACCCGCGATTACTTCGCGTCGACGGTCTCCACCTTGCCCTTCTTCTTGGGCTTCTTCGGTGCCGCCGGCTCGATCGCGAACGACAACGCGCCGTCCTTCATCTTCACCGTCACCTCGCCACCGTGGACCAGCTTGCCGAACAGCAGTTCCTCAGCAAGCGGCTGCTTGATCTTCTCCTGGATCAGGCGACCCATCGGCCGTGCGCCGTACAGCTTGTCATAGCCCTTGGTCGTGAGCCACGCCTTCGACTCGTCGTCGAGCATGATATGCACGCCGCGGTCCGCCAGCTGGAGTTCAAGCTGGAGGATGAACTTGTCCACCACCCGCGCCACCACTTCGGTCGGCAGATACCCGAACGGTACCACCGCATCGAGACGGTTGCGGAATTCCGGCGTGAACATCTTCGTCACCGCCACCTCGTCCTCGCCCTCGCGCGACAAATTGCCGAAGCCGACCGTCTCGCGCGCCATGTCGCTGGCACCCGCATTGGTCGTCATGATAAGGATGACGTTGCGGAAATCGACCGACTTGCCATGCTGGTCGGTCAGCCGCCCGTTATCCATCACCTGCAACAGGATGTTGAACAGGTCCGGATGCGCCTTCTCGATCTCGTCGAGCAGAAGCACGCAGTGCGGATTCTGATCGATCGCATCGGTCAGCAAACCACCCTGGTCGAACCCAACATAGCCCGGAGGCGCACCGATCAGACGACTGACCGAATGCCGCTCCATATATTCGGACATGTCGAACCGCTGGAGCGGGATGCCGAGGATCGTCGACAGCTGCTTGGCGACCTCGGTCTTGCCGACGCCGGTAGGCCCGGTGAACAGATAGTTGCCGATCGGCTTCTCCGGCTCGCGCAGACCCGCACGCGCCAGCTTGATCGCCGACGACAGCTTCTCGATCGCCGCATTCTGCCCGAACACCACGCGCTTCAGATCCGTCTCGAGCGTGGCAAGCGCCAGCTTGTCATCGGTCGAGACCGACTTCGGCGGGATGCGTGCCATCGTCGCAATGACCTGTTCGATCTCCTTGGGCGTAATCGTCTTCTTGCGCTTGTTCGGCGGCACCAGCATCTGCATCGCGCCAACCTCGTCGATCACGTCGATCGCCTTGTCCGGCAGCTTGCGGTCATTGATGTACCGCGCCGACAGCTCGACCGCCGACTTGATCGCATCGGGGGTGTACTTGACGTTGTGATGATCCTCGAACGCCGAGCGCAGGCCGGCGAGGATTTTGATGGTATCCTCGATCGTCGGCTCGTTCACGTCGATCTTCTGGAAGCGCCGCAGCAACGCGCGGTCCTTCTCAAAGTGATTGCGGAACTCCTTGTACGTCGTCGAGCCGATGCAACGGATCGTCCCGCCGCTAAGCGCAGGCTTGAGCAGGTTCGAGGCATCCATCGCCCCACCACTCGTCGCACCAGCGCCGATGACGGTGTGGATCTCGTCGATGAACAGCACGGCATCAGGCAGCTTCTCGAGCTCGTTGACGACCGCCTTCAAGCGCTCCTCAAAGTCGCCACGATACCGCGTCCCCGCCAGCAACGCGCCCATGTCGAGCGAGTAGATCACCGCTGGCAACAGCACGTCGGGCACGTCGCCCTCGACGATCTTACGCGCGAGACCCTCTGCGATCGCGGTCTTGCCGACGCCGGGATCACCGACATAGAGTGGGTTGTTCTTCGACCGGCGGCACAGGATCTGAATCGTGCGATCCACCTCCGGCCCGCGCCCGATCAGGGGATCGACCTTGCCGTTCTTGGCCTTCTCGTTGAGGTCGACCGTGAATTGCTTGAGCGCGCTTTCCGTCTTGCCCTTCTCCTGTCCCTTGGCCGGCTTCTCGTCGTCCGCACCCTTTGGTGTGGATGCTTCGGTCGCCTGCTGCCCGCCCTTGCCGACGCCGTGGCTGATGAAGCTCACTGCATCGAGGCGGCTCATGTCCTGCTGCTGCAGGAAATAGACGGCATAGCTCTCGCGCTCACTGAACAAGGCGACGAGCACGTTGGCGCCGGTCACTTCGTCGCGGCCCGAGGACTGGACGTGGAGGATAGCGCGCTGGACGACGCGCTGGAACCCGCTGGTGGGGGAGGGATCGGTAGCCGCATCGACCTTCAGCGCATCGAGTTCGCTATCGAGGTAGTGCGAGACGGTGTTCTTCAGATCGCCGATCTCGACGTTGCACGCGGTCATGACCTTCGACGCATGTTCGTCGTCGATCAGCGCGAGCAGCAGATGCTCCAGCGTCGCATATTCGTGGCGCCGGGACGATGCCGCCTCGAGCGCCTTGTGCAGCGTGGTCTCGAGGGCGGGTGCAAATGATGGCATTTACAATACTCCTGTCGGGCCGCGAGAACGCGAGCCCTTTGCCACTATGTCGGAACTGATATCGGTCGCATCAAGCACTTGAACCCGGCCCCGTCCGTTCCTGCGCTGCTTAAATGCGGCGCTCGTGGTGGCGGGGAGGGCATTCACCGCCTGAACAGGTCGTCGGCGATGGCGCGGTGACTGACGGCACGGTCCTTCTTGACCTGGCAGCGCGCGATCTCGCCCTGCAGCACCGTGATGCGTGCATCGAGCTCGGCGACCGACAACGGATCGAGGTCCTGCCGCACCAGTGCGTCAAGCAGATCGTCGGGACGGGAGGGGGCGTCTTCCAGGTCCATCGTGTCTGTAACGTTGACCCGCACCCGAGTGATGTCAATAAGGCGCGGAGTTCAAAAGGGACGTGACGAGCAGATGACCGCGATACCCGAAAACAAATCGAATAACTTAAGTGTACCTGACGTCATGAAGGCGATCGATCCTGAACAGCCCGGCGGTCCCGAAGTCCTGGTGCTCGTCGACCGTCCGGTGCCGCAGCCGGGGCCGGGCGAGGTGCTAGTCAGAGTAGCCGCGGCTGGCGTCAATCGCCCCGAAGTCATGCAGCGCCAGGGCAAATATCCGCCCCCGCCGGGTGCGCCGTCGATCCTCGGCATGGAAATTTCCGGCACGATCGTCGCGGTCGGCGAAGGCGTCGGCGACGAGCAGGTCGGGCAACTCGTCTGCGCGCTGATCTCGGGTGGCGCGTACGCCGAATACGCGGTCGCGCCGTTCGGCCAGTGCCTGCCCGTCCCCGAGGCGCTGACGATGATCGAGGCGGCGGCGATGCCCGAGACGCTGTTCACCGTCTGGACCAACCTCTTCGAGCGCGCCTACGCGATGGAAGGCGATACCGTCCTCGTCCACGGCGGCACCAGCGGCATCGGCACGATGGCGATCGGCCTGTGCAACGTCTTCGGGATCGACATCATCGTCACCGCCGGCTCCAAGGCGAAGTGCGAAGCGGCCTTGAGCCTCGGTGCCACGCACGCGATCGACTACAAGTCCGAGGATTTCGTCGAGCGCGTGAAGCAGATCACCGGCGGCAAGGGCGTCGCCGCGGTGCTCGACATGGTCGGCGGCGACTACGTGCCCCGCAACCTGCAATGCCTCGCGGACGACGGCCGCCACGTGTCGATCGCGGTCATGGGCGGCATGACGGCGACCGTCCCCCTGTTCGAAATCATGCGCCGCCGCCTGACGCTGACCGGCTCGACTCTCCGCCCGCGGGACACCGCGTTCAAGTCGCTGGTCGCCGACGAGTTGGCTAGGACGGTTTGGCCGCACGTCGAGGCCGGCAAGCTGAAACCAGTCATCGACCGCACCTTCGCCTTCGCGGATGCCCCGGCTGCTCATACCCGGATGGAAGCGGGCGATCACGTCGGAAAGATCGTGCTGACGATGGAGTGAGCGGGGAGACGAATTTTCCTCGGCCCGTCCGCCGGTCCGCCGTCACCCCAGCGAAAGCTGGGGTATCCCCGTTTTTGACGCAACGCTTACCAAGCTCAACACCACCCCGGCGAAGGCCGGGGCCCAATTGGGAGCGCTGAGTAAGGACGCGACGTGCATCGTTACCGCGACCCTGCCGCTTGGGCCCCGGCCTCCGCCGGGGTGGGATACCTTTACAGGAATGCTCGAACCTCAGATTGTTCTCCCGCGAAGGCGGGAGCCCAGTCTGGACCCCCGCCTTCGCGGGGAAACATGCTTTCTATCTAAATGCGACAGCTAGCCTCAGTTACTGTCCGAATCATCATCCCCACCGCTGGTCGCCAGCAGCACGCCAACCACCAACGCCGCCAGGATGCCGATGCTGACGTAAGTCGCGGTCGGACCCTCGGCGAGCTTGCCCTTGCCCGACGTCGCGGTGCCCGCCCGCGCGGGCGACAACGACGCTGCCGGATTTGCCGCCGAAGCCATCGTCGGCGCAACCATCATCGCTGCGCCCGCAACAGCCACCGAAACACGCTTGAAACCAAATTTCACGATATTGTCTCCCAGTAAAACCACCGCATAGGGACAGCTTCCCCGCGATTCGTCAACGCGTTCGCGTACACCGGGGGCATCGACTTCGAACCGTCACCAGACTGCGACTACGCTGTCACAATAGTCGGCTAGATCATCGCCAAGGGATAGATTTGCGGGGTAAGGCCATGAACGCCGTCACGACGTTTCTGCCATCTGGCATCGGTGGTGCCGACATCACCGATATCACCGACTTCATCCACTCGCGCCCGGCGGTTCCCGAACCGATCGTCGAGCGGCGCCAATACCGCACGATCTGGATCTCCGACGTTCACCTCGGCACGCGCGGTTGCAACGCCGGGATGCTCAACGACTTCCTCGACCACGTCGACAGCGAGACGATGTACCTCGTCGGCGACATGATCGACGGCTGGCGGCTGAAGAAGAAATTCTACTGGCCCGCCGCGCACAACGACGTCCTCTGGCGCCTGCTCAAGCGCGCCAAGCGCGGTACCCGCGTCGTCTACATCCCCGGCAATCACGACGAAGTCTTCCGCCAATATTCCGGGCTCGATTTCGGCGGCATCTCGATCCGCCGGAAGGCGATCCATGAGACCGCCGACGGCCGCCGCCTGCTGGTGCTCCACGGCGACGAGTTCGACGCGATCACGCTCGCGCACCGCTGGGTCGCGCATATCGGCGATGCTGCCTACACGATGCTGATGGGGCTCAACCGCTGGGTCAACGCCGCGCGGCGTCGGATGGGCATGCCCTATTGGTCGCTGTCGAAGCACGCCAAGGCCAAGGTCAAGAACGCGGTCGCCTTCATCTCGCACTTCGAGGAGGTCGTCGCGCATGCCGCCGGCGTCCGCGGCGTCGAGGGCGTCGTCTGCGGCCACATCCACACCGCAGAAATGCGCGAGATCGCCGGCATCGCCTATTACAACGACGGCGACTGGGTAGAGGGCTGCACGGCCTTGGTCGAGCATTTCGACGGCCACATGGAACTCCTCCACTGGGGCGACGAGATCGCCGCTCGCGAGCGCGACAAGGTCGTCACGTTGGCCGCCTAACTAACCCTCTCCCCGACGGGGAGAGGGCAAGCTGCGTCAGCGGCGCGGGTGAGGGCAAGTCCACAACGCCTGTAAAAGCGTGCCCTCACCCTCCCACCCGGCTGCGCCGGCCGGGCCCCGCCCTCTCCCCAACGGGAGAGGGGTTAGAACGGAGAAAACACGATGCGTATCGCGATCGTCACCGACGCCTGGAGCCCGCAAATCAACGGCGTCGTCCGCACCCTCCAGGCGGTCCGCAAGGAACTCGAATCGATCGGCCACCAGGTCCTGATCGTATCTCCCGAACAGTTCGCCTCGATGCCATGCCCGACCTACCCCGAGATCCGCCTCGCCTTCGCGCGCTCGGGCGCAGTCGGCCGCCTGCTGGCAAGCTTCGGCGCCGACGCGATCCACCTCGCCACCGAAGGTCCGGTCTGCCTCGCCGCCCGCACCTGGTGCCTTGCCCGCGCGCTCCCGTTCACCACCGCCTATCACACGCAGTTCCCCGATTACGTCGCCGCCCGCACCGGTGCGAACCCGGACTGGATCTGGCGCTATATCCGCTGGTTCCACCGCCCCGCGCAGTCGATCCTCGTCTCCACGCCATCGGTCGCCAGGACGCTGGCGGACCAGGGCCTGCATCAGGTCCGCGAATGGGGCAGGGGCGTCGACTTCGCGCAGTTCGGCCTCGATGGCGCCCGCGACCCTGAGCTGGCTGCGCTGCCCGGTCCGATCCAGCTTTACGTCGGCAGAGTCGCGGTCGAGAAGAATATCGAGGCGTTCCTGTCCTCCACGCATCCCGGCACGAAAGTCGTCGTCGGCGAAGGACCCGCCCGCGCCACGCTAGCCCGCCGCTTCCCAAAAGCGGTTTTCCTGGGCCAGCGCTCGGGCCTAGATCTCGCCGCCGCCTACCGCACCGCCGACGTCCTCGTCTTCCCCAGCCGCACCGACACCTTCGGCCTCGTCATGATCGAAGCGCTGGCGTGCGGAACACCAGTGGCGGCCTACCCGGTAACCGGCCCGATCGACGTCCTCGACGACCGCGTCGGCGCGATGCACGAATACCTGGACACCGCGATCGCCACGGCGCTGACCCGCGACTCCGTCACCTGCGCCGCCTACGCCGCGCGCTACAGCTGGCCCGCCAGCGCGCGCCAGTTCCTCCACGCGCTCGTCCCGCTGGAAAGGAAGCTGTTGGCCGCCTGAGCTTGTTCGCTTGCCTGTTGCCCCTGCGCGCACTAAGTCTCTTTCATGTCAGGCCGCTCCGAAAGGGGCGGCCCTTTCTATTTTTACGGAGTTTCCGCCGTGGCCCAGCCGCTCATGCCCCACGCGACCGCCGCCTGGATGGTCGACAATACCGCGCTCAGCTTCGAGCAGATCGCGGACTTCTGCGGCCTGCACATCCTCGAGATCCAGGCGATCGCCGACGACACCACCTCGACCAAGCTGACCGGTCGCGATCCGGTCCGTGCCCACGAAGTCACGCAGGACGAGATCGACAAGGGTGCCGCCGATCCGGACTACCAGCTCAAGATGATCAAGGGCCCCGAGCAGGTCCGCCGCACCAAGGGCCCGCGCTACACGCCGGTCTCGAAGCGCCAGGACAAGCCCGACGGCATCTCGTGGATTATCCGCAACCACCCGGAGATCACCGACGGCGCGATCTCGCTGCTGATCGGCACGACCCGCACGACGATCGCCGCGATCCGCGACCGCAGCCACTGGAATATCGCCAACATCACGCCAAAGGATCCGGTTACCCTAGGTCTGACGTCGCAGCGCGAGTTGGATGCGGCAGTAGCGAAGGCGGCAAAGGCAGCCGGCATGGAAGCGCCGACCGACACCCGCCTCGAAGGCGACCGCGAAGTGCTCCTCCAGCAACTCCGCGCCGAGCGTACCCAGGCGGCCGCGGACGCGCAGTTCGTGGCAGACGGCGGCGTCCTCCCCGTCAAGCCGCTCTTCGACGACCCCTTCAAGCGCTGACCCTTCTTTCCCCTCCCGCAAGCGGGAGGGGGCAGGGGGTGGGCTCGCGCTCTCCTCCTGCGATACGGCTAGCGAGGATCGCCAGCCCGGCAGGCCGTGACCGTATCCGGCGACAGCCCGAACGTCGTTGTTCTCCCGCGAAGGCGGGAGCCCAGTCTGGGTCCCCGCCTTCGCGGGGAAACAAGTTTCCTTCGTTTCAAGCGAGAACCCATCTAATCCTCCCCCGCCAGGGGGAGGTGGCTGGCACTTGCCAGACGGAGGGGGAGGTAAGCGAAAACCTCGGTTCCGTGTCCTCCCCCTCCGACACCTTCGGTGCCCCCCCTTGCGGGGAGGATTGCGAAGGTCGGGATTGGGCGGGAACAGTCGCGACGACGTTGGCCAGCACTATCTCCCGCCACATCCAGTTGCTAACCGCAACGGATGGCAACCGCACCCGACACCGATTTCGCGCCGACCAGCCACAAGGGCTTGACCTACCCCTTCGGTGGCGCAGAGCCCGCAGCCGGGGACGTCTTCGAGGTCGCCCCCGGCATAGACTGGGTCCGCCTCAAGATCCCCGGCCCGCTAAAACACGTAAATTGCTGGCTCCTCGCCGACACCGACGGCGAAGCCCTAGTCGACACCGGCATGAACACCGCAGACGCCCGCGACGCCTGGAAAGCCATCTTCAACGGCCCCAAGTCCGGCGTCCGCATCACGAAAATGATCGGCACCCACTTCCACCCGGACCATATCGGCCTCGCCGGCTGGATGTGCGACCACCACGTCGCCCCCCTGATCATGACCCGAGCCGAGTGGCTCACCGCGCGCATGCTCGCTGCCGACGCCCGCGACTCGGTCCCGCACGAGATGCTCGCCTTCTGGCGCGGCGCAGGATGGAGCCCAGACCAGATCGACCACGCCACCGCCAAGGGCTGGGCCGGCTTCCGCAAGATCATCACCCCGCTCCCGCTCAGCTACACCCGCATCGAAGACGGTGACACGCTCACCATCGGCACGCGCGACTGGCGGATCGTTACCGGCTCCGGTCACTGCCCCGAACACGCGTGCCTGTACGACGAAGCCGGCGGCATCCTCATCGCCGGCGACCAGGTCCTTCCCCGCATCAGCCCCAACGTCTCGCTAGGCGTCACCGAACCGAACGCCGACCCGCTGGGCGAATGGTTCGCCTCGATCGCCAAGCTCAAGACGCTGCCGGCAGACTTGCTCGTCCTCCCCGGCCATGGCGACCCGTTCACCGGCCTCCACACGCGCCTCGACGCGATGGACCGCGAACACCGCGAGCGACTCGACGAACTCGCCGTCTTCCTCGCCGAACCCCGCCGCGCGGTCGACTGTTTCGGCCGGCTGTTCCGCCGCGCGATTGGGCAGGACGTCCTCGGCATGGCGACCGGCGAGGCACTGGCGCATCTTCGCCGCCTCGAAGTCGAAGACCGAGCGACCCGCGACACGCACGATGGCGTATGGTGGTGGCGGGCAGCCTGAGTTAGCATGCGGCCAAATTCAAGAGGATAGCCCCATGTGCGACGAGCATACCGCAGACGATAACGAAGCGTATCTGGCCGGCGTCTCGCGCCGCCAGTTCGGCGTGATGACCGGCGCGATGGGCCTCACGATGCTGCTGCCCGCCCCCGCGAACGCCGCCACGATCAAGGGTCGCGACGTCGCGATCACCACGCCCGACGGCAACGCTGACGCCTATTTCGTCGCGCCCGCCACCGGCAAGCACCCCGGCGTGCTGATCTGGCCCGATATCATGGGCCTGCGCCCCGCCTTCCGCCAGATGGCCGACCGCCTCGCGCAATCCGGCTATGCGGTGCTCGTCGTCAACCAGTTCTACCGCTCGACCAAGGCGCCGTTCCTCGCCCCCGGCGAGTCGTACGACCAGCCCGCCGTCCGCGCCCGCATCGCGCCCTTCCGCGAAGCGCTCACATCCGAAGGCACGGTGCGTGATGCGAAGGCCTTCACCGCCTTCATCGACGCGCAACCGCAGGTCGATCGCAAGCGTGGGCTGGCCACCACCGGCTATTGCATGGGCGGTCCTATGGTAATGCGCACAGCCGCAGCCGTCCCCAACCGGATCCGCGCAGGCGCGACCTTCCACGGCGGTGGGTTCGTCACCGACACGCCCGACAGCCCGCATCTCCTAATCCCGCGGATGAAGGGCCGATACCTGATCGCGATCGCTGCCAACGACGACGCCCGCTCGCCCACCGAAAAGGATACGCTCCGCACCGCCTTCGCCGCGGCGAAACTGCCCGCCGAGATCGAGGTCTACGCCGGCACGATGCACGGCTGGTGCCCGCCCGACTCGAAGGTCTACAACGCAGCCCAGGCGGACAAGGCCTGGGCCCGCATGCTGGCGTTGTTCGACAAAGCGCTGGTGTGAGGTGAGGGGGCTCCACTGTACGGCGCCCCTTATCCTTGTTCTCCCGCGAAGGCGGGAGCCCAGTCTGGATCCCCGCCTTCGCGGGGAAACATACTCGCGCGCTTGACCGCACCTACTCCCCATGAGACCATCGTTCACGATCCGTTCTCAAGGAGAGTCGCATGACGCTGACCCTGTACACCAACCCGATGTCGCGAGGTCGGATCGCGCGGTGGATGCTCGAAGAGGTCGACGCCGAGTATGAGATCGTCATCCTCGACTACGATACGACGATGAAGGCCGAGCCGTATCTGTCGATCAACCCGATGGCCAAGGTCCCGGCGATCGTCCACAACCACAAGACCGTCACCGAATGCGCCGCGATCTGCGCGTACCTCGCCGACGCGTTCCCCGACGCCGACCTCGCCCCCCGCGACGAAGAACGCGCCGATTACTATCGCTGGCTCTTCTACGCCGCCGGCCCGGTCGAAGCCGCCACTGGCAACCGCGCGCTCGGCGTCGTGCCCGATGCCGCGCAGCAACGGATGATTGGCTATGGCAGCTTCGATCGGGTGATCGACGTGCTCGAACAGGCCGTGGCAGCGCACTCGTACATCGCCGGCAACCGCTTCACGGCCGCCGACGTCTATGTCGGATCGCAGGTCATCTGGGGCATGCAGTTCGGCTGGCTGCCGAAGCGTGAAGCGTTCGCGGACTATGCCGCGCGCCTGATCGAACGCCCGGCGTACCTGCGCGCCGCAGCACTGGACGACGCCCTGATCGCGGTTGCCGCGTAAGAACGAGCCAGCGACCAGCCAACCAAACCCGTCATCCTGACGAAAGTCAGGACGAAGGAGTTAACGCCCGTGGCTCGGGGGCCTGACTTTCGTCAGGATGACGGCGGGGGTTCGAACGAACGGAGCGTGTCGAGATCGGCTTTCTGGAGGACCGTTTACGGTCGCAGCCCAGTGGTGCGCACCGGATCGACCTTATACGGGCATGGGGCGTGAGACCCGCACTGACCAAAAAGAAGGCCGAATCACGAACACGACTGGCGCAATAGTCCCACAAACCTTGCCCTCACCCTTCCCACGGCCAAGTGGCCGCGGGCCCCTTCCCTCTCCCATCGGGAGAGGGAGAGACGCGAATGCGGCGATAGGTGAGGGCACGCGCCGATCGAGTTCGTCAAATATCAGACGCTACGACCGCCGTCTCGGCACGTGACGCGAGATGCCCATCCCGGACCCAACGGGCAGCGATAAGTCAGCCGCTAACCGATTTTCACAAATCCCCGATCAGGCCGCCCACTTCGCCAGCCAGTCGGCCAGCGCCTGCGGACCCATCGACCGCGCATCCGCCAACTCGGTCTCATGCCCAGCGTTCAGCAACCGGTTGCTCCGCGGATCGACGACCAGCACCGCCGGCACGCCCTTAAGCCGTCCCTTGATGCCATACCCCGCGGCGATCTGACCGTTCTTGTCGAACCGGCCGATGTCGACCGTCACCACCACGAACTTGCTGTCGACGAAACGCTTCATCTCCGGCAGGTCGATCGTCCCCGCGAGCAGACGGCAGTCGAGGCACCAGTTGCCGCCGAGATCGATCAGCAACCGCTTGTGCGTCTTCAGTGCCCGCGCCCGCGCTGCCGCAACCTGCGCATTGGCGTTCGCCGACTCGTTATACGGCAGCGGCAAGGGCTGCGGCAGCTTGTCGAAGCTCGTCGTGTTGACGTGCGGCGCCACGACTTTCGCACGGGGCGCAGCGGGAGCGGCCACGGCAGTCGCGAGCAAGGCAAGCGCGGCGATACGGCGCATCGACATCATTCATATCCTCCGATCACGGCATTCAGGAAGCTCGGAAAAGGTCCGTTCCAGCCATCCGCCGGCGTATCGGCGACCGGTTGGCGGCGACCACCGGTTGGATCCGCAGGAATGCGCTCCGTCCGTGGCGGCTCGACCTTTGCCGCTTCCGTACGAACAGGTTGCGAGCGAACCGGTTCCGACCGCACTGGCTCAGACCGAATGGGCGCCGCGTGAACTGGTTCGACATATGCCGGTTCGACCTGCACCGGCTCGACCCGTGCCGGCTCCGCAACGCGCGGCTTCACCGCAGGAACGGGCTCGTCGATCGGCGTACGCTCCCAGCGCGGGCGCTTCGCCACAGCGACGGGCTCGACCGCAGCCAGTACCTCGGCGACGATCGCCGGGGCCACCGTATCTGCCCGTGGCACCCGCCGCGTACGGGGCCGATCCGACTCTTCGGCAGCCGCCGCAACCGGCACCGGCGTAAACGTCTCGGACCGCGCGCCGCGACGCGGCCGTGCGCGCCGCGCCGTGCCATCGTCTTCGGTCGCAGCAGCAACCGGCGCCGTCTTCGGCTCGGCACCCTTCAGCCGCTCGATCGTCTGCCCGGTAAGCTTCTCGATATTGATGATATTCTCGGCATCGTCGGGCGCGACGAACGTGTACGCCGTCCCCGTCGCGCCGGCGCGACCCGTGCGACCGATCCGGTGGACATAGTCGTCCGGATGCCACGGCGCGTCATAGTTGAACACCGTCGACACGCCCTTGATGTCGAGCCCGCGCGCCGCGACGTCCGACGCCACGAGAATCGTCACCGCACCCGTCTTGAACAGCTCGAGCTCGGCCAGCCGCTGAGGCTGTTCCATGTCGCCGTGGATCTCGCCCGACTTGTAGCCCGCCTGCTTAAGCACCTTGTTGAGGTCGCGCACCGTCGTCTTGCGGTTGCAGAAGATGATCGCGTTGGTCACCTCTTCCTGCGCGAGAATGCGGCGCAGCGTGTCGCGCTTGGCGGTCTGGCTCGGCACCGGTACCAGATACTGCTTGATGTTGAGGTTGGTCGACGCCGGGCGCGACACCTCGATCGTCTTGGGATTGGTCAGGAACTTGTCCGCCAGCTTTTTGATCGGCGGCGGCATCGTCGCGGAGAACAGCAGCGTCTGGCGCTGTTTCGGCAGCTTGGTGCAGATTTCCTCGATGTCGGGGATGAAGCCCATGTCGAGCATCCGGTCCGCCTCGTCGATCACCAGCATCGAACAGCCGTTGAGCATGATCTTGCCGCGCCCGAACAGGTCCATCAGCCGGCCCGGCGTCGCGATCAGGACATCGACGCCCTTCTCCAGCGCCGCGAGCTGGTCGCCCATCGATACGCCGCCGATCAGCAGCGCCATCGAGAGGTTCGAATTGACGCCGTATTTCTCGAAATTCTCCGCCACCTGCGCGGCGAGTTCGCGCGTCGGTTCGAGGATCAGCGAGCGCGGCATCCGCGCGCGGCTGCGGCCATGCGCGAGAATGTCGATCATCGGCAGCACGAACGACGCGGTCTTGCCGGTGCCCGTCTGGGCGATACCGATGATGTCGCGCATCATCAGCACCGACGGGATCGCGCCGGCCTGGATCGGGGTCGGCTCGGTATAGCCGGAGTTGGTGACTGCCTTCAGCAGTTCGTCGGAGAGGCCGAGATCGGCAAAACTCATGCAAATGTCCGGTAAATAGAGGGTGAAATGCACTGCCCTCAAGCGTTCCGGCGCTCGCCGATTTGGCGACAAATGTCAAGGAAACGCGGTGAATGGAGCAGGGGAAGGGGGTGTTTCAGCCAATCTACCCACCATGATCGCCCGCGCGACCACGATCCCACGTCATTCCCGCGAAGGCGGGAACCCATATTGGCTGGCGTTGCAGCATGATCGCCAAGCTCAGAGGATATGGGTCCCCGCCTGCGCGGGGATGACGATAGGTGCGGTGTGCTGTCGTGCAGCACCCTGCATTCCAAACGCTACTTCTTCGGCCGCAAGCTCTTGAACCCGTCGATCTCGCAGCGTGCGCCCGATCGCATCCGGATCGCGTCGCGATCCTTGCAGATCAGACCGTCGGGCCCCGGCCGCAGATAAAACCCCGAATAATAATCGAGCGGCTTGCAGTCGCCGTCGAGCCGCGCGCGAAGCCGGGTCGTGTCGTCCATCACCAGGTCGACCGCGCCCTCCTTGTTGAGCATCGCGCCGGCGATCTCGGCGACCGCGATGCATTTGGGCCCCTTATGCTCCTTCCATTCGCGCGGCGGCGTATAGGTTCGCGCGGGCATCCGGCTCATGCGGGGCACGCGGATGATGATGCGTTCGTGGATCGAGACCTGCGCGACCTGCCTGCCGTCCAGCCCGACACCGGGCCGCGGAGCATCGCGTCCGCCCGCAGCAAGGGGACCTGCAGCAAAGGGCCCCGCGAGCGCGAGCAGGGTGGCGGGAATCGCGGGATGAATCATGCGGGCTGGATCATGCTGACGTAACCGTTAGGGCCAATCGTTGAACGCGCGATGAATTTTGTCTAGCGCTACTCGCGTGCCCCAAATTCAGACAGCAACCCTGACGCCTTCGCAAGCCGCGATGTTGCAAGCGCTAGCCCCGCAGCTCGACGCCAAGGCGATCGTCACCGACCCCGCCGATATAGATCCCTGGCTGCACGACTGGCGCGGCCGGTTCCACGGCGCTGCGCCTGCGATGCTCGCGCCGACCTCGACTGCGGACGTCGCGCTGATCGTCAAGGCTGCCGCCGAGCACCGCGTGCCGCTCGTCGCCCAAGGCGGCAACACCTCGATGGTCGGCGGCGCGACCGCGCCATCGGACGGCAGCGCGCTGATCCTGTCGCTCCGCCGCATGAACACTATCCGCAGCATCGACACCGATGCTGGGCTCGCCATTGCCGAGGCTGGCGTGATCCTCGCCGACCTCGACGGCGCCGCGCAAGGGCAGGGGTGGCGCTTCCCGCTGACGCTCGGCGCGCGCGGCACCGCGACCATCGGCGGGCTCGTCTCGACCAACGCCGGCGGGACGCAGGTGCTCAAGTTCGGCACGATGCGCGGCCTCGTCGCAGGCGTCGAAGCGGTGCTCGCCGACGGCACGATCCACGACGGCCTGTCCGCACTGAAGAAAGACAACCGCGGCTACGACCTCGACCAGCTCTTTATCGGCGCGGAGGGGACGCTGGCGATCGTCACCGCCGCCACGCTCCGCCTCGCTCCCGCGATCGCAGCGCGCGGCACTGCATGGGTCGGCATCGCGTCGCCTCAGGCCGCGCTGAAACTCCTGCGCACGATGCAGGCGAAGACCGACGCGATCGAAAGCTTCGAGATCCTCCCCGCCGGGTCGCTCGACGCCGCCATCGCGCATCTTCCCAACGCTCGCGCGCCACTCGCCGGCCGCCACCCCTGGCATCTCCTGATCGAAGCAACCTCGGCCACCACCGATGGCGAATCCCCCAGCGCGCTCCTAGAACGCCTGCTTGGCAAAGCCCTCGAAGACGGCGCCATCGAAGACGCGACGATCGCGACCAGCGGAGCGCAATCGGAGGCGTTCTGGCTGCTCCGCGACTCGCTTTCCGCGGCCGAGCGCGCGCTTGGCCCCGCGACGCAGCACGACATCTCGATCCCGGTCGAGACAATGCCACGCTTCATGATCGAAGCGGCGGCGGCATGTGACGCGCGCTTCCCCGGCACGCACGCCAGCGGCTTCGGCCATCTCGGCGACGGGAACGTCCATTTCCACGTCCGCGCCGCGCCCGGCACCGACCCTGCGCATTGGTATGCCGAGGACGCGCCGGTCGTCACCCGCTTCGTCGGCGATCTCGTGACTGCGGCCGGCGGCTCGATCTCGGCGGAGCACGGCATCGGCCAGATGAAGCGAGACGAGTTGGAACGCCTGTCCTCACCCGCGCGGATGACGGCGTTGCGCGCGATCAAGGCCGCGCTCGATCCGCTCGGCATCCTCAACCCCGGCAAGCTCGTCTAGGATGATCCTCCCCCGCCAGGGGGAGGTGTCGCCGAAGGTGACGGAGGGGGAGGACATGGAGCAGGTATGGCTCTTACCTCCCCCTCCGTCTGGCAAGTGCCAGCCACCTCCCCCCTGGCCGGGGAGGATCGAAGATAGAAGGGGCACGCTCCAACGATTCCGCACTACACTTGCACCAACCCGCCCCGCGCCATACAGCCTCGCCCCAATCGGTGGCATCGGCCGCCGGCTCAAACATGACCGACCCGGAGAGTATTATGGCCAGCGCCGCCCAGCTTCCGCTTTTCTACAATGGCCTCGAGCCGCTCTCGAGCGACACGCACGCCAACTACAAGGTCCGCCCGCAGGACAGCGCGCCGTTCCTGGTCGGCCAGCACGCGATCCCGATCACCGTCGACGAATTCCCGCTGGTCCAGCGTCACATGCCGATCGTCTTCTCGATCGGTGACGACGCGATCCCGCTCGCGCTGATGGGCCTGAACGAGGGCGTCAACGTGTTCGTCGGCGACGACGGCAAGCTGACGGAGACCACCTTCTACGTGCCCGCCTATGTCCGCCGCTACCCGTACATGCTCGCGCGTCTTCACCCGGATGCACAGGAACTGTCGCTCTGCTTCGATCCGACCTCGCAGGCGCTCGGCGAATTCGACGAGGGCGATGCGCTGTTCGAGGACGGCCAGCCGACCGAACTGACCAAGAACATCCTCGGCTTCAACGAATCGTTCGAACAGGCCGGCGCCCGCACGCAGAACTTCATGAAGGAGCTTCGCGAGCTCGACCTGCTGATGGACGGCGAAGTCACGATCCAGCCCGATGGCGCCGAGCAGCCGTTCGTCTATCGCGGCTTCCAGATGATCAACGAGGAAAAGCTGATCGACCTGCGCGGCGATGCACTGCGCAAGATGAGCAAGTCGGGCATGCTGCCTCTGCTTTATGCGCACCTGTTCTCGCTGTCGCTGATGCGTGATATCTTCGCGCGTCAGGTACAGCTGGGCTCCGCGCCGCAGCAGCAGGCACCGCAGTTCAACGTTTGAGGATACACGCATGACGGCAGCGCGGGATCGTTTGGAACGCTACTCCAGGGTAGCGATCTGGTTGCACTGGACGATCGCGCTGCTCGTCATCCTCAATCTTGCGGTGGGCATCCTGCACGATTCGATACCCATGCTGCGCGCGTGGATGGGCGCGCACAAGGCGCTCGGGATGGCAGTACTCGTCCTGAGCGTAGGGCGGCTTGCATGGCGGATCGCCTACCGCCCGCCGCCGCTGCCCGCGCTGATGCCAGCTTGGGAGAAGGGGCTGGCGCACACCGCGCACCTCGTCCTTTACGTCATGATGATCGGCATGCCGCTGACCGGATGGCTGATGGTGTCGGGCTCGGCCAAGCGCGGGCCGTTCACTTGGTTCGGGCTGTTCGACATCCCGTATCTGCCGGTGTCGACCGCGACGGGGCATTTCGGGCACGAAGCGCATGAGATCCTCGGCTGGATGATGCTCGTACTGATCGTCGCGCACGCCGCCGCTGCGCTGCGCCACCATCTGTTGCTGCGCGACGAGATCCTGGTGCGGATGGCACCGGTTTTTGCCCGCAAGAAGACCGCGGTCTGAAAAAAATTTGGGGTGCGCTGCAACAAGGGTTGAACCAAAACGGCGCTCACCCATTTAGATCCTGTACGGCATCGTGTCCCCCCCTTTCGCGGCGCCGTACGGTACGCTTCTAGCGTACCTCCTCCCTGAACCTAGGCCACTCCGTGCTTCGCACGGGGTGGTTTTTTTTGTCTGCGTGGGGTGGGCGGCGTCGACACCCGTCCGCAGCGCTGACACGGCGGCCATCAATCTCCGGATCCTGGCGTTCGTCAGGATGACGGCGATGTGAGCAGCCCCGGATTCACACGGTATCGCGACCCGTCAGACTCAGAATCCTCCCCCGCCAGGGGGAGGTGGCAGGCGTTAGCCTGACGGAGGGGGAGGCATGCGAAACATCTGCTCCGTGTCCCCCTCCTCCGTCGCCTGCGGCGCCACCTTCCCCTGGCAGGGGAGGATCGCGAGGATAGTGCGATCGCTCGGGGTACACTCGAACTGACCCAGCCGGACCCATCCGCATCCCCCGCCCGTTGCGCCACCGTGCATCTCTTCGAAAGTCTCGACGCCATTCTGCTCGCCGCGCTGGTCCTGCTGGTCCTCGCGCGGAAGCTCAACGTGCCGTATCCGACGCTGCTTGCAGCCGCCGGGCTGGGTTTCGCGCTGCTGCCGTTCGCGCCCAGCATCGCGGTCGAGCCGCATCTGGTGCTGGCGCTGTTCATCGCCCCCGCGCTGCTCCATGCCGCCTACAACACCAGCCCGCGCGCGTTGCGCCGCTACTGGTTCCCACTGCTTTCGCTCGCCGTGTTCGCGGTGCTCGTCACCACCGCGACGGTCGCGCTGGTCGGCGTCACGCTCGGCGGATTGCCCTTGGCTGCCGCGTTCGCGCTCGGCGCAATCGTTGCGCCGCCCGATGCGGCAGCCTCCGAGGCGGTACTCGGCGAAGTCGGCATCCCCCGCCGCGGCCTGCTTCTCCTGCAAGGCGAAAGCCTGCTCAACGATGCCACCGCGTTGCTCCTGTTCGGCCTAGCCAGCGCCTTCGCGACGCATTCGGACACCCCCGTCACGCCGTTGACACTCGCCGCGGCGGTGCCCGGCGGAATCGTCTTCGGCGCGCTCGCCGCCTGGGTCTATCTCCGCATCGCCCCGCTGTTCGCCGGCACGCTGGGATCGAGCATTGCCGATTTCGCGGTTACGTTCGGGATCTGGCTGCTGGCCGAGCGGCTCTACATCTCGTCGGTGCTGGCGGTCGTCACCTTCGGCATGATCCTGTCGCAGCGCCGTCCGATCGGCCAGCCCGCACGCGATCGCCTGCAAAGCGCCGCTGTGTGGTCGGCGGCGATACTGGTGCTCAACATCCTCGCCTTCATGCTGATGGGCCTGCAGGCGCGCGACGTGCTGACGCATCTGCCGGCGGCCGAGCGCTGGCCCGCGATCGGGTTTGCCGCCGCGATCCTCGCGACCGTGCTCGTCACACGGATCGTCTGGGTCTTCTTCATCCGCCTCGTCGAAGGCGCGATCGCCGCGCGCTATGCGCCCGCCTGGCTGCCCAAGCCGCCACCCTGGAACGCGTCGGTCGTGCTGTCGTGGTCGGGCATGCGTGGCCTCCTGACGCTAGCCACCGCGTTTGCGCTGCCGCAGTCGGTACCGGGTCGCGACCTGATCGTGCTCGCCGCGTTCGGCGTCGTCATTGGCACTTTGGTGCTGCAGGGCCTCACGCTCGGCCCGATGATCCGCCGCCTCAGCCTGGGCGACGACACCGGCCTCGCCGACCAGATCGCGCCCGCACGCAAACGCCTGATCGAGGCCGGGCTCGCCGTCCTGCCGGCGCGCGAGGGCGAAGCGGCGGACGCTCTGCGCTTTCGCTACGGCGCGGCGGGCAAGGTCACCGTCGAAGCCGACGATCCCCAGGCAACGTCCGAGTTCGACGAACTCCATCTCGAGATGATCGCCTGCCAGCGAGTCACGCTCCACGCGATGCGCGATTCGGGCGAGATCGCCGAAGACGTCTATCGCCGCCTCCAGGAAGAACTCGACTGGTCCGAAGTCGACGCGCGATCGTTCGGCGACAACGTCCTGACCGCGACCTGATCGTTCCGGGGAACATCGGCACGCCTCCCGCGGTTTCAGGACGCGAACGACGAAGGGGTGATCCATGTTCTATGTCGAGGTGTTTTCTTGAGCCAGCATGCCAAGCCTCCCGGCGTGAAGCCCGCGCCCCCCACGACTCTCGTGATCTTTGGCGCGATGGGCGATCTCACACGGCGCCTGCTGATGCCCGCGCTGATCAACATGACGCGCCTCGGGCTGGTCGGCGAGGACTTCCACGTGCTCGGCGTCGGTATCGACGAAGGTGACGATCAGGTCCTCCGCGACGCGCTCGGCAATTTCGATGCGAAGGGCGGCGAGGGGGCGGGCGAAAAGGGCGACGCCTGGGCCCGTCTTAAGAACCGGGTCGGTTATCTCCAGGGCGATTTCACGCAGGACGCCGTCTACGACCAGCTCAAGTCGCGGATCAGCGGCAATGTCGCCTTCTACTTCGCGGTGCCCGCGCGCTTCTTCGGCGACATCGTCGACAAGCTTGCCGACCACGGCCTGATGAAGGAGGCGCGTCACGCCTTCCGCCGAATCGCAATCGAGAAGCCGTTCGGCCACGATCTCGCCTCCGCCCGCGATCTCAACGCGCGCATTCTCGACAAGGTCGCCGAGGACCAGGTTTACCGGATCGACCATTTTCTCGGCAAGGAAACGGTGCAGAACATCATGACCGCGCGCTTTGCGAACATGATGATCGAGCGCGTCTGGAATGCGGACTGCATCGCGCACGTCCAGATCACCGCCGCCGAGACGGTCGACGTCGGCACCCGGGGGAAATTCTACGACGGCACCGGTGCCCTGCGCGACATGGTCCCCAACCACCTGTTCCAGCTGCTCGCGATGGTTGCGATGGAGCCGCCCGCAAGCTTCGATGCCGAGGCGATCCGCAACGAGAAGGGCAAGGTGCTGAAGGCCGTCCGCGTCTATTCGTCCGGCCAGGCGAAGCGCAACGGCGTTCGCGGCGCGTACACCGCCGGCAAGGTTCAGGGCCATGACGTCCCCGATTACACCGCCACCGCCGACGTCGCGCCCGACAGCCACACCGAAACCTACGTCGCGCTGAAGCTGATGGTCGACACGTGGCGCTGGGCGGGCGTGCCGTTCTACCTGCGCACCGGCAAGGCGATGACCTGCCGCGACACCGAGATCGTCGTGACGTTCAAGCCGGTCCCGTTCGCGTCGTTCCACAAGACCGCGGCGGAGATGCTCCCGCCCAACCGCCTGATCATCCAGATCCAGCCCGACGAAGGGCTGAGCATGGACATCAACATCAAGCGCCCCGGACTGGAAGTCGCTACCGCGCCGATCGCGCTCGATTTCCGCTACGCCGACGCGTTCGATATCGGTCACCTGACGGGGTATGAGTCGCTGATCTACGACCTGTTCGCCGGCGACCAGACGCTGTTCCAGCGCGCCGACGCGATCGAAGCGGGCTGGGCCGCGGTGCAGCCGTTTCTGGATCTGTGGGCAGCGGACGGCAAACCCGAACCCTATGAAGCCGGCACGCTAGGCCCGGCAGCGGCCGACGCTTTGCTGGCGCACGATGGCCACAGGTGGCACGAACTCGCCCCTGCGGGGCAAACCGTACCCTGATTCCACCCCGGCGAAGGCCGGGGCCCAATTGGAGAACATCGCTAACGAAGGACTGCGCTTCGTTACGCCGACCTTGCCAATTGGGCCCCGGCCTTCGCCGGGATGGCGTATCTATCTAGACGCGATGCTAGCTCAAACCCGCTCGATCAGCTCGATCTCACCCTCGACCTCCATCTCGTCCTCATCCCCCATCTCGTCCATGTCCGGCATCGTGAAGTCCGCCTTCCAGTCATAGACCTTCTCGACCCCGCCCTGCACCCAGACCCGCACCGCGCCCGCGGTGATCTCGCCGCCCATCGCACCGACGAAATCCGCCACCAGCGAATCCGCCGCATCTTCGTGATCGGTCGCACCGGGGATCGTCGCCGCCGTCATCTCCTCGTCGAGTTCGATGATCTGCGCCCAATATTGCTTAGCCATGTGTCGCTCCTGCGTAGATGAAAGGCCGTCAGCCGGCGGTGATGATGGGGTGATCCTCGCGCAGGCGGTCCGCCAGCCGCTCGACCGCGTCCACTTCGCTCGCGCTGCCCGACGGCGTCACAGCCCAGTTGCAGTGCGCGTGCGTGGCAAGGCTGTAGACCTTCACGTCGCCGACGATCAGCCGCCACCGCCGCCGATCGCCGCTATTGTATCGCACGAGGTTGGTGACGAACAGGCTTTGGAGATCCGATGCGGTCATCCGCGCCCCATAGCCACAAGCTGCCGCTTGCCGCCACCGCAAACCGGCCTAGGGCTCGCGTCGCGACGTCGGCTTCGCCTGCAACGCATCCAGCGCATCGGCATTCCGGCGCCCCCAATCATACAGCAACTCGACCGGCTCGACGAACCGCGCGCCCAACGCCGTCAGCGCATAGTCGACCGCGGGCGGCACCGTCCCGTGCACGGTTCGCACGACCAGCCCCGCCGCCTCCATCTCGCGCAACGTCTGCGTCAGCATCTTCTTCGAGATGCCGGGGATCGAGCGCAGCAGCACGCCTGTCCGCACCGGGCCGTCATGGCGCACGTGCAGAATATGCAGGATCATGCTCGTCCACTTGGTCGCGAACAGCTCCAGCGTCCGCCGCGGCGCACAATCCTCGCGCCATTCCTCGTCGGCCGTTCCCGCCTGCATGTGGTTACCTTCCGGTGCCTATGTCCCCAAAGGGTGCCTTCTAGAAGCCCGTGCGTTCGGTGCCTAGCTGGTAGCTAACACGCAGATATGGAGCTGAAGATGGCCAAGACGGCATTGGTAGTGGGAACGAGCGGGATCGTCGGCAGCGCGACCGCGGCGGCATTGGTGAAATCGGGTTGGACCGTCCACGGTCTCGCGCGACGCCCGACCGAACAGGACGGCGTCCAGCCTGTCGCAGCGGATCTCCAGGATCCAGCCAGTCTCGAAAAGGCACTCGCCGGGCTCAAGGCGGACGCGGTGTTCATCGCCACCTGGTCGCGGCAGGACAGCGAGGCGGAGAACATCCGCGTGAACGGCGGCATGGTCCGCAATCTGCTCGGCGCACTCTCGCAGGCGGGCAGCGTCGGCCACGTCGCCCTCGTGACGGGCCTGAAGCATTACCTCGGACCGTTCGAGGCCTACGGCAAGGGTACGCTCCCGCAGACCCCGTTCCGCGAAGAACAAGGCCGTCTCGATGTCGAGAACTTCTATTACGCGCAGGAAGACGCCGTGTTCGAGGCGGCCGAGCGTGACGGCTTCGGCTGGAGCGTCCACCGCCCGCACACGATCATCGGCAAGGCGGTCGGCAACGCGATGAACATGGGCACCACGCTCGCGGTCTACGCGACGCTGTGCCGCGAGACCGGCCGGCCGTTCCGCTTCCCGGGCTCGGCCGCGCAGTGGAACGGCCTCACCGACATGACCAGCGCCAGCCAGCTCGCCGATCACCTGATCTGGGCCGCGACCACGCCCGCTGCGCGCAACGAGGCGTTCAACGTCGTCAACGGCGACGTCTTCCGCTGGAGCTGGATGTGGGGCCGCATCGCCGAGTGGTTCGGGATCGAGGCTGCGCCGTTCGACGGCACGATCCTGACGCTAGAAGAGCAGATGAAGGACGACGCCGGGATTTGGCGCGAGATCGCCGCGCGCGAAGGTCTCGCCGAAGCCGACCTCTCGCGGCTTGCATCCCCGTGGCACACCGACGCCGATCTCGGCCGCCCGATCGAGGTCGTGACGGACATGAGCAAGAGCCGCCGCCTGGGTTTCAAGGAATACCAGCCGACCGACGACGCCTTCTTCGACCTGTTCGCAGAGCTGCGGGCGGATCGGCTGATTCCGTAAATACCGCTTCTCTGTTTCGTCATTCCCGCGAAGGCGGGAACCCATACTGGCTGGCCGTGCGATCGTGCACGACCGTCGGAGGATATGGGTCCCCGCCTCCGCGGGGATGACGGGCAGGGGGAAGGATGCCGAGTTTACGGTTTCACCGCCACCGTTGTCGTAACCCCCAGATCGTCCCGCAACCGCAGATACAGCATCCCCCCAACCGGTTTCGGTACAACAAGCGAGGCCCCGGTAAACCCCTCCGGCACCCGCGCCGCGTCCGTAAACCCCACATTGACCGCCACCGACTCGATCAGGAACAGATCCGTCCCCGCCAGCGTACATGCCTCCGCGCACGTGACGCTCGCCAACTCCGGCACCCGCACCAGAGTGGTCAACGGCACCCAGTCCCCCGCGACCCCGTTCTGCACCAGCCGCCACTTGAGCGGCCCGTGCGCCGAGACGCCAAGCGCCTTGCCCGGCTCGACCGACACCACCGCGATCCGCTCGTCCTGCACGGTCAATCCGCGCCCCGACGCCACGCTCGTCGTCATCGTCCCGTCCGCCGTCGAGATCTCGACGCTGTCCCCCGCGGAAAACCGCGTCCCTTCCGCGCGCAACGAAAACGTCAGCCGGGCATCCTGGGACATCGCCGCATCGCCCGCCAACACGACGGGAAGACCGGGCGAGGGCGGCGCCACCACGCTCTTCGCGATCAGCGTCGCCTTCGGCCGCGCCGCCCCGACGACGAACTTCACCGACCGCTTCCGCCCATCGGTCAACGTGACCAACGCCGTCTTCGCCTGACCCGCCGCAAACGCCGGCGCCGTATCGGCCACCAACCCCAGCCGATCCACCTTGTCGGCCCGCACGACCGCGCCCGGCTTGAACGCCACCCCGTCGACACTCAGCGCAGACACCAGATCGAGTCGCGTCCCTGCCAGCATCCCTGCAGCATCGCCCGCATACAGCGTCAGGCCGTCGATCCGTCCCGCCTCGGCGAGCGCGGTCAGCGCGATCCTGTCCGGCGCCTCGACGCCATATTGCTTGACCAGCAGCGTCAGTTTCCCCGGCGCGGTCTTCGCCAGCGGCAGGGTCAGCGCGATCCGGTCCCCTGTCGTCGTCCACGCCAAAGGCACCTGTCCCGTATCGCCGACCAACGTCACCGTCTCGACACAGCTCGGCGTCGGCCCCGCCAGCGCCACCGCATTGTCGCGGCCAACGACCAAACTCTCGGGATCGGTATCGACCACCTGCCACCCGCCAGCCCGTGGCACCTGCAACCGAAACCGCGGCCCGTCGAACGGCGTGAACCCCCAGCGGCCATGCAACGTCGCATCGGTCACGCTGCCAAGCCCCGCCGTCCGCATCCCGACCTGGTCGAGCACATACCCGCCACGCTCGGCATCCGCCTGCACCGGCAGTTCGACCACGCCACCCTGCGGCGTCGTCACCCGCAGGCTCATGTCGTGCGCAAATTGCGTTGCATAGATCAGCGGCGCGCCCTCGACCGGCAGCACAAGATCGGGCTTGGCCGCACAGACCAGCCGGTCCGCCTCCGCCCGCCGCATCGTCGGAGGCTGCGGCGCGCCTGTCTCGACGATCGGCATCGCCACCACCATCACAGACTTGGGGCTGGCAAACGACGGCGCCGCGTTCAGCAACAGCGCCAACCGATCGTCATGCGCCCGCGCCAGCGCTGGAATATACCGGAACTGCGTCGACTGGAACGCACCGAAGATTTTCGCCAGATCGCGCACAACGCCGATATACGGGCTGTAATACCCAAGCCCGCCCTCCGGCGTTGCGCTCAGTTGCAACGCCAGATCGGTCGGCGCGCCCACCAGCGTATCCGCCAGCGTCGAACTCTGCCCATCCGCCAGCACCAGCGAATCGCGGCTCTGCGTCAGGCAGGAGGCTTGCAGATCCGCCGCCAGATCGAGGCATTCCGCCTTCAGCTTGATCGCCAGGCTTCGCGACAACAACGGCGACACCGCCTCGATCCGCTCCGGCCGCGTCCGCTCCAGCGTATGGATCCCATCGAGAAACGCATCCAGCCGTGCGCGATCGAGCGACGCCTGATCCAGATCCTGCACCGCGCGCACGAACGCACCCGGCTGCTTCCGCACCGCCGACACGACGGCATCGAACCCGCCGCTTTCGGGCACCAGGAACACCACCAGCTGCCGCGCCCCGTCCGGCACCTTCAACGCGAGCGCATTCTTCTTCGCCTTCCACGTCTCGGCCTTGAAGAACCACGATTTCGGCGGCGGCTCGGTCGCGCCCTGCAGGAACGCGGCGACCAGCAGATAGCGCGCGCCATCGTCCTTCCTGCCGGTCGGCAAATCCGCCGCGATCGACACGCGGTCGCCGGTCGCGAGTCTCGGCACCTGTGCGATCGGCAAAGTCGTCGTCCCATGCGTCACACCGACGCGCAGGCTGGGGCCGGTCAGGTCGAACGGCGCCGGATCGGCCCGCGCCGCCAGGGGAGCGAGCGCAGCAGCCAGCGCACAGAACGGAAGACATCGAAGCATCATCACGGGCGATCTCGTCGTCGTCGGAAGCATCCCCGATGGCCTGTACCGGTGTCGAGAATAGGGCAAGGTCTCCCTCTCGATCCTCCCCCGCCAGGGGGAGGTGGCGCGAAGCGACGGAGGGGGAGGACACGGAACCGGCTTTTCGTTTGCCTCCCCCTCCGTCTGGCAAGTGGCAGCCACCTCCCCCTCGCGGGGGAGGATCGTACACCGCCCTCTTGCCCGATGACCGGCCGTGACGCACACGAAGCCGAACTCGGGGAAGGGGACACCTCCATGAAGATCGCCAGGATTCTAGCTGCTACGTTGCTCGCCACCACCACCACCACCACCGCCGCCGACGCAAAAACCGTTGTCGTCACCGCTGCGCACATGATCGACGTCCTCGCCGGCAAGCGCGTCGACGACCCGCAGGTCACGATCGTCGACGGCCGCATCATTGCGGTCGGCCGCAAGGGCGACGCAGTCCCCGCCGGAGCCGAGCGCGTCGACCTCGGAACGCGCACGCTGTTGCCTGGCCTAATCGACATGCACGTCCACCTCACCAGCGATCCGACGCTCAGCGGCTACCGCCAGCTCGAGTTCACCGACAATTTCTGGACCGTCGTCGGCGTCGCCAACGCGCGCCGCACGCTCGACGCTGGCTTCACCACCGTGCGCAACGTCGGCTCCGCCAATTACGACGACGTCGCGCTCAAGCAGGGCATCGAGCGCGGCTACGTGCCCGGCCCACGGATCGTCCCCGCCACCTACGCGCTCGGCGCGACCGGCGGCCACTGCGACACGACCGAGTTCCCGCCCTCGATCCAGGTCCCGCACCCGCAGATCGCCAACACCCCCGACGAGTTCCGCGGCGCCGTCCGCACGATCCGCAAATACGGTGCCGAGGTGGTCAAGGTCTGCATGACCGGCGGCGTCCTCTCGAAGACCGACAGCGTCGGCGCGCAGCAGATCAGCCTTCCCGAGATCAAGGCGATCGTCGAGGAAGCGCACATGCTCGGCATGAAGGTCGCTGTCCACGCGCACGGCAGCGAAGGCATCAACGATGCGCTCCGGGCAGGCGTCGACACGATCGAGCACGCCAGCCTCGCCGATGCGGAATCGTTCAAGCTCGCCAAGGCCAGCGGGGCGTGGTTCGACATGGATATCTACGACGACGACTATATCCTCGCCGAGGGCGCGAAGAACGGCGTCTTCCCCGAGAGCCTCGAGAAGGAACGCCAGGTCGGCCTCAAGCAACGCCAGACCTTCCGCGCCGCACACGCTGCCGGCGTCCGAATGCTCTTCGGCACCGACGGCGGCGTCTATCCCAACGGCAACAACGCTCTCCAGTTCGCCAAGATGGTCGAATGGGGCATGACGCCGCTCGAGGCGATCCAGGCCGCCACCTCCAGCGCCGCGATCGCGTTGGGGAAGACGGCGGACGTCGGCGCGATCCAGCCCGGCCGCTTCGGTGACCTGGTCGCAGTCGATGGCGATCCGCTGACGGACGTGCGCCAACTCGAACATCCCAGCTTCGTCATGAAGGGCGGGGCAGTGGTCGTCGCACCGCGCTAACGCCGGTTCTCGTCATCCTCCCCCGCAAGGGGGAGGTGGCTGGCCCTTGCCAGACGGAGGGGGAGGAAAGGGCAACCAAGGTTCCGTGTCCTCCCCCCTCCGTCACCTTCGGCGACACCTCCCCCTGGCGGGGGAGGATAGACGTTCAGCGCTCACACCCCTCGCCACGTCTCACCGCTGCTCAGGCGCAACTCGTCGCAACGCGGGTTGCCGTCCGGCCGCGTTCAGCCTCCCCCGACCACAACGCCGCGACGACCGCGCGCAGGGGATTTTCGACGATGACGACCGACCGCGGGACGCTGGCCGCCCTGCTCGCCACCATGACGATGCTCGCGTCGGCAAGCCCGGCACTCGCCCAGACCGAGCAGACCGCTCCGGTCCGTGGCCTGGAGGGCTTGGCGAACCCCGCGCCGCAGACCAGCACGTCGATCCCGATCCCCGACGCACCGAAGATCGTCCTACCGAGCGAGACGGCCGCGCCCCGCCGCGCATCCCGTCCACGCGCTGCGGAAAAGGCCGTCGCCGACAAGGCCGCCGCCGAGCGCCCGGCTGCGCGCACCGAACCGGACTCGCGCCAAACCCGCACCGCTACAGAGCCGACGCGTTCACCAGCCCCGGTCGAACCCGCGCCGATAGCCACGCCTGCACCCGAGCCGGCATCGCCCCCGCCGCCGTCCGAAACTCCGTCGACAGCGTCGGCCCCGCAAGTCGTCGCCCCGCAAGTCGTCGCCCCGCAAGTCGTCGCCTCGCAACCCGTCGAGCCGCAATCCACGCCAGACACGACGACGCAATCGACGATCACCGCACCCGAGACGGGCAGGGCGATGCCGCTCTGGCTTTCGCTCGCGGTCGTCATCGTGGTCCTCGGCGCGCTCTGGGCGCTCCGCTGCAAACCCCGCAGCCACAGGCAGGACCGCGCAGAGGTCGAAACCGTCGTCGAGCCGACACCGGAGCCGGTCGCACCCAAGCCCGCCGCCACCTCCAGTGCCACCACTGCCACAACTCAACCGGTCCAGCCCGTAGCAACTCCGGTCACGCCCCCCGCAATCCCCGCGACCGCGGCGGTCGCGCCGAAATTCCTCGAACCTCGCGCAAAGACGCCATCGCCCCCACCAGCCGTCCCCCGGGCCCGCGTAACCTGCGATCTCCGCCCCTTGCGTGCCGGCCTCAACCTCCTGAGTGCCACTGTCGAGTGCGAACTCGTCGTCACCAACACCGGCACCGCGCCCGCCGAAGCGATCCGCACCGGCGTCGCGCTGCTGACCGCGCATGCCGGCCAGGACACCGATCTCGCCCAGTTCAACGCCGCGCCGATCGGCCGCCCGGCCGCGCCGCCGTTCGCGCTAGCGCCCGGCGAAACCCGCACGATCCGCACCGTCGTCGCGATCGCGCGCGACGCGATCCGGACGATGACTGCTGCCAACCGCCCGATGTTCGTGCCCGTCGTCGCCACCAATATCCTCTACGCCACTGCCGGTGACGACGCGCAGACCGCCCGCGCCTGGGTCGTCGGCATAGAACGCGTCGACTCCGCCAAGCTCGCGCCGTTCTGGCTGGATGCCCCCGCAAAGATGTTCACGACAGTCGCCGCCAGGCCCCACGCGGCGACCTTCGAGCGGTAAATTAAAGGGAGGGGGCGAAGACGCTCGCTCCCCTTTCCGTTCGTGCTGAGTAGAGACCGAGTAGCTCCGTAAGGAGCGTATCGAGGGCTCGTATCGAAGCACAGGTCCCGCACGCAACGTCAGCGTACCAGCCATCACCCCGCACGAAAAAGGGCGACCCCATCGCTGGGGCCGCCCTTTTTCTTAACTGCGGCCAGCATGGGCAAAGCCCCTGCTTCGTCGGTCGACACTGCGTGCCGCCGGCCGGCCTTGCTGGAGTGCGATTTAGCCGAAGCTAAATCGTCTCTCCAGCTGCGGCTTACTTGACCTCGACGGTCGCGCCAGCTGCTTCGAGCTGCGCCTTGATCTTGGCTGCCTCGTCCTTCGACACGCCTTCCTTGACGGCCTTGGGAGCCGACTCGACCAGCGTCTTGGCTTCGGTCAGGCCGAGCGCGGTGATCGCACGGACTTCCTTGATGACGTTGATCTTCTTGCCACCGTCGCCGGTCAGGATGACGTCGAATTCGGTCTGCTCTTCTGCTGCAGGAGCAGCGGCGCCGCCGCCTGCTGCCGGTGCTGCGACCGCTGCTGCGGCCGAAACGCCCCACTTCTCTTCGAGCAGCTTCGAAAGCTCAGCTGCTTCGAGAACGGTCAGTTCGCTCAGGCTCTCAACGAGTGCGTTCAGGTCTGCCATGATAAATCTCCATCTCGGGGCTCATGCCCCATCAGTTCAAAAAGGTAACGAAAGGCCTGCAAGATCAGGCGGCTTCCTTCTCCGCGTAGGCGGAAAGCACGCGCGCGAGCTGCGCTGCCGGAGCCTGCGTGATCGTTGCCAGCTTCGTCGCAGGTGCGACGATGAGGCCAACGATCTTGGCACGCAGTTCATCCAGCGAGGGCAGCGTTGCGAGCGCCTTCACGCCTTCGACGTCGAGGGTCGTCGCGCCCATCGCCCCACCCACGATTTCGAACTTGTCGTTCGTCTTCGCGAATTCCACGACCACCTTGGCGGCCGCTACGGGATCGATGGAGCTGGCCAGACCGACCGGACCCGTGAGCATGTCGCCCAGCGAGCTGTAGTCGGTGCCGTCCATTGCGATCTTGGCAAGCTTGTTCTTCGAGACCTTGTAGGTCGCGCCGGCGTCGCGCATCTTGTTCCGCAGCACAGTGGACTGTGCGACGGTCAGGCCGAGGTTGCGCGTGACAACGACGACGCCGACCTCGGAAAAGGTGCGGTTCAGCTCGGCTACGGCCGCGGTCTTTTGATCACGATCCATGCCATTCTCCACGTTTTACGAGTTCACCGCTTGCGCAGGGAACCCGGTTACTAACCGGAGGCGCAGACAAACCCGCGCTTCCGGGGTGTCTCGTCGATGGGGCATGGGAGAGGGCAGGCGCACGAGGCACTCCGCAAAATCTCATTCCCCGTCTAGGTGGGAGATTAAGCACCGGCAAACCCTGTGCACCCACTGTCTCGGACGGAGTCCGACGAGCAAGCCCGCCGAACGAAGGTGCGCCTTAGCGGAATTGGCGGCGGAGTCAATCGTCGAGCGAGTCAGGCGTCCAGGTAGAGCCCGGTATCGGCGCCATCGAGCCTGCGTATGCGGGCCGCCGCTAGAACGTCGGGCGGCATCAGGCGTGCGTTGATCCCGATCCGGTCGATCGCGGGATCGACCTTGGTCCAGTGCGTGACGCATCCGCATTTGCCGCAGCGGTGGAAGCGCAACGTCTCGGCGCCCCAACTGTAAATCGCCATCGGCACGGATGCCGCGACGCGTACGTCGCTTGCCCGGTAATAGGCCCATAAGACGCCGTAGCGGCAACAGATCGAACAGTTGCAGTCGGCGACCCATTCGGGTGGATGGTCGACGGACAGTGTTACGGCGCCACAATGGCAGGAGGCTTCGATCATACGCCAACACGTGGCCTAGAATGGTGCGCTGTTCACGGGATTTCGATCCGCCCCGCCCGTCATCCTGGCGAAAGTCAGGATCCAGAGCCAAGAGGGCGACGTCTGTAACCCGGGACCCTGACTTTCGTCAGGCGAAGGAAGGGGGAGTGGGGAGGGCGGCGATCTTCATCGAACGATCAATCTACCCCACACGCAAAAAGGGCCAGGATCGCTCCCGGCCCTTCTTAACTCTCTGCGGCAGGACGGGAGTAAATCCCGTCCTCGTCGGTCGCGGTGGAACCGCGCCGGCCGCGCTTTCGCCGTCTCGTGGCTAGCTCGCGCTAGCCACGTGCGGCTCAGGCGCCTGCAACCTCGGCCGTGTCGACCTTGATGCCCGCACCCATGGTCGACGAGATCGCGACCTTCTGGACGTACTTGCCCTTGGCGCCGGTCGGCTTGGCCTTGACCACTGCGTCGACCAGTGCGTCGAAGTTCGCGCGCAGGTCTTCCGCCGGGAACGACGCCTTGCCGATGCCCGAATGGATGATGCCGGCCTTCTCGACGCGGTATTCGATCTGGCCGCCCTTGGCTGCCTGAACGGCTGCCGCGACGTTCATCGTCACCGTGCCGAGCTTCGGGTTCGGCATCAGGCCCTTGGGACCCAGCACCTTGCCGAGGCGACCGACGATGCCCATCATGTCCGGGGTCGCGATGCAGCGATCGAAATCGATCGTGCCACCCTGGATGATTTCCATCAGGTCTTCGGCGCCGACCACGTCTGCGCCTGCTGCGAGTGCTTCTTCAGCCTTCGCGCCGCGGGCGAACACGCCGACGCGGACGGTCTTGCCGGTGCCCTTGGGCAGCGTCACCACGCCGCGGACCATCTGGTCTGCGTGACGCGGATCGACGCCCAGGTTCAGCGCGACTTCGATCGTCTCGTCGAACTTCGACGTGGCGCCCGACCGTGCGAGACCGATGGCCTCGTCGATGCCGTGCAGCTTGACGAGGTCGACCGTGACGGCCTTCTGCTTCTTGCTCAGCTTAGCCATGATATCAGCCCTCCACCACTTCGAGGCCCATTGCGCGGGCGCTGCCTTCGATGATCTTCGTCGCAGCGTCGATATCGTTGGCGTTGAGGTCCTTCATCTTCGTCGTGGCGATCTCGCTCAGCTGCGAGCGCTTGATCGTACCGGCGACGACCTTGCCCGGCTCCTTCGAGCCCGACTTGAGACCGGCGGCCTCCTTGATCAGGTACGATGCAGGCGGGGTCTTGGTCTCGAACGAGAACGAGCGATCCGCATAGACCGTGATGACGGTCGGGATCGGCATGCCCTTCTTCAGTTCGCTCGTGCCGGCGTTGAACGCCTTGCAGAACTCCATGATGTTCACGCCGCGCTGACCCAGCGCAGGCCCGATCGGCGGCGCGGGCTTTGCCTCGCCTGCAGGCACCTGCAGCTTGATGTATCCGGTAATCTTTTTAGCCATGTCACTCTCTTATATTGGGCTTTGAGCGCAACAGCGCCTCGCCCGGTGAGTCTAGCGGTGATGGCGGCTACCGTTTCGGCAACCTCCCGCAATTCCAACACTGAAGGTGGAAGCCGGCGCGCATACCCCAAAACCCGCAAAGCGGCAACACCCGCTTCCCCCTTCTTCTCCGCGCCCTTCTCCTCCGCGCCTCCGCGCCTCCGCGCGAACCCCGAATCTGGTCCTCTTCTCACTTCCCTTCGCGCCCTCGCGCCTTCGCGTGAACCAATCTTGCCAAAGACTGACCGACCTTGTTCACCCGCGAAGGCGGGTGCCCAGACTGGATCCCCGCCTTCGCGGGGAAACAAACCTGGACATCCGCGCCAAGTACCCCACCCCAAGCACAAGCCCCCTTGCAATGTAGGATATCGAGGCAGACCCACTAGCGATGGCGCGCCCCTCCACCCCCGACCAGTTCACCCGCCGCCAGGCCGCCCAGAACGCCGCGTTCCTCGCCGCCCTCCGCTGCACCGGCAACGCCCGCGAAGCCGCCAGCACGCTAGGCTACAACCGCTCCACCTTCACCAAGCGCCGCGCCGCCCACCCCGCCTTCGCCGCAAAATGGAACGCCGCCCTGGCCATAGCCAACGCGGCCCTAAAACTCCCCTCCCGCCTACGGGAGGGGGCGGGGGAGGGGAGTGCCCCAAACGCCGCCATCCCAACCGGAACCCCCACCACGACAAGAACCGCCAACGGCCGCCTCCAGCTCCGCCGCCCGCCCGCCAACCGCCTCGACCACGCCGCCGAGCAAGCTTTCCTCACCGCGCTCTCCGCCACCGCCAACATCCGCCTCTCGGCCGCCGCCGCCGGCTTCAGCCACTCCGCCTTCTACGCCCGCCGCAAAGCCAGCCCCGCCTTCGCCCGCGAGATGCGCCTCGCGCTCGAACGCGGCTACGAACAGGTCGAGGCAGCGCTACTCGCCGGATCGCTGCCCGGCGCGCACGACCACGACGAGTGGCGCCACAACGATCCCCCGCCGATCCCGCCGATGACCGCGAATCAGGCGCTGCAACTCCTCCACCTGCACAACCGCACGGTCCACCTCCAGGACGAGCCGCCCCACATCAAGCGCCGCCGCGGTGAATCGAGCGAAGCCCACAGCTACCGCCTGACGGCAATGTACGAAGCCCGCCAAGCCCGCGCCCGCGAAGCCTTCGACATCGCCGAAGCCGCCCGCAACGAACGCGGCGAACCGACGCTGACCAACCCGTATCCGGCGCCGGTACGCCTGCCGGCGCTCGATCAGGTCACCGGCTGGAGCAAGGCCGACCCGACGAAGGTGCCGCACGATCCGGATGTTGCGCTGTTCGGTGGGTGGCGGTTGAAGAATCGGACGAGCTAAAGGTGACATTGCATTTCAGGTAAATTGGGCACGCTGGGGGCGCCGTTCGACCCAACGACCTGTTGAGATCGGGCAAATGCGGGCGGATATCGATGCGACCCCTGGCGAAACGTGGAGCGGTCGGCCTAGTGTTTTCTCGCAGTATGCGCGTTCACAAGGAGTGGAGTATTGGTCGCTGCGGGTCGCGCTGACAACCCAGCCACATCCTCTGGGTCGTTTGGATATGGAACTGGTTCTCTGCGCGCTACACCGCTATAAAAGCTGAATATATGGTAAGGCCTAATTATGAAGCAATTTGACGCCCGATCTTACAGCATCGCCGATTTCATCGAGTGGAACGGAAGCCAACTTCTTGACCTATCACCGAAATTTCAACGACGGAGTGTCTGGACACGAGCAGCCAAATCATTTCTGATTGACACTGTGCTGCGCGGCAAGCCGATGCCTAAGGTGCTGCTTACTCAGGATTTGGTTGGTAAGAAAAATGTCCGTACTGTCGTCGATGGACAGCAGCGTATCCGTACGATTTTGGAATTTGTTTCTGACGGATTTACCGTGCTCGCTGCCCATAACGCAGAGCATGCGGGCAAGACTTTCTCTGCTCTTGAGGACGATATTCAGGGTATTATCCTTCAATATGAGCTCGGTGTGGACTTGCTTTATAACGTCAGCCTTTCTGATATGTTGGATATATTTGCCCGGATAAATACCTACTCAGTGACCTTAAACACTCAAGAAAAACTAAATGCAAAGTATCTCGGTGTTTTTAAAACTGCGGCATATGAGTTAGGGCATTCCTATGTAAGTTATGTTTTAGATGGTGGGGTGCTGTCAGAAAAAGCAATCAGTCGGATGGGGGAAGCCCAACTCGCTTCTGATCTGTTGGTAGCGCTGGTTGGCGGTGTCCAAACCGTAAAAAATATTGAGAGATATTATCGCTTATACGAGGGCAATGAGGTTGTTCCTCCCGAGGTAGCTGGAGCAATAGAACTCTATAATCGGACAATGCAGTACATTGGGGCAATCTATCCAGCTCAGGAACTCGCAGGTACGAATTGGGCTCGATCACACTGGTTCTATACACTCTTCACATGCGTTGCACATGCCCTTCGACCGCTCGCGGGCTTGGAAGATGCTTCAAGGCCGGCCCTGTCTCAGGCGCAGGTTATTTACTGGCGAGGCGAACTGGATGAGCTAAGCGCCCTTTATGACCGTTATACCGAAGATACTGAAGAAGACGTTCCGGCAGCATTCGCGCGGTTTATTAATTATAGTCAGCGCAGAACAACTGACACTGAGGCGCGTCGTGAGCGTGCAAAATATGTACTAACTGCGTTAGACTTGTGACACCTGTAGAGCTAAACGATTTTGCGGCTGAAGCAACTGCTAGGCATGCTTCAGTAATGGGAATGGTTGACGAACTAGATGCCGCGTCCTCCGACGCTGCGTCGGAGGATTTCCGGTCCGACGGCTTCGCCGAAGCAATATTTCTTCGCGCATTCACAGCATATGAAACTGCGGTCGAGGCTATGTTTCTGCATTATGTGACGGGCGGAGCATCCCGTAGTGGGGTTGTTGGAACCAGCTATCTTAACATCCAAGATGCTCAGCATGCCCGCCAATTGATCAAGGCGGGTTACAAATTTCTTAGTTGGGCAAAGCCGTCAGATATTAGAACCACCGCGTCGACCTATATGAGATCCGGGTGGCCGCTGGTCGATATGATGGCTACCAAGGAGCAGGTCTTATCGGACAGCGAGCGTATTAGGAATCGCATAGCTCATAACTCCTTTGAGGCGAGGCATCAGTTTGGAGTTGTTCAGAGGAATTACCTTCAAACTGAGCGCCTATTCGAACTATCGCCAGGGCAGTTTCTTCGAATCCGGAGTGCGCGCCATCGCAAGCTACATTTGAAGCATTTTGTCGAGGTTATGAACGAAACAATTGGGGCATTGGTAGACCCGCTCCCATGATCTGACCTCCGCACTTACGTGCGATAGTGCGGTCACGTGAGGTGATCGATTGTCGATCTGAGCGATCTTTACCCAAAGATGAGTGACGCGGACGTAAATTCCGCGTCATAGGTTGGGCCTTTAGCCCGCCGGCCGGGCTGGGGTCGTCTCGCAATTAGCCCTTGGGCTAATCGCGTGCGGCTTGGCCTTACTTGCTCCGTTCGAGCTGTTCGAATTCCAGCTAGACCGGCGTAGCACGCCCGAAGATCGACACCAAAACCTTGACGCGGCTGCGCTCGCGTTACCGTACCTTCGCAATAATCGCCTCGACGCCCTTGGGATCCACCTCGATCATCTTGAGCAGCGTCGCCGATCCGGTATCCGGCAGGCGGCGCCTTTGCTCCCAGTCGCGCACCGTGCCGACCGGGAAGCGATACGTTTCGGCGAACGCGCCTTGCGTCAGCTTGGTCGCTGCCCGGACTGCGCGGACGTCCACTGTCGCCACGCGCGCTCGATCCGTATCGCCATCAGCGAACGCGATGGCGTCTTCCAATCCTGCTGCGATCTTGTCGAATGCGCTCTTCATCATGTCCTCCGTGAGGTTGGCGTGTTGGTGGTGTCGTTATGGTCGTCCTTGGCGTGGAGTAGCGTCAGGCTCGCCGCCAGCGTGCCGGTCAATGTCGTCAGCGCATTGCGCTCGGCCTTGGTCAGGCTTGCCTTCTCGGTCTTGCCGAACACGGTCAGCAGGAAGACGGGTAGGGTGTCGCCCGCATAATAGGTGATCACGCGGTAGCCGCCCGATTTGCCGGTGCCGGGTTTTCTCACGCGAAGTTTTCGCGCGCCGCCACAACCGGGCATGACGTCGCCGATCTGCGGGTTGGCGGAAAGCGTGGAGACGATCACGACGCGCTCGTCGTCCGTCATACCGACGTCATCGGCTGCGGACAGATACGCTCTGGTCTCGACCACCGTATGCATTGTGCCATATATACGGCAATGCCGTAATTCGGTCAATGGTCGGCAGGAGCCTGTGGGATTGGCGATGGTTCACAATCAAGTGCGACGCGGGAGTAAATCCCGCGTCGTCGGCCGGGCCGGTGGCCCGCCGGCCGGTCGAGACCGTCTCGTGATTAGCCGTTAGCTAATTACGTGCGGCCGTAAGCGCGCCGCTCTGCGGCTTACTTACTACGCTCGACCTGCTCGAACTCGAGCTCGACCGGGGTGGCACGCCCGAAAATCGACACCGAAACCTTGACGCGGCTGCGGTCGAAGTCGAGTTCTTCGACGAGCCCGTTGAAGGTCGCGAACGGGCCGTCGAGGACCTTGACCTGATCGCCGATCTCGTAGTCGACCTTGACCTTCTGCTTGGGCGCAGCGGCGGCTTCTTCCTTGCTGTTCAGCATCCGCGTGGCTTCCGCCTCGCTGATCGCCTGCGGCTTGCCCATGCTGCCGAGGAAGCCGGTGACCTTCGGCGTGTTCTTCACCAGGTGATACACGTCGTCGTTCATGTTCAGCTTGGCGAGCACGTAGCCCGGCATGAACTTGCGCTCGACCGATATCTTCTTGCCGCGACGGGCTTCCGTCGTGGTTTCGGTCGGGACTTCGATCTGCTCGACGAGCTGTTCGAGACCCATCCGGGTCGCCTCGGCCATGATCGAGTCGCGGACCTTGCCCTCGAAGCCCGAATAGGCGTGAATGATGTACCAGCGCGCCATGACGAAACCTTGCTTACTGAGCGAGTTTGAGGAGGGCGGAGACGATCGCTTGCAGGATCGAGTCGACGCCCAGGAAGAACAGCGCGAGGATCGTCGTCATGATCACCACCATCACGCCGGTCATGACTGTCTCGCGACGCGTCGGCCACGTGACCTTCGCGGTCTCGTTGCGGACCTGCTGGATGAATTCGAGGGGGGACGTCTTCGCCACGATGTTCTTCGAACCCGCTGATTGAGAAACTGAGATGCGAGGCATAGACCCACTAGCCGCTCCCTGTGAAGGGCCGCGGCGGCAGGTCCGTCCTCGCTGTCGGAAGCGCGGCAGATAGCTTTGGTGGCTGGGTAAAGCAAGGGCGCGGCAGGAGAGGGGGCGGAGCATGCCGGCAGATGGCAGGGCGGCGGCCAAAGAAGTGGCGGGGGAGAGCGCTTGGGTCACTCGATCCCCCGCACGATCGTCTTGCCGGTGCCGGTTTGACCGGCGGCTCCGCTCCCACGGTTTCTATTTATCGTTCGGCTTGACGACGGCAAACGATGCATACGCCGATCGCAGACGAAAAAAAAGGCCGGTACGAGACCGGCCATGAAAGTTTTTAGGAGAGGATGCCTGAAAGGCCTGATCTTTGTGCATCGCAGCAGATAATTTCTCAAGTGCGCAATATGCATCAAGGAATGCAATTTCTGCAATCGTGATGAGCGTGCAAAGGCACCGCCTGAAACGGTGTACTTCAAACTTGAATTTTAAAGGGGGTGGCAGGAGTGCTCGGATTCGAACCGAGGGCCTTCGGTTTTGGAGACCGACGCTCTAACCAACTGAGCTACACTCCTACACGGACGCGCCCCTTACCCAGCGTTTTCGAGAAGGGCAAGCATCTCGCGTGCAATTCGTTCTCGCAACCGCTCTGAAGCCATCGTCGTAAGGATGGTGCGTTGCACGACACCGGGTTTGCCCGTTAACCTTGCGCCGTCTCGTTGGGTGCAGGAAAGCGTAATCGTATGAAGGCGGGATTGAAGATGTTTGGGCTGCCGGTCGCCGCGCTCCTGATGGGGGCGGGACCCGTGCCGCAGGTGCCCGACCTCGGGCCGCAACTCGAACGTTTCACCTATCCGTGGCCGGTCCAGACGATGGAGGTCGATATCGTCGGTGCGCCCGCACAGATGGCGTTCATGGATATCGCGCCGCAGCGTCCCAATGGCCGCACCGTCGTCCTGCTCCACGGCAAGAATTTCTGCGGCGCAACCTGGGGTAGCACCGCGCGGGCGCTGAGCGAGGTCGGCTACCGCGTGGTGGTGCCCGACCAGATCGGCTTCTGCAAATCGTCCAAGCCGCGTGCGGCGCAGTATAGTTTCGAGATGCTGGCGACGTTCACCAAGCGGCTGCTCGAGTCGCGCGGCATCACGCGGGCGACGATCGTCGGGCATTCGATGGGCGGCATGCTCGCGATGCGCTATGCCATTCTCTACCCCGCGTCGGTCGAGAAACTGGTCCTCGTCAACCCGCTGGGGCTGAAGGATCGCGGCGAAGAAGGTGTGCCCTATACCGACGTCGACACTCTTTGGGCGGGGGAGAAGAAGACGAGCTACGCGTCGATCAAGGCGTATCAGCTCGAGAATTATTATCACGGGGTGTGGAAGCCGTCTTACGATCGCTGGGTCTGGATGCAGGCGGGGATGTGCCAAGGGCCGGGCCGCGATACCGTCGCGTTCGCCCAAGCCAAGACCAGCGAGATGATCAAGACGCAACCGGTCGCGCATGAACTCTACCGGATCACGCCACCGACGACCTTGATCATCGGTACGCTCGACAAGACCGCGTTTGGCCGCGCGCAGGCGCCGGCGAATTTGCGCAAATTCCTCGAACCGATCCCGATGGTGGCACCGCGCGCGGTGAAGCAGATGCCGAATGCGAGGCTCGTGATGCTCGATGGGCTGGGGCACTCGCCGCAGGTCGAGGATCCGGCGCGATTCGAGAAGGCGTTGCTGGCGGCGCTGGAAATGCCGCGGCGTTAAGGTGAGGCGTCCTTGCGATCCCCCACCGTCAGGGGGAGGTGGCTGGCTCTTGCCAGACGGAGGGGGAGGAAAGGGGTAACCTCTGTTTCGTGTCCTCCCCTCCGTCACCTTCGGCGACACCTCCCCCTGGCGGGGGAGGATCGTGAGGCCGGATCAGGCTCGGGCGAGCACGGGGTTGTCGTTTGCCGCGGGGCCGATGAGTGGCTTCATCACCAAGCCGAGCGCCACCGCGAGCGTTAGGGTCGCTGGTATCGGTAAGCCAGCCGCCGCCGTCAGGGCGGCGAACCCTGTCAGCAGCGATATGCGGCGGTCCCGGTGAACCAAGGCCAATGCGAGCGGGATGGCCATCGATACACCGGGCATGACGAGCGCGTAGCAGATGCCGCATGTCAGCGCGGCAGCGGTAAGCATGTCGGGCATCAGCGGTCTGGCGGACAGCGTGGCGGTCAGCCACGCCAGGCTCCCCAACGCGAGCGCGGCTAACAATCCCGTCATCGCCGGCTCAGGGGTCGCCGACCACAAGCCGATCCAACTTGCCGCCAGGGATGGCGTGCCGAGCGCGATGATCGTGATGCAAGCAAAGAGTGGTGTGACCAGGAGCATACGGGGTCTGACCCGCCGGTTGATGGCAAGTCCGATCGCCAACGGGAGGAGCATGGCACCATAGGCCGCCAGCCCGCACGCCAGACCAGCAGCGGCCAGCATCGCATTGTATCGCCGCTCGCTGGCCGCGACGTAGACTGCGATCAAGGCAAGGTCGCATAGCAGATTGGGCGCAAACGACTCCGCACCGTACGACAGGGCCACTTCCGCAGTGATCGTCAGCCCGAGCAGGGACGCGATCGGAACGGAGGGTCGTCGCTGCGGCAGGTAGGTGGAGATCATCCACCGCCCTTGCCCCAACCCACGTTTCCACCACGTTAAACCGGTTGCAGGATCCGCACCCAAACCGATTCCGCCCCGTTGACCTCACCCCCGTCCTGACCTATAGGCGCGCCCTGTTCTTCGGGAGTGTTTCCCGCCGGGCATGCTTGAACATTGCTGGATGCATTCCAGGGCCTGAGGAGCGTTTGCGCTTCAGAGGGTCCTTTTTGTATTCTCAGGCGCCTCATGGCTCCAGCAAAGTAACCACTTGAAAGGTGAAGGCTTCAATGCCGACGATCAACCAGCTGGTCCGCAAGGGCCGCGATCCGCAGAAGGCCAAGTCGAAGGTCCCTGCGATGGAAGCAAATCCGCAGAAGCGTGGCGTTTGCACGCGCGTCTACACGACGACCCCGAAGAAGCCGAACTCGGCTCTGCGCAAGGTGGCCAAGGTTCGCCTGACCAATCAGCGCGAAGTCATCAGCTACATCCCGGGCGAGGGCCACAATCTTCAGGAGCATTCGGTTGTCCTGATCCGTGGCGGTCGTGTCCGCGATCTTCCCGGTGTTCGCTATCACGTCCTGCGCGGCGTGCTCGATACACAGGGTGTGAAAGACCGGCGTCAGTCGCGTTCCAAGTACGGCGCCAAGCGTCCGAAGTAAGCCGATCGCTCATATTTGCGATCATCAAGGCTGAAGTTTAGAAGGAATACAAAATGGCACGTCGTCGTCGTCCCGAAAAGCGGGTCATCCTGCCTGATCCCAAGTTCGGGGATGAGGTTCTGTCGAAGTTCATGAACAGCGTCATGCTGGACGGCAAGAAGTCCGTCGCAGAGCTGATCGTGTACGGTGCATTCGAAACCGTCGAGCAGCGCGCCAAGCGCGATCCGATCGGCGTTTTCCACGATGCGCTGAACAACGTGAAGCCGGGCATCGAAGTCCGTTCGCGCCGCGTCGGTGGTGCAACGTACCAGGTGCCGGTCGAGGTTCGTCCCGAGCGCGCACAGGCGCTGGCGATTCGCTGGCTGATCGGTGCGGCACGTTCGCGCAGCGAGAACACGATGGCCGCACGGCTGTCGGGTGAGCTGATGGACGCCGCCAACAACCGTGGCAACGCGGTCAAGAAGCGTGAAGATACGCACCGGATGGCGGAAGCCAACCGCGCCTTCTCGCACTACCGCTGGTAACCGCGATGCAGGCGGTCTTTCGCCTGTAACGCAAACACCTATATATTGGGGAGCCGGCACGTTCGGCTCCCCATATTCTTAAGGAAGCACGATCATGGCCCGCAGCCATCCGCTCGACCGTTACCGTAACATCGGCATCATGGCGCACATCGACGCCGGCAAGACGACGACGACCGAGCGCATCCTCTATTACACCGGCAAGTCCTACAAGATCGGCGAAGTGCACGAAGGCACCGCGACGATGGATTGGATGGAGCAGGAGCAGGAGCGCGGGATCACGATCACGTCGGCTGCGACCACCTGCAAGTGGCGCGCCGAAGAAGGTAAGGGCGAAGAGCACCTTATCAACATCATCGATACGCCCGGCCACGTCGACTTCACGATCGAAGTCGAGCGTTCGCTCCGCGTGCTCGACGGTGCGGTCGCATGCTTCGACGGCGTTGCCGGCGTCGAGCCGCAGTCCGAGACCGTGTGGCGTCAGGCCGACAAGTACGGCGTGCCGCGTATGTGCTTCATCAACAAGCTCGACCGCACCGGCGCCGATTTCTACTTCTGCGTCAACTCGATCATCGAGCGTCTCGGCGCGCGTCCGGCCGTGCTGTATCTTCCGATCGGCATGGAAGGCGGCTTCAAGGGTCTCGTCGACCTCGTCGAGAACCGCGCGATCATCTGGCTTGAAGAGTCGCTCGGCGCGAAGTTCGAATATGCCGAGATCCCTGCGGATCTGGCCGACAAGGCCGCGAAGTATCGCAGCGAGCTGATCGAGATGGCCGTAGAGCAGGACGATGCTCTCATGGAGGCGTATCTCGAAGGCAACGAGCCTAGCGTCGCCGACCTCAAGGCGCTTATCCGCAAGGGTACGCTGAGCATGGCGTTCGTCCCGGTCGTTTGCGGCTCGGCGTTCAAGAACAAGGGCGTTCAGCCCCTGCTCGACGCCGTCGTCGACTATCTGCCTTCGCCGCTCGACGTTCCCGCGATCCAGGGTCTGAAGCTCGACGGCGTGACGCCGGACGAGCGTCCCTCGTCGGACGACGTTCCGTTCTCGGCATTGGCGTTCAAGATCATGAACGATCCGTTCGTCGGTACGCTGACCTTCGCCCGCATCTACTCGGGCAAGCTGGAGACCGCCTCGCAGGTCACCAACTCGGTCAAGGACAAGAAGGAAAAGGTCGGCCGCATGCTGCTTATGCATGCGAACAGCCGTGAGGACATCCAGGAGGCTTTCGCTGGCGACATCGTCGCTCTCGCGGGTCTCAAGGACACCACGACCGGTGACACGCTCTGCGCGATGAACGCACCGATCATCCTCGAGCGGATGGAATTCCCCGAGCCCGTGATCGAGCTGTCGGTGGAGCCGAAGACCAAGGCCGACCAGGAGAAGATGGGCGTCGCGCTCAATCGTCTTGCACGTGAAGATCCTTCGTTCCGCGTTTCTTCCGACCCTGAGTCGGGCCAGACCATCATCAAGGGCATGGGCGAGCTCCATCTCGAGATCCTGGTCGATCGCATGAAGCGTGAGTTCAAGGTCGAGGCGAACGTCGGCGCTCCTCAGGTCGCGTATCGCGAGTATCTGAAGAAGCCGGTCGACGTCGACTACACGCACAAGAAGCAGTCGGGTGGTACCGGCCAGTTCGGTCGCGTGAAGGTCAAGGTCACGCCGGGCGAGCGCGGTTCGGGCATCACGTTCAAGGACGAGATCAAGGGCGGCAACATTCCGAAGGAATATCTGCCGGCGATCGAGAAGGGCTTCCGCGAAACCGCTGCGTCGGGTTCGCTGGTCGGCTTCCCGATCATCGATTTCGAGATCGTGCTGTATGACGGCGCGTATCACGACGTCGACTCGTCGGCACTGGCGTTCGAAATCTGTGCCCGTGGCGCAATGCGCGAAGTGGCACAGAAGTCGGGCATCACGCTGCTCGAGCCGGTCATGAAGGTCGAGGTCGTCACCCCGGAGGATTATCTGGGCGACGTCATCGGCGACATGAACAGCCGTCGTGGCCAGATCCAGGGCACCGACAGCCGCGGCAACGCACAGACGGTCGAGGCCATGGTGCCACTGGCCAACATGTTCGGCTACGTGAATTCGCTCCGTTCGTTCACGCAGGGTCGCGCGAACTACTCGATGCAGTTCTCGCACTATGACGAAGTGCCGCAGAACGTTGCGGACGAGGTGAAGGCTAAGTTGGCGTAAGCCAAAGGCGCACGGAGCTAGGGCAACCTAGCTCCGAGACGCCGCAAGGCCGGCCGGCCTCGGGCTCGCCCGAGGTCCGACGGCATGGAATTCACTTCCGTGTCGGCCCCCTTCGCAAGGCAGGGGCTGGCGCAACGCTTTAACAGCCGCTATTGGGCCGCGTTCGCGCGGTTCCCGGGGTGGCACCGGAATACGAATCAGAAGGTAGGAAACAATGGCCAAGGCAAAATTTGAGCGGAACAAGCCGCATCTCAACATCGGCACCATCGGTCACGTCGATCATGGCAAGACGTCGCTCACCGCTGCGATCACGAAGGTTCTGGCAGAGACGACCGGCGGTACCGCCGTCGACTTCGCCAACATCGACAAGGCTCCCGAGGAGCGCGAGCGCGGCATCACGATCTCGACCGCACACGTCGAGTACGAGACGGCCAACCGTCACTATGCGCACGTCGATTGCCCGGGCCACGCCGATTATGTGAAGAACATGATCACCGGCGCAGCCCAGATGGACGGCGCGATCCTCGTCGTTTCGGCGACCGATGGCCCGATGCCACAGACCCGTGAGCACATCCTGCTCGCCCGCCAGGTCGGCGTGCCCGCAATGGTCGTGTTCATGAACAAGGTCGATCTGGTCGACGACGAGGAAATCCTCGAGCTGGTCGAGATGGAAATCCGCGAGCTGCTCAGCTCGTACGACTTCCCGGGCGACGACATCCCCGTCATCAAGGGTTCGGCTACCTGCGCACTGTCGGGTTCGAACCAGAAGCTCGGCGCCGACGCCGTCACCGAGCTGATGCAGGCCGTCGACGACTACATCCCGCAGCCAGAGCGTCCGCTCGACAAGCCGTTCATGATGCCGATCGAGGACGTGTTCTCGATCTCGGGTCGTGGTACGGTCGTCACCGGCCGCGTCGAGACCGGCATCGTCAAGGTTGGCGAGGAAGTCGAGATCGTCGGCATCCACCCGACCGTACGCAAGACCACGGTCACGGGCGTCGAGATGTTCCGCAAGCTGCTCGACCAGGGCCAGGCTGGCGATAACGTCGGCGCACTGATCCGCGGTGTTGCACGCGACGAAGTCGAGCGTGGCCAGGTGCTCTGCAAGCCAGGCACGATCAAGCCGCACACCGACTTCAACTCGGAAGTGTACGTGCTGTCGAAGGAAGAGGGTGGCCGTCACACGCCGTTCTTCGCCAACTACCGCCCGCAGTTCTACTTCCGTACGACGGACGTGACCGGCACCGTCGAGCTGCCTGAGGGCACCGAGATGGTCATGCCAGGCGACAACGTGTCGCTCGGCATCAAGCTGATCGCACCGATCGCCATGGACGTGGGCCAGCGCTTCACGATCCGCGAAGGCGGCCGTACCGTCGGTGCAGGCGTCGTCAGCCAGATCGACAAGTAAGCATCTTCTCCTTCGGGAGGTGATCGAAAAGAGCCCGGCTTCTCGCAAGAGAGGCCGGGCTTTTTCGTGTTTGGTGAGTGGGATCTACGGGTTTCGTCAACACTATCTGCTATGGCCCACTACCGGACATTGCATGTGGCAAAAGACTTAGGCACAATCTGTCAAATGGGTATTCCCGGCTATGATCTGCAATCGCCGTCGGTTTTCCGGCCCTTTATGGCACCAACCTCTCCTGACCGATTTATCGAACGGGTAATGTTGGCTTTCAGCATCACTTCGTTTGGCGCGTTTGTAGCGCTGTGGCTCTACGTTGCTTTTCCCTTGGCCTTACCACAGGCGCTGTGGGCGTTTTTGCCCATGTTGATCATGCCGGTTGGTTTTGCCTGGGGATGGCGTGACGCAAAGAAGAAGCGTCTCTCCGCAGAGGAAGAGGTTAAGCGTTATCGCGCCTGTCTGCGGCGGGCCTTCGCCGAACAATAGACGTCTGCTTCCACCCAGCGTCCGCCATTCTTTCCACCCATCGCGCCTTGTGGCATAAGGTCGGTGGAGAACGCACCATGGCATCCATCAAGATATCTCTGCCCGACCCGATGCACGACTATGTGCAAGCACGGATAGACCGCGGACAGTACGCTAGCGCTAGCGAGTATGTTCGGGATCTGATCAGTCGCGATCAGGGGGGCGTTGAGGACGAAAAGCGCTGGCTTCGTGACCTGGACATGTCTGTATCCAATACCCTTACCGAGATGAAGGCTGGCGGGGGCGTTGACCTCGATACGGCTTGTAATGCGGCAATGGCCGACATTGACGCTCTGGCCAACTCGTCCCGCGCTTGAAAGTCGTACTGTCGTCGCGTGCAGCGGACGACCTTAAACGGATCAGCGGCTTCATCGCGCTCGGCAACCCGATCCGTGCCGTCTCTTTTGTTGCCGAACTGCGCGAGGTGGCATTGCGACTCACCGACGTCCCGCTCGGGTTTCCATTGGTGCCGCGTTACGAAGCTCACGGTATCCGCCGGCGATCATGGAGGGGTTACGGCATCCTATACTCGGTGTTGCCTGATCGGGTGTTCGTCCATCGCATCCTCGGCCCAGGGCAGGATTACGATCGCGCGCTAAGCTTGATCTGATCGAGGGAAGTAGGGATGCCCCTATTCCGGATACACGATCCAAGGTCTGCGAAAATCGCATGCTCGCGGTTGCGTTTTACCCGACTCTCCCGTAATGGCCCGCCTTCGGTTTAAACATCAACCAGCAAGAGCCCGGAAACGGGCCCGCTCTTTCGCATCGGTAGGGACTATGGACAGCAATATCCGCATTCGTCTGAAGGCGTTCGATCACCGTGTGCTCGATCAGGCCACTGGCGACATCGCCGACACCGCACGCCGCACCGGCGCGCTCATCCGCGGTCCGATTCCCCTTCCGACGCGCATCGAAAAGTTCACCGTGAACCGCGGCCCGCACATCGACAAGAAGTCGCGCGAGCAGTTCGAGGTGCGCACGTACAAGCGTATGCTGGATATCGTCCAGCCGACGCCGCAGACGGTCGATGCGCTCATGAAGCTGGACCTCGCAGCAGGGGTGGACGTAGAGATCAAGCTAGCCTAAGGGCTGGCGCGGCGCGGTCGACCAGCAATGGTCCCGCGCCGCTCTACATTGGGATACCGCCGTCGGTGAAAACCGACGGGGCAGCGTCCCCCGTCACGCTTCCGCACTCGCAGAAGCACCAGCCCGGGACGGGGGCACGTTTCGTATTTACCGGGTTGAACCGACTCCATTCAGGGCATTTGCCGGGAATGGGGTCAGGTGGACGCATCATGGAGCTCGCTCCGGACATGGTCCGCAAGCCCCCGAGGAATAGTCCGACGGGGCCTCTGTCTAGGAAGGGACAAGATCATGCGTACTGGCGTGATCGCGAAGAAGATGGGGATGACCCGCCTGTTCCAGGAAGATGGTCGGCACGTGCCGGTCACTGTTCTGGCACTCGAAGGCAATCAGGTCGTTTCCGTTCGCGAAATGGATCGTGACGGCTACACTGCCGTCCAGCTTGGTGCAGGTGTCGCCAAGTCGAAGAATGTCGCAAAGCCGCAGCGCGGCCATTTCGGCAAGGCCGAAGTGGAGCCCAAGGCTGTCGTCCATGAGTTCCGCGTGAACGCAGACGGCCTGCTCGACGTTGGCGCCGAGATCTCGGCCGACCATTACGTCGCAGGCCAGATCGTCGATATCCAGGGCAAGACCCAGGGTAAGGGCTTCCAGGGCGGCATGAAGCGTTGGGGCTTCGGCGGTCTGCGGGCAACCCACGGCGTGTCGGTCTCGCACCGTTCGCTCGGTTCGACCGGTCAGCGCCAGGATCCGGGCAAGGTCTTCAAGAACAAGAAGATGGCCGGCCACATGGGCGACAAGTATCGCACCCAGCAGAACCTCGAGATCGTATCGACGGACGTCGAGCGTGGTCTCCTGTTCGTCAAGGGTTCGGTTCCTGGCTCCAAGGGCGGCTGGCTCTTCGTCAAGGACTCGGTGAAAGTCGCGCGCCACGCCGACGCACCGTTCCCCGCCGGTCTCAAGACCGCAAACAGCAACACCGCAGCAGACACGCCGGCCGAAACGACCGACGCACCTGCAGCCGACGGCCAGGAGGGCTGAGCGTGAAGATCAAGGTTTCATCTTTCGCCGGCACTGACGCAGCGGACATCGAGCTCAACGACGAGGTCTTCGGCCTTGATCCGCGCGCCGACATCCTGCATCGTGTCGTCACCTGGCAGCTCGAGAAGCGTCGCGAGACGGCTCGTGGCACCCGTGAGCGCGCAGACGTCGCACGCACCGGCAAGAAGTTCGGTCGCCAGAAGGGCGGCGGTACGGCTCGTCACGGCGATCGTCGCGCACCTGTGTTCATCGGTGGTGGTAAGGCACACGGCGCACGCGTCCGTGACTTCAACCCGTCGCTGAACAAGAAGGTTCGCTCGCTCGGCCTGCGGATGGCGCTCAGCAGCCACGCCAAGGCGGGTTCGCTGGTCATCATGGACAGCCTGGCTGTCGAGGGTGGCAAGACCAAGACGCTGCAGGGCGATCTCGCAAAGCTCGGCTTCGGCAAGCGTGCGCTCGTCATCGACGGCGACATGGTCGACACCAGCTTCGCATTCGCTGCGGGCAACCTGTACGAAGTGAACGTGATGCCGGCTGCCGGCGCGAACGTTTACGACATCCTGAAGCATGACACGCTGGTGCTGACGCGCGCCGCTGTCGAAAAGCTGGAGGCGCGCTTCCATGGCTAAGAAGCAGAAGGCGGGCATCGATAATCGTCATTACGACGTTATCCTGGCCCCGCACATCACCGAGAAGACGACGACCCTGTCGGAGTTCAACGCGGTTGTGTTCAAGGTATCGAACGATGCCACGAAGCCCGAGATCAAGGCGGCCGTAGAGGCGCTGTTCGACGTGAACGTCGTCGGCGTGAACACGCTCGTCCAGAAGGGCAAGACCAAGAAGTGGAAGGGCACGAACTACTCGCGCTCCGACATGAAAAAGGCAATCGTGACGTTGAAGGACGGTCAGTCCATCGACGTGACGACGGGGATCTGAGGCCATGGCACTCAAGCATTATAATCCGACATCGCCGGCACGCCGCGGTCTCATCCTGGTCGACAAGTCGTCGCTCTGGAAGGGCCGCCCCGTCAAGGCGCTGACCGAAGGTAAGCACAAGACCGGCGGTCGTAACAACAAGGGCCATGTGACCTCGCGCGGCATCGCCGGCGGTCACAAGCAGAAGTACCGCTACATCGACTTCAAGCGTCGCAAGTGGGACGTCGAAGGCACCGTCGAGCGGATCGAGTATGATCCCAACCGCACCGCGTTCATCGCCCTGGTCAAGTACCCGGACGAAGAGCTCGCCTACATCCTGGCGCCACAGCGTCTGGCCGTTGGCGACAAGGTCCTCGCGGCCAAGAAGACCGACGTGAAGCCAGGCAATGCCATGGAACTCGGTCAGATGCCGGTCGGCACCATCGTCCACAACGTGGAGATGAAGCCGATGAAGGGTGGCCAGATCGCCCGTTCGGCCGGCACGTACGTGCAGGTCGTCGGTCGCGACAAGGGCATGGTGATGGTCCGCCTGAACTCGGGCGAGCAGCGCTACATCCGCAGCGATTGCATGGCGACGGTTGGCGCGGTTTCGAACCCCGACAACCAGAACCAGAACCTGGGCAAGGCAGGCCGTTCGCGCTGGATGGGTATCCGTCCTCTGACGCGCGGCGTCGCCAAGAACCCGGTCGACCATCCGCACGGCGGTGGTGAAGGCCGTACCTCGGGTGGCCGTCATCCGGTTACGCCTTGGGGCAAGCCGACGAAGGGTGCGCGCACGCGTCATAACAAGTCGACCGACAAGATGATCATCCGGTCGCGTCATTCGACGAAGAGGAAGGGCTAACATGGCTCGTTCAGTCTGGAAGGGCCCCTTCGTGGACCTTCATCTGCTCAAGAAGGCAGAAACCGCCCAGGACACCAACGCGCGTTCGCCGATCAAGACCTGGTCGCGTCGCTCGACGATCCTGCCGTCGTTCGTGGGTCTCACGTTCAACGTCTATAACGGCCGCAAGTTCGTGCCCGTCTCGGTCAACGAAGACATGGTCGGCATGAAGCTCGGTGAGTTCGCGCCCACGCGCTACTTCCCCGGCCACTCCGCCGACAAGAAGGGCAAGCGCTGATGTCTAAGCAAGTCAGCCCGCGCAAGGTCGCGGACAACGAGGCGCTTTCGGTCGGTACGCAGATCCGTGGTTCCGCGCAGAAGCTCGGCCTCGTGGCTGCGCTGATCCGTGGCAAGAAGGTCGGCGATGCGATGAACATCCTCGCCTTCTCGACCAAGGGCATGGCGATCGAAGCGCGCAAGGTGCTGGCCTCGGCCATCGCCAACGCCGAGAACAACCATAACCTCGACGTCGACGCACTCGTCGTCGCCGAGGCTTCGGTCGGCAAGTCGATCACGATGAAGCGCTTCGCTACCCGCGGCCGCGGCAAGTCGACCCGCATCCTCAAGCCATTCAGCCGTCTGCGCATCGTCGTGCGCGAGCAGGAAGAAGCATAATGGGTCAGAAGAGCAACCCCATCGGTCTGCGTCTGCAGATCAACCGTACCTGGGATAGCCGCTGGTACGCCGAAGGCGCCGACTATGGTCGGCTCCTGCTCGAGGATCTCAAGATCCGCGCATTCATCATGAAGACGCTGCCGCAGGCCGCGATCTCCAAGGTGGTCATCGAGCGTCCGGCCAAGCTGGCCCGCATATCCATCTTCGCTGCACGCCCCGGCGTGATCATCGGCAAGAAGGGTGCGGACATCGAGAAGCTGCGTTCGACGATCGGCAAGATGACGTCGTCGACCGTGTCGCTGAACATCGTCGAGATCCGCAAGCCGGAAGTCGATGCGCGTCTCGTCGCGCAGGGCATCGCCGATCAGCTCGAGCGTCGTATCGCCTTCCGCCGCGCCATGAAGCGTGCGGTCCAGTCGGCGATGCGTCTCGGTGCCGAGGGCATCCGGGTGAACTGCGGTGGCCGTCTTGGCGGCGCCGAGATCGCACGGTCGGAGAGCTATCGTGAGGGTCGGGTTCCGTTGCACACGCTGCGCGCGAACATCGATTATGCCGAGGCTACGGCGCACACGTCTTACGGCGTTTGCGGCGTGAAGGTCTGGGTCTTCAAGGGCGAGATTCTCGGCAACGATCCGACGTCGTACGACCGCATCATGATGGAGGCTCAGACCTCCGGCGTGCGGCCGCAGCGCGACGATCGTCGCTAAGGGGCAGGGACAGACATGCTGCAACCAAAAAAGACCAAGTTCCGGAAGGCCTTCAAGGGCAAGATTTCGGGCGACGCCAAGAGTGGCTTCTCGCTCAATTTCGGCTCCTACGGCCTCAAGGCGATGGAACCAGACCGGATCACCGCACGCCAGATCGAGGCGGCCCGCCGCGCGATCACGCGTCACATGAAGCGCCAGGGGCGTTTGTGGATCCGCATTTTCCCAGACCTTCCGGTCTCGGGAAAGCCAGCCGAAGTCCGCATGGGTAAGGGCAAGGGCGCGCCGGAATACTGGGCCGCTCGCGTCAAGCCGGGTCGGATCCTGTTCGAGCTCGACGGCGTCGACGGCAAGATCGCCGCCGAGGCGTTCGAGCGGGCGGCCATGAAGCTGCCGATCAAGGTAAAGGTCGTTGCCCGCCTGGGTGACACCTCGCATCTGGGAGGCGAGTAAGATCATGGCTCGTATCGACGACATGAAGACCAAGAGCGACGACCAGCTGTCGGAGTCGCTCGGCGAACTGAAGCGCGAGCAGTTCAACCTGCGCTTCCAGGCCGCCACGAACCAGCTCGAAAAGCCGAGCCGCGTTCGTGAGGTCCGCCGCGACATCGCTCGCATCAAGACCCTGCAGGCTCAGCGCACCAGCGCTGAAGCCGCGAAGTAAGGAACACATCATGCCGAAGCGCGTGCTGACCGGTCTGGTCGTGTCCGACAAGGGCGACAAGACGGTGGTCGTGAACGTCGAGCGTAAGGTGAAGCACCCGCTCTACGGGAAGATCATCCGTCGCTCGAAGAAGTATCATGCTCATGACGAGAGCAACGAGTTCAAGCAGGGCGAGACCGTGCGGATCGAAGAGACCGCACCAATCTCCAAGCTGAAGACCTGGAAGGTGATCGAGCGGGTCAACACCCACGCGACGCCGGAGCGGGCTTCGGCCGAGGGCTGAATCAAACACGAGGGCAGGGGGGCAACTCCCTGCGCTCTTGTTTTCGTAAACGGGAACGGCTAAGCGGCCGCTCCTCCCCGTTGCGGTTCGTCCGCGGCGGGGTGATTTTTTAGGCGGGGTTCGGTCGGTATCGACCCCAGAGACAGAGAAGGGATACGGATCCATGATCCAGATGCAGTCCAATCTCGACGTCGCTGACAACAGCGGCGCGAAGCGGGTGCAGTGCATCAAGGTGCTTGGGGGTTCCAAGCGTCGTGTTGCAGGCGTTGGCGACATCATCGTCGTCAGCATCAAGGAAGCGCAGCCACGTGGCCGTGTGAAGAAGGGCGACGTTCACCGCGCGGTGATCGTGCGTACCGCCAAGGATATCCGCCGTGCAGACGGTACGGTCATCCGCTTCGACGGCAATGCCGCGGTGCTGGTCAACAAGAACGAGGAGCCGATCGGCACCCGTATCTTCGGCCCAGTCGTTCGCGAGCTGCGCGGCAAGAAGCACATGAAGATCATCAGCCTCGCGCCGGAGGTGCTGTAATGGCGTCGCAGCGTATCAAGAAGGGTGACAAGGTCATCGTCCTGTCCGGCAAGGACAAGGGCAAGACCGGTGAAGTCACCGTCTCCATGCCGAAGACCGACAAGGTCGTCGTATCGGGCGTCAACATCGCCGTGCGCCACACCAAGCCGACTCAGGGTGACCCGCAGGGTGGCCTGATCCGCAAGGAAGCACCGATGCACGTTTCGAAGGTCGCGCACGTGACCGCCGACGGCAAGCCGACCCGCGTCCGCTTCGAGGAGCAGGACGGCAAGAAGGTCCGCGTTGCCGTCAAGACCGGGGAGAAGATCAATGGTTGATCAGAACACTGGCGAACAGGCCGGCACCGAGGCCGTCTACGTCGCGCGCATGCGCAAGCTGTACGACGAGACGATCATCAAGGCGATGACCGAGAAGTTCGGTTATAAGAACGTCATGGAGATCCCGCGGCTCGACAAGATCGTGCTGAACATGGGCGTCGGCGAAGCTACGCAGGACAAGAAGAAGGTCGACCAGGCTGCTTCCGAAATGGAGCTGATTGCCGGCCAGAAGCCTGTCGTGACGAAGGCCAAGAAGTCGATCGCGCAGTTCAAGCTGCGTGAAGGCATGCCGATCGGCGTGAAGGTCACCCTTCGCCGCGAGCGCATGTACGAGTTTCTCGACCGTTTCATCACGATCGCTCTTCCCCGCGTCCGCGATTTCCGCGGGCTCAACCCGAAGAGCTTCGATGGCCGTGGCAACTATGCCTGCGGTATCAAGGAGCAGATCGTGTTCCCAGAAATCAGCTATGACCGGGTCGACAAGGTCCGCGGCATGGATGTGATCGTGACGACGACCGCAAAGACCGACGACGAGGCTCGCGAGCTTCTCCGTCTGTTCGGTTTCCCGTTCCCGATCGAAGACGACGCTGCCGACGAGAAGAAGGCAGCTTAAGTAACTCCCTCTCCCCTCGGGGAGAGGGTTGGGGTGAGGGGGAGTGAGTCTCCCTCGCCCCGCCCGAAAACTGGAGGCGCGGTCCTGCTGGGCTGCCCCTCACCCCGACCCTCTCCCCGGAGAGGCGAGGGGGCAGAAGAAAGAAAGAACTTAAGTCGATGGCGAAACTGAGTTCAGTCAACAAGAACGAGCGCCGCAAGCGCATGGTCAAGCAGTATGCCCCGAAGTACGCGGCACTGAAGGCGATCGCAGCGGACAAGACGCTCGACGATGGTGAGCGTCTGATCGCTCGCCTCAAGATGGCGGCACTGCCGCGCAACGCGAACCCGACCCGCATCCGTAACCGGTGCGAGCTGACCGGTCGCCCGCGCGCTTATTACCGCAAGTTCCGGCTCTGCCGTATTCAGCTGCGCGATCTGGCCAACAAGGGCCTCATCCCCGGCGTCACGAAGTCGAGCTGGTAAGGACTAAATCATGGCAGTGACCGATCCCCTGGGTGATTTGCTCACCCGTATCCGTAATGGCCAGCGCGCGAAGAAGGACTCCGTCCTGACGCCGGCGTCGAAGCTGCGCGTCCGCGTGCTCGACGTTCTGCAGCGCGAAGGCTATATCCGTGGCTATAGCGAAGAGCAGATGGGCCCCGCGGCCGGCCTTCGCATCGAGCTGAAGTATTTCGAGGGCCAGCCTGCGATCAAGCATGTCGCGCGCGTCTCGAAGCCCGGCCGTCGCGTCTATTCCGGCTCGCAGGAACTCCCGCGCGTTCGTAACGGCCTCGGCATCACCATCGTCTCGACGCCCCGCGGCGTGCTTTCGGATTCCGAAGCGCGTGAGCAGAACGTCGGCGGCGAAGTCCTCGCGGAGGTGTTCTGATGAGCCGCATTGGTAAGAAGCCGGTCACCGTACCGGCGGGCATCACGCCGACCATCGAGAACAAGCAGCTGACCATGAAGGGCCCCAAGGGTACCCTCAAGATGCCGCTTCGCGACGAGATCAGCTACACGATCGAAGACGGCGGCATTTCGGTGCAGCCGGCCAACGACACCAAGCGCGCGCGCGCGTTCTGGGGCATGCAGCGGACCATGGTGCAGAACCTGGTCACCGGCGTGTCGGAAGGCTTCACCAAGAAGCTGTTGATCACCGGCGTCGGCTATCGTGCCGCAGCGCAGGGTCGCAACCTCAAGCTGCAGCTCGGCTACAGCCATGACGTCAACATCGACGTGCCGGAGGGGATCGAAGTCAAGACCCCCGACAACACGACGATCGAGATCTCGGGTTCGGACAAGCAGATGGTCGGTCAGCTGGCCGCGGAAATTCGTCAGTGGCGCAAGCCCGAGCCTTACAAGGGCAAGGGTATCAAGTACGACGGCGAGTTCATCTTCCGCAAGGAAGGGAAGAAGAAGTAATGACCAAGGGACTTTCTCTTTTCGCCAAGCGGCGTCGCCGCAACCGTACCGCGCTCCGCGCACGTGCAGGCACCCGTCCGCGGTTGTCGGTGCATCGCTCGGGCAAGCACATCTATGCCCAGGTGATCGACGATGCCGCCGGCACGACGGTCGCATCGGCCTCGACGCTGGAGAAGGACGTGCGCGGCACGTCCGGCGCCAACATCGACGCGGCGACTTCGGTCGGCAAGCGCGTCGCCGAGGCTGCCAAGGCAGCGGGCGTGACCCAGGTCGTGTTCGATCGCGGCGGCTTCCTCTACCACGGTCGCGTGAAGGCTCTTGCCGATGCCGCGCGCGAAGCCGGATTGGAGTTCTAAGACATGGCTGACGAAAACAACACGCCGGCAGTAATCGCTCCCGAGACGACCGCACAGGACGTCACGGCTCAGAACGTCCCGCAGAGCACTGGCTACCAGGGCAACAACGGTGGCGGTCGCGGTCGCGGCGGTCCCGGTGGCGGCGGTGGTGGTCGTGGTGGCCCCGGTGGCAACCGCAGCGGTGGCCCAGGCGGCAACCGCGGTGGTCGCGACGGTGGTCGCGGTCGCGACAATCGTGGCGGTCGTCCGGGTGCGGACGATGGCGGCGAAGAGCTGATCGAGAAGCTGGTGCACATCAACCGCGTCTCGAAGACGGTCAAGGGCGGTAAGCGCTTCGGCTTCGCAGCGCTGGTCGTCGTCGGCGACGGCAAGGGTCGTGCAGGCTTCGGTCATGGCAAGGCACGCGAAGTGCCGGAAGCCATCTCGAAGGCGACGGCTGCTGCCAAGAAGAAGATGGTTCGCGTTCCGTTGAAGGACGGTCGCACGCTGCATCATGACGGCAACGGTCACTTCGGTGCCGGCAAGGTCACGCTGCGGTCGGCACCTCAGGGTACGGGCATCATCGCCGGTGGCCCGATGCGCGCCGTCTTCGAATCGCTGGGCGTTGCGGACGTTGTGACCAAGTCGGTCGGCACGTCGAACCCCTACAACATGATCCGCGCCACGTTCGAGGCCCTTGGTGAGCAGACCTCGCCCAAGGCCGTCGCACAGCGTCGCGGCAAGAAGATCGCCGACCTGCTCGGCCATGGTGGTTCGAAGACCGCCGAGGCCGATGCAGCTGCGATCACGGAGTAAGCGATCATGGCAACCATCAAGATCACGCAGACCGGTTCGCCGATCCGCCGCGAGAAGGACCAGCGCGCAACGCTGATCGGTCTCGGCCTGAACAAGATGCACAAGACCCGCGAGCTGGAAGACAGCCCAGAGGTCCGCGGCATGATCCGCAAGGTGCAGCACATGGTGTCGGTCGAAGGCTGAGCCTTCACGATCCACGTGACAAATATGGGGAAGGGGGCTAACGGCCCCCTTTCTTATTACAGATTCTATTCAACCAGCGCGTAACAAGCGAAAGCGAGTGCATTACCATGAAGCTCAACGAACTCCGCGATAACCAGGGTGCCCGTAAGTCCAAGATGCGCGTCGGACGCGGCATTGGCTCGGGCAAGGGCAAGACCGCAGGCCGCGGCCAGAAGGGCCAGAAGAGCCGCGAGGGCGTGTCCATCGCCGGCTTCGAAGGCGGCCAGATGCCGCTGCACATGCGTCTGCCTAAGCGTGGCTTCAACAACATCTTCCGCAAGGACTTCGCCGAGGTTAACCTTGGCGCAATCCAGCTCGCGGTCGATGCCGGCAAGATCGAGGCTAACGCCACGCTCGACCACGACGCGCTCAAGGCCGCGGGCCTGGCACGCGGCGGCAAGGACGGCGTCCGCCTCCTCGCCAAGGGCGAGCTGACCACGGTCCTCTCGTTCACCGTCGACGGCGCGTCGAAGGGCGCGATCGAGGCGGTCGAGAAGATCGGCGGCAAGGTCGAAGTGATCCACTTCGTCCCTGCAGCCGAGAAGGCTGCCGCCAAGAAGGGCGTGAAGTACAAGGAGCGTGCGGCGCACAAGGCGTCGTTCAAGGCCTGACCTTGATGGGGGAGGGGGCGCCGAGTGCGCTCCCTCCCTTTTCGTTTGTGCTGAGTGAGAATTGCGCAAGCCGCTCGCCTGTGCTGGATGATCCGGCTCAAGCAAGCGGTCCTTCGATACGCCGCTTCGACAGGCTCAGCGGCTACTCAGGACGAGCGGAAGTGGTCAAGCGCCCCCGTAAACGCCCCTTGTAACCTCCCGTTCGTCCTGAGTAGGGGCTGAGCGAAGCCGAAGACCCGTATCGAAGGGTACGCCGCTTCGACAAGCTCAGCGTCTACTCAGGACGAACGGAGTGGCACTTAGGCCACCTAGCCATTAGACAAGCGCGCCCGTGCGCCTATATGAGCGGCGGGGGCGGTCACAACGCATCCCGCCTTCTTTGTTTCCAGGACGATCACACGCATGGCATCCGCAGCCGACCAGATGGCGCAAAGCATCAGCCTTTCGAAATTCGCGAAGGCGACCGACCTCAAGAAGCGGTTGTGGTTCACGATCGGTGCGCTGATCATTTTCCGCCTGCTCAGCTATGTCCCGCTGCCGGGTGTCGACCCGACCGCGCTCGGCTTGCTCTCGCAGCAGACGCAGGGCGGCGTGCTCGATTTCTTCAACACCTTCTCGGGTGGCTCGCTCAGCCGCATGTCGCTGATCGCGCTCGGCGTGATGCCCTACATCACCGCCTCGATCGTGGTGCAGCTCGCGACCTCGCTGTCGCCGACGCTCGCTGCCATCAAGAAGGACGGCGAATCGGGCCGCAAGCGCCTCAACCAGTACACGCGCTACGGCACCGTCGGCCTGACCGCGGTGCAGGGCTATTTCATCGCCGTCGGCCTTGAGACGCTCGGCGCCGCACAGGGCATCCAGGCGGTCATCGAGCCCGGCATGATGTTCCGCGTCGCGGCCGTCATCTCGCTGATCGGCGGTACGATGTTCCTGATGTGGCTCGGCGAGCAGATCACCAGCCGCGGCATCGGCAACGGCGTCTCGCTGATCATCATGGCCGGCATCGTCGCGCATCTGCCCGTCACGCTCGTTAATTTGCTCGAAGGCGGCCGCTCGGGCTCGCTCGATCCGATCAAGCTGATCGGCATCGTCGTCGCGGTGGTCGTGCTGATCCTGTTCATCTGCTTCATGGAGCGCGCCCAGCGCCGCATCCTGATCCAGTATCCCAAGCGCCAGACGCAGCGCGGCATGCAGGCCGATCGCAGCCATCTGCCGCTGAAGATCAACACCGCCGGCGTCATCCCGCCGATCTTCGCGTCGTCGCTGTTGCTGATGCCGCTGACGATCTCGCAGTTCGCCGGGCAGCGCGTCGCTGGTGAGTCGAAGTGGGGTGACTTCATCATCACCCTGAACCAGTATCTGCAGCACGGCAGCCCTGTGTACATGCTGCTGTACGGCGCCGGCATCATCTTCTTCTCGTTCTTCTACACCGCGGTCGTCTTCAACCCCGAGGAAACCGCCGACAATCTGAAGCGCAATGGCGGGTTCATCCCCGGCATCCGCCCCGGCAAGAACACCGAGAATTACTTCGATTACGTGCTGACGCGCATCACCGTGATCGGTGCAGCGTATCTGACGATCATCTGCCTGTTGCCCGAATATCTGGTGACCGCGTTGCAGATCCCGTTCTACCTCGGTGGCACCAGCCTGCTGATCGTCGTCAACGTGACGATGGACACGGTGACGCAGATCCAGTCGCATTTGCTGGCACACCAGTATGGCGACCTGATCAAGAAGGCGAAGCTCAAGGGCAATCGACTTCGCTAAGCCGCGCGTCTAACGCGGTAAAAATCCTGCACGAACGAGGGGAGTGCGTTTCGTGAATATCATCCTTCTTGGTCCGCCCGGCGCGGGCAAGGGCACGCAAGCCGCCACGCTCGTCAGCGAGCGCGGCATGGTGCAGCTTTCGACCGGCGACATGCTGCGCGCAGCGGTCGCCGCCGGAACGCCGGTCGGCCTTCAGGCGAAGTCGGTGATGGAATCGGGCGGTCTCGTCTCGGACGAGATCGTGTCGGGCATCATCGGCGAACGTCTCGACCAGCCGGACACCGCGAATGGCGTCATCTTCGACGGCTATCCGCGCACGGCCGCGCAGGCGGAAGCGCTCGACGGTCTGCTTGCCGATCGCGGTCGTACGCTCGATTACGTGATCGAGTTGGGCGTCGACGAAGCCGCGCTGATCGACCGCGTCGTCGGCCGCTACACCTGCGCCAAGTGCGGCACGGGGTATCACGATCGCTACAAGAAGCCGGTCGTGGCAGGCGTCTGCGACGTCTGCGGCTCGACCGAGTTCAAGCGCCGGCCCGACGACAACGCCGAGACGGTCCACAACCGCATGGCCGAATACCGCGCGAAGACCGCCCCGATCCTTCCGATCTACGACTCCCAGGGGCTGGTCCACCGCGTCGACGGCATGGCGGACATTGCGCATGTCGGCGCGGCGATCGCCGCGATCCTCGACAAGTAATAGGCGTAAGTAGGCGTGTTCCCCCGCGAAGGCGGGGGCCCAGGCTGGGCCTTCGCCTTCGCGGGGGAACACGGCACCGGGCGTCACGATCTTACGTCTCCCTCTCTTACGCTTTTCTCCCCCCACTCCGTCATCCCGGCGAACGCCGGGACCCATGGTTGCGGAGTTGGTGGTGGTTGCAAGCTAACGCATGGTCCGCCGTATCCGTGGGTCCCGGCGTTCGCCGGGATAACGAGAAGGGGCCGGGACGTATCGCCGGAGCGCTTTGCTGGCCTGATCCCACAACGCGGGGCAATACCGCCTTCGCCTCGCCTTCGCGTTGCTCTCGCCGCGACCCGCATAAAAACACCCACCAACATGACGAAATTGTCACCCCTCGGTCATCGCCCTGACCCCCGCCCGATCCTAGAACCAACCCGTGGCCAGCAACGGCCGTACGCGTTTCCAGAGATCGGTGCCCGTCACTCCCGGGGGTACCGTGGGGGCCGGTGGGAAGACTTCTTTCCGCCGGCCTTTCCGTTTATGAGGGCAGGAGATAGTGACTGATTTCAGAGGCAGGGAAGGTGATAGCGCGTTGAGCCGCAAGATTCTGATCGTCGAGGATGACGCCTCGACATCCGCCTATCTTGCCAAAGGTCTGGCCGAGGCCGGCCACGCGATCGAGGCTTGTGCAGACGGTCGCGACGGCCTGTTCCTCGCCAGCGAAGGCATCTTTGACCTCATCATCGCAGACCGCATGCTGCCCGGCCTCGATGGCCTGTCGATGGTCAGCGCGATTCGCGCCGCGGGCATCGCCACCCCCGTCCTGATCCTGTCCGCACTCGCCGCCGTCGACGACCGCGTCGATGGCCTGAAGGCCGGTGCCGACGATTACCTCTGCAAGCCGTTCTCGTTCGCCGAACTCTCCGCCCGGATCGAGGCGATGCTCCGCCGCTCCGACCGCGCCGCGACCGAGCCGCAGAAGACCAAGCTCTCTGTCGGTGACCTCGAGATCGACCTGCTCGCCCGCGCCGTGTCGCGCGCCGGCCGCTCGATCCCACTCGGCGCCCGCGAATTCAACCTGCTCGAATTCTTGGCACGCCACGCCGGACAGGTCGTCACGCGGACGATGATGCTCGAGAAGATTTGGAATTATCATTTCGACCCGGGCTCGAACGTAGTCGACGTCCATATCGGTCGTCTCCGTCGCAAGCTCGAGGATGGCTTCCCGACGCCGATCCTGCACACGGTGCGCGGGGCAGGATACCGGCTCGCCGTCGAAGGCTGATTCGGGATGGTGATCCGCCTTTCGGTAACGGCGCGGATCGCCCTCCTGTCGATCGCGCTGGCGCTGGTGTCCAACCTCGCGCTGGTCGGCTTCGTCTGGAAGACTACCAGTGCCGACGCGATCGATGCGATACGCCGAGAGACTACCGAACAATCCGAGGCCTTGCGCGCGGTGTGGCGAAGCGGTGGACTGACCGCGGTTCGTCAGGCGATCGATAGCGCGGTCGTTCCCGGCGACGTCTCGTTGGTGCTGGCGGTGATCGATCCCAAGGGCCGCGCGGTCGTCGGCATCTCGCCCGCGCGTCTCGCCGTGCCGCTCCGCATCACGCAGTTCCGGATCGCGCGGCTCGGCTCCGATGAACTCTGGTCCGCGCGAGAGACCGGTTACGCGCTTCACCCGCTGGGCGATTACTGGCTGCTCACCGGTCGTAACCTGGATTTGATTGCGGCGGAGGAGCGTGCGATTGAACGTGCGCTTGCGGTGGCGGTTTTCCTGTCGCTGGCGCTCGGCGTGATCGGCGGGCTGGTGCTCACGCGCTACGTCAGTCGCCGGCTCGATGGTATCGCCAAGGCGATCGAGGCGGCGGGCGAGGGCGACCTTTCTCGGCGCGTCGATATGATCGCGGGCGGCGGAGACGCGTTCGACCGCCTAGCCGCGCGGCTCAATGTCATGCTTGGCAAGCTCGAAGGCGTGATGGCCGAGCTGCGGATCGTCACCGACAGCCTGGCGCACGATCTTCGCTCTCCGCTGGCTCGGCTGCGCACCAAGACCGAGCAGGCGGTGTTGATTGCCGATCCGGACGCGCGCGAGGCGGCGCTCGGCGGTCTGCTGGTCGAGACCGACCTGGTCATGCGGATGCTGACGATGGTGATCGAGATCAGCCGCTCGGGCTCGGTCTCGCGCGACCGTTTCATCGAGGTGTCGCCCGCCGATCTTCTGGAGGAAATCGGCGAGCTCTATGCGCCGGTCGCAGAGGATGCCGGGCTCGTGTTCACAATCGCGATCGACGACCGTCCACCGCCGATGAAGCTCCACCGCGAGCTCATCAGCCAAGCGATCACCAATCTGATCGACAACGCGCTCCGGCACGGTGCGGGGGGCGGCGAGGTCACGCTGCGGATCGTCCACCGCACCGACGGCGTCGCGATCCAGGTCGAGGACCGTGGCCCGGGCATCGCCGCCGCCGACCGCGCGCAGGCGCTGAAACGTTTCGGCCGCCTCGACAGCGCACGCTCCACGCCGGGCGCCGGCCTCGGCATGGCGCTGATCGAAGCAGTCGCGCGGCTGCATGACGGCCATTTCGAACTCGCCGACAATGCGCCGGGGCTTGTCGCCCGGATTGTCCTTCCAGCGTAGGTTAATCTTCCCCCGCCAGGGGAGGACCGGTTGCGGCAATCGGTTGACCGGAACGGCCTCCGCGGCGATGCCGTGACCATGACGACTTTAGCCTCCAACCGCCGCATCCTCGCCGCCAGCCTGGTCGGCACCGCGGTCGAGTTCTACGACTTCTACATCTATGCGACCGCCGCGGCGCTCGTGTTCGGACCGTTGTTCTTCGCCGGGCAGTCGGACTCGGCGCAGTTGCTGCTGAGCTATGCGACGTTCGGCCTCGCGTTCGTCGCGCGGCCGGTCGGGGCGATCGTGTTCGGACATTTCGGCGACCGGGTCGGGCGCAAGTCGACGCTGGTCGCGTCGCTGTTGCTGATGGGTGGATCGACCGTCGGGATTGCGTTCCTGCCGACCTATGCGCAGGTCGGCTGGATCGCGCCCGCGTTGCTTTGCCTGATGCGGCTGGGGCAGGGGCTCGGGCTGGGTGGCGAATGGGGCGGGGCGGCGTTGCTCGCGGTCGAGAATGCGCCGCCGCATCGCAAGAACACCTGGGGCATGTTCCCGCCGCTCGGCGCTCCGGTCGGCTTCCTCGCCGCGAACGGGCTGTTCCTGCTGATCGGCCTGGTGCTGGACGACGCGCAGTTCGTCGCGTGGGGCTGGCGGATCCCGTTCCTGCTGAGCGCTATCCTTGTCGGGCTCGGGCTGTGGGTGCGGTTGAAGCTGACCGAAACGCCGGCGTTCCTCGAAGCCGAGGCGACGGAGGCGCTGCCCAAGGTGCCGATCGCGACGTTGCTGACGAAGCACCTCCGCGCGACGCTAGCCGGCACGTTCGGCGTCATCGCATGCTTTGCGCTGTTCTACCTCGCGACCGCATTCGCGCTTGGCTACGGCACCAAGACGCTCGGCTATTCGCGCGAGGCGTTCCTCGCGGTCGAACTGGTCGCGATCTGGTTTCTCGCAGGGGGCGTGATCGTGGCGAGCGTGCTGGCCGACCGGCATTCCGCCGCGCGAATGCTGGCGATCGGGTTTGCCGGGTGCATTGGGGTCGGCGCGCTGATGGGGCCGATGCTGGGCTCGGGATCACTCTTCACGGTGTGGCTGTGGCTGTCGGGCGCGCTGTTCGTGATGGGGTTTGCCTATGGGCCGCTCGGCGGATGGCTGCCGAGCCTGTTCCCGGCGGGGGTGCGCTACACCGGCGTGTCGATGACGTTCAATCTTGGCGGCGTGCTCGGCGGTGCGCTCGCGCCGATCGTGGCGGAGGCGCTGGCGCCACATGGCCTATGGCTGGTCGGCGGATATCTGATGGCGGCGGGGGTGTTGAGTCTCGGCGGGCTACTGATTCTGGGCCGCACCCCGCAGAACTAGTATGTTCTCCCGCGAAGGCGGGAGCCCAGTCTGGGCTCCCGCCTTCGCGGGAGAACACTTCAGGCGGGACGGAGCAGCGTCAGCCGCGCCTTGCCGTGCACGCGCGTGGCGTCGACCTCGAAGCCGGCCAGTTCGACGACTTCGGCCTTGGCCGTTTCGAGGCTGATCCACGTCGCCGGCCCGACCCAACCCAGCCGCGACAGCTTGTCGAGCGCGACCAGTCCGGCACCGGTGGCGTAGGGCGGGTCCATCAGGATCACGTCGAGCGGCGCTGGTGCCGGCCCGAGCGCCATTACCGAGGTGGCGCGGACATCGCCGCGGATCTCCAGCTTGGCGAGGTTGGCCTTCAGCGCATCGACCGCCAGCTTGTCCGATTCGACGAACATGCACGTCGCCGCGCCGCGCGAGAGTGCCTCGATCCCGAGCGCGCCCGAGCCGGCGAACAGGTCGGCGACCGCCAACCCGTCGAAGCTGCCAACGCGGCTCGTCAGCATCGAGAACAACGTCTCGCGCATCCGGTCTGCGGTCGGGCGGGTGGTGTCACCCTTGGGTGCGGCGATCTGACGGCCGCGATACTGCCCTGCGATGATACGCATCAGCGCTTCCCTCCACGTGGTGCACGGGGCGGATGACCGCGCCCTCCCGACGGACCCTTGCCGGGCGCCGCAGGACGAGTCCCCCGCTCAGGCCGTGCCGGCGCATCGCGCACCGGCCGTGGCTCTGCACCCGGACGCCCGGAAGCACTGCGCGCGGCGCGTTTGTCGAGCGAACTGCGGCCGCGCGAATCATCGGCCTGCGGACGGAAGCCACGTTGCGGCTCCTGACGCTGTGGGGTTTCCGCGCGACGTGGCGTCACGGTGCCACCGGCGCCGACTCGCGACGGGGCTGCGCGATCCCGTGGCGGCTTGGCGGCGCGGAAATGCTTGATCTTCGGGCTGGTGCTCAGTTCCTCGCCGCGATCCGCCCGTTCCTGGCGGACATAGGGCTTGGACATTTCGCCACTCGTCGGCCGGGCGTGATGCGTGCCCGACGGCCGAGCGGCATTGCGCGCATCCGGCCGCGCCCAAGGATCGTTGACGTCGCCGCGCTGCATCGCCGCAGTCGGACGGATCCGCTCGGGCCGTGCAGGCCGTGACGGACGATCGGTCGGCACGGTGCCGCTGGAGAACCCCGAGCTTGCCGGCGCCGTGTACGGGCTCCGGACGGGCGCCCGTGCACCGCCAGCGGCAGGCCGCGCACCCGTAGCAGGTCGTGCCGTTGCGGCAGGTCGCGGTGCATTGCTGCCCCGCTGGCTGGACCGCGCACCGATCCCGGCTCCCGCGCCGGCACTCGCGCTGATCCCGATGTTGGCGCGCGCGCCCGGACCCTCGGGTCGTCCCTTCGCCAGTTCCTTCTGGAACGCGACGACGTCGTGCTGCAGCACTTCGCCGATCTGCCCGGGCGGCAGGTCGCCGAGCACGAACGGGCCGTAGCGCGTCCGGATCAGGCGCGAGACCTGTAGCCCGAGATGCTCCAGAACGCGGCGGACTTCGCGGTTCTTGCCCTCGGTCAGGATCATCTCGATCCACACGTTCGCACCGGTGCGACGCTCGATATTCGCGTTGATCGAGCCGTAGCGCACGCCCTCGATCTCGATCCCCTCGATCAGTTCCTCGAGCTGCGGCTGCGTGATGTTACCATAAGCGCGCGCGCGATAGGCACGCTCGACACCCGTCGCGGGCAGTTCGAGCTGACGCTTGAGCCCACCGTCGGTGGTCATCAGCAACAGCCCCTCGGTGTTGAGATCGAGCCGACCGACCGGCACCAGCCGTGGCAGGTCCTGCGGCAGGCGATCGTAGATCGTCGTGCGTCCCGCGGGGTCGCGCTCGGTGACGAGCAAGCCGGTCGGCTTGTGATACAGGAACAGCCGCGCCGCGCTCGGCGCCTCGACCGGATCGCCGTCGACCGTCACGCCGTTGAGATTGCGCAGGATGGTCGCGGGCGTGTCGAGCGTGGAGCCGTTGAGCGCGACTCGCCCCTCGGCGATCATCCGCTCGATATCGCGGCGCGAGGCGATCCCGGCGCGGGCGAGCAGCTTGGCGATACGGTCGCCTTTTACCGGTGTTGCAGGAGTTGCAGGCGCGTCGGGCGACGGGCTGGCAGTCGGGTTATCGTCTTTTGAAGTCGTCATGGCGCGGCTGATACTATGGATCGGCCGCCAGCGCGAAAATATTTGCGTCCGTTCGTGCTGCGGTGCGTTAACACCCGCAAGCGTAACGACCTTTCGCGCGCGTCCGGGGGCCTTTCTGCAATGTTGTTCGGGAAGAAGAAGCGGCAGATCGTCCGGCTCCTCGTCGTCGAGGACGAGCCGCTGGTGGCATTCGATACCGAATATTTCCTGGCCGAGGCGGATTTTACGATCGTCGCGACGATCGACCGGGTCGCCGAAGCGCTGCCGATCCTGGCGAGCGACGTGGTGATCGACCTGGTGCTGGTCGACGTGAACCTCGCGGACGGCTCCGGCATCGACGTCGCGCGCGCGGCGCATGCCAAGGGCGTACCGGTGATGTTCGTGACCGGAAGCTGCCCGGTCGAGGCGACCACGCTCGCCGCCGGTTGCATGGCCAAGCCCTATGCCCCCCGCGACCTGATCGCTGCGATCGAGGCGATCGAGGCGATGATCGGCGGCAAGAAGCCCAAGCGCGTGCCGTCGGGGTTCACGTTGTTCGAGGCAAAAGCCTGACGTTTGCCGCCTTCCATCGCCTGACGGGTAGCGCGGTCGCGATTTCCCGTTAGGGTCCGCGCAAGCGAGTGGGAGCGTAAGTGCGATGGACGGAACCGAAGGCAAACGCTGGAGCGACGGGTTTCGGCCGTATGTCGAAAAGGCGCCGCTGGCTGCGCTCGCGCTCGGTATTTCGTCGGGTTTTCCCTACGCGATGATCGGGGCGACGCTGACCACGCGGCTGGCGGCGAGCGGGATCGACAAGAAGACGGTCACCGCGTTCAGCCTCGCCTTCCTCGTCTATAATCTGAAATTCCTGTGGGCCTGGGTGGTCGATGGCGTTCGGCTTCCGATCATCGGACGGCTGGGCCAGCGCGTCTCGTGGCTGATCGTCACCGCCGCGCTGGTCGTCGCCGCGGTGGTCAATCTGGCCCTGATCGACCCGGCGGCCAGCATCGCCTCGACCGCAACCGCGGCGATTTTGGTCGGCGCGGCGGGCGCGACCTTCGACGTCGTGATCGATGCATTCCGGATCGAGACGCTCGAGCCGCGCCAATTGGGCGTCGGATCGGGCATGAGCCAATATGGCTGGCGGATCGGTTCGGCGGGATCGGGCGCGCTGGCGTTGGTGGTCGCCGAACGGGCTGGCTGGAACGCAGCCTATCTGGCGTGCGTGGTATTCGCGTTGCCGGCGGTATTGGCGGGCTTGGCGCTGGGCGAGCCCGAACGCCGCCGTCCGCCGATTGAACGGCGTGGTCTCGCCGAGGGGTTCCGCGCGATCTGGGGGCCGTTCGTCCAGTTCTTCTCGCGCGAGGGGGCGTTCGTCGTCCTCGCGTTCATCCTGATCTTCAAGGTCGGCGATACGCTGGCCAATTTGACGCTGCGGTTGCTGTTCGACGACCTCGGCTTCACCGGTGACGAGATCGCATTCTACGACGTCGGGATCGGCTTCATCGCGTATCTGGTCGGCATCTTCATCGGCGGCATCCTGTATGCGCGCATGGGGATGAAGCGATCGGTGCTGTTGTCGCTTGTGCTGATGGGCGTGTCGAACCTGTCGTTCGCGGCACTGGCGGCGGCAGGGCATTCGAACTTCGGCATGGCGGCCGCGATCGGCTTCGAGAATGCATCGAGCGGGTTTGGCGGCGTCGTCGTGATCGCGTATTTCTCCGCGTTGTGCGACCTCCGCTTCACCGCGGCACAGTTCGCGCTGATCTCGGCAGCGGCGAGCATCGTCGGGCGGATCGTCACCGGCACCACCGCCGGCGCCTTGATCGAGGCATTCGGCTATGTCGACTTCTACCTGCTGACCACCGTGCTCGCGGTCCCGGGCGTCGTGCTGTTCTGGTGGATGAGCCGGTCGGGCATGATCGACCGGTCGATCGGCAGCGCGGGCGTCGAGGGAGAGGGTGACGCGCGGGCGGAGCGGGGCTGAAGGTCGCAGCAGGCCGTCGTTCCTCAGGCTCACACCACAATCCTCCCCCCTGGCGGGGGGAGGATCGCGGATGTGGAACCCTGCCTAGAACTGCCCGCCGACGTTGAACGTGATCAGCTTGCTGTCGTCGCCCGACGCCTTCAACAGCGCCTTGGCCAGATCGATCCGCAGCGGGCCGAACGGCGAGGTCCAGTTGACGCCGATGCCGACCGACAGGCGCGGGCTGGCGGTGTTGCCCGAATAGGTCTCCGTATAGCTGCCCAGCGAATAGGTGTACGGCGTGCCGGTGTTGGTGGTGGTGCTGGCTCCGCTCGAATCGAGATACAGCAGGTCGCCCGCGGTATTGGTGTATTGCCGCGTGCCGGCGACGCACGCGACCGAGGTGGCGTTGGCGGTGGCGCAGGTATCCGTCAGCGTCGGCGTCTTGCCGCCGAAGACCGCCCCGACGTCCATGTAGATCGACGGGCGCAGGCCCATCTCGCGCGCGCCGGAGCCCATCGGCAGTTCGAGTTCGAGCCGCGCCTGGTAATAGGTGGTGCCGCCAAGCGCGGTCTGGCTGGTCGTGCTGGAGCTCGACACGGTCGCCGGGATCGTCGTCGTGTCGTACGTGGTGCGGGTCACGCGCGGGCCGACGCCGCGGATGTCGAAGCCGCGCATCTGCGGATCGCCGAGATAGAAGCGATCGGTCAGCCGCACGTCCTGGCCAAGGCCCTTGATATAGCCGCCCTCGGCATGCGCCGACAGGATGAAGCTCGATCCGAGATCCATGTACTTGGTGTAGTTGGCGGTGCTGCGGATGTATTTGGTGTCGCCGCCGAGCCCGGCGAAATCCTGGCTGACGCTGAACTTGCTGCCCTTGGTCGGCCGGACGCGACTGTTGGTGTTGTCGAACACCAGCGAATAGCCGATCGACGAGGTCCAGCGGTTGCCGACCGCGTCGCACAGATACTGGCCGGCGATCGCGGAATCGCAGACGCCGTTGGTGTAATAGGTGTCCTCGTCGAGCGTCACCTGATCGTAGGACAGCCCGTAACGTGCGGTGGCGGACCAATATTCGGTCAGCGGCACCGCGGCGCGGATCTGGAAGCCGGTCGAGACCTGTTCGTAGGTCGAGCTGTCGCTGTCGCCGGTCGTGTTGTACGAGCTGTAATCACGACGGAACACGTCGCCGCCGAACGCCACGTTGGTGTCGAAAAGATACGGCTCGGTAAAGCCCAGGTTGATCGACTTCGAATAGCTCGACAGGCTCGCGCTGGCGCGCAGTTCCTGCCCCATGCCGCGAAAATTGCGCTGCGTGATGCTGGCCGAGGCGATGACGCTCTCGAGGCTCGAATAGCCTGCCGACAATTGCAGCTCGCCGCTCGATTTCTCCTCGAGATTGGTTTCGAGGATCACGCGGTCGGGGGCGGAGCCTGGCAACTGCTTGATCGTCATCTTGTCCTGGAAATAGCCCAGCGAATTGATCCGGTCCTCCGACCGCTTGACCTGGAAGCTGTTGAACGCGTCGCCCTCGGCGAGGCGGATTTCGCGGCGGACCACCTTGTCCTTGGTCTGCGTGTTGCCGTTGATCTCGACGCGTTCGACGTAGGTGCGCTTGGCTTCGGCGATGTTGAAGTTGATCCCCATCGTCAGCGTGTCGGAATCCTTCTGGAACTCCGGATTCACCTCGCTGAACGCGTAGCCGAACAGGCCGGCGGTCTGGCTGATCGAGTCGACCGAATCCTCGACCAGCTTGGCATTGTACCAGTCGCCCTTCTTGACCGGCAGCGTGGCGGCGAGCTTCTTGCCGTCGAATTCGCGGATCTGGCTGTCGACCGACACGTCGCCGAATTTATAGCGTTTTCCCTCCTCCACCACATAGGTGATAATGAAGTCCTTCTTGTCGGGCGTCAGTTCCGCCACCGCGGATGTCACGCGGAAATCGGCATAGCCCTGCGTCAGGTAGAATTGCCGGAGCTTCTGCTGGTCGTAGGCGAGGCGATCCTGATCGTAGGTGGTGGCCGACGACAGCAGCCGTTTGAACCGCGCCTGCTTGGTCGCCATCTGCGCGCGGACCTGATCGTCGGAGAACATCGCGTTGCCGAGGATGTTGATCTGGCGGACCTTCGACTTCGGCCCCTCGCTGACCACGAACACGACGTCGACGCGGTTCTGGTCGAGCGTGACCATCTTCGGATCGATCACCGCGGCGAACCGGCCCTGGCGACGATAGAGTTCGATGATCCGTGCGATATCCTGGCGGACCGCGGTGCGGGTGAAGATTTGCCGCGGGGCGAGCTTGATCTCCTTGGTGATCTTCTCGCTCTTCAGCGCCTTGCTGCCCTCGATCAGGATGCGGTTGACGATTGGGTTCTCGCGCACGCGCAGCACGATGTTGCCGTCGGCGACGCCGGCGATCGAATAGTCCGCGAACAGGTCGCTCGCCTGCAGGTCCTTCAGCGCCTGGTCGAGAGTCTCGGTGGTATAGGGCGCACCGATCCGCAGCTTGGTGTAGCTCAGCACCGTTTCCGGCTCGATCCGCTGCGAACCCTCGACGCGCAGGGTCCTGATGGTGCGGGCGGCGGTGTCCGCCGGCACGCTTTTGTCGGCTGCGACCTTGCCGGCGGCGACCTCGCTCGCTGGGACAGGTGCCTGCGGCGGTACGGTGTTTGGAGCCGTGGCGAATGTTCCTGCGATGGCCAAGGCCATGGAACCAGCGCCCAAATCGAAAATCATGCGTGCGTCTCCGGGGTGGAATTGCGCGCTTCGACGGGGGATGTTTCCTCGAAATGTTCCGACGTTTCGGTTCGAAGACAGGCGTGAAACACGCGGCCCACGCCACGACGGGATGTGTCTCCGGCATGTCGCGCGGGGAAATGCCCGGGACATTCGAGCGCCTTAGGCCCCGGCTCGCCGCAAGGCCAACAGCCCGCCCGGGTTCAACCGTTCAAGTGCAAGGAGCATCAACATGCGCGTCGCCATCAAGGGCGTTCCGGCGTCAGACTCGATTCCGTCGCCAGCCCAGTCGCCAACACTGCCCGCGTTGATCGACAATCCCTTCGCGCCGGAAGTGTTCGCGACCGGTCTCGCCGGGTTCGCCAACCTCAACGGCGTCATCGTGCTGACGCTGGAGAGCGCGCGCTGCGACCATGCGCGCCAGCCGCCGTCGGTCGAGCGCGTCGTCGTCGGCCGGGTCGCGCTGACCATCGGTGCCGCGCAGGATCTCGTCGCCGGTCTCAACCAGTTCCTCGAACAGCAGGGTCTGAGCCCGAGCAAGGCGATGGCGAGCGGAGCGACCTTCCAATGACGGGATTTTCGGCCAGCTACGGGATCGTCCGGCAAACGTGCAGGATCGCGTTCGGCGGCGAAGCGGGGCCGTCGCCGGATATCGTGCCCCAAATCCTGTTCGTGCAGACCAGGGGCGTATGTGTCTCGGTCGTCATCCACACGTCCTAGACAGTAACCGTCCAGCAACACGACGTATCAAACCGTGCCGGCGCTACAACACCTCAAGATGATGACGTTTCGGTGACCATTTAGGCATTGTCGAACCCCGGCGGCGGCCGCAGACCAAGGAGGCGGAACCGATCCGTAATCGCAAATAATTACCGCAATACATGGGTCTAGTGCCTGGAATGCGGCTCAGGGAGTATCGAAATGCGTCTGGATTTTCGCAAGCGCCTTCTGGCGTCCACGCTTCTGCTTGGGGTCGCCACGCCAGCCTTGGCACAGTCCGCCGACCAAGCTGCGCCGGCAGCCGCACCGTTGGCCACCCAGGCCGATCCAGCGACCGATCCGGCAGCACCCGAGGATGGCGACACGATCGTCGTGACCGGATCGCGCCTCGGCGGCGAGAGCCTGCGGCAGGCATCGCCGATCTCGGTGGTCAGCGCCAAGGAGATCGCGCTCTCGGGCCAGATCAACGTCGAGAGCGTCCTCAAGGACCTGCCGCAGTTGATCCCCAGCAGCACCGGCGCATCGAACAATCCCGGCGGCGGCGTCGCCACCGCGGATCTGCGCGGGCTCGGCTCGACGCGTACGCTCGTGCTCGTCAACAACCGTCGCTATGTCGCCTATGACGCGAGCCAGGTGGTCGATCTCAACACGATCCCCGCCGGCCTGATCGAGCGCGTCGACATCGTTACCGGCGGCCGTTCGGCGGTGTACGGGTCGGATGCGATCTCGGGCGTGGTCAACTTCGTGATGAAGAAGGACTTCAGCGGCGTCCAGGCAAACGCCAACTACCGCATCAACGAAGCCGGCGATGGCGGCAACTTCAACGGCAACCTGCTGCTCGGCGGCAATTTCGAAGACGGCCGCGGCAATGCGACGATCTATTTCGATTACACCAAGCGCAACGGCATCCTCCAGTCGGCGCGTGATTATTCGAAGCAGGCGCAGGTCGACGACGGCGACGGCAATCTGATCGCCGGCGGTTCGGGCTCGATCGAGGGCACGCGATTCGCGATCGGCGGCGTCAACCGCAAGTTCGAGACCGACGGCAGCTACAGCGCGTATAATTCGGCGACCGACGCCTATAACTATGCGCCGTCGAACTATCTCCAGGTCCCGCAGGAGCGGTTCCTGATGAGCGCACAGACGCATTACGAGGTCAGCCCCGCGCTGAACATCTATGCCGAGGGCCAGTTCATCAACAACCGCGTCAAGAACAAGCTGGCGCCGACGCCGTTCACCGGCTCGGTCGCGATCGACGTCGATTCGTCGTTCCTCTCGTCCGGCTCGCAGTCGCTGCTCAAGGGTCTCGACACCGATGGCGACGGCTATGTCACGTCGACCATCTATCGCCGCCTGACCGAAGTCGGCGACCGCGTCTCGAGCCTCGACAACACTGCCTATCGCACCGTGCTCGGCGCGAACGGCGATATCGGCGGCGGCTGGAACTACGACGCCTATTACAGCTATTCGCGCACCAAATCGATCGAGACGCAGTCCGGCAACGTCTCGCGCAGCCGCGTGTTGCAGGCACTCCGCACCAGCTACGACGCCAGCGGCAACCTGGTCTGCTCGGATACCAGCAACGGCTGCGTCCCGCTCAACATCTACGGCGCGGGCAACATCAGCGCGGCGGCGGCGGCGTTCATCACCATACCGGTGCAGAACAGCAGCACGATCAGCGAGCAGGTCGCCAGCGCCTCGATCTCGAACCGCAACCTGTTCGATCTCGGCGCAGGCCCGGTCGGCATCGTCTTCGGTACCGAATATCGCCGCGAACATGGCAGCTACAGTCCCGACTTCTCGCTGTCGTCGGGCGACGTGGTCGGCTTCAACGCGGGCGAGGGGCTGAGCGGCGGCTACGACGTCAAGGAAGCCTATACCGAGGTCGCGGTGCCGTTGCTGGCGGATATCCCGCTCATCAAGAAGCTCGAAGTGAACGGCGCGTACCGCTATTCCTATTATTCGACCGCGGCGAAATCGGTGAACACCTATTCGGGCGGCGTCGTCTGGTCGCTGATCAACGACATCTCGCTGCGCGGCCAATATTCGCGTGCCGTCCGCGCACCGACCGTCTCCGATCTCTACAGCGGCTCGTCGCAGGACTTCCCGTCCGCGACCGACCCTTGCACCACCGCGGTCGCGCTCACCAACACCAACCTGAACGCAAGCTGCGTTGCGACCGGCGTCCCGGCCGCGTTGATCGGCACCGCCTATGACGGCGGCAGCACGCAGATCCAGACGGTCAACGGCGGCAACCCCACGCTGCGCGAGGAAACCTCCGACACGTACACGGCGGGCATCGTCCTCCAGCCGCGCTTCCTGCCCGGCTTCTCGTTCACTGCCGATTATTACAAGATCAAGATCGCCAACTACATCTCGACGGTCGGCACGACGAACCTGATCCGCGCCTGCTACGGCGATGCGGACAATGGCTACACGCCGTATGATTCGAGCTATTGCGCCTCGTTGCCGCGCGACGCCAACAGCTATGCGATCACCGATGCCGCCAACACGCTGGCGAACACCGGTGGCGTCGTCACCCGCGGCGTCGATTTCGAGGCACGCTACGCATTGCCGCTCAATTTCGGTGCGTTCGGCAGCGCCACCAGCAAGGTCGATTTCCGGATCAGCGGCACGCGCTTGATCGCCTTCGAGTATAACCCGCTTGCGGCGATCCCCGATCTCACGATCGATTGCGCCGGCAAGTTCGGCCAGACCTGCGGCAACCCCTATGCGAAATGGCGCCTGTCGGCACGGACGACCTATTCGACCGGTCCGGTGACCGTGTCTGTGCTGTATCGCTATCTGTCGCCGGTGAAGGACGACGACAACGGCACCGTCTATGCGGTCGAGAAGATCAAGGCGTACAATTATTTCGACCTGACCGCGGCGTTCGACATCAAGCCGGGCTTCACCTGGTCGGTCGGCGTCAACAACATCTTCAACAAGCAGCCGCCGATCCTGGGCGACAACCAGGAACAGGCGAACACCTACCCTTCGACCTACGACCCGTACGGCCGTGCGTTCTTCGTCAGCACGAACGTGAAGTTCTAGGGCATGAAGTTCTAGGGCGGGCCTGACCTATCCTCCCCCGCAAGGGGGAGGTGGCAGGCTTCAGCCTGACGGAGGGGGTGGAACGCGAAACGACTGTTTCGTCCTCTCCCGTCAGCTGTAATAAATACCGGACCGCGGCCACAATCGAACGACAGTCCGCTCTTCCCTGTTCTCCCGCGAAGGCCGGAGCCCAGTCTGGATCCCCGCCTTCGCGGGGAAACACGCTACCGTCGCGTCGCAGGCAACAGCCGAAACGGTCGCCGTCTGCCCAGCCGCCCCCCGCCGGCTCACGAACCCGAACACGACGTGCATCCACCCTGCCGCACTGCAACATGCGTGTCTTACCCGGACATATCCCGGACAAACACGCGATGCAGGAACGCGGTCATGATCGCAAACCACCAGGGCTTCCCCGAACCATCCCCCGCCGCCTTTGGCGCCGATCCGTTCGCCGCCGACCCGTTCGCCGCCGACCCGTTCGCCGCCGACAGTGCAGGGGCGCAGGGCGCGCGGGTCGTCATCGTCGACGACGACCCCGGCCTGCGCGAACTGCTCACCGAATTCCTCGTCGATCACGGCCTGCGCGCCGAAGCGGTCGAGAGCGGTGCCGCGTTGCGCGCCCGGCTCGGCCGCCACCCCTGCGACCTGATCGTGCTCGACATGATGATGCCCGGCGAGGACGGCCTGTCCGTGTTGCGGACGCTGACACAGAGCGACGATGCCCCCGCGGTGATCATGTTCTCCGCGCTCGCAGGCGAGGTCGACCGCGTCGTCGCGCTCGAGCTCGGCGCCGACGACTATGTGACCAAGCCGTCCAGCCCGCGCGAGATCCTCGCTCGCATCCGCTCGGTATTGCGCCGCCGCGGGGCAGGGGCGCCCGTCTCGGCCAATACGTCGGTCGCGACCGGCGAGGCGCCGCGGCCGGCGCGTGTCGAGACCTATGCGTTCGCCGGCTGGACGCTCAATTGCCGGATGCGCACGCTGCATGCCCCCGACGGCGCGCCGGTGCGGCTGACCGACGGCGAGTTCCAGCTGCTCAACGCCTTCGTCACGCAGCCGCAAAAGGTCCATTCGCGCGACGACATGATCGCGCAGTCGGGCCGTACCGAGGCGATGGCGGGCGGCCGGACGATCGACGTCAACATCAGCCGCCTGCGCCGCAAATTGCAGGAGTTCGACCCCGCCGAGATCATCCGCACCGTCCGCGGCAACGGCTATATCTTCATGCCCGAGGTCATCGCCGCCTGAGGCGGGGCCCGCCTGAGGCAGAGCATCCCGTCAGGTGGCTCTCAGGCGTCGCGCCATGCGCCGGGCGCGAGATCGGCCAGCGTCCAGTCGCCGATGCTCCACCGGACCAGCCGCAGCGTCGGGTGGTCGATCGCCGCGGTCATGCGGCGGACTTGCCGGTTGCGGCCTTCGCGGATGGTTATCTTCAGCCAGCAATCGGGGATGCTCGCGCGGACCCGGATCGGCGGCACGCGCGGCCAGAGCTCGGGCGTATCGATCCGCTCGACCTCGGCGCGGGCAGGGCCATCCTTCAGCACGACGCCCTGTCGCAACCGATCGAGCGCGGCAGGATCGGCATCGCCCTCGACCTGCACGAGATAGGTTTTCGGCAACTTGAACTTCGGGTCCGCGATCCGCGCCTGAAGGCGACCGTCGTCCGTCAGCAGCAACAACCCTTCGCTGTCCCGGTCGAGCCGCCCCGCCGGATAAACGCCCGGCACGTCGACGAACTGCGACAGCGTCGCGCGCGGGGTCGGACTGTTTACGTCGGTGAACTGGCTGAGGACGTCGTACGGTTTGTTGAACAGGATTACGCGGGCCATGAGTAGCCTTTAACGCGATGTGGATGGGCGGGTCGAGTAGGCCAACCGATCACCGGCAGGTAGGTATACACGATAAAACGCGGTGCGACCGCCTAGTCGAGCTGGGCGAAGCGGGTAAAGATGTCGACCACGCTCTGGGGCGCATGATCGCCGAAAAACCGCGTCAGGTTCTGTGCGGATAGCAGGGCGACCTCGGCGCTCCGTTGAAACATGTCCTGCTCGTAACCGGCAAACGCCGCCTCGATATCGTCGGGATAGGCGATGATCGCCTCGGCAAGCTTAGCGCCGTCATACAGAGCCAGATTGGCACCTTCACCGGCAAACGGCGACATAAGATGTGCCGCATCCCCGATCAGCGTTATTCCCGCGACCCGATCCCATCGATGGCCGACCGGCAGCGCATGGATCGGGCGTAGTACAGGCTCGATATCGCTGTCCGTTATAAGCGCGGTCAACTGCGGCGCCCATCCGGCGAACTGCGCCGCAATCTGCGCCAGGCGAGCGCCCGCTTCATCGACGACTATCGCGCCCATGCTGTCCTCCGACATGTTGAGGGCCGCATAGCCGCGTATGGTTCGGTCGGCATTGCGATGCGCGATGATGCCTTTGCCGGGGGCAATCGCCATCAGCGTTCCGCTACCGATCGCGGCCGCGCTGGCGTTGTGCCGATCGTCATTCGCCAACCCGATCTCGATGAAGCATGTGCCTGAATAGACAGGTGCGGCATTCGACAGGAAAGGACGGACCTTGGACCAGGCACCATCGGCACCGATCAGGACGTCGGTCTTGACCGTAACACCATGTGCGAAATGCAGCGCATGGCGGCCGCCATCGAGCGTCTCAAGCGACTCGATCTTATGACCCCATTGGGTCGTCCCGGCGGGCAAAGACTCGGTGAGCAGGGTTCGAAGATCTCCCCGATCGATTTCCGGACGGCGGGTATTCGCAGAGCCGGGCATGTCGAACAGAACCGTCCCGTCCCTGTCGACGACCCGCTTTGCATCTTCGCCGGGGCGGGCGAGCGTCAGAAACGCATCGAACAGGCCTGCGGCCTTGAGCGCACGTTGACCGTTATAATCGTGGATATAAAGCATGCCGCCCTGCGTCCGGGCATCAGCTGAAGCTTCGGCTTCGTAGATGGTGGCGCGGATGCCGTGCAGATGGAGGATGCGTGCGAGTGTCAAGCCGCCAAGCCCTGCACCGATGATCGATATTACTTTCGGCATTGTTGCGCTCCAAATATCGCGCCAGCGTTCATCAACGCTGACGGCCGCCTTCGACCCGTCAGAGCGTCAGGCGATTACTTTCCGGATACGCTGGTCGAACCATGCCTGGGCGGGGTTGGACGTATATGCGACGGTCTGCAAAGCGACTCATGCGGCGCCAAACCGTCGTTTTTCGCGACCGGCCGGAAATACGCTATTTCGCGGCTTGGGGGAAGAACCGCGATTTCGGGCACGCGGGTCTAGGCCGCGTGACGGACTATGTGCTGGCGGCATTCCGACCGGCTGGAGAAACGAAACGGGCCGCGGTGTTGTCACCGCGGCCCGTATATTCGTCTGATATCCCAACCCTTACTGGTCGAGGAAGCTCCGCATCTTCCGTGATCGGCTCGGATGCTTCAGCTTGCGCAGCGCCTTCGCCTCGATCTGGCGAATGCGCTCGCGCGTCACCGAGAACTGCTGGCCGACTTCCTCCAGCGTGTGATCGGTGTTCATGCCGATACCGAAGCGCATGCGCAGCACGCGTTCTTCGCGCGGGGTGAGCGAGGCCAGCACCCGCGTGACCGTCTCCTTGAGGTTCGCCTGGATCGCGGCGTCCACCGGGATGATCGCGTTCTTGTCCTCGATGAAGTCGCCGAGATGCGAATCCTCCTCGTCGCCGATCGGCGTTTCGAGGCTGATCGGCTCCTTGGCGATCTTCATCACCTTGCGCACCTTCTCCAGCGGCATGGAGAGGCGCTCGGCCATCTCCTCCGGGGTCGGCTCGCGGCCCTGCTCGTGGAGGAACTGGCGGCTGGTGCGGACCAGCTTGTTGATCGTCTCGATCATGTGGACCGGGATACGGATGGTCCGCGCCTGATCCGCAATCGAGCGGGTGATCGCCTGGCGGATCCACCACGTCGCGTAGGTGCTGAACTTGTAGCCGCGGCGATACTCGAACTTGTCGACTGCCTTCATCAGGCCGATATTGCCCTCCTGGATGAGATCCAGGAACTGAAGGCCGCGGTTCGTGTATTTCTTGGCGATCGAGATCACCAGCCGCAGGTTCGCCTCGACCATCTCCTTCTTGGCGATACGCGCCTCGCGCTCGCCCTTCTGGACCATGTTGACGATCCGGCGGAACTCGGTGAGCGCCATGCCGGTCTGCTGCGTGATGTCGGCGATCTCGGCGCGGATGCGCTCGACGGCCTCACCCTCGTTGAGGACGAACGCGGTCCACTTCTTGTCGACCTTGTTGACCGTCGTCAGCCAGTTCTCGTCGATCTCGTGACCGATATAGCGATCGAGGAAGTCCTTGCGCGGCACCTTGTGGCGCTCGGCGAGGCGCAGCATCTGGCCGCCCAGCGCGGTCAGGCGACGGTTATAGGCATAAAGCTGATCGACCAGATATTCGATCTTGGCGTTGTGGAACTGGACGCTTTCGACTTCCGCCGTGAGTTCCTCGCGCAGCTTCTGGTATTTGCGCTCGTCGGCAGCCGAGAAATCGCCGCCGATGCCCATCGCGTCGACACGGCTCTGCTGGATCTTGCTGAACTTCTTGTAGAGCGCGGTGATGCTGGCGAACCGCTCGAGCGCGATCGGCTTGAGCTGCTCTTCCATCTGCGCGAGGCTGAGGGTGTTGTCCTCCTCCTCGTCGTCCGATGCGCGCGGGGCACGGCGCTCGCCGTCCTCGTCCTCGTCGGCGGACGGCTCTTCGGGCTCGGCCTCTTCCTTGAACGAAGGGCCGGCGTTCTTCTCGCTGATCTCGCCGTCGTCGGCTTCGCCGTCCTCGGCCATCGCTTCGGGGGCGGGGTCCTTCGACAGCATCGCGTCGAGATCCATGATCTCGCGCAGCTGCATCGTGCCCTCGTTCAGCGCGGTCGACCAGTCGATGATCGCGTTGAAGGTGATCGGCGATTCGCAGAGACCCAGGATCATCGTGTCGCGACCCGCCTCGATGCGCTTGGCGATCGCGATCTCGCCCTCCCGGCTGAGCAGCTCGACCGCGCCCATCTCGCGCAGGTACATGCGGACCGGATCGTCGGTGCGATCGATGGTCTCTTTCTTTTTCTCGATCGCGGGGCCTGTGTCGGCATCCGCGTCGGCGGCCTCCGGCTCGTCCTCGTCGTCCTTGGCGGGCTCGGTCTCGCCGTCCTCGCCGGCTTCGTCGTTCTCGACGATGTTGATGCCCATCTCGCTCAGCGCGGCGCTGATGTCCTCGATCTGGTCGGACGACATCTCGCCCTGCGGCAGCGCTTCGTTGAGCTGCTCATAGGTGATGTAGCCGCGCTTCTTGGCGCGCGCGATGACCTTCTTGATCGACGCATCGTTCATGTCGATCAGCGGCGCATCGCCGGTTTCGTTCGTCTCGGCGGGTTCCGCCATGTTCGCCTTAGCCATCAATCGCCCTCGGTACCCAACGCTCGGGCGTCTTCGTTCGACTGTACAAGATTTGCAAGTCGGACTTCCAACGCCTGTTTCTCTCTTACCATAGCCACTTGTCGTTCGAACGCCTCTTCGGTGAAGTGCGTCTGCATCGCCGCGGTCGCCTGCTTGAGTGCCGCGTCGACCTCAGGGCGTGCGACCATGATCGCGATCGCCTCGTCGAGGTCGGCACGGACGCGGGCTGGATCGGCCGTGGTCTGCGTGAACGAATAGGGCATCGTATCGGCTCTCAACAGATCACTCGCGACTGAATTGAAACCGGACCTCGCCAATATGGTGAGCAAGCGCCCGCTATCAAGCTTCTGGTCCTCAAGTGCAACATCCACGACCGCTTCGAACAACCGACCGAGCGCGCCGTCGATCATTTGGAGGGAGCCGAGCACCTCCATGTGACGCGCGATCTCGACCGGGTGGCGGATCAGGCCGGCGAGGACCGCCTTGGCCAGGACGCGGTCGATGCCGGTGGCGAGGAAGGCCTTCGCGTCTTCGGTGACGGGTGCGGCGGGGGGCTTCCAGCCGCCCTTGGGTCGCTCGCCACGGGGGACGAAGGGGGCGCGGACGGGTTTGAAATGTTCGTAGAAGCGGTTCTTGAACTCGGAATGATATTGCTGCTTCACCGACGGGTCGGCGATGCCTTCCGCGAGTTCGTGGAGGCGGCGCTTGAGACCGGCGCGCTGTTCGGGGGTGTCGAGCGCCTCGGCGGCGACTTCGGACGCCCAGAGCCGGTCGACGAGCTGTTCGGGGGTCTTGAGCAACGCCTCGAACGCGCCGGGGCCGCCGGCGCGGACGAGGTCATCGGGGTCCTGGCCTTGCGGGAGCGTGACGAAGGCCAGGCTGCGGCCGGGCGCGAGCAGCGGGAGCGCGCGGTGGGCAGCGCGGAGGGATGCCTTCTGGCCGGCACCGTCGCCGTCGAAGCAGAGCAGGGGGACGTCGACCATCCGCCACAATCTTTCGAGTTGCGCTTCGGTGAGCGCGGTGCCGAGGGGCGCGACCGCTTCGCCGAAGCCTGCCTGGGCGAGCGCGATAACGTCCATATAGCCCTCGACCACGAGCACGCGGCCGGACTTGCGCGAGGCGGGGGCGGCCTTGTCGAGATTGTAGAGCGTGCGGCCCTTGTCGAAGAGCGGCGTGTCCGGGGAGTTCAGGTACTTCGGCTCGCCACCGTCGAGGACGCGCCCGCCGAACGCGATCGTCCGGCCGCGGGGGTCGCGGATCGGAATCATCAGCCGGCCTCGGAACCGGTCGTAGGGGTCCTTGCCCTCGACATTGATGAGCATGCCGGACTCGACCAGCATCGGATCGCCGTACGTCTTGAGTGCGGCCTTGAGCTTGCCGCGGCTGTCGGGCGCGAAGCCCATCCCAAATGCGCGTGCGGTCTCGGGCTTGATGCCACGGCGGTCGAGGAGCGCGCGCGCGTCGGTGCCGGGGAGGCCGTTGAGTTGTTCGGTGAACCAGTCGGCGGCGTCGGACATGACCTCGTGCAGGCCCTTGGCGCGCTCGGCCTTGGCGGCGGACTGGCGGTCCATCGCGGGCATGTCCATCCCGGCGGCCTGCGCGAGCTCCTTGACCGCGTCCATGAACGGCAGGCCGCGCTGGTCGGTCATCCATTTGATCGCGTCGCCGTGGGCGGAGCAGCCGAAGCAGTGGTAGAAGCCCTTGTCGTCGTTGACGTAGAAGCTTGGGGTCTTCTCGTTGTGAAACGGGCAGCAGCCTTTGTGCTCGCGGCCGGCCTTGGTGAGCTTGGTGGTTTTTCCGACGAGGGCCGAGAGCGACGTGCGCGCGCGGAGTTCGTCGAGGAATTGTGGGGTTAGCGCCACTAGATCGCCCCACGCACGACAGAGCCCCCCCGCCCGCTTGCGGGAGGGGGCTGGGGGGTGGGCACACGCTCGGTTCCGATCGCAGCGTTCAGAATGGTCTCCAATACGCCGGCCATGTTCGAGGTCAGATCGTTGTTCCAGAAGCGGACGACGCGGTAGCCGGCGGCTTCGAGGTGTCTCGTTCCTGCGTCATCATGAGGTTGGCCTTCGACATGCTGGCTACCGTCCAGCTCGACGATCAGCTTGTGCGAGCGGCATACGAAGTCGGCGAAATATCCGGCGATCGGCATCTGGCGGCTGAACTTCAGGTCCTGCAACCTTGAGCCTTTGAGTTGCCGCCATAACGTCTGCTCGGCATTCGTCGCTTCGTTGCGGAGGTCTCGCGCTCTTTCGGTTGGTCGGTCCAGTCGATGGCGCGGGCCCACCCCTCGGTCCCCTCCCGCTTGCGGGAGGGGAGGAAGAAGGGGGCCGCCCTTATCCATTTACGACAGCGCCGCCTTTACCAGGCCGCTCGCCTTGCTCATGTCCAGCTCGCTCGCGTGGCGTGCTTTCAGCTCCGCCATCACGCGGCCCATGTCCTTCATGCCGGTCGCGCCGAGTTCCGTCTTGATCGCCTCGATCGCAGCGCTCGTCTCCGCCTCGCTCATCTGCTGCGGCAGGAAGCGTTCGATCACTGCGACCTCCGCGGTCTCCGCATCGGCGAGTTCCTGACGGCCACCCTTCGAGAACATCTCGATAGACTCGCGGCGCTGCTTGACCATCTTCTGGAGCACTTCGATCACCAGCGCGTCGTCGCTCTCGGGCGCTTTCCCCGTCCGCGCCTCGATGTCGCGGTTCTTGATCGCGGCCTGGATCAACGAGATAGCGTTGCGGCTCTGCTTGTCGCCGGCCTTCATGGCGGTCAGCTGCGCGGCCTTGATGTCGTCGCGAATCATGTACTGGTCTTTCAGGTGGTTCGTGCGTAGCCAGGTGGGATAGCGCGTCCGCCGTCCGTTTAACAGATTGACGCTGCGGCACGCCGGCCTTAGCGGACACCACTTAGCGACATCGTCAACGTAAAGAGAGTGCCCAGCCTGATGGCCGACACCAATCCCACACCCATGTCTTTGGCAATGCCCGCTGGAGCCACCGGCGTGCTGGTCCTCGCCAATGGCGACGTGATCTGGGGTCGCGGGTTCGGCGCAGAGGGCAGTGCGGTCGGCGAAGTGTGCTTCCACACCGCGATGACCGGCTATCAGGAGGTGCTGACCGACCCGTCCTTCGCCGGGCAGATGATCTGCTTCACGTTTCCGCATATCGGCAACGTCGGCGCGAACCCCGACGACGTCGAGGCGGACGACCCGCACGCGCTTGGCATCATCGTCCGCGAGGACGTGACGCAGCCGTCGAGCTTCCGCGCGGTCGAGGGGCTGGACGGCTGGATGAAGCGGCATGCGCGGATCGGCCTTTCGGGGGTCGACACGCGTGCGCTGACGCGGCGGATCCGGGTGGCGGGCGCGCCTAACGGCGTGATCGCGCATTCGGCTAGTGGCGAGTTCGATGTGCCCGCGCTGCTGGCGATGGCGCGCGCGTGGCCGGGGCTGGAGGGCATGGACCTCGCCAAGGACGTGTCGACCGAGATGCATTATGGCTGGGGTGAGGAAGCGCCCGGCGGGACGTGGCGGCTAGGCTTCGGCTATTCTTCCCCCCTCCCGCAAGCGGGAGGGGCCGGGGGTGGGCTCCCGGCGTCCTCGACAGACAACGGTGCGGTTGAGCCTTCTTCGACCGTCCCCCCAACAGGTGAGCGCGRGCCCRCCCCCACGTCGTCGCGATCGATTACGGTTCGAAGCGCAACATCTTCCGCAACCTCGTCGAGGCCGGGGCGAAGGTGTCCGTCGTCCCCGCCACCGCCAGCTTCGACGACGTAATGGCCCTGAACCCCGACGGCATCTTCCTGTCGAACGGCCCCGGCGATCCCGCCGCGACCGCCGACTACGCCGTCCCGGTGATCCGGCAGCTGCTGGAGACGGGCAAGCCGCTGTTCGGCATCTGCCTCGGCCACCAGTTGCTCGGCCTCGCGGTCGGCGCGACCACGAACAAGATGTTCCAGGGCCACCGCGGCGCCAACCATCCGGTCAAGCGCCTGTCCGACGGCGCGGTCGAGATTACCAGCATGAACCACGGCTTCGCAGTCGAGCGCGACAGCCTGCCGGCGAACGTCCGCGAGACGCATGTGTCGCTGTTCGATGGATCGAATGCGGGGCTGGAGCTGACCGACAAGCCGGCGTTCTCGGTGCAGTATCACCCGGAGGCGAGCCCAGGTCCGCAGGATAGTTTGTATCTGTTCGAGAAGTTTGTTGCTGGAATTAAGGGCTAATGTTCGTCACTTTTGATACCGTTAGGCGTGAGGTGCTTTTGTCGCTCTATCGTCTAACGTACTATAGTGACAAGCAGGAGTATTTTAGCAAAGAAGAAATAGCCGATAAGATAAGCTTGTCGGTTGGATCCGTCTTTCTTTCCAGGGCGTTGCGCGGCCTTGTTGGTGAAGATCTGGTCGAAAATAGTGATTTTGAAAATGATGAATATCATTATTTGCTGACTAATGCGGGATGGGCTGCAGCGGAAAAGCTGGCTCTTTCTGGGCTGAAAGACGGGGAACCTGTCGAAGGTGTCCCAGCGTCTGATCGAGTAGTTTCAATAGATGACAATCAGCGGTCAGATATAGATGGAACGATCGAGAAGCTCGCTGCGGAAATTCAAACTTCGAACGAGATTGGCGCCGCGCTGGGAGACAGTCGACCTAGAATTGAGGCCGAACTGGAAGCTGGACGTCGTCTAATTTTACCGAAATTCGTAAGGATAGACGCAATTGTAGCGGTTCTAGCGACTCCTCTCCGTTATCTCATGGAGAAGTTTAGCGGTGCTGCAGTGGGCGAGCTTGCGAAGAAGCTCTTGGATTTACTCTGGAAGATGATCAACAGCTAATGCCAAAACGCACCGACATCTCCTCGATCCTCGTCATCGGCGCAGGGCCCATCGTCATCGGCCAAGCGTGCGAGTTCGATTATTCGGGCACGCAGGCGATCAAGGCGCTGAAGGAGGAGGGCTATCGTATCGTCCTCGTCAATTCGAACCCCGCCACGATCATGACCGATCCCGAGCTGGCCGACGCGACTTATGTCGAGCCGATCACGCCCGCGATCGTTGCCAAGATCATCGAGAAGGAGCGCCCGGACGCGATCCTGCCGACGATGGGCGGGCAGACCGCGCTGAATACCGCGCTGGCGCTGTTCCATGACGGTACGCTCGAAAAGTATGGCGTGACGATGATCGGTGCGGATGCCGATGCGATCGACATGGCGGAGGACCGGCTGAAGTTCCGCGATGCGATGGACCGGATCGGGCTGGAAAGCGCGCGCTCGGCAATAGCCCATACTGTTGAGGAAGCCTTGGAAGGCCTTGAGAAGACGGGACTTCCGTCGATCATCCGGCCGAGCTTTACGATGGGCGGCTCGGGCGGCGGCATCGCGTATAATCGCGAGGAGTTCATCGCGATCGTCCGCAACGGGCTCGATCTGTCGCCGACCACCGAGGTGCTGATCGAGGAATCGCTGCTCGGCTGGAAAGAATACGAGATGGAGGTGGTGCGCGATCGCAACGACAACGCGATCATCATCTGCTCGATCGAGAACGTCGACCCGATGGGCGTCCACACCGGCGACTCGATCACGGTCGCACCGGCGCTGACGCTGACCGACAAGGAATACCAGATCATGCGCAACGCATCGATCGCGGTGTTGCGCGAAATCGGTGTCGAAACAGGCGGTTCGAACGTCCAGTTCGCAGTCAATCCGAAGGACGGCCGGCTGGTCGTGATCGAGATGAACCCACGCGTGTCGCGCTCGTCCGCGCTGGCGTCGAAGGCGACGGGCTTCCCGATCGCTAAGGTCGCGGCGAAGCTGGCGGTCGGCTACACGCTCGACGAGATCGAGAACGACATTACCGGCGCAACGCCTGCCGCGTTCGAGCCGACGATCGATTACGTCGTGACGAAGATCCCGCGGTTCGCTTTCGAGAAGTTCAAGGGCGCGTCGAACACGCTCGGCACCGCGATGAAATCGGTCGGCGAAGTGATGGCGATCGGTCGCAACATCCACGAATCGATGCAGAAGGCTTTGCGCGGGCTCGAGACGGGCTTGTCGGGGTTCAACCAGGTCGATCATCTGGTCGGTGCGCCGCGGGCGGAGATCGAGGCGGCGCTGGCCGTCGCGACGCCGGACCGGCTGCTGGTAGCGGCGCAGGCTTTGCGCGAGGGCTTCACGGTCGCCGAGGTGCACGCGATCGCCAAATATGATCCGTGGTTCCTGGAGCGGATCGCCGAGATCATCGCGGCCGAGGCCGAGGTGATGAAGGACGGCTTGCCGATCGACGCGCCCGGCATGCGGCGGCTGAAGAGCATGGGGTTCAGCGACAAGCGGCTCGCGTGGCTGGCGCTGCAATCCGCCAATCTGCGCGGCATGAACCGCGGGATCGCGCGCGGCTCGGGGCTGATCCACGAGGTCGTCAAGGCGATGACCGGCGGCGTGACCGAGGAGGAGGTGCGCCAGCATCGCCTGAAGCTGGGCGTGCGGCCGGTATTCAAGCGGATCGATACGTGCGCGGCCGAATTCGATGCGAAGACGCCGTATATGTACTCGACCTACGAGGCGCCGAGCTTCGGCGAGCCCGAGAACGAGTCCGAGCCTACCGATCGCAAGAAGATCGTGATCCTGGGCGGCGGGCCGAACCGGATCGGGCAGGGGATCGAGTTCGATTATTGCTGCTGCCATGCGTGCTTCGCGCTGGCGGATGCGGGCTATGAGACGATCATGGTCAACTGCAACCCGGAGACGGTGTCGACCGATTACGACACGTCGGACCGGCTGTATTTCGAGCCGCTGACCGCCGAGGACGTGCTGGAGATCCTGCACGTCGAGCAGCAGAACGGCACGCTTGTGGGCGTGATCGTGCAGTTCGGTGGGCAGACGCCGCTGAACCTTGCGCGCTCGCTCGAGGCTGCAGGGATTCCTATCCTCGGGACGACGCCGGACGCGATCGATCTGGCGGAGGACCGCGAGCGGTTCGCGGCGCTGATCACCAAGCTCGGGTTGCTTCAGCCGGCCAATGGCCTCGCGCGGAGCCGGGACGAAGCAGTCGCGGCGGCGGAGCGGATCGGCTATCCGGTGCTGATGCGGCCTTCGTATGTGCTCGGTGGCCGGGCGATGGAGATCGTCGATACGATCGGGCAGCTCGAGCATTACATCGCGACCGCGGTGCAGGTGTCGGGCGACTCGCCGGTGCTGATCGACCAGTATCTGCGCGATGCGATCGAGGTCGATGTCGATGCGATCTGCGACGGCACCGATGTCGTGGTCGCGGGCGTGTTGCAGCATATCGAGGAAGCGGGCGTCCATTCGGGTGACTCTGCGTGCTCGATCCCGCCATATTCGTTGTCGGCTGAGATCATCGCCGAGATCGAGCGGCAGACGGTGGCACTCGCGCATGCCTTGTCGGTGGTCGGGCTGATGAACATCCAGTTCGCGGTGAAGGACGACTTGGTCTACCTCATCGAGGTCAACCCGCGCGCGTCGCGCACCGTGCCGTTCGTCGCCAAGGCGATCGGCGCGCCTATCGCCAAGATCGCCGCGCGGGTGATGGCGGGCGAGAAGCTGGTCGACCTGCCGAAGATCGACCGGCATATCGACTATTATGCGGTGAAGGAGGCGGTGTTCCCCTTCAACAAGTTCCCCGGCGTCGATCCGGTGCTGTCACCGGAAATGAAGTCGACCGGCGAAGTCATGGGAATCGATCCCGATTTCACGATCGCGTTTGCGAAAGCGCAGCTTGGCGCGGGAACGATCCTGCCGACCAAGGGCAATGTCTTCGTCAGCGTGAAGGACGGTGACAAGGCAATGATCGTCGAGGCGGTGAAGGCATTGGTCGATACCGGCTTCTCGATCGTCGCGACCGGCGGCACCGCGGATCACTTGGCTCGCGCCGACTTACCGGTCGAGAAGGTCAACAAGGTGGCCCAAGGCCGGCCGCATATCGTCGACCGGATCAAGGACGGCGATATCGCGCTGATCTTCAACACCACCGAGGGGTGGCAGAGCCTGAAGGACTCGCAGCCGATCCGGGCTTCTGCGCTGGGACAACGCATTCCGTACTTCACGACGGCGCCCGCTTCGCTCGAAGCGGCAAAGGCGATTGCCAAGCTTTCGACGCACAGCCTTGAAGTACGGCCGCTGCAATCCTATTATTCGCAGTCGCACAACTGATCCCGACATAAGCGTGATGTGTGGGCGGGGCCGTTATGGCGCCCCGCGCGGGGAAATGAATTTGGGGACGAGATGATGGCGACCGTCGAAAAGATGCCGATGCTGCAGGAAGGCTATGAGACGCTTAGCGCGGATCTCAAGCGCCTGAAGGCCGAACGTCCGACGATCGTCGACGCGATCGAAGAGGCGCGCGCGCACGGCGATCTGAGCGAGAACGCGGAATATCATGCCGCGAAGGAGCGTCAGGGCCAGGTCGAGGCATCGATCTCCGACATCGAGGACAAGCTGTCGCGCGCGCAGATCATCGATCCGAAGGATTTGTCGGGCGACAAGGTCGTGTTCGGCGCGACGGTGACGTTGCTCGACGAGAACGACAAGCCGGTGAAGTATCAGATCGTCGGCCAGACCGAGGCGAACGCGAAGACGGGGCGGATCTCGTACAATTCGCCGCTGGGTCGCGGGCTGATCGGGCGCAAGCTCGACGAAGAGGTCGAGGTCACTGTGCCGGCCGGCGAGCGGTACTACGTCGTCTCCAAGATCGAGTTCATTTGATTTCATGAATTTTTTCGAGACGCGGGCGACGGCGATCATCACGATCGTGACGGTCATCGTCTCGGGATTTCTGGTGCTGAGCGGATCGCTTGGCTACTGGGCGGTGAACGCCGGGTTCATCCCGTTGCGGATGACCGACCTTGGTATTCCGAGCGAGCATATGTTCGTCGTGCCGTCCTGGGCGACGCCGCTGACTGCGACTCTGATCCATGGCGGGTGGGCGCATATCGCGCTGAACCTCGTGATGCTGGTGTATTGCGGGCAGTTCGTCGAGAAGGCGCTGGGGACGGTCGGGTTGGTCGTTCTGTACGTGCTGGGCGCGTATGCGGCGGCGGCTGGACATTGGGCTTTCGGGCCTGAGTCCACGGCGCCGATGATCGGCGCTTCGGGCGCGATTTCGGCGGTCGTCGGGGCTTATGCGCTGTTGTATGGCGAGCGGCGGGCGCAGGCGATCGGGCCGGTGCCGGCTGGGGTCGTGCATGTCGTCTGGCTTGCGGCGGCGTGGATCGGGATCCAGTTGCTGATGGGGTTGGCCGGGTTTGGCGCTTCGGTTGGCGCTAGTGGGCCGATCGCGATTGGCGCGCATATCGGTGGGTTTTTGGCGGGGCTGGTGCTGGCTCGGCCGTTGTTGCTCTGGCATTACCGGGCGGCTTGAGCCACCACACCGTTCGTCCTGAGTAGCTGCTGAGCTTGTCGAAGCGGCGTATCGAAGGATAGGTTGGCACTCGGGACCTGTGCTTCGATACGAGCCCTCGATACGCTCCTGACGGAGCTACTCGGTCTCTACTCAGCACGAACGCGTGGGAGGAATGGCGCGCCTGTGGGCTTCGTCGGTTGTACCGGTGTATCTCTTCTCTACCCTATCTAGGCGGGGCAGCGCGTGAGCGGAATGCGTCGCTCAATGAGCCAGCGGGACGGGTGCCGGGAGCACCGCTCGGCGTGCCCTCACCCATCGCCGCCTTTGGCGTCTCTCCCTCTCCCGACGGGAGAGGGAAGGGGCCCGCGGCTGCTTGGCCGTGGGAAGGGTGAGGGCAAGTTATTTTGCGCTGTGCTAGTTTTGCAAGGCCTTGAGCACAAGCTTAAGTCGAAGGCAGAAATACCGTCGCTCAATGTCGTCATCCCCGCGCAGGCGGGGATCCATAGCCTATGTCGCTGCGATCAAGTCGCGAGGTTAGCCAATATGGGTTCCCGCCTCCGCGGGAATGACGGCTAGGGGTAGTTCAGGCCGCAGTCGAACCCGACAGGTTCGGCTCGAGAATACGGTGCAGATGCACGACAACGAACTTCATCTCGGCATCGTCGACGGTCCGCTGCGCCGCAGCACGCCAAGCCTTCTCGGCACTGGCATAATCGGGGAAAACACCGACGAACTCGATCTTGCTCAGATCGTTGAAATCCAGGGTGCGCGGGTCGCTGACGCGGCCGCCGAATACGAGGTGGAGCTTGCTCATGCGCTGCTTGTCCTTGGGAGGGAGGTTGCAGGTGCCCTAGCGTGTTCGACCCGCGCTTTGAACCCTTAGTCGATCGCTATTTAGACAGCTGGCTTTTGCGAAACGGCCTTCGCACCTGCGGTACCCGCGGTGGTCAGCGCTTTGACGACGCCTTCGAGCAAACCCTTGGCCTGACCGCGTGCATTGTCCTTGGTGAGGCCGAGTTCGCCGAGTTCCGACTGGCCCGCGGCCTTGGCGGCGGCGGTGGCGGCGACGACGGTCTCGCTGAGACGCTTGCCGACCGGCGCGAGCAATTCCTTCTCGCGCGCCGAACGCGGGATCAGCGCGCCAGCGAGCGCACCGACGGCGAGACCGCCGACGAGGATGCCGAGCGGGTTGGATTCGAGGTTGTTGACGACGCGCTTGGTCTTTTCGCGCGAGACTTCGAGAACCTCGGAGGCCTTGTCGCCGGCCTCGTGATAAACCTTTGACGCGGTCTCGCGAACGGTGTCGAGGCCTTCGCGCAGACGGCTTTCGGTCTCGTGGGCGGCGTCGTTTACGGTGGTCTTTGCGTCGGTCATGGAAATGTCCTTCTGATGGCAAGCTGCTCGCCGTTCAATTCAATGGGGGTTCAACGCGAGCCGGGACTTCAAGGTTTCAATGCGGTGACCGCAGTCAGCGCAGTCAGCGCCCGCGGCGGAAGAGTCCGACGATCCGGTGCCGCGCGAGAAACAGCCCGGCGACCGCGGCGAACCCTGCGGTCGGCCCCGGATTGCGCTTTACCGTCTCCACGCTGGCGGTCAGCGCGGCGGTGCCGGCATCGGCGACGTCGCGGCTGGCATTAAGCGCGAGCCGACGCGGGTTGAGCCGGTCCTGCAACTGCCCGACCGTCATCAGGACGCGCTGGCGGGCGAGGGCGGCTTCGATCTCTGCGGCGGCGACTTTGGCGGATGTCATGATACGGGCTCGCTTTTGGTCTGAAGCTTCGACTTGCCGATCATCGCCAGGATGCCGGCCAGCGCCAGCACCGCAACGACGACGATCACGGTCGACCATCCAGGCCCTACCAGCGTTGCCAGCGTCAAGATCGCACCGACCAGCAGTGCGATCAGCGCGGCCAGCGCCAGCACACCGGCGACCGCGAAGAACATCGCCGCCGACTTGTATGCGCTGGCCGTCTCGCCGAACTTCGCCTTGTAGACAGCGACTTCCGCGGTCGCGAGACTCTTCGTCTCGGTCGCCAGCCGGCCGACGATCGACGAAAGGCTTTCGTCTTCGCCGGTCAGCATCACGGGATCGGACAAGGCGTCAGGCCTTCGGGTTGGCGTCGACGCCCGACTGCACCAGTCGCGCGATGACGAAGCCGATGGCTGCTGCTGCGCCGGCCGCGATCGCGGGCGACTTGCGCACCAGTTCGCGGGCGTCGTCGACCAGTTCGTCGATGTCCTTCGCCTTCACCTGGTCGGCGAAACCCGAGACGCTGTCGGCGGCGCTGCGGGCATAGCCGCCGTACTGCGAGCCGAGCTTGTCGTCGACCTGACCGGCCGCATCGTTGAGCAACTGCGCAATCTGCTCCAGCGCGCCGCTTGCACGGGCCTTGCCGTCCTCGGCGAAGGTGCGCGCCTTGTCGGCTGCCTGCGCGCTGTACTTGCTCGCGCCTTCCTTGATCGCCTGCTTGGCGTCGGCGGTCTTGCCGGAGAGATCGCTGGTGCCGTTGTCGCCCATCTTGTTATCGATCGTCTTGCTCACCTCGGTACCGACCTCGTTCGCGGTCGTTTTCAGGTCGTTGACGGTGTCGTTTACGCTGGAGTCGGCCATGACGGTCCCTTTCAGAATTGTTACGCTCTCAACACCGCCGCCGGAGCACGGTTCCCGAACCGTCGCGCGATTGCACGACACTATTCTCGGCTGTCCGCGCGATTGCCCGCAATGGCGCGAGACGGTAGAGGCGGCGCGAACGACCCGGCACCGGGATTTGTAGGAGCATCGTTACGTGACCGCAATCATCGACCTTCATGCACGCCAGATCCTCGACAGCCGCGGCAATCCGACCGTCGAGGTCGACGTGCTGCTCGAAGACGGCAGCTTCGGCCGCGCGGCTGTCCCGTCGGGCGCCTCGACCGGCGCACACGAGGCGGTCGAGCGTCGTGATGGCGACAAGACCCGCTGGGGCGGCAAGGGCGTCGACGGCGCGGTCGACGCGGTCAACGACGAGATCACGGACACCGTGCTCGGCATGGACGCGGAGGACCAGTCGGACCTCGACCGCGCGATGATCGAGCTCGACGGCACCGAGAACAAGGGCCGGCTGGGCGCGAACGCGATCCTCGGCGTCAGCCTCGCGGTCGCCAAGGCCGCGGCCGAAGCGCGGGGCCTGCCGCTGTACCGCTATGTCGGCGGCGTGCAGGCGCATCTGCTGCCGGTGCCGATGATGAACATCATCAATGGCGGCGAGCATGCCGACAACCCGATCGATTTCCAGGAATTCATGATCGTGCCGGTCGGCGCGTCGAACATCCTCGAAGCGGTCCGCTGCGGTTCGGAGATCTTCCACACGCTGAAGAAGGGCCTGAGCGAGAAGGGCCTGTCGACCAGCGTCGGCGACGAGGGCGGCTTCGCGCCGAACATCGGCAGCACGACCGAGGCGCTCGACTTCATCATGTCGAGCATCGAGAAGGCTGGGTACAAGCCCGGCGAGGACGTGATGCTCGCGCTCGATTGCGCGGCGACCGAATTCTACAAGAACGGCAAGTACGACATCTCGGGCGAGGGCCGGATCCTCGAAAGCGGCGAGATGGCGGAGTATCTCGCGGACCTGACGCGGCGCTATCCGATCTTCTCGATCGAGGACGGCATGGGCGAGGACGATTGGGAGGGCTGGAAGACGCTCACCGACCTGATCGGCGACAAGGTCCAGCTGGTCGGCGACGATCTGTTCGTGACCAACCCGAAGCGCCTGAAGCGCGGGATCGACGGCGGGTACGCGAACTCGCTGTTGGTGAAGGTCAACCAGATCGGCACGCTGACCGAGACGCTCGAGGCTGTTTCGATGGCGCAGCGGGCGAAGTATACGGCGGTGATGTCGCATCGCTCGGGCGAGACCGAGGATTCGACGATCGCCGATCTGGCGGTGGCGACCAACTGCGGTCAGATCAAGACCGGCAGCCTGGCGCGGTCGGACCGGTTGGCGAAGTACAACCAGCTGATCCGCATCGAGGAAGAACTGGGCGACGCGGCGCGCTATGCGGGTCGCGACATCCTGATCGGCGGCTGATAAGCTGGAGTCCGGGAGAACGAGCATGGCACGCGTGACGACGAAGACCAGCAAGCTGCGGAAGACGATGCGCAAGGCCGCGTGGCCGGCGCTCGGGCTGACGTTGATGGCGTTCTTCGGCGCGTACGCCGTGCTCGGGCCGAACGGGATGTTCGCGTATGGCGACTACAAGCGCCAGCTTGCTAAGCGCGAGCAGGATTACGCGGTTCTCGATCGCAAGCGCGAAGTGCTGAAAAATCGCGTGGCGTTGCTGAATCCGGACCATGCGAACCCGGATATGGTCGACGAGATGGTCCGGAAAGAGCTCAACGTCGCACATCCAGACGAAGTGATCGTGCCGCTGGGGAATTGAGTTTCTAATCCTCCCCCTGGCGGGGGAGGATTAAGGGACGGGTCACTTGCCCAGGAACGTCAGCAGATCGTTGGTGAAACGGTCGCTCTCCGTGATCGTCAGACCGTGCGGCGCGCCGTCATATTCCACCAGCTGCGAACCGGCGATGCCCTTTGCCGCGGCACGTCCGGTGGCGTCGATCGGCACCGTCTTGTCGCTCGTTCCGTGGACGACCAACGTGGGGACGCGGAACGCCGCCAGATCGTGGCGGAAGTCGGTGTGGCCGAACGACTTGGCGCATTCCAGCGTCGGATGCAGACCTGCCTGCATCGCCAGAGCCCAGGCCCAGTCGACGACCTCGTCGCTGACCGGCGAAGTGATGAACCCGACGCCGAGGAACTGCTGGAGGAAGGTCTTGAAGAACGCCGGGCGGTCGTCCTCGATGCCCGCGCCGATTCCGGCAAGCGTTTCCTCGTCGACGCCGTGGGGATTGTCGTCGGTCTTGAGCATGTACGGTACCACCGACGCGATCAGCCCGGCGGCGACCACGCCCTTGCCGTCGTAGCGGCTCATGTAGCGCGCGATCTCTCCGCCCCCCATCGAGAAGCCGACGATCGTCGCGTCGGTGTTAGCGCCGGTCGCTTCCATCACGTCGGCGAGATCGTCGGTGAGCGTGTCGTAATCATAGCCGGTCCAGGGCTGGCCCGAGCGGCCGAACCCGCGGCGGTCATAGGCGATCACGCGAAAGCCTGCATGGGCCAATGCCATCGCCTGCGCGTCCCAACTGTCGGCGTTGAGCGGCCAGCCATGCGTAAGGATCACCGGGCGTCCGGTGCCCCAGTCCTTGACGTAAATATCGGTACCGTCACGGGTTTTTACGTAGGGCATGAAGCTCTCCAGTCGTTCGAACAGGTGTGCGGTCAACGGCCCAGCGCGGACGCCGTTCCGCACACTGGCGCGGCGAGGCTTCGGCTGGCAGCATGGGGAACAGGACGAATCGGAATTGGAGACAGGATGCGGATCGGACTTTTGACGACGGCGCTTGGCGCGGTCCTCGCGCTCAGCGCGTGCGGCCCGGCGCAAACTTCGTCGAACACCCAGGCTCCGGCTGCGCCTACGACCGCTGCGAAGAGCGACTGGGCGGGGTTCCGCGATGGCTTCATCGACGGCTGGTTCAAGATCGATCCCGCCAACGCGGTCTATCAGGGCAAGCACGAGTATGACGGCGGGCTCGGCGACTGGAGTGCCGCGGGGCTGAAGCGACAGGCGGACTTCCTGCATGGCGCGATCGACAAGGCGGGGGCGTTCAAGGATTTGAAGCCCGCCGAGGCGTTCGAGCGCGACTATCTGGTGCAGGTTGTTAAGGGCAAGCTGTTCTGGCTGGAGGATGCCGACCAGCCGCATCATAACCCCGCCTGGTATGTGAGCGCGGGGCTCGATCCGAACGTCTATATCGCGCGCAATTACGCAGATGCGCCGACGCGGATGAAGGCGCTGACTGCGTTCTTCCAGAAGATCCCGGCGGCGGCGGGCAACATCAAGGCGAACCTCAAGGCCCCGATGCCGCTGAGCTATGTCAATTACGGGACGGCGGCGTTCAACGGTTTTGCCGACTATTATGCGGGCGACGCGGTGAGGGCGTTCGCGAGCGTCAAGGATGCGGCGGCGCAGAAGCAGCTGACCGATGCGGCGAAGGCGGCGGCGGCGGCGATGCGCGATCTGGGGACGTGGACCGAGGGCCAGCGCGCGACCGCGACGCAGGATTTCGCGCTGGGGGCGGACAAGTTCTCGCGGATGGTGGCGATGACCGAGGGCGTCGATACGCCGCTCGACCAGCTCGAGGCGGCGGGTGTCGCCGATCTGAAGCGTAACCAGGCGGCGCTGGCGCAGGCGTGCGGGGTGTTCGCCAAGGTACAGACGATCCTCGCTTGCATGGACAAGATGAACGCGAACAAGCCGGTTGGCGGCCCGGTTGCGGAGGCGCGGCGGCAGATCCCGACGTTGCGGAAGTTCGTCGTGGATCACGACCTGCTGACGATTCCCGGGACGGAGCAGGCGCTGGTGGAGGAGTCGCCGCCATATAACCGACAGAACTCGGCGTATATCGACCCGCCTGGGCCGTTCGAGAAGGGCGTACCGTCGGTCTACTATATCTCGCCGCCCGACCCCGCCTGGACCAAGGCGGTGCAGGACGCGTTCGTGCCGGGCAAGAACGACCTGCTGTTCACCTCGGTGCACGAGGTGATGCCGGGGCACTTCGTCCAGTTCCTCCATGCGAACCGGTCGCCGTCGCTCTTCGGGCGGTTGTTCGTGGGGTATGCGTTCGCCGAGGGGTGGGCGCATTATGCCGAGGAAATGATGTGGGAGGCGGGGCTCAACAACGGCGACGCCGAGACGCATGTTGGGCAGATCTCGAACGCTCTGTTGCGCGACTGCCGGTATCTTTCCGCGATCCGGATGCATGCGAAGGGGATGACGCAGGAGCAGTCGTTCCGGATGTTCGTCGACGAATGTTACCAGGACGAGGGGAACGCCAAGCAGCAGGCGGCGCGCGGGACGTATGATCCGGCGTACCTGAACTATACGATGGGTAAGCTGATGATCCGGAAACTGCGAGCGGATTGGACGGCGACGCGGGGTGGGCGGAAGGCTTGGAAGGCGTTCCATGACCAGTTCTTGAGTTATGGCGGGCCGCCAATTCCCTTGGTGCGGGCTGCGATGATGGGAGAGGCCAAGGCTACGGCTGCTTTCTGACATTGTTTTGGGGACAAGTTGATGGACGTTGAAAATTGGATAGCGATGGCGGGTGTGGCCATAGCCTTCGGCATTGCTGTGCGTCAGGACGTGCTAACACGTCAGTCAAAGCGCGTTTCAAATTCGGTAACTTTGATAACAAAATTTATGGAACCTGAGGCTAGAATCGCGAGATTCAGAGTTCGAAGTATTTTGCAAAAAGTTCCACCGGGTGGTCAAGATTACTCAATGATCGATGAGGATGATCGAGCTGCATTGGCAAGTATATCTTCATTGTTCGGTCTCGTAAGTTTATTGGATGATAAGAATGAAATTGAGCTAGATATAATATTATCGTCATTTGGTGATAGTATCGTAACGAACTTTGAAAGGCTTAAGGATTATAAGCTTTGGAGGGACTCTCGCCATCCCGGCTCGGATTCGCTATGGCGTCATTTCGAGATGGCTGCAAAGAAGGCTCGCGAGCGCGGCTACACTAGCGCTAGCCAAGCACGTACGTTGACGATTTCTACGGTCTAACTTACGGTCGGCGCTGGCTGAGCGCTATTGGTTTCCTCGCTCGGCGGGTTGCGGATCGAGGGGCGGAGTCGGCTCAGGCTGCATAGGCCCGCCACCAGCGCGAGACCTGCGGCGACCAAAGGCGGGGTCATGCCGGCACCTACGCCCATCGCCAGCAACGCCGCGACCAAGGTCGCGCCCGTCGTCTGGCCCACCAGCCTTACCGTCGACACAAGACCCCCAGCCGCTGCCGCCCGCTCCCGTGGCGCACTCCCGATAATCAACCGCGCATTCGGCGCCATGAACATCCCGAACCCCGATCCGCACAGCGCCATCCGCCAGGCGATGTCGAAATACCCCGGGTCCGCCGGCATGTAGGCGAGCAGCAGCAGCGCGCAGGTCGAGACGCTCATGCCGATCCCGCCGAGCAGCCCCGCCGGATACCGATCCGACAACCACCCCGACAGCGGCGCGACGACCATGTTCGCCAGCGGCCACGGCGCGATCGCCGCGCCGACTTCGGCGGCCGAGAACCCATAGGCGTGCGTCAACCGGAACGGCGTCGAGAGCAACAACGTCATCTGCGCGATGAACGCGGTGTACGCACCGATCGCCGACAGCGCGAGCACCGGCCGCGCGAGCAGGTCGATCGGCAGGATCGGCTTGGTCTCGCCCTGTTCGCGCTTCACGAAGAACCAGCCGATCACCACGCCGGTCAGCACGATCGCCGCCGAGACGATCGGGCTGTCGCCGTGCACCGCGCTCTCCGCGCCACCGATGACGAGCCCGATCATCGCCGCGCACATGACCGCGCCGAGCACGTCGAACGGCTCGTCACGGCGGTGCGGTTCGGGCAGCGCGCGGCCGAGCAGCAGCGATGCGATCGCGAACGGCACCGCGCTGGCGAACACCCACGGCCACGGTGCGATCGCCAGCACCAGCCCGCCGATCGTGGGGGCCAGCGCCGCCGAACTCGACACCACAACCGAGTTGATGCCCAGCCCGCGGCCAAGCTGCTTGGCGGGATAGATCGAGCGGATCAGCGCCGACGAGACGCTCAGCGCCGCCGCTGCGCCCAAGGCTTGCGCCGCGCGCACGACCAGCAGGAACGGCAGGCTCTTCGCGAAGAAACACAGCAACGTTGCGACCGTGAAGAGCAGCTGGCCGTACTGGTACATCCGCTTCAGCCCGATCCGGTCGCCGAGCCCGGAGAACGGGAGCAGCGCCATCGCCAGGATCAGCTGGTACACCGTGACGACGGTCACCACCGCGCTGCTGCCGACGTTCAGGTCGCGCGCGATCGTTGGCAGCGCGACGGTGGCGATGCCGCCATCGATGATCGTCAGCGCCGTCCCCGCCGAAATCGCGGCGATCGCCATGAAGCGGCGGGGCTTGGGCAGGCCGTCGGCGGCCGATATCTGGTCCGGTTGCATTGCGGACCGCGATAGACCCCGGCATGTATCCCGCCAAGCAAATCAGGGAGATACGGTGATGCGGGTTCTGGCTTCGATGCTTGCGGCGACGATATTGAGCGGGACGACTGGCCTTGCGAGCGGCCCCGCGCTTGCCCAAGTCGCACCGATGACAAAGACAGAGACCGCCGCGGACCCCTATATCTGGCTCGAAGACAAGGACGGCGCCAAGCCGCTCGTCTGGGTCGAGGCGGAGAACGCCAAGACGCTCCCACGGCTCCAGAACGATCCGCGCTACAAGACCTTTTACGCCGAGGCGCTGGCGATCGCGTCGGCGAAGGATCGCATCCCGATGCCGAACCAGATGTTCGGGCGGATTTATAATTTCTGGCGCGATGCGGATCATCCGCACGGGCTGTGGCGCTGGACCAGCGCAGCGGACTACGCGTCGGCAACGCCGAAATGGACGACCGCGCTCGATCTCGATGCGCTGGGCAAGGCCGAGGGCAAGCAGTGGGTCTGGAAGGGCTCGACCTGCCTCGAGCCGGAGCAGCGGCTGTGCCTGGTCGCGCTGTCCGAGGGTGGCGAGGATGCGGTGACGTATCGCGAGTTCGATCTGCAAACCGGTGCGTTCGTCGCGAACGGCTTCACGCTGCCCAAGTCGAAGCAGGATGCGACCTGGGTCGACAAGGATACGCTGCTGGTCGCGCGCGACTGGGGCGCGGGCACGACGACGCAGTCGGGCTATGCATTCGTGATGAAGCAGTTGAAGCGCGGCCAGCCGCTCGAGGCTGCGACCGAGGTCTATCGTGGCGCCGCGACCGATCAGGGCGGCACCGCGGCGAACGTGCTGACCGACGAGAAGGGCAATCGCCTGATCGTGATCCAGCGCCGCAAGACGTTCTTCGGCGCGGACAAGCTGGTGTGGACTCCGGCGGGTGCGCGGCCGCTCGCATTGCCCGACCGGACCTTCCCGGCAGGCATGATCGACGGGCAGGTGATCTTCTCGACCAGCGATCCGTGGGGCCAGATTCCCGAAGGCGCGATCGCGTCGGCACCGCTGGCCGAAGTCGAGAAGGGGGCGATCAATCCGACGATCGTCTTCGCGCCGGGCCCGCGCCAGTCGGTCGACGGGATGGGGCTGACGAAATCCAAGCTGTTGCTCGTCGTCTCGGACAACGTCCGCGGCCGCGCGTCGGTCTACACGCATGGGGCAGGGGGCTGGACCGCCAAGCCGATCGCGCTGCCCGACAATGCCTCGATCGACGTGGCGAGCACGACCGATCGCAGCGACGACGCCTATCTGACGGTGACCGGGTTCCTGACGCCGACCTCGCTGTATGCGCTGGATGCGGCCTCTTCCGCTGCACCAAAGCCGATCAAGACTCTGCCGGCGAAGTTCGACGCGTCGAACGATATCGTCGAGCAGTTCGAGGCGACCTCGACCGACGGGACGAAGGTGCCGTATTTCGTGGTGCACAAGAAGGGCATCGCACTCGACGGGACCACGCCGACGATCATGACCGCCTATGGCGGGTTCGAAGTGTCGATGACGCCGAGCTATTCGGGGAGCACCGGCAAGCTGTGGCTGGAGCGCGGCGGGTCCTACGTGCTCGCCAACATCCGCGGCGGCGGCGAGTTCGGGCCCAAGTGGCATGACGCTGGGCGGAAAACGAAGCGACAGGTGATCTATGACGACTTCGCCGCGGTGGCGAAGGACCTGTTCGCGCGGAAGCTGACGAGCCCGGCCAAGCTCGGCATCTATGGCGGGTCGAACGGGGGCCTGCTGATGGGAGTCGAGTTCAACCAGCATCCTGATCTCTGGAAGGCGGTGACGATCCAGGTGCCGTTGCTCGACATGATCCGGTACGAGGGGATCGCGGCTGGCGCGTCATGGGTCGACGAATACGGCTCGGTGAGCGTGCCGGAGGAAAAGGCGTTTCTCGAAAAGATCTCGCCGTATCAGAACATCAAGAAGGGCGTCGCGTATCCGGAGCCGTATATCTGGACGACCACCAAGGACGACCGCGTCGGGCCGCAGCATGCGCGCAAGTTCGCGGCGCGGTTGAAGGAATATGGCCTGCCGTATCTCTACTACGAGGATACCGCGGGCGGCCATTCGGGCGATGCGGATATCGAGCAGGGGGCCCGGTTGCAGGCGCTGCAGATGACGTACTTCACGCAGAAACTGGTCGGTCCGGCGAAGTAAATGCAATCCTCCCCCGCCAGGGGGAGGTGGCAGGCGTTAGCCTGACGGAGGGGGAGGGCGCGACAACCTGCGTTCCGTGTCCTCCCCCTCCGTCACCTTCGGCGACACCTCCCCCTGGCGGGGGAGGATCAGCGCGGACGGTGGCTCAGCGGCAGCGAACCTGGTTGTTGCTCTGCTCCACCGCACGCCCCGCAAGGCCACCCGCCGCGGCGCCCAGCAACGAGCCGACGATCCGCGAACGGCCGCCATCGATGACGTTGCCGAGGATGCCACCACCAGCCGCACCGATGATCAACCCGGTCGTGCCGTCGTTGCGCTTGCAGTAATAACGCCCATCCTGCCCCGCATAGACGCGGTCGTTGGTCGCCAGCGTGCGCTCCTGGTAGTTCGGACCCGCACGATAATAGCGCGAGGGATCGTAATTGCCCTCGTCGCGCTCGTCCGGATACGCCTCCTGGTAGCCGCCACTGCGATCGGGTGCGGTGCGATAGCCGGTCTGCGGCGCATAACCGCCGCGATTGCCGCGGACCGACTGGTAGCGATCGAATTCCGTGCGGAATATCTGCAACTCGCTGTCGAGCCGCGCCTGGGCGGCGGCAAAGCGAGCGTCGTCGGCCTGCGACTGAGCGAGCGCCGGCGTGGCAACGGAAAGGCACGTCGCCGCAATCACCGCAGCCGTACCGAAGAAACGCTTCATGATCCAAATCCTCGTCAAAGGGGCACATGCAGGGACGGACGGTGGCGTCATGCCACCGCCCGCCTGGTGCCGACGCACCATACTACGCGCCGGCTCGGCTTACGTCAGCGGCAGATCTGCACGCGACGATGGTTGCGCCATTCGGTGCGGCAACGGCGATTGTTGTTCCAGTTGCGACGATCGTTGCCACGGCCGCGATAGCGCCGGTCGTCATGGCGATCGCCACGATGATCGTTACGGCGGAAATCGCGGCGATCGCCACGATGGTCGCCGCGGTGGTCATTGTCGCGGTACTGCTGGCTGTGCCCGCGATCGCGCTGCGCCTCGGCAGGAGCGGCGGCGCCGAGGCCGAGCGTTGCAAAGGCCAACCCGGCCGCGATGAGATGCGTAAACTTCATGAGATGTCCTCTCGAACCCGACGATCGGGATGCGCCGTTGATACGGCTGTCGAGAGACATCGTTCCTGAACGGGATTGTCGGCTGCGGTACAGGTTTGGGGACGCAACCCACGGAGGCGCGTAAAGCGTCACTTGTCGGTTGACGTCAAGGCGAGTCCGGCGCAGCATCGGGGATGGTCATCGACTCCATTCGGCATAAGGCCTTGCGGTCGTTTGCCGAAAACGGTCGGGCCAAGGGGTTGCCGGGCAACCTTGTCGATCGATTGCGTCATATGCTGGCGTATATCGCAGTGATGGAGAGCGTCGACGAACTGGCCGTACCGCCCAATTTCGACGCGCATCGACTGACCGGCGATCGCGCCGGTCTATGGTCGCTGACGGTGACGAAGAACTGGCGGATGACGTTTCGGATCAACGATGCCGGTGGCGTCGAGGATATCGATCTGGAGGATTATCACTGATGGCAATCAAGCTGCATGCAAGCTTCGCGGTCCACCCCGGCGCATGGCTGCGCGCCGAAATCGTTACGCCGCATGGGTTGAGCGTGACGGACGCAGCCGCCAAGCTGCGCGTGACGCGACAGGCGATGAGCAACCTGCTGGGAAGTCGCGCAGGATTGTCGGCCGAAATGGCGATCCGGTTCGAGAAGGCGTTCGGGTTGCAGGCGGATACGCTGATGCGGATGCAGGCGGCGTATGATCTGGCGCAGGCGCGGGCGCGTGAAGGCGAAATCGAGGTTGAACGAGTGGCGGCTTGATCGCCTCCCAAATCGATCATCTCATGATTGGTCTACATTTGGTGGGTCAACGCCTCGGAAACGCGCCCGGGATTTACGTTGAATTTCTGGGCTACGTCACGTTGATGTAGCTTCGGATACCTCGCAGCGTATACTCTAATATCTTCCGCGAGTTCTGACGTAAAATGCGCGCTTCGCACCGAGGCACGCGTGACGGGCGAATTGCGATACGTTTCGTCGGCTAGATCGTGAAGTTCTTCGATGCCGTGCTCGTCTGCAATCTCACGAAGTCGAGAGCGTATCTCAGGAATCGTTCGCTTGTTACCCGACATGTATCCGTCCTCGACTCGAAGTCTTGGGGGGATAATCTCAAAATTACCGTAGATTTGCAAGTTTACGGGAATGTGCGGAAAAAAGATCCGTCCGGTTCTGCATCGAACGAATGTCGACGCTTTACTTCAGCCTATGGTGACGAAGCTATCCATCACCCGTTTCCGCCCAGACTGTTCGAAGTCGATCTCCAGCTTGTTGCCTTCGATCTCGGCGATCGCGCCGTAGCCGAATTTTTGATGAAATACGCGCATGCCGAGCGAGAGGTCGTCGCGGCCTTTGTTGCCGAGGCTGATCGCGCTGGACCGGCTTTCTACGACGCGGGCGGGTTTTGTGGAGAAGGTGCTGCCGGTGCCTGACGCACGCTGCCAGCCGGGACCGCGGCCGGTGCCGCGGGCGACGTCGGCGAACGGATCGGCGCGGTCGGACCAGTTGGCTTGCCACAGGCTCGCACCGCCGGACATCGTGGTTTCCGTGTCGATGTGTTCGGCGGGGAGTTCGGCAACGAAGCGTGAGGGGATCGACGAGTTCCACTGGCCGTAAATGCGGCGGTTGGCGGCGTGGATGATGACCGCGAGACGCCGTGCGCGCGTGATCGCGACATAGGCGAGGCGGCGTTCTTCCTCGAGGCTCTTCACGCCACCTTCGTCGAGCGAGCGCTGCGACGGGAACAGGCCTTCCTCCCAGCCGACTAGGAACACCGTGTCGTATTCGAGGCCCTTCGCCGCGTGGATGGTCATGATCGTGACCTGCGGATCCTGCGCGCCGCCCTCGTTGTCCATCACCAGCGAGACGTGTTCGAGGAACGCGCCGAGCGAATCATATTCCTCCATCGCGCGGACGAGTTCGCTGAGATTTTCGAGCCGGCCGGTCGCCTCGACCGACTTCTCGGCCTGGTACATCGCGGTGTAGCCACTCTCGTCGAGCAATTGGCGGGCGAGTTCGGCGTGCGGCAGGCTAGTCGCCATGTCGCGCCAGCGGGCGATGTCGCCGACCAGCCGACCGAGCGACTTCTTCGCAGCCCCGGTCAGTTCGTCGGTGTCGAGGATGCGTGCGGCGGCGGTGGTCAGCGGTGTGCCGGTGGCGCGTGCGAGCTGGTGGATGCGTGCGACCGCCTTGTCCCCCAGGCCGCGCTTGGGGACGTTGACGATGCGTTCGAAGGCGAGGTCGTCCGCGGGCTGGTTGACCACGCGGAGGTACGCCAGCGCGTCGCGGATTTCGGCGCGTTCGTAGAAGCGGAAGCCGCCGACGATCTTGTACGGCATGCCGATCGCGATGAAGCGGTCCTCGAACTCGCGCGTCTGGTGCTGCGCGCGGACCAGGATCGCGACCTCGTCCAAGGACTTGCCCGAGCGGCGGACGATGTCGATCTCCTCGCCGACGCGGCGCGCTTCCTCGGGGCCGTCCCAGACGCCGATGACTTTCACCTTCTCGCCGACATCGCGCTCGGTCCACAACTGCTTGCCGAGCCGCCCGCCATTGTTGGCGATCACGCCCGACGCCGCGCCGAGGATGTGCGGCGTGCTGCGGTAATTCTGCTCCAGCCGGATGACCTTCGCCCCCGGAAAGTCGCGCTCGAACTTCAGGATGTTCTCGACCTGCGCGCCGCGCCACGAATAGATCGACTGGTCGTCGTCACCGACGCAGGCGATGTTCTTGCGCTCCTGCGCGAGCAGCCGCAGCCAGAGATATTGCGACGAGTTGGTGTCCTGATACTCATCGACCATGATATATTTGAAGCGCTGCTGATACTGCGCGAGCACGTCGCGGTGCGTCTTCAGGATCACGAGCATGTGCAGCAGCAGGTCGCCGAAATCGCAGGCGTTGAGCGCGATCAGCCGCGTCTGGTACTGCTGGTACAGTTCGCCGCCGCGGCCGTTGGCGTAGCGTTCGGACTCGCCCGCATCGATGTCGGCGGGGACTAGGCCCTTGTTCTTCCACTGGTCGATCAGCCCGGCGAGGCTGCGCGTCGGGAAGCGCTTCTCGTCGATGTCGGCGGCGAGGATCAGCTGTTTCAGCAACCGCAACTGATCGTCGGTATCGAGGATCGTGAAATTCGATTGCAGCCCGACCAGTTCGGCGTGACGTCGCAGCATCTTGGCGGCGATCGCGTGGAAGGTGCCGAGCCACGGCATGCCCTCGACCGCATCGCCGACCAGACGACCGACGCGCTCGCGCATCTCGCGCGCGGCCTTGTTGGTGAAGGTGACGCTCAGGATCTCCGACGGCCACGCCTTCTTCGTGAAGATCAGGTGCGCGAGCCGCGCGGTCAACGCCGCGGTTTTGCCGGTGCCCGCGCCGGCGATGATCAGGACCGGGCCGTCGGTGGTCAGCACGGCCTCACGCTGCGGCGGATTAAGGCCGCGGAGATAGGGGGGCTCGGCTTGCGGCGCGGACGTTTGGGCGATCTGGTTCACCGGTGAACAGGTAGGGAACGGTGGCCGGTGGGGCAACCTTTGAAACGTCGCCGAACCGTCGCGTGGGCGTCATGAAGCGCGTCTAGGGGATGCGCAGCGACGAGGTTCGTCGTCGGAGATACCGCACCCAGAACGGTATCCCGTCGCGCAGGCGCCGTCGCCCGCGGGCCATCGCCTGCGGACCGCAGGACCAACGAGGACCATCATCATGAAGCTTTTCATCAGCGTCGCTTCGGCGGCGATCGTCGGCGCGTGTCTGTTTTCGACGGGCGCATCGGCCAGTTCCGTTCGCGAGCCGGTATCGATGCGCGTATCGCGCGCCGGGCTCGACCTGACCAGCGACACGGGGCGGACTGCGTTCCAGCGCCGGCTGCGATCGGCGATCGCCGACGCGTGCCAGCCGCACTCGTCCGGTCTCGATGCGTTCGCCGATGCGCATCGGTGCCGTATGGAAATGACGGCGGATGCTGGCGTGAAGATGGCGGCGTTGCTCGGGCGTAGCGGGACTGAGCTCGCCAGCATCGATGTGGCGCGTTGAATTGCCGCGCGCGGGCTGACTGAAATCCAAGGATGCCGGCCGAACGATCCTCCCCCGCAAGGGGGAGGTGGCTGGCGTTTGCCAGACGGAGGGGGAGGAAGGGGTAACCTCTGTGACGTGTCCTCCCCCTCCGTCGCCTTTGGCGCCACCTCCCCCTGGCGGGGGAGGATACAAGGTACCCTACGTCTCAAATCAGGCCCGACCAGCGCTTGATCTGCATCTGTCATAAGATTGTCATCGTAAGGGCCGACTGCACCTCCATGGCTACTTCCACCTTTGCTCTCGACGCGACGCCGGCTGATTCGGCTCCCTCGGCGTCGGTGCCGCGCACCGGTCCCAAGCTCGACCATGCGCTCCATCCGGCGGGGCGGTGGATCTTCCTCGCGGTACTGATCGGCGGGCTTGCCTATGCCGGGTTCAGCATCGCGTTCGACACCGCGCAGGTCGGCGAGAGCCTGGCGGGCGGGGCGTTCGCGTTCCTCGCGCTCGCGCTGTTGATCGCGCTCGGGTTCGAGTTCGTGAACGGGTTCCACGATACCGCCAACGCAGTCGCCACGGTCATCTACACGCACTCGATGCCCGCGCCGCTCGCGGTCGTCTGGTCGGGGTTCTTCAACTTTCTCGGCGTGATGCTGTCATCGGGCGCGGTGGCGTATTCGATCGTCACGCTGCTGCCGGTCGACCTGATCCTCAACGTCGGCAGCGTCGGCGGGTTCGCGATGATCTTCGCGCTGCTGCTCGCGGCGATCGTGTGGAACCTCGCGACGTGGGCGGTCGGGCTGCCCAATTCGTCGAGCCATGCGCTGATCGGCTCGATCCTCGGCGTCGGCCTCGCCAACCAGCTCATCAGCGGCGGCGGGGCGGACGGGACCTCGGGCGTCGACATGGCGCAGGTCTGGAAAGTCCTCTCCGCGCTCGCGTTCAGTCCGGTCGTCGGCTTCGTCGGCGCGCTGTTACTCCTGCTGGTGATGAAGCGCTTCCTCCGCGACAAGGCGCTGTACGAGGCGCCCGAGGGCCAGACGCCGCCACCACGCGGGATCCGGGCGCTGCTGATCGGCACCTGCACCGCGGTCAGCTTCGCGCATGGCAGCAACGACGGGCAGAAGGGCATGGGGCTGATCATGCTCATCCTGATCGGCTGCGCGCCAACCGCCTATGCGCTCAACCGGACGATGCCCGAGAGCGCGACGCCTGCCTTCGTCCAGGCGGCGCAGGCGGCGTCGGCGGCCTATCTCGCGCATGCCAACGGCGCGCCCGCCACGGTCGGCGCGGCGCGCACGACGGTGACGCAGGCGCTGAAATCGAAGCGGGTCGCGGATCCGGTCGTATACGGTGCGCTGGCGACGCTGTCGGACGACGTGTCGAGCCGGATCGCGGGCTATGGCTCGCTCGGCAAGGTGCCGGCGGCAGCGACGCCGAACCTGCGCAACGACATGTACCTCGTGCTCGATACGACCAAGCTGATCGCCGCCGACAAGGCCGCGCAGGGCCGGTTTACCGCGCAGGAAATCACGACGCTGAAGGACTATGGCGGCAAGCTCGAACAGGGCACGCGGTACATCCCGACCTGGGTTAAGGTGACCGTCGCGCTTGCGCTGGGTTTGGGCACGATGGTCGGATGGAAGCGGATCGTCGTCACGGTCGGCGAGCGGATCGGCAAGACGCACCTGACCTATGGCATGGGCGCGTCCGCGGAACTCGTCGCGGCGTCGACGATCCTGCTGGCGGTGAATTTCGGCATGCCGGTGTCGACCACGCATATCCTGTCGTCGGGTGTCGCTGGCGCGAGCGTCGCCAACGGGGCGGGGTTGCAGCGGCGTACGGTGATGAACATGGCGCTGGCGTGGGTGATGACGCTGCCGGTGGCGATGCTGTTGTCCGGCGGGCTGTATTGGCTGTTGCTGACGGCGGCGCATTCGCTGGGGTATTGAGCGAGGGCTGTCTGTCGCCGAGGATGCCAGCCCCGGCCCTCCGCGATCGCGGTTGGCCTGGAGGCTGCTGCCGGTCCGATCCGATGACTGGGCGGATCAGGCGGTAACGGGACGTCCTTCGTCGGCGAACGCGGCGGCCACCGCGGCGGCGCTTGCCAGCACGCCATCGACGCGGCGCACCCCGAGCAGGTCGGCCATCAGCAACCGCGCCGCATCGGGCGCGATCTCGACCCGCGCGATGATCGTCAGCATCGCCGCCTCGGCCGGCGTCATCCGCGCGCAACAGCATGGCGCGATCGCGATCGTCCCCGACGATGTGCCCGCAAGGTCGGCCATCAGCGCGCGCAGGAGCACCAGCGGCCGCCGGAAGCCCTGGCCGAATGCGGTCAGCAGCGTATGCGCGGCGCGTGCGTCGGCGAGGCCGTTCGCGCCCATTCGCCGCATCGCAAACAATACGATCCGCGCATTCTCGCACTCGGGCAGCGCATGCGGGAGGACGGCGGTAGCGGTTCGAACATCGGTCATTCACACGACTCCGTGGTGGTCGCCCACAACGTCGCCGGTTAGTTATTGATAGTCAATAGCAATAAGAGATCAGTCGGGCAGTTGGTCGTTCCCGACGAGCGCTTCACCCGCAATGTAGAGCGAGCCCGCGATCAGGACGACGCCCGGACCATGGTCGGCTGCCAGATCAAGCGCTTGCGGGATGCTCGCCGCGGTCCGCCCCGCAATGTCGTACCGCGCTGCGATCCCGACCAGCGCGTCTGGCGCATAATGCGCATGGCCCTCGACGGGGATCGCGATCACCCGGGCCAGCGATGGCGACAGGATCCTTAGCACCGCGTTTGCATCCTTGTTGGCGAGCATGCCCATGACCAGCGTCACCGGCCGGCCTTGCGCGATCCGGCGCAGCGCCTGTGCGACCGGCTGGGCGGCATTGGGATTGTGCGCGCCGTCGAGCCAGAGTTCGCTGCCCGCGGGCAGTCGTGCGAGCAGGGGGCCATCGGACAGGCGCTGCATCCGGGCTGGCCACTGCGCCCAGTCGGCGGCGGCGCGCATCGCGGCTTCGGGGATGTGGAGCGCGCCCTGATGGCGCAGCATCGCGATCGCGAGCGCGAGGTTGCGCGACTGGTGCGCACCGACGAGGCGGGGGCGGTTGGTGACGAGCGAGAAGCCGGTGTCCTCGTAGCGGACGGTCGACCGCGCGGTCTCGCTGGTCCAGGCGGTGCCGCGCGCGTGGACGGGGGCGCCGGCCGCTTCGGCGACTGACGCGATTTTCGCGCGGAGGGCCTTGGGATAGTCCATCGTGACGAGCGGCACGCCGGACTTGGCGATGCCCGCCTTTTCGCCGGCGATCTCCAGCAGCGTGTCGCCGAGGAACGACTGGTGATCGATGCCGAGTGCGGCGATACCGGTGACGACCGGGTTCGGGATGACGTTGGTCGCATCGAGCCTGCCGCCGAGGCCGACTTCGACGATGGTCGCTGCCGCTGGCGTGCGCGCGAAGGCGAGGAAGGCGGCGGCGGTGGTGACCTCGAAGAAGCTGGCTTGCAGGTCGGCGGCTTGGTCGAGGACTTCCGACAGCAGGGCCGCGAGCAGGTCGTCGTCGATCAGCGATCCGGCGAGGCGGATGCGTTCGTTGAAGCGGACGAGGTGCGGGGAGGAATAGACGTGGACGCTGTGTCCCGCGGCTTCGATCGCGGCGCGGAGGAAGGCGCAGGTCGAGCCCTTGCCGTTGGTGCCGGCGACGTGGAACACGGGGGGGAGCGATAGATGCGGGTCGCCGAGGCGGGTCAGGAGCGCGGTGATGCGCTCGAGGCCGAGGATGTCGGCGCCGGGGGAGAGCGCGGTCAGCCGATCGAGCTGGGCTTGCACTGCGGGGGACGAGGAAACGGCGTGGTCGGGCATTCTTCTAGGCTCCCTCTCCCCTCCGGGGAGAGGGCTGGGGTGAGGGGCAGTTCCGGGCGGCGCACTGCTTGGCAGCCCCTCACCCCGGCTCTCTCCCCGGAGGGGAGAGGGAGTAGCGATCAAGCCGCTTCGCGCGCGCTGAGATAGCCGATCACCGTGCCGAGCTGCTCTCGCAGGTCCTTCCGGTGGACGACCATGTCGATCATCCCGTGCTCGAGATAATATTCCGACGTCTGGAAATCCTCGGGCAGCTTCTCGCGGATCGTGCTCTCGATCACGCGGCGGCCGGTGAAGGCGAGCGTCGCCTTGGGCTCGGCGATCTGGACGTCGCCGAGCATCGCATACGCCGCCATCACGCCGCCCGAGGTGGGATCAGTCAGCACGACGATGTAGGGGAGCCCGGCGTCATGGAGCATCTGGATCGCGACGGTGCTGCGCGGCATCTGCATCAGGCTGAGGATGCCCTCCTGCATGCGCGCGCCGCCCGATGCGGTGAAGATCACGTACGGCACGCGGTCCTCGATCGCCGCCTCGACGCCGCGGACGAACGCTTCACCGACGGCCAGACCCATCGAGCCGCCCATGAAGCCGAAATCCTGCACGCCGACCACGACCCGGTGGCCGTCGATGCTCCCGCGCGCGTTGATCAGTGCGTCCTGCTCGCTGTTATCCGTCCGCGCCGCCTTGAGGCGATCGGTGTACCGCTTCTGGTCACGGAACTTGAGCGGATCCTCGGGCACCTTCGGCGCCGGAAGTTCGCTGCAGCTGCCCTCGTCGAACAGTTGCGCGAAGCGGATCTTCGGCCCGATGCGGTCGTGGTGATCGCATTTCGGGCAGACGTACAGATTGTCCTCGAGCTCCTTGGTGAAGACCATCTGCCCGCAGCCCTTGCACTTGTGCCAGAGATTTTCGGGCGTCTCGCGCTTCGCGACGAAGGGCAGGACGTTGCGGACGCTGTTGAGCCAGCTCATGCGGGAACCTTCCGTGCGGACGCGACGGCGTCGGCGAGAGACTTGATATAGGCGCGGACCGGCTCGGCCGCAGCGGCCCCGTGTTGTGCGACCAGTTCGACGATCGCCGAGCCTACCACGACGCCATCCGCGACGCGGGCGACGTTGGCCGCCTGTTCGGGGGTGCGGATGCCGAAGCCGACCGCGATCGGGATGTCGGTCTGTGCCTTGAGGCGAGCGACGGCGTCCTCGATCGAGGATTGCTGGGCCTGCTGGAGCCCGGTGATGCCGGCGACCGAGACGTAATAGAGGAACCCGCTGGCGCCATCGAGCACGGTCGGCAGGCGGGCGGCGTCGGTGGTGGGCGTTGCGAGGCGGATCAGGTCGATCCCGGCCGCGCGCAACTGCGGGCCGAGCGCGTCGTCTTCCTCGGGCGGTACGTCGACGCAGATCACGCCGTCGACGCCGGCCTTCGCGGCGGCTTCGGCGAACCAGTCCGCACCGCGCCGGAGCATCGGGTTGCCGTAGCCCATCAGCACCAGCGGCACGTCCGGGTGGCGCGCGCGGAATGCGGTGGCGGTGGCCAGGATGTCCGCAGTGCGGGTGCCTTGCGCGAGGCTGCGGATGTTCGCGGCCTGGATCGCGGGGCCGTCGGCCATCGGATCGGTGAACGGCATGCCGAGTTCGATTGCATCCGCGCCGCCGGCGACGAGCGCATCGAGGATCGGGCCGGTGGCCTCGGTGGTCGGATCACCCGCTGTGACGAACGCGACAAGCGCGGCACGGCCGGCGGCGGCGGTGCGGGCGAAGGTGGCGGCGAGGCGGCTCACTTGCCCCCCTCCCGCAAGCGGGAGGGGCTGGGGGTGGGCGCCCGGCTTCCGCTAGTGATGTCATTTGCGAGAATGGGGCCCGAACCCGCGGTGCCGCCGGTGTGAGCGCGAGCCCACCCCCGGCCCCTCCCGCTTGCGGGAGGGGGGAAGGATGCGGCGATCATATCGCCACCCCGAGCGCTTCCGCCACGGTGAAGATGTCCTTGTCGCCGCGGCCGCACAGGTTGGCCAGGATGATCTGGTCCTGCCGCATCTCGCGCGCCTTCTTGGTCACCGTAGCGATCGCGTGCGATGGCTCCAGCGCGGGGATGATGCCCTCGGTCCGGCACAGCAGCTGGAATGCGTCGAGCGCTTCGGTGTCGGTCGCGCTGTCATATTGCACGCGGCCGATGTCGCGGAGCCAAGCGTGCTCGGGACCGATGCCCGGATAGTCGAGCCCGGCCGAGATCGAGTGCGCCTCGGTGATCTGGCCATCCTCGTCCTGCAACAGGTACGTCTTGTTGCCGTGGAGAACGCCGGGGAATCCACCCGCGAGGCTCGCCGCATGCTGCTTGTCCAGACCATGGCCCGCCGCCTCGACGCCGAGCATCTGCACGTCGGCATCGTCGAGGAACGGATGGAACAGCCCGATCGCGTTCGAGCCGCCGCCGATCGCCGCGACCAGCATGTCGGGCAGGCGACCGACGCGCTCGAGCATCTGCGCGCGCGCCTCGGTGCCGATCACGCTCTGGAAATCGCGTACCATCTCGGGATACGGGTGCGGGCCGGCGGCGGTGCCGATGATGTAGAAGGTGTCGTGGACGTTCGCGACCCAGTCGCGCATGCCCTCGTTCATCGCGTCCTTCAGCGTGTGCGCACCGCTGGTGACCGGGCGGACTTCGGCGCCGAGCAGCTTCATGCGGAACACGTTGGGCGCCTGACGCTCGACGTCCTTCGCGCCCATGTAGATCACGCACGGCAGGCCGAAGCGCGCGCAGACCGTCGCGGTGGCGACGCCGTGTTGGCCAGCACCAGTCTCGGCGATGATCCGCGTCTTGCCCATCCGCATCGCGAGCAGGATCTGGCCGATGCAGTTGTTGATCTTGTGCGCGCCGGTGTGGTTGAGCTCGTCGCGCTTGAACCAGACCTGCGCACCCATGCCCTCGGGGGCGGACTCGCGGAGCGCTTCGGTCAGGCGCTCGGCATAGTAGAGCGGGCTCGGGCGGCCGACATAATGTTCGAGCAGGTCGTCGAACTGCGCCTTGAAGGCGGGGTCGGCCTTGGCGGCGCGATACGCCTCGTCGAGTTCGAGGACGAGCGGCATCAGCGTCTCGGCGACATAGCGGCCGCCGAAATCACCGAAATGGCCGCGCTCGTCGGGCTGGGCGCGATAGGAGTTGGGGGCGAGGGTTGGAGCGTTCATGTGGAGCGCTTTAGCACTTCGAAGTGTCGCGCCAAGCCCCTCTATCCTCGCAAAGTGTATCCCCGCGAAGGCGGGGATACAGTCTGGGCACCCGCCTTCGCGGGGGAACAATTCAGGTGCGGGTAGCCGTAAGAAACGACGCGATCCTGGTTTCGTCCTTGATACCGGGCTCGCTTTCGACCCCCGACGACACGTCGACGAGTTCGGCGCCGGTGCGGCGGATTGCTTCGGCGACGTTGCCCGGATCGAGTCCTCCCGATAGCGCCCAGGGCAGGGGATGTTTGAACCCGTCGAGCAGGTCCCAGTCGAACCGCAAGCCCATTCCGCCCGGCAATGCGGCCGAGTCCGGGGTCTTGGCGTCATATAGTATCCGGTCGGCGACTCCGGTAAAGCCATGCGCCGCATCCAGATCGCCCCGCGTGCGCACCGCAACGGCTACCCACGTCTCGATCCCAAACTTCGCGCGGATCGCGGCGGTCCGTGCGGGCGTCACTTTATGAAGTTGCAGCACGTCGAGCGCGGCGGAGGCGACTGCCTGTTCGAGCATCTCGTCCTCGGGATCGACGAACACGCCGACCTTGGCGACATGACCCGGTACACGCGCCGCGAGTTCGGCGGCCTTGGCGAACGTCACGTGGCGCGGCGACGCGGGGAAGAACACGAACCCGACATGACTCGCGCCGTGCCGGATCGCGGCGTCGAGCGTCGCAGGAGTCGAGAGGCCGCAGATCTTGGCGGTGGTCATGGATTTCCTTCAGTGCCCCTTGGCCAACGGAGCGTGAACCGACTTCGTAGCGTCCGCTCAGAGCGTGGCGGCCATCGCCCTTGCGGCTGTATCGGGATCCTCGGCCTGCGTGATCGGACGGCCGACCACCAGGATCGACGCGCCCGCATCGAGCGCCTGCCGCGGTGTCACGACGCGCTTCTGGTCGCCGATGTGGCCGTCCGGCAGACGGACGCCGGGCACCACGAAGAACCCCTTCGGCCAGATCGCCTTGGCCGCCGCGACCTCCGCACCCGAGCAGACGATGCCGTCGACGCCGGCCTCGCACGCGAGTTCGGTCAGCCGCGAGACTTGGTCGTGCGCGCTGCCGACGACGCCGGTCGCGGCGAGATCGGCGGCGTCGAGGCTGGTCAGCATCGTCACCGCGATCACCTTGGTGCCGATCGGTGCCGCCGCCTTCGCGTCCTCGAGCATCGCCCGGCCGCCGCTCGCATGCACCGTCAGGATCGCGGGTTCGAGCGGGCCGAGCGCCTGCACCGCCTTGGCGACGGTGTTCGGAATATCGTGCAGCTTGAGATCGAGGAAGATTGGCAGCCCGAATTCCGCCATCGCATGCACGCCGGCTTGGCCGTGCGCGGAGAAGAATTCGAGGCCGAGCTTGATCCCGCCGACATGGTGGCGGACGCGTGTCGCCATCGCCTTGGCGCGCGCCAGATCGGGTGTGTCGAGCGCGACGTAGATGCGGTTGCTCATTACGCCACGCCCGGCGGGACGGCGGTCGGCGCGCCGAGCGGGGCGATCGTCACCGGAGTCACGGGCACCGCGGGCGCATCGGCGGGCACCAGCGCCACCGGCTCGGGCCGCGGCGTGCGCAGTTCCATCAGTTCGCGCTCGCAGGTCGACAGGCGCTGGCGCAGTCGCCATCGGATCGCGTGGTTATAGAGCATGGTCGGAACGAACCCGACCAGGAACGTCACGAACAGCAGCAGAGGCAGGTTCACGTCGGCGATCAGCCCGCCCCAGAGCTGGATCTGGACCGCATTCCAGTTCGATATCGTGAACACTGCGGCGACGAACGCCAGCAGGCACCAGAACAGGATTTTCAGGAACTGCATGCGGCCACCTCTATATCTTCGCCCGCAGCCGAAGCTGCGAGTGACGCAGAGCTACCGCCACGGAGGCCGTTTGGCCAGCTTTAGCCGATCTCCGTCCGCAACTGCGCGATCAGCGGCAGGATCGCGGTCAGTCTCGGTTCCTCCTCGTCGAGGATCGCGAGGAAGGCGGCGCGCTTGACCGCGGCGACGCGCCCCGGCTTCATCCGCACGGTTTGTGGCAGGGTGGAAACGGTGATGTCGATCATCCGCTCGGACCCGTGCAAGCGGCCCCAGAGATAGTCGTTCTCGCGGTAGGCACGGCTGAAGAACGCGCCGAACGTGCCGAACTGGATGCCCTTCAACGTCGCCTCCGCGCCCCCCGATCGGATCGCGGTGGCATCGTCGGGCGCGATCCGGTCGACCTTGATCGGGTCGAACTCGTCCAGCCCTTCGCCCTGCAACAGCGGCAAGGTCGCGGTGTCGAAATACGGAAAGCCCAGATAGGCGAGCAACAGCGTCCGGCGCGCGGGCTTGGCGAGCGCGGCGAACGCCTCCGCCAGCCGCCGATCGGTTTCCGCATCGAGCCGCTCCAGATCGAATGTCCGGCCGAGCGTGTCGAGCACCGCGGTCGCATCGCCCTTCATCGCGCGGACCGCATCATGCATCCCGACATGCATCTCGGCCCGCAGCCGATCGAGATAGGGTGACAACGATTCGTAGATTGCATCGCGCATCGGCCCGAGCTCGGGCTCGTCCGCCGCGGTTTCGACCTCCGACAGGCGCCGCGCCATCAGGCGCAGTCGACGGATGCGAAAGCCGATGTCGAAGGTCCGCAGGAACGCGATCGAGGCAGGACTTGCCCCGTTCGCAAACCCCGATCCGAGCTGATCCGCGCCCGCCGCGACGACATGCGCGACGATCGCGGCGCGGATCTGGGTCAGTCGCCGGGGGCTGTGGTGGCGCCCGGCGTCGTAGAGCAGCGTGGCGATCGTCTCGATCACCGCGCTGCGCTTCAGGTGGCCATAGGCGACGAAACCGTATCCCGAACTTGCCGCCGCCGCCTTCTGTGCGCGCCGCCGCCACGCGATCAGGCGGGGCGCGGTGGGTCGGTCGAGGAACAGCGTGTGGCCGAACAGCGATTCGACGTCCGCCTCCACCTCGGGGCGGATCGCGGTGACGATGCCGCGCATCCGGTCGATCCGCGCGGACCGCTCGGCGATCGCCTCCAGATTGTCGCGGATCGGTTGCTGGCGGGGAATATCGCTGATCGCGCCGATGATGGTCTGGAAGAAGCCGGGCGTGCCCTCGCCGCGATTGAGCCGCAGCTTGATGCCGGGCGAGGGGTCTATGTAGATGAAGCGGCGGTCGATCTGGCGCCGCGCCGGCCGTTCCTTCAACGCATCGAGCGCCGGACGGAACGGCGCGTTGGCGAGCACCGACCCGTCGATCAGCACCGCGCTCTCGGCTGCGTTCGCCGCGGTGTGACGCGGCAGCACACGCGCGAGGAACCCGCCGCGTTCCGGCCAGGCGATCTTGCGATCCTTCAGCACCCCATCGAGTTCGGCGACCGTGAACGGCGGGAATGCGCCGGGGAAACTCGACGTCGCCCGTGCCGCGAACGCCAGTTCCGCTGGCGGTGCCAGCGTATGGCACGCGCCGCCATTGTCGGTGAAGTCGACCACCAGCCGGTGCTCGGTCTCGACCACTTCGGCCGGCGAATTGAGCTGCAACCGCTCGGGATGCCCCGAGAAATCGGTCACCGTCACGAACAGGTCGAGCGGCTGGCCCGGCGGCAACAGCCGCGGCCCGCGCTCGCTCGCGTTCATCGCGTCGAACGCGTCGAGCAGCAGATTGGTGAAGGTCTTTCCCCCGAACGGCGGCTCGAACCAGCGCGACCGGATGAAATGCGACAGCTTGGTCCGCACCTCCTCGCGGGTCGGTTCGTCGAGCGCCTCGACCTTGTCCGTGCTCCGCCCCGCCGCCATCCATGCGAGCGGCATCGCCCACGCCTTCGAGAAGCGCGATTTCGGCGCCGCCTCGGTATCAATCAGCGCCTCGACATCGGCTGACGTCATCCACAGGTCGGTCAGCGGATCGAGGCTTTGCCCGGTCGCGATCGCCTGCGCGAGGAAGATGCCGTTGATCCCGCCCGCGCTCGCGCCGGCGATGATGTCGGCGAGCACGCGCACCCGGATCGCGGCATGATCCTCGATCTCCTGGAGCAGCGCGTGATACACGCCCTGGCTGCCGCTCTTGGGGGCCTCGCCATCGTGGAACGCCCGGCTCGCACAGACCAGCCGCCAGATCTCCTTGGTGATCCCGTGCATGTAGACCGCCAGGCTGATCCCGCCATAGCAGACGAGCGCCAGCCGCAGTTCCTTCTCGCGCATTCTAGATCCTCGTCCCGTCTGCCTGTCGGTGTTCGATTATACGGGCTCCAGCATAGCCCAGATCGGCAAATGATCCGATGCCTTCCGGGCGGCGGGGCTGCCGTGCACGCCGCATTCGACCACCTTCAGTTCGCGCGACACCATGATCCGGTCCAGCCGAGCGACCGCACGGCGCGAATGGAAACTCGCGCCGGTTTCGGCGAACGCATAATCACGACCGAAATCGCGCAGGCATCCGGCGCCCGCGCTCCATTCGTTGAGATCGCCCATCAGGACCGTGGGGTGGCGATGCGCACAGGTATCGACATGGTTCATGATCGCCGCCGCCTGCTTGCGCCGCCACAGCCCCGACAGGTCGAGATGCATGCCGAGCACACGGATCGTGCCGCCGGGCAATCGCACGTCGGCCATCACGGCGCCGCGTGGCTCCAGCGAGGGGAGGTGGATCGCCTCGCAATCGACGATCGTTGCGGATTTGCGGACGAGGATGACGTTGCCGTGCCAGCCCATGCTGAGCGATCGCAGGCCGAAGTCGACCGGGACCCAGTCGCTATGCTCGTCGAGCAGGTGGTGCGGCAAGACGCACGCCTTGGCGCCGAAGCGGCGATCCGCCTCCTGCAGCGCGATCACATCCGCATCGATCTCGCGCAGAACCTCGACCACACGCTCGGGGTTGCGGCGACGGTCGAGCCCGATGCCCTTGTGGATATTGTAGCTGGCAACCTTGATCATGCGTGCGAGCATAACGCGGCATGCCCGATCCGGGTTGCCGCGTTATGCCTGCGAGACGAAAAAGCCGACGAGTTGTAGCCGGCCCTCGCGTCCAGTTGCTTAGTTGCTGTCGGAATCGTCGTCGTTCGAGATGGCGATGATCGCGCCGACGACGGCGCCTGCTGCCAACACGCCGACGACGATCGCGCCGGTGCCGGCGAGCTTGTTCTTGCGCTGTGCCGAGGTGCCCGAGCGGACGCTCTTGGCGGTCGACAGCGACAGGGCGGAATTGGTCGGTGCGACGGGTGCCGCAACGGCCTGTGTCGAAACGAGTGCAGCCGCCGCAGCGAAGCCCATCATGATCTTGGTCGTCATATAAATCTCCCGGACGCCCGGCAAAACGCGCCGCGACGTTGACATAGGTTAGCGCAGATTTGCAATTTTTGGAAGGCTCACGCGCCTCGCCCGGTCCTCACCTGTCGGACAAGTGGTTCACCGCTCCCATCGCGAACATGACAGAAATGTTAGATTGCTAGTGACTTGCAAAAGCAGTCGAGCTAACGGGCCCCCATCACGGGGGATCGATATGAGTATTTTGAGTGTCTTGCTGTCGAGCGCAGCACTTGTCGTGGAGCCAGCCGGCGCGGTTGCGCCGACAACGGAGCGGGTCGAGACTCATGCGGGGGGTGCCGCAACCGATACCGACGAGCCGCAGAGATCCGACGAGATCCTGGTGGTCGGCAAGAGCTATGGCCGGGCGGTCGGCAAGACGGTGACGCCGCTCAAGGATACGCCGAACACCATCACGGTGATCGACCGCGAGCAGATCGAGGCGCAGAACCTGTTTACGCTGGAGGACGCTTTGACCGCGACCAACGGCATCACCGTCAACGGCATCGGCAGCGAGGATCCCTCGTTCTTCTCGCGCGGGTTCGCGATCACCAATTACCTGATCGACGGCGTGCCGACGCTCGCGTTCAATTTCCCGTCCGCGGTGCCAGACCTGTTCTTCTACGACCGGCTCGAGGTGCTGCGTGGCCCCGCCGGCCTGTTCAGCGGATCGGGCAATCCGGCGGGCAGCATCAACATGGTGCGCAAGCGACCGCTCGACGCGTTCAGGATGCAGGCGAGCGCCGGCTATGGCAGCTACGACAATGCCCGGTTCGAAGTCGACGTCTCGACCCCGATCGGCCCCGAGGCGGGCTTGCGGGTCGGTGCGATGGCGCAGGACCAGGACCAGTTCTTCGACACCGCGCATCGCAACCGGATCGGCGCCTTCGCGGTCGGCGCGCTGGAGATCGGCGATCGCACCACGCTGACGGTCGGCGGCAATTACGATCGTTTCCGCCCGGCGGTCCAATCGGGCCTGCCGGGAATCATCGGCGGTGCGGACGGCAGCGACGGGCAGTTGCTCGACGTCAAGCGATCGACCTATATCGGCGCCGACTGGAACCGGTTCGAATCCGAGACCATGACCGGCTTCGTCGAACTGGCGCACAAGGTCAGCGATCGCTGGACGCTGCGCGCGACCGGGCTGTTCACCGATGTCGATCGTGTCGACATCTACAGCTATATCGGCAACCAGCCGGTCACCGCGACCAACGGCTCGACCAGCCACATCGCCTATCGTGGCGACAGCAAGCAGCAGACGCGCTCGTTCGACTTCAACGGCATCGGCAGCTTCCCGCTGTTCGGCCGCGACCAGACGCTGATCCTGGGCACCGATTACCAGGCGAGTTCGGGCACGTCCTATTTCACGCGGCTATCCAATTATGCACGGATCGACGTCTACAATCCGGTGTCGCCGCTGGAGCCGTCGCTGAACCCCTACGCCGCGTCGCCCTATTATCCGGTGCAGGGGACGGGCGCGACATGCCCTAGTTCCACCACAGCGATCACGCCCGCGCCTGCCAATTGCGTGCTGCAGGTCTATGGCGGGTCGTCCACCGACGTCGAGCAATACGGCCTTTACGGGCAGATGCGGCTGAGCCCGGTCGCGGGGCTGACGCTGATCGGTGGCGGCCGCATGACGTGGTGGGATACCACGACGACGACGCTGCTGAGCCCCAGCGGCGTGCTGCCCGCGGCGACGCGCTATGGCATCGACAATCGTTTTACGCCGTACGCCGGGATCGTCTGGGACGTGACGCCCGCGCTGAACGTCTATGCCAGCTATGCCGACAGCTTCACGCCGCAGGCCGCGCCGGTCGGCCGGTCGCGCCCCGATGGCGAACAGATCGAGCCGCTGATCGGCGCGCAATATGAGGCGGGTACCAAGCTCTCGCTGATGAACGACCGGCTGCTGCTATCCGCCGCGGCGTATCAGATCACGCAGACCAACCGGCTGTTCAACGATCCCGACATCGCCACGGTCGTGCTCCAGACCGGCAAGGTGCGCGCACGGGGGATCGAGGCGGAGGCATCGGGCGAGATCCTGCCTGGGTGGCGGATCAATGGCGGCTACACCTATACCAAGACCAAGTATCTGGAGGACCAGACCGTCTCGAACGAGGGTTTGCCGCTGGTGCCGATCGTGCCCAAGCACATGATAAAGGCCTTCACCAACTATGCGCCGACCGAGGGCGTGCTGGCCGGCGCAAGTCTGGGCGGCAGCGTGACGTGGTTTAGCGGAACCTATGGTGGCGTCGCGGCGGGGGTGAACACCAACGGCTCGCTCCGGCCGTCGACGATCGTCCGCCAGGGCAGTTATGCGGTGCTCGACCTGCGCGCCGGGTATAAGCTGAGCGAGCGGCTCGGCGTCTCGGTCAACGTCGCCAACGTGCTCGATCGCTCCTATTACGCGCGGATCGCGGCCACCGGGCGCGGCAATTACTACGGCAGCCCGCGCACCGCGTTCGCGACGCTTCGCTACACGTTCGAATGATGCGCGATCCCACATTTCGAAGCCAGTTTCTGCAAAGGACTCCTGCCATGCGTTTGCCTATTCTCGCTGCGATGCTCCTGCTGTCGACCACCGCGCAGGCGCACGAAATCTGGATCGAGCGCGACGGCACGGGGCCGGCGCGCATCTATCTCGGCGAACCGGCCGAAACGCCGCCGCCCGGTGGCGATCCGGAGTTCGCCAAGCTGAAGGCGCCGCACATCTTGGCACAGCCGAAGGTTGCGCTCGCCCGTCGTGCCGGTTTCCTCGAGGCGAAGGTGCCGGCCGGCGACGTGCGTGCCTGGGACGACGCGGTCTTCACCCCCTGGGGTGCGGACGGCAAGAAGGAGGGCGTGGTCTATTACGCGCGCGCTGGGCGCGCCGAGGCGGTGGCGAAACTGCCGTTCGAACTGGCCCCGGTGGCGGCGGGCGGCACGCGCTTCGTCCTGACCCGCGACGGCACGCCCGTGGTCGGCTTGCCCGTCACCGTGATCGCGCCCGATCGTTCGAAGACCGAACTGACGACCGACGCGGCGGGCATGATCGATACGAACCCGGCCAAGCCCGGCCGATACCTGCTGGTCGCGAGCAAGAAGGAGGACGGTCCGATCACGCTGCCGGGTGGGTCCGCGCAGGCCGTGTACCGGATCACGACGACGTCGTTCGTCGCGCCATAAGGGGAAGAACTGCATGACGGGAGAGGTTGCGGGAATGGTGCCGGTTGCAGGAATCGAACCCGCGACATCCAGTTTACAAAACTGGCGCTCTACCAACTGAGCTAAACCGGCGCATGGGCCATGCCATGAACGCCCAATGCTTCAAGAAACGCCGAAGGTCCAGCCCTCGGTGCGCGCGATATGCGGAGTCATCGCGGAAGGCGTCCAGAGTTCGGGGCGATCGGCGTTGGCGCGGAGCCAGGCGGCGGTGAGGATCGCATCGGTGGCGTGATCGTCGTAGCACGCCAGCGGTATGTGCGGCGCGCTGCCGATCGCGGCCAGCGCGTCGTCCAGGGCCGCAGCATCGCGGATCTTGCTGAGGCCCTTGCGGATACCGGCGGCGCGCGCGGCGATCGTGGTATAGATCTCGACGATCGCCGAGCCGCGCGGCGGAAGCGGATCGAACGGCCATATGGGGACGCGGCCGGCAAGCCGGTGCAGTACGCGCATGCCCGTCAGGCTCGACTTGCCGACCTGCGCTGCGCCGACGAGGTTGAAACAGCTCGTCGGTGACAGGCCCATCGCCCGCTGGCCATGTTCGCAGACGCGCATCCGGCCTGCGCCACCGGGGAACAGGTCGCCGCAATCGCGGTGTTGGCGGAAATGACGGCGGATGTCTGGATCGGTGAGCAGGCTCGATACTGCTAGGTGCGGATCGGCGGCGGAGGCGTCGTCGACCATCGCCCAGAGCGCGCGGGCGTCTGGGGGGCTGTCGGGTGCGCCGGGGAAATAGCCGCCCTGATCGACGAACGGAAAAGCGGGGGAGAGGTCGAGGCCGATCAGCGTCGGCGTGTCCTGGTCGAGCAACCAGTCGAGCACATCGTCGCGCGACCATGCCGAGGCGGCCGGCGGCGCGACCAGCGTCGGGGCGACGTCGCCCACTTCGCAGATCGCTACCGCTATGCCCTTGTGGCGGTGCCCCTGCGCGCCGGACCAGTCGATCGCCGCAAACCGCGTAAACCGTGGCTCAGCCATTCTTCTCGGCGCGCAAGCCATCCCAATAGGCGAGCCGTTCCGACAGCCGCTTCTCGAAGCCGCGTTCGGTCGGCGTGTAGAAGGTCTGCGGGCTCATCTCGTCGGGCCAATAGTCCGATCCGGAGAACGCATCCTCGGCATCGTGGTCGTACGCATACCCTTTGCCGTAACCGATATCGCGCATGAGCTTGGTCGGCGCGTTGCGGATCGAGGCGGGGGGCATCAGCGAGCCCGTCTCGCGCGCCGATTTCCACGCCGCCTTTTGCGCCTTGTAGACCGCGTTCGATTTGGGCGCGGTGGCGAGATAGACGCAGGCCTGCGCGATCGCGAGCTCGCCTTCGGGGCTGCCGAGGAAGTCGTAGGTGTCCTTGGCGGCGATGCACTGGACCAGCGCTTGCGGGTCGGCGAGGCCGATATCCTCGACCGCGGCACGTGTCAGGCGACGGAGCAGGAACAGCGGTTCCTCGCCCGCCGTCAACATCCGGGCGAGGTAATAGAGTGCGGCCTGCGGATCCGACCCGCGGATCGATTTGTGAAGCGCGGAGATGAGGTTGTAATGCCCCTCGCGATCCTTGTCGTACACCGCGACACGGCGTTGCAGGAAGTTCGACAGCCCCGCCGGGTCGAGCGGTTCGGGCAGGTTGACCGAGAACAAAGTCTCAGCCTGGTTGAGCAGGAAGCGGCCGTCGCCATCGGCGCTGGCGATCAGCGCGTCCTTGGCGGGCGGGGTGAGGGGGAGGGGGCGCTCCATCTCCGTCTCCGCGCGGTCGAGCAGCTGTTCGAGCGCACCGCGACCGAGGCGTTCGAGGATCAGCACCTGCGCGCGGCTGAGCAAGGCGGCGTTGAGTTCGAACGAGGGGTTCTCGGTGGTCGCGCCGACCAGCGTTACCGTGCCGTCCTCGACATAGGGCAGGAAGCCGTCCTGCTGCGCGCGGTTGAAGCGGTGGATCTCGTCCACAAACAACAAGGTGCGCTTGCCGATCTTGGCGTGCTCGCGCGCCTCGGCGAAGGATTTCTTGAGGTCGGCGACTCCGGAGAACACCGCGGAGATCGCGACGAATCGCAGGTCGACCGCGTCGGCGAGCAACCGCGCGATCGTCGTCTTGCCGGTGCCGGGGGGGCCCCAGAGGATGATCGAGGACAGTCGTCCGGCCGACACCATCCTGCCGATCGCGCCCTCTGGGCCTGTAATGTGATCCTGCCCGACCACCTCGCTCAGCGTGCGCGGGCGCAGGCGGTCGGCGAGCGGCGCGTTTTCGGGATGCGTTTCGGTGGGGGCGGCGGGTTCGAAGCCCGCGAAGAGATCGGCCATGCGCGGAAGATAGGGGCGGGGGAGAGGTTTGCCCATCCGTTGGGGACCACCCATGCGCGCTGGTCATCCTAACACGCATCGTCATCCCCGCGCAGGCGGGGATCCATACTGGCTGACGTCATTACTTGACCGCACTGTCCGAGTGTCCGGATACCCGCCTCCGCGGGGATGACAGACAAATGAAAAAGCGAATTTTTTGACGCGCCTCTTGAGTCCGAAACAGTCTGCGATATATCTCAGAACATGGACGAAGATATATCGGAGAACACTCAAATGCGTTTTGGTATTGGATATGGAGCTTGGACCGGCGGCCCCCGTGGCGACAGTCACCGGCATGGTGGTCGCGACCACGGACCTGAGCATGCTGCGTGGAAGCAGGGTGGTGGCCCACGTGGGCGTGGCCGGCGGCTGTTCGACGGTGGCGAACTCAAGCTCGTCATGCTGAAGCTGATCGCGGACGCGCCACGCCACGGCTACGACCTGATCCGCGAGATCGAGGGGCTGACCGGAGGTGGCTATGCGCCGAGCCCGGGCGTCGTCTATCCGACGCTCAGCATGCTCGACGAAATGGGTCTGATCGAGGAGCAGCAGTCGGAAGGCGCGAAGAAGCGCTTTGCTGCGAGCGACGAGGGGCGTGCGCATCTGGCCGAGAATGCGGCCGTGGTGGACGGTCTGTTCGCGCGGCTCGCGGCGGTCGGGGCGGAGTCCGAGCGGACCGATGGCGCGCCGATCCGGCGGGCGATGGGCAATCTGCGGCAGGTGCTCCAGCACCGGCTGATGCGCGAAGACGTTAATGAGGACACGCTGCACGAAGTGGCCGCGTTGCTCGATGAGGCCGCGCAGAAGATCGAGCGCCTGAAGTGAGCGTCTCGGTCGCACGCGTGCCGACGCATTCGGCCAGCAAGTATCTTCAGCAACTGGCCAAGCATTGGAGCCACAAGATGGAGGTCACCTTCTCGGAGGAAGAGGGCCGGATCGCCTTCCCGAACGGCGCGGTGCTGGAGATGCGCGCGGACAGCGAGACGCTCGACGTTGCGCTGACGGTGCCGGAGGGCGAGGACGTCGAACGGATGCGCGGGGTTGTGTCGAGCCACCTCGACCGCTTCGCGTTCCGCGAGGCGCCGCTGACGTTCGACTGGGCGACGGCACCCTGAATTAATCCTCCCCTTTGAGGGGAGGTGGCGCGGAGCAACGGATGGGTAGCGCCCTATCAGGAGCGGATCACCCCTCCGTCGGCGCTCAGCGCCGCCACCTCCCCTTGCAGGCGAGGATAAATCCGATGTGAGCCTACGCTCCCCGCCGCGCCATCACCTCGAGATACGTATCCAGGACCGTCTGGTTGATCGTATCCCACAGATACCCGGCGGCCTTGTCGTGTCCGGCCCAGCCCATCGTCTCGCGCAAGCCCGGCTCCGAAACGATCCGCCCGATCGCGTCGGCGTATCGCGCGATGTCGGTCGGCGGCACGAGGAACCCGGTCACGCCGTCGTCGACTAATCCGACCGCGCCCGATGCGCGCGCTGCGACGACGGGAACACCTGCCGCCATAGCCTCCAGCGTCACGTTGCCGAACGTCTCGGTCACGCTCGGATTGAAGAACACATCCATCGACGCGACCGCGCGGCCGAGATCGTCACCCGACTGGAACCCGGCGAAGACCGCGCCGGGCACGCGCTCGGCGAACCAGTCGCGTGCCGGACCCTCGCCGATCACCAGCACCTTGTGACGCACCCCGCGCTGTTCCAGCGTTCGGATCACGTCCGCAAAGACGTCGAGACCCTTTTCCTTCACCAGCCGCCCGAGAAACCCGACCGCGACCTCGCCGTCTGCGATCCCGCGCGCGCGCCGCCACTCCAGGTCGCGGCGCGTTGGCGTAAAGCGGTCGTGGTTAACGCCGCGCGACCAGATCGCGGTCGGCGTCGTCACGCCCCAGTCCCGGACGATCTCCGCCATGCCGCGCCCCGGCACCAGCACCTCGTCGACGCGGTTGTAGAAACGCGTCAAGATCTTCACCATGACGGGCTCGAAGAACGCCATCTTGTAATAGCGGAAATACGTCTCGAACCGCGTGTGCAGCGAGGCGATCGTCACGATGCCGTTGCGGCGCCCGTAACTGATCGCGCGGTGACCGAGAAAATCGGGCGCAGACACGTGGACGACGTTCGGCGCGAACGCGTCGAGATCGCGCCGGATCGCCGCCGGCAGCCCGCGCGCCATCTTGTATTCGCCACGCCCCGCCGGCAGCGGCAGCGACGGCACCGCGACCAGATCGCCGGTTGGCGGGAAGGCGGGCTTGGCGTTGGTCGGCGAATAGACACGCACCGTCGCGCCCTGCGCCAACAGATGGCCGACGAGCAGATTCAACGCCTGGTTCGCGCCATCGCGAACGTAATTATAGTTGCCGCTGAACAGGGCGATGCGCAGGTCGGTGGCGTGCATCGTCGCGCGGATAACGCCGTGTGCCGTCAAGCGCCACTAAATCCGCAACCTAGGCCGTATGCCGGCCATTGATGTTCCCGTATCGTTCTCGTACATCGGCCACATGGCGAAACCCCAGAAGCGTTACGTGTGTCAGTCCTGCGGATCGGTGTCGCACCGCTGGGCGGGGCAATGCGCCGATTGCAACGAGTGGAACACGCTGGTCGAGGAGGCGAACACCGCTGCGACGCCGTTCCATTCGAAGCATAATCTCCAGACCGGCGGGCGCGCGATCCAGCTCGTTGGGCTCGACGCGGAGATCAAGCTGCCCGACCGGATGGCGACCGGGATCGCCGAGCTCGACCGTGCGCTGGGCGGCGGGTTCGTCGAGGGCTCGGCGACGCTGATCGGTGGCGATCCGGGGATCGGCAAGTCGACGTTGCTGTTGCAGGCGGCGGCGAAGATGGCGCTGGCGGGGCAGTCGGTCGCCTACGTTTCGGGCGAGGAAGCGGCGGATCAGGTGCGTCTGCGCGCGCGGCGGCTGGGCCTGGGCAACGCGCCGGTGCAGCTGGCGGCGGCGACCTCGACGCGCGACATCCTGACGACGTTGCAGACGCGGCCACCCGCGATGCTGGTGATCGATTCGATCCAGACGATGCACTCCGACCTGATCGAGGGCGCTCCGGGGACGGTCAGCCAGGTCCGTGCCTCGGCGCAGGAATTGATCCGGTTCGCCAAGGAGCGCGGGACCGCGGTGGTGCTGGTCGGGCATGTGACGAAGGACGGCTCGATCGCCGGCCCGCGTGTGCTGGAGCATATGGTCGACACGGTGCTGTCGTTCGAGGGCGAGCGCAGCCACCAGTACCGCATCCTCCGCGCGATCAAGAACCGCTTCGGCGGAACCGACGAGATCGGCGTGTTCTCGATGCAGACCGAAGGGTTAGCGGAGGTCGGCAATCCGTCGTCGCTGTTCCTGACGCACCGTGATGACGCGATGACGGGGGCAACGGTGTTCCCGGCGCTGGAGGGGACGCGGCCGGTGCTGGTCGAGATCCAGGCGCTGACGGTCCGGCTGGCGTCGGGCGCGACTCCGCGTCGTGCGGTTGTCGGCTGGGATTCGGGCCGACTCGCGATGATCCTCGCGGTGCTGGAGGCGCGGTGCGGGCTGAGCTTCTCCAACGCCGAAGTGTATCTCAACATTGCCGGCGGCTACCGGGTGCAGGATCCCGCGGCCGATCTGGCGGTGGCGGCGGCGCTGATCTCGGCGATGTCGGAGCGGCCGGTGCCGGTCGATGCGGTGGCGTTCGGCGAGGTCGCGCTGTCGGGGGAGATCCGTCCGGTCGCGCATGGGCCGTTGCGGCTGAAGGAAGCGAGCAAGCTGGGCTTCGAACGCGCGCTCGTGCCCGCGTCGATGACGGGAGAGAAGAGCGGGATGAAACTCTCGGGGTTCAAGACGCTGGCGTCGTTCGTCGATCACATGATGGGCCGGGGCTAGGCGCGGGCGTATGCGGCGGCGCGGCATCGGTATTCTTGGAGCGGGCACCCTCTCCAATGGGCAAAGCGTGTTTCCCCGCGAAGGCGGGGATCCAGACTGGGCTCCCGCCTTCGCGGGAGAACAAGGGCGAGGGTCGTAACTGTACGGGGCCGCGCGTACATTTCCGATCCGAATAGATGCCCTTCCAAACCAGCGTACCGCGTCATCGCGAACGTGTTCGGCACAGATACAGAAAAGAGAAGCACCACCCCGGCGGAGGCCGGGGCCCAATTGGGAAACGCTGCTGGCGACCGCTGCGCTTGGTTACTACGACCTCTCCAATTGGGCCCCGGCCTCCGCCGGGGTGGTGCACTGACTGCGTTCGTCAGGCACCGATCGATAGCGCGTGACGGCATCCCCGCTCGCAAATCCGCAATAGCCCCCAACGCATGGCCTCTCACGCCAGCTATGCTATGGCCGCCGGCATGGCGAACACGCGAAGCAATACCGGCACCGTCGAGGTCGATGGCACCCGATACGATTGGAACCTCGAGCGCGAGCCGCAGCATACGGATGTCGATGGCTGGAAGGGCATGACGATTTCCCTGTTGCAGGACGACGCCCAACGCGAGGCCTTGCTGGAATTCCCCGCGCCCAAGCGTCTGTTGAAGGGCTTGCCACGCGGGCGGCTCCAGATCGACGACGCGACGATCGCGCGCGGCGTGCGGGCGGCCTTGCAGGCAGGATGGGAGCCGATGTCGCGGGGCAAGCCGATGGTCTTCACGGTGGATTCCGAAGGAAACTAAGCCGTGGATCAGGTGCAGCCCCAGGCCGATCTGGAAACCGCGCTGCTAGGACCGCTCCTGCCCGGTCGAGAGTGCGGTGATTGCACCGCGTGCTGCACAGAACTGACGGTCAATACGCCCGAGTTCGCCAAGCCCGCGGGCACGCCGTGCATCCACCTTTGCGAACAGGGATGCGGTATCCATGCCGTCCGCCCGCGCATCTGCCGGACATGGTTCTGCGTATGGCGAAGGGTCGCCAGCCTTCCCGACGATGCGCGGCCCGACCGGTCCGGGCTGCTCGTCTCGCTCAATTTCGTCACCGAACCGCAGAACTGCCTGGAAGGCGTCTCGATCAATGTCCGGGTGCTCGCTGGCGACGCGATCGCGAATGGCATGGCGGCGACCGTCTTGGACAGCGTGTGCGACCAATTGGTCCCCGTCTGGTTCAGCGACGGGTCCAAGAAAATGCTGATGCATCCTGATAACGACGTCGCTCGCTTCGTTCTCACAGGAAGCCCCGCGCCTGCCAATCTGCAGGACGAAGTCGCCGCCTGGCGCGAACGCTACGGTGTTTTCGGGCTGAGCCGCTAGGACGTGTTGGTCGCAGCGTGCACTAGCGGTTCGCCGCCCGCGTCCCTATTCCAGAGCGCATGAACCTCACTGCCCTAGACATCGTCGTCCTGATCGCCGTCGCCGGGTCCGCGGTGCTGGGGCTGGTCCGCGGGTTCGTGACCGAAGTGCTGTCGATGTTCGCCTGGGTCGCGATGGTGGCGATGCTAAAGCTGTTCCACATCCCGCTCGCTGCCGCGCTGTCACCGGTGGTCGGCACCGTCGGCGGCGCGGCGGTGCTCGCGTTCGCGATCATCACAGGCGTCACCTATATCGGCGGGCGGCTGGTCGCCAACGCGATCGGCGCACGCACGCGGACGTCGATCCTCGGCCCGGTCGACCGCGCGCTCGGGTTCGGGTTCGGCGCGCTGAAGGGCCTGATTCTCGCCAGCCTCGTGTTCCTGCTCGCGACGCTCGTCATCGACACGATGGGCGGCGGCCCCTCGCGCCGGCCCGGCTGGATGACGACCTCGCGCACCTACCCGCTGCTCAACGCCACCAGCGCCAGCATCGCCGATTTCGTCGACCGCCGCCGGCGCGGCAAACCCGTCTTCGGTGCCACCACCCCGCCTCCCCGATCCGATAACGCAAGCGAGCCGAAGCCATGAGCGCGCCCCTCTACAATGCCGAGATCCTGCGCCTCGCGGCGACGATCCCGCACCACGAACGCCTTCCTGAGCCGATGGCCACTGCGGAGAAACGTTCGCAGATCTGCGGCAGCCGGGTGACGATCGACGTCGCGGTCGACGGTGAAGGCAAAGTCAGCGAGGTCGGGCTGCTGGTCCGTGCCTGCGCATTGGGGCAGGCGTCCTCGTCGTTGCTCGCCGCCAATATCCTTGGCCGCACGCCCGCCGAACTCGCTGCGACGCGCGATGCACTGACGGCATGGCTTGCGCGCGAGGGCGATGCGCCCGATTGGCCGGGTATGGACATCTTTACCCCTGCGCTCGACTACACCGCGCGTCACCCCTCGATCCGGCTCGCGTTCGAAGCCGCGGCCGAGGCTGCCGACACCGCTGCAAAGGCGAAGGTCTGATGGCGGAGGGGACGGCCCCGTCGCTGCTCCGCGACGGCGTCGTATTGCTCGGGTTCGGGCTCATGTTCGTGCTGCTGTTCCGCCGACTCGGGCTTGGTGCGACGCTGGGCTATCTGGTCGCAGGCGCGGTCGTCGGGCCGCATGTGCTGGGCCTCGTCGGCGATGCGGAGTCGAAGCTCGGGTTCGCCGAACTCGGGATCACGCTGCTGCTGTTCATCGTCGGGCTCGAACTCAATCCGTCGCGGTTGTGGCGGATGAAGCACGAAATCTTCGGGCTCGGCCTCTTGCAGGTCGCGATCTGCGGGCTGGCGATTACCGCGATCGTCTGGGTCGGGGCGAAGTTCTCGCTCCCCGCCGCACTCGCGCTCGGGCTCCCGCTCGCGCTGTCGTCGACCGCGCAGGTGCTGCCGATGCTGCGCTCGTCGGGGCGGATGCGGACGCCGTTCGGGGAACGTGCCTTCTCGATCCTGCTGTTCCAGGACCTCTCGATCGTGCCCTTGATCACGATCGTAGCCGCGATGAGCCGCAACCCCGCCGATGCCAACGCCCCTCCGGGTTGGCTGCTCGCGGTCTACACCGTGCTCGCGGTCGTCGGCCTCGTCATCGCCGGACGCTTCCTCCTACGCCCGTTCTTCCGGCTGATCGGCAATCTCGGCGAGCGTGAGATGTTCGTCTTCGCGGGGCTCTTCACGGTCATAGCCAGCGCGGCGATCATGGAATGGCTCGGGCTGTCGACCGCGCTCGGGGCGTTCATCGCCGGCGTGATGCTGGCGGACAGCCCGTATCGGCATGAGCTCGAGGCCGATGTCGAGCCGTTCCGCTCGATCCTGCTCGGGCTTTTCTTCCTCGCGGTAGGCATGGTGCTCGATCTGAACGCCATCGCCGAGCGGCCCGTGTTCGTCGTGGCGATGGCGGCCGCGCTGATCCTGACCAAGACCAGCGTTATCATGCTGATCGGCATGGCGTTCAAGATGACCTGGCGGCAGGCGTTCGCGCTCGGCCTGCTGCTGAGCCAGGGCGGCGAGTTCGGCTTCGTCCTGTTCGCGCAGGCGCAGGCGGGGCTGCTGATCGAACCGCAGGCGGCCAGCCTGTTCGGCGCGATCATCACGTTGTCGATGGCGACCACGCCGTTCCTGATGGGGATCACCAAGCGCTTCCGCACCGAGCCGATCGCCAAGGACCAGGAGCGCGACGGGCCCAAGGTCGACGGCGCCAATGCGATCATCGTCGGTTACGGGCGGTTCGGCCAGACGGTCGGCCAGATGCTCCTCGCGCAGGACATCCCGGTGACGCTGATCGACACCGATATCGAGATGATCGACATCGCCGGCGAGTTTGGCGCGAAGGTCTATTACGGCGACGGCACGCGACTCGACCTGCTGCGGCAGGCGGGCGCGGCGGAGGCGGAGATCATCTGCTTCTGCATGGACGGCGACCAGCTCGATCCGGACACGATCGAGGGTGTCCACGAGGCGTTTCCGAAAGCGGCGATCTACGTCCGCGCGTTCGACCGCCGTGCGCTGGTGAAGTTGAAGAATACGTCGGCGACGGCGGTGGTGCGCGAAGTGCTCGAATCGGCGGTGAAGATGGCGCGGCTGGCGCTACGCGGGCTCGACGTGTCGCCGACCGATATCGACCGCGCGGAGGAGGTGTACCGGTCGCGCGACAAGGAGCGGTTGCAGCTCCAGATCGATTCGGGCGACATGCGCGCGGCGCGGGCCGAGACCGCCAAGCGCTTTCCCTGGGGGAATGATACGCAATGATCATCGCCATTCTTGCAGCCTTGTCGGGCGCGATCGCGGTCGCGGCGGGGGCGATGGGTTCGCATTGGGCGGGCGATACCGCGCGTGAGTTGTTGAAGACCGGCAGCCATTATCAACTGGTCCACGCGGTCGCCGCGTTGGTCGCCCTTAAAATGGAGGCGCGGGGCCCGGCCAAGCTGTTTGTTATCGGTGGCCTGCTCTTCGCCGGATCGCTGTACGGGCTGGCGGCCGGCGGAGGCCGATGGCTCGGCCCGATCACGCCGATCGGTGGCGCTTTGCTGATCGGTGGGTGGCTGTGGCTGGCCTGGAGTGCAGCGCGGGCCTGACCTCCTTGTTCACCCGCGAAGGCGGGTGCCCAGTCTGGGCACCCGCCTTCGCGGGTGAACAATCTTCCTGCTGGTTCTAGAGCGCTACCGCTTCTTCCGGCACGCGTCGGAGCAGTAGATTACGCTGTCCCAATCCCGCGCCCACTTCTTCCGCCACGTGAACGGCCGCTCGCACGCGGGACACACCTTCGTCGGCAGGTTCTGCTTGGCGACACCGTTGGGCATCAGCGGGGCTGCGCGTCGAGGAACGCCTCGACGTCCGCCAGATCGACGGTCTTGTCGAGATACGTCTGCCCGATCCCACGCGCGAGCAGGAACGGCAGCGTCCCCGCCGCCATCTTCTTGTCGTGCCGCATATGATCCACGAGCCGCGCGCCGCTTGCGCTTACACCTGCAGCGGCCAGACCGTCTGGTAGCCCCGCGTCACGCCAATGCGACGCAACCCGCTGCGCGTCCTGACCCGAACATATTCCTTGCGACGCCGAGAACCCAAACGCCAGCGAACATCCCGCGGCGACACCTTCGCCGTGAATCAACGCCTGCGAAAAGCCGGTTTCCGCCTCCAGCGCATGACCGAACGTATGGCCAAGGTTGAGCAGAGCGCGCGTTCCATTGGTCTCATGCTCGTCCGCCGCGACGATCCGGGCCTTCGCCGAAACGCTGTGCGCGATGGCATACTCCCGCAATGCCAGATCGCCCGCGAGCAACGCGGCACCCTGCGCCTCGCACCATTCGAAGAACGCGAAGTCGTCGATCAGCCCGTATTTCACCACCTCGGCATAGCCCGCGCGCAGTTCGCGGATCGGCAGCGTGTCGAGCACCTGCGGATCGATCAGCACCATCGCCGGCTGATGAAACGCACCGATCAAATTCTTGCCGGCCTTGGTGTTGATCGCCGTCTTCCCGCCGACCGAACTGTCGACCTGCGCGAGCAAACTCGTCGGGATCTGGACGAAGTTGCACCCGCGCTTCAGGATCGAGCAGGCGAACCCGACCAAGTCGCCGATCACGCCGCCACCCAGCGCCACGACATGATCGCCGCGCTCGACGCCGAGTTCGAGCAGCCGGTCGCAGAGCATCTCCAGCGTCGCCCAACTCTTGCTGCCTTCGCCGGGCGCGAGGACGATCGCCTCGGACGCAATCCCCGCCGCGGTCAGCGATGCCTGCAGCGTCGCAAGGTGTACCGCCAGATTGTCATCGGTGACGATCGCCACGCGGCGTTTGCCGGCAAGCGGTGCAAGATACTCGCCCGCCCGCGCAAGAATCCCCGCCTCGATATGGATCGGATAGGTCCGCGCACCCAGTTCGACGGTAACGGTCTTCATCGGCCAAGCGCCCTCAGGATTGCGGCGACGGTCGCTTCGTGCGGCGTCTTGTTGCTGACAATATGGATGTGCGCCTGCGCGTAGATCGGGTTACGCACGCGCGCCAGTTCGGCGAGCACTTTGCCCGCATCGCGGTTGCGCAGCAGCGGACGGCTGTCGCGGCGCCCTACACGCTCGACCAGAATGTCGGGATGCGCGCTGAGCCACACGGACACCGCATCGCGCAGGATCAGCGCCCGCGTGTCGTCGTTGATGAACGCGCCGCCGCCGGTCGCGATCACTTTCGGCGTGCCGTCGATGAGCCGCGCGATCACGCGGCGTTCGCCATCACGAAAATACGCCTCGCCGTATTTGGCGAAGATTTCGGTGACGGTCATGCCCGACGCCGCCTCGATCTCGTGATCGGCATCGACGAACGGCAGGTTCATGCGCAGCGCAAGCCGGCGGCCGACCGTGGTCTTGCCGACACCCATCAGCCCGACGAGCACGATCGGCCGATCGATCGGGGCAGGGGCGGGGCCGCCTGAAGGGTTGTGGCTTTGCAACATCGTGAGGGGCGCTATACAGCGGCACCGCGCGAGGGCAAAAGCTCTTGCCGCCTGTTTTGTCCGCTTCCCCGTCCACTTCAAGGTTACGCCGCCATGTCCCGTTTCATCGTCTCGGTCGTCGTCGTTCTTGTCGTGGTGGTCGGCGGCCTGTTCCTGCTGGCAGGGCGCGCGACCGAGCGTCCGCAGAGCCGCGTCGAAAAGGCCGTGACGCTTGCGAACCTCTCTTAAGGCCACGTTGACGGCGGCCGTCGCCGTCGGAGCCTTGGTGGCGCTTGCCCCGGCGATCGGGCAGGACCGTCCCGAATCGATCCTGCCGCCGGGGTTCGGCGAGCCGACGCCCGCGCCACGTCCGGCTCCTCCGGCGGGCACGCAACCCGCGCGTCCGGCAACGCCAGGCACGTCGCAACCGCAGCCGCCGACGCCGGGACAACCGCTGCCGCCGAGTGCGATGATCCAGCCGCTGCCGGCGACCACGCCCGAAACCGCGTTGCCGGTGCCCGCCGTGACGCCCGCGCCGGTCGATCCGACGGTGCTCGCCCGCTACGAGATGCCCGAATCCGCGCGTCGGTCGCTCGCGACGGTCGGTCCCGTGACGGCGAGCCAGGGCGGGCTGGAGACGGATGCGTTCGGCGATGTCGATGGCCAATATGTCGAGACGTTGATGCGGCGGCTGACTGCGCCGCTGCCGTCGCGCTGGATGTCGATCCTGTTGCGGCGGGCGCTGGTATCGCGCGTCGATACGCCGAGCCGCACCAACGGCGCGGACTTCGCGGCCGAGCGTGCGTGGCTGTTGCTGCGAATGGGGGAATCGTTCGCGGCGCGGGCGGTGACGCAGGGCGTCGATACCGATAATTACACGCCGAAGCTGTATCAGGTCGCGATGAACGCCTCGCTGGCGACGGGCGATCCGGCAGGGTTCTGCCCGGTCGTTCCCGGCGCGATGCGTTATGCGCCGGCGCGCGGCTGGACGATGGCGCAGGCGATGTGCGCCGGCCTGTCGGGCAATCCGGCGCAGGCGACCCCGCTGATCGCGACCGCCAAGCGCCGCAATCTTGCCAGCGGCGTCGACATGCTGCTTGCGCAGAAGGTGGTCGGCGCAGGGGCGCAGGGGCGTCAGGCCGTGACCATCGAATGGGACGGCGTCGACCAGTTGACCGCGTGGCGGTTCGGGCTGGCGATGGCGACCGGCGTCGCAATCCCCGACGAACTCTATGCGACCGCGGGCCCCCAGGTCCGCTATTGGCAGGCCTTGTCGCCGTCGGTCCCGCTCGGGGCCCGGCTGGCGCCTGCGGAATCCGCGGCGGGGCAGGGCGTGCTCTCCAGCGCAGCGCTGGTCGATCTGTACGCCGCCGCCGCGAACGACGACGACACGCAGAGCGCGGCAAGCGCGACCGCCAACGATCTTCAGACCGCCTATGCCGATCCCAATGTCGGCAACCGGCTCACCGCGCTGCGCCAGCTATGGGGCGGCACGGAGGGGCAGCCCGCCTACGCACGGCTGGTGCTGACCGCGCGGGCTGCGGCGCGGATGAACCCTGCGCTGGGCAAGGACGATGCCGACCGGCTGGTCGCCGCGATGCTGTCCGCGGGCATGGACCGGACCGCGGCGCGCTGGCTGGGCGCCGTGCCGGCCGGCAGCGACGCGTGGGCGATGATCGTGCTGAGCGATCCCGATGCCTATCGCCGGCTGACCTACGCCGATCTCGCATCCTATTCGGGGGGCGAGGGCGATTCGGCGTTGAAGCAGCGCATGCTGTTCGCCGGGCTCGCCGGGCTGGGGCGCCTCAACCAGGGCGATATCGAGCGCGCGGCGGAGACGCTCAACGTGCGGATCGGTGCGGAGAACGCCTGGACCCGCGCGCTCGATCGGGCGGCGCGGGCGGGGCAGTCGGGCACGGTCGTGGTGCTCGCCGCGATCGGCATGCAAGCGCCCGGCTGGAAGGGCATTCCACCCGAAGCGCTGTACCGGATCGTCGGCGCGCTGCGCGCCGTAGGGCTCGATGGCGAGGCGCGGATGATCGCGGCCGAGGCGATCGCGAGAGCGTGAACACGCCGCGGAAGGCACGGGTGTGAGCCACGCCGAGGACCGCGCGCTGATCGACCGTTTCCTCGAGATGATGACGGCGGAGGCCGGGGCCGCGCCGAACACCGTTGCCGCCTATCGCAGCGACCTGACGCTTGCCTCGCAGGCGCTCGAGGGTCGCCTAGTGGACGCGAATGCGGACGCGCTTGCGATCCTTGCGGGCGGCTGGTCGACGCTGTCCCGCTCGACGGTCGGGCGAAAGTCGGCGTCGCTCCGGCGTTTTTATGCGTTTCTCGCCGACGAAGGCCACCGTGCCGACGATCCGGGCAAGGCGCTGCCCCGCCCCGGAACGACCCGTCCGTTGCCGAAAATACTGAGCCATGCCGACATCGATCGGCTCTTCGCCGCAATCGCCGAACGCGCCGCGCGCGATCCGCTCGATCCCAACGACCTGCGCCTGTCCGCGCTGTTCGAGCTTCTCTACGGCTCGGGCCTGCGCGCGACCGAACTCGTCAGCCTGCCGCGGGGCGCCGTCCATCCCGATCGCCCGTTCCTGATCGTGCGCGGCAAGGGCGGGCGTGAGCGGCTCGTGCCCATTTCTGACCGTGCGCGCGCCGCGGTGGCGCTCTGGCGCACTTATGTCGCGACCGACCGCTTGTGGCTGTTCCCCTCGGGCAAGGGCCATCTCTCGCGCATCCGCCTGTACCAGCTCGTCAAGACGCTCGCCGCCGAGGCTGGCATCCCGCCCGATCGCGTCAGTCCCCACGTCCTGCGTCATGCCTTTGCGACGCACCTGTTGGCGGGGGGCGCCGATCTGCGCGCGCTGCAATCGATGCTCGGCCACGCCGATATCGCCACCACGGAGATCTACACGCACGTCGATTCGAGCCGGCTGGTCGAACTGGTCAACACGCGTCACCCGCTGGCAGACCTGCCACCTCGTTGACGCGGACGCGCCCGCACCGTAACCGCCGCCTATGCCAAGCTTCCTCGACTTAGAGAAACCGATCGCCGAACTCCAGGGCCGGATCGACGAACTCCGCGACACCGCCGCCGAAGGTGGCGTCGACCTCGCCGCCGACATCGCCCGCCTGCAGGCGAAGTCCGACAAGCTGCTGAAGGACACCTTCGCCCGGCTGACCCCGTGGCAGAAGACGCAGGTCGCGCGCCATCCGGAGCGCCCGCACTTCAAGGATTACGTCGCCGCGCTGTTCGACGAGTTCGTGCCGCTGGCGGGCGACCGCGCATTCGGCGACGATCAGGCGATCATCGGCGGCTTCGCGACTTTCCGTGGGCGGAAAATCATGGTGCTCGGCCACGAGAAGGGCGACGACACCGCCAGCCGTCTCCGCCACAATTTCGGCATGGGCAAGCCCGAGGGCTATCGCAAGGCCATCCGCCTGGTCGAACTGGCCAACCGATTCGGCCTGCCTATCCTCACGTTGGTCGATACATCCGGCGCATTCCCCGGCATCCAAGCCGAAGAGCGCGGCCAGGCCGAGGCGATCGCCCGCTCGACCGAAGCCTGCCTCAACGCCGGCGTTCCGATCGTCGCGGCGATCGTAGGTGAGGGCGGTTCGGGCGGCGCGGTCGCGCTTGCGGCCGGCAACCGCGTGCTGATGTTCGAACACGCGGTCTATTCGGTGATCAGCCCCGAAGGCTGCGCCTCGATCCTGTGGCGCACCGCCGACAAGGCGCCCGAGGCCGCCGAGGCGATGCGCATCACCGCACAGGACCTGAAGGCGTTCGGCGTCATCGACGACATCGTCACCGAGCCGCTAGGCGGGGCGCACCGCGACCGCGCGACCGCGATCGAGTCGCTGGGTAATGCGCTGTCGTCCGCGCTCGCCGACCTCGTGTCGCTCGCACCCGCCGACCTGCGCAAGGATCGCCAGGCCAAGTTCTTGAAGATGGGCCGCCTCTGAGCGTTGTGGCGGTGCGACAAAAAGTGGCGATGGGAAAAGATGGCCAATAAAAAGGGCGGCTGAACCGAAGTCCAGCCGCCCTGATCTGCCGCGATGTTAGTCGCGGTACGCTTACTTGTTGAGCTGGGTCGCAACGTTGTTGAACGTCTTGTTCAGGCTGTTGCCCAGGCCCTGCATCGCAGCGATGGCGGCAACGGCGATCAGCGCGGCGATCAGGCCGTACTCGATTGCGGTCGCGCCCTTGTTGTTCTTGAGAAACTTGCGAATCGTCTTCATTCCGGTCTCCATGGTTCGATTGCTTCAGTGTCACCCGGCTGGACCGGACGGACCGGATCAGCAGTCCGAGCGATACGAGAGGTGAGTTGAGAAAGGCTTAAGGCGGGCGTCGATTGTTCGGCCCTAATCCGACCGGCAGCGATCGTGCGCGGACTCGGAGACGCAGCCTTAGCGAGCCTCGGCGACCTTGGTCTCGACGTGGCCCCACATCGCAGTCGTCGAATCGGCAAGCGCGACGAGCCCGACGACCAGCGTGATAACGACGAGCGCGAGGATCAGGCCGTATTCTATCGCCGTCGCGCCGCGCGGTTCCCGCCATGCTTTCGCTAGCGTGCGCAGGACGATGGTCTTTAAGGGAAGTTTAGGCCGCATGGGCCAACCTTACCTACGGGGCATTAAAGAATGACCAACGATCGACTCGTTCCGGCCCCATCGCTGTTGCTGCCGGTCGTGGCGGCCGCGCTGGTCGACGTGGAGGGGCGTGTGCTGCTCCAACAGCGGCCGGAGGGAAAGTCGCTCGCCGGCTTGTGGGAGTTTCCCGGCGGCAAGGTCGAGGTGGGCGAGACACCCGAGACGGCATTGATCCGCGAACTGGAGGAGGAACTGGCGATCGCGGTGCCGTATGCCTGCCTTGCGCCCGCCGCGTTTGCGAGCGCGCCGCTGGGCGACCGTCACCTGCTGCTGCTGCTGTACGTGACGCGCAAGTGGAGCGGTGTGCCTCGCGCGATCGAGGCGACCGCACTGCGCTGGGTCCGCCCTGTCGACATGCATGCGCTCCCCATGCCGCCCGCCGATCGACCGCTGATCGGCCTGCTCGATGCCTTGATCTGACGACCCCAATGCACGCCGCTGGCCGCTATCGCCAGCGCGGGAATATGATCCAAGAGATCTGGGCATGCATCCGTTCGCCGTCTGGCGGGTTGATACGCGGTATGTCGGCTCGCCACCAAATCTGGCTCGTCACCACGGCGGGTCGGCATACTTCATGTTCAAAATTTCACTTGATACTGCTGGAGCGCTAGCGCAGTGTTTGCGGGCCTACCGCGCGCCCCCAAGACCGCGCGGAGGTGTCAGGACTGCGGCTCGCGCGCGTTATTCCCTTTTCTCGAGCGAGCCGTTTCCCCGAATCTTAGCGAGTTGGCCCGCGGCGTATCCTCCGGAGGAGGCCTGTCGCGTCGGGCACCGTGCGTTGAGCGATGGCGCTCAGTCAGCGCGGCATCCGCCATAAAGACGGGATGCTACCCGGGAACTGGCGCCTGCCCGATCGTCGAAGGGAAGGAGCGGTCCGCGCAGGTGGTTGTCGGAATGGAAAATCGATAGTCCCGATCGAAGCGGTGACACCGATATCGTGGCAATTCGTCAGCCAGCCGAAAAATGGGCCGGATCTACCGGCCCATTTCGCGATTAGTTGCTGTCGGAGTTGTCGTCTTCGTGATCGACGATGAGATACGTCACGCCTGCCAGGATACCTACACCGATAAGAAGCGGGGCGATGCTCACGCCGGCCAACTTGCTCGACTTCTTGGTCGCCGTACCGGCGCGAACCGACGACGCTACCGAAAGCGACTGCGCGGCGTTCGGCGTGGCGGGGGCTGCGCTTGCTGCAACTGGCAGAGCGGTCATCGCAAGCGCGGACGCGCCAAGAATCCAGGTCTTAATCATAGGTCACTCTTTCAAAAAATTCAGCCAGTTCGGCCGTCTAATGCAAACGCGTCCGGCAAACGGGTGTTCCTGAAGGCGCGGAATTTAACTTAGGATAGTGCGCCGACGAGATTTGCGTTCCAAGCTCACGCTGGTCGGCCTGCAAGTCCGCAAGCGCCGGAGCCGCCTCGTTTGCCGGCCGGTATTAGTCGATCGGGGTGGCTTCACACAAATATCTGCTATCCTTCGACATAGCGTCGAAGGTGGAGGCCCGACCGGGAATCGAACCCGGGTGCGAGGATTTGCAGTCCTCTACGTCACCACTCCGCCATCGGGCCCCGATTGCGTGAAGGCGGCGCAAATGCTTCGTTTTCGCGGTCGGGTCAACCGGGAGTTTGCCCGGCCGGGGCAAATATTCTGGATCGATGCCTCTGAGCCGGTCCTAACCCCAACCAATGCCGAGAAATGCCGCCCCGGAGCAGGGGTATACGAGGCGATACGGCATTTTACGGGACGGCGGCCACTTTGCTCGCTATACAAGCCCCAGAGGTGTTGCCGTGGACTTCCGCATGCGCCCTCGACGTCCCGCCCGCGACATCTTCGGTGTCACACGGGCGGGCGGGGCGTCTACAGTCTTTCGTGCGGTATCCCGGCAGAGGGCCTCGTCCTCCTGAGACCGACTAGCACTGGCAGTCACATCGTGGGTCAGGCGACGACGACCGCGACACGCCCTTCTCATTCGTTACCCTCCATGCCGCCTCTTCGCGTCGGGGGTATAGGAGGCTACTGACACCCTTCGGGACCCGCCCCTGTTTCACCCTCTCGCACTTCGACATCCTCGCGTTCGTTCCGCTGCTGGCCGGATTTGGATCAAACGCGCGCTTGGCGTCGGGCGGGCGGCACGATATCACGGCGACACGACAACTAGTGTATTGCACAAGTAAAACAGCTGTGCGACAGGATGGGCCATGACGACGATCACCCTCGATACCGCCACCACCGGCACCCCCGCCTCGGCATTCGCCACCATGCGCCACGCGATGGTCGCCAGCCAGCTTCGCACCAATGCGGTCAACGACCAGCGTGTCGTCGCGGCGATGGCTTGCGTGCCCCGCGAAGAGTTTCTTCCCGTCGAGGTCCGCTCGATCGCCTATCGCGATACCGCGATACCACTGGGTGGCGGCCGCTATGCAAATCTGCCGATGGCGACTGGGCGGCTGCTCACCGAGGCCTATCTGACCGCCACTGACCGCGTTCTGCTGATCGGCGCGGCGACCGGATACACTGCGGCGGTGCTCGCGGAGATCGTCGGCTCGGTGGTCGCGGTCGAAAGCGATCCGGCGCTGCTGGCGACAGCGCGCACCGCGCTGGCCGGTGTCGCCAATGTCGCCCTGGTCGAGGGGCCGATGCAGGACGGTCATGCGGCGAGTGCGCCGTACGACGTACTGATCGTCGATGGCGCGATCGAATCGATACCGGATGCGCTCGTCGCGCAAATCAGCCCTGGAGGCCGTGTCGTCGCCGGAATCGCCGAGCGCGGGCTGACCCGGCTTGCCTCGGGACGGAAAACCGATGGCGGGTTCGCGCTGGCGGCGTTCGTCGACGTTGAATGCGTGGCGCTGCCAGGCTTCGACGCGCCCAAACCCTTCAAGTTCTGAGCCGAGCCATGCCGCGCACCGCTCGTTTCCATCCCCTGCTCCTGGGTGTTGCGCTGGTATGCATCACTGCACCAGTAAGTGCGGAGACGCTGCGTGAGGCACTGGTCAAGGCGTACACCACCAACCCGACCTTGACGGGGCAGCGCGCGACGTTGCGCGCCACCGACGAAAATGTCCCGATCGCGCGCGCTGCCGGACTGCCCTCGGCCAGTGCAACCGGCGACTATACCGAGTTCGTCGTTACGGCGGCGAACAGCTTCATCGCGCTGCCACGCCAAGCCGTCGCGCGTGCCAATGTGACGGTGCCGCTCTACCAGGGTGGGCAGGTCCGCAATTCGGTTGCCGCCGCCAAGACTCGGGTCGAGGCCGGGCGGGCGACGCTGCGCGGCACCGAGGCCGACCTGTTCACCAATGTCGTCGCCGCGTATATGGACGTGATCCGGGACGAGGCGATCGTCGGGCTCAACACGCAGAACGTCCGCGTGCTCGACGTCAATCTGCAGGCCAGCCGCGATCGCTTCCAGGTCGGCGACCTCACCCGCACCGACGTCGCGCAGTCCGAGGCGCGGCTTGCGCTTGCCCGCGCCCAGCTCCAGTCGGCGGAGGCGCAGCTGATTTCGAGCCGGGAAAATTATATCCGGTTCGTCGGCACGCCCGCCGGCACGCTCGATACCCCGCCGACGCTGCCGCATCTGCCCGACAGCCCGGCATCGGCGGTGACCGTCGCGATCGACAATAATCCGGTGCTGATCGCCGCCGCCAAGGAACGCGACGCGACCCGCTACGATGTCGGCGTCGCGCGCGCGAGCCGTTTGCCGCAGATCAGCGCGGTAGGTGGTGCAAGCTACACCAATTATCTTGGATCGATCTCGACTGCGGATGGCAGCGCCAGCACGGTTCCCAATGTAAACAAGGCGGTGCAGGCAGGCTTGTCGCTCACCTTGCCACTGTTCCAGGGTGGCCGTCCTGCCGCGCAGGTCCGCCAGGCCGAAGCGTTCCAGTCGCGCGCGATCGAAAACGTCACCGCAACCGAGCGTAACGTGATCGCGCAGGCCCGCTCCGCCTTTGCCGTCTGGCGCTCGTCGGAGCAGGTGATCCAGTCGTCCGAGACCGCGGTCAATGCGAACAAGCTCAGTCTGGAAGGCGTCCGTGCCGAAAACAGCGTCGGTACGCGAACGATCCTCGACATCCTCAACGCCGAGCAGGAATTGCTCAACAGCCAGGTGACGCTCGTCACTGCACGCCGCGATGCGTATGTCGCAGGCTTCGCGTTGCTGGCGGCGATGGGGCAGGCGGAGGCGCGCGATCTTGGGCTCGACGGCGGCGTGCTATACGATCCAGTCGCCAATTATCAGCGCGTGCATCACAAGATATGGGATTTCGGTGGAGATGGCGAGCCGGTACCGATCGCTACGCGTACCGCGCAATCCCCCGCTCAGGACGCGCACGTTCAGCCGCAACGCGATCCTTTGCTCGATACGCCAGTTGACAGGAACCCTGCCTTAACCACAGGTAGTGATGCGCCGAGCCGCCAATAGGGGCGTTGCGCGGCTACGGGGTTTGGGATGGTCCGGATGGGGGACGTGAACGGCGAGCCGTCGATGGAGGAAATCCTCTCGTCGATCAAACGCATCATCGCCGAAGAGGGGGATACGCCCGGTCGCGCTCGACGTCCGTCGCGGACGATGTCGGCGCCCGTCGATCTCGCCCCGCCGTATCTCGATGACGACATGGACGATGACGAGATCCTCGAACTGAGCGACCCGATGCCGATGGCCGACCGTACGCCCCGCACGCCGAAATCGCCGGTGCTGACCTCCGTTGATGCCGCACCCGAGCCCCGCCAGCTAGCGCCGAAGCCGCAGGCGCCGCCCGTTGCTGCGCCGACACAGCAGGCCGAGGCACCGATTGTGTCGCGGGAGACCGCCGCTGCAACGCGCGCGCCACTCGAAGCGTTGACGCGTATGATGGTAAAACCCGATGCAAGCAGCGATGGAACGCTCGAAGGTCTGGTCCGTGAGATGTTGCGGCCGATGCTGCGCGAATGGATCGACGCGAACCTGCCCGGCATGGTCGAGGACATGGTCTCGCGCGAGATCGCCAAGATCATGAACCAGCAGCCGTAACGGCGACGGGCGCTCCATAGACCTCGTTGACGCAAACCGACCGGTATTCCACCGATTCCACGATCTCCTTCGTTAACGGGGGAGGTTGGTTAAGTTTTGAATCCGCCGACGACCGACCCGGTACGGAACAACGCCGCCCGATGCAGGGTTTGGCTACCCATGTCCGATACCGAGACCATCACGCCCGCCGAGAAACCGGATCGTCCCGCGCCGCGCCGCGACGGCCGAAACGACATCTCGCCCGCAGAAACCGGCAGCGATATCTTCTTTGCCGCGGTGAAGACCACGCGTATGCCGATGGTCGTCACCGACCCACACCGCGAAGACAATCCGATTATCTTCTGCAACGAGGCGTTCTCGTTCATGAGTGGCTATTCGCAGGACGAGATTCTCGGTCGCAACTGCCGCTTCCTCCAGGGTCCCGAGACGGATCGCACCGCCGTCGCCGAAGTCCGCGCGGCGATCGAGAAGCGCGAGGAAGTCGCGGTCGAAATCCTTAATTACCGCAAGAACGGCTCGACCTTCTGGAACGCGCTGTTCGTCTCGCCCGTGTTCGGCGACGACGGTGTCCTCAAATATTTCTTCGCCAGCCAGCTCGATATCTCGCGCCGTCGCGAGGCCGAGGAGGCCTTGCACGAAGCCCAGAAGATGGAGGCGGTCGGCAAGCTCACCGGCGGCATCGCGCATGATTTCAACAACCTGCTGCAGGTCATCCAGGGCTATGCCGATATCCTCGACGCGCGGATCGACGCGAACGATCGCTCCGCCCGACGCGCGGTCGACGCGATCTCGACGTCCGCCTCGCGCGCTGCGACGCTGACGCAGCAATTGCTCGCCTTCGCGCGGAAACAGGAACTGCGCGATCGGTTGATGAATCTCAACCAGCTGATCGGCGATTTCCGCGCAATCCTTGAGCGGACCATCGGCAGCGGCATCACGCTGAAGCGCAATCTCGCCGCCGACCTGTGGAACTGCCGCGTCGATCCGGTCCAGGCCGAGATGGCGTTGCTCAACATCATTTCGAACGCCCGCGATGCCACCGGCGGCACGGGCAAGGTCACGATCGCCACGCGCAACGCCGTGCTGCCCGAGGATGCCAGCGTCGCAAAGCTCGAACCCGGCGAATATGTCGTCGTCAGCATCTGCGACGACGGTCCCGGCATCGACCTCGCAACCGCCGACAAGCTGTTCGAGCCGTTTTACACCACCAAGGAAATGGGCAAGGGCGCCGGGCTCGGGCTGGCAATGGTCTACGGCTTCATGCGTCAATCGGGTGGCCTCGCCACCGTCCGCAACGGCGAAACCGGTGGCGCGGAATTTTCACTGTATTTTCCGCGCGCGAGTGGCGCGGTCGAACGCAAGCCTTCGGCACCGGTCGCGCCGCGCTCCGGTGGGGCCGAGCGGGTGTTGATGGTCGAGGATCAGGCGGAAGTTGGCGAACTCGGGCGCACGATCCTGGAGGATCTCGGTTACGAGGTCGTGCTGGTCAACAGCGCGCGCGGTGCGCTCGACACGCTGGCGCGCGATTCGGACTTCAAGCTGCTGTTCACCGACATCCTCATGCCCGGCGGGATGAACGGCGTCGCGCTCGCGCAGTCAGTGCGGCGCGATTATCCGCATACCGCGGTGCTGCTGACCACCGGGTTCGCCGACGAGGCGATCGACGAGGGCAGTCGGTCGTTCGAGCTGATCCGCAAGCCGTATCGGCGCAACGAGCTGAACGAGCGGATTCGGCAGGTGCTAGACAAACCTGGTGCGCGCACCTGACACTGGCCTAGCCGGGAGACGCTCGCTAAGGCTCGGCGCATGAGCGAGCTTCCCAAAACCTTCGACCCGGCCTCCATCGAATCGCGCTGGTATGCGCATTGGGAGGCGAGCGGCCAGTTCCGCCCCGACCGTCCGAACGCCGAGCCGTGGACGATCGTCAACCCGCCGCCCAACGTCACGGGCTCGCTGCACATCGGCCACGCGCTCGACAACACGCTGCAGGACATCCTGACGCGCCACGCGCGGCTGAAGGGCAAGGATGCGTTGTGGGTGGTCGGCACCGATCACGCCGGCATCGCGACGCAGATGGTGGTCGAGCGCCAGATGGGCGCGGCCGTCCCTCCCCAGAAGCGCACCGACCTGACGCGCGAAGAGTTCGTGGCCAAGGTCTGGGCGTGGAAGGAAGAGAGCGGCGGCGAGATCACGCAGCAGCTCCGCCGGCTGGGCTGCTCGATGGACTGGGCGAACGAGCGCTTCACGATGGACGAGGGCTTTTCGAAGGCCGTCCTGAAGGTGTTCGTCGACCTCCACAAGCAGGGGCTGTTGTACCGCGACAAGCGCCTGGTGAACTGGGACCCGGGCCTCGGCACCGCGATCAGCGACCTCGAGGTCGAGACGCGCGAGATCAAAGGCAGCTTCTGGCACCTGCGCTATCCGCTGGCGGACGGGGCGGGCTTTATCGAGGTGGCGACGACGCGGCCCGAGACGATGCTCGCCGACATGGCCGTGGCGGTGAACGCGTCGGACGAACGCTATAGGCATCTGATCGGCAAGCAGGTGAAGCTGCCGATCACCGGTCGGCTGATCCCGATCATCGCCGACGACCATGCCGATCCCGAGCTCGGATCGGGCGCGGTGAAGATCACGCCGGGGCATGATTTCAACGATTTCGAGGTCGGCAAGCGGGCGGGCATGGCCGCGGGCGCAATGCTCAACATGCTCGATGCGAAGGCTCGCGTCGTGCAGGTCGCGGACGGTCTGATCCCGGAGGAACTGCTCGGGCTGACGACCGCCGAGGCGCGCAAGGCGGTGGTCGAGCGCTTGAAAGCCGACGGTGTCCTGATCCCGCACGTCGACAAGGAGGGCGTCGAGCACGACGCCGAGCCGCGCACGATCCAGACCCCGTATGGCGACCGCTCGGGCGTGGTGATCGAGCCTTGGCTGACCGACCAATGGTATGTGGATGCTAAGACGCTAGCCCAGCCGGCGATCGAGGCGGTGCGCACCGGCGCGATCGATATCGTCCCGAAGACGTGGGAGAAGACGTTCTTCAATTGGATGGACAACATCCAGCCTTGGTGCGTGTCGCGGCAATTGTGGTGGGGCCACCAGATCCCGGCCTGGTTTGCACCTGACGGTACACCATACGTGGCAGAGACCGAGGCTGAAGCGCAGGCTTTGGCCGGCGAGGGCGTGAGCCTCACGCGCGATCCCGACGTGCTCGACACGTGGTTCTCGTCCGCCCTCTGGCCTTTCGCGACGCTCGGATGGGACGGCACCCAACCCCCGTTCGCCCTGAGCGAAGTCGAAGGGCAAGCCACAAGCGCTGCCTCCGCAACCGGTGCTTCGACTTCGCTCAGCACGAACGGGGAGGGGGCACACCGCCACGGCCAACTTAATGGCCGCTACCCGAACGACGTCCTCATTTCCGGCTTCGACATCCTGTTCTTCTGGAACGCGCGGATGATGATGCAGGGGCTGCACTTCATGAAGGAGGTGCCGTTCCGCACGCTCTACCTGCACGGCTTGGTCCGCGCGGCGGACGGCGCCAAGATGTCGAAGTCTAAGGGCAACGTCGTCAATCCGCTGGGGCTGATCGACCAGTACGGCGCCGACGCGCTGCGCTTCTTCATGGCGGCGATGGAGAGCCAGGGCCGCGACATCAAGATGGATGAGAAGCGCGTCGAGGGCTATCGCAACTTCGCCACCAAGCTGTGGAACGCGGCGCGGTTCGCGCAGGCCAACGGCATCGTCGCCAGCACGACGCTGGAGGCACCGCGGGCGGAACTGGCCGTCAACAAGTGGATCATCGCCGAGACGATCGCGACCGTCCAGCAGGTCGACATCGCGCTCGCCGACTACCGCTTCGACGGCGCCGCCAACGCGATCTACCAGTTCGCGTGGAGCCGCTTCTGCGACTGGTATCTCGAACTGATCAAGCCGCAGATGGTGGGCGATGAGCGCGGCGTCATCGACGACGAATCGAAGGCAGTCGCCGGTTGGGTTCTCGACCAGATTCTGGTTCTGCTCCACCCGTTCATGCCGTTCATCACCGAAGAGCTGTGGCACGCGATGGGTGCTCGCGAGCACGACCTGATCGTGGCGCAGTGGCCGATGGCGGATGCGCGGTCGCTCGATCCCGAAGCGAGCAAGGAGGTCGACTGGTTGATCCGCCTGGTTCAGGAAATCCGTACCGCGCGGAATGAGCTGAACGTCCCGCCGGGCGCGCGCCTGCCGCTGCACGTTCGCGATGCGAATGCGGCGACGTTGGCGCGGTTGGAGCGACAGGCGCCGGCGCTCGCGCGTCTCGCCCGTGTCACGCATGCCCAGGGCGAAGCCACCGGCGGCGCGGCGCAGGTCGTCGTGGACGAAGCGACGTTCGTCCTGCCGCTCGAAGGCGTGATCGACCTCGACTCCGAACGCGCCCGCCTGACCAAGGCGATCGCGGCGGCAGAGAAGGAGCGCGACGCGTTGTCGGGCCGTCTCGGCAATGCCAGCTTCGTCGAGCGCGCCAAGCCGGAAGCGGTGGAGAAGGCGAAGGCGGATCACGCCGACAAGGCCGAGGAGGCCGCGCGGTTGCAGGCGGCGCTAGGCCGGCTGGGCTAACCTGCTCCCCTCCCGCAAGCGGGAGGGGAATGCGTGACTGAAGATCTCCACGCTCTAACCAACCACCCGTCACCCCAGCGGAAGCTGGGGTATCCCCGTTATCGGGCGGCCGTTTCTCTTACCCACTAAGATACCCCAGCTTTCGCTGGGGTGACGGGTTTGGGGGGGCTCGTGCGCGGCAAGGCTGGCCAAGCTGCAATCTCTCGCCAGTCGGCCCTCCGTCAACCTGGACTTGTTCCGGGGCCCGCTCCGCGGCTAGGCATAAAGTCTGAGAGGGCGCCCGACCGTCCGCCGGTAGATACCGGAAAAACCGGCCTGACGGAGAGACTGTGTGAGCGACCTTCCATCCAACGTCGACGATCGCGCAGGCCCTCGCGAACTCGCTAACGCCAAGCCCGACACCCGCCCCCGCGGCAAGCCCGGCCAGCGCGACCTGACCACCGGGCATATCGGCAGAACCCTGCTCGCGTTTGCGCTCCCGACGCTCGGCTCGAACATCCTCCAGTCGCTCAACGGCTCGATCAACGCGATCTGGGTCGGGCGCTATCTTGGCGAGGGCGCATTGGCGGCGACGTCGAACGCCAACATCATCATGTTCCTCACGTTCGGCGCAGTGTTCGGGTTCGGCATGGCGGCGACGATCCTGGTCGGGCAGAGCTTTGGTCGGCATGATCTGGAGGGTGCGCGTCGGGCGTTTGGTTCGGCGGTTGGTCTCGTGCTTGGCGGTGCGGTGGTGATCGCTGCGCTGGGCTGGGTGTTTGCGCCGGAGATCCTCCACCTGCTCGCGACGCCCGGCGATGCGATGCCGCTGGCGCTCGCGTATCTGCGCGTGATCTTCCTCGGGTTGCCCGCGTCGATGATGATGGTGCTGCTGATGATGGGGCTGCGCGGGACCGGCGATTCGATGACGCCGCTTTGGTTCATGCTGCTCAGCGCTATCCTCGACAGTGCGCTCAACCCGCTGTTGATCGCAGGCATCGTGCCATTCCCGCGCATGGGAATCGCCGGTTCGGCGACCGCGACGCTGGTTGCCAGCCACGTCTCGTTGCTCGGGCTGGTTGCCTATATCTACAGGCGTGATCTGCCGCTGAGGCTCCGCGGCAACGAACTCCGCTATCTCATCCCCGAGCGCGCGCTGACCGGCACGATCGTGCGGAAAGGCCTGCCGATGGGCGCGCAGATGCTCGTCATGTCGACCGCCGGGCTCGCGATGGTCGGGCTGGTCAATCGGCTCGGCGTCGATACCGCGGCGGCCTATGCCGTGTCGCAGCAGCTCTGGACGTATATCCAGATGCCCGCGCTGGCGATCGGCGCGGCTGTCAGTTCGATGGCGGCGCAGAATATCGGCGCGGGCCGCTGGGACCGGGTGGGGGATATTTCTAGGTATGGTGTGCTGTTCAACGTCGCGTTGACCGGGGCGATGGTTGGCGTGGTCATTCTGTTCGATCGGCCGGTGATGGCGTTGTTCATCGGCGCGACCAGCCCGGCGTTGCCGATCGCGCGGCATATCCAGCTGATCGCGAGCTGGAACTTCATCCTGTTCGGCATGACGATGGTGCTGTTCTCGACCGTCCGCGCGAACGGCGCGGTGATCGCGCCGCTGATCGCGTTGATCGTCGCGCTGTACCCGGTGCGGATCGGCTTTGCGTTGCTGGCGAAGCCGTGGCTCGGGGCGGATGCGTTGTGGTGGAGCTTCCCGCTGGGGTCGCTCGCGACGCTGGCGATCGCGGTCTGGTATTATCGCTATGGGAATTGGCGGAAGGGCGCGCTGGTGGTGCCCGACGACAGCGAGGAACAGGCGCACGGGATGAGCGAACCGGGTGGGCGGCTGCAGCCTACGGGGTAGTGCAGATGCTGTCGAAGTCCGAGAGTTCTACCGCAGACGCTTCACGAACGACCGGCCACCCTCGCGGCGCTCATGCTGAAAATTGGGGATCGTCTCGATCAGGTCGGACAGCCGGTTGAACCCGTAGTTGCGCGCATCGAAGCTCGACCGGTTGCCCGCAAGCTGGCCAAGTTCGGCGACGCTGGCGTAGCCCTTCTCGTCGCGCTTCACGGCGTTGTACGCGTCGATCAGGAGCTTGATGACCTGCTCGTCGATCGGCTGCGCCGTCTTGGGGCGAGCGACCGGTGTCGGCGTAGCGGGCTTCTCGCCCGCCACCGGGGCGGGGGTTGGCGCGGGCATAGGCTGCGACGTTTCGTTCAGCGCGCCCACGTCGATGAACCGCGTGCAGGCCTGGCGGAAACCCTCGGGCGTGCGGCTGGTGCCGAAGCCGTAGACCGGTATGCCGTCTTGGCGGATACGCGTCGCGAGCGGCATGAAATCGCTGTCCGACGACATGATGCCGAAGCCGTCGATGCGCCCGCGAAACAGCAGGTCCATCGCGTCGATCGTCATCTTCATGTCGGTCGCGTTCTTGCCCTTGGTCAGGTCGAACTGCTGCTGCGGCTCGATGCCGTGCTTGATCGACATGTCGCTCCACGCCTTGAGCGCGGGCTTCGACCAGTTGCCATAGACCCGGCGGACGTTGACCGTGCCGAGTTCGGCAAGGACGGTCAGCACCGGGTCGAGCGTTGCGGCGGACGCGTTGTCCGCGTCGATCAGGAGGGCGACGTTGCGCGTTGTGGTATCGATCATGCGCGCGAGGTTAGACGCGCCGACGCTGCGCGTCCACGCTCCAGACGCCGCCACCGGCCGCGGCAAGGTACAGGAAGACGAAGCAGTACAGCACCGCCGGCTCGCCGCCATTGGCGATCGGGAAAGGCCCTTGCGGGAAATGTGCGAGGAAATACGCGACTGCGGACATGCCCGAGAGCACGAATGCCACCGGGCGCGTGAACAGGCCGATGATGAGCAAGCCTCCGCCGACGACCTCAAGGCCGCCCGCGGCGTACAGCAGCGGGTTCATCGGCATCGCGAAGGGCGGCAGGCCGAAGAACTTCGAGATGCCGTGGCTGAAGAAGACGAGCGCGACGACGACGCGCATGACGCTGAGCAGGCGGGCGGACCAGTTGGCGGGTATCGGCATGGGGAAGTCCTCGGGTGTCGTTGCGTTGGCGAAACGTCACACGGGGCGGGATGTGGGTCAATTCGCGTAAATCGAAACGGATCGTTTGCGGCCGCTTAGCGATCATCCCCCGTAAGGGGGAGGTGGCTGGCGATTGCCAGACGGAGGGGGAGGTAAGCGCCAACCGCTGTTCCGTATCCTCCCCCTCCGTCACCTGCGGTGCCACCTCCCCCTGGCGGGGGAGGATCGCACCGTTAGGGATAGGCGATCGCGATCACCTCGTATTCGCGTTCGCCGGCGGGGAGGTCCACCCGGCGCACGTCGCCGATCGCGGCGCCGCGCAAGGCGCGCGCGAAGGGCGAGTTCCAGCCGATCCGTCCGTTGCTCGCGTCGGTCTCGTCGTCGCCTACCAGGGTCAGCACGCGCTCGACGTCGTCTTCGTCGGCGACCGTCACGCAGGCGCCGAACCAGACGCGCGTGCGATCTTCCTGGGCGGCGGGGTCGACGACCTTGGCCGCCTTCATCCGCTTCGACAGCCAGCCGAGCCGGCGATCGATTTCGCGCAGGCGTTTGCGGCCGTAGATATAGTCGCCGTTCTCGGAGCGGTCGCCGTTGCCGGCGGCCCATGAGATGACTTCGACCAAGGCGGGGCGCTCGGTCGACAGGAGTTGCTCGTATTCGGTGCGGAGTACGGTGTAGCCGGAGGGGGTGATGTAGTTCGGGCGGTCCATGCGGGATGCTATACCGCCTCGAGATCGGTCACCCTAGCCGGAACAACTGTCACCTTAGCAGCCTCCCGCGTCATCCCAGCGAAAGCTGGGGTCTCCCGCGGCTCCAGCCCGACCGACAACCGGGATACCCCAGCTTTCGCTGGGGTGACGGACTTTAGGGGGGGGGGGATGACGATGACCGGTACCGCGCTCTTGTTCTCCCGCGAAGGCGGGAGCCCAGTCTGGGCTCCCGCCTTCGCGGGAGAACAATCTTCTCAAGTAGCCAGGCTTCAGCCCGGTCGGTTTTTTCCTAGATACCACGACAGCCGTGCTGCCCCCCGGCTCTTCGCCCGCGCGGGGTTCATCAGGTCGTATACCACCGCATTCTCCAGCACGCGCTGCACGTAGTTGCGTGTCTCCTGGTATGGGATCGCCTCGACCCAATCGATGATATCGACAGCCCCGGTCCGCGGGTCGCCGTTCGCGCGGAGCCATTTGTTCACGTTGCCGCCGCCCGCATTATATGCCGCCACCGCCAGCGGATAGCTGCCGTAATTGGCGTAGACCCGCTGGAAATAGCTCGAGCCGAGCATGATCGACATGTTCGGATCGGTCGTCAGCGCCGCCTGATTATACGCGAGGCCAATCTTGCCCGACTGCTCTCGCGCGGTAGCCGGCATCAGCTGCATCAGGCCACGAGCCCCTGCATGCGACACGGCAGCGCGATCGAACTGGCTTTCCTGCCGCGAGATCGCGTGGATGATCGTCCAGTTGTCCTCATACCCCGACGGCACCGACACCATCGGGAAGCCGACCGCGGAATAGTCGCTCAAGCCGTTCGCAAGCGCGCTGCGCCCGACCATCACGCCGAGATCGGGGCGGTTGATGCTTTTCGACAGTTCGGCGGCGAGCAGGTGATCGGTATCGGTCGTCGCGTCCGCGGCGATCTGGCGGACGAACGCGGTCTGGTCCTGCCAGTCGTTAATCTGCCCCAGGAACTTGACCGCGCGCACCGTCTCGCGCCGGTCGAACGCGGCCCGTGCTGCCGGATCGACCGCCACCGACGCGACCGAAGGCGGCGCGACCAGCGCGCGGCCGGTCCGCTCGTTCGCCAGCTGCCCGTAATATTGATCGCGGTAGCCCGCCGCCTGGCCGTAGAACGCCGCCGCCTGAGGGGCCAACCCGGCCGCTTCCGCCGCGCGTCCTGCCCAGTAATAGCCCTTCGACCGGACCTGGGGCGAGCGCGAGCCCCGCGCATACCGGTCGAACAGCGTCATCGCATCCGCCGGCCGACCGAGCTGTTTCATCGCGACGCGTCCGCCGAGCCAGGCGAGATTGGTATATTCGTCGCGCTCGGCATAGGATTTCGTCGAGACGTCGGCCCCGTACGGATACGCGTCGTCGATCTGCCGCGCGATGTCGTAGGCGACCTGATATTGCCCGTCGTTCGCCGCGCCGTTCGCATTGGTGACGAGCACCTCGTACCATTCCGCCGCATTGCCCGGCCGCGTGACCAACGACCGCGGTCGCGCCAGCCACGCCCGCGCCGAAGGGCTGGCGCCCGAATTGCGCAACCACTGCGCCCGGTCCGCGACATAACCCGCGTCGTTCGCATACAAGGTCTGCGTCGACGCCGAGATATCCGAGGCGTTCGGCGCATTCGTCCGGAAGGCCAGCCGCGCCTGGAATATCGGCCGTCGCGCGGCACTCGTCCAGACGATCTGCCGCTGCGCCGCGCCGGTCTGGCCCGCCCACAGCAGCGCATCCATCCGCGCATCCTGATCGTCCGGCGTCAGCGCACCCGGAAAGCCCGATACGACCATCGCCTCGTCGGTCGGCGTCAACCCGCTGCTGCGCCACGCCGTCCGCACCGCCGCATAGGCCTGATCCCGCGCGCCCGTCGCCTGCAAAGCCCGAGCGTAGGCGACGCCGCCGGATGCGGACTGCGGCGGATACCGGCGGAAGAAGGCGATCACGCTGTTGGGCGAACCGGTCACCGCCTTGCGCTCGGCCGCACGCCGGTTCGCGGTCTCGTTGGGCCAGCCCGGATGTGCCATCAGGAAGCCTGCATAGCTGTCGAACGGCAGCGCGTCGGTCTGTTGCAACGCCCGCCACTGCGCGATGGTCGAGGCGATCGCGCCGTCGCTGTTCATGGGGGGCGTCATCGGCTGCGCCTGCGGTCCCATATTGGCGAGTTGCGTGCTGTAGCGATCGAGCGTCTGCTGACCGGCGCCGGACGCGGCGACCGTCCCCGCCACGGCTGCGAGGAGAAGGCTCGTTTTAAACATCGATGCTACCATGTGGACAGCATACGCCTCGAACCCGTATCTGTCCTGAACGAAATCCGGATTTTCCCCGACATCCGGCGCAATTGGGACGCAGGCTACCGCATGTTTTCAGGATCGATTCCGGCGCTCGTCACGCCGTTCGCCGCCGATGGCAGCTTCGACGAACCCGCCTATCGCGACTTCATCGAGTGGCAGATCGTCGAGGGCTCGTCCGGGCTGGTCGCGTGCGGCACCACCGGCGAAGCGGCGACCTTGTCGTACGACGAGCATTTCCACGTCGTCCGCGTCTGCGTCGACCAGGCGAAGGGGCGCGTGCCCGTGATCGCCGGCGCCGGCTCGAACGACACGCGCGTCGCCTCGGCAAACCTGCGCGCCGCCAAGGAGGCCGGTGCCGACGCCGCGCTGATGGTGCCGCCCTATTACAATCGACCGGGGCAGGAGGGCATCTTCCGCCATTTCGAAGCGCTCGCCGCGACGACGCCGCTGCCGATCATCCTCTACAACGTCCCCGCGCGCACGGTGACGGACATCCAGCCGGCAACGCTCGCGCGGATCGTGACGGCGTTCCCGGACGTGTTCGTCGGCGTGAAGGATGCCAGCGGCGTGCTCGCCCGCGTCTCGCAGCACCGCGCGTCGTGCGGGCCCGACTTCTGCCAATTGTCGGGTAACGACGACATGGCGCTGGCGTTCAACGTGATGGGCGGCACGGGCTGCATCTCGGTCACGGCCAACGTCGCGCCCCGGCTTTGCGCGGAGTTCCAGGCGGCCTGCCAGGCGGGCGACTTCGTCAAGGCACTGGCGTACCAGGACCAGCTTTACCCCCTGCACGAGGCGCTGTTCACCGACGCATCGCCGGGGCCGGTAAAATACGCTATGACCCAGATACGCGCCGGGTTTCCCGAGACGCTTCGCCTGCCGATGACGCTTGCGGGCGCGGCATCGCGGACGGCGGTCGACGCCGCGCTGGAGCACGCCAGGCTCGTCTGAGATCGGGGAGGGGGCTGACGCTCCCGACCCAATGTCATCCCGGCAAAGACCGGGAAGCAGGGCGCGTCGTCGTCATAGGGAGAGGGCCCCAAGCACATGATCGTGCCCCCCCATTCGACGAGGACTACCACCATGACCGCCAGCAAGACCCAGATCGTCATCGTCGGTGGCGGCGCCGCCGGGCTCGAGCTCGCGACCCGGCTGGGTGCGCGCTATGGACGCAAGCGGCACGACATCATCGTCGTCGACCGCAACCGCACGCATATCTGGAAGCCGCTGCTGCACGAGGTCGCGACCGGTTCGCTCGACGCCAACATGGACGAGGTCGGCTATCGCAGCCATTGCCACCGCTGGGGCTACCGGTTCTTCTATGGCGCGCTGGCCGGGATCGATCGCACCGCGCGGCAGGTCCACCTCGCGCCGGTCAACGACGAGGATGGTCGCGAGGTAATCGCCGCGCATAGCATCCGCTACGATTACCTGGTGCTCGCTTATGGCTCGGTGACCAACGATTTCGGTACGCCCGGCGTCGCCGAGAACTGCACCTTCCTCGACAGCCGCGCGCAGGCCGACCGGTTCCGCGATCGCCTGCTCGACCAGTGCCTGCGCGTGTCGCGCACCATGACCACCGATCCCGCGAGCGACGCGCGTGTCCGGGTGGCAATCGTCGGCGGCGGCGCGACCGGGGTCGAGCTGTCCGCCGAACTGTTCAACGCGGCGGCGGCGCTCGGCTATTACGGGCTGGAGGTGTTCGATGGCGGACGGCTCGACGTGACGTTGATCGAGGCGGGGCCGCGTATCCTGCCGGCGCTGCCCGAACGGCTGGCGGCGGCGGCGCAGCGCGAGCTCGAGGCGCTCGGCGTCCGCGTGCTCGTCAACACCCCGGTCACCGCGTCCGACCGCGAGGGCATGACCACCGGCTCGGGCGACCGGATCGACGCCGATCTCCAGGTCTGGGCGGCGGGCGTGAAGGCGGCGGCGATCCCGGGCGGGCTCGACGGTCTCGACTTGTCGCGCGGGGGCCAGATCGTCGTGACGCCGACGCTCCAGACCGCGATCGACGACCGGGTCTTTGCGATGGGCGACTGCGCGTCGTGCCTGCTCCCCGGCCGCGATCGTCCCGTGCCGCCACGCGCGCAGGCCGCGCACCAGATGGCATCGACGGTGTTCGACAATCTCAAGCGGCTGATGGCGGGCAAGCCCGCGCGCGCTTTCGTCTACAAGGATCACGGGTCGCTGGTGTCGCTCAGCCGGTTCTCGACGGTCGGCACGCTGATGGGCAATCTGGTCGGCGGCAAGCTCGCGATCGAGGGGCGGCTGGCGCGGTTCGTGTATCTGTCGCTGTACCGGATGCACCTGATCGCGATCCATGGCTGGCTGAAGGGCAGCGCGCTGATCGTCGTGGGGCACGTCAACAAGATCGTCCGGCCGAGCCTGAAGCTGCATTGAGTTTACGCAGGGGTGTCACATCGCGAGCGGGCGATCATAGCCGGTGAGTTCGAGATAGCCGCGGCCACCGCGCGTGCGTACGGCGCCCTCCCAATAGACCGGCAGGCCGCTGCGTCGCGCGTCGAGTTCCTGGGCGGCGAACATCGGTGTCAGGCGCCAGCGTACCACGCGGCCGGCGATGCGGACGCCGACCTCCTGCGACACGGGGTAGGTCGCGCCGGTCGCAGGGCTGCGCCAGGTCGCGAGCGGGCGGAACGTCACGTCCTGCGGCCCCAGTACCACGGTCGTGCCATCCGCGCGGCGCAGCGACCCGCCCGACCACAAGGTCCCGCCACCCTTGCGCCGAATGCGGAACGCCATCAGCGCGGAACCGTCGTCGAAATTGAGCCCGGTCCAGTCCCAGCCCTGCGCAGTCGGTGCGAGGTAGTTGGACGACCATTCGCGATCGAGCCATGCCTCGCCGCGCACGGCAACCGATCTGCCGCCGCGCGTCACCCGGCCGCTCACCTGGAGGTGCGGGATCGAGTAATAATAGCTCGCCTCCTCGGGCCGTGGACCCTTGCGGCTGTAACCCCCTGACCCCTGCGGTAGCGGCGGCTGCGTCGGCTGGAGGTCGAGCGCCAGCGCGAAGCCGTCCGCGGTGACCTGCGTCGACCAGCGGCCGTCTCGCGCGCGCCGGATGCGCCAGTCGCGGATCGCCACGTCGGCATCGCCCGTCCGCGCCTGCGCCAGGCCGAAGCCTTGGCGCGCGGCGCGCTCGCCGTGGAGCAGCTTTCCGGTCGCGGGATCGGACAAGGCGGCATGCGCGAACAGGATCTGGCCCGGCGTGAAGCGGCTCGGATTGCGCCCGTCGACCTGCGGGCGCGTCCGGAAGAACGTCACCTGGAAGCCGAGATCCTCGCCCGCATCGGTCTTCAGCCAGCCAGTGACGTACCACCATTCGGTACGGAACGCCGGATGCGCGCCGTGATCCGCCGGAAAGCTGAGGACGATCCCCGGCCGCACGACCGGGTAAGGCGTGGCGGCGGGCGCGGCGACTGCGACGGTGGCGATCAGCCCGATCAGGGCTCCCGAACGGCGCATCACCAATCCTCCCGTACCGATTGCACCGCGCTTCTCGCGGTCGCCCGCCGCCCTGCCAGCACCGCGGTCAGCGCGGCGGCACCGGTCAACGCCGCCGCGACGCCGAGCAGCGTCCCGAGCGGCACCCGCGTGGTCATCGTCCAGTTGAACGACTGCGGATTGATGACGTGGATCAGCACTTGCGACAGGATCAGCCCAAGCCCGATCCCCGCCAGCGCGCCGGTCAGCCCGACGATCGCGCCCTCGATCGCGAGCATCCGCGAAAGCTGTCCGCGCGTCAGCCCGAGATGCCGGAGCATGCCGAACTCGCGTTCGCGCGCGATCGTCTGCGCCGACATCGTCGCGGCGACACCGGCCAGCCCGACCAGGATCGCGACCGCCTCCAGCAGATAGGTCACCGCGAAGCTCCGGTCGAACAGGCGCAGCGCGAGCTGTCGCAAGGTGGCGGGGCGGCCGACCTCGACCTGGTCGCGCAAGGACGCAGGCAGCTTCGCGGTCATCGCCTGCGCCACCCGGTCCGGATCGCGGCCGGGCGCGACCATCGCCGATATCTCGTCGCGCCCCTCGTCGCCGGTCAGTCGCTGATAGTCGCCCTCGTCGATCAGCACCGCGCCCGCCTGCCGCCCGTAATCGCGCCAGACGCCCGCGACCACGAACCGCGTGCGCCCGGCGATCGGCAACACGATCGTCTCGCCCGGATCCCAGCCGTACAGCCGTTGCGCCGGTTCGGAGACCCATACCGGCAACGCCGCCGCGGTCACCGGCGGCCCGCGCGCGATCAGCACCAGCAGCGGATCGCGGCCGTCGCGCTCGGGTCGCGCGATCAGGCTGACGGGCGGGCGATCGGGGGCGATGGTCAGCGGGATCTGGCGGCTGAAGGCGAGGCGGGCGATGCCCGGCGTGGTCGCCAGCGCGGTGCGCGTGGCAGGATCGAAGCTCGCGCCCGCGGTCGTGCGCAGATAGAGATCGGCGCCGAGCACCTGCCCGAGCCACTCGTCGACCGCGCCGCGGAAACTGGTCACCATCGTCGCCATCGCGATCATCAGCGCGGTCGACGCGACGATCCCGCAGAGTGCGGTCGCGGCCTCGCCCGGCGCGCCGTGGAGATGGCGGATCGCCAGCAGGCCTGGCACGCCGCCACGCCCGCGTCTTGCCAGTGGCGTCAGCAGCAAGCGGGCGAACCACGGCACGCCCGCGACGCCGCCGGCCAGCATCAGCGCCATGCCGGCAAAGCCGAACAGCGGCAGGCCGTCGATCGCCGGCAACAGCGACACCGCGATCCCCGCCAGCAACAGCGCGGCGGCGGGCCACCAGGCGACCGGCCGTCGCGGATCGAGCACGTCGCCGGCGTTCTTGAGCGCCGCGGCGGGCGCTGCACGGGCGGCGGCGCGGGCGGGCAGGGCACTGCCGAGCACGGCGGCCAGCAGGCCGAGCGCGAAGAAACCGAACGCCGCCGCCGGCTGGAATACGACGCGCGCCGCGCCGCCGCCGAAATAGCCTGCGCCGAGGTCGCCGCCGAACCAGTGCAGCGCGGCCGAGGCGAGACCATAGCCCGCGAGCAGCCCGACCGAGGCGCCGACCAGCCCGATCGCAAGCCCCTCGACCACCACCGCCGCGACGATCCCGCCGCGCGGCATGCCGAGCGTGCGCAGCAACGCGAACGCGCGCTGGCGCCGCACGACGGACAGCGATTGCGCGGAGTAGACGAGGAAGCCGCCGGTCAGCAGCGCGACCAGCGCGAGCATGTCGAGGTTGACGCGATAGGCCCGCGACAGCGCGTCGCCCTGCGCGTTCTGCGTTTCTGCCGTCGACAGCACCGCGTCGGCGGGCAGGATCGCGCGCAACGCCGCCTCCGCGACCGCTCGATCCGACAGCGCCAGGTCGAGCCGGTCGATCCGTCCGAGCCGGCCGAACCGCCACTGCGCCGCGGCGATGTCGATCACCGCGACCGCCGCCGCATCGTCGGCCGCAGGCAGCGTGCCGGCGATGCGAAGTGGAACGGAGCGTCCGTTGGCGACCACCACCACACGCTCGCCGACCTTCGTCCCTGTCTGCGCCAGCGCGGCGCGCGACACGAACAGCGCTTCGTCATCAAAGGCTGCATCGCCGCCGCTATCGGGGCCGCGCGGGCGGACGCCGATCAAGGACGGCGTCACCGCGGCGGCGCGGATAACGTCGACGCCGAGCAGCGTCAGCCTGGTCTTGCCGATTCGTGCATCGAGGCGGACCACGGGACTGGAATCGGCGACACCGGCGACGCGGGCGACCCGGGGATAGAGCCGTTCGTCGACCCCCAGCGGGCTGGTCGCGCGGACCGACAGTTCGGCCGCGCCGCTGACGCCGCGCATCGCGCCGTCGAACGCCGCGAGCGCGGATCCGTTGACGAGGTGGACCGCGAAGCCAAGCGCGACGCCGACCGCGATCGCCACCGCGGTCGTCAGGAAGCGCGCGGGGTGGAAACGCCATTCGCCGCCGATCAGCCAGCCGAGCGCGAGCCGGCCCGAGCGCAGGCCGGGCTCAGCCGCCATGATGCTCCACCAGTCCATCGGCACCCAGCGTCAGCACGCGGTCGGCGATCGCCGCGGTGGCGGCGGAATGCGTCACCATGATCCCGGCGGCGCCATTGCCGCGGACCGCGTCGGCGAACAGCGCGAGCACGCGCGCGGCGGTGTCGGGGTCGAGATTGCCGGTCGGCTCGTCCGCGAGGATCAGCGCGGGCCGGTGGACGAGCGCACGGGCGATCGCGACGCGCTGCAGTTCGCCGCCCGACAGGTCGCGGGCATAGCCGTCGCCGCGCCCGCCCAGGCCGACGGCGTCGAGCATCGCCGCGGCACGCGCGCCCGCCGCCGCCTTGTCGGGCGAGATCAGCGCGAGCGGCAGCGCGACGTTCTGCTGGAGCGTCAGATAGGGCAGGATATGGAAGGCCTGGAACACGAAGCCGATCCGCTCGCGCCGCAACCGCGTACGCGCAGTCTCGTCGAGCGGACCGAGTCCGACGCCGTCGATCGCGACGCTGCCCTCATCCGCCTCGTCGAGCCCCGCGAGGATGTTCAGCAACGTCGATTTGCCGACCCCGGACTCGCCGATGATCGCGACCAGCTCGCCGCTGCCGACCGCGAGATCGAGGTGCTGGAACAGCCGCCGGGGACCGGGCACCGACTTGCCAAGTGTTTGGACGGAAAGGAGGGAAGCGCGCTGGTGCATGCTCCGGTGGTGGCCGAGGACACGCCGCCGGGCAAGGCATTACGGCGCCGTCCATACGATCCGTGTTGGCTGCTCGGTGGCGCACGACATGAGCATGGGCGACTGCCATCGGCGCTCGTTCGTTCGAAGTTATCCTCGGCGCAAAATTCTTCCGACTCGCGAAGGCGTAAGTCGTTCGGGAGGTCGCCGGACGTGTCGCGAAGACTATGCAGACGCTGTGATCGATGAAGTCGGCGTCCGGTTTCGCGCTATCTGCATATTTATTTTGCGATGTCCTGCTCCTCGGTAAGGCGTCGATTTCGTCACGAATAAACAAACGTAGGTTAACTATGGCTTTGGGATGATGCGAGGAATTGGTTGGCGTGAGATTCGTGCGCACCGCGGTATGCGGCGTGCAGGGTCTTCTGCCGGATGCGGGTGACCACGCCAGGGTATTTGCTGCAGTCGCGTTCGGTGCAACGAAGGGGGCGGGGCCGTTCGCCTCGACGGGCGCCTAGGTCGCGATCAGCCGACCGGGTGCCGCTCTCGACCAGACCCTTTGCGTAAGGATCGCCGATGACCGTGCACGAACAGCCCATGCCGCGTTCGACGTCCCCGGATCCGGCGCCTGCCGAGCCACCAGGCGGTTCGCGCCGCGACGTCCTGCTCGGTGCCGCGGCACTGACCGGCGCCGCGCTCGCGCATCCCGCCGTGGCCGTCGCACAGACCCGCCCACCAATTTCCGGAGACAAGACGATGAGCACGATCACAGTCAAGGACGGCACGCAGATCTTCTACAAGGAATGGGGGACGGGCCAGCCGATCGTCTTCCATCACGGTTGGCCGCTGAGCGGCGACGACTGGGATGCGCAGATGATGTTCTTCTCGCAGAAGGGCTACCGCGTCGTCGCGCATGATCGTCGCGGGCACGGCCGATCGAGCCCGGCGTCGAGCGGCAACGACATGGATACCTATGCCGCCGACGTGTTCGCGGTCACCTCGCATCTCGGGCTGCGCGATGCGATCCATATCGGCCATTCGACCGGCGGTGGCGAGGCGATCCGCTATGTCGCGAAATACGGCGCCAACGGCCGCGTCGCCAAGGCGGTGCTGATCGGTGCGATCCCGCCACGCCTGTCGCGCGCGCCGACCAATCCCGATGGCGTACCGGCCGAGGCGATCGACGGCATCCGCGCCGGCACCGCCGCCAACCGCGCCGACTTCTACAGCGGGTTCGCGACCGGACCGTTTTACGGCTTCAATCGCACCGGCGCCAAGGTGTTGCCCGCGGTGTCCGACAATTGGATGCGGCAGGCGATGGTCGGCGACATCAAGGCGCAATATGATTGTATCGGCGCGTTTGCCGACACCGATTTCACCGCCGATCTGAAGTCGGTCGAGCAGCCGGTGCTGATCCTGCACGGCGAGGACGATCAGGTCTGCCCGATCGACACGACGGGGCGGCTGGCGGTCAAGCTACTGAAGCACGGCTCGATCAAGACCTATCCCGGCTATCCGCACGGCATGGCGACGATCCATGCCGACGTGATCAATCCCGACATCCTGGCGTTCATCCGTAGCTGACGGTCTGGCGGCGGACGGAGCATCCGCTCCGTCCGCCGCCGTTCGCGCATTGATAATGGTGCAGCGGTCAGCGCAGGCGGCGGACGCGGGCCGAGCGACGACCGGGCGAGGTCGCGACGTAGCTGCCGAGCGCGCCGGCCTTGATCGTCACCACGTCGCCGCGGCGTGGCGCGAGCATGACCTGCTCGGTGGTTTCCCATAATCCGCCGTCGTCCAGCTCGAAGCGGATCAGCCCGCCGGGCAGCGGCGTCGTGCTGCGCATCGTGGCGACCAGCTGCTTCATCGCCTCGTCGTCCTTGCCGCCGCCGAACAGTTCGATCGAGGGCAGGGAAAAGCCGAACAGCGATCGTTTCGCCTTGCGGACCTCGCTGCGGTCCAGGATCACGATATCGCTCTTGCGCTGGGCATCGACGACCGCGCCGACCGTCCGGTCGAAACAGGCCAGCCGCTCGGCATCGGCGCGAATGGCGCGGCAATCGCCGAGCTGGCCGATCAGCGTGCCCGACTTCGCGCTCCGATCGTCCGCATCGGCCCGATTTGCGACGGCGTCACCGACGGCGCCGGTCGATGCGATCAGCAGCAGGATTGGTCCGATCATCAAATTATATCCCAGTGTGTCGATGTATCACGACTGCATCGACCGGTTCGGCGGGCGAGGCAAGATGCGAAATCGCTGCCGGATCGGATCCGATCGTCGGCGTTCGGCCGCGCGTCACACCGTGTGACCAATTGGCAACAAAGCATCGTAAACCGTCGCAGTGTGAATAATGTCCATTGCGGCCGCATCCATTCGCTATCTAAACGTTGCGGCGAGACCGGGCTTCATCAAGCCCGGCCAGGGTCGCCGATCCCATAGGGACGGCACAAAAAGGGCACCATACATGACGCTACGCTTCCGCTCCCACCTGCTGAACTCGACGTTGATCGTCGGTGTCGCGATGGCCGCTACGCCCGCGCTCGCGCAAGTCACGCCTGCCACGCAGGAAACCCAGCAGACCGCGATCAACGCCAATACGCCCGCGCCGGCCGAAGAAGGCCAGGACATCGTCGTCACGGGTACGCTGATCAGCAATCCCAACCTCGTGTCGTCGAGCCCGGTCAACGTGGTCTCCGAGAACGAGCTGACGCTGCGCAACATCAACAATGTCGAGCAGGTCATCCGCGAGCTTCCGGGTGCGGTCGCCGGCATCGGTGCCGCCACCAACAACGGCAATGGCGGTTTCGCCACGATCAACCTGCGCAACCTCGGTTCGCAGCGTAACCTGGTCCTCCTCGATGGCGACCGGCTCGTGCCGGCTGCTGCGAGCGGCACGGTCGATCTCAACAACATCCCGGTCGCGCTGCTCCAGCGCGTCGACATCCTGACCGGTGGCGCGTCGACCACCTATGGTGCCGATGCCGTCTCGGGCGTCGCCAACTTCATCACCAAGAAGAACTTCGCGGGCATGGAGGCTTCGGCCAGCCAGCAGATCAGCGAGCAGGGTGACTCGAACTACTTCCGCGCGGATCTGACCGTCGGTGCGAACTTCGACGACGGTCGCGGTAACGCCGTGCTGAGCCTCGGCTACCAGGAAGCCGATCCTTTGTATCAGGGCGCACGCGACGTCTCGGTGTTCGGCATCAACTCGGCCACCGGCGTTGCCGCGGGTTCGTCGTTCACCTCGGTGCCGACGACGATCTCGTTCCCGACTGCCGATCTGCAGATCAATCCGGGCGGCACCGCGCTGGTCCCGCAGTACCAGGGGTTCAACTTCAACCCGTACAACATCTTCCAGACGCCGTTTAAGCGCTACAACATCTTCGCGCAGGCGAACTACGAGGTTAACGACAACCTCGAGGTGTACACGCGCGGCCTGTTCTCGAAGAACTCGGTCAGCACGATCATCGCACCGTCGGGCATCTTCGGCGAAGCGCTGACCATCCCGGGCAACAACCCGTATCTGACCGCGGGCATCCGCGATCAGCTCTGCACCAACAACGGCATCGCGCTCGGCGCGGCGTGCAACACCAACGCCGCGATCCCGCTGCCTGCGGTCTATCGTCGTTCGGTCGAGCTCGGGCCGCGCGTGTCGGAATACACGACGACCATCTTCGATTATAAGGCTGGCCTGCGGCTTCGCTTCTCCGATCATGCCAAGCTCGACGTGTCGGGTGCGTATGGCGAGAGCGATCTGAACCAGACCCAGTCGGGCTACGTCCTGCGGTCGCGCGTCCAGCAGGCGCTGAACGCGACCAACACGACGACCTGCAACGTCACCACCAATGGCTGCGTACCGTTGAACCTGTTCGGTCAGGCCGGTTCGATCACGTCCGCCCAGGCTGCGTTCCTGAACGGTCAGAGCACGATCCAGATCAAGACGGCATTGTCGCAGGCGAAGGCCGTCCTGAACGGCGACTTCGGCACGACCTCGCCGTTCGCCAACGAGCCGATCGCGTTCGCTGGTGGTGCCGAGTACCGCAAGTACAGCTACAACCGGATCCCCGATGCCTATGCGCTGTCGCCGGGCGAACTGGGTGGTGCCGGTGGTGCGGTCCTGCCGTTCTCGGGCAGCTATGACGTTCGCGAACTGTTCGGCGAAATCATCGCGCCGCTGGTTGCCGATCGTCCGTTCTTCCACTCGCTGACGCTCGAAGCCGGCGTCCGCTACTCGGACTACAAGGTCCAGGCTGCGAACAACCCGAGCTTCAACGCCACGACCTACAAGTTCGGCGGCAGCTTCGAGCCGGTCCAGGAGATCAAGTTCCGCGGCAACTACCAGCGCGCGGTGCGTGCGCCGAACATCGAGGAGCTGTTCTCGCCCGTCTCGACCGGCCTCGACAACCTGGCGCCGGGTCTCGACCCTTGCGTCGGCGCACGTCCGGTCGGCAACGCCAACCTGCGAGCAGCGTGCATCGGCCAGGGCGCGGCTGCCAGCTCGATCGGCCTGATCCAGGAGCCTTCGTCGGGCCAGGTCAACGTCACCGGTGGTGGCAACCCGAACATCCTGCCGGAAAAGGCCGACACCTACACGTTCGGTGTCGTCATCCAGCCGCGTGGTCTGGTTCCGGGCCTGAGCGTCGGGGTCGACTACTTCAACATCAAGGTGAAGAACGCGATCACCTCGGCGGTGCCGAGCGACATCCTGGGCGAGTGCTTCGGGACCAATGCGGCGGCGATCACGGCGGCACAGGCTGCGTCGGCAGCATGTACCTCGATCCGTCGTGGTGCCAACGGTCGTCTCAGCGGTTCCAGCGCAACGATCCCCGGCCTGCCGCAGCCGCTCACCAACCGTGGGCGCCTGTCGACGGACGGCATCGATCTCACCGCGAACTACGCGCATGAGTTCGGCGACTTCGGCTTCAACATCGGCTTCCAGGGTACCTGGACCGCGCATCGCAAGTTCCAGGCGTCGTCGACTGGCTACAACCGCGATTGCGTCGGTTATTTCAGCACCAACTGCGCGTCGATCCAGCCCGAGTATCAGTGGAACCAGCGTACCAGCCTGTCGTTCGGGCCTGGCACGGTGTCGTTGCTCTGGCGCCACATCGGTGGGGTCCAGTATGAGGGCCAGGCGAATGATTTCGCCGCACGTGGCTTCTCGGCAACGTCGCGCAACCTGTTCAACGGTACGGTCACCGGACCATCGCCGCTCGCAGGCCAGTCGTTCAACTTCAACAAGATCAAGGCCTACAACTACCTCGATCTGTCGGTGCAGTTCGAAGTGAACGACAACTTCACGATGACCACGGGCGTCCGCAACCTCACCGGCAAGGAAGCGCCGCTGGTCGGTTCGTCGGCGGGTTCGACGGCCTACAATGGTGGCAACACCTACCCGGCAACCTACGACACGATCGGTCGTCTGTTCTCGGTCTCGGGCAAGCTCCGCTTCTAAGCGCCGCTTGATCCGAACGACGGAAAGGGGGTGGCCTGACGGCCGCCCCCTTTTTCGTTGCGGCCACGCCGACCCTGCCGCTTGGCCGTGGCCACCTGAGGCATGCGATCTCGCGATCTCACGGCGTCATGGTCTCGTAGTTCTAGATGCACGCCGCCTGTCCCGTTCCACCGCGAATGCGGGGGTCCAGGAGTTAAGTACGCCGTTGCCGATGACCTAAGACTCTCGCTTCCGTGGGAGAAACATAAGGGCGCGTTCAAAGGGGATAGCGCACCGCGAGTGAGCGGCCTCACCTCGCCATCATTCCGATCACCGTGAGCATGCCAGACGCATCGAAAACGGCCCGACCTCCGTTCGACTGCGAGCGGATCGCCCGCTTCCCGCCGCACCAGCCGCGTCATGCACGACGCCCGCTTGCACCGCCCCGAGCTTGGCGATAGCCCAGGCCATGGCTTCCTTATCCCCCCGTGCACAATCCCTGGTCGGAGCGGCTATGACCGCGCGGCAGCAGGGGCAGGTCGCCGACGAACGCCGCCTGCTCGACGAAGCGCTCCAGGCCGCGCCGGATCATCCGCAAGTCCTCAACGCCCGCGGCATGCGGGCGCTCGCGGACGAGGATCTCGATCTCGCCTTGCGCTGTTTCGCCGGCGCCGCGGCAGGCGATCCCGGCCAGCCCGTGCTGTGGATCAACCAGGCGACCGTCCACCGCGCGCGCGGTGCCGACGACGCCGAGCATGACAGCCTCGCGCGGGCGCTGTCGATCGACCGGCTCAATTTTACCGCGCACCTGCGCATGACCGAGCTCCACCAGCGGCGGGGCGATACGATCGCCGCCGCGACCGGCTGGTCGGGGGTCGTCCAGATGGCCGCCGCGATGCCCGATCGCCCGCCCGCGATCGAGGACGCGCTGCGCCGCGGCCGCGCGTTCCTTGCCGACCACACCGCGGCGCTGGGCCGCGAGATCGATACCGCGCTGTCGGGCACCGCATCGCGGCGGATGGCGGCGTGCGTCGATCATATGCTGGGCCGGCGGGCGATCTACACGAACCAGTGCACCGGGCTGCATTTCCCGTTCCTGCCCGCCGACGAGTTCTTCGACCCCGCGCTGTTCCCGTGGTTCGCCGATCTCGAGGCGCGCGTGCCGGCGATCCGCGCCGAGGCACTCGCGCTCGTCACGGAGGGCATTCCCGCGATCCGCCCCTATGTCCGTCTCGACAGCGGCACGCCGCATAACCGCTGGTCGGCGCTCGACGACAATCTCGACTGGAGCGCATGCTTCCTCTGGGAATATGGCGTCCGCAACGACGAGGTCTGTGCGCGCTGCCCCGAGACCGCCTCCGCGCTCGCCTCGGTGCCGCAGACCGATATCCCCGGCAAGGCACCGACCGCGTTCTTCTCGATCCTGCGCCCGCACGCACATATTCCGGCGCACACCGGCGTCACCAACACGCGGACGATCATCCACCTGCCGCTGGTCGTGCCAGACAAATGCCGCTTCCGCGTCGGCGGCGAGACGCGCGCCTGGCGGGAGGGCGAGGCGTTCGGGTTCGACGACACGATCGAGCACGAGGCGTGGAACGACAGCGATCAGCCGCGTATCGTCCTGATCTTCGACGTGTGGAATCCGCATCTTACCGGTGACGAGCAGGCGATGCTGAAAGAGGTGTTCCGCATCACCGGCCAGGGTTCGGTCGCCCCCTGACGCTCAGAGGTCCGCGCCGAACGCGCCCAGTTCGGCCCTGACCGCCGCGAGCTGTTCGGCATAATTGCGCCAGCGACCCGATGATCGCTGGTGCAAGGGCTGGCGGACCTGCCAGACGCTGGCGGTGCGGACCAGCCCGCGGCCCTTGCCATGCGCCAGCACGTCGTCCTCCCAGTCGAGCCCGCAGAATGCGAGCAGCGCGGCGATCGTCGGCGCCGGATTTCGCACGACGGCGTCATAGGCCACGTCGTGGATGTCGTCCGGATACAGCGCCCGCCAATGCGCCATCAGTCGCCGATACTGACCGTACCAGTGCGCGATATCGCCGAGCCGGTGGCCATAGGTGATGCTGTCGTCGAAATAGAGGAAGAAGATCGACAGGATATTGTCGAGCGGCGCGCGCGTCGTGTGGACGATGCGGGCATGCGGGAACAGGCGCTTGATCAGCCCGATGTGCAGGAAATTGTCGGGCCGCTTGTCGGTCAGCAGGTCTGCGTCCGGATACAGTGCGTTGGCTTCGGCGAGATACTGCGCGCGCAGGCTGTCGATCAGCGCTTGCGGCGCGTCGGCGAGTATCTCGGGATAGGATGGCAGCGCGCCGGCCAACGCCGGTATGGTCTCGAGCTCGCCGCCCGCGGTAACCCGGCTGTGGCGCGACAGGATCTGTTCGACCAGCGTCGATCCCGATCGGAACATGCCGCACACGAACACCGGCGCGCGCGCGTCGTTGTGCGGGTTGGACGGCAGCGGGGCGGATGGCAGCGGGGCGGGGGGGAGGGCGATCAACCGGTCGATCAGCCGCTCGTGCGCGGCACGGTCGTAGCGGAGCGCAGGATGAGCGGCGGCTTGTGCGGCGCGATTGGCGGCCTCGTACGCGGCGAATGCCTCTGCGTACGCGCCCTCCGCATCGAGTGCCGATCCGAGTGCGAAACCGATCTCGGCGATGGCATCCGCGGGCATCCTCGGGGTCGCGAGCGCGGTGCGCAACCGCGCCGGAACCGGTTTGGAACGGCCTGCGAACACATCGATCGCCGCCATCCGGGCGAGCGCACGACCGTTCCTCGGCGCGATCGCCAATGCATCGGCATACACCGCGTACGCCGCCGCCGCATCGCCGCGATCCTCCAGCAGATTGCCGAGATTGAGGTGCGCAGCAAGGAAGCCCGGCGCGATCGCGATCGCCCGGCGCAGGTCGCGCTCGGCCTCGTCACCGCGGTCCAGGAAGTCGGAGAGGATCACCGCACGGTTGAGATGGACCTCTTCGGGGCGATCGATCCCCCGTTCGAGCGCGGTCGCATACGCCGCCACCGCCTCGTCGAACCGGCGTGCACACCGCAGCAGATAGCCGAAGTTGAACCAGTGCGTCGCGCTGTCCGGCTCGACCGCGAGCAACGCGCGATACGCAGCGATGCCGTCGTCGATCCGTCCTTCGCGGAGGGCCAGGCTCGCGTGTCGGGCGAGCGCGGAGGGCGCGTTCATCGCAGGACGCATCCGGACGGAGCGGCCAATTCGGCTGGGTCCGCGACCGCGACGTGGGGTGGAAACGAAAATGCTGGCGGGATCGGCATAGGGTCTTCTGCTCGCTGGACACCGAAAAGTGAAGACGCAGACCTTGCCGCAGGTGAGTAACGGCAAAGTTCAGTGCGCGACTACCGGTCCGCGAACCGCTGTGCGTCAGAGCCACGATTCAGGTTGCCGGCGCGCGGGATGTTTGGCAGGGCGCGTTGAAATCATGGAGAGAATTATGAGCCAGTCTGACGACCGCACCCGCGGTGGAGGGGCTGTATCGACCGGCTCGCCGGCGCTCGATGACATTCTCCAGGGCGGCTACGCGTTCAACCGCGTCCATCTGCTAGAAGGCGAACCCGGCTCGGGCAAGACCACGCTGGGGCTCCAGTTCCTGCTCGACGGCGTCGCGAAGGGCGAGCGCGCGCTCTACATCACGCTGTCGGAGAGCCGCGACGAGCTGCTCCAGGTCTGCGACACGCATGGCTGGGACGTGAGCGCGATCGAGATCTTCGAACTGGTGCCGCCCGAGCTCAGCCTCGATCCCGACCGCGAACAGTCGATCGTCTACACCTCCGATCTCGAACTCGGCGAGACCGTGCAGATGGTGATGGCCGAGATCGACCGCGTCGCACCCGACCGGGTGGTGTTCGACAGCCTGTCCGAGATCCGCCTGCTGGCCCAGGGGCCGCTCCGCTTCCGCCGCCAGGTGATGGCGATGAAGCATTATTTCGCGCAGCGGAACTGCACCGTCCTGTTCCTCGACGATCTTACCCAGACGACCGACGATCTGAGCCTGCACAGCCTGGCGCATGGTGTCGTCCGGCTCGACCAGGTGGCCAAGCCATACGGCGCCGAACGCCGCCGGCTGCGCGTCTACAAGATGCGCGCGCGCGCGTTTCGCGGCGGGTTCCACGATTTCGTGATCCGGACCGGCGGCCTTCAGATCTTTCCGCGGCTGGTGGCCGCGGCGCACCCGGACGAGGGTTTCGTCGATCACCAGGCGCTCAGCGGCGTACCCGAACTGGATGCGCTGGTCGGCGGCGGGATCGACTACGGGACATCGACGCTGGTGATCGGGCCGTCGGGCGCGGGCAAGACCACGCTGACGATGCAATATGTCTATGCCGGGCTGGAACGCGGCGAGCAGGTGCTGTTCGTCAGCTTCGACGAGACATCGCGCGTTTTCCTGCGCCGCGCCGCGGGACTGAACCTCGACGTCGGGCAATACGAGAAGTCGGAACAGTTCACGTTTCGCCAGGTCGATCCTGCCGAACTGTCGCCGGGCGAGCTTACCGGGATCATCCGCGATCATGTCGAGCAGGGTGCGACGATGGTCGTGCTCGATTCGCTGACCGGCTATCAGCACGCGATGCCCGAGGAGCAGTATATGCTGCTCCAGATGCACGAGATCATCACCTACCTGAACCAGCAGGGCGTGTTGACGTTCCTGATCCTGACCCAGGCGGGCATGGTCGGCGCGATGCAGTCGCCGGTCGATCTCACCTATCTGTCGGACAGCGTCATCATGCTGCGGTTCTTCGAGGCCGATGGCGAAATCCGCCGGGCGATATCGGTCGTCAAGCGGCGTACCGGGGGGCACGAAACGACGATCCGCGAACTGCGGATCGACAGCGGCGGTATTCGGATCGGTCCGAAACTTGCCGGCTTCCGGGGCGTTCTGACCGGTACACCCACCTATCTCGGCGAGGATCATCTGTTGCGAAGTCGTATTGCCGAAACGGATTGACGAGCCAGCCGCGCCGCGCGCGATGACCGTTTCGCCGGCGACGGCCACATCAATGCTGACCGACGCGCCGTTCCTGATCGTCGCACCGGCGGGGCGCGATGCGACCGTCATCGCGCAGCTGCTCGGATCCGCATCGCTGGCGCACGATGCCGACATCGATGGCGATCGCCTGATCACGGCGATCGCGGAGGGCGATGCCGCGGGTGCGATCATCACCGACGAGGTGCTTGCCAGCCTGAACGCGGATCGGCTGCGCGATGCACTGGAGCGGCAGCCGCCCTGGTCGGATTTCCCGATCATCCTGCTGGTCCGTCGCGGCGAGACCCGGCAGGGATCGCGTGGGTATGACGACCTGCTCAACGTCACGATCCTGGAGCGGCCGCTGCATCCGGCGTCGCTGATCAGTGCGGCCCGGGCAGCATTGCGTGCGCGCCTCCGCCAGCGGCTGGCCGCGCAGCATCTTGCCGATCGCGAGCGGGCGCAGGCCGAACTGCGCGATCTGGCCGACACGCTGGAGGCGCGCGTCGAACAGCGGACGCACGATCTTGCCGAGCGCACCGCGGAGCGCGATCGCACCTGGAACAACGCGCAGGATCTGCTCGTGGTCATCGACCGGGACGGATGCTTCGAGGCGGTCAATCCCGCCTGGACGCGCCTGCTCGGCTGGGAATTGTCCGAGGCGATCGGCCGGAGCCATCTCCACTTCAACCATCCCGACGACCGCGCGGCGACCGAGGCCGCGTTGGCGATCGCGTGGCGGGAGCCGGTGTTCGGCTATACCAATCGCCTGGCGATCAAGGGCGGCGGTTATCGCACGATCTCGTGGGTCGCCAACAGTGCCGGCGACAACGTCTATGCCAGCGGCCGCGACGTGACCGCGGAGCGCGAAGTGTCCGAGGCGCTGCTGGCGGCGGAGCTGCGGATCAAGGCGGTGTTCGACACGACCATGCTCTTCCAGGGGTTCATGGACGCGGACGGCATCCTGCTCGATTCGAACGCGACCTCGCTCGCCGCGATCGAACTGCCGCTGGCCGATGTCGTCGGGCGCCCGTTCTGGGACACGCCGTGGTTCACCGGCACGCCCGGCATGCCCGACCGGATCAGGGACGCCGTGCACCTGACGCGCGCCGGGACGCTGTTCGAGCGGGAAGTCGTCCTGCATCTGCCGACCGGGGTGCGATCGTTCGACCTGTCGATGCGTCCGGTCGTCGATGCGTCCGGCAAGGTCATTGGCATCGTCCCCGAGGGCGCCGAGACGACCCAGCGACGCCAGGCCGAGGAATCGCTTCGCCAGGCGCAGAAGATGGAGGCCGTCGGCCAGCTGACGGGCGGGATCGCGCATGATTTCAACAATCTGCTGGCCGGGATGATGGGCAATCTCGAACTGCTCCAGTTGCGGATCGGCCAGGGCCGACTCGACAGCGTCGACCGGTTCGTCACCGCGGCGCAGGCGGCGGGACAGCGTGCCGCGGCGTTGACGCAGCGCCTGCTGGCATTTTCGCGGCGGCAGACGCTGGATCCCAAGCCCACCGATATCAACCAGCTCGTAGCCGGCATGGAGGATTTGTTGCGGCGTTCGGTCGGGCCGGCGGTGAGCATCGAGATCGCCCCGACCCGCGACGCCTCGACGTCGCTGATCGATTCCGGCCAGCTCGAGAACGCGTTGCTCAACCTGTGCATCAACGGCCGCGATGCGATGCCGGAGGGCGGCGTGCTGACGATCGAGACGGCCGCGGCCCGGATCGACGGCGACGGCGCACGGCGGCACGACATGGCACCCGGCGACTATGTCGTGCTCGCCGTCACCGACACCGGCACCGGCATGCCGCCGGAGGTCATAGCCCGCGCCTTCGACCCGTTCTACACGACCAAGCCGCTCGGGCAGGGCACCGGGCTCGGCCTGTCGATGATCTACGGGTTCGCCCGGCAGTCGGGGGGACAGGTCCGGGTCCGCTCGAAGGTCGGTACGGGCAGCACGATCTCGATCTACCTGCCGCGCCATCATGGTGCGGCGACCGAGAAGGCCGTGCCGACCGACGCCGTGGGGCTGCAGGGCAACGGGACGGGCAGGACCGTCCTCGTCGTCGACGACGAGCCGGCGATCCGCGAACTGATCGACGAGGTGCTCGACGAGCTCGGCTACACCGTCCTGTCGGCGATCGACGGCGCGTCCGGGTTGAAGGTGCTCGAGGCGGGCACGCATGTCGACCTGCTGGTGACCGATGTCGGCCTGCCCGGCGGCATGAACGGCCGCCAGGTGGCGGATGCCGCGCGGGTCCTGCGGCCTGGACTGAAGGTGCTGTTCATCACCGGCTATGTCGAGAATGCGGCGGTCGGCAACGGTCAACTCGAACCCGGCATGGAAGTGCTCACCAAGCCGTTCTCGCTCGACACGCTCACCACGCGCATCCGCGATCTGACTGGCGGCGTGGCGCCGCACGCACTGGCATGATGGCGCTGCGGCCGGGTGAAACTTGCGCCGGGACCGCGCGTTGCCCCTTCGTCGGAGCATAACGCTCCTGGGCTGCGCAAGGAGACTATCATGGGCCTGTTTTCCAAGGATATCGTAACCTTCGAGGATCTGTTCCTGCATCAGTTGCAGGACGTCTATTACGCCGAGAACCAGATCACCAAGGCCTTGCCGAAGATGGCCGGCAAGGCGACCGCCCCGGCACTGAAACAGGGCTTCGAGACGCATCTGGAGGAAACCGAACGCCAGATCGCCCGCCTCGAGCGGATCTTCGACCTGCTCGGCGAAAAGGCGAAGGCGGTCACCTGTCCGGCGATCGACGGCATCATCAAGGAAGCCAACGAGGTCGCCGGCGAGATCGAGGACAAGGCGGTGCTCGATGCGGCGCTGATCGCGTCGGCGCAGGCGGTCGAGCACTACGAGATCACGCGCTACGGCACGCTGATCGCATGGGCGAACCAGCTTGGTCGCAGCGAGATCGCGGCAATCCTCAAGGAAACGCTCGACGAGGAATATGCGACCGACGACAAGCTGACCGCGATGGCCACCTCGAAGATCAATCCGAAAGCCGAGGCGGTCACCGCCTGAGCCTGATGCCGCGCGTTCGGCCCATCGTCATGGCACGACGGGCCGAACGTCATCCAACGGCCTGTAAGGTGCGTGCACGCCAGAACGGTAGATGCTGTGAAACGAGCATGGCCTCGGGGGTGATCCTGTCGGCGACGATGGCGAACCGGTCGCCGTCGACCAGGACCTCCGGCACCAGCGCGCGGCAATTATAGGTCGAGGCCATCGTCGCGCCGTACGCGCCGGCGGTCTGGAATACTGCGAGGTCGCCGCGTTCGACGGCATCGATCTCGCGGCCTTTCGCGAAGGTGTCGCCGGTTTCGCAGACCGGTCCGGCGATATTGGCGATCATGCGCCGCCCGCGCGGGTGCACGGCCGCAAAACCGTGGAAAGCATCATAGAGCGCGGGTCGTGCGAGGTCGTTCATCGCCGCATCGACGATGACATAGGGATGCGGTGCGCCGGGTTTCACCCACACGACCTCGGTCAACAACACCCCGGCATTGCCGACGATGAACCGGCCGGGCTCGAACATCAGCGTGACGTCCCAATCGCGGGTGACGCGCGCGACCATGGCGCCGTACGCGGCCGCCGTCGGGCAGGGATCGCCGGCACGGTAGGAGAGGCCCAACCCGCCGCCCAGATCGACATGCGTGATCGTGTGACCGGCACCGCGCAGCGCCGCGACGAACCTGCCGACCTTTTCGTAGGCGGCCTCGAGCGGATCGAGGTCGGCCAGCTGGCTGCCGATATGGATGGCGACGCCGCGAAGGTTCAGTCCCTCCAGCTTGGCGAGCCGTGCATATATCGCGCCGGCATCGTCGAGGTTTACGCCGAACTTGTTTTCCCGGCGACCCGTGGAGATCTTGGCATGGGTGCCCGCATCGACGTCGGGATTGATGCGCAGGACCGCGGAGGCGCGCAGGTTCCGTCCGGCAGCCAGTTTCGCCAGGACGATGCCTTCCTCTTCCAGCTCGATATTGAACTGGCCGATGCCGGCGTCGAGCGCTGCGGACAGCTCGCGATCCGTCTTGCCGACGCCGGAAAAGACGATCGCATCGGCGCGCATTCCTGCCGCGAGCGCGCGGGTCATCTCGCCGGCGGAGACGATGTCGGCGCCATACCCCTCCTCGGCCAGAAGCTGCAGGACCGCGATATTGGGATTTGCCTTTACCGCGAATGCGAGATGCTTGCGCGGGACGCACGAGAGGCCGGTCTTGAAGGCCCGGGCCGCGTCTCGCAGCGCCGAGGTCGAGTAGACATAGACGGGCGTCCCGACCGTGGCTGCGATGTCCGTCATCGACACGTTCTCGGCATGCATGACGCCGTCACGCGAATGGAAGGGAGGCATTGGGGTCCGATCACGATCAAGGATTTGCCGTAGTGGCGATTTCGCGGGCGCGACCGCGGGTGCGGCTCTGCAGCCACGGCCGCGCACCGAAGTCAGGATTCGATCGTCGTTCGATCCGGGCGGCTCGCGCGCCGCTGTCGCTGGGCGTGGATGATCGCCGCCAGGTTACGGTGAGGGCTTCGTTCCACCCGCCATGCCAGTGCGACGCGCTTGCCCTGGACGAGCAGCACGATCCCCAGGATCGCCAGGCCGAAGCTGAACAGGCCGGCCACGACGGTGCCCGCGCTCGAAGCGCCGCCATCGCCGAGCCGGTCGTCGAGGCCGATGACACAGGCAATGCCGAACAGCGTCAGGCCGCCGGCGCGCCACGTCACGTCGCGTAGCGTCATGCCGCGCGCTCGACGCGACTGCGGCGACCGGAGGCCGCGCGGGTATCGCCGATCGCAATGTCTGCTGCTGCGGCGACGGCGGCGAGGATCTCCTGCCGTTTCGTCCGCGCATCGTGCCACAGGACGATGTCGGCGGGGAAATCGGCTTCGTCGCGCAACGCCGACACGGGATCGCGTCTCTCGAACGTGACGCCGATCGCCGAATCGTGGAGTCGTGCCGCGCGCGAGCAGGCGCGCGCCACGAGCGCAGCGGCGCCGTCGACACCGCGCGCCTCGATCGCCGTGAAGCCCAGCGACCGCGCATAGCGGGCGGCGCACATCAGCGTTTCGCCAGCACCGCAGTCGCAGTCGACGATGCGGATGCTGCACCGACCGCGATCGCGAAGGTCCATGATCGCGTCGGCGATCGCGGGCCATCGGTCATCGCTGGTGGGCATGGCGGCGGTGTCCGATATCGCGGACACGGCGACAGGATGCGGACGCGCCGGGTCGGGGCGCATCGTGGATTTGGACGTGACCATCGTTGGTTCTCCCAGGACAGTGCCGAGCATGTCGTCAGGCGGCGCGATCGAGCGCGGTTTCCCAGGGCGCCACAGGGGCGAACGAGATCTGTGGGACGAGCGGGCTGCTCAGGACGGAAATCCCGGCGCCGGGGAATCCGTGACGCTCGGCGCGGGCAAAGGCCATCGCGGCTTCGAACGATATGAAGCGGCCCTCCAACAGGCCCCGGCTTTCCTGGACGAGCCAGTGACCGGCGGCGTCCTGGCCGACATTCAAGGTCGATATGCTAGAGTCAGGCTCCGGATCGGCGATCAACGGCACGGTGATTACTCCTTACGACGGGTATCCAATGCATGAAGACGCGCGGGACACTGCTCTGCTCGAGGTCGATCGCAGATCAGCTGGCCGTTTCATGCAGGGCGATAATTACGCCGCGTCGCATAGCAATTCGATGTCGATGCCGGCCGGGGGCTATAGTGATTGCATAGCATTCCGGCCGGGGATCGAGGTTTCGAGCACGCAGGCTCTGCCGTCAGATGTCGTCGTAGCTGAACAGCCACATCGACGACGCCTGCTTGCTGGCCTTGTCGCCGGTGCTCTGCAGGCGACCGACGACGGTATAGCGGGCGCCGTTCTTCAGCGCGCCGGACGGCATGAGCGGCGCGAGCCGCGGTGCGACGTACAGGACGAGGTCATGGCCATCGTCGGTGGTCATGTTGACCGCGGTATAGCCGAGCTTCCCGCCTAGCAGCCGCGCATTGGCCTGCCCGAACCCGGTCGACGATGCGAGATTGGTGATGCGTCCCGACACCCGGACGAGATTGCCATTGGGCTGATCGGTGGCGGGATTGAAGGCTCGCTTCGTACGCTGCCGCTCGGCATCGATCGCATTGTAATGATCCAGCAACTGGCCGAGGCTTTGATAGTCGATCGTCCATTTGCTGCGTTCCGCCCAGAACAGCGTGCCGTTCAAGCTGCCGAGCAATGTGTCGGTCCAGCCAGCGCACCCGTCGGCATCCTCGCAGTTCGGCCATGCGGCATCGATCCACTGGAGCAATTGCTTATTGGGATCGGAGAACTCGGCTTCCTTCGCCAGGCCGGGGCCGAACGCGACGGCTGCCTGGTGTTGCCGGGGGGCGACGACGACGACCGCACCGTTGCCGACGTCGAGCTTGCCGACGCGCAGCTGGCGCATCATCGCCCAGGCGTAATCGTTGGCAGACAGCCCCTTCAAATTGTTGACGACCAGCACGCTGATCTCGACGCCGGCGGTCTTCGCCAAGCCGTATAGTCGCTGTTCCATCGTCTTCACGCGCGCCGGATCGAGCCGCCCGGTCTCGTCGACGACGAAGCGTCCGTATTTGAACGGGACCGATCCTGGCGTCGGCAACGTCCGGAAGGGGACGGACGCGTTGACGATCGGCGGCGTCGTGGCGGCGGGCAACGCCGGATCCTCGCGGGCTATCGTCGCACCCGTCACGCCGGGCGCACTGCCGGTGGATGCCGGAGGCGCGGTACCGCTACGGCAGTCGAGCCCGCCGGATTGTTTGCAGGACTCCTCCCAACCCTGCCGGATCGAGTCGGCGCGCTGGGTCTTCGCCGGATGGGTCGGCGAGCCGTGACTGCTGCCGACGGTCATGATCATGCGCTGCGCATCGGCGAGCGGCGCGCCCATCTTTTGCAGGACGTACCCGCTGAACTTGTCGGCCTCCAGTTCGATCTCGGGGCGGCTGCCGCCCGGAACGATCGTGTGTCCCGACAGATGATGCGCGATCTCGTGCGCCATGATGCTGATCGGCCCCCAGACGCTGCCGCCGACCTGCGCCTCGGCCGCCTGCATGAAGGCGGGGTTGAACGCGATGACCCGTCGCGGCACGCGCTTGTCGTCGAGCAGGATGACCGCGGCGGCGTTCGGCACCGGGCCGGACACGACCACGAAATTGGCGGGCAGGCCGGTGTAGCCCATGATGCGGGTGACCGCGCTGGCGCAGTCCTGCGGCGCGCCGCCGGTCAGTGCGGAGGCCTGCGCCTGGACCGGCTTTCCGTCATAGGAACAGGCTTGCAACGTCGAGGCGATCGCCTTGACGCGGGTGGCGCTGGATGCGGTCTTGCTGGTGTCGTCGGCCTTGCCGCACCCCCCTGCCAGAAGAGCTGCCATCGCAGCCGCCGATGCTCGATGCAGGGTCCGCACGTCGCCTTCTCCTCGTCAGTGGCTTACCAGCCACAGGATCGCCCATGCGTAGAACCGCAGTAACGTCCAGTTGATCGCGGAGAACATCATGCCGGCCAAAATCAGTCTTGGCCAGTCGCTGCGCCATGAAAGCCGGTAGAACTGCCGATACGCGACCATGACGACCAGCGTTTTCAGGGCCGGAATATAGAGTTGCGACGCGCTCTTGTGGGCCAGGATGAACGCCGGGTCGTGCCAGATCAGCGTCGGCAGCAGGTTGATGCTGATGAACGCGAGAACGACCGACTGGCAGTAGATCGCGAGGACCGTCACCTCGATCAGATTATAGCCGAGCCGGTGGCGGAACATCAGCCGTGCCGCGGCGACGATCGCCACGATGCCGAGCGAGAAGCTCCAGTTGGAATAGGCCAACACCTGACCGGCCATGCGCTTGACGACGGCATCGCGCTGCACGTCGGCGTAGACGTTGAAATACTGGCTGCCCGCCAGCAGCAGAACCAGGATGGCGACGGTCGCGACGAGCAGTTTCAGCGGGTGCATGTACGCGGCACGCCGGCCCAGCACATAGTCGCGGGCGACCGTGCCGGGCGCGACGACCAGCCGGCCGAGCGTGCGCACCGATTTCAGTTCGAACAGGCGGAGGCGATCCCAAGTCTCCGTGCGGATATCGCGGACCACGAACCGCCGTGCCGCCTTCTGTCCGCACGCACCGCAATACGCGCTGGTCATCGCCGTCCCGCAGTTCCGGCATGCCGGCCGCGCGAACCAGTCGTCCGATACCGCGCCCTCGGGCAGGGCAGGGCCCGGCGCCGAGCCTCCACCGAACACGGCGTCGAATCTGCTGCGAAGGTCCGGCATTTCCCCTCCCGTATTTATCGCAACCCGGGCTAGCACATGTTCGCGGAGCCTTGAAACCGCCGTTCCCTCGACGTGACGAACGGATAGTGGCGGCCCCGTCGTGGCCGCCACGTCATGTCCGGGCGAGGCTTTCGGTCATTCGGCACGGCGTTCAACCGAAAGGCCGCGCCCGAGATTCCGCCAACCCAAAGCCTAGTTGGTTTTGGCCGGCTCGGTTGCGATCGCTGGATATTTCATGCCCAGCTGGTCGAGATACGTGGGATATTTGGCCGGATCATAATAGAATTTCTTCATCGCCGGCCGCATCCGCTCCATGAGCTCCGTGTTGAGATGGATCGCCGGCGGATCGTTGGCGGTGACGACGGGGTCGTATTTCTGGTCCTTGAACTGCACGGTCTGCTGGAACGCCTTGGCCTCGGTCACCAATTGCGGGGTCGTCATGATGTCGAGCACGGTCATCGAGACCGCCTTGGCGCCCGCTACCGCGCCCTTGTGCGCGATCGGCGTGGCCATCGCGATCGCCGACAGCACGTTGTGGCCGATCATGCTGGGAATGTTGGAAGGGTAGCGCACGGTGATCGTCGGCACCGTCCACATGACATCGCCGATATCGTCCGATCCGCCACCCAGCGAACGCTCCCGATTGGCCGGGGTGGACAGGTCGCCGATGGTCGTCGGCAACGCCTTTACCGTGCGCTTGTTGGTTTCCTGTACCGCCTTGGCGAACGCCTGGTCGTCGCTGCTCCAGCTGGGCATGCCGACCGCCTTGATATTCGCAAAGGCGGCTTCGGCCAGTGGCTTGTTGCCGTAATTGGGGGCGGCATAGCCGAGCAGCTTGTGTTCGACGGTGGTGCCGGTCGCCTTGGCCGCGGCGTCGGCGATCTCGTTGCCGGTGGTATACAGATCGCGGACGCTGTCGAAATTCAGGTCGCGGAAATAATACCAGACGGTGGCGAGGTCGGGGACGATGTTAGGCTGTCCGCCGCCATTGGTGATGACGTAGTGCGATCGCTGCGTGACGGGCAGATGCTCGCGGCGCATGTTCCAGGCGACATCCATCACCTCGACCCCGTCGAGTGCGCTGCGTCCCTCCCAAGGCATGCCCGCGGCGTGCGCGGTCTTGCCGTGGAACGTGTATTCGGCGGACACGAGCGCGTTGTTGCCGCTGTTGCCCCAGCCGGTGCCGAAATCGCTGCTGACATGCGCGAAGATCGACATATCGACGCCCTTGAACAGACCGTCGCGGACGTACCAGGCCTTGGTCGCGAGCAGTTCCTCGGCAACGCCGGGCCACAGCATCATCCGGCCGGGGATCTTGTTCTTCACCATTACGTCCTTGGCGGCGATGGCGGCGGCGATCATCATCGGCATGCCCGAATTATGGCCTTCGCCGTGCCCCGGCGCGCCTGCGATCATCGGCTTGAGCGTCGGCGAACCAGGATATTGCGACAGGCCGAGCAGGCCATCGACGTCGCTGCCCAACGCGACCAGCGGCCCGCCCGTACCCCATGTCGCCGTCCAGGCAGTGGGAATGCCGGCGACGCCCCTGGTGATGGTGAAGCCCTCCTTCTTCAGGATGCCCGTCAGATAATCCATCGTCTGGAATTCCTGGAAGCCGGGCTCGGCGAAGCTGAACAGGGAATCGACCATCTGCTGGATCAGCTTGGCGTGCGCCTCGACATCGACGACCGCCTGTTTCTTCAGGGCATCGCGATCGATGCCTGGGGCGGACGCTTGAACCGGGGCAGGTTCGGCAGCGGCAGCGACGGGCGTGCTGCACAGGCCGGCGGCGAACAGCGCGGCAACGAGAGAGCGGGTATCGGCCATGTCGTATCTCCTGGGGTATTGGGGGTAGGCGCTGCGGGGGCTCAGAGGCCGATGCGTACGCCCATGCGGAACACGCGGCCGAGCACGTCGTAGAGTGCGCGGTTCGTCTGCGGATAGGCGGGGGTGTTGTTGCCGGTCGGCCCGTTGGCGACGAGCACCGGATCGCTGTTCAGGAGATTGCGGATCGACACGAAGACCTGCGCCTTCGCCCCGCCGGTCTCGAACGCATAGCTCGCGTTCATGTCGTAGAAGAACTGCCCCTTGATGCTGTTCGTGTTGACCGTGCGGTAATCGGCGGTCGAAAGCGGGCAGTCCGTGGTGCAGACGACGTAGTTGTTGTTGTAGACGCCGCCGCTGACCCCGCGCGCGATCCCCTGGATGCTGAACCCGGAGTCGAGATCGTAGCCGGCGGTGAAACGATACGTCCAGTCGGGCAGGCCACCGGTATTCTGCCCGGCGAGATCGGTCGTCGCCGTGACGCCGTTGTTGCTGGTCAGTTCGAACGCATAGCTGGCGAGCGCCCGCAGCGTCAGGTTGCCCGGGCCGATCGCGCGACGATAGCTGGATTCGATATCGATGCCGCGCGTCTTCAGGCTGACGAAGTTGATGGGCTTCACCTCGATGCTCGTGACGGGCAGGCCCAGCGTCGTGACGCCGCGACCACCGGTGGTCGAGATAAAGGAGCACGCGTCGGCGATATTCTGCTGATAGCATTGGTCGACGATCGTCTGCGCGAGGAGGGAGTCGATCGCCCCGTCCAGCTTGATGTCGTAATAATCGACCGAGGCGGCAAAGCCCGGCAGGAAGGTCGGCGTCACCACGACACCGCCACCATAGGTCTTGGCGATTTCAGGCCGCAGGTCGGCGTTGCCGACGGTCGATTCATTGAACTGGTTGGCGGCGATGCTGCCGTTCACCTGCGGCACGTTGACGGTGTTGGTGCGGCCGGTGCCGGGTGCGAACAGCTCGCTGAGATTGGGTGCGCGAATGTCGCGAGAGATCGTGCCGCGCAGCTTGATGTCGGGAATGACCTGCCATGTCAGGCCCGCCTTCCACGTCTCGACGGTGCCGGAGGTCGAATAGTCGGTGAAGCGGAACGCGCCGTTGAAATCCATGCCTTTGAAGATCGGGATCACCGTTTCGACATAGGCTTCCTTGACGGTGTACCGCCCCTTGGTCGGCAGGTAGTTGCCGTAGATCCAGGTGCCGGTCGTGACGCCATTGGCGACGAGCGGTTGATACAGCTGGTCGACCGATCCGGTGACCGATTCCTTGCGGGATTCCGCGCCGAACGCGACCGAGATCGGCCCCGCCCAGAGATCGACCAGGCTGTTGGTCGAGAAGTTGATCGCCGCGACTTCCTGCTTCAGCTCCTGTTTCCGAAGCGGCTGGCGACCGTTGTAGAGGACATAGGCGATCGCCTCGGGCGAGGCGCCGTTGGTGCCGAGCCGGTTGAGCGGTGCGCACGACGGGTCGTTGTTGTTGGGATTCGCATCGACGTTGATCCGACACACCACGCTTCCCGCCGCATAGCCGCCGGTATTGCCGGCCGCGGCGACCACCGCGTCGGTTGCCGCGGCCATGCGGGCGACGTTCCAGGCGTTGGTCAGCAGTTCGTTCGTCTTGGTCTTGCCCAGTTGGTAATAGCCACCCCATTTCCAGTCGCTCGCGCCGATCGAGAACGCACCGTCGGCGCCTGCGACATAGCGGAACACCTGGCGCTCGTTGTCGCTGCCCTGCGGCGGCAGGAAGATGTTGCTGGTGCCGATCTGGATCGAGGACAGGTTGTTCGCGACCATCGCCGCGCGGGTCGCATCGGGCAGGTAGGCGTTGTCGCGCTGGATCGTCACGCCGGTGGTCGGCGTCTGCTGATAATAGCTTTGGCCGCGATAATTGCTGTACGAGAACTGGCCGTACAGTTCGACGAGCGGCGAGACCTCGTAACTGAGGCGGCCAAAGACGCTGCTGCGTTTCTCCTCGGGCTGCAACGTCGCGCTGCTGCGATGGCCGGCGGTGGTGATGTCGGTGTCGCCGCCGACCATCCACTGGCCGCTGGTCGGGCCGAAGTTCAGCTGGTTCACCGTCGCCTTGCCGGTCGCCGGATCGACCGAGCCGAAATAGGTGCCGCGCAACGGCCCGGTGCTGACCAGGCCGCCGGGTGTGAACTGGCCCGTGCCGATGCCCGACGCGATCAGGAATTCGTTGACGCAGGGCGTGCCCAGCGACGCGGCATCGGTGCAGCGGGCTGCGGAATAGGCGGGATTGTTGGCGAGGAAGAAACCGCTGTCGTTCCAGTCGCGATCGATCGACTGGATGCCCTTTTGCGAGAAATGCTCGCCTGATACGATCAGGTGGCCGCGGCCTTCCGCGAACGCCTTGCCGCCGGTCGCCGTCACCTTGTGGTTCGGCGCGTCGCCATAGGTGGTGACGCCGTGCTCATACTCCATCTTGAAGCCGGTATAGTCGCGGTCGAGGATGAAGTTGATGACGCCCGACACCGCATCCGAGCCATAGGCGGACGAGGCACCGCCGGTGACGACCTCGACCCGTTCGATCAGCGCCTGCGGGAAGGTGTTGACGTCGACCTGGCCGGTCGTGGTCGAGGCGACAGAGCGCTGGCCGTCGAACAATACCAGCGTGCGGTTCGCGCCCAGGTTACGCAGGTTGACCGAGTTGATGCCGGCCGCGCCGTTGCTGAGCGAGCCGTTGCTGCTGGCCGACGTGCCGCTGCCGCGGACCGCGGGCAGGGTGTTGACGAAATCGGAGATGTTGGCGGGCGCTTCCGCCTTCAGTTCCTTGGCGGTGACGACGCTGACGGGGGTGGGGGCGCTGTAGCCGTTTCGCTCGATCCGCGATCCGGTGACGACGATCGCGTCGCCCTCTTCCGCCGGGGTATCGCCGGTGACGGGATCGACCGCCATTTCGGGCTTGCCGCCCGGCACGTTGGTCGTTTCCTGATCGGTGGGCGCGGACTTGGCCGGGCCGCGCTCGGTCTGGAAGGCAATGTCCTGCGGTCCGGTACGGGTCTGGTCGACTGGCGTTTGGGCCGCCGCGGCATGACTGGCGAAGCACAGTGCCAGGACGCCCACGCTCACCAGGCTGCGGCTTTTCAGGCGACAGGTCGATTGCGCCGTCAGGGGCGCCGTCAATTGCACGATCGGCTGGGCATGGATGACGGAAGCGCCGCCATCGGTGCCAGATAGAACAGTCATGGATAGCCCCTTCGAATAATCGGGTGCCGTCCAGATATCCCCCCGGATTATCGTTCTCGTTGGTTCCTGCCTGCTATCGTGTCGGCCGGGTATCCCGGTCCTGTTCCCCTGTGGAACCTATCAGATGACGCCTGCCGGTTCCTCGCAAACTCGAGATGAAATCGATGTCACATTTGCGGAATAGGTAGTCGTTTGCGCAATTATTGATGCTTTCCGTCATCGTGTCCGATGTTAAGTTGTGAAAACGCTAGCCGATACGTCATCGTTGATCGTCGACCACGGCGGGCGCGACCGACCGTTGCGCCACCTCGCGCATCAGGAAGCTGCTGCGGATCCGCGCGACATGCGGCAGCATCGACAGCTCCCGGCGATACACGCGGTCGTAATCCTCGAACGACCGGACGTGGACGATCATGATGAAATCCACCTCGCCCGATACGAAGCTGCAGAACGACATGGAGGGACAGCGGATCACGGCCGATTCGAATTCGTTGAGAACCTGCTCGGCCTGCGAACTCAGTTCGATCGACACCATGGCGGTGATGCTGAACCCCAGCTTCGCCATGTCGAGCTTGGCGGTGTAGCCGGAAACGACGCCGCTTTCCTCGAGGATTTTCCGTCGTCTAGCGGTCGCGGTACTGGACAGATGGATACGATCGCCCAGCGTTACATCGGACGCACGACCATCCCGGACCAGCTCGCGCAGGATGCGATAATCGGTAGGATCGACCGGATTGCTCTGATTTTCTTGCATCGTTTGCCCCGATAATTGCCGGATTGCGTCACCGACTGTCACAAAAGTGCGCAATATCGCCGGATACCGCAACATCGATCATGCTAGCTTCGCTGCACAGCAGCAAAACGGGGGATACGGCGATGCACGCAATCATATGGGGTAGGGCGATCGGACTGGCGGCATTGGCCGTCGCGGGCGTGCCGGTTGCAGCGCAGCAGGCGGTGTCGACGGCTGGCAGTGGTCCGTTGCTGCCGGTGAAGGCGATTCCGGCGGAGGGGCGTATCCTCGTCACGCTGCCCCCCGCGGATGCCGACGGGGCGTCGGGCCGCTTCATCTATGCGACCTCGCTGCGGACCGGGATCGGATCGGCCAATCTGCGGCTTGATCGCGGGATGCTCGGCCCCGAGCACATCGTCGCGTTCCGGCGGATCGGCAAGAAGATCGCCGTGACGTTCGAGAACCATCAGTTCCGCGCGACCGGCGATGCCGGCGTGGCGGCGGGCGGGAGGACCAGCTTCCCGACCAGCATCATGACGATGCTCGATATCGTCACCACCGAACCCGGCGGCGGCGTGACGGTGGACATCGCCCCCTTCCTGACACGCGATACGATGGGGATCGCCGATTCCCTCAATGCCAGCTGGGCGATGGCAGGCGCGGGCGGAGGATCGGCGGCGGGCAAGGGCTTCCGGCTGGTCGACGCGCTCAGCGCGGCCGACGCCGCCTCGGTCAAGGTCTTTCCCGACAATATCGAAGTGGATGCGCTCCAGACCTACCAGACCGATACGCCCGGCCGCGAGGTCGAGCGCATCGCCCCCGAACCGCGTCAGATCGGCTTCACGGTCCATCACAGCTTCATCCGCTTGCCCGCGCCCGGTTTCGTCTCGCGCAAGTTCGACATCCGCTCGGCGGCGGGCGGCAACCAATATTATGATTACGGGACGCCGCTCGGCGAGGATGTGGTGCAGCAGTTCGCCAACCGCTTCCGGCTGGAAAAGGTCGATCCCGCCGCCGCCCGCTCGCGCGTGAAAAAGCCGATCGTCTTCTACATCGATCGTGCCGCGCCCGAGCCGATCCGCACCGCGCTGCTCGAAGGCGTCAATTACTGGGCGACCGCCTTCGACAAGGCCGGGCTGGTCGATGCGTTCCGCGCGGAGATGCTGCCGGTCGGCGCGGATCCGCTGGACGTCCGGTACAGCATGGTCAACTGGTCGAACCGGCTGACCCGCGGCTGGTCTTACGGCGGTGGCATCGTCGATCCGCGTACCGGCGAGATCATCAAGGGCAATGTCGTGATCGGCGCATTGCGCGTGCGTCAGGACATGACGATCTTCGAGGGGCTGGTGGGCACCGCCCAGAACAACAGCGGCGGCGGCAACGATCCGGTCAGGGTGTCGCTCGACCGGATCCGCCAGCTCGGCGCGCATGAGGTGGGTCACGCGATCGGCTTCATGCACAATTTCGCCGGCAGCACCCAGGGGCGCACGACGGTGATGGATTACCCCGGCCCGCGCATCAAGCTGACGGGGGGCCAAATCGACCTGTCGGAGGCCTATGCGTCCGGCGGTGGCGTGTGGGACGACTTCACCGTGGACTGGCTCTACGCCGATTCCGCGCCCGGCACCGATCCGGACGTCGCGGCGCGCGCGAAGGCACTGGCGATCCAGGCGAAGGGCGTGCGGTTCATCACCGATATCGACGGCCGCGCGTCGGACACGCCCAGTCCGTGGGGCAGCATGTGGGACGATGGCCCCGATCCGGTCGCCTCGCTGCAGCACATGATGGCCGTGCGTCGGGTGGCGATCGCGCAGTTCGGCCCGGGTGTCCTGCGCAACGGCGAGGCGCTGTCCGACCTCCGGCGCAAGTTCGTGCCGGTATGGCTGCTGCATCGCTACGACATCGATGCGGTCGGCAAGCTGATCGGTGGAATCGATTACGCCTATGCCGTCGCGGGCGACAATCATGCGCTGGCGGTGCCGGTCGCCGCGGCAACCCAGGATGCGGCGCTCACCGCGATGCTGGCGACGCTGTCGGCAGACGTGCTGACGGTACCCGCGGCGCTGGTCATGCCACTGTCGTCGCCGATGAATGGCCGCGGCGACGTGCAGTTCGATCAGGAGGTGTTTCGCAATGCCGGTTCCGCCGCGTTCGATCCGCTGGTCGCGGCGGATGTCGCGGCGCAGGTGACGCTGGATTCGCTGCTGGCGCCGACGCGTCTGGCCCGCGTGTACGAACAGCATCGCCGCGATCCCGCGATGCCGGGGGTCGAGACGCTGCTCGACCGGCTGGTCGCCGGGACCATCGATGCGCGGCGCGACGCGGTCGGCCGACGGATCGCCTACCGAACGATCATGACGATGGCGCAAACCGCGCGCGACGGCGCGACCTCGCCCGACGTGGCGGCCTTGCTGGGCGACCGGCTGCGCGGGATCGCGACGAAATTCGGCAAGGGGGCCGGCGGCGAGGACGGCGCGTGGAGCCGTCACGTCGCCATGCTGCTCACCGACGACGACAAGCTGACGCGCGAACTCGACAAGCGCCAGGCGGTGCCCGCGATCCCGCCCGGCATGCCGATCGGCGGCGACACCGGCTGGTTCGTCGACTGAAGACGCCTACGACGACGCTCCCGCATCAGCCAAGGCGGTGCGGGAGTGGGGGCGGAAACGATCCCGGCGTTCGAGACGTATGTTGAGCGTGAAGGTCGGAGTCAGGATTCTGATCAACGATCAGGCCTGGTTACTGATACCATTTAGGCTGTTATAAACTTAGCTGCACTCGTGTTCGACTTGGGCAGGCGTCATGCTGATTACCATCAACGGACACTAGGGCAGCGCCGGGGGGCAGGAGACGCGCGAAACGCTGCGATCACGCGGTATGGACTCGGTTCCACTTCGCATAGGCGTTGGCGACACCGGTGCCCGTAGCGCTGAACCAGGAGTAGCCGTTGCGCCGCTCCAGGCTGATCGCGTTCACGTCGTCCTGGATCGATCGATCGCGGTCGCCGAAGATGGGCCGTTGGGTGACGGGGTCGTAGAAGCGGGCCCAGATCGGTCCCGCGCCGGGCCGTTCAACAAGACGGCGTCCTTCTGAGCCGCTGGCGGGTGCCCAGACGCGGTCGCGTATCGCATGGGAGGCGAACCAGCCCGCGCCATCGGCGATGGCTCGACGCATCGCCGGCGAGGGATCGGGCTGTTGCATGAGGAAGCGCAGCACCGCGGCGCTTTCCGCCGTGGCCAGAGCTATCGGTTCGAAGTTTCGTGCGCCCACCGGCCGGAGGGTGAGCGGATCATATTGCTGTGCCCAGATCGTGCGACGGCCATCGATCACGATCTGCGTGGAAAGCAGCGTCGCCATCGATCGCGCGACCGCATCGCGCGCCGCCGTGCGCATCGCGACCGGCACGAAGGCGTAGTCGCCGCCGCCTGCCGCGGTTCGCTGGAGCAGTGGCATCGCCTTGATCATCGTATCGTCGTTCAGCGTGAGCGCGTCGTGATAGCCGCCCTGCAACGGATAGACCTGCGGCCAGCCTCCGGACGGCAGTTCCGCTTCCAGTAGATATCGAATGCCCTTGAGGAAGGCCGCGCGATACCGTTCGCCGTCGCCGCCGGACCGGCCGACCTGCACGCGCGCCAGGAACGACAATTCGGTGGTGGTCGCATCATTGTCCAGGGTACCGACGAAGCTCCAGCCGCCAGCGAGATCGCTGGCGGCATGGGAGCCGGCTTTGCTATCGAAGGGGAGATACATCTGGCCAGGAAGACGGGGCGGGGCGCTACGGTCCTGGTTCTTCCCCCAACCCCCGGTCGGTGTCTGGAAACTCACGATGTTGTCTGCGATCGAGCCGGCCGGCGTGCTGGAGTACCAGGCTGCGTCACGATCGAGCGGCATGGTTGCCGTCTTGCCCTCCGGCGGGGGGGCGGGGACCTCGGCCAGACCCTGCCGCTCTTTGGCCAGCATCGATCGGTCTCGTTCCATCGCGACCTTCGAACGCTCGATATAGGCGGCCCAGACGTTCCGCGTCGCCGGGGGAAGCGCCCTCAACCGCTCGATGGTAAGCGACGGTGGCGGGGTCATGTGGCCGATCAGGGCGGCCGCCGCAGGCACGGCGGTCGCGGCCATCAGACATGCAAGCAGATGGGTCCTCAATCGTCGATCCTTTCGAATGATGCTCGGATGTCGCGCTGCGGTGTAGGAACCTGTTCAGCAGGAAACGTCATGTGTTCACCTGATCCAGTCCGTCGAGCCGAAGAAGCGCGGCAGCCGCCACTGCGCCACTTCCTCACTCGTAAGTTGACGCGAGTAAGGCTCCCGGGTCTCCGCACTGGCGCCCCTGCCGGTCGAGCGGTATTCGGCATACCATGCGGTCGGCAGCGTGTCCGTCTTGCCGGGCGTCCACTCCCGCCACCCTTCCGGGATGATCGGGGCATCCAGTTTCGCGTCGATCAGGATCACGCGGGCATACGGGCGCCATGCGCGGCCAAGCGAGACTTCGGCCACCGCGGGATCCGCGGTGAAGGTGCAGCGGTCGAACACAAAGGCGCTGTCGTCCGTTGCCGACCGTCGGCTCTGCGCGGTGTACATGACTGAACTGTGGGCTACGCCGTGTATCCTGCACCGGTCGAAATAGGCGTTGGCATCGCCGAAGATGAAGTCGACGTGTCCCTCGATGTAGCAATCCACGAAGTATTGGCGGCTGGGTCTCAGGTTCGGCCCCCGGTTGGCGAAGAGCGTATCCTGGTGTCCGAGGAGTCGCACCTTCCTGATGACGGATCGATCCCCGGTAAGGGAGAGAGCGACCGCCTGTGACGGCGGATTGGCCGGATCGGCGCCGTAGTCGTTCCGTATCGTCAGGTTCGTGGCTCTGAAGTCGTCGCCGGATACGGAGACGGTCGCCGATTTGAAGGTGCCGCCTGCCGTCGCCGCGCTGTCACCGTAGACGATCACCGTATCGTCGGGCTTCCGCCCCGTTCCGCGGAGCTGCACGCTTGCGCCCTTGATCGTGAGCTTCTCGCGGTAGATGCCGGGCGGGATGAGGATGGTGCCTCCATCGACGGAGAGCGCGTCGACGGCAGCTTGAACGCTCGCAAAGCGTTGGCCCGTCGTTCCCGCGACCTGGATGCCGGGTTTCCCGGGTGATCCGACCGCAGACGCTCCCGACGCCTGCGCGAGGGCGACCGTAGACGAACCGGCGGCTAGCAAGGCCATCGTCGCGAAGCCGATGATCGAAGATTTCCGCATCCCGATCACAACGCCCGGAAGCGGAAGTCGCGGAAGCGGGCTTCGCCGGCCCCTGCGGAATACAGGCCGGGCCGGAGCATCAGGAACCCGCCGCGGACGTTGTGGTGATAGCCCGACACTTCCATTCCCCGATCGAAGCGCTGCCACGTCTTGCCGCCGTCGCCGGAGGTATGGATCGCGACGATGTGGCGTTTGTTGGCGATGCGGATCGACATGCGGCGACCGTGCGGGTTGGCGGGGCGGCCACGTTCGAGACCGTATTGATGCGTGACGAAGCGCGTCTCGTCGAAGCCGAGCCCGCAATAGAGCTTGTCGTCGTAGAACAGGACGAGGCCGGCGGTGCCGCCCGGTGCGATCTCGATATCGCACTGGAACTCATAGGCCTGATCGCCGGCGATCAGCATCAGCGGCGACGAGTCGACCGGCGCCTTGCCGCTGGCCTTCAGCACCAGCGCCCCATCCGCGATACGCACGCGGTCGCGTTCGGCGGGGCCGGGGCGGAAGAAGTTCCACTTGGCGCCGAGCTTCAGCGGACGTGAGAAATCGTCCGATAGCGGTTGGCCATGGTCGCCGCCTTGGCCGCCCTTTGGCTTGGGCAGGGGCTTGGAGAGGTCGCCACCGGTCATCCGGAACCAGCCGTCCGCGGTCCAGCGAACGGGGTCGAGCAGCACCTGCCGCCCCAAGGTCCAGAAGCCGTTCTCGAAGCCGTGATAGACGGACCACCAGCCGCCGTCCGGCGCCTCGACGAGGCTTGCATGGCCGCGCGACCACCATTTCTCGTCGTTCGAAACGGTGCGGACGATCGGGTTGCCGGGGTCGTTGGCCCATGGCCCGTGGATCGAGCGCGACCGGGCGACGATCACCATGTGGCCGGTCGGCGGTCCGGCCGTGCCACCGACCGCGGTGATCATGTAGAACCAGCCGCCGTGGCGGTGGATCTTAGGACCCTCGGGGCTGAAGCCCTCGACGTCCCAGTCGTCGGGATAGCGCCATGGATCGTAGACGTGCTCGACCTTCCCGACCGTAGACAGGCCGTCTTCCGAAAGGCGGATCCGGTCGCCGCCCGACAGGAACAGCCAGCGCGAGCCGTCCTCGCCGACTGCGTGGCAGGGGTCGATGTGGCTGTGCAGGCCGAGCGCGACCGGGTCGGACCAGGGGCCGTCGATATGGTCGGCGTGGAGGACGTAGATGTCGTTCGGGCTCGCCTTCACCGGGATGTAGAGGAAGTAGCGGCCGCCGTGCTTTTCCAGGCTCACCGCCCAGACCGATCCGATGTTGCGGCTGAGAGCGGCGGTGCGCGGTCGCCAGTTGACCAGATCGCGGCTGTGCCAGATCGTCAGCCCCGGATAGCTGTCGAAGCTCGAGAAGGTCATGTAATAGTCCGCGCCGTCCTTAAGGATGGCGGGATCGGGCCGGTCGCCGCCGATCAGCGGGTTGAGGAACCGTCCGTCACCCAGGTCGGCGATGCGCTGGCCTTCGAAGCCGCGACGCCATGTCGGTGCGCTCTTCGCCGCTGCGGCCGCCGCTGCGGCCGTCGCCGGTGCGCCGGGCAGTAGCGCGACCCCGCCGGCAAGAGCGGCCAGCCCGAAGGCGTCGCGCCTGTTGAAGTCGGTCATACGGGCTCCTTGATCAGAAAGGGTTGGTCGCGGTGGACGACGACATGGCCGCGTGCATCGAAGTCGATGCGGACGATGCCGGGCTTTTCGCGAAAATGGCTCGCCTCGTCGTTTCCGAAGAAGGTCTGCCACCAGCGACCGTGACGGTCGCGAAAGACGTTGCCGCCGCCACAGCAGGGTGCGCCCTCATGCGGCTCCCGCCACGGACCGGTCGGCGCATCGCTCAGCCAGATGCGGAAGGAGTAGCGGCCTTCGTAGCGGTCGACGACGCCGAGATAGAAGACGCCGTTGCGCTGGAACATCGTCGCGCCTTCGTAGCCGAACTTGCGGCAGCCATCGGGGCCGCAGGGGTTGCGGTGATGACGCGGATCATCGTCCCATTCGGTCGCGGTCATCTTCTGCCATTCTCCCGCGAGACCGGACAGATCGTCCTTGAGCCGCACGATCTCGTCGGCCGAGCCATAGGTCAGCCATACCGATCTGCCGTCGTCGAACAGTGTCGCGTCGATGCTCCGACGAATGGGGGCGCCGGGCGAAAAGGCGTGGACATAGGGTCCCTCGGGACGTCCGGTCGTGCTCTTCAGGATCGCCAGGCCTGCGCGGCTGATCGAGTGGCAGATGTAGTAGTTGCCGCGAATGTAATGAATTTCCGGCGCCCATAGCGCACGGAAGGGCACCCCCGACCGCATCCGCCAGTCACGTTCCCAGACGCCGTCCTTCTCGATGGACCAGACCAGCCCCAGATAGTCCCAGCGACCTAGATCCTTCGATCGCCAGAGCTCGACGCCGTCGTTGGTCGCCCAGATGTTGTCGCCGGTCGACCCGGTCATGTAATAGTGACCATCGCCACCCACGCAGACGATCGTGTCGCGGATGTGGACGTCGTGAAGAGGGCGTATGCGCGGCAGCAAGCCCGCCTTCACCGCACTGTCGCCGTCGGACGTGCCCCAGGGCGCGACTGGATACCGGCGAGGGACGGGACCCTTGTAGCGAACGTCCGGCATACCCGATGTCCAGCCTCCGCTGGCGGACGCTGCGTTCGCTCGCGTGCCGGGTCCGCTGATCCCCGAATAGGGCCAGTATCCAGGTGCGGGCGGCGGGACGATCCGGCCGCTATTGTCGCCGACCGGTGGACCGCTGCCGGGGCGTGGCGCAGACGCGTAGCCGGGCGTCTGCTGTGCCAGGACCGATCGCGTTAGGGCCGGCAGCACGCCGGTGCCGGTCAGGATAGCTCCGGCCTTCAGGACATCCCTTCTGTGCATCACGGCCTCCAGAATAAAAGGCTTCCCGTCATCGGAGCATGCCGATGACGGGAAGTAGTATCCCGGGGAGGGATCTCGGAAACTTGGTCGCGTACCAACGCGTTGTGCCGCGGCACGCGAGGAAGAAGGACGTGTCCGGGCAACGACATGACGCGGACGACGCACCGGTACCGGTCCATGAATTCACGGTACCAGCAGCCCGCGCATCTCTGGAACGGCGGTGGCAAGCTCTTGGGTCACCATCCGCGCGAAGTAGTTCGCACCTTCCGTGCCCAGATGCGTATCGTCGTATGACAGCTTGGGAACGGCGAGCGGCTCGACCTGGACTTCGGTGCTTGCGGTGGCAGGGGCAGCCTGGCCGGTCGGCTGCGAACCGCGAGGCAGTTGCGCGAACCGTTCGGAAGCGGGGGTGCCCATGGCTTCGACCGCCGCGGCGCTGTCGGCATTGAGGTCCAGAAGCGGAACATGAAGTTCGGCCGCAACGCGACGGGTCGCTTCCGCCCAGGGTGCGAGGTCGTTGACGAGATGTCCGTTCTTGAAGGTGCGGCGCGTAAGCGGCGTGACCAGGATGGGTTTGGCCCCGACCGACCTGGCCTCCTCCACGTAACGGCGGAGATTGGCGGGATAGCCCGTTACGAGGTCAGTCGATCTACCCGGTTTGCCCGGCTGATCGTTATGCCCGAACTGGATAAGCACCCATGTGTTGCGATAACCCGGCGCCTTCATCTCGCCGAGCGCGACGGCCCAGGATCCTTCCCATCTGTAGTTGCCCGAACTGCGACCGCCGCGCGCAAGGTTGAGGCAGGCGGCGAACGAGGTCACGTGATAGGCGCAGAAGCTCGGTCCCCAGCCACCGATGACCGCCGCCGTGGAGTCGCCGACCAGAATAATCTTCGAAGGCTGGATCATGCGGACCGGTGGACTACCGGGGGGCGGCGCCATCTGCGCAAATGCGGCCTCGAGCGGTACGGTCGCAAGGATCGTTGCCATTAGCATGCTGCGTAGCATTTGCGCTGTTCCATTCGGTTGTTCGGGCGGTGCGAGGAGGTCGATGGAGGCTCGTGACGGGAAGCAGCCTTCCCTGGGGAGGGAAGGCTAGAAGCTCACGCGGGCACCGAGGCGGTAGACGCGACCCGAACTGCCGTATTGGGTGACCGCTTCCTGGCCCTGGTACGCATAGCGGTTGGAGGTCTGATTGGTGAGGTTCAGACCTTCGAGCGTCACGGAGAACGCCTTGAACAGCTTGAGGCTCACCGAAGCGTCGACGTTGGTGGTCGCGCGGCTGTAGACAAAATCGTTGATCAGCGGGCTGTCGCAACCGACGCTTTCGACGGCGCCGCCTCCGACGGTGGTCAATCCAGGGCTGCACGACCCTGCCGCGATCGGATATTGCGAGACGTAGCCCTTGCGGTTGGCGACCGATACTCGGGCCCGGAAATCACCGACTTCGTAGAACAGCGTCCCGTTGATCGCCTGCGGCGAGACCCCGATGAACGGTGCTTTGCCGAGCGTTCGCGCGATCGTCGTGGTACCGGGATCAAGGATGTAGTTAAGCTCGGACTTGATGTACGTATAGTTCAGCAGCACGCCGAAATTGCGCAGAAATCCCGGCAAGAACGTGAAGTTCTGTTGGAAGTTCGCCTCGATCCCGCGGAGATACCCACCTGGTGCATCGCGGTACTGGCGTGCGGTGAATGGCAGGTTGTTGTCGAGATAGGCCAGCTGGTTGACGTTGGTGTATTGCGCACGGATCTGGCGCAACGTCTCCGCATCGACAAAATCGCTGAGCGACGACGTGAACAGCACGGTCTGCGGGAACGACGAAATCTGCTTCGAGTAGCCGGCGATCGAGATCAGGCTGCTAGGTGTAAAATACCATTCGAGACTGAGATCCAGATTGGTCGAACGGAATGGCTGGAGCTTAGGGTTGCCGATGGTGAACGATGCGCCGCTGTTGTCGCCATTGCTTGGAATCGAGATGCTGGAGATCGTCGGCGACAGGTTGCCGAGCAACGGTCGAGCCATCACCTTCGATGCGCCGAAGCGGACGTACACGTCCTTGATCGGCTGGTAGACGAGGTTTAGCGACGGCAGCCAATCGGTATATTTGTTGGTGCCGACGATAGGCCGGCCGGCTTGGGTCGTGCCGTTCGACGTGACGTCGGTGACCGCGACGCGGGTCCCGACGTTGCCGCGGATAGGTCGGTCGAGCAGGTCGCCGTTGAAGTCGAACTGCAGGTAGAAGGCGGTATCCTTCTCGTCGACGCCGTAGTTCGCAGAGCCGCCGTTGCGCAGCGTCGTCAGGCGGAAGTCGCCATATTTGTTGATGCAATCGCATTCGAACCCGATGAGATTGTTCATCTTGTTCAAGTCGGGCACCAGGAAGCTCGTCACCGTTCCCGCAGGTGTATCGATGCCGCGGCCGAACGAGACGATTTTGCTGTTCGCTGCGGTCGTCGAGCCCGCCTCCAGCAGGGTTGGGTTGAGCGTATCGACGTTGCGCTCGGCCTGCGAGGTGGCGAAGCCGAACCGCCGGATCGTGCCGCCGAACGCCACGTTGAACTGGTCGTTGACCGCCCAGTCGAAGTCGACCTTCACGCCTTCGTACGTATTGCGGACGTACCGCTCGTAGTGGCGTATGGCCGAGAACCCCGCTGACGACCTGCCAATTGGCGGGATCCGCGACGTCGAACCCGAAATCGAGCAACGGCATCTTCGCGCCTTCGCGTGCATCGTACGTGAAGGTCTGCGGTGAATCCATGCGGTTGAACTCGACCAGCAGACCCTTCGAGTAGTTCACCGACTTCGATTGGCCGTAGATCGCCGCCATCTTGAAGTTCTCGGCGAACGAATGGTCAATCCGAGCGCTCCCCTGCCAGAACGTGGTGGTGTATTCGGCATAGTCGACCGCCGAGCGCATATCGACGTTGCGAAGCTTCAGATAGTCGGCCTGACCATCGGTGACGTTCGCGTCGAGCACGTCGATACCAGGGCGACCGATCAACTGGCCGCGGTATGCGAGATTGTTGGCGCCGGGGACGTATCCGACTGAATTTGGGTTGTTGTAATAGTCGTAGGGATCGAGGTTGTTCGGATTGGAGCTGAAGATGTTGGCGTTGGTCGGGCTGACGGCTCCTGGGACGACGGCGCCGTTGCCGAGTACCGAGCCCACCAGCTGGCCCTGCTGGTTCAGCGATGTGCCGAATGCCGGTGTCGTGCCGTACATCGACTGACCGCAATCCTGCGCGGGCGTGATCGCACTGCCGGCATTGGGCGTACACAGGCCGGGATAGGCACCGCGCGCCGTCACTGGCGAGATGCGTCCGGTCGCGTTGTTGTAGACGGCATTCGTATTGTTGCGGTTGAGGCCGATCGGCGAGAGCTGGTTGTTCTCGCTCTCGTTGTGGAACCGCGAATACAGGCCGTCGATCGAGATGCGGGTCTTGTCGGTCACGTCCCACTGATACGCGCCGGTCAGACCCAGGCGATTATTCTTCACGCGCTGGTTGGTGAGCGATGGAAGTGCCGGAATACGGACCCGGGAGTCGTCCAGGCGACCCGGTGTGTTGTACGGCGCGCCCGGGTACAGCTTTGCGTAGGCGGCCGGATCGGAGCCGGTCTGCGCTGCGAGCGCATCGGGGTTCGCGTAGGGCAATGCGGTGCCCACAGGAGCGGAGAAGCCGGCACGTTGTGGCGACCCCTCTCCCAGGAACTGGCTGCTGCGATACAGATAGTCCGATTGACCAGGGCTGCGGCTATACTGGTCGATGACGTTGTCGGTCTTGTTGTAGGCTGCCGATAACAGCAGCCCCATCGACTTGCCCTTACCGAAACGGGTTGAAACAAGGCCCGCGAGGCGTGGATTGGTTTTCTTGCTGTTCTCGTTGTAGCTCGCTTCGGAAGAAAGCGCGAAACGGGTTCCCTTGTAGTCGAACGGCTTGCCGGTCACGAGATCGATCGTCGCACCGAGCGAGCCCTCGTCGGTCTCTGCGGACGGCGTCTTTTGCACCTTGAGCGAACTGAACAGCTCGGATGCGAACGTGTTGTAGTCGAACGATCGGCTTCGATTGGGGCTGCTCCCGGCATCGTTCGACCCTGCGGTCGACAGAGCCTCCAATCCGTTCAGCCGGGTACGATTGAAGTCGCCGCCGAGCCCCCGCACGGTTATGCCGCGGCCCTCGCCATTGTCGCGGTCGATCGAGACGCCTGGTAGCCGCTGGAGTGATTCCGCAAGATTGGCGTCGGGAAAGTCCGCGATGTCCTCCGCGTTGATCGCATCGATCTGCTGGTCCGACTGTCGCTTTTCGTTGAGCGAGGACTGGATCGAGCCACGAAAGCCGGTGACGATGATGTCGGCGGCCACTTCGTCGGTCGCCGCGTTACGCACCGTATCGACGCCGGTCTGCGTCGACGCATCGGCGGGGCGGGAGGCGGCCTCGGCCTGTTCGGGCGTCGAACCGACGTCGGTGGAGTTCGGCGTGTCCGCGCCGACGATCGGGGCTGGTGTCGGCACGGGGGGCGGGGCGTTGCCGACCTGGGGCGCGCTCGATGCATCGACCGGTACGCCCTGCGCGTTCACGACCGATGCTGCCCCCAGCATGATCGCCAGCGCGCTCACCGAGGTCGCAAACCTGGCCGTATGCGCTGCTCGCTTCCGTGATCCGATCGTCATTGAACCGTCCTCCCTGTTATAGTTTTTATAATCTCGTCATTTCATGCGGCGGCAGACACCGGTGTCATCGAAATTGAAGCCGTCATGGCGATTCCGACTGGATCGCGTCGGGCGATGCACCGTCGGCTGTCCGCGGCAGACGCCTGCTCGCTGACGTTGCGGGACGTTGCCGGTGTGAAGCGTGTTCGCAGCGGAAGGGCCTGTCCGAGCATCCGGACGGTACTGCCGAAACCCTTGGGATCGATGGAAATGGGAATCGAGGCGGGGAGATGCGTCGCTTGCGCACATGCGTTCGATGCGCTGGCCGCAAGGGTGCTGTTGATCACGGTACGGCCCGTGACGACGCGTCTCGACTGCCTCATCCGATACAACCGGAATTGCGTGCGTACCCCCATCATCCCTGCTCCCGATCCGTGGCCTGTGACCATCTGTTCAGGAGGTACCGGTACCACTGACACCGGTTACCGCGCAAGATCAAGTTCGACTATTTATGTCCAAATCCACCAAGTGCCTGATAAATCACGGCGCACTAAATAGCGAAAGTAGCTTCCACCAGCGATAGCGCGCTGCCTTTCGCGGGGAATTAGCTGGACCAGCCCATCCCGCGTGAAATCCGTCCGGATGCAGTGCGTAACCGGTCGCGCGCGAGCTCCAGGGGCACCGTTTGAGAGCCGTCGATCAGAAGCAGATACGGAATCGTCAACGCTGCCAGCACGCGGCCGTCATAGCCGAAGATCGGAAAGCTCGTGTCGGTCACGCCGGCGGTCCGGACGCTGGCCTGCGTCTCGTAGCCCCGGCTGCGCACGATTCTGAGTCGATCGCGCAACCGGGATTCGGAGATCGCAAGCGGCTTGGCGATGAGGGCGAGAGCAGCTTCTAGTCGATCGTCCTCGAGAAAGGCCAAGAGGACATGGCCCGAGCAGCTCGTCACGAGATCGATCATCGTTCCCATGCGCATTGCAAATCCGGCAGGGCCGGCGCTCTCCTGTCGATGAACGACCAGACCATGACCATCCGACCGGACGACGAGATGGCAGGACTGGTTGGTCTGGTCCGCCAGGCCGACCATTATCGGCGTTGCGATCTCGACGAGCGTCTGCGCCGGCGTAGCGCGCTGCACGGTATCCAGCGCGTGATAGGTAACACGGTAGCGATCGGTGTCGACGTCCTTCCGTAGCCAGTTCCGACGCTCCATGACCATGATGACGCGGAAAACCTCGCTGATTGAGCGGCCCAGCCCGGTTGCGATGTCGCGCACCGTCAGGCCTTCGGGCGCGGTCGAGAGGAGTTCGATGATGTCGAAACCCTTTTCGAGGGCTGGTGCGGCATAGATGCGTCCGCTTGCGCTGCCGTCGTGTTTGGGGTCGCTGGAACTGTCGTTGGTCATCCCTCGATCTATACGCGTGCGGCATCGACCGCAACGCATCGAGATTGGACTTGCCAGCGAATAAAGCGGAAACTAGGTTCCACTTATAAAACCATAATAGGAGAGGCGCGATGCTCGAGCAGTGTGCGCTAGGGAAGGCGATGCCGATCGGCGGCATGAGCGATTGCACCCGCAAGGCGGCCGCATGAACCTGGGTTTGGCGGGGAAGGTCGTGCTCGTCACGGGCGGGGCCAGCGGGATCGGTGCGGCGACCGTCCAGCTTCTGGCCGCGGAGGGCGCCATCCCCGTGATACTCGACAGGGATCCCGTGTCGGAAACGCTTCAGGCGATCCTCGGTGATGCCGGCCACGCGATCCGGGTGGATCTGAACAACGACGATGCCTGCGCGGCCGCCGTGGCCGAGGTCGTCGAACGGTTCGGATCGATCGATGGTCTGGTGAACAATGCGGGAAGCAACGACGGCGTGGATCTCGCGGCGGGAACGACAGCGTTCCTGGCCTCGGTCGCGCGAAATCTCGGTCATCATTATGCCATGGCGCATCACGCGCTGCCGCATCTCCGGGCAAGTCGCGGGGCGATCGTCGGCGTCAGTTCGAAGACGGCGATCACGGGGCAGGGCGGGACCAGCGGCTACGTCGCGGCCAAGGGGGGCGTGCTCGCGCTGACGCGAGAATGGGCCACGGCCCTCGCCACCGACGGCATTCGCGTGAACGCCGTCGTTCCGGCGGAAGTGGCCACCGCCGCCTACGAACGCCATCTGGCAAGGTTTCCAGATCCGGAAGCGGCGCGCGCGGCGATCCTGCGGCACATCCCGCTGGGCCACCGCATGACCGACCCGCACGAGATCGCGGATACGATCGTTTTTCTGCTGTCGGCGCGCGCCACCCATATCACCGGACAATGGATCTTCGTCGATGGTGGCTACACGCATCTCGACCGAGCGCTCGATCGGGATGCAGCCGATGCCCGATGAGGACGTCGCCGGTTCGGACGGATCGGCTTCGAGCATCAGGATGAACGTCGTCGTGTGCGGCGCGCCCGGTGAACTCGCGGTCGACGATCGCATCCGGCCGGTGCGTCGCCCCGGCCAGGTCCTCATCCGCATCCGGCGTGTCGGGATCTGCGGCACGGATTATCACATCTTCAGGGGAACGCAGCCCTATCTGAGCTACCCGCGCGTGATGGGGCATGAACTCGCGGGGACGGTCGCGGAAAGCGACGATGCCGGCCGGTTTGCGGTCGGAACAACGGTCTGCGTGATGCCGTATCTGTTCTGTGGCCGATGCGGCGCGTGTCGACAGGGCAAGACCAACTGCTGCACGGACATTCAAGTGCTTGGCGTCCACATCGATGGCGGGCTGGCGGACTATCTTGCGGTCGACGAGCGCCACGTGCTCGATGCGAGCGGCCTTTCGCTCGATGCGGCGGCGATGATCGAGTTCCTGTCGATCGGCTACCACGCGGTGCAGCGCGGTGCGCTCCGCTCGAACACCCGCGTGCTGGTCGTCGGTGCGGGGCCGATCGGCATGGCCGTCACGCTGTTTGCGGCGGACGCGGGCGCCGTGGTCACGGTGCTGGACGGCGTGGCCGCCCGTACGCGCTTCTGTACCGAACGGCTAGGTGCCACGCACGCGATCGGGTTGGACGAGGACGTTCCGACGCGGCTCGCCGCGATCACCGAAGGAGAGTTCTTCGACGTCGTGTTTGACGCCACCGGCAGCGCGGCGGCCATGGAGACCGGGTTCGGCTATGTCGGACACGGCGGCGCCTATGTCCTGGTATCCGTGGTATCCGCCGATATCCGCTTCAGCGATCCCGAGTTCCACAAACGCGAGATGACGCTGCTCGGCAGCCGCAACGCGACGCGCGCGGGTTTCGCCGCCGTGATCGAGGCGGTTCGCGTCGGGCGCGTCCCGGTCGAGGCGATGCATACCCACAGTGCGGCGCTGCTCGATCTGCCGGCCGCCTTTCGCGGTTGGATGGATCCGGTCGCCGGCGTCATCAAGGCGATCGTACGACTGTGACCGCGCCTTGCCCGATCCGCGACGACGACGCTCGTTCTTCAACCCAGGGGTAGCCATGACCGGACCAACACTAGACGTCAGCCGGCGTGATGCGATCGCGATGCTGGGCACCGGGGCCAGCCTTGCGTTGCCCGCCATGAGCAGCGCGGCGCCAGCCCGCCGCGCGGCGCCGACGTCCGATACGACACTCTGGTATGCGCAACCCGCGACCAGCTGGGTGGAGGCCCTGCCGATCGGCAACGGGCGTATCAGCGCGATGGTGCACGGCGGCACCGAGCGCGAGCACCTCCAGCTCAACGAGGATACGATGTGGGCTGGCGGGCCGTATGATCCGGCCAGCCCCGACGCGCTCGCCGCGCTGCCCGAGGTGCGCGCACACGTTTTCGCCGGCAGATATGCCGAGGCGCAGGCGCTGATCGGCGAGAAGGTAATGGCGCGACCGCTGCGGCAGATGTCTTATGGCACGGTCGGAACCCTGGTGATCGAGCGCGCTGGAGCGGCTGCGGGTACGCCGCCCGCGCGATCGCCGAGCGGCATGACCGGGATCGTGACGCCTGCCGAGGCTGCGCTGCCGTTGCTCGACTATCGACGGGACCTCGACCTGGACGACGCGGTCGCCGGCACGCGCTGGTCGAGCGGTGGCGTAAACTACCGCCGCGAGGTCATCGCGTCGCCGTCCGATCAGGTCATCGCGGTCCGCATCACCGCGGACCGGCCGGGTGCGATCGACGTCGACCTTTCGCTGATCAGCCCCCTCAAGCAGGCGGGCGTCGAGGCCCAGCGCAAGGACGAGATCGTCTTGCTGGGCGCGAACGACGCCGGCTCCGGTATCCCCGGCGCCCTGCGGTTCGAGGCGCGCGTGAAGGCATTGGCCAAGGGGGGCAAGGTGGACGTCGCGAACGACCGGCTGGTCGTGCGTGGCGCGGACGAACTCGTGATCCTGATCGCGATGGCGACGAGCTATCGCCGCTTCGACGACGTTTCGGGCGATCCGGCGGCGATCACCCGCGGTCAGATCGATGCGGCGGTGCCCCGGGGCTATGCGCGGATCGCCAAGGATGCGCGCGATGCGCATCACACGCTGTTTCGCCGCGTGTCGCTCGATCTCGGACGGTCTCCGGGTGCCGATCGCCCGACCGATCGCCGGATCCGCGACGGCGAGACGAGTGGCGATCCTTCGCTGGCGACGCTGTATTTCAACTATGCGCGCTACATGCTCATCGCCTGCTCCAGGCCGGGCAGTCAGCCGGCCAACCTGCAGGGCATCTGGAACGACGTGCCGAACCCACCCTGGGGCGGCAAATACACGGTCAACATCAACACGCAGATGAACTACTGGCCGGCAGAACCAACCAACCTGCCCGAATGCGTCGCCCCGCTAATCGCGATGGTCCGCGATCTCGCGATCACCGGCGCACGCACGGCCAGGACGATGTACGGCGCGCGCGGCTGGGTATGCCATCACAACACCGACCTGTGGCGCGCGACGGCGCCGATCGACGGTCCTGCGTTCGGCATGTGGCCGACCGGCGGCGCATGGCTGTGCACGCATCTCTGGGATCATTACGATTACAACCGCAACACGGCGTACCTCGCCTCGGTCTATCCGCTGATCCGCGATGCCGCGCTGTTCTTCGTCGACGTCCTTCAGGTGGATCCGAGATCGGGCTTTCTCGTCACCAATCCGTCGCTGTCGCCGGAGAACAACCACGGTCACGGATCGTCGATCTGTGCGGGGCCGACGATGGACATGTCGATCCTTCGCGACCTGTTCGACCAGGCTGCCAAGGCCGCACGGATTCTCGGGCGAGACCCCGAACTGTCCGAGCAGTTCGCCGCGACGAGAGCCCGGCTGGCACCATACAGGATCGGCAGCGCGGGGCAGCTGCAGGAATGGCAGGAGGATTGGGATGCCGGAGCAAAGGACATTCATCACCGGCACGTCAGCCACCTCTACGGAGTCTATCCAAGCGAACAGATAGGGCTCCGCTCCGCCCCTGCGCTTGCCGCAGCGGCCAAGCAGTCCCTGAATACCCGCGGCGACGAAGCGACGGGTTGGGCGACGGCGTGGCGCATCGCGCTATGGGCCCGCCTGGGTGACGGCAACCGGGCCCATCACATCCTGCGCTTCCTGATCGGGCCGAAGCGCACATATCCGAACATGTTCGATGCGCATCCTCCATTCCAGATCGATGGCAACTTCGGCGGGGCTGCGGCGATCGCTGAAATGCTGACGAGCAGCGTCGATGGCGAGATCGTCCTGCTGCCGGCGCTTCCCGATGCTTGGCCGTCCGGCTCGATCACAGGCCTGCGCGCCCGCGGTGCCTGCGAAGTCGCTTTGTCATGGAGCACGGGGGAGCTGTCGAAGGTGACGGTAAAGCCGTTGAACAGCGGCCAGGTCAGAGTGCGTTACGGCGACGTGGTTAGGAGCATCACCGTGCAAGCGGGGCGGCAATTCTCGCTCTTAGGCCCGAGTCTGCGTGTCGTTTCGACCTGACCTGGCGCCCAAAAATCATGACATTGGTAAGTCAGCTGGTCAGATGAAGGCGAGTGATGGGGCGACGCCGATTTACCGAGGATCGGATCGTCGGTTTGCGTGAGTATGAGGTTGCTTGAAGACGGCCGGTCTGTGCCGCAAGTGCGGGATCAGCGATGCGAAGTATTGCAACTGGGAGTTGTGGATCGACGCCAGAAATCCCGCTCCCTCAGAATTTGAAACTACGACCTATATCGCAAAGCGTTCACCAGAAGGACGAACGCGGCCGATGATTGCCGTCGACTGGGGTAATAGAGGTGATACCCGGCGAATGGCGGACACCAGTCCTCCAATACGCGTGTCAGTTCACCCCGGCGAACGTGCTCGGCGACCGAGCTTTCCATTACGAACCCCAGGCCGACGCCGCGAAGCGCCGCCCGAACGATTGTCGCCGTGTTGTTGCAGGACATTTGACCGTCGACGCGGACTCGCACCTCCCGATCGCCTTGCTCCAGTTCCCAGGCATACATGCCGCCGGCCGACCGCAGGCGTAGGTTGATGCAATTGTGCTGCGCCAGATCCTGCGGCGTCTTCGGAATGGGGTGTCGATCGAAGTAAGACGGTGAGCCGACCACCGCCATCCGGAGATCGGGGCCGATCCGTGCGGCGATCATATCCTTTGCCAGCGCCTCGCCGAGCCTAACGCCGGCGTCGAACTGATCCGTGACGATGTCGGTAAGGCCGGAATCGATGCTGAGCTCGACCTGGATTTCCGGGTATTCTGCCAGGAACGGTGCCAACACCGGCAGCAGCACTGTTTCGGCCGCGTGTTCCGACGTGGTGATCCGGATCATGCCCCGTGGCTTGTCACGCAGATCGCTGAGCGAGGCGATTTCGGCATCGATCATTCCCAGGGCAGGCGTCAACGTGGCGAGCAGTCGCTCACCGGCGGCGGTGGGCGCGACGCTCCGGGTCGTCCTCGTCAGCAATCGGACGCCAAGGCGGGTTTCAAGCCGCCGCACGGTATGACTAAGTGCCGATTGTGACTTCCCGAGTTTCGCTGCTGCACGGGTAAAGCTGCGTTCTGCGGCTACCGCCATGAAGGCGTTGAGATCGACAAGGTCATCGCGGTCCATTCATGAACCGTAGCGATGGGTTCATGCAGCATCCAGCGCCTAATCGAATGCAGCACGCACGACCATATCTTCATTCTCAATCGGAGAAGCTAAGCGCGACTCTCTCGACCTTTATCTCATCTATCAGCCCTACGGCGACGTGGACGGAGCCTGGCGTGCAAAGGCGGAACTGTACCGCGCTGGCCGTATCCGCGGATCGGCGTGAGCAACTTTTACCCCAATCGGCTGGCGGACTTCGTGCTCCACAACGAGATTGCACCGACGGTCAATCAAATCGAGATTCACCCCTTCCATAGCTAGGACGATGCTCAGAAAGTCTTACGCGAGTATGGAGTGCGGGCAGAGACTTGGGGACCGTTCGCCGAGGGGAAGAAGGAGCTGTTCAGCAACGACGTGCTCGCGGAGATCGGACGCAAGCATGGCACGAGCGTTGCTCAGGTGGTCCTGCGCGGGCTGATCCAACGCGAGATTGTTTCGATCCCCAAATCGGTCCGCAAGGACCGCATGGCGGAGAATTTCGCAGTGTTCGACTTTGATCTGGAGGGGGACGACGTTGCCGCAATCGCTGCGCTAGATCAGAAGATCGGCAGCTTCGACCATCGTGACCCGGCAATGGTAAAATGGCTAGGTACACGAACGCTCTGAAGCCTGCTGGTTACTGGTCCAGGGCCAGGGTCAACTCGACCATGGCCGGCCGGAAGCCAGGACTAGCAACCAGTCGCCGTAAAGCCTCGTCTCTCGCTGCTGTCGACAATACTCGCCGGGGCGCACCCATGCCAGCAAGTTCGGCACGTCCTTCAGGAACGGCAGGTCGAGTAGATCATCAGCCGGAGCGAATGCCAATGCATGCTCCTGGTCCTCTGGTAATTGCCGCATCATGTGGCCTGCCATGCTCGATATAGTGAGCCCGGTCGGCGATGCCGGGGCGATCAGGGTGCCGTTATCGGGCATCGGTAAAAGTCGAGCATTCATGAGGTCCACCTGTTCGGCACCGAGTGGTGCCGACGCGACCATCGCGTCACCCTTGATTTAGAGTGCGAACTTTCCGGCGATTAGGCGGCAAGATCGGCATGCGGTGATATCTGGCATTCATGAAAGCGCCGACGATCAATCCGCCGAGAGGCGCATTCGGCCGCCGCAAGCTGCCGTCCAGCCAAATGAACGAGCGGCTGACGTTGGGAAGCAGAAAGGGCGGGCTGAACGGCGTCTTGTGCGTCCGGTCGGAAGCCTTAGGGCAGGGGCGCGTTCGCCCAAGAGCGGACGCTAAGCCTGGGCCAGTGCCAAAGCACCGGCCCACCGCGGAGTTACGTCAGATGACAGCGCCTCTAGCTCGCTTACGCACCGAAATTGTCCGTAAGGCGCGCAGTTCGGCGTCTTATCTTAAAATGCGATCTTGAACTGACCGCCGATGATCCGCGGTTCGTTGATCATGCCGGTCAGGTTGTTGAAGTCGATCGCGGAAATGCTGCGATACTGGTTGGTGATGTTCCGGACGAACGCACCGACCTCATACCCCTGCGGCGATTTATAGCCGACCTTGAGACCGCCTTCGAGCGACGACTTGCCGGTGAACTCGACCGCTTCGTACAGGAAGAAGTTGATGCGGCTGCGATAGACCCAGTCGGTATAGGCATAGACCTCGCCGCCGTTCGCGAGCGGGATGCCGTAGCGCGCGGTCCAGTTGGCGATCCAGCGCGGCGCTTGGGGCAGGTCGTTGCCGTCGATGACCGCGAACCCGTTGACGATCGGATCGAGCACGGTGCAGGTCGCGCACACTCCGACGCCGATGTTCGGATCGCGGATTTCGGTGAAGTTGTAGCTGCCGCTCGCGGTCAGCGTAAGTTCCGGGAGCGGACGTGCCTCGAACTCGCCCTCGACGCCGTAGCCGATCGCCTTGTTCGCGCTGATCAGACGTGCCGAGTTGCTGCTGCCACCGACCGCGGTGATCTGCAGGTCCTTGGTGCTGTACCAATAGGCGTCGAGCGAGAAGTTCACCTTCCGGTCGAGCAGTGTGCCCTTGAAGCCGCTCTCACCCGAGAAGGTCGTCTGCTTGGGTGCAGTGCTCTGGACGCTGCCGAAGGTCACGCGGTCTTGGATCGCCGGGCCCTGATAGCCGGTCGCGAGCCGCGAATAGACGTTGATCGCCGGCGTCAGTTCATAGGTTGCACTCGCGTCCCAGGTGACGTTCGAGCCGCGGACGACCGCGCGCGCGGGCAGTGTATCGCTGATCCCGCTGCCGGGGATCGGTGCGGTGACGAGGTCGTTGCGATAATCATGCGAATAGCGGACGCCTGCGCGCAGCGTCAGCAACTCGGTCGGCTTGGCCTCGATCGACGCGAACGCGCCGTAATTCTCGTTGCGATTGTCGTGAGCGATGTCCTGCGTCAGATCGGTCGCGCGCGATCCGGTGCCGCCGAACGCATAGTCGTACTGGTTGTAGCGCAGCGTCTGGTGGAAATAATACAGTCCGCCCTGAAGGCGGATGCCGTTCATGTCCTCGCTCGCGTAGCGCAGCTCCTGGCTGAACTCCTTGGGCTTGGTCAGGCCGCCGGTGTTCGACGGGAACAGCCCGACGCCGATCGCGCCGATCGTGCCGCCGAGGAATGTGTAGTTGTTGCCGCCGTCGACGTCGCCCGTGCTCTCGACCTTGGCCTGCTCGTATCCGGTGACCGAGTAGAAGGTGCCGATGCCGTCGAGATGATAGTCGAGCCGCAGGTTGGTGCCCCATTGCGTCAGGCTCTGGCTGGTATAGCCGTCGAGCGTGGCATGCTTCGGGTCGAAGCCGGTGTTGAAGTCGTTCGTGCCCGGCTTGAACAATCCGGCGCGGAAGATGCGCGGCGAACCTGTCAGGTCGCGGACATGGACATTCAGCAACGCGTTGAAGTCGCTGCTGGTATAGCCGAGCTGGAAGCGGCCGGCGACGTCGCGATAGCCTTCGAGCTTGCGGTCGGCATTGCCCGTCGTGGAATCGTTGGTCACCCAATCGTCGCGCGACTGGATCAAGCCCGATGCGCGGAACGCGAAGCCGTTGCCGATCGGCAGATTGAGCGCGGCCTCGCCGTTGATCGTGTTGTAGGTCGCCCAGGATCCGGTCGCATAGCCCGAAACTTTGTCGGGGTTCGGCTTGGCGGAATCGATCTTCACGACGCCGGCCGGGGTGTTGCGCCCGAACAACGTGCCCTGCGGCCCCCGCAGCACTTCGACGCTTTGCAGGTCGAAGACCGGGAACGACTTCAGCATCGGGTTCTCGAGCGCGACGTCGTCATACACGACCGAGACCGGCTGCGCGGCGTTGGGATCGAAATCGGTGTTGCCGAGACCGCGGATATAGAAGCGCGGGAAGGTCCGCCCGAACGACGATTCGACCTGGAGGCTCGGCGTGCGACCAGCGAGGAAGCGGATGTCGAGACCGCTCGAATTGAGCACGTCGAGCTTTTCGCCGCTGATCGCAGTGACCGCCAGCGGCACGTCCTTCGACGATTCCTGGCGGCGTGTCGCGGTGACGACGATCTCGCCAAGTCCCTGATCGCCGGCCGGATCGCTGGTAGTCTGGCCAGTTGGCGCCTGTTGCTGCGCGACTGCTGGCGCGGCAAAGACGAGTAACGGTGCGCTGGTAGCCAGCAGCCGGGCGATGGCAGACGTACGAACGGGCAAGCGAATCATGGATGGTCCCCCCTTGGGCTTCGAGCATCCTCCTGCGCCGATCCGTGTGACCCGAATCCGTCGCCGACCGGTAACATCACTGCAACGCGCGGCAATAGACACGAGCGGGGACGATGCATTTTTGCCGGGTACCGCGACATCTTTGCCCCAGTTAGCGCCGCTGCCGCGGTTGCGTTTAGCGCTCAAGAGATCCCGTATGGAGCGCGTACCTCGCCGTACACTTTTCGCACCGCGTAATGGGCGTGCAGCTGACCGCCAGAGAACGTCCAAGCCGCGCCTGCCCGATCCTACGAGGGAGCGGCGCGGGAATTGTCGATTTTTCTGGAAGTTTGGCATGGCAAGACGGACATGAATGAGCGTCTGAAGTTGGGAGGCAAGGGATGGGGCACGAATGGCTGACGATGTGTCCTCGTGACGGCCAACACCAGACCATCCTCGACCCAGCGACTTCGGCTCCGCACTTGCGTATAATCGTGCAGCAGCTCAATTTGCCGGCATAGACAGAGGAAAGCGGAGAGCCTGAATGAACGAGACCGCCAACTACACGCCGCCCAAAGTCTGGAGCTGGGAAAAGCAGAGCGGAGGCCGGTTTGCCAGCATCAACCGCCCGACCGCCGGGGCCACGCACGACAAGGAACTGCCCGTCGGAAAGCACCCGCTCCAGCTCTATTCGCTTGCGACGCCCAACGGCGTGAAGGTGACGGTGATGCTAGAGGAGCTGCTCGCCGCCGGGCATACGGGCGCCGAATACGACGCCTGGCTCATCAAGATCATGGACGGAGACCAGTTCGGCAGCGGCTTCGTCGACGCCAATCCGAACTCGAAAATCCCCGCATTGGTCGATCGCAGCGGCGCGGACCCCGTCCGGGTGTTCGAGTCCGGATCGATCCTTGTCTATCTTGCCGAGAAGTTCGGCGCGTTCCTCCCGACCGATGTCGCCAAGCGCGCGGAAGTGCTGTCGTGGCTGTTCTGGCAGATGGGCGCCGGGCCGATGCTTGGCGGCGGTTTCGGGCATTTCTACGCCTATGCACCGACGAAGATCGAATATGCGATCGACCGTTTCGCGATGGAAGTGAAGCGGCAGCTCGACGTTCTCGACCGGCGCCTGAGTGAGAGCCAATATGTCGGGGGCGACGAATATTCGATCGCCGACATGGCGGTGTGGCCGTGGTACGGCGCGCTCGTGACAGGCCAGGTGTACGATGCCGCCGAGTTCCTCCAGGTGAACGACTATAAGAACGTCCTGCGCTGGACCGACCTGATCGGCGCGCGACCGGCGGTCCAGCGCGGGCGGATGGTCAACCGGATCATGGGCGATCCTGCCAGCCAACTCCACGAACGCCATGATGCAGGCGACTTCGACACGCGGACACAGGACAAGCTCGAAGCGGCGGAAAGCCCGACGCGGTGACGCGCTGCAAGGGCGAGGTTGGGGGCGAGAGCGAGGGCGAGGTGCTCGTCAGCCGCCCGGGCGGTAGCTACGCTCGATATGCCCTTTCAGGTCCTCGGGATAAAAATAGACGGGGCGCAGTTTGCCGTCTGCGTAGCGCTGGGTCTGATCGGTGAAGTGCGGTGACGCCGAGTCGCCGCTTTGGCCCCCGGCCATTACGGCCATCGCCTTTACACGCGGTCCGAACTCGACGACCGCGACGAAGCTGTTGCCGCTGGTGCCGTAATAGCGTTTCGTACCGGGCCAGGGCTTTGCGCCGAACGACGCCAGGCTGCCCCATTGCGCCGAGGTGAAAGGCACCGGCATGGAGGCGCGGGCGTCGTCGAAATGTGGCTGTATCGCGTCGTCGAGCCGCTGGAAGCGGTTGATCGTCTGCCACGGCGTGCGCCAGTCGCCGAAGTCGCGCGTGAGCCGGTCCACCGCGGCAGAAAGCGCGGCGAGCTTCGCGTCATTCGGCACGCGCGTGGCGATGTAATCGGGCACGTTCAGTCGCTCGGCCTGCGCGAAGCCGCCGACTTCGCGCCAGAGCTGATCGCCCCAGAATACCGCCAGGCTGGTGGCGGCGGAGTCGTAGCTCCAACGATGATCCCAGCGCTTTAGCAGCGCAATCGGTGCCGCGAGCGCCTGTCGCCGCGGATCGCCGGCAGGAAGCGCCTCCCACGCGTCGACCAGCCCCGGCAGCAATCGAGCAAAGGCGGGCAGATAGGAATCGAACGCGGCAGCACGCAGCGTATCGGGCGTCCAGCCGCGCTTCCCCGTCAGCAGCAGGTCGGCATGGACGCCGCGCGCATTGCCGCCGACCTGATCCATGTAGCGGGGATAGTTCGCCGGCTTGGGGCTGTCCGGCCCCGCCGCGCTCCAGGGCCAGTCGTTGGTGTTATGCGCCCAGCCGGTACGCGGGTTGGCGACGCTCGGCAGGCTGGCCAGCGTGTGCAGTCCGTGCCAGTCGGTTGCGGGATCGCTGCCGTCGACGGGGCGAGTATAATCGAACCGGTCGCTGCGGATCGGCATGAACTGCGGCATAAGAAACGCGATCTCGCCCTTGTCGTCGGCGAACAGCGTGTCGTTCGACGAATTCGCCTTGCGTTCGGCAACCGTGACGTAGCTGGCGAGATCGGTCGCCTTGGTGCGCAGATAGCTTTGTTCGAGCGCGGGGACAGGCTTCCACATCAGCGCGGTCGCGATCCATCGTCCGGCCTTGATCGAGACTATCGGTCCGTGATGCGTGACGTAGGTGGTGAAGCGGCGCTCGCCCATCGTGCCGTCCGTGCGGCGAAAGCGCACGGTGACGGCACGCGTGACGACAGGGCGGACCTCGCTGCCGTATCGATAGGCATAGCGGTCGCCGGTCCGCGAGATCCGCTCGGCGAATTCGTCGATATTGTCCACGGTCGCCGAGGTGTGCATCCAGCCCGCCTTGGCATTGAAGCCCTGATAGATGAAGAATTGGCCCCAGGTGCTAACGCCATAGGCGTTCATACCTTCGTCGCTCGTCATCTGCGCTTCGGAACGGAAATAGAAGCTGGTGTGCGGATTGATGAGCAGCAACGCACGGCCGTGCGCGGTCAGGCGGGGCGCTATCGCGATACCGTTCGAGCCCGACGGCTCGCGCGGGATCACACCCTGTTCCTCCGCGGTCGGCGGGGTAGGGCGGCCGTAGAAGGTCTTCAGGTCGCTGAGCGATATCCGTTCGATATCGCCGCCGATGCTCCCTTCGGTGAAGCTGAGCGCCATCCAGGGTTCGAAACGGGTGAGGACGCGGGGCTTCGTCTTTGGATGCGTCGCCAGATAATAGTTCAGCCCGTCCGCCCAGGCCTGCATCAGCGCCCGCAGCCACGCCGGGCTGGATGCATATTCTGCCTTCAACCTGGCGGGGTCGACGAAGAGCCGCTGTCGAAGGTCCGCCCAGACCGACTCTTCTCCATTGGCTTCCGCGCTACGACCGAGGGCGGTTAGGTAGTTCGTCTCGATGCGCGCGAAATCGTCCTCGGCTTGGGCGTAGATCAGGCCGAACACTGCGTCGGCATCCGATCGTCCGCGAATGTGCGGGATGCCCCAATCGTCGCGCGAGATCGTGACACCCGTGGCTTGTGACTGCCACCGCGCCATCTCGGTCGGCGGGGCACTGGGCGCGGTCGTCAGCAGGGCCAACAGGATCGCTGGATTGCGCGCGTGTCGAAGAACCTTATCCATGTGCAAAGCGTAAGGCGAGAGCGAGGGAAAGACCATGCGGTGGCTGACGACGATAATGCTGACGACCGCAGCGGTTTTGCTCGGACCCGCGGGGGCGCTGCCCGCGTCCGGTCCGACATCGATCCTCCTGAAACCAGCCGGCGTCTTCGACGGCGCGGATGGGGTGGTCCATGCCGGCTGGCAGGTGCTCGTCACGGGCGACCGGATCGTCGCCGTCGGGCCCGATCTGTCGCTGCCCGTCGATACGCGCATCGTCGAGCTTGCCGGGGATACACTGATACCCGGCATGATCGAGGGTCATGGGCATCTGTTCCTGCACCCTTACAACGAAGCGAGCTGGGACGATCAGGTCCTGCATGAGCCGCTCGCCCTGCGCACCGCGCGCGCGGTCGCGAACGCCAAGGCGACGTTGCTCGCCGGTTTCACCAGCGAACGCGATCTCGGTACGGAGGGCGCAGGCTATGCGGATGTCGGACTGAAGGCCGCGATCGATCAGGGTATCGTGCCGGGGCCGCGGCTGTCGGTCGCAACGCGGGCGATCGTGGCACTGGGCGCCTATGGTCCGAAAGGTTTCGAGCCTGGCGTCGCCATCCCCCAGGGGGCCGAAGAGGTGTCGGGGATCGATCAGATGGTGGCCGCGGTGCGCCGCCAGATCGCGGCGGGCGCGGACTGGGTGAAGCTGTACGCCGATTATCGCTGGCGGCCGGGCGAGGAGAGCCGCGCGACGCTGAGCGTCGCCGAGATCACGGCAGCGGTCGCCGCGGCGCATGATGCGGGGCGCCCGGTCGCCGTCCACGCTGCCACCGCCGAGGGTATGCGACGTGCGGTTGCCGCCGGGGTCGATACCATCGAACATGGCTATGGCGGTACGCCGGCGATCTTTGCAGCCATGGCAACCAAGCGCATCGCGCTGTGCCCGACGCTCGCCGCATCGGATGCGACGTCGCATTATCGTGGCTGGAACGGCAGCGAACCGGCGCCGCCCGCCGTCGCGCTCAGTCGTTCGAGCCTGAAGCTGGCCCTTAAAGCAGGAGTCCCGATCTGCGTCGGCGGCGATGTTGGCGTGTTCGCCCACGGGCAGAACGTGCGCGAAATGGAATTGTTGGTCGATGCGGGGATGCGCCGTGCGGACGTCTTGATAGCCGCTACCTCGGGAAATGCGCGGTTGCTCCATCTCGCCGACAAGCTGGGTGCGGTGAAACCTGGTCTGCTGGCCGATCTGGTTGCGGTATCGGGCGATCCGACGGCGGATATCGTCGCGCTTCGTCGCGTTCGGATGGTTATGAAGGGCGGTACCATCGTCCCGAACGCGTTCTCGAGCCAATCACAACCGGCCTCTCGATCCGAAGTTCGAAGATGAACGAGCGTCTGGTTTCAGGGACTATGCGGTTCGATCGTTAAGCTCTCGGGAGCATCATCCGAAATATGGTGTGGAGCCCCTGTTCGAGGTTAAGGGCCCCGCCATGGCCTAACGCGACTTGTCGCGCGAGGCTGAGGCCGATGCCGGTACCGTCTGCCTTGGTGGTGTGAAACGGCCGGAACACGCGCGCAGCGCTATCCGGGGCAATGCCCGCGCCATTGTCCATGACTTCGATAACAAGCTGCGCTTTAGCATGGCTTATCCGCAGGCTGACCCGAGCGTCGCTTGGTTGCGCCGCTTCTGCTGCATTCTGTAGCAGCGCCCAAAGTGCCTGATGGATCTGATCGCGGTCCAGCGACCATGTGAGACCGTCGTCGACCTCGACTGAAATGGTGATATCCGGCCAGCGTCCGACGCTTAGCCGCGCGAGATCGTCCGCCATCTCGCGAAGATTTGTCGGCCTGCGTATTGGGCCGGGCAGGCGGGCTAGCGTACGATAGGCTTCGGTGAAGCGCTGCAATCCCTCGGCACGACGGGCCAGCGTGCCGAGAATCTCACGCAGGAGCTCGAGATCGACGACCGGCCGGTCGACGGCCGTCATCCCGCTCTCGGCAAGGGAGGCGATCGGCGCCAAGCCGTTGAGCAATTCGTGGCCCAGCACCTGGATCATTTCGATGGTCGCGCGTGCCTCGGCAACGCGCTCCTCCTGTTCGATATCGATCAACGCGGCGACGGCGCTATTGCCCGAGACGGTGACGCGGTCGATCCGCCAGCGTCGGCCTTCGTAGCTCAGATGGGTCACCCTCGGCTCGGCGAGCGCTGCGGGGACTGGGAGGATGCGGTCGTCGGTCGCGAACAGCGAGCGAGCGGCACGGTTTAGTGCCCGCGCTGCGTTGCCCTCAATGCCGAGCAGAGGGGTCGGCGCGGCGTCGAGCAGGACACGCAGGACCATAGCGTCGGCGTCCGCTTCGGTCGCCGTCGATGGCTGGGGAGCGGCTCGCGGACGGACTACTGCCCACCAGACGAGCGTTCCCAGCCACGCTGCGATCAGCGTTGCCCCCGTCAGCAGGCCCCACAGACCGATCCGCCATGCCGTCGCTCCAGCGATTCCGGATGCGACGAGACCAAGGCTTGCGAGGACCGCGGAAAGGCCCCTGTTCGCAGCCAGTCTGCTGATCGTAAGCAGTCTAAAGCCCATAGCGCGCCATGCGACGATACAGCGCGCCTCGGCTCAGCCCGAGTGCAGCGGCAGCATGGGTGACGTTGTGGCGATGCTCGCGCAGGGCGGCTTCGATCAGCGTCCGTTCCGCATCGGTCAGGTCGAACGCCGGGTCGGATAGGCCGGTAGCGATCGGCGCATCGGCCGGCGGCAGAGCGAGTATCGCGGCGTCGATGATGCCGCTCTCGGACAGAAGCACGGCGCGCTCGACGGCGAGTGCCAGCCCGCGCACATCGTCGGTCCACACGGTCGCGCGGATCGCCGCCACCGCTGCTTCGCTCAACGTCGGCTCTGGCTGACCGAACCGGTCCGCGGCAACGCGAGCAAAATGGCGCGCAAGCAGGACGGCGTCGTCCTCCCGGGCGGTGAGCGGCGGTACGGTCACTTCAACGGTGCAAAGCCGCCGCCGCAGCGCCGGCGTCAGCGGAAATACCGTCTTGGCAATGGCGATGCAGCGCAGCCCGGGCGGGATGCGGTCGATCAATCGTGACTCGGCCACCGCGTCGAGCTCGTCGGGATGGCGCAGGATGGCGGTGCCTTGGGCATCGTCGAGCCGAACCCATGCCGCCTCGTCGCGCAGGTCGATCCGCACCGGCGCCGTATCGGCGTGCGGCGACGCGGCGTGGATCGCGAGCGCGGTCAGCGTCCGGCCGCTGCCAGGGGGGCCGGTGATGGTAACCCCTGCCTGGGTCGGAGCGATCCGGCGGACGAGGGCGCGGAGCCGGTGCATCGCCGCGCTTTCGCCGAGCAACCGCGCCGGCTCGCCGCTGGCAGTCGTACGGGGCGTTCCCGTGCTGACGGTCGTGCCTCGCGCGATGGCGCCCTCGACCTTGGCGATCAGCTCGGCGTTGCGCCACGGCTTCATCATGAAATCGCTGGCGCCGGCCTGCATCGCCGCCACCGCGATCCGTATGCCGCTATGCGCGGTGATGATCACGACGCGGGCGTTCGGATCGTCGGACATGATGCGGGCGAGGCAGGCCATTCCCTCGCCCCCGCTCGATTCACCCGCACTGAAATTCATGTCGAGCAGGATCGCATCGTAGCGGCATGCGGCGAGCCGGGAGAAGGCGTCTTCCGGCGTGGCCGCGACATCCAGCCGGTGTCCTGCCATGCGGAATACGATCTCCATTGCCCGCGCCACCGCCTGATTGTCGTCGACCAGCAGGATGGTGGCGGCAATTGACATGGCCTCGGACCGTCCATTGGTGGACGGTGCGTCCATTTTCGAACGGCCGCTTGGCGGGGTCATCATGTTAAGCGGCTGATCCATAACGATTTAGTCTTTCGGCCGGTGATCGGCGACACTGGCACCATGATGCCCGAACAGCCCGTACACGCAACTGCTTCTGCCAGCCCGCTCGCGGGCGCGGCGATGGACCGCCGGGTCGACCGGCCTGCGGCGCCTTGGTGGCGCAACCCGCGCGGGCTTATCGCGGTGGCGCTGATCGTCGCTGCGACGTTGGTGTGGCGGTTCCTGCCGGCCAGCGGATCGACCGACATGGCCGTTGCCGACGTCGAGACCGGCATCGTCGAGCGTGCACCGTTCGCCGACTATTTGCCGGTGCGCGCTACCGTTGCGCCGCGCGTCACGACGCTGGTCGGCGTGTTGTCGGGCGGACAGGTCGAGAAGCTGCTCGTGCAGGACGGTACGATGGTCGTCGAAGGCCAGCCGCTCGCGACTCTCGCCAACCCGACGCTGAAGCTCGACGTGCTGACCCGCGAGGCGCAGATCGCGAGTCAGCTCGGCAGCGTCGCGGGTGAGAATCTGGGGATCGAACGTAACCGCCTCGATCGCGCCGGCCAGATCGCACAGGCGAACTACGACCTGATCAAGGCGCGCCGCGAACTGGGGATCCGCCAGCAACTGCATGACAAAGGCTTCGTGTCGGATGCGGGGGTGCGCAGCTTCGCCGAGGAGGCGGCGTACCAGGAAAAGCGCCTCGCGCAGTTGCAATCCGGCGGCGCGGCGGAGGCGCGGATCACGGCCACGCAAGGCCAGCGGCTCGACGATACGCGCGGTCGGTTAGAAAGCAACCTGTCGGCGGTGCGTGCCGGTCTGGACGCATTGGTGATCCGTGCGCCGGCGGGTGGGCGGTTGACCAATTTCACGATCCAGCCGGGCCAGACGCTCAAGGCTGGTGACCCTGCGGGGCAGGTCGACAGCGAAGGCTCGTGGAAACTCGAAGCGGACGTCGACGAATATTATCTCGGGCGCGTCGCGGTGGGGCAGACGGCAACGGCGGGTGACGCACGGCTGCGCGTGTCGAAGGTGTTGCCGGCGGTCAAGGACGGGCGTTTCCGCGTCGAACTGACGTTCGTGTCCGCCCCGCCGGCCGGGCTCAATCGCGGCCAGACGCTCGATAGCCGGATCACGCTGGGCAGCACCGCCCCCGCACTCGTCGCGCCGGTCGGCAGCTGGCTGGAATCCGGCGGCGGCGCGTCGGTCTTCGTGCTCGACGCCGACAGCCGTCACGCTCGCCGCCAAACGGTCAAGACCGGTCGGCGCAATCCCGAACAGGTCGAGATCCTGTCCGGCATGGCCACCGGCGATCGCATCGTCACCTCCGGTACAGCGTCCGTGAAGGGCGACATCCTCAACCTCCGCTAGAAAGGGGCTTCCCGTGATCCATCTCGAGAATATCCAGCGCCGCTACGTTTCCGACGAGGTCGAGACGACCGCGCTCGCCGATATCGACCTGCACGTCGAGGCGGGCGAGTTCGTTGCGATCATGGGCCCGTCGGGGTGCGGCAAGTCGACACTGCTCAACACGCTCGGCACCGTCGATCGTCCGACCGGCGGCAAGTATCTGTTCGACGATCGCGATCTCGCCGCGCTCGACGAGAAGGCGCTGGCGCAGTTCCGCGGCGCCACGCTGGGGTTCGTGTTCCAGAGCTTCAACCTGATCGACGAACTGACGATCGAGGAGAACGTCGCGCTTGGGCTGGCCTATCGCAAGGATGATGTTGGCAAGAAGAGCGGGGCCGGCAAGGGGATCGGAGACCGGCGGGCGCGGGTGGCCGCGGCGATGGACAAGGTCGGCATCGCGCACCGTGCGCGGCATTATCCGCACCAGCTGTCGGGCGGACAGCAGCAGCGCGCCGCGATCGCCCGTGCGATCGTCGGAGCGCCCAAGCTGATCCTCGCCGACGAGCCGACCGGCAACCTCGACACCGCGAATGGCGAGCAGGTGATGAATATCCTGGCCGGACTGAATGACGAGGGCGCGACGATCATCATGGTCACGCATTCGCCGAGCCACGCCGACATGGCGAAGCGGCGCATCGACATGCTCGACGGCCGCATCGTCGCGTCCGCCGCACGCGCGATCTGAGCCATCCTCTCGCTCTCGAAAGGTCCCGCGCGCGATGAACCGTTTCGCCCTGCTCTCGCTCTACCGGTCGCTCACGCGTAACAAGCTGCATGCCGCGCTCAACATCGGCGGGCTCGCGGTTGGCATCGCCGTGTTCCTGGTTCTGAGCCTGTATGTCCGGTTCGAGACTAGCTTCGAGACGTGGTTGCCGCGACACCGGGGCATATATGTCGTGCAAAGCGCGCTGCATCTGCCGGGCAACGCGTTCAACGGCGCGTATCCGGGAACCATGTCGGGCATGCTCGAACAGATGCGGCAGGATTTTTCCGGCCTCGTCGGCACGCGTATCCGCGGCGGCAAGGGCGGCGGCACCGTGTTGCGCGGCGACGACGCCACCAAGGAGGATGTCGCGCAGGTCGATGCGGCGTTTTTCGACGTGTTCGACTTGCCGATGGTGCGCGGGGAGGGCGCGGAAGCGTTGGCCGACCCGGCGGCAGCTCTGGTCAGCCGCTCCGCCGCGCGCAAATTCTTCGGCACCACCGATCCGGTCGGGCAGACGATCCGGATCGCGGTCGATGCACCCGCCAATTACCGCGTCGCGGGCGTGTTCGAGGATCTGCCGGCCAACAGCGATCTCCATTTTTCGATCCTGCTGCCGATCCCGCGGACGCCGCCACCCGCCGAATGGGCGTGGTATAAATGGGGCACTGCCTCGCTCTGGACCTATCTGCGGTTCGAGACGCCGGGTGCGGCACAGCGGTTTCAGCAGGCGATGCCGGCCTTCATCAAACGCCATGCCGGGCAGGATCTCGGGCCGGCGCCGACCGATATCTTCTCGCTGCCGCTGGTCCCGATCGCCGCCGCGCATCTGCGACCGGTCGGCGAGGAGAGCGGGGGACGCAAGCTGACGGTCGCGACGCTCGGCATCGTCGGGGTGCTGACGCTGCTGATCGCGATCGTGAACTATGTGAACCTCGCTACCGCGCGGGCCAGCCTGCGCGCGCGCGAGGTGGCGATGCGCAAAGTGCTGGGCGCCGACCGGGCTGCGTTGATCCGGCAGTTCCTGGGCGAGGCGATCGCCACCGCAGCGCTCGCGGCCTTGCTTGGCCTGATCCTCGCCGAACTCGGGCTGCCGTTCGTCAATGCGGCGGCGGGGCTGGCGCTCAGGATCCCCTATGCGCTGGTCGTGCCGTCGCTGGCGCTGCTGGTGCTGGTCGTTGGTCTGCTCGCCGGTTTCTATCCTGCGCTGCTGCTGTCGCGCTATCCCGCCGCAGCGGTGCTCGCGTCGGCGCGCGCGCCGGGCGGGGGGCGTGCGGGAACGCATCTGCGCGAGGCACTGGTAGTGTTCCAGTTCGGCCTCGCGATCGCGTTCGTCACCGGCACGATGATCCTCGCCGCGCAGACCGCGCATGTCCGCACGGCTGATCTCGGGTTTCGCCGCGAGGGCCTGCTGACCGTCCCCTCGCTGCTGGACAAGGCGATCTGGCCGGCCCGCGCGACGGCGATCCTCGCGGCCATGCGCGCGCTGCCCGGTGTCGAGTCCGTCGGTGTCGGAGGGACCGGACCGGGCGGCGACGGTACTGCCAATGTCGACGTGATCGACATACCGGGACGCCCCCCTCCGGGCCTGTCGGTCGCCACGATCATTGCGGGCAAAGGCTTCTTCCGCACCTACGGCGTGACGCTACTTGCCGGACGTCTATTCGACGATGCCCACGGCGCGGACGATTCGACCGACTGGAAGGCATGGCCGAAGGGCCGCAACATCGTCATCAACCGCAAGGCCGCGGCGGCGCTTGGATTCCGCTCGCCAACCGAAGCGATCGGCAAGACGGTCGGCGGCGGCATGCCCCGCACGATCATCGGTGTGATCGACCAGCTCCGCTTCTACGCGCCACGCGCACCCGACCAGGCGACGTATTACGTCTATTATCGTCACATGCCGCCGACCCCGGTGGCGGCGATCCGCTACGCGGGCGACCGCAAAGCCGTCATGGACGCGGTGCGCGCGACATGGCGCAGGCTAGCACCCGAGGTTCCGTTGTCGGTCGAGACTGCCGAACAACGGCTCGCGCCATTCTACGAGGCCGACGATCATGCCGCGCGGCTGTTCGGGATCGGCGCGGGGCTGGCGGTGCTGATCGCCTGTGTCGGGCTATGGGGGCTGGCCTCGTTCAACACGACGCGGCGGATTCGCGAGATCGGCATCAGGAAGACGCTCGGCGCATCGTCGACCGACATCGTCCGCCTGCTGATCGGCCAGTTCCTGCGGCCGGTGCTGATCGCCAATCTGGTCGCGTGGCCGCTCGCCTTCGTCGCGATGCGGACGTGGCTGGCCGGGTTCGACGACCGGATCGCGCTGTCGCCGCTCTACTTCGTCGGCGCGAGCACGCTCGCGCTCGCGATCGCGCTGATCACCATTGTCGGCCAGTCGGTCCGTGCCAGTCGTGCCGCGCCCGCATGGGCGCTGCGCCATGACTGATCCCGTCGCCATCTCCTCTCGTTCGGATCACCCGCAATGAACCGCTTCGCCCTGCTCTCCCTCTACCGGTCGCTGACCCGCCACCGGCTCTATGCGGCGCTCAACATCGGCGGGCTGGCGGTGGGGATCGCCGTCTTTCTCGTGCTCGGGCTCTATGTCCGGTTCGAGACGAGCTTCGAAAAATGGCTGCCGCGCCACGACGGCATCTATGTCGTGCAGACGGTGTGGAACCTGCCTGGAAGCCCCGTGAACGGCGCCTATCCGAACACGATGGGCGGCCTGCTGGACCAGCTTCGCGAGGATTTTCCCGGTATCGTCGGCACGCGCATCCGCGGCGGCGAGAACGGGGGATCGGTGATCCGCGGCGGTGTCGCGACGGCCGAGGACGTCGCGCAGGTCGACGCATCGTTCTTCCGGGTATTCGACCTGCCGATGGCGCGGGGCGACGGCCGCGCCGCGCTTGCCAGCCCGACCAACGCGCTGATCGGCGAGAGCGTGGCGCGCAAGTATTTCGGCACCACCAACCCCGTCGGCCAGACGCTGACGATCGCGACCGATGCGCAGACCAACTACCAGATCGCCGGCGTTTTCCGCGACCTGCCCAAGACCAGCGACTTGCGGCTCTCGATCCTGATCCCGCTGCCACGGACCCCGCCGTCGGAGAACTGGTTCCACTGGGGCAGCACGTCGCTCCAGACGTTCCTGCGCTTCGACACGCCGGCCGCGGCGCGTGCGTTTACGCAAAGAATGCCGTCGTTCGTTAACCGGCGAGGGCTGGCCGATCTCGGCAAGAATGCGTGGGACACGCAGCGGATCGCCGTTCTGCCGATCGACCGGCTTCATCTCGAACCGACCGGATCGCAAAGCGCCAGCCGCAAGATCACCGTCGTGACGCTTGGGCTGGTCGGGCTGCTGACGCTGGTCATCGCGGTCGTGAACTACGTCAACCTGGCGACCGCACGCGCCGGTCTGCGCGCGCGCGAGGTGGCGATGCGCAAGGTGCTGGGTGCCGACCGCGCCACGCTGGTCCGCCAGTTCCTGGGGGAGGCGGTGCTGACCGTAATCGTCGCGGGCCTGACCGGGCTGATCCTCGCCGAACTCGGACTGCCGCTGGTCAATGCCGCCGGTGGCCTGTCGCTGCGCATTCCCTATGCGCTCGTCGTGCCCGCGCTGGCGGTGCTCGCGGTGGTGGTCGGGATCGTCGCTGGGTTCTATCCGGCGGTGCTGTTGTCGCGGTTTCCCGCGGCGGCGGTGCTGGCGTCGGCGCGTTCCCCAGGCGGCGGCCGTGCCGGAACCCGCACGCGCGAGGCGCTGGTCGTGCTGCAGTTCGCGCTGGCGATCGCGTTCATGATCGGCACCACGGTACTGGTCGCGCAGACCCGCCATGTTCGCCAGTCCGATCTCGGTTTCCGGCGCGAGGGGCTGCTGGTGCTCCTGTCGATGCGTGACAGCCTCGTCGACAGTGCGCAGCGTCGCGCGGTCATCGCGGCGATCCGCGATCTTCCCGGTGTTACCGGTGTCGCCGTCGGCAACACCGCGGTCGGCGGCAGCGGCGAGGACAATAGCGACAACGTACCCTTGCCGGGCGTGAGCGGTCCCGGACCGTCGCTCCGCTGGTCGATCGTCGGACCAGAGTTTTTCCGGGTCTACGGCACCCGTCTGCTCGCCGGCCGGGTCTTCGACGAGGCGCACCGCGCGGACGACGATCCGTCGCGCGCGAAAGGCGCGCCGATAGCCATCGTCATCAACCGACGCGCGGTCGCCGTGCTGGGCTTCCGCTCGCCGGAGGATGCGGTCGGCAAGACGGTCGGCGGCGACCGGCCGCGGACGATCATCGGCGTGGTCGACGACATGCGTTTTTCCTCGCCCCGCGAGCCCAACAGCGCGGCCTATTATATCTATTACCGCGAGCCCGAGCGTACCGGCACGGCGGTCGCCTCGATCCGCTTTGCGGGCGACCCGCGCGCGATGCTCGACGCGGTCAGGAAGACTTGGCAGCGGACCGTGCCGCAGGTGCCGTTCGCTGCCGATACCGCCGACTCCCGCCTGAACGCATTCTATGAGACCGACGACCGCGCCACGCGGCTGTTCGGCATCGGCGCAGCGCTGGCGGTGCTGATCGGTTGCGTCGGGCTGTGGGGGCTGGCCTCGTTCAACACCGCGCGACGGATCCGGGAGATCGGGATCAGGAAGACGCTCGGCGCGTCGTCCGCCGATATCGTCATGCTCCTGGTCGGCCAGTTTCTCCGCCCCGTGCTGCTCGCCAACGTCATCGCATGGCCGCTCGCCTTTGTAGCGATGCGGACGTGGCTGGCCGGGTTCGACGACCGGATCACGCTATCGCCGCTCTATTTCGTCGGCGCCAGCCTGCTCGCGCTCGCGATCGCAGTGCTGACCGTGCTGGGCCAGTCGCTCCGTGCAAGCCGTGCTGCTCCGGCCTGGGCGCTCCGCCATGACTAAGTGGCTGGCGCTGGTAGGCGCGGCGTTCCTCGCCACGCCGGCTTCGGCGGAAACCCTGCGCGAGGCGATAGCGACGGCCTATGCCACCAATCCGCAACTCGCCGCGGCGCGGGCTCGTCAGGATGCGCTCGCCGAGAGCCCGGAGCAGGCGCGTGCGCTCGGTCGCCCGACCGTGTCCGCAGACGCGGGGGCGGGGTATGACCGCCTGGGCTATGGCCGTGCAGGATCGGCATCGGTGAGCGTAGCGCTACCGATTTGGACCGGAGGTCGGGTACGATCGGCAATCCGTGCCGCGAACGGCGACGTCGCGGCCGGTGCCGAAGCTGTCCGCGATACCGAAGCTGCGATCCTGGAGGGCGTCGTCGGAGCTTACGCCGATCTGCTCTACAATCAGCAGGCCGTGGAGGTGGCACGGGTCGGCATCGAGCGGCTCGACGATCAGGTGGCCGAGGCGCGTGCACGGTTCGGATTGGGGCAGGCGACGCGTACCGACGTGGCGCAACTGGAGGCGCAGCGCGCAACCGTGGTCGCGAACCTTGCCGATGCCGAGGGTGCGCTGGCCATCGCCGGGGCTGCTTACCGCGCCGTAGTAGGGCAAGATGCCGGTATCCTGTCAGCCGAGATCGCGCCACCTGCCGTCCTGCCAATCGACCGTGAAGAGGCGCGCAACGCCGCGCAGGCGGGCAACCCCACGCTGCTCCAGCAACGCCGCGTGGTCGATGCATCCACGGCCCGGATCGACCAGGCCCGTGCCGAACGCGCACCGTCGCTCGATTTCGCCGGAGCCTATGGTCGCGGCGGCCGGATCGCGGAGGACGTAGTGCGCGGGTACGAAGCAGCAGCATCGGCCGGTGTCGCGTTTCGACTGCCGTTGCTGACTGGTGGCCTTGTGCCCTCGCGCATCCGCCAAGCCGAAGCGACCAATCGCGCCGAACGTTTCCAGGCAGATGCCGCTCTCCGCGAGGCGATCCGCAGCGCCGACACTGCCTGGGCGTCTTTCGCCGCCGCGCAAACCCGGTTGCAGGCGACCATCGACGGCTTCGCCGCTGCCGATCTAGCGCTCAAGGGCGTACGCGCCGAATACGGCTTTGGCCTGCGCTCCACCATCGACATCCTCGTTACCGACCAGAGTTACCGCGGGGCGCAACTCGCGGTTGCGGCGGCGCGTGCCGACGTGCTGGTCGCGCAGGCTGCCTTGTTGAGGGCAACAGGCCGGTTGAGTCCGCGAGCTTATGGGAAGATCGATTAATATCTTTAGCGATAAAAACCGGTGCGCCAAATCAACTTGTCCCGGCCAGCAACTATATTATTGCATGTTGCGGGATGAGTCCAGATAAAATCGATAGAGATTCTGAAATTTGAGCGCGGTGCCGGGAAGGCGTCAGAACCGTATTAAATGCTATCAATGTGGCGATGATATCCGAGCTTTGAGAAGCGAAAAGGACTAGTTAAATAGATATCTGGAAATAGTTTTGACTTGAAGATATTAGTCATATCTAGGATGGTATGAAAAATTATCGGGCAATGTCTATAATTGCGCAAAACTATTTATGCCTCCAAGTTGGAACCGCTAGTCTGATACCCGTGGCGCCCGCCACGGTCCCATATCAATGACCCGCAATTGGTAGCGTCCGGGCGGCAACATCAGCGCGACGTCATCCCCTGCACGGATCGCGATTCGATCCATCGGAACGGAGGCGGCCGGCTCGCCAACCGGGCGAGCCTCGACGACGGTCCAGCCATTCGTTGGATAGAAAGCGCGCGGGATGCTCGCCGGCAGATCACCCGCCTGCTGTCGCCATGCCGGGCGCCCATGGACAAAGCGCGCGGTGGGATGATCGACGACTATGTCGAACGTGCCGGCCGGCTCATCAGCCGGCAGCGCGGACAACTGAACCTTCTCACCGCCGCCGCGACAGACGGTCTGCGAGATGGTGAGCGGATCTATCCCGGTCATCTCCTTGAACCGCGCGGCCATCCATCGGGTGCCGTCAGCGCGGGGCGCTTCTGTGGCGTGAGAATAACCGACGTGGATCAGCAGCTTCGCACCGGGATGATCGTGCACGTATGCAGCTAGGTTTCGCGCTTGCCCTTCCTCGCGCGTCGCAATTCGCTGTTCCATCGTAGCGTCAGCCGCCTGATGTTCATCGATGAACTCGTAGGCGAGGAAATGATAGCCGAGCGCTTTGGCGCGTCGACCAAGTCGCCCGTATCCCGCCTCCGAGAGGTAATGGCCGTCGCCGTCCTCGAAATAGGGCAGCGTTGGCTGCCGGACGAACGACGGCAAATATTGCTCTGGCGTGCCGGGCATCGACGGAGACAAGGTCTCCAGTGCCAGCGTATCAAACCCTAGCGGTCGCAGCCGGGTCGCAAGCGCTGTGCTGAACCCCCTATGTTCCGAGCGCTCGTGGCTCTCATTGATAATGACGACCGACGTCTTCCGCGCGCGTCGCTCGATCTCGGTCAGGACGTCCGACGCCGCCTTGAGCGGCGCGCATCGATTGGCTTGATAATCGGTGCTGCTTGCTGCGATCAGATCTTCCCTGCCGAACAAACTCAGCGTCTGGCCAGCGGCTTCCTGGTCTAGCGGGTGCATCGGATCGATCGCCGCCAACAGGGTTATAGTAGGCGATAGTTCGGATAGGCTGGCGGCGGCCATTCTCTCGACCGGTCCCACGAAGCGGACGCCCCGCGCCGGATGCTTTTCCTCGGCCATCGACGGCGCACCCAGCGTGAGAAAGATCAGCAGAGGCGCAATGCGTGTTGCGGTAGTGATGGACATAGCCGATGGTATCAAGCTCAGCGGCTGCTTTCTACAGCCTTGAACCGTCGTGCTGGACGCTTCGAAGTCTTATCACGTAGAGACAAACGGCTAATGGAGATCGGGGGGGGGGCCTGCCGCCAAAATCCAGAATTGATTATACACTCGATAAAGCCCCACCCGCGCGAATTCTGGCAACGGGTGGGACCTTACTTTAAAAAAGCTTGTCGAGCGACATGCGTGCGCCAGCATAGAAAACGCGGCCCAGCACATTGTAGGGCGTCCCGATGCCCGTCCGGTTGCCGACATCACCAATCTTACCCGACAGGTTATTCACGCCACCGTAAAAGCTGAACCGATCGCCAGCTCTCACCGATGCCTGAATGTCGTGCTCCCAGCGTTCCCGATAGAAGAAGTACTGTGGATCGGCATAATTCGGGTTCGCGGTAATCTGGTCGACCGTAAAGCGCCGCGTCTTGCTCTGATACGTCAGGCCATAGTTGAGTGTCAGCGGCCCGTTCGTCCAAGTCAGGTCCGTCTGGCCGCTATATTTGGGTGCCGATGGTAGCAAGCGGCTGTCCTCGACTTCGGCGCCTGGCGTTGGCACGAAGGTCAGCGTGTCCAGGTAACTCCCGTTTACCCGCAAGCTGAACGCGCCGACCTGAGGCGAGACGTCGAGCGTATAGGTCAAGCTGAAGTCCAGTCCCGACGTGCGGAACGCGGCGACGTTCTGCGGCGCGAGAAAGTAATCGCTGACATAGCCGGTCGTTCCACTACGTGTAACGTCGGCACAGTAAACGTTGTCGAGCGAGGGCTGGTCGACGCACAGGTCAACCAGTTCCTGCGCCGAGGCCGTACGGACGGCATTCTTTAGTTTCACGTTGAACCAGTCCGCGGTGATTGTCAGGCGTGGCAGGAAGCGTGGTTGCAGAACGACACCCACGGTCCAGGTCTTGGCTGTTTCCTCCAGAAGATTGCGGTTGCCGCCTGTGCGGCCCGGCAGACTGACCGTCGCCGACGGATCGTTGACCGGATTGAATGCCGCGATCTGTGCCGGGCTCAAACCCGCCGCGGTCAACGTCGCCTGGCAATTTGCGACGCGATATTGCGTACCTTCGGGCAGATTTTCGGCGTCGCACGGATCGTCGATGAACGAGAAAGTCCCGTTCGTGGGCGAAAACAGTTCGGTGATGTTCGGCGCGCGAACTGCCTGCGAATAGGTGCCACGAACACGAAAATCGCGGATCGGCGCATAGACGCCCCCCAGAGAATAGGTCGTGGTACGACCAACGGTCGAATAATCCGACAGACGGATCGCGGCGTCGAAGCTCAGCAATTCGGCGAACCGCATGCCCTTGAGCAATGGTGCGCTGAGCTCCCCGAACGCTTCCTTGACGTCGAAGCTACCTTTTTCCGGCAGCACCTGTGCCAAGTCGAGCAACGCGCCCTGCTCGGCATAGGTATCGGATTCGAATGCGCTCTTCTCCTTCCGGTATTCGCCGCCGAACGCAAACGCGATCGGGCCACCTGGAAGTTCGAAGAACTGGCCGACGTCGCCGGAGACGGATCCCGAGAGAACGTGTTGCTGGACCTTGTAGCGATTGACGAGATCGACGTTGATGAAGTCAAGCGCCGCTTGGCTCACTACGCCGTCGCCTAACAGGTTGAGGGGCTGGCAACCGCTGTTCGCGCCCGGCGTGAATGTACTTGCCGCCTGGCCATAGTTGTTGGGATCGATCAGCCCTGCCGGATCGAGGTTCGATCGGCATACGATCCGTCCCGTTGATGGATCGCGCACTGCGTCGAGCGCCGCGTAATACCGGTCGGCCAGACGGTAGTTGGTGCTCAGGAACCGGCTCTTGGTCTGGCCATAGACATAGGATAGTTCGTACTTTGCATGGTCCGAAATCTGGCCGTCGGCACCGATCACGCCGCGCAATGTCTCTCGCTTGGTCGATTCACCGCGTACGCCCAGATCGTAATTGTCACGCGACAGTAAGGCGCCATCGGAGGCGAGGGTGCCGAACCGGTCATTCAGATACGCGTTGTCCGGCGCTAGAAAGGTAAAGAAGTCAAAACTCGGCTGCGCAATCGTGTAGCTCTTGGTATTGGCATATTTGCCCTGTGCGAACAGTCGCAGCGCGGGAGATATCTGGAAGCTCGTCAGCAGATTGATATTATGGATGCGGTTCTTAGGTTGGAAATCGCCCTGATATCCCGCCAGCGGTGTGCTGTCCCCACCCTGGGTAAGGCTACCCGGCAGCAGCAGCCCGCGATTATAGACGGTACCGTCACCGGTGAAGTCCGGCAGGCCATCGAAATCCACATCGATCGCGCCGTTTCGCGAACTGTCTGCATAGCGTAAATTGTTCTGCAAGATACGGTCGGGCCCTGCGTTGAGCGCTGGGGTATTCGCGTGGCGTGCGAACGAATATGTTTTCAGCGGGTCGCCGGTATCGTCGCGACGAAAGCTCGACAGTCGATCATCGTCGGTAAATTCATACGACAGCGCGACGTTGCCGCGGCCGCCGGCAAAGTTCTTTCCGCCCGTGATCGCAAAGAACCGGTTGCCTGCATCGCCGTCCTCGGTTGCGCCGGCCTGTCCACGTACGCGAAGCCCCTCGAAATCGCGCTTCAACTTGAAATTGACGACGCCCGATACGCCGTCCGCACCGTAAATCGCGGAGCCCCCGCCGCCCGTCAGTATCTCGGTGCTTTCGATCAGGTCCTTGGGGATCGTATTGATATCGACCGCTGCCGTGCCGGGAAGTCCCGCAACGTGGCGGCGTCCATCAACCAGTACCAAGGTACGATTGGAGCCCAAATTACGCAAATTCAGCAAGTTCGTGCCCGCGCCGCCAAAGCTCGCGGTTGAGCCGGACTGGTTTGCGCTGGTGGTGGAGCCCAGCAGCGCGGGGTTCTGTACGAGGAAGTCCGTCAGGTTCGTCCGACCCGATTGCTCCAGCGTCGCGGCGCTGATCGACACAACCGGGCTTGGCGAGTCAATTTCCGGGCGAGCAATGCGCGATCCCGTCACGACAATTTCGCTATCGGTCGGGGCGGGATCGGCCACGTCAAGTGCGGTTGGCGCCACGTCCTGTGCAGCGCTCGTATTGGCCGGCTCCGGAACTGGTGCAGTCTGCGCCGATGCTGCCCCCTGAACCAGAGCTATTGCCGAAATGGTTGCAAAATAAAATGATTTTGAGGTGTAACCTGTTTTCATCTGACTCGTACCCCACCTTATCGGACCTTCAAGGTCATCGATAAGGACATGATTGTCACCCTATCCTGGCGCCGCTTTTTGCAATTATTTGCCAGTGTGACAGTGCTGCAACATTTAGAAATTGTCTGAGCCTCGATCGCGGCGGCCAGATTGCGCTCGTCTATCCGACGATTGGTGACGTCCTGAAAGGTCCACAGGGCGTAGGCTTTGTTGGCGATCATGATCGTGGCTTCGGAAATCTCGCATTCGAGACCCTGTCCGCACTCGGCACGGACGAAGCCGGATGCAATGCCCGAAGGTCATATATCGATGTCGTCAGTCGATCGACCAGTGAGGTCACCTCGCGAATACCCGAGCAGAGAACACAGACTCTCATTCGCAACCGTCACGACGTTGTCGGCCGGATCGACGATCATCATGCACGCCGACGACGTCGAGAACGCGGTTTCGACGCTTGTGCGGAGTTCGTCGTGCCGGCGCTCGGCCTTCTGCCATGCTTTGCTATCCGTGAGGGTAAACAGCATGCACGGCTGACCGGCGACGGTGCGTTGGTCGACAATCCGTAGGACAGCTAAAGCAAAAGGTCAGGCTGGTTACCTATGCCAATATTGACGGTGTTAACTATAATATTATCTTAAAGCGGTTCTTTAGGCTGCCGGGAAAGGGGTTATGCTGCCGGCCCGTTGAATTACTGCTCGCCGTCCTTGGGGTTGCCTGATGAGTTTTCGTCACGCGGTGCAGTCTTGCGGTCATCGCCCACCATCAGTTCGACCGGGGTATCGCCGATCGGCCCCGGCGACTGATCTTCATCGGTATGGGAAAACAGCCAGCGGCCTAGCAGGCCGGCGACGGCGGCACCGCTGAGCGGTGCGACCCAGAACAACCAGAGTTGCGACAGGGCCCATCCGCCGACGAACAGCGCCGGACCCGTGCTGCGCGCCGGGTTCACCGACGTGTTGTCGATCGGGATCGAAATGAGATGGATCAGCGTCAGCGCCAACCCGATCGACAGCGGCGCAAATGCCGCCGGGGACCGCTCGTCGGTGGCGCCGAGGATGACGGTCAGGAACCCTGCCGTGAGAAGCGCTTCGGCGAGGAACGCGGTTGCGGCGCTATAGCCGCCCGGCGAATGCGCGCCGTAGCCGTTCGCGGCGAACCCGCTGGCGACCAGGTCGAAGCCGGCGGTGCCCGATGCCAGCGCGGCAAGTGCAGCGCTGCCCAAGATGCCACCGATGATCTGCGCGATGACGTAGCCGGGCAGGTCGCGGACGGGAAACCGGCCGGCGACCGTCAAGCCGACGCTGACGGCCGGATTGAAGTGGCCGCCCGAGATGAAACCGACGGCAAACGCCATCGTGAAGACCGTAAGGCCGAACGCCAGCGCCACGCCGACAAGGCCGATCGTGCCGGGGACGTCGGCCCCTGCAGCCAATACCGCAGCGCCGCAACCACCAAGGACCAGCCAGAACGTACCGATGACTTCCGCTGCCAAACGCCGCGCCGTCGCAATGCGCCGGGGTCGGACTGCCGGATCGTTAATGCCAGCGACGGTCGAAGTGCTCGAGAGTGATGGAGTGTCGGCCATGCTGTGATGCCTCGTGCTGGACGCACTATATCGTCCTATGGTCGAAGATATCGGGCGGGGCAGCGATACGCCACCCCACCCGCTATACGCGTCAGGTCTGGCGGTTTATTTGCCGCGCAGGGTGTTGATGACCGCAATACCCAGCACGCCGGCGACTGCCGCGGCGGTGAAGGGGCGCTCCTTCGAGAACTGGCGGACATAGTCGACGAGCGGACGGATGTTGTCCTCGACGACATCCTTGGCCTGACCGACCGTCTTCTGGATGGTGCCGCCAAGCTGATCCGCGGCGCCTTCGCTCTGCAGCGACTTGTCGCCGATCGCGCCGCCAAGCGTCTCCTTGAGCTTGCCGCTGACGTTGGTGGCTGCGCCGGTGAGGGTGTCGGTGTTCATGATGGTTTCCTTTGGTTTACAGGGGGAGAGAAGGGTCAAATGAGAGGGCGATCGGTGGGGTCCCGCACGTCGCTACGGTCGTCCTGTCGGGCGAGATCGCTGTCCGACCCACGATCCATCGAAGCCATTCCTGAAGGCTTCGTCGTACGGTCGCCGTCGATGGCCGGGGTGGCGCGGTCGTCGGTCGACTTGGCACCGTCGAGCATCCGCTTGACGGCATTGCCGGCCGCATCGCGACCGCCAAGGCCGAACGCCAGCGCAAAGGCCACCGCGATCGCGCCGAGCAGCAACCCGAACGCCAGGTTGATGATATCGTCGGCCAGACCCATGAAGCGCAGGCCGATCGCCGTACCGAGCACGATGATCGCGATCCGCACGACGGGGGCAGCAACGTGCGTGCCCTGGTTGCCGTTACGCTCGATCGCGTGCGCCACGAACCGTGCGATGACGACCGATGCGAAGATGATGATCGCACCGAACACGACCTGCCCGAACAGCGTCAGCACCTCGGCCATGATCTGCGAGCCATAGGCGAAGTTCAGCTGGCGGAACGCTTCCATCAGGCCGAAGATCAGGATCGCGACGAACGCGCCGGTACCGACCGTCTTCGACGGGACGAACGACGCAGCGGTCGAAGGGCCGGTCGTGCCGAACTCGCGGTTCTCGGCGTTGCCGAAGATACCGATCGAACCGATCGTCCGGTCGAACCCGGTGGTAGCGAGGAACTGCGTCAGCAGACGTGACGCGAACTTGGCGATGACATAGGCCACGGCCAGGATCATGCCGGCAGCGATGACGTGCGGGATGGCGTCGAGGATGATGCGCAGCATGGCGGTTGCCGGCTGCGAGATCGCCGCGATGTTGAGCGTGTCGAGCGCGGCGATCGAGACCGGGATGATGATCAGCGCGAACACGATGCCCCCGATGGTGCGTGGCAACATCGTCGGATCGGCCGGCGTGGTCCCGCCGACGTGGGTCGAGAAACGCTCGACATGGCTGGCCGTGATGACCGCCTCGACCGCCTTCTTGGCGACCTTGGCAAGCACATAGCCGAGGAAGAAGATCAGCGCTGCGCCGATGATCCGCGGCACCGCCGTGCCGAAGCCCTGCAGCATGTCGCCGAGCGGGCCGGTCGCGCCGGCGAGGCCCAGCGGCTGCGTCGCGAGGAAGAGCGCGATCAGGAGGACGACCCAATAGGCGGCATCACCGACCTGCGCGCCGATCGTGGTCGGGTTGCGCGGGTTGGCATTCGGCTCGTTGGCGTGGATCGCGAGCGGCGTCTTGTTGACGAGCTTGGCGACGCCCCATTTCACGGCGCGCGCGATCGCCCAGCCGATCACCAGGATGATCAGCGCGGCGATGATCCGTGGTGTCCAGATCTCGACATAGCTCCAGGCTTGCGCCCCGAAATCGCGGGTGTTCGATACGACCGTATCGCCCGCATAGGTTACGTCTTGCATGGTTGTGTTCCTTGAAACCCTCTACGGGGCCTGACGTCTGCCGTTGCGCGGCATCGTACGCCTTGGCCAAGATGCCGCGGTTTCGGATTAGAGTGGTGAGGCGGGGGCGGTCAGGATGCCGCAGGCAGCAGCGGCCTTGCCGACCTCGAGCGGAACCTTGGGATCCTTGACCTGACCCGACACGCGAACGAAGTCGCCGACCGTGAGGCGGCCCGGCGTGGTATCGCCTTCGCGCGACGCCTTGGCCGCGCGACCGAGTTGCTGGAGTTGGCCAAGCGACAGGTTCGCCTCTAGCCGGTCGCCGACGCACTGCGACTGCGCCGGCTGGAAGCCATAGCCCTCGAGCGAAGTCGCGATCTTCGCCGACGGATTGACGCACGCGGCGAGCGACATCGCCGTGACGCCGACGGCAAGAAGCCCGGCAACCTTTGGAAAACTACGATGCTGTTTCATGAGCGCCCCGTTTGTTAGGGGTCACACAGTCAGATCGGAGTGGCCGACGATCTGTTGATCCCAAGCGCCAAACCGGTAAGGTCGTCCAAAAGTTTCTAGTATTATCGACGGTTTATCAGGTGCATAACTACCAAATCCATCAAAGCTCGGCCAACGTCGCAGAAACGGCAGGGTCGGCTTCCGTGCGCGCGATACAGTAGCGCGAACTTTTCGTGCAGGATCCGCGGGCTGCTATCGACCGTGATCGTAGCCCGGTGGCTATGCTACTCCCCGCGAGCAGCGTTGCGGGCGCAGTTGTTGAAATCTCGAGCGGATTTCGATTTCACGGCATTTCGTGCGCAGAGGGTCGAGATCGGGCGGTCGTGGTCGAGCTGGCCGACGGTTTGTCGGGTCACGGTCGGCTCTACGCCGGAGATGAAGGCGTTCTATGTGGCGCTGGACACGGTGTTCGCCTGAACGACTTCAATCGGCCTTCTATTCTGCTCGGCCACAGGACATCGTCCCCCGTCACGTGAATGTCCGCAACTGGGTCCGAAATCCGTCTAACGATATGCCAAAGCTTTGACCGGACTGCGTAATTTCACGACTCTGCTTCATCCGTGATGTCCAAGGTTCGAACGCAATCAAGGAAAGTCGTGAGGCGGTTCATTTCGGCCGCTCGTCAAGATCGCCGCAGGCCTGACGCGCGCGTATGGGATTGCAACGTGCGACCTGCCCGCCGGGCAAGGCAACATGATAGCCGCCTGCGAACCGCGGATCGGGCCATAGATAATCGGTCGAGACGTACTGTGCACCGCCCACGAGCGCCGTGTCGCGCGGGACGGTGTCGTTTGCACGGGCTTCGCGCGTGTTGGCGTCGGCACGGGTGCGGACGATGAAGCCGGCGGCGACGTCGCGGCGGATACGGTCGGCATCGTGGACCGGATCGTTGAGCGTCAGATAGGCGGCGGCGGGCGACGCTTCGTCGGTGTTGATGAAGAACACCCGGCCTTCGAGCGAGCGTCGCTTGCCGCGGTACACCGCGACTTTCGCGGGCGGCTCGTCGAGCGCGAACAGGAATTTGCCGCGTGATCCCTCCAGCAACGGCCAGTTGTCGGCAAGCACTGCGTCGCGCAGCGTCGGATAATGACCTTGCACGTCGTCAGGGATGATCAGCTTCCCGGGCGGCAGGACCGACCGGATCTCTGCGTCGAGCGCGTCATAGGCGGCCTCGTCGAACGGCACCGCGTCGATCCCGCCGCGCGCGGCATTCTGTTCGTCCTTGGCGTTGAACATCAGCATGATCGGCACGTGGCGCGGATGCTTTTCGGACCAGTCGCGGACGATCGTCAGGCACTCGGTCAGCAACACGCAGCTCGACGCATTGTCGATGCCGGGGATGTGCAGCACCTTGAAGCCCGGCCGCATCAGCTTCGGGTCCGACGATCCGCGCGCGTAATGGCCACCTTGCGGATCGTTGTTGACGTCGATCTCGAGCTGACGTGCGCCGGCGTCGAGTTGCTCGACGAGGCTTCGGTGCGAATAATCGAGCGCGTCGGCCATCGCCGGATCGATCGCGCGGATTCTCGCCATCGTCGCGGCGGGCATCGGCTGTTTGTAGCTGTTGTGCGTGCCGATGACGGCGACGTCGTTGATGCGCAGCGCGCGCGCGGGGGCGGGATCCCTGGCCATTGCGGTTCCGGCCATGAGCGCGAGGACCAGTCCCGCCGCGAACGATCGTGTCATGCGTATTCCCATCCGAAATCGAGCGACATCATGGCTCAGCGTGGCAGCGTGCAGCCGGCGGGTGCGTTGACCGGATTGCAGCGCGCGGCACCGCCGCCGGGCAGCCGCACCACATAGGGCGTGCCATAGCCGTTGCCGGGCTTGTAGAAATCGGTCGACACGATCTGTGCGCCGCTGCGGAACGCCTGGTTGGCGCGGGCAGGGTCGTTGATGCGGGCCTCGTATGTCTCGATATCGGCGCGCGCGCGGACCAGATAGCCCTGCTTGACGAGCGCGGGGATCTCCCTGGCGCGCATCGTCGCGTTATCCATCAGCAGGAAGGCGGCATAACTGTCGCCGGGGCTGGCACGCAGGAACGCCGCGCGACCCTCCAGATTGGGATGGCCCTCGTGATAGGCAGCGAGCGCGATCGGATCGAGCGCGGTCAGCAGCAGGAAGACGAACTTGCCGCGCGCCGCGCTCAGCGTTGGCCAGTGATGCGCGCGGACGCCGGCTTCGAGTGTCGGATAGTCGCCGCGGACGGCGTCGGGCGTCACCAGATGATCGCGGCCGATGACGTCGTAGATCGACGCGTCCATCTCCGCGAACGCCTTGCTGTCGAACGGCAGCGGCTTGGTCGAGCCGGGGAAGATCGGCAGCGGATCGCTCTTCGCTTCGACCAGGATGAAGATCGGTTCGTGGTTCGGATGCGCGTCGGACCAGGTGCGCAACTGGCCGAGGCAGGTGCGGAACAGGTTGCAGCTCGACCGCACGTCGAAATCGGCGATGTGGAAGACCTTCAGTCCGGGCTTTTCCATGTCGTTGGTGTCGAGCGGCAGCGGGTCGACGATGCCCTTTGCCGTCAGTGCGGCGTAACCCGCGGGGTGCGCGTAGCGGCCGCCTTTGGGATCGTTGTTGATGTCGATCTCGAGGCTGCGCATGCCGGCGTCGAGCTGGGAGGCGAGCGACGTGTAGCGATAGTTCAGGCCCTGCGTGATCGTGCCGGGGTTCGGATGATATTCGCGTGCAGCGGCCTGTGCCGCGCCGGTCAGGGTGTTCGTGCGGGCAAGGAGCTTGGGGCCGATCACCGCTTCCGCCATGGCCATCAGGCGCGGATCGATGCCCTGCGAATAGCTGTTGTGCGTACCGACGACCTGGATCTGGTTGAGCCGCAGGTCCGGGGTGCGATCCTTGGCGACGGCGAGCGCGGATACGGCGCAGGTCATGGTCAGGCCGATTGCGAGTTTCTTCATGCGGATATCCCTTCGATCGGCACCGTCAGAAACCGAATTTCACGTAAGCACCGAGCGTGCGATACGCGACCGGCGTGCTGTAATGGAGCAGGCCGAGCGACCCGTAGATTTGATAGCCGGTCGAGAAATACGTGTTGAACAGGTTGCGCGCGTAGACCCCGACCTCGACCGAGTCGTTGATCTTGGCGACGCTCAGGCGGGTGTTCACGAGGCCGTAAGCGGGGATGAACGAGTAGCTCGCGTTCGGCGTGGTCGTGCCGTCGGCGTTCTTGACCGGCGCGGCGAGCCAGTCGCCGAGCAGCGCGCCGGTGACGGTCTGCGTGCTGCTGCGATACGCATAGTCGATATGCGCCTTCACCTTCAGGTCCGAGCTGATGTCGGTGCCATAGTCGCCGTTGATCGTGAACGACCAGCGCGGCGCGTTGGTCAGGCGCGTGCCGGTGTAGTTCGCCGTTGGGCTGGCTACGTAATCGGTGAACTTGGAGTCGTTGAAGGTCACCGCGCCGCCGATCGAGAAGTCGCGCGCTGGCTTCACCGCCAGCGACGCCTCGAAGCCCCGCGAGCGCAGGCCGGGGGCGTTGCCGATCGCCGAGGCGAGGATGAAACCGCCGATGCCGGTGGTCACCGGGGTCAGGATCGTCGCCTGGAAGTCGGTGTATTTCGACGAATAGAGATCGAAGTTCAGGCGGACGCGTCGGTTGAGGAATTCGGACTTGATGCCCGCTTCCCAGCTCTTCACCGTTTCCGAATTGTACGGATTATATTTGTTGCCGACGAACGCGATCCCGCCCGGTTTGTACCCGGTCGAATAGCTCGCGTAGAGCATCACGTCGGGGTTGATCACGAACTGCGGCGCGATGCGGTAGGTGAACTTGCCGCCGTTCTTCGAGCCGTCGCGAAAATCCGCCGTCGGCGCTGCGCTGGCCGCGGTGAAGGTCGGCGAATAGCCGGTGATCGGCAGCGGATCGGTGTCGAAGTAGCCGATCGACTGACCGTTCCAGTCGTAATTGTAGCGGCCACCGAGCGTCAGGCTGAACTGCGGGCTGAACGTGAATTTGGTCTGGCCGAACACCGCCGCGGTCTCGTTATACGACTTGAACCGCACGGTGTTGCCCAGCAGCGCGCCGGTCACGGGATCGTTCGCGCCCGTGTTTGCCGACAGCGTGGGGATCCCTACGCCGTTCGCGTCATATACCGGTGCGCCGAGCGGCCCCCATTGCAGCTGCGTCTGGGTGGCGTTGAGCTTGTTGTAGAACGCGCCGACGAGATATTCGAAGAAATGCCCGGTCGCCGACGCGAGGTGGACCTCCTCGCTGAACTTCTTCGAGCGCAGCCGGCCCATGTTGAACGGAAGATACGCGTTGACGTCGACCGGCAGCAGATCGGCGGGTGTGTCGTTGTCGTACACGGTCTCACGGTAGGCAGTGATCGAGGTCAGCGTCGCGTCGCCGAGCTCGTAATTCACGTGCAGCGAACCCCCCTTGTTGGTCATGCCGATCGACCCGAGATAGCTGTCCAGCGAGTCGGTGTTCTTCTCGCTGGCGACCACGCCGAGCGCGGCCATCTGCGCGGTTATGGCAGCGGAGGGGGCAAAGACCGAACCGGCCGGGCCGCCGACGGGCGTGCGGACCGACGTGTCGTAATGGCGGGTATATTCGCCCGCGAACACGAATTCGAGCGTGTCGAGCGGCCTGTAGAGCAGCTTGGCGCGCACCCCGTATTCGTCGACGCGGTTGAGGTTGCGGTTGATCGTCACATAGCGACCGGCGCCGTCCTGGCCCTGCTCGAATGCCGATACGCGGAGCGCGGCGGTCTCGCTGATCGGCACGTTGACGGTGCCGTTGATGATCCGGTCATTGCGCTCGCCATAGCTGCCGTAGAAATCGCCGGAGGTCTGGCCGATCACCGGGTTGTTGGTGGTGAGCGAGATCACGCCCGAGGTCGAGTTCTTGCCGAACAGCGTCCCCTGCGGCCCCATCAGCACGTCGACGCGGGCCACGTCGACCAGCCCGATCAGGCCGTTGTCGCGCTGGTTGTCCATGACCACGTCATCGACGACGACGTTGACCGACTTGGCGTTGGAGAGATCGAACGAGCTGCTGCCGACGCCGCGGATCTGGAAGGCGGCGCCCTGGGTGGGATTATACTGCACGCCGGGGACGATATATTGCAGGTCGGTGAGGCCGATATAGCCGGTCTTCGCGAACTGCTCGCCGCTGACCGACGTGATCGAGATCGGTACCGACTGCGCCTTTTCGAGACGACGCTGCGCGGTGACGACGATATCGGTCAGGCCTTCGCCATCGGTGCTGGCGCCGGCTGCCGGCGTTACAGGCGCGCTCGTCTGGGGAGCAGTCTGTGCATACGCTTGTTCAGCTGCCGCGCCGGAAAGAAGCAGCATCGTTCCCGACATCAGGCGCGCGAGTTTCGAAATTTTCACTGTGGTGTTCCCCAAATACCGTCGATCTGCCGGCAGGCATTGCGATCCTCTAGGGGCGCTCGATGACAGGAAAATTACAGTTGTTCAGCTGTCGTAAATTTTTAAACCGGGCAGGGCGTTTCGTTGGGGGAACGAGCGCGAGCGCCTTTTTCCCGGTGTCGGACCAACCAGATCGAGGCTGCCATGAGTAGCACGGCGCACAGGGCCGGCATGAGCTGAGCGGCGACGTACGGATGTTCAGCGCCGTAGGTTGTCGCCGGATCGAACCTGAGCAGCCGGTAGCCCGCGAACAACAGGCCCGTCGCCAGCGCACCGCACAGATTATAGGGTAGGTGGAAGCCGGCATAATGCGCCGCGGCACGCGCGTTGACGTCGCCGTTGCGCGCCGCGAGATCGAGCCGCTCGCCGAGCAAGAGCCGTAACGCCATGAAATCGACTGCCGATACCAAGCCGAACAGCGCCGTCCAAAGGATCAGTGCCGCCGGCCGGCCGGGGGGAAGCGCGATCAGCGAGGCGGCGAGCAGCAGGTTGATCCAGAGCACAGCTTGCAGTGTCCGCGCGGGCGGCACGCGCGATCCACCGGCAATCGCCACGCCGATGCCGATCGCGGCGCAGATGGACTGGATCAGGACGCCGGTCGGTCCCCAACCGGGAAGCGCAAGCGCGGTGCCGACGAGGTAGAGATAGGCGGTACCGGTGATCGCCGTATGCGCGCCGTTGAGTGCGAACAGCGCGGCAAGCCGGCGGTTCTCGCGATTGGCGAACAGCAGGCGCACTGGGTCCAGCAGCGTGCTCCGATGCCACGCTATTGGCGGTGATGCGCGGTCGGGAACGAACAGGATCAGGCCGGCATGGGCCAGGGGCGCGCCGATCGATACCACCAGCAAGATCACCGTGAAGGGGGACCAGTGCCCGGTGTGCAGCGCGCCAATCAATGAAAACGCCACCGCGCCGAGCATGCCTGCGAGTGACCGCAGGCCGAACACGCGGGCGCGACCGGCGCCGTCTCGCGTCGCCTCCAGCGCCCACGCGCCGTGCGTCACATTGCAAATTGCCCAGCCGACAACCAGCGCGATCAAGGCGAGAGCTACAAGCAGAAGGCTGCTCGTTTGGTCGAGACACAGCAACACGACGCCACCGGCGACGAGCAACGCGGTGCCGCACAGCATCCACGACACGCGTGGCCCGAACCGCCCCGGTCCGCGATCGCACAGCGCGCCGACGACCATCTCCGCCGGGATCGCGGCGAGACCGGCGAGGATCACGAGCCAGCCGACCACCGCGATCGGCAACCCCAGATCATAGGAGAGATAGGCGGCGAGGAAGGTGCGTCGTGCGAGGTCGTAGCCGGCGAAGACCCAGGTGGGCAGCGACAGCGCCAGCATCTGGCCGCCCGATGGCGCACTCCGTTTGGTTATGTCGCGGTCCACGACGCCGCATAGGCCGAAGATGTTCCCGTTCGATGACAGCGGGGCAAGAGCCCGGCCTCAGTCGGCGCGTTCGTCGTTCCAGGCATCGAGCGCCGCGAACGCGCTGCGATAATACGTATCTTCCGGGAGGTTGCGGCTCATGGCGACCATCCGCATGCCGAACAGCGCGATGGAGATGACCTGCGCGGTCGCGCGATCAAACCCCGCATCGGCGCGCGAACCGAATCCCAGCGTCACCAGATCGGCGGCGCGGATGTTCTCGCCGCGCCGTCGCCGCATGTCGAGCGCATAGGGCCGCAGGCTCGGCTCGCGTACACTGGCGAGTGCGATCATCGACGTCGCCTTCACGAGATCGCGCGCCTCCGCATCGTCCCCCGGCGCGGTCCTGTCGGCACGTGCGCGGTCGCGTGTACCGTGGAAACGGGCGATTACCGCATGGAGCCCCGCCACGACCAACGCCGCTCGGCCCCCGAAATGATAGACCACGGTCGATGCCGGTACCCCCGCTGCCAGTGCCACCGAGCGGTGGGTGACCGCGTCCATGCCCCGCGAGACGCTGATCCGGGCGGCGCTGTCGGCGATGCGCTGGCGCTTCGGATCGTCGGGCATCGCAATGGAGAGATCGTCCGGTTCGAGCAACGCGATCAGCCGTTCGATGGCCATACCGCCTGCGCCGCCGCGCGGCCGGAGCCCGTCGGCGAGCCGTTGCAGGCACAGCACGCGCAATGCCGCATAAGCAGGTTCGTCGTTCGCGCCGAGCGCGAACCCCGCCTCGTCGAGCACATAACCCAGCGCCAGATCGGCAAGCGTCGGGGAGCCGAAAACCAGGTCCGACCAGAATGCGCCGGCTCGCGCGAGCCATTGATCGAGTATGCGGGATGGCGTCTTTTGCAGCGCGTGATGGTGGACAAGCTCGATCAGGAAGATCGCCTGTTGCCGCCCTGTGGTCATCCAGTCCCGGAATGCCAGATCCGCGAGCGCGGCGCGTACGGTGCTGTCATCCGGCATGATCCGAGCACCCAGAGCCGACCATTTGTCAAAGAAGAGCTGGTCGCGTTGCGCCGCGATATCGACGACGCGGTCGATCAATTCGTCCTTGGTACCCATCCGCGCCGAGATCGCAGCAACGCTGACGTGGAGGCTCGACGCGAGCGGGCGCAGCGTCAATCCAGCAAAGCCGCTATGAACGATTATCTGGATGGCGGCATCGACGATCGCGTCCTGACCGATGCCTTCCCGGCTAACAGAGTCGTGAACGTCCACGCGGCTGGAGCTAGCGTACGTCGTGCACAACGTCACGATCGATCGATGCACTTTTTGCGGCCCGCCACCAACCCGGTACGCTTACGGCTAAGCATGTCGAGAAACCCGACCGTTCAAACGAAAATTACGATCCCCTGACACATCAACGAACCGCTGCTTGCGGGATGCGGAAAGCCAGTCGCGAACGTTTGCTACTGGGTCTGGCCATGCGGACGGTTACAAACGAGGGCAATTTCAGAACTCGCGAATTATGCGCAAGCCTGCCCTTGGGCGGAACGGTCCGGTCGCGCTCCGTTCGGCGCCCGCGCCGAGCTGCGCCGACACCTTCCGCCCGATCGCGCGGTGGAGCTGCGGCATCAGCAGCCAATACCGGCTCGCCCCCGTCTGGCGGTTCACTTCGAAGCCAAGCACGGTGTCCGGATCGACGTCCCAGAAAATCGTGTGATTGACGATCAGCCCGGTACCCTTCGTGCTCTTGAGCGTCACGTCGCCCGCGCCGATCATCGTCATCGTACTCAGTCGTTCGCTGAAGCGGTTGCCGAGCACATATAACAGGCTGCTCGACCAGCCGCCGTCGCGGCGGTTGTGGAGTCCCAGATACTGAACACCGTGGATGCTGCGGCCGCCGCGGAACGTGCCGAACGTGCCTTGCAAACCGATCTTGTAATCGGTCAGCCGGCCGTTGGTGAACGGCAGTTCGATCTCGACCGCGAAGCCGTCGGCAACGGCGTATTCGACCTCCGGTGCCCATTCGACATGCCGGCCGGGGCCGCTGAGATTGACCTGCGCGAGCGCGTTGACTTCGAGTTCGCCGCGACGAGCGCCGAGCGGGCGCACCATGTCGAAGATCATCGGTTCGGGAATGGCGGGGATCGCAGCGGACGTCGCGCCCGGAATTGACGTGGGAATCGCCGATTGCGCGTGCGCGCCGGTGGCGACGACTGCGCCGAAGGCAATTGATGCGCAGAACAGGGCGCGGATGGACATGCTGAGGGTTCCGATAGGCTGAGCGGATGGACGCGCCCTCATCGCGTCCCCGACTTACGCCGACCTTACACGTGCGCCGCGCAGCTCATGGATGCCGAACAGCAGCATGCCGATCGCCAGCGGGATCAGGTAATAGACCACGCGGTAGGCGAGCAACGCGGCGAACAGGCTTGCGCGGTCGATCTCGGGCAGGCTGACGAGGATAACCGCCTCGAACACGCCGACGCCGCCGGGCGCGTGCGTAATGAGACCGGTGACGATCGCGACGAGATACCCGAGGAGCAGGGCGGGAAAGAGCGTTGCCTCCGCGCCCGGCAGAAGGACGAACAGCGCGGTGGCTGCCAAGACGATGTCGACACTCGCCAGCATGACCTGGGCGAGCGCCTGCGACACGCTGGGCAGCGGTATCGAACGGCCGAACAGGACGAGCGTCCGTCCGGCGCGACGTTTCAGTCCGACCAGTACCGCGGCGAGGATGGCAAAGCTCGACGCACCGATCGCGGCGTGCACCGGATAGGATAGCGCCACGCCGGCGACCGCCACCGTCCCCGGCTGGACGATCAGGCCGAAGCCCAGCAACAGGAGGACGCCGGACCAGAAGGTCACGCCGGTCAGGACCATGACATGCGCCACCTCGCCGATCGCCAGGCCCGCTGGCTGGTAGATCCGCAATCGCGCGGTGCCGCCGGTCAGCAGCGCGAACCCGAAATTGTGGCTGAAGACATAGCTTGTGAAGGACGCGAGCGCGGCGCGTGCATAGCGGACGCGCTTCCCGACGATCCGCAGCGCGACGACGTCATAGCCGGTGAGCACGCCGTAGCTGACCGCGGTCACGGCGGCGGCGACGCACAGGCGAGGCCAGCCGATCCGCGACAACGCCGTGCGGATGTCGCTCCCGTCGACGCCGTCCAGCAGGTGCGACAACGCCGACACGGCGATACCGACGATCGCGATCATCGCCACCGCGGCAACGCCGGTACGAACCGACCGCGAGGCGGTCGCGCGACGCAACCCCGACCATGCCGGACCACGCCACCGTGCGATCATCGGGATCAGCCCGAGATCGACCGGGTCAGCGGCCTTGCCATCTCGCCGGTCTGCGCCTCGTCCTGGTTCAGGAGCGCGCGATACGCGTCCATGACCATCGTCGACGCCTTGTCCCAGCTATACTCTTCGCTGGCGGCCCGCGCTGCACGCGCCATCGCCGACCGCAGATCGGAGAAGACCGCAAGGCGGCGGACGGCGGCGACCGCGCCGTCGAGATCGTCGGCGGCGAAGAACATGCCCGTTCCCTTGCGCAGGAGATTGCGGCCGCTCGGGATGTCGACGCACACGCTGGGCAGGCCCGACGCCATGGCCTCGAGCGTGACGTTGCCGAATGCTTCGGTGATGCTCGGGTTGACGAAGATGTCCGCACTGGCGACCGCGCGGCCGAGCTCGTCGCCCGACAGGCTGCCCAACAGCCGCGCATTCGGCAGGCGCTTCGCAAGCCAGCGGCGTTCGGGACCATCGCCGACGATCAGCGGCCGGATCGCGACGCCCGAGGCGGAAACCCGGTCGACGATATCGGCGAACACTGCGGGGCCCTTCTCGCGGACGAGGCGGCCGAAGAAGAGGACGACCACGTCGTGGTCCTGGAAGCCGTGCGATCGCCGCCAGGCGAGATTGCGATGGCGGGGCGAGAACTGGTCGCGGTCGACGCCGCGCCCCCATAGGCGCGTGCGGTCGCCAAAGCCCTTCCCGGCGAATTCGTCCGCAATCGGCGCGGTCGGAACGAGGATCGTGTCGCTGCTTCGGTAGAAGCGATCGAGATGCCGCTCCATCGCCGGCCGGATCAGCCCCGCGCCATAGAACTGCGCATAGGTCTCGAACCGCGTATGCAAGCTGGCGACGACCGGAACGTCCATCGTTCGCGCCAGTCTCTGCGCCGCGACGCCGGTCCAGTCGGGGGCAGACACGTGGACGATATCGGGCCGGAATGCCCGCACGTCGCGGCGCAGTTCGGCGGGCAAACCCAGACCCAGGCGATACTCGCCGCGACCGGGGATACGCACCGACGGCACCGACACGAGCGTACCCGCTGGCGCGAACGCCGGCGTGGCCGAGGTCGGCGAATAGACCCGGACGTCGGTACCGCGGCGTTCGAGATACGCCACCAGACGGTTTAGCGCCTGGTTGGCGCCGTCGCGAAGATAGTTGTAGTTGCCGGAAAACAACGCGACCCGTCGTGGCACATCGACTGTCGCGGGGGCGGAAAGCGTAGCGGGTCGCCGGAACGGGCGAAGGGTATCGAACATGGAGACACTCTGATTTTTGCGGACGGCGCATCGTGCGACATCGATTGGGATCAAGATCTGGATCGAGGATCAACCGGGCTACGCGGCCTGGCTTACGTGAGCCTTACAGACCGATCGTCGCGTGAATCGCCGCGTAGTCGGCACGCCCGGGGCGGGGCCGGACAATGAGAATCCTGATCGTCGAGGACCATGCCGAGCTGGTCACGATGCTGGTCCGCCTGCTCGAGACCGCGGGCTATGCGTCGGACTGCACGACGACGGCCGAGGATGCGCTGCTCGTGCTGTCCTATACGCGCTACGCCGTCGTGATCCTCGATCTGGGACTCCCGGATGCCGACGGGCTGTCGGTCGTGCGTGCGATGCGCGAGCGCGACGATCGCACGCCGGTGATCGCCCTGACCGCGCGGGCGAGCGTCGCACACCGGGTGACGGGTCTCGAAGCAGGCGCCGACGACTATCTGGCCAAACCGTTCGCACCCGAGGAACTGCTCGCCAGGATCCAGGCGCTGCTCAGGCGGAGCGGCACGATCGTCGATCGGACGATCGATTGCGGCAATGTAAGCTTCGATCCCGCCACGCGCGAAGTTGCGATCGGCGGCGTGCCGACGGTGCTGTCCGCGCGTGAACTCGAGGTGCTTGCCGCGTTGATCCGCCGGTCGAGCCGGGTCGTGACGAAGGCGCATATCGAGCAACTGCTGTTCGGGCTGGCCGACGATCTCGGCTCGAATGCGGTCGAGGTGTATATCCACCGGCTGCGAAGGCGGCTGACGCTGGCCGACGCGGATGTCGAGATCGTCACCGTCCGCGGGGTGGGGTATATGATCATGGAGCGCGGCGCGTGAACCGGCGGCCGCGGTCGCTGATGGCGCAGATCCTGCGGTGGCATGCGATCGCCGTGCTGATCACCGCCATCGCGGTCGCCGGCAGCGTGTATCTGTTCCTCGACACGACCGCGGCGCGGATCCAGCACCAGACGCTCCACGTCCACGCGCAAGCCTTGCGGCAGGCGCTGTCGCATGACGGGACCGGCCGACTCCGGTTGACGCAGGACAATACCAGTGCGGCGGTGTTCGCGCCGGGTGCGGGCTTCTCGTTCCGGATTCTCGATCGACGCGGTACGGTCCTGTTCCAGTCGGCGTCGAAGATGGTGCTGCCGACCGCGGACATTCCGCTGGAGGACGAGGAGCGCTTCTTTCGTCGCCAGTCGCGCCGCACCTTCTACGCAGGGACGAGCAGCCCGGCTCAGGTTGGCAACGAACGGGTGTGGATCGCCGTGCTCCAGAACCTCACGCATCCGGATTATATCCTCGACGATCTGCTCGCGCAGTTCCTGCTCTACGGGATGGCGATCGTGGCGCCGTTGCTGTTGCTGCTGCTCGCGATCGACGTGCTGATCATCCGCCGCGCGGTCTTGCCGGTGCGCCGGGCGTCGGCTTCGCTGGAGACCGCGGAAGGCGTGCCGCTGGATCTTCGGTTGCACGGGGAGAGACTTCCTGCCGAAGTCCGCCCGCTCGCGCTGGCGGTCAACGCGCTGCTCGAACGGTTGACGTCGAGCTACCGCATGCAACGCGATTTCATCGCCGATGCCGCGCACGAGCTTCGTACGCCGATCGCCGTCGCCCGGCTGCGTGTCGAGGCGGTCGACGACGCTGCGTTGCGGGCGAGGCTTTGCAGCGACCTGGATACGCTCGGCCGGATCGTCGAGCAGGTCCTGGAACTCGCCGAGCTGGAGACCGTCGCGCTCGATACCGCGGCATCGGTGGATCTCGTCCAGATCGCGGCGGACGGCGTGGCATCGATCGCACCGCTCGCCTTCCGATCGGGCAAGTCGATCGCGTTGTCGCCCGGCGCGGACAGCGTGATGGTCGCGGGGCACGCGGCCTGGATCGCCAAGGCGCTGGGGTGCCTCCTAGAAAACGCGGTCAAGCATAGCGGTACCGGCAGCAGGATCGACGTCACGGTCGGCCCGGACGGTACGCTGGCGGTCTGCGACGATGGACCTGGCATCCGCGAACAGGACCATGCGGCAATCTTCCGTCGGTTCTGGAAAAAGGATCGATCGATGGGAGGCAGCAGCGGCCTTGGCCTCGCGATCGTCGCACAGGTTGCCGAAGCACATGATACGCACGTGATGCTGACATCGTACCCGGGCCAAACCAGGTTCGCGATCGCCTTTCGGTTGCGGCCAGTCTCCGACGACAGACTAGGCGGCGAGCGTCTTTCGAAGCCTGACGACCGATGGCAAATTTGAGCAAGGTCGATGCTGGATGGAGCGGTCGAAACCGGGATGCGGGGAAGGACGCCCGACTGTCTGCAACCGGGTCTTGGTCTCTCAGCCGGTAATGAGGTGCAGCGTCTCCGCGGCTCCGCGACGTCACCGCGAGCGGTGCGCCCGCAAGTTTGCCGGCGCGCAGGCGAACAGCGCCATCTCGCGGTCGTCCATCGGCAGCTCGACGGTGCTGGCGGTCTCTGGGCGGAACCAGAAGATTAGAGGGCGAACGCCAGCGGCAGCGTTTCGCCATCGGCCGAGCACGCTTCCACGGGCCCGCCGGTTTCGCCGCTCCACGGTACGATAAGCTCGGCCAATGCGAGGTCCGGCGCGGCCTTCGGGGCGGCAGCGAAGTCTACTTGTGGCAGCAAGGCGAAATAGGCGACGCTGATGATCCGGGTCCGGGGATCGCGATCGACCGCGCCGAACGCGTAGAACGAGTTCACCATGACGGACGGCGTTAAGGGACGTCGGGGGTCTGCTCATGCACACTGGCGCGCGACTGGTGCATCTAAGGAATACTGTCGGCTGCTTGAGTGGCGATACTGCGCTTCCAGAGCATCCATGCCATCGCGGTGAGCAGAGCCGTGGCTGCCAGTAGAACGCTCCACAGCAGGATCTGGCGCCGAACTGCGGTCGCATCGCTCACCGGTGCGAGCCGCAGCACGCCCTGTGCAGCGATGGCCGTGGCTGACGGTACGGTGCTGCCGGACGCCTGGCTCATGATGGTTCCGGCCGGCAGGTAGATGTCCGCGGCATCGGTTCGGCCGCTTGTCAGGATGTAGGGCGGCTTGCCCGCGGCGAGGAACAGGATGGCTCGCGGTGAGAAACCCAACCGAATGGTGGGCGGAGAACTGAAGCCGGGGGATCGTCGGTCTGCCTCGATCCGAACCGTACGATACCTTCGCCCGTCGAGCGCGATAGCTTGGGGCGGGGTTGGCCCGGCGCTTGCGCGCACCGCGGTTCCGGAGCCGATGCGCGTCCAGCGCTGTTCACGGTCGTCGCGACCGAATACGTGGACGGGCAGGATCATGTCGTTGCCGGTCGGGACGATCTGGATCGTGTCGAGCGCACTCGCGGAGGGCCATTCGAATTCGACCGCGTGGGCGTCGTCGAGCGGCGGCAGCGACGCGGCGATCGACACGGCGGTCGCGGCGGCCGGATGCAGGAACAGCGCCGCCTTTCGTATCGTCACCGGCGAGAGCAGCCGCGACGCCGCGCGCCATGTGACGCGGAGATACTGGTCGTCCAACACCGCGCCGCCAAGTTTCAGCGGACTCACGGCGTTGTCGGCGGTTCGGTAAACGACCTGTGCGCCGAGCGGCCGCCAATCCTTGAGGTCGGCGCTCGCTTCGACGGTGAAGGTCACCGGCTGTGCGCGCGGCACGTCTGCGTCGAGCGTCAGCATGTCTGCACGTCCCGCCACCGCGCGGGTGTCGAGCAGCACGCCAACTATGATCGCCTCGGCCGGGCGACCTGATGGCGTGCCGTCGACTTGTGCGACGCGTGCGTTGCCGGTGCCGTCAAGGCGGAGTGAAACGCCTGTTACCGTCAGGGCATCGGTACCGCCGAGGATCGGAAGCGCGGACAGGTCGTAGCGCTTCGCTGGGCCTGCGGCGGAAGCGATGCGGGCGATTGGCATCTGTCGGCCGGTGGCATCGAAGACCCGGATATCCGACAGGTTCGCGGTCCTCGATGCCGCGAGCATCGCGGCGGGCATCGCCAAGCGCTGCACGGTCGAACCGGGCGCGACGACGATCGGAACGCGGCGCGCGTAGGATTGTGGATCGTCGTCGGACCCAGCCGGGGCCGCGGCGATCAGCATACCGACCGCCAATGCGAGGCCGGCAAGCCACCCGACGTTCCTCATGCCACGACCCGGTCGTCGATCGGCGTCGTCTTGGGCGCCACCTTGGGAGGCAGCGGCGCCAGATAGCCGACGACCAGCATCAGCACGCCGACCACGATGAACGCGATGATCCTTGCACCGCCGCTCGCAGCGTTCAGATCGACGAGCAGCAGCTTGGCCACGGTCATCGCCAGCAGTCCGGCGCCGACCAGCCACAGGCTCCGCTGTGCGCGGCGGGACGCCAGCACCATCAACGCCAGTGCGAGCGACGTCCACAGGATGGCCAGCCCGGTCTGCACGACGACGCTGTCGAGCAGCGCGTCGCCGCTCCACGGAACCCCGAGCATCTGGTGCGCGAACCGCAGCCAGACCGTGTTGACGATTACGAAAGCCAGCCCGGCGAGCGCGGCAAGCGTTGCGTTGCCGCTGAGAGCCGCGGATCCCGGCGGCATCGGCACTGCCGCCACTATCGTGCGCCGCCACAGCTCCAGCGCGGCGAGCGACAACCCCAGTGTCAGATCGACCGGGTTGAGCAGCGGCAGATAGGGCAGGGGTGCGGCATTGCCCGACGAGATCACCGCCGTCAGCAACGCCCCGAGATAGACCAGTGCCGCGATCGGGACCGCAGCGTACCAGCCATAGGCCTGACCATGCAGATCGAGCGGCCAACGCAGCCCGCTCGACCTGGTCCCTGGATTGCGCATCGTGCGTCCCGCCCACATCGTCAGGAAAACCAGCACCGCCACCGTGGCGAAGAGCAGCGTGACGTCCGCCCAGGCAGTGCTCCAGAGCCGGGCGTTGTTGATTGCCAACCACAGGCAGTCTGCCAGCATCGCGGTCGCAAACCACACCCCGCCGACATGGATGACGCCGAGCAATGCGCGCAACTCGGTCGCCTCCTGATCGCGATCGTTGCGGTACAGCATCCGCATGTGCAGCAGGATCGCCACGATCCAGAGCAGGCAGTCGGGCATCCGCAGGAAATGGCGACCGCTGCCCGCCGTGACGACGAACGTCAGCACCAACGCTATCAGCGTCGTATAGCTGGGCCGGGTCGCGACCGGCCAGCGCCACCGCCGCCCGGCATATTGCGACGCCCATGCGCTGCCGACAAAGGCGAGCAGCATCAGCAACGGTTGCAGCCCCGGATCGAACGCTGGCGCGATCGCGAGGCCAGCGGCGCGCGGTGGCGTCATGCGGGTGATTTCGGCGAACCATGCCAGGCACCAGAAACCGAAGCCGAACACGAACGCCGGCGCCGCCAATATCGTCTCGTAACCTGCATAGGCTTTTGCCCACCGCGACCCGCTATGAGGCAGCGGGTCGCGCAGCCACCACGCCGTAGCCAGCCCCGCCAGCGCGATCAGCATCGCGCCGATGAAGCCGGGATTGGCGAGCGGGATGGCGGAGACGTTGTCGGACATGCTCCCGAGGTAGATCAGCGCTGCCACGATCTTGAGCAGGATCCCGAACATCCGCGGCATCCAGCGCGCCTGCCGCATGCCGACCCAGAACGCGCCTGCACCCTCAAGCGCCCATGCGGCCGACGTCCAGCGTACGCCGAGCGCCAGCGGCACCGCCAGCGTGACGAAGCCGATACCGATCGCGAGCATCGTCTCGTTCATCACCCGGAACGAGTCGCGACGATAACGCATCGTCCAGCCCGCGACGCCCAGGTACAGCGCCGCAAAACCGATCGCGGCGAACGCGCTGCCGAACGGGCGATCGTGGACCAACCCGACCTGCAGCCCGAAGCCGGCCAGCGCCGGTCCGAACAGCAAGGTCGTATCGACCACATTGCCAAGCCGCCCCGGCGTCGCTCGTGCATACTGAACGGCGGTGGCGACGTAGATCAGCACCGATGCGATCAGGAAGCCCTGCGCGGCGACGAAGTCGGTCGGCTGGTAGCTCGTCGTGCCCCACAGGGTCGCCACGCCGAACGTGGCGAAGAAGCCGACCAGGTTGAGGACGCGCCACGCCTGTCGCTGCGCGATGAACAGGATCGCGACATTGAGAATGGTATAATAGACGAACACCACGGCGATGGTGCCGCCACCGCCCGCGAGCAATAGCGGCACCGCAAAGCCTCCCGCGAACGCAGTGACCGCGAGCGCCTGGGACCGCTGCAACAGCGCCAGCGTGCAACCGAGCGCGCACACCACGATCATCAGCACGAACGCGGCCATGATCGGGAACAGCGCATACAGCTTGGCGGCGGCGAACACGGTCAGATAGATCGTCGCAACGCCGCCGCCTTGCAGCGCCAGACCGAAGCCGGGGCGGCTCTCTCGCGTACGGAAGCCGACCGCGAGCAGGACGATGCCGACTGCGACAACCAACGCCAGACGCAGTTCGATCGGGAACAGTCCCGCCGACGCCGCATAGCGCGCTAGAAACGACAGGCCGACGAACAAGATGATCAGGCCGACACGAACGATCGTGTTGCCACCGAACACCCAATTTTTCGCCGCGGTAAGGGCGGCCGTCACGGTGGCTTCGACCACGCTCGGTTCTGCGGGGGCTGTCGGTGTTACAAATGCTTGGTCGCGGCGGGTGGTCGCATCGATCGCTGGGCGTGGTGGCGTTGACCAGGGGCTTTGTGTGCTGACTTGCCCGGTTTCCTCGGCGGCGGCGCGCGTTGCCGGTGGCAAGGCGACATCGGCCGCGGGAGGTGTCGGTACCGGTACGGCCGGTCTGCCGATCTCGGCAAGGCCCTGCGCGATCAGGCTGTCGATCTGATCCTGGAGTGCCCGGGTCGCCCGCGCCACCTCGATGCGAACGCCGCGTCGCAGAGCCAGGCCCGCGACGAGGCCGATCAGCCCCCCGATCACAAGTCCGTACGTTTCGAAATCGACGAAGACCCAGCCGATCAGCGCGCCGACAATCCCTGCCCAAACGATCATCGTTACGCATCCCCCTGCGCGGCATTTCTGCCAAGCTTGGCACGTACATGGCGCAGCTGGACCGACGGGTCGAGCGCGATCGCGCATTCTACGGCTGCTGCCCGCGTTCGAGCATCACCGGGTTTCGTCTGGACTAACGCTTGCCGAGCCCTATCCTGTGAGCGGGGAGAGCGGGCATGCGATTTGCTAGATTGTGGGCGGCGCTTGCGATCGTCATTGCGCCGGTCGCTGCGTTCGGGGGCGATACGCCGCATGTTACGCTCGCCACGCCCAACATCTCGGATGGCGCCATCACCCGGTTTACCGTGCGGTTCAGCGACGCGATCGTGCCGCTCGGTGATCCCCGCGCCGCCTCGCCGCTCAAGGTGGAGTGCGCGGTGCCGGGCGACGGGCGCTGGGCCGACCCGCAAACCTATGTCTGGGATTTCGCGCAACCCTTGCCCGGCGGCACGCGCTGCACGCTGGCGACCCGCGATGGCCTGAAGAGCGCTGCGGGCTACGCGGTCGATGCGGACAGTTTCACGGTCGACGCGGGCGGCCCGGTCGCGCGCGCGGTGATGCCGGGCTATGGCGATATCGAAGAGGACCAGGTCTTCCTCGTCGCCGCGAACATGCCGGCAACGCGGATGTCGATCGCCGCGAACGCCTATTGCGCGGTCGACGGGATCGGCGAGAAGATCGCGGTCGACGTTCTCGCGCCCGATCTGCCGGCCAAGCTGCTGGCCGGGATGGGCAAGTCCTATCAGGTCGGCAATTTCCTCGAAAACGCAGGATTGCCCAAGACGCTTCCCAGCGATCCGGCGCTCCGCCAGCGCGCGCTGGCCGGCGTCACCGCGCTGAAATGCCGTCGGCCGTTGCCGCCGGGTCGCGACATGGCGCTGGTGTGGGGCGCGAACATCGCCAGCGCTGGCGGCAAGCTGGCCGGCGCGGACCAGCGGTTCGATTTCACGGTGCGCAAACCCTTCACCGCGCGCTTCGAATGTTCGCGCGTCAACACCGCCGCCGGATGCAGCCCGGTCGAGAAGGCCTATCTGCGCTTTTCCGCGCCGATCCCGATGAGCGCCGCAACCGCGATCCGCCTGACGCTGGCGGATGGCAAGACGATCGCACCGGTGATTGCCGACGACGACAAGCGCCGTGCGACGATCGAACAGGTGACGTTCGTGGCGCCGTTACCCGTCGCGACGCGCGCCACGCTGTCGATTCCCGCCGATCTCAAGGACGAGAGCGGCCGAATCCTCGCCAACCGCGAGCGCTTCCCGCTCGAGGTGAAGTTCGACGAGGCGCCGCCGCTGGTGAAATTCGCGGCCGACTTCGGCATCCTCGAGGCGAAGCAGGGCGGCGTGCTGCCGGTCACCGTCCGCAACGTCGAGCCGTCGTTGCAAGGGCAGACCGCGGGCATCGGTGGTCAGCGGTTGCGCGTCGCCGGCACCGACGGCGAGATCGCGGCATGGCTGCGGCAGGTCGAGGAGGCCGGCAAGACCGACGTCCAGACGATCGAGCGCAAGGGTGCCGAACCGATCCAGATCAACCATACCGGCGAAAAACCGATATTGTTCGGGAGCGGGAGCGGCGGCGGCGGCGGGGACGGCGGGGCGGGCGACCCGTTCAAGCTCGACCTGCCAGGCAAGGGCAAGGATTTCGAGGTCGTCGGCCTGCCGCTCGGCAAACCCGGCTTCTACGTCGTCGAACTGGCGAGCCCGAGGCTCGGTCGCGCGCTGCTCGGGCGCAATGTGCCGCGGTACGTGGCGAGCGCCGCACTTGTCACCGACCTGGCGGTGCATTTCGAATGGGGTCGCGATCGTTCGCTGGCCTGGGTCACGCGGCTGTCGACCGGCAAGCCGGTAGCGAATGCGGTGGTGCAGGTCAGCGACAGCTGCACCGGCAAGCCGCTCGCGCGCGGCGCGACCGACAAGAGCGGCGGGCTCATGGTGGCGCGCGGCCTGCCCGAACCGGAAACCTATGGCAGCTGCAAAGGGGAGGGCGGCGCGCATCCGCTGATGATCTCGGCCCGCAGCGGCGACGATTTCAGCTTCACGCTGACCGACTGGGGCGAGGGCATACGCCCGTATGATTTCGACCTGCCCTACGGCTATTCGGCGGCGACCGACATCATCCACACCGTGTTCGATCGCGCACTGGTCCGCCAGGGCGAAACGATCCACATGAAGCATATCCTGCGGCGCCCCGACGCGCGCGGCTTTTCGCTGGCGCCAGGCTTCATGGGTACGCTGCGGCTGTCGCATCGCGGATCCGACACGCAGTTCGAAATGCCCGTGACGATCGGCGCGAACGGTACCGGCGAGACGGTCTGGACCGCCCCCAAGGGCGCGCCGATGGGGGATTACGACCTCGTCTTCGTGGTCGGCGATACCACCACCGAGTCCGCCCAGTCGTTCAAGGTCGACGAGTATCGCTTGCCGACGATGCGGGCGAGCGTGACCGGGCCGAAGACCGCGCTGGTCAAACCGCGCACCGCACAGCTCGACCTGTTCGCCGGTTATCTGTCCGGGGGCGGCGCATCGAACCTGCCGGTCGACGTCCGCATCGGCTGGTTCGCGCATAGCGCGACGCCTGTCGGCTACGACAAATACAGCTTCGGCGGCGATGCGATTTCGGAAGGCGTCAAGCCGCTCGACGGCGAGGGGGAGGATGCCAAGACGCCGCTGCCGCCGACCCAGATGCTGCCGGCGACGCTGGGCACCGACGGCACGCGCCGGATGACCGTCGACATGCCGCAGACGCTGCCCGGCACCGCCGACATGCAGATCGAAATGGATTACCGCGACGCGAACGGAGAGACGCTGACCGCATCGAAATCGATCCCGATCTACGCGTCCGCGGTGCAGCTTGGCGTCGCGACCGATGGCTGGATGATGCGCGCCGACGATCTGCGCCTGAACTTCGTCGCGCTCGATACCGACGGCAAGCCGATCAAGGGACAGAAGCTGTCGGTCGCACTGTACAGCCGCGAGATATTGACCGCGCGACGGCGGCTGATCGGCGGGTTCTACGCCTATGACAACCGGATGCGGACGACGAAACTGTCCGCGTCGTGCAGCGCCACTACCGATGCTAAGGGCCAGGCGCAGTGCAAGGTCGACCCGGGTGTGTCGGGCGAACTCTACGCGGTGGTCACCACCAGCGACGCCGACGGTAACGTCGCGCGTTCGGTCAAGTCGGTATGGCTCGCCGGCGACGACGATTGGTGGTTCGGCGGCGACAATGGCGACCGGATGGACGTCGTCCCCGAAAAGCTGGCCTATGCATCGGGCGAGACCGCGCGGTTCCAGGTGCGGATGCCGTTCCGCTCGGCAACGGCACTCGTCAGCGTCCAGCGCGAGGGCGTGTTGTCGAGCTTCGTTACCGAATTATCCGGCAAGGACCCGGTTGTCGAGGTGCCGATGGACGCGGCTTATGCGCCCGACGTCTATGTCTCGGTGCTGGTCGTTCGCGGCCGTGTCGAGAGCGGGTTCTGGAGCTGGGTGCACCGCATCGCGCGGACGCTTGGCCTGTCGGACACGCCCGAGGACGCGGCTGAACCGACCGCGTTGGTCGATCTCGCCAAGCCCGCCTATCGCCTCGGCATCGCCAAGGTGAAGGTCGGGTGGGAAGGCCATACGCTCGGCGTCGTGGTCAAGGCGGATCGCGAGCGGTATGCGCCGCGCGGCACCGCCAACGTCATGGTGCAGGTAAAGAAGCCCGATGGCAGCCCGGCGCGCGAGGCCGATGTCGCGTTCGCGGCGGTCGACAAGGCTTTGCTCCAGCTCGCGCCGAACGACAGCTGGAATATCCTTGAGGCGATGATGGGCGATCGTCCGCTGTCGGTGCTGACCTCGACCGCGCAGATGCAGGTCGTCGGCAAACGCCATTATGGGCGCAAGGCGCTCGAAGCGGGCGGCGGCGGCGGCGGTGGCGACCTGTCGGGGCTCAATCGCGAGAATTTCCAGCCGGTGCTGTTGTGGAAAGGCCATGTGCCGCTCGACTCCCAAGGGCGCGCGCGCGTGACGGTGCCGTTGTCGGACGCCTTGTCGTCGTTCCAGCTCGTCGCGATCGCCACCGACGGCGCGCAGGCGTTCGGCACCGGCAGCACCGATATCCGCACCGCGCAGGATCTGTCGCTTTATGCCGGCTTGCCGCCACTGGTCCGCTCGGGCGATTTCTACGGCGCGCGGTTCACGCTGCGCAACGGATCGGACCACCCGATGACGGTGACCGCGACCGTCGACGTCTTCCCGCGGATCGCGCAGGGCAAGCCGCTGACCGTCACGATTCCAGCGGGCGGCGCCGCGCCGGTCGCCTGGAACCTCACCGCGCCCGCCGGGATCGACACGCTCCGCTGGCATGTCAGCGCGAAAAGCGACGATGGCCGTGCCGGCGATCAGCTGACCGTCACGCAAGACGTCATACCCGCGGTGCCGACCGAGATCTGGGCGGCGACGCTCGCGCAGGTCGGCGAGGCCACGACGATCCCGATCGCACCGCCGGCCGGCGCATTGCCGGGCCGGGGCAGCGTCGACATCCGCCTCGCCGATACGCTGGCGCCGTCGCTCGCCGGCGTGCGCGATTACATGGCGCGCTATCCGTTCAATTGTCTCGAACAGCGCCTGTCGCGGATCATCGTGCTTGGCGATATGGCGGGCTGGACGAGTTTGGCAGGCGAAATCCCGACCTATCAGGCGCCCGACGGACTGCTCCGCTATTTTCCCGGCGATAGCCTGCAGGGATCGGAGGCACTTACCGCCTATGTCCTGTCCATCGCAGGGGCGGCGAACCTGTCGTTGCCACCGGTGCAGCGCGCGCGGATGATCGAAGCGATGAAGGCGGTGCTCGACGGACGGCTGCGTCGCGAGGATTACGGCGATGTCCGTTTGACCAAGATCGCGGCGCTGTCCGCACTCGCGCGGCAGGGTGAGGCGACGCCGGCGATGCTCGGCCAGATCGGGATGACGCCCGCCGACATGCCGACCGCGAGCCTGGCCGATTATATCGCCGCGTTGGGTGCGATCCCCGGCACCTCGACCGAAGCGAAGGCGCAGGCCGAGGCGGTGTTGCGGAGCCGGCTGGTGTTCGAGGGCACGCGGCTGGACCTGTCGGATTCGGCCAACGCGTCGTGGTGGCTGATGTCGTCGGCGGACGAGGCGGCGAACAAGGTCACCGCCGCCGTGCTCGGACGGCCCGGCTGGCAGGACGATGCGCCGCGGCTGATGGTCGGCACGGCGCTGCGCCAGTCGCGCGGGCATTGGGACACGACCACCGCCAATGCGTGGGGCGCGATCGCCGCGCGTCGGTTCGCGCAGATCTATCCGGCGCAGGCCGTCACCGGCGCGACGATGCTGTCCTATGGCGGGCGCAGCATCTCGCGCGGCTGGCCATTGGCGGAGGCGGCACGGTCGACGTCGTTCCCGCTCGCTGCGGCGGGGCCGCTGCGGTTGGCGCAAGCGGGCGGCGCGGGGCCATGGGCGACCGTGTCGGTCTCGGCAGCCGTACCGCTCAGGCAACCGCTGTTCGCCGGGTATCGCCTGACGCGGAAGGTCGATGTCGTGCAGGCGCGCAACGCGGCGCGGCTGACCACCGGCGACGTGCTGCGCGTGACGCTGACGGTCGAGGCGACCGCCGAGCGCAACTGGGTCGCGATCAGCGACCCGGTGCCTGCGGGCGCGACGGTGATCGGTGACCTTGGCGGCCAATCGCAGATGCTCCAGCAGGGCGGTGAAAGTGAGGGCAGGGGGCCGAGCTATGTCGAGCGCGGACGCGATACGTGGCGCGCGTATTTTGCATGGCTGCCCAAGGGGACCGCCACCGTGTCGTACACGCTGCGGCTCAACGGTGCCGGTCGGTTCCAGCTGCCGCCGAGCCGGGTCGAGGCGATGTATTCGCCGGCGATCCACGCGGCGGTGCCGAACCAGCCGATGGTCGTCGCGGATCGATGAAGCAGCGCGCGGCGCTCGCCGGATTGCTGGTGCTGATCCTCGTGGCGGTCGGGTGCGACTGGGCGACGTTCCCGCCGCCCTTGCCGGGCTATGCGCAAGTTCGCGCAGGCTGGAAGCCGTCCGAGGCGTGGCTGTACGATCGTCACGGCGTGCTGATCGACAGCGCGCGCGTCAATTTCGCGGCAAGGCGCCTGGCGTGGGTGCCGCTCGACCAGATCGCGCCGGTCGTGCCCGCTACCGTCGTTGCGGCGGAGGACGCGCGGTTTCGCCGTCATGGCGGGGTGGATTGGCTTGCCGTGATCGGGGCTATGCGGTCGCGCGTGAAGGGCGAGCGTGGCAGGGGTGCGAGCACGCTTTCGATGCAGGTCGCTGCGTTCCTGGCGCCGGCGCTCGCGATGCCCGGCGCGCGCGGCTGGCGCGAGAAGTTCCGCCAGATGCGCGCGGCACAAGCCCTGGAGATGACCTGGAGCAAGGACCAGATTCTCGAGGCCTATCTCAACCTCGCGCCGTTCCGCGGCGAGGCGCAGGGGATCGGGGCGGCGGCGCTGTCGCTGTTCGGCAAGACCCCGGCGGCGATGGCGCGCGACGATGCGCTGCTGCTGACCGCTTTACTCCCCGATCCGCAGGCGCCCGCCGACCGGATCGCCGCGCGGGCGTGCAGGATTGGCGGCGAGGGGGCTTGCGCGCGGTTCGACAGCGTGGCCGCGTCGATGCTCGGCCCGGCGCGGACGTTGGCGCTCGATCCGGGCCTCGCGCCGCATCTTGCCGACCGGCTGTTGACCAAGCCGGGGCTGCGCATCACGACGACGCTCGATGCCGCGATCCAGCGCCGGGTCGCCGCCGCGCTCCGGCGCCAGCTCCAGGGGCTCGGCGGGTCGCGCGCGCGCGACGGTGCGGCGGTGGTGGTCGACAATGCAACCGGCGACGTCCTCGCCTATATCGGCGGGATCGGAGGAGCGTCGACGGCTCCGGCGGTCGATGCCGCGAACGCCTATCGCCAGGCGGGATCGACGCTGAAGCCTTTCCTCTACGCGCAGGCGATCGAGCGTGGCTATCTCACGCCAGCCTCGGTGCTCGACGACTCGCCGGTTCAGCTCGACACCGCATCGGGGCTGTACGTCCCACAGAATTACGATCGCGGCTTCAAGGGGCGCGTGTCGGTACGCAGCGCGCTGGCGGGATCGCTCAACGTGCCGGCGGTGCGGACGCTGCTGCTCGTCGGAGTCGAGTCGTTTCGCGACCGGTTATGGGACACCGGCTATCGCGGCCTCGTCGAGGATGGCGACTATTACGGGTTCAGCCTTGCACTCGGATCGGCCGAAGTCACGCTGCTCGAACAGGCCGACGCGTACCGGTCGCTGGCCAACGGCGGACGCTGGTCGCCGCTACGCCTCACCGCCGCAGCCCCCCGCGTTGCGGCCCGCCCGGTCACGACTCCCGCTGCGGCCTGGATCGTCGCCGACATGATGGCCGACCCCAACGCGCGGGCGGCCACGTTCGGGCTGGATTCGGCGTTGCGGTTGCCGTTCTGGACCGCGGTGAAGACGGGCACGTCGAAAGGCATGCGCGACAATTGGTGCATCGGCTTCTCGCGGCGCCACACGGTCGCCGTCTGGGTCGGGAACGTCGAGGGAGATCCGATGCGCGCAGTTTCGGGTACGAGCGGCGCAGCGCCGGTCTGGCGCGACGTCATGCTCGCGCTTGGACGCGACGACGAGCGCGGGCCACCTATGCCGGTCGGCGTCGAGCGCCGCCGCATCGCCTTTGCCGACGGAATCGAGCAGCCACGCATCGAGTATTTCCTGCGCGGCACCGGCCAGTCGCTGATCGCCGCAGCCCCGGCAACGGCCCGCCGCGCCCGGATCGTCAATCCCGCGTCGGGCAGCGTCTATGCGATCGACCCCGATATCCCCGCCGGCCGCCAGCGTCTGGCCATCGAGACGACCGGCGATGTTCGCGCCCACCACGTCTTCCTCGACGATCGCGACCTCGGCCCCGCCGCGCAGCAATTGCTGTTCTTCGCCCCGCCGGGCCGCCACCGGCTGAGACTCGTCGATTCCGCTGGTCATGCGACGGATCAGGTCATCGTCACGATCCGGTAAGCCTCCGGCAAACCCAAGGCGGTTCAGACTGTATTTCGCGCGCGGCCTTGCTGATGGCCCCGGAAATTCCGCGAAGGTCGATTTCGCTGCGTACGTGGCTGGCCTTCCCGGTACCCGACTTACGCCCATCGCCGCGGAGCACCGCTTACCGGCTTCGCAATCTGAAAGCGGTTAGCCGAAAAACGGCCAAGCCAAGGTAATTCGGAAGCTGAACCAACGTCGGAAGTTGGGATGAGTTAAGGGCATCGCGAAAGTCGGTTCGTGGGTCTTGCGGCTTCGTATCGCGAGGCAGTTACGCCCAAACCTTGCCATTCTGGGCCAATCGGTCGTTCCCTAATTGCGGTCATTCGTTAATTTCGGCATGCTCAAACTCGGGGGTGGATATGCAGCGTAAGAAGAACTTTTGGGTTTTGGTCACCGTGGCAGCCGCTCCTGCCGGTGGCGTACTGGGCCGCCTGCACCTGATCGGGCCAAATCCGGGGACGTTTTTTGGTCTCGGGGTCTTGGCGGCATTATCGGCATTTGGCGTCGCATATGGATTACGAGGCGGGCGGCGCGTGGGTCGTTTAAAGGCGCCTATTGGTAACTGACGCCCACGTGCGAACGTCCGCTTTAAGACGCGGAAAGCGCTATAGCCGACGCAATTGTGCTGACACACGATCGTGATTAAGATCTCCTGACCAGGTGCTTAAGGCTTTTAATATGCTTACGGTTGTTGCAGCCGCAGGAAATGCGATGTTTTACGGTTGGCTGGGTTGGTTCTTTGTCAAACGTGTAGGGTTTTCTGGTCAGGCGAAGTTTGCCGGTCTGTTTCTCGCTATCGGCTTCGCGATAGGTAGCTTCGGTGGACATGCAGGGTCCGAGGCCGAAAGCATCCTCGTGCTTCGCGGAGTAGGTTATCTATTCGGCGTCCTGACTTTCGCCACCCTACTTTTCCACCCCCGCGTTCGACGGTTGCGACGAAACTTATAACGGCAGCTTCGGCACCGTCGTCACGAAAGCGGACCGTCATAAATCCTTCCCATCCCGGCCATTCGTGATGCAAAAATCAAAAGTTTTGCACCACGCTGAAGGGTCAGATAACCCACTGGGGGCGTTCAGAACGGGGCCGGGATTTCTCGTACCATGCGCATCAGCTTGATCCGACCACCGCTAATGATGAGGCCGACGGCCCAATCCCCACCGAGAAATATTGTCATCGCTCGCTGTCCCGTTCCCGTCCTTTTGGTTCGATCGGCAGGACGAAGAACGTCGGGGTAAGCAGTTGAAGACAAACCACTGAAGCTCACGGCATCAACTGGGAGAGATGCCAATGCCTTCTTGGCGTTCGTGATGATCTTAAGTTCTGGATCACGGGGAGTTTCGGGATGCTGACGCTCATAGGCTAGCATGATCGGCCCTTCACGATCCTCGACGGATACCGGAAATGATAGTCGATGGCCAAGTTTAGCGTGTTGGCTAGCTAAGCCTAGCAAGTGAACTGCTTCTAGCGCTTGATCTTCGGCTTCCGGTTTCGCTGTAAAAAACTTATATTTCGACGCAGAGCAGGTTACGCCAGTCTGCGGCGGTCCAACCCAGCGATAAGCGATTTGGGTCGATATTCGAGCAGCCGGTGATGCCGGAAGGTGCCCGTCCTTCAATCGATTTACCGGCGCCAAATACACGGTCGCGATGACCCGCTCACAAAACCCTGTCTTCCCACTACGAACGGGCTCCAGGTAAAGTTTTACCCGTGTGTAATCCGGCATTCCCGGCGGGGTAGGCGGCTCCATGCCTTCAGGCCCGACCGTAGCTTCGGTGACTGGCGGATGCCCTGGCGCCAGCAAAGCGTCTCCCAGCGCGGCCGCAGTCAGCGCCACAGCCTGTTCGGGAGTAATTGCGGGACCGTTCTCTCGAAGGCGCGGTGTAGCGCTCTCAACAGGCTCTGCGGCCAGGAGGGGTGTCGCGATCAAAGACAAGGCGCCTAGCATCAGACGAAACGGCATTGCGGTGTCTCTCACGTGGCATAGGTTTTATGATGCCTCTTCTACCGGGAATTTCGGATCTACCTAACGAAGCCATCGGCCGAAGAACGGCAGGAAACCTGGGGGGCGCCGATGCAAAAAGCTGATGCGCCGGGCTGCCCATTCGTTGGCGGTTTTCCGGGGGCCCCAACCAAAGAGCGGACCGCCCGTTTTCCTTCGCATATCACGACGTACATCGCCAAATATCAGGCGTCGAACGCGGTATGCGGGGACCTGTCAGCTTTCGTGTCCATCCAGCAGAACGCGCAGCCGTTCAGCATCGTCCGGTGAGGCGGGGTTGTAGATAATCATTCCGAGTTCGGGGCGTCCTTCGACGGCAAACGATGAGAACTCCATCGCCAGCAGTATCGCATCCGGATGGTGGATACGCTTCACCCCGTCGCTATGGGCAACCACGTCGTTGTCCCTCCACAACGTAGAACCTGTTTGAGGGCAAATCGGGTCACACCGCGCCCGAGGAAGAAGACTGCGGTCGGGTCACAAAACTGGTCACAGCGAGAGCGGGTTTCGGCTCAGACTCGTCGCTGGCACTGACCGAAGTCACTGAGAAGTTTAAGAAGAATGGTGGACGCACTTGGGCTCGAACCAAGGACCCGCTGATTAAGAGTCAGCTGCTCTACCAACTGAGCTATGCGTCCATTCCGGGGCGGTTTTGAGTGGCGCCCTGGTGTGGCGCCCCGCTGCTGGAGGCGCGCTGTTAGCAGACTCATCGGGGCCCGCAACCCCCTTTTCGTCGATCCGAGTCCGTTTTCGTCAAATACGCCGTCTTTTTACGGATTAGGCCGCTTTTCGACCTACCAGCCGACCGTCTTGCGATTCTGGCGGTCGATCGACATCAGGATGCCGAGGCACAGTAGCACGGTCATCTGCGCCGAGCTGCCGAAGCTCACCAGCGGCAACGGGATGCCGACCACGGGGGCGAGGCCCATCACCATCATCAGGTTGATCGCGACGTAGAAGAAGACCGTCGTGGCGAGGCCTGCCGCGGTCAGCTTGGCGAAGCGGCTGTTGGCGCGCTGGCCGACCTCGATCCCCCAGCGGATCACCAGCAGGAACGCGAGGATCAGCAGGCAGCCGCCGACCAGGCCCCATTCCTCCGCCATCGTCGCGAAGACGAAGTCGGTATGGCCCTCGGGGAGGTAGTCGAGATGGCTCTGCGTGCCCTGGAGGAAGCCCTTGCCCCAGATTCCGCCCGAGCCGATCGCGATCTTCGACTGGCTGATGTGATAGCCGGTGCCGAGCGGGTCGCTCTCGGGATCGAGGAAGATCAGGATGCGGTTGCGCTGGTAATCGTGCAGCGCGAAGTTGATCGCCAGCGGGATTGCGACCGCGGCGCCGATCGCGCCGCCGACGAACAGCCGCAGCGGGATGCCGGCGAGGAACATCACGGTCGCGCCGCCCGCGCAGATCATCAGCGCGGTGCCGAGGTCGGGCTGGAGCATCACCAGCGCCGCAGGGACGCCGATCAGGACGGCGGCGGGCCAGACTGCGCCGAACCTGCGCGTCTCGCCGGGCGGGAGCATGTCGTAGAACTTCGCGCAGGCGAGCACGATCGCCGGTTTCATGAACTCGGAGGGTTGCAGGCGGATGACGCCGAGGTCGAGCCAGCGTTGCGAGCCGCCGGACACCTTGCCGAGCAGTTCGACCGCGAGCAGCGACACGACGATGATCGCGTAGGCGGGCAGCGCGCCGCCTTTCCAGACGTTCTCCGGCACGTAGGACAGCCCGACCGCGCCGGCCAGCAGCACGAAGAAGCGGATGCCCTGCGACAGCGCCCAGGGGTGCAGCGAGCCGCCCGCTGCGGAGTACAGCACGACCTGTCCGAAACAGCCGATCGCGACCACCAGCAGGATCACGAACCAGGGGAGTTTGGCTAGGGGTTCGGGGACGATGCGGTTCATCGCTTGCGCTCGGTACGGTTCACGGCTGACGGTCCCTTGAGTCGTCTTCGGCTACAGTCGCGCCGGGGGCGGTCAGCGCCTCCTGCGTAGCGTTGGCCATGTCGGTGGCGTTGGCGACCGCAGGCGCGTCGCTGGGGACGATCGCGTCGGTTTTGGTGGCGATCGCCGCGGGTGGTGCGGATTGCGCCTTGCGGTACGTCTCCGCGGTCGCTGCCATGCGTGTGCGGATGTCGCCGCCCCAGGTCGGTTCGACCTCGGCAAGCGATTTCAGCGCGCGCTCGCGGTCGAGCATATAGGTCATGATGTCGCGGCCGATCATCGGCGTGTCGAGATTGCGCACGGTGTGACCGTTATGTTCAAGCACGACGGCCAACGCATAGCGCGGATTATCGGCGGGCGCGAAGCCGATGAAGAGCGCGTGGTCGCGCATCTTGAACGGCAGCTGGCCATTCTTGAGGACGCCCGACCGCCGCTCGGCCATCGTGATGCGGCGGACCTGCGCGGTGCCGGTCTTGCCCGCGATCGCGACGCCGGGGATCAGCAGTTTCGCCGCGCCGCCGGTGCCGCCCTGGTTGATCACGCCGAACATCGCATCGCGAACGCGCGCGAGATGCTCGGAGTCGATATCGAGGGCAGGGGAGTCGCGGTGGACTTGGGCAGCGAGGATGCTTGGCTGCAACGCGCGGCCCGACGCGAGCCGCGCCGCCATCACCGCGAGCTGCAGCGGGTTTGCGAGGACATAGCCCTGGCCGATCGACGCGTTGAGCGAGTCCGCGACGGTCCAGTCGTGCTTGTACTTCTTCAGCTTCCACGCCGGATCCGGCACCGTGCCGTAGCGCTGCGTCGAGAACGGCAGTTCGAACTTCTGACCCAGCCCTAGCGTACGCGCGACCGGGGCGATCGCGTTGTAGCCGACCCGCCGCGCCATTTCGTAGAAATAGATGTCGCAGCTCTGCATGATCGCGTTCTTGAGATCGAGCGGACCGTGGCCGCTTTTCTTGTGGCAATGGAACACGCTGGTCCCAAGCCGCATCGCGCCCGAACAGTTCACGCGGGTGAGCGGATCGACGCCGGCGTTCATCAGCGCGAGGCCGTTCATCGGCTTCACGGTCGAACCAGGCGGATACAGCCCCTGCGTCACCTTGTTCATCAGCGGCACGTGATCGTCGTCGCTCAGCATCTGCCATTCGAGATGGCTGATCCCGTCCGAAAAGCTGTTCGGATCATAGGCGGGCATCGACACCATCGCCAGCATCTCGCCCGTGCGCGTGTCGATCACGACGACCGATCCGGAGTTGGTGCCGAGCCGGCGCGCGGCATATTCCTGAAGCCCGACGTCGATCGTCAGCCGCGCGGTCTTGCCGGGGACGTCGGGCTTGGTGGCGAGTTCAGCGACCAGCTTGCCGCGTGCGGTGACCTCGACGCGCTTGGCGCCGGCGACACCGCGCAACTCGGGTTCGAGCATCTTTTCGAGCCCGTCCTTGCCGAGCTTGAAGCCGGGGGTGACGAGCAATGGGTCGCGGGTTTTCTTATACTGCTCGGCGTTGGGCACGCCGACATAGCCGGTCAGATGCGCGACCGCGGCACCCGCCGGATAGCTGCGCGCAAAGCCACGCGTGGGTGCAACGCCGGGGAGTTCGGGCAGCCGGACGCTGACCGCGGCGAACCGCTCCCAGTCGAGATTCTCTGCGACCTGGACGGGCTGGAACCCGGCGGCGTGCTCCAGATCGATCGCGATCCGTTCGACCTCTTCGGGGGGCAGTTGGAGGATGCGGCCGAGCAGCGGCAGCACGCGCTCCTTGTCGCGGAGGCGGTCGGGGATGATGTCGACGCGGAAGTCGGTACGGTTGTTGGCGATCGGCACGCCGTGACGGTCGACGATCCAGCCGCGCCGCGGCGGCAACAGCGTCATGTTGACGCGGTTGCTCTCGGACATCGCCGTGTAGCGTTCGTTCTGCGCCACCGACAGCCACGCCATCCGCCCGGCGAGCAGCAGCCCGACGCCGCCCTGCGCCGCGCCCAGCATCCAGGCGCGCCGCGAGAAGCTGTACGCCTGCGACATCTCGGTAACGATCCGCGGGGTATTCCTCATTCGGCGCCGCGCTTGTTCTGGATCGCCGCGACGATGCGCGCGGCGAGCGGGAAGGTGAGGATCGTGACGGCGATCTGCGCGATCAGGATCGTGTCGACGTGTGCGCCGACCGGCACCGCGATGAAGCGGCCGACGATGATGCACAGTGCGATCAATCCGCCGGCGATCAGCCAATCCTGCCAATAGTCGCGAAATGCGAGCCGCTGTTCGATCATGTCGATCGCGACGAAGGCGAGCGACCACATCAGCACCGCGCTGCCGAGCGGCTGGCCGCTGACGAGGTCGTCGAAGAAGCCGAGCGGCGCGGCGGCCCAGGGCTTGAACGCGAACCGAGCGAGCAGCCGCCACGCTAGCAGCATGACGAAGCCGAACGGCGGGAGCAGCGGGATCGTCGCGACCACCGGGATGATCGTGACCAGCGACCCGGCCATTACCGTCGCCCAGGGGATCGCGCGCGAGCGGCCCGCCGGGATCTTGGTATCGAACGGCTTGTAATCGACGCTGTCGACCAGACGAGGCGGCATCATTGCTGCGCCACCGGACGCGGCGGCGGCACCGGCATGAACATCCGCTCCACCAGCGCGAAGTCGAGCGTGTCCGGATCGGCGAACGCGCGCGCCATCACCGAATCCGAGCCCGCGTTGGTCACGCGCGCGACCGGCACGCCCGGCGCATAGATGCCGCCGGTACCGGTCGTCACGAACAGGTCGCCTGCGTTGAAGCGGACGTTGGTCGCATTGACCGAGCGGATGTCGATCATCCCGTCGCCGCGCCCTGCCGCGATCGCCGGCATCCCGTCGCGGGTGCGGCGGACGGGGACGATGCTGTCGCCGTCGCTGAGCAGCAGCACGCGCGCGGCATTGGGGCCGGTCTCGACCACGCGCCCGATCAGCCCATCGGGCCCGCGTACCGGCATGCCGGGCAGCACGCCGTTCCAGCGGCCCGCGTTGAGCAGCGCATAGCGCCGCCCGCTCGACGCGCTCGAACTCACCAGCCGCGCGGTCACGACGGGATCCGGCGAACGGTCGCGGATCGCCAGCAGCGAGCGCAACCGTCGATTGTCATAGGCGATCGTCCGCGCGCGCATCAGCAGCGCCCGCGTCCGCTCGCGATCGGCGCGCAACGCGACGTTCTCCTGCTTCACGAAGAAGTAATTGCCGATCGCATCGGGAATGCCCGAGATCGACGACCCGACCGTCGCGAGTCCGGTCGACACCGGCGTCGTCACCCCCGCGACGCCCATCCGCAGCGCGGAAAACGCGGGCGGATTGAACATCGACGCGACGAGCAGCACCAGGCCCACCACCGCTCCAGCGACGGCGAGCACATAGCCCATGAACACACCATATTGCCGACGCCGGGAAAACCCCGTGCGCCGGTCGCGGGCTGGCGCCATGCGCCTGTCCCCCTGTCTCGGGCGCCGGCGAACCGCGAGGGCCAGATCCCCCGCGACTCGGACGACGCGATTTCGTGTCCGCGTGTCTTAAAGCAAAAACAAACTGTTAGCCGCTCATCAGCACGCCGCGGAACAACGGATCCTCCAGCGCGCGACCGGTGCCGAGCGCGACGCAGGTCAGCGGGTCCTCGGCGACCGTCACCGGCAGGCCGGTCTCGTCGCGCAGCACCTCGTCCAGCCCCTGGAGCAACGCGCCGCCGCCGGTGAGTACGATACCCTGGTCGACGATGTCCGCGGCCAGTTCGGGTGCAGTGTTCTCGAGCGCGACGCGGACGCCCTCGACGATCGTCGCGACCGGCTCGCTCAGCGCTTCGGCGATCTGGCCCTGGTTGATCTGGATCTCCTTCGGCACGCCGTTGACGAGATCGCGGCCCTTGATCTGGATGATCATGCCGATGCCGTCGACCGGCGGCTTGGCGATGCCGACCTCCTTCTTGATCCGCTCCGCGGTCGCTTCGCCGATCAGGAGGTTATGGTTGCGGCGGACATAGGAGACGATCGCCTCGTCCATCTTGTCGCCGCCGACACGCACCGACGTCGTGTAGGCGAGACCGCGCAGCGACAACACCGCGACTTCGGTCGTGCCGCCGCCGATGTCGACGACCATGCTGCCGATCGGCTCGGTGACCGGCATGTCCGCGCCGATCGCGGCCGCCATCGGCTCCTCGATCAGCCAGACCTGCGACGCACCCGCATTCGACGCGGCATCGCGGATCGCGCGGCGCTCGACCTTGGTGGAGCCCGACGGCACGCAGATCACGATCTCGGGCCAGCGCGCGAACTTGCGTGGGCCGTGCACCTTCTGGATGAAATACTTGATCATCTGCTCGGCGACGTCGATGTCCGCGATCACGCCATCGCGAAGCGGACGGATCGCCTCGATGTTGCCCGGCGTCTTGCCCATCATCATCTTGGCGTCGTCGCCGACCGCCTTGACGCGCTTGATCCCGTTGATCGTCTCGACCGCGACCACCGACGGCTCGTTCAGGACGATGCCGCGGCCACGGACGTAGACGACGGTGTTCGCGGTGCCGAGGTCGATCGCCATGTCGTGCGACATGAACTTGAAGAAACGCGAGTAGAAGGCCATTCAATCAGGGTCCCGTAATCCTGTCCGCCGGACGGGCGAACCATCGCACACATCATCTCGCGGAGCCCGCCGGTGTTTTCGAGCACCGGGTGCCTGTTTAAATGGCGTTTGCGGGTCGCGGGATGCCGTCGCTTGGTCTAGACGCAAACCCATGTCAATACGGCGTCTCCCCGAGCATCTGGTCAATCGCATCGCCGCCGGTGAAGTGGTGGAAAGACCCGCCAGCGCGTTGAAGGAGTTAGTCGAAAACGCGATCGACGCGGGCGCTGGCCGCATCGCGATTCTCCTTGTCGAAGGCGGCACTTCGCGGATCGAAGTCGCCGACGACGGCTGTGGGATGACCCCTGCGGACATGGCGCTGGCGCTCGAACGCCATGCCACCTCGAAGCTGCCCGACGAGTTTATCGAATCGGTCGTGACGTTGGGCTTTCGCGGCGAGGCGTTGCCCTCGATCGCGAGCGTCGCGAGGCTGACGATCGAAAGCCGGATTCGCGGTGCAGAGGGTTGGGCGCGGACCGTCGACAATGGCCGCGTCGACCGCGAAGGTCCGGCAGCGCTTCCGCCCGGCACGCGCGTGGTGGTCGAGGATCTGTTCGCGCGCGTCCCCGCCCGCCGCAAGTTCCTCCGCAGCCCCCGCGCCGAATACGCCGCCTGCCTCGACGTCGTCCGCCGTCTCGCGATGGCGAGGCCCGACATCGGCTTCACGCTGGAGCATGACGGCCGCCGCGCGCTGTCGGCGATGCAGGTCGAGGATCGGCCGGGCAGGGTGGCGACACTCACCGATCGCGCGCTCGCCGACAATTCGGTCGCGATCGACCTCGAACGCGAAGGCCTCGTGCTTGGCGGCGTCGCCAGCCTGCCGACCTACAATCGCGGCATCGCCGACCACCAGTATCTTTTCGTCAACGGTCGCCCGGTGAAGGACCGCCTGCTGATGGGCGCGATCCGCGGCGCCTATGCCGAGATGCTCCCGCGCGACCGCCACGCGGTCGTGGCGCTGTTCCTCGACATCCCCACCGACCAGGTTGACGTCAACGTCCACCCCGCCAAGACCGAAGTCCGCTTCCGCGACCCCGCAATGGTGCGGGGCCTCATAGTCTCCGGCCTCCGCCGAGCCCTCGACGCCGCCGGCCACCGCAGCCAACGCGCCAGCGAGTCCGCCCTCTCAATGTGGCAACCGGAAAACATCTCCTCTCCCCTCGGGGGAGAGGAAGGGGCCCGTCCGCAAAGCGGATGGGAAGGTGAGGGCGCCCCCCAAAGGCTCCCGCTGGAAAGCCGTCACTACGGCGCGGTCAACGATTCCCGCCCAACCTTCTTCGCGTCACCCCCGCAGGCAAGAGCCGAACCCGCCTGGGCACCCCCACCGCAAACCTCAGCCTTCCCGATGGGCGTAGCGCGCGGCCAAGTCGCAAAAACCTACATAGTCGCCGAAGCCGAAGACGGCCTAGTCCTCGTCGACCAGCACGCCGCCCACGAACGCCTCGTCCTAGAACGCATGCGCGCAGCCCTGATCGGCGGCACCATCGCGTCCCAAGCGCTCCTGATCCCCGAAGTCGTCGAACTCGACGAATCCGCCTGCGACCGCCTCGAATCCCGCGCCGAAGAACTCTCCGAATTCGGCCTAGACCTCGAACGCTTCGGCCCCCACGCGATGCTCGTCCGCGCCACCCCAGCCTTGCTCGGCCAAAGCGACCCCAAAGGCCTCGTCACCGACCTGGCCGACGAACTAGCCGCCTTCGACGAAGCCCTCTCCCTAAAAGAGCGCCTAGATGCAGTAGCCGGCACGATGGCCTGTCACGGCTCCGTCCGCGCCGGCCGCATCCTGTCGGTGACAGAAATGAACGCGCTCCTCCGAGAAATGGAAGTCACGCCGCACTCCGGCCAATGCAATCACGGCCGTCCCACCTGGGTAAAACTCGCCCACGGCGATATCGAAAAGCTGTTCGGGCGGAAGTAACTGACGCCACGAGGCGAGCGGCTGTCTTGCATGGCTGCCTTCGCCCACACCCGGACGCTCAGGCTGGCGAGCCGGGTCGCCAATTACGGCCATTCGTTCAGCGTATACTTCGCCCGCGGATCAGTGCGGCCTCAAGCGAACCAATGGACGCCCGAGGGATGATGCAAGTCGGAAGCCAACGCTATTCATCGGGATGCCACATGCCAAATGCCCGACGGACCGGAACTCTCCAGGGATCTCTCGGCCGCTGCCGCGCTCGACGTCATAGCCTCCTCGACCCGTCACAAGCGGAGAACTCAATCCTGAACCTCCACACCATTTTGCCTCTCGCTCAGATAAGTAGTGCAGATCGGACACCAACTCGCCAGCGTTGCCCTCAAGGTCGAAGATACCGTCAGAAGAAGGAGGCCCGCTGGCAACAGTCTGTACCGTGGCTTCGCGAACGCTTGAGCGAGGATCCGACCGAACCAGGGCGGCGGCTCCCGCCCTTTCCAAAGACGACCACAAGCGCGGCTGTGCTTTCCTTGCCGCGACCTGCCATTCACTGAGTGTAGGCAAGCGATACGCCGATTTGGCAGAATGGTTGAGCCAAGCAATGTAACATTTCACATGCTCTGCGCCGACGCCCGTGACGGGGTAATCATCCCTAATACGAGGGTCTGTAGAGCTTAGGGCATCTCGATTTTTACCGAGAGACGTTTGTGGCATGGGGCAACGCGCTTGATCGACCGACTGGAGGTACTGCTTCCATGTCACCTCCCGGTTTGACATCGCAAAGCCCGCCGAATGGTCAGCTTGGTCACGAATTGGTACCATTTCCGGGAGGATCGGGCTGCGATCGACCATGTGTGTTACCTCCGCGCTTACGTAGGGCGAAAGGGCATTCGGCAAGAAGCAATAGCCGGCCGAGACTAGTAAATACTTGATTTTGATCACGTACATTGACCCGGAAAGAGGCAAAGTTGCCCGACGCGCTGTTCTCGCATCCTCGCCAATAATAATCAAAATTTCCGCTCTTCAGCTAGCCATGCAAAGCCGCCAGCGAAGCGGTAGCGCGGCGCAAAGTCGGCTATTCGCGCCCGTCCGCCCGAAACCGGACGGTCGCCTTTCTTCCCCAATTCGTACATCGCAACGAACATCTGTCATGCTGGGCTTTTTCCGGCATTCACCGTTCCGCTAACTCATCGGCTTGGGGTTTGCGGCGCAGCGGACTGCGGAGCACCTCTGCGGTGATGGGCGTGTGATCTCGTGACATAGCCATTCACGACCATTCCGGGCAAAGGGCTCGATATGGACTCCCTCTCCCTATTCGGCCTAGCCGCGGTATCCTTCACCCTGCTATGCTACGCCAAGGAAGCCGGCTCGCACTGGTGGACGCTCGGCTTCGCGTTCGGGTGCGTGCTCGGGTCGATCTACGGCTTCCTCCAGGGCGCGTGGCCGTTCGGGGTGGTCGAGTTGATCTGGACGATCGTCTCGTTCCGCCGCTGGCTCAAGATGCGCCAGGCCGTGCCACCCCACGCGGAACCGCTCGCTTGACAGCGCGTTTGCGCGCCCCTAGTTGAATTCTCCCCGACACGACGGTTCCGGCGGCGCTTGTTTGCGTTCGTCGCTATCGTGCGTTTCGGTTCATCGCTAAGAGATGGGGTCTGTGCAGCCATGCCGGACCTCGTGGAGCAGGAGAACCAAGTTCATGGCACGTATCGCGGGTGTTAATATCCCGACCAACAAGCGCGTGGTGATCGCGCTGACCTATATTCACGGCATCGGTTCGACCAAGGCCAAGGAAATCGTCGCGAAGCTCGGCATCGCCGACACCGCACGCGTCCAGGACCTGACCGACCAGGAAGTCCTGCACATCCGCGAGACGATCGACGCCGATCACACCGTCGAGGGCGATCTGCGCCGCCAGACCTCGATGAACATCAAGCGCCTGATGGATCTCGCCTGCTATCGCGGCCTGCGTCATCGCAAGGGCCTCCCGGTCCGCGGCCAGCGCACGCATACCAATGCGCGCACCCGCAAGGGCAAGGCCAAGCCGATCGCCGGCAAGAAGAAGTAATCCACTTTTTCAATGGATTACTCCGCCGGCGCTGGTCCCAACGGGCCGCCCGGCGTCACGCAGATACAGGTCAGGAAATACACCATGGCACGCGAACCTCAGCGCATTAAGCGGCGCGAGCGCAAGAACATCACCTCTGGCGTCGCTCACGTGAATGCCAGCTTCAACAACACCATGATCACGATCACCGATGCCCAGGGCAACGCGATCTCGTGGTCGTCGGCCGGCGCAATGGGCTTCAAGGGCTCGCGCAAGTCGACTCCGTACGCGGCCCAGGTCGCAGCGGAAGACGCCGGCAAGAAGGCCGCCGAGCACGGCGTCCGCACGATCGAAGTCGAGGTCAAGGGCCCCGGCTCGGGTCGCGAATCGGCCCTGCGCGCGCTTCAGGCAGTCGGTTTCCAGATCACGTCGATCCGCGACGTGACCTCGATCCCGCACAACGGCGTGCGCCCTTCGAAGCGTCGTCGCGTCTGATTCTCCGCCTCCCGTGCGCGGTTGATCGCGCCGCACGGGTGTATTTTATTGGTCGGCGGACACACCCGTTCGTCGGCCCCCAAATTAGGGGAAGCATGTGTCTGTCAACGCAAAGAACTGGCAGGAACTCAAGAAGCCCAGCGGCCTGGAGAAAAAGGCCGGTGGCGACACCAAGCGCAAGGCGACCTTCATCGCCGAGCCGCTCGAGCGTGGCTTCGGCCTGACGCTCGGCAACGCGCTGCGTCGCGTGTTGCTCTCGTCGCTGCAGGGCGCGGCCGTCACCTCGATCAAGATCGAGAACGTGCTGCATGAGTTCTCGTCTCTGGCCGGCGTCCGCGAGGACGTGACCGACATCGTCCTCAACGTGAAGCAGATCGCGATCCGCATGCAGGGCGAGGGGCCCAAGCGCCTCCAGCTCTCGGCAACGGGTCCGGGTGAAGTCAAGGCCGGCGACATCGCCGTCTCGGGCGACATCGAGATCATGAACAAGGATCTCGTGATCTGCCACCTCGATGAGGGTGCGACGCTCAACATGGAGCTGACCGCCGACATCGGTAAGGGTTACGTGCCCGCGACTGCAAATCGCCCGGCCGATGCGCCGATCGGTCTGATCCCGGTCGATGCGCTGTACTCGCCGGTACGTCAGGTTTCGTACAAGGTCGACCCGACCCGCGTTGGTCAGGACCTGGATTACGACAAGCTGACGCTGACGATCGAAACCGACGGCACGATCACCCCGGAAGACGCAGTCGGCTATGCCGGTCGCATCCTCCAGGACCAGCTCGCGCTGTTCGTCCACTTCGACGATTCGTCGGTGACGCGTTCGTCGGCCCCGATCGGCCAGGCAGCACCCGCTGCCGGTGGTGCGGAGCCAGCAGGCGACACGCAGCAGATCAACCGTTACCTTCTCAAGAAGGTCGACGAGTTGGAACTGTCGGTGCGCTCGGCGAACTGCCTCAAGAACGACAACATCATCTACATCGGCGATCTGGTCGGCAAGACCGAAGCCGAGATGCTGCGTACGCCTAACTTCGGCCGCAAGTCCTTGAACGAGATCAAGGAAGTGCTGTCGTCGATGGGTCTTCGCCTGGGCATGGAAATCCCCGGCTGGCCACCTGAGAACATCGAAGAGATGGCCAAGAAGCTCGAGCAGGAAATCATGGGGTAAGCGACGTCGGACTCAAGCCGTCACCCCAGCGAAAGCTGGGGTATCGCGGTTCGGGTCCGGTCCGTTCCTCGTGGAGATCCCAGCTTCCGCTGGGATGACGGTAATTTGGGTGGGCTCATCGTCCCCACCAGCTCCCGGGTACCTCACACGGCCCCTGAACGAACGAAAAGGTATTAAACATGCGCCATCGCGTAGGCGGCCGTAAGCTTCAGCGGACCTCGGCCCACCGTCTTGCTCTCTTCCGCAACATGAGCGCCGCGCTCATCAAGCACGAGCAGATCACCACCACCGTCGCCAAGGCGAAGGAACTGCGTCCTTACGTCGAGAAGCTGATCACGCTCGCGAAGAAGGGTGGCCTGTCCAACCGTCGTCTCGCGCACGGCAAGCTGCTCGACGATGCGCAGCTGATCAAGCTATTCGACACGCTCGCGACCCGTTATGCGGATCGCAACGGCGGCTACACCCGCGTCATCAAGGCCGGTATCCGCATGTCGGACGCCTCGCCGATGGCCGTCATCGAGTTCGTCGACCGCGACGTCTCGGCGAAGGGCCAGGATTCGGGTCCGGTGATGTCGGACGAGGATTACAACGAAGCGGCATAAGGCTGTTCTCCTGCGAACGCAGGAGCCCAGGATCAAAAGCGCTATCGTCCGTTACCCTGGGTTCCTGCGTTCGCAGGAAAACGGGTGACACTAAAGAGGCCGCGTTTCCCATTCGGGAGGCGCGGCCTCTTTCGTTACGGGTCCCATCCGGCTATGCGCCCGACATGGAGCATCCAGACAGCATTCTCATCGTCGATTTCGGCAGCCAGGTAACCCAGCTGATCGCCCGCCGCGTGCGCGAGGCTGGCGTCTATAGCGAGATCGCCCCCTTTCACTCGGCTCAGGAAGCCTTTGAGCGCCTCAACCCCAAGGGCGTGATCCTGTCCGGCGGTCCGTCGTCGGTGATGTGGGAGGATTCCCCCCGCGCGCCTCAGGCAATCTTCGACTCCGGCGTCCCTGTCCTCGCAATCTGCTATGGCCAGCAGACTATGGCGCACCAGCTGGGGGGGCGTGTCGCCGCCTCCGATTCGCGCGAGTTCGGTCATGCCTTTATCGACATCGTCGCCGAATCGCGGTTGTTCGACGGCTTGTGGGAAGTCGGCGAGCGCCACCAGGTGTGGATGAGCCATGGCGACCGCGTCGAGGCGCTGCCGGAGGGGTTCTCCGTCGTCGCGCGCTCCGAGGGCGCGCCGTTCGCCATCGCGGTCGACGAGGCACGACGTTTCTATAGCATGATGTTCCACCCCGAAGTGGTCCACACCCCGGACGGCGGCAAGCTGCTGTCGAATTTCGTCCGTCACATTTGCGGTCTCGCCGGAGACTGGACGATGGCCGAGTTCCGCGCGACCAAGGTTGCCGAGATCCGCGAGCAGGTCGGCGACGGACGTGTGATCTGCGGTCTGTCCGGCGGCGTCGACTCCGCAGTCGCCGCGGTGCTGATCCACGAGGCGATCGGCGAGCAACTCACTTGCGTCTATGTCGACCACGGCCTGATGCGCGCGGGCGAAAGCGAGCAGGTCGTCAGCCTGTTCCGCGGCGCCTACAACATCCCGCTGATCCACGTGAACGTCGAGGAGCTGTTCCTCGGCGGCCTCGCCGGGATCACCGATCCCGAGCTGAAGCGCAAGTTCATCGGCAAGACCTTCATCGACGTGTTCGATACCGAGGCGAAGAAGCTCGGCGGCGCGGAGTTCCTGGCACAGGGGACGCTGTACCCCGACGTGATCGAGAGCGTCAGCTTCACCGGCGGGCCGTCGGTGACGATCAAGAGCCACCACAATGTCGGCGGCCTTCCCGAGCGCATGAACATGAAGCTCGTCGAGCCGTTGCGCGAGCTGTTCAAGGACGAGGTCCGCGTGTTGGGGCGCGAACTCGGCCTGCCTGAGATCTTCGTCGGCCGTCACCCGTTCCCCGGACCCGGCCTCGCGATCCGTATCCCCGGCGAAGTCACCAAGGAACGCTGCGACATCCTGCGCAAGGCGGATGCGATCTACCTCGAGGAGATCCGCGCGGCGGGGCTCTACGACACGATCTGGCAGGCGTTCGCGGTGCTGCTCCCGGTTCGCAGCGTCGGCGTGATGGGCGACGGCCGCACCTACGACAACGTGCTGGCGTTGCGTGCGGTCACCTCGACCGACGGCATGACCGCACAGGCGTTCCAGTTCCCCGGCGACTTCCTGCCGCGCGTCGCGACCCGGATCATCAACGAGGTCAAGGGCATCAACCGGGTGACCTACGACTATACCTCGAAGCCCCCCGGCACGATCGAGTGGGAATAAGCTAGACTGCAATTGCAATCCTCCCCCGCCAGGGGGAGGTGGCGCCAAAGGCGACGGAGGGGGAGGACACGAAACAGATGGTATCGCATTCCGCCCCCTCCGTCAGGCTACGCCTGCCACCTCCCCCTAGCGGGGGAGGATCGCTCGGCTCCCACGCCAGATCACTGGTCGGCGCACTTGCGATTGCCGCTACCGCACCGCTCCTACTCGGCGCCGCAGACCCGCCGGCCTGGACGCGCCCTCAAGCCCCGTTCCCGATCGCCGGCCCGATCACCTATGTCGGCAGTGAAGGCATCGCCGCCTACCTCATCAAGACCAGCGTCGGTGCGATCCTGATCGACGGCACGCTCGCCGAGAATGCGGGGATGATCGCGCGTAACATCGCTGCCGCCGGCCTCCGTCTCCGCGACGTGAAGCTGATCCTCGTCACGCATGCCCATTTCGATCACGCTGCCGGAGTCGCCGCACTCAAGCGCGCAACCGGCGCGCGCGTTGTCGCGGGCATCCGCGACTTCCGCGCGCTCGAAACCGGCGTTCCACCGGGCGAGACCAATTACGGCGTGATCCGCTTCCCGCCCGTCCACGTCGACCGCGGCATCCGAGACGGTGAGACGGTTACGCTCGGCACCACCACGCTCACCGCACGCGCGACACCCGGTCACACGCCCGGCTGCACGACCTGGACGATGTGGATCGCCGCCAAGCCGCGCCCGCTCGACGTCGTCTTCCCGTGCAGCGTCAGCGTCGCGGGGAACCGCCTGATCGGCAACCGCGCCTATCCCGGCATCGTCGCCGACTACCGCCGCAGCATCGCGATGCTCGGCACGCTGCACGCCGACATCGTCCTCCCGTCGCATCCCGAACTCGCCGACGTGATCGCCCGCGGCAAGCGCCGCAAGGCCGGCGATACCACTGCGTTCCTCGATCCAGCGTTGCTGCCGAAGATCGTCTCGAAGGCTCAGGTCGCGTTCGACGCCGACCTCGCGAAGCAGGCGCGCTAGACGGCATGCTGGTCCTGTGCGGCATCGCCGTGATCGTCGCCGGCTTCCTGCTCCGGTTCAATCCGCTGCTCGTCGTAGCGGCGTCCGCGCTCGTCACAGGCCTCGCCGCTGGAATCGCCCCGCTCGCGATCCTCGCCGCGTTCGGCAAGGCGTTCAACGAGAACCGCTACGTCACCGTCATCTACATCGCCCTCCCGGTGATCGGGCTGCTCGAACGCCACGGCCTCCAGGAACGCGCGCGGCTCACGATCGCTGGACTAAAGGGCGCGACGGTTGGGCGCCTGTTGATCGGCTATCTGCTGTTCCGCCAGCTCACAGCCGCCCTCGGCCTCACCTCCATCGCCGGCCCCGCACAAAGCGTCCGGCCGCTCGTTGCGCCGATGGCCGAAGCCGCCGCCGAAGGGCAGGGCGTCGCGCCCGGTGGTGACCGCATCCCCGCGATGGCCGCGGCAACCGACAATATCGGGCTGTTCTTCGGTGAGGACATCTTCATCGCGATCGGCTCGATTCTGCTGATGAAGGGCGTGCTGGAGGGATACGGCATCGTCATCCAGCCGCTCCACCTCTCGATGTGGGCGATCCCGACCGCGATCGCCGCGTTTTTGATCCACGGCTTCCGCCTCTGGCTGCTCGACCGCCGACTGGCGCGCGCGCGATGATTGGGACCGGCTTCATCTACGGCGTCGCGGGCCTGATGTTCGCAGCGTTTGCGATCCTGAGCGCGACCGACCGCACCAACCCGAAGCGCTTCGGCAACGCGGCATTCTACGCCGTGCTGGCGATCAGCTTCCTGCTTGGTGGAAAGCTCGGCGATATCGGCAACGGCGTGCTCGTCCTAGGCCTCGTCGCAATCGCGGGTTCGGGCGCGATGGGGCGGGGCGGGCGTGCCACCACGACACTTGACGAACGGCGCGCCGAAGCCACGCGGCTCGGCAACCGGATATTCCTCCCCGCGCTGATCATCCCCGCCGCGGCGCTCGGCGGAACCGTCCTGTTTCGCGCCGTCCCGAGCCTGATCGATCCGAAGCAGGCCACGCTCGTCGCACTCACCTGCGGCGTCCTGATCGCGCTGATCGCAATGCAACTCTGGTTCCGCCCGCGCATCGCCACGCCGCTCGCCGAAGGCGTTAGGCTGATGGACGCGATCGGCTGGGCCGCCGTCCTCCCGCAGATGCTGGCCAGCCTGGGAGCCGTCTTCGCGCTCGCCGGCGTCGGCGACGTCGTCGGTGGACTAGCGGGTCACGCGATCCCTGAAGGCAGTCTGATCGGCGCGGTGCTCGCCTATACGCTCGGCATGGCGCTGTTCACGATGGTCATGGGCAACGCGTTCGCGGCGTTCCCGGTGATGGCCGCGGCGATCGGCATTCCGCTACTCGTGCGCCAGTATGGCGGCGACCCAGCGGTGGTCGCGGCGATCGGCATGCTCAGCGGGTTCTGCGGCACGCTGATGACGCCGATGGCGGCCAACTTCAATCTCGTCCCCGCCGCGCTGTTGGAGCTCAAGGACAAGAACGCCGTCATCCGCGCGCAGGTGCCGACCGCGCTGCCATTGCTCGCGGTCAATATCGGCTTGCTATACTGGCTCGGCTTCCGCTGACCCGGCGCCGAGGATCCAGTTCAGTGCCTGCGCACAGGACCGGTCGATCGGCTGCTCGGCATCGAGCGTGATCGCGCGTTCGTCCGGCCCCGGTCGTTCCAGCGTGGCAAGCTGGCTTTCGAGCAGGCTGGGCGGCATGTAATGTCCCGGACGGTGGACCAGCCGCCGGGTGAGTTCATCGTGGTCGGGCACGTCGAGACATACGAAGAACAGCGGCATCCCCACGGCCAGCGTCAACCGATCGCGATAGACCCGCTTCAGCGCCGAGCAGGCGGCGATCGCCGTCCCGTCATGGGTGGCGGCACCGCGCAGTTCGGCGGCAACGCGGTCGAGCCACGGCCAGCGATCCGCGTCCTGGAGCGGATGGCCCGAACGCATCTTGGCGACGTTTGCCGCGCTGTGCAGATCGTCGCCCTCCAGGAAACTGCAGCCGAGGCGCGCCGCCAGCGCGCTGCCGAAGGTCGATTTACCGCTTCCGCTGACGCCCATGACGATGACGGCGAAGGGCGGCGCGTGAACAGCGATCTTAGGCAATTGCACGGAGTCTCCAGGATTGGCGCGAGGCGGTTGGACGGGACGACACCCGGTCGGCGTCGAGCGGGGATAACGCTCGTCGAGCGCGTCGGTGTCCAATCCGCGCGTATCCTGGCCTGCGCGGTGACGCGGCGCGGCGCTTCGGTTAAGGAGGCGCATCGGATCGAGGGAGTGCGCATGACCGACTGGACGACCACACGGCGATCCGCATTGGCGGCGATGGCGGCGCTCACCGCGTTGCCCGCCGCGGCAAAGCGCAGCGTGACTCTGATCGCGGGCACCTATGCGCGGGAGGGCGGCAAGGGGCTGTATCCGATCGCCTATGATCCAGACCGCGACCAGTGGCGGGTGGGCAATCCGGTCGCCGGTATCGACGATGCGTCGTTCGGCGCGAGGGGTGGTCCGGCGGGCGCCTATTACCTCGTGCGAGAGACGGCGCAGGGCGAGATTTCGGCCTATGCGCCAGGCTGGGCACGGCGGGGGACGGTCAAGACCGACGGCGCCGATCCGTGTTATGTCGCAGTGGACCGGGCCAGCGCATGCCTCGCGGTCGCCAATTATTCGAGCGGGAGCGTCGCGTTCCACCGGCTTGGCGCAAGGACCGGAGTCCCGGGCGATCCCGTCGTGTTCCGGCACAGCGGCAGCGGCCCCAACCATGATCGGCAGGAGGGCCCGCACGCGCATTGGGTCGGGTTCAGCCCGGACCGGCGCTGGCTGCACGCGGTCGATCTCGGCGCGGACACGATCTTCGCCTATCGCTTCGATCCGCAGGCGCGGACGCTGGCGCCACCGGTCGCCGCATGGCGCGCCCCCACTGGCGCAGGGCCGCGCCATCTGGCCCGCCACCCGACACAGCCGCTCGCCTATCTCGTGTGCGAACTTTCCAACACGCTGATCCTGCTCGATGCGCAAACAGACGGCCGCTTCGTCACCCGGCACAGCGTGTCGACCTTGCCCGCCGGCCACCGCGGCGCCTCGCAGGCGGCGCATATCGCAATCGATCGCGCCGGGCGGCGGCTCTACGTGTCCAACCGCGGGCATGACAGCATCGCGGTGTTCGCGCTCGACTCCGCCGGCGTGCCAAGCCTGCTCCAGCACATCCCGAGCGGCGGCAACTGGCCGCGCGCGTTCCTGCTGCTCGACGCGCAGCGCCGGATGGTGGTCGCCAACGAACGCTCCGGCGACCTCGCGATCTTCCGGATCGAGGACGATGGCCGATTGGTGTCGACCGGGCAGCGATTGACGGTGCCCGGCGCGGTTTTCCTCGACCGGATCTGATCGGTCAGCGCGGACGCCGGTCCAGCAGCGGCACCGCGGCGACATAGCGCGCCTGCTCGACGAACGGGCGCGCGGCCGTGGTCACGTTGATCGTCTGGCGCAGGATCGGGCCAGTGCCCGACGGCGCCGCGGTCCAGGCCGGCAAGCCCGCCGCGTTGGGATCGCCGGTCTTCACGAACGCCGCGACATAGCCCTGGAACACCGCCGAGATGCGCCGGTCGTCCGCGGTCCAGGCATAGGCCGGGTTGGTGTCGAGGTTGCCGAGCGCATATTCGATCTCGGCGCTGTGCACCGCGCCGATCGGCGGGATTGCGGGGTTGGTCAGCGGTGGCAGTGCCGCGGGGCGGGGGTGCGCGAAGTAATAATAATAGGTCGGCTGGCGCGTGGCGCGGTGGAGGTCGAACCATTGCCACGTCGATGCGCCGAGGAAGGTGTCGCTCGCCAGCGCGGTCGCGGCGACCGGCACGTCGGCATCCGACCTCGCCGGATACAGCGCGGACACCGCCTCCGCATCGCTGCCGTGAATCCGGGTGAGCGCGGCGCGATAATTGGCGACGGTCGGCGCCGCACCGTTCAGCACCCCGGTCCAGCTTCCTTCCTGCGAATTTGCACCGACCAGCAACGGCACGCGGGCGGCCCGTCCCCCGGCATAGGTTGCAAGCGGCGTTTCGGTCAGGAACACGCCGTCGACGATGAAGTCCGCCCCGATCCGCTGGCGGCCTTGCGCGGCCAGCAACGCGTCGGCGGGCATCGCGCGCAATGTCGCCAGCGACGTCGCGCCCGCCGCTTGGGCAAATGTCTCGCCGTCGGTCTGCGCCTGCGCGAGCGACTTGGGATGGAAGGTCGGCGGCATCACCCCGCCGCTCTCGCCGATCGCGCCCGCGAAGGTGTCGCGGGTCAGCGGCGAGGTCATCAACACGCTGACCGACATCGAGCCTGCGCTCTCGCCGGCGATCGTGATCCGCTTCGCATCGCCGCCGAACGCGGCCGCGTTGCGCCGCACCCAGGCGAGCGCCGCCGCCTGATCGAGCAGGCCGTAATTACCGGCCGCATGCACGGGGGATTCCGCCGCCAGTTCCGGGGTTGCGAGGAACCCGAACACGCCGAGCCGGTAGTTGATCGTTACGACGACGATCCCGCGGCGCGCCATCGCCGCACCGTCATAACGCAGCTCGGAGCCATCGCCCGCCACCGCGCCGCCACCATGGATATATACCAGCACCGGCAACCGCGCGCCGGGCTTCGCGCCCGCTGGCGTCCAGACGTTGAGCGTCAGGCAGTCCTCGGCGATTCCAGGCGAGCGGAACCGCATGTCCGCGAACAACGGCTGCTGCATGCAGCGCGACCCGAACCGATCGGCCTTGCGCACGCCGGACCATTTGGCGACAGAGCGTGGCGGCTGCCACCGCAACGCGCCGGTCGGTGGCGCGGCATAGGGGATACCGAGATAGGTATCGACCGGGAGTGCTGCCGGAGCGGCCGGCTCCGCCGCCGCGGCGATGCGCGCGCCATCGAGCACGCCCTCCGCGACCTTGACCCGCTGCGCTGCCGATGCCGCCGACATCGTCACTGTCGCCAGCGCGATCCCCAAAATTCCTGTCGCGCGCCGCATATCGTCGTCTCCGGTCCTGTTTGGCCAAGCGTCGCAGTTCGCCCACGCTTTGCCAAGGTGGCGGCGGATCGTGCTATCTTGCCAGACGAAGCTCGCGCCACCGGGTTCGGTCTCGACGAAGGCGGTACCGCGGACCAGCGTCATCACTCGGTCGGGGATCAGCCGGCCGCCGGCGCGCCGCCGAGATTGACGATCCGTAACTCGCGCAGCACCGGCACCGCGTTCTGGTGCGTCGCGAAACTCACCTTCGGCGCGATCACCGCATCGATTGCGATATCGGCGGGCACGAGTCCGGCGGGCACTAGACTAGCGGGCACGTCGCCGGCGGCCGTGACGGCGGTATCGATCGATTCCGGCATGATTGCAGTCCCCAACAGCCTTCACAGCATGCACGCTTTGCCCGATAACGAAAGGACATGGCTGATTTCCGCTTCGTCCACGCTGCCGACATTCACCTCGACAGCCCGCTTCACGGCCTGTCGCGCTACGACGGCGTACCCGCGGACGACATACGCGGTGCGACGCGGAATGCCTTCGACAATCTGATCCGATTTGCGGTGGACGAGGCGGTCGATTTTGTCCTGATCGCAGGCGACGCGTTCGACGGCGACTGGAAGGACATGGGCACCGGCCTGTATTTCGCGCGCGCGATGGGGCGACTGAACGAGGCCGGCATCCCGGTCTATCTGCTCGCCGGCAATCACGACGCCGCCTCGGTGCTGACGCGCAGCGTACCCTGGCCCGACAACGTTCACCGCTTCGGCACGCGCCATGCCGAGACGCATGTGATCGCCCCGCTGGGCGTGGCGATCCACGGCCACAGCTTCGCCAACGCCGCGGTGACCGACAACATCGCGCTCGGCTATCCCGCCGCGGTCGCGCATCATTTCAACATCGGCATGCTGCACACCTCGCTCACCGGCCACGCCAACCACGAACGCTATGCGCCGTGCAGCGTCGAGGATTTGCGGGCGAAGGGCTATGATTATTGGGCGCTCGGGCACGTCCATGATTACCAGCGCGTCTGCGAGGATCCGCCGGTGATCTTCCCCGGCAACCTCCAGGGCCGCACGATCCGCGAGACCGGTCCGAAGGGCGCGGTACTGGTCGAGGTACAGGACCGTGCGATCACCAGCATCGCGCCGGTCGAACTCGACGTGCTCCGCTGGGCGCGCGCGGACGTCGATTGCAGCGGCGCGAGCGATCTCGAAACGATCCAGGCGGGCATTCGCGAGGCGCTCGCCCGCGCGCAGGCCGAGGGCGATGGCCGACCGGTGATCGCGCGCGTGACCTTGAGCGGCGAGACGGTACTGGCGGGTACGCTCGCCGACCGCGCGACCGGGCTGCGCGACGACGCGCGCGCGCATGCCGCGGCGATCTCGCCCGAACTGTGGATCGAGAAGGTGTCGATCCGCGTGACGCCGCCGCAGACAGCAACGATCGAGGTCGGCGACGAATTTCTCGCGCTGCTCGGCGAAGCGCCCGGCAATGCCGACCTCGCCGCAATGCTGGCGGCCGATCTCGCGCCGTTCCTGACCGCGACCGCCGCGATCGGGCCGGCCGACGCGGACGAGTTGCGGCATGCCGCGACCGAAGGCGACTGGTCGCGATTGCTGTCGGCGGCTGCGGTCGCGCTCGAGGCACGCCTCGCCCGCGGAGGAGACGCCTGATGCGGTTCCGTCGCCTGCTGCTCGAACGCTATGGCCGGTTCGAGGATTGCACGCTCGACTTCCGCGACGGCGCGCCCGACCTCCACATCGTCTACGGCAACAACGAGGCGGGCAAGTCGACCACGCTCGCCGCGGTGTCCGACCTGCTGTTCGGCTTCGGCAAGCGAACCCCGTATAATTTCCTCTTCGACAACGCGATGCTGCGGGTCGGCGCGGAGCTGGAGGACGACGGCCGCACATTGTTCTGCCGCCGCCGCAAACGCGACAGTGCGAGCCTGGTCGATGCCGACGAACAGCCGATCGACGAGGGCGACCTGCTGGCGATGTTGCGCGGCCAGACGCGCGAGACGTTCCGGCTCGCGTTCAGCCTCGACCAGGACGGCCTGCGCGATGGCGGCCGGGCGATGGTCACCGCCAAGAACGACGTCGGCCAGGCGCTGTTCGCGGCGAGTTCTGGACTGACCGGTGTCGCAGGCACGCTCGCCACGCTCGACGAGGAGGCGGACGCGATCTGGGGCAAGCGCGCCAAGGCCAGCCGCACGTTCACTGCGGCCGAACGCGTGCTGACCGAGAGCCGCCGCGCGGTCCGCGATCTCGAACTGAAGCCCAAGGCCTGGGTCGACGCACACGCCGCGCTGCAACGGAGCGAAGCCGAACTCGCGGATCTCGAACGCCAACGCGATACGCTGGTCGCCGAGCATCGCGCGGTCGAGCGCCTACGCCGGGTCGGGCCAGGCCTGCGTCGCCGCGAGGAGCTGATCGCTGCGCTCGATGCGCATGCCGCCACGGTGTCGCTGTCGCCGCAGCGCGAGACGGCCGCGCTCGATGCGCTGGCCGCCGCCGAGACGGCGGATCGGCGTCGACAGGCCGCCGCCATCCTGGTCGCCGACGCGGACCAGCGGGCCGGACTGCTCGCGCCCGATGCCGCCGTGCTCGCGCTCGCCGATACGATCGATACGCTCGGCGAACGACGCGGCGCGCTGGCCAAGGCAGGGCTCGACCGGGCGCGGCTGGTGGTCGAGCGCCATGCCAAGGACGTCCGGATCGCCGACCTGCACCGCGATCTCGGCGGCGCGGTCGCCAGCGCCCCGTCGCGCCTGCTGGTCGGTCGCCTGCGCGAGATCGCCCGCGCGCACGCCGATGCGGCCTCACGCATCCGCGCGCTCGACGGCACGATCGCCGACCTGACCGCGCGCGAACGCCCGTTGCGCGACCGGATTGCCGACGCGACGCTCAGCGAGACATTGCCCGTACTGGTCGCCGCGGTCGATTCCGCCAGGCGGCTCGGCGACATCGACGAACGCTGCGCCGCGGCGGATCGCGCAGCCGATCGCGCGGAGGAGAATGCGCGTACGGCGATCGTGCGGCTTGCACCGTGGTCCGGCTCGATCGACGCGCTCGCGGGCCTGCCCGGAATTGCCGAGCCGGAGATCGCCGCCGCACAGGCCGCGCACACGGCGTATCAAACTCAAGCGGACCAGGAGGCGGCGAACGTCGTCCGGTTCGAGCAGGAGCGCGACGCACTGGCACTCGACCGTGCAGGCCTTGCCGAGCGAAGCGGCGCGGTCTCGGCGGATGCGGTCGACGATGCGCGGGCGATGCGCGAACGCCAGTGGCACGAGCTGCGCGATCACCTGCGCGGGCTGACGATCCTGCCCGACCCGGTCGGCTCCAGCGACGCGTATGAGCGCGCGGTGATCGTCGCGGATGCGGTGGCCGGTCGCCGCTTCATGCTTGCCGAAGTCTCGGGCCAGTTGGCGAATCTCGACGCCAGCGATGCGAAACTGCGGCTGCAGGCGGAGCAGGCCCGGCACCGTGGTGACGGCGCCGCACGAGCTTTGGCCGAAGCCCGCACCGCCTGGCATGTGCGGCTCGCCGACGCGGGCCTTCCGGCGCTCGATCCGATCCCACTGCGAACATGGCTTGCCGATCGCAGCGCCGCGCTCGACGCCGAGACGCTCGCCGTCCAGGCGCGGGACGCGGCGGCGCTCGAACGGCAGCGGCGGAGCGACGCGGGTGCGGCGCTCGTCGCGGCGATGCGGGGCGAGGGCGTATCGACCCTGCTCACACCAGTGCTCGCCCGTGCGGAAACGCTCCGCCAGCAGGGCGAGGCACGCGACCAGGCGTTTCGCGACGATCGTGCCGAACTTCGCCAGACCGAGACCTCGCTGACCGAGCAGCGTCGTCGGCTGGCGCAGGCGCGAGGCGATGCCGACGACGCGGTGCAGACGTGGCAGGCGGCACTGGCGGATACCGGGCTCACCCTCGCGATCGAGGCCTCCGAACCGCACCTCGCGGCGTTCGAGGACCTGCGCGGCGAACTCGACGCCGCGGCGCTGCTCGATACGCGGCTGAACGGGATCGATGTCGATGCGCGGCGGTTTGCTGACGACGTCGCCGCGCTCGCGAATGCGCTCGATATCAAACCGGATGCAGAACCCGCCGCGACCGTCGCCGCCGCGCTGGCAAGGCTCGAGACCGCACGCCAGACTGCGCGGGCGCGCGCCGACCTCGCCGTCGAGCGCGACCGTCGTCAGGCCGAGGTCGATGCGGCCGATGCGGAGCGTGCCGCCGCGCTGGCGATCGTCGCGCCGATCCGGGCGGAGCTCGGCCTTGGCGATGCCGACGATCTGGCCGGTGCGATCGAGGCCTCGCGCACCGCGCGACGCCTGCGCGAGGAACGCGACGAGGTCGAACGCAGCGTGACGAACCAGGGCGACGGCTATGCGCTGCTCGATCTGGTCGCGGCGTGGCAGGCGCAGGATCCCGACGGCGTCGCCGGCCGCGCGACGGCGCTGGCGACCGACATCGCCGAGCTGAACGCGCGGATATCCGCGGCGGCGACCGCAAGTGGCGACGCCCGTCGCAGCTTCGCCGCGCTCGAAGGTGCGCCGGGGGCCGCGTCGGATGCGCTCGCGGATGCCGAACAGGCCAAGGCGGAGATGGCGGCGCAGGCCGAGATGTTCCTGCTCAAGCGGACCGAGGCGGTGATGCTCCGCTGGGCGATGGAGCGTCACCGCGAGCGCCGCCAGGATCCGTTGCTGGCGCGCGCGAGCGACCTTTTCCGCACGCTGACGCTCGGCCGCTACGTCCAGCTCCGCGTCGATGTCGACGGTACCACGCCCCGGCTCGGCGGACTGCGCGACGATGGCCGCACCGTCGTCGACGTCGGCGCGATGAGCGAAGGCACCACCGACCAGCTGTTTCTCGCGCTCCGCCTCGCTTCGGTCGAGCAATCCGTCGCAAACGGCGTGCGCCTGCCGTTTCTCGCCGACGACCTGTTCGTGAACTTCGACGACGCCCGCTCGCGCGCCGGGTTCGAGGTGCTGGCGGACCTCGCCAAGACGACCCAGGTACTGTTCTTCACGCACCACGCGCATCTTGCCGCGGTCGCACGCGACGTGGTCGGCACGACGCTGCATTCCGAGTGCGCGCTCGACTAGCTGGCGGCCGCCAATCCCAGTTCGTGCTCGGAAACGATCCGGACCGTCCCGCCGAGGCGTCGATATTGCTCGGCGCGACGATAGGCTCCGCTGTTGCGGATCGAATAGCCGAACGGCGCACGTCCGGCGATCACGAGCATCGTCGTGGTATTGCCGACCGCCGAGACGATCCGGCCGCCGAGCGCCGCGATCCGGGCGGCGAGCGGACCATCGCGGGGTTCGCCGAGGATCGCGATACGCTCGCCCTTCAGCGGTCCATCCGGCGCCGGCTTGGGGGCGGGGCCCGGCTTGCGCGGCGGTGCGAGCCATTCGTCGAGCGCGATGCCGGTATGGTCGATCGCCTTGACGATCACCCAGCCGGCCGCGCGTGCGTCGCTCAGCGCATCGTGATGCTTGTGCGTGATCCCCAGATACTGCGCGAGCAGGCCAAGCCGATGGCTCGCCAGATCGGGCCACGCCCGTTGCGCCACGCGGACGCTGTCGAGCCACCGCGTCTCGATCGCCGGCCGATCATGCACCCGGCACGCGGCGGCGAGCGCGCCCTTGTCGAAATAGGAATGCGCCACCGTCGTCCGCCCCGCGAGATGGCCGTGGACGATGCCGTGGACGTCGGCAAAGCTGGGCTGGCCGACGACGTGGTGCTCGGCGATGCCGTGTATCCGGGTGTTGAACGCGTTGAACTCGTCGCGCGGATCGAGCAGCGTCTCGTATTCGAAGATCTCGCGTCCGTCGCGGAATCCGACGATGCCGATCTGGCAGATGCTGCTGACCCGCGAACAGGCGGTCTCGACGTCGATCACGACGAAGTCGGGCGGAAGGGTATCTGTGGGATCGGCGAGCATCGCGGTCGAGAGCATCCCGCCTTCATGCACGCATGTGCGGGGCGGATAAACATCTTTGGCCGCAGCGTGAAAAGCTGGGGAGCGTGAAAAGCTGGAGCGTGAAAAACTGGTGCCCCCGGCGAGATTTGAACACGCGGCCTACGGTTTAGGAAACCGTCGCTCTATCCGGCTGAGCTACGGGGGCATCCGGTTGCGCAGTACGACGGTCGGATGAGGCGATCAAGCGTCTGGTTCGCGATCTGCCAAGCGTCATTGTAGGCCGCCAAGGGCCAGGGCGACTAGGTAGCCGCCACCAGGTAACAGTAATAGGGTAGAGAGTATCAAGGGGCGACGGGTATCGCTGTCGATGCCCCGTCGCCGCTTGCCGTGCAGTGCTGGCGGTTAGGCCTTGACGTGCTGCGAGATGTACTTGTTCATCTCGAACATCGTGCACTTGTCACGCCCGAAGACCTTCTTCAGTTTTTCGTCAGCCAGAATCTCGCGCTTGTTCTCGGGATTCTGGAGGTTGTTGGCCTTGATGTAGACCCACACCTTGCTGATCACTTCGCTGCGCGGCAGCTTGTCGTTGCCGACGATCTCGCCGAGCTCGGGAGAGGGCTGGACGGGGGCGTGGATGCCGCCGGTCTTGGGAGCTGTAGCCATAAGCATTCCTTCCTGTTGCGCGCGTACGTTAGGCACTGCGCGCGTGGTCACGCCTTGGTGAGCGCGTCCGCCTTGTGCGCTGCCTTGCCGCCCTTGTCACTCCTTACGATGAACTGCGGCTCCTCCTTGGAGGCCTTGACGGTGTGGCCCTTGATCTTCGTGTCGGTGGTCTGCTTCTTCTCGACCGTGCCGTGCGCCTCGCCGCCGTGCGATTTCCAGGTGACCTCGTCGCCCTTCTTAGGATCCTTCATCGCGCCATCTCCTTGATTTGAAAGGATCAAGCGCGGGAAAGCGGCATTGGTTGCATCGGCGGCGGGTTGCGGAGGCGAGGCGCGAGGGGCATCAGGGCGGCAATCAAGGAGACCGACCGATGAAGACCCGCGCCGCCGTAGCCTTCGAGGCAAAAAAACCGCTCGAGATCGTCGAACTCGACCTCGAGGGGCCGAAATTCGGTGAAGTCCTCGTCGAAATCATGGCGACCGGCATCTGCCATACCGATGCGTACACGCTCGACGGGCTTGATTCGGAAGGGTTGTTTCCGAGCGTGCTGGGCCATGAAGGCGCCGGCATCGTCCGCGAAGTGGGCGCGGGGGTGACCAGCGTCGCGGTCGGCGATCATGTCATCCCGCTCTACACGCCCGAATGTCGCCAGTGTAAGTCGTGCCTCAGCGGTAAGACCAACCTGTGCACCGCGATCCGCGCGACGCAAGGGAAGGGGCTGATGCCCGACGGCACGACCCGGTTCAGCTACAAGGGCCAGCCGATCTTCCACTATATGGGCTGCTCGACTTTCTCGAACTTCACGGTCCTGCCCGAGATCGCGGTCGCGAAGATCCGCGAGGACGCGCCGTTCGATACCTCGTGTTACGTCGGCTGCGGCGTGACCACCGGCGTCGGCGCGGTGGTGCACACGGCCAAGGTCCAGCCGGGCGACACGGTCGTCGTGTTCGGGCTTGGCGGGATCGGGCTGAACGTGATCCAGGGCGCGCGGCTGGCGGGCGCGGGGATGATCGTCGGTGTCGACATCAATCCCGACCGCGAGGAATGGGGCCGGCGCTTCGGCATGACGCACTTCGCCAATCCGAAGGATGTGGGGGATATCGTGCACCACATCGTCGCGCTGACCGATGGCGGCGCGGACTATACGTTCGACGCGACCGGCAACACGACCGTCATGCGGCAGGCGCTGGAGGCGTGCCATCGCGGCTGGGGCACCTCGATCGTGATCGGCGTGGCCGAGGCGGGCAAGGAGATCTCGACGCGACCGTTCCAGCTGGTCACCGGGCGCAACTGGCGCGGGACGGCGTTCGGCGGCGCGCGTGGGCGGACGGATACGCCGAAGATCGTCGACTGGTACATGAACGGGATGATCGAGATCGACCCGATGATCACACACCGGCTGACGCTCGACGAGATTAACAAGGGCTTCGACCTGATGCACGCCGGCGAGAGCATCCGCTCCGTCGTGATCTACTGAGGACGCGCGGATGTTCAGCCATATCATGCTCGGCGCCGACGATATCGCGGCGTCGAAAGTGTTCTACGACGCGAGCCTGGGCGCGCTCGGCGTTCCCGAGGGCGTCGTCGATGAATGGGGACGGGTGGTCTATGCGCACGCTGGCGGTCGCTTCCTGATCACGCGGCCGATCGACGGGCAGCCGGCGAGCCATGGTAACGGCAGCACGATGGGCTTCGTCGCAGCCTCGCCAGAAGCAGCGGATGCGTGGCACGCGGCGGGGCTCGCGAACGGCGCGACCGCGTGCGAGGACTCGCCCGGTATCCGCCAGGGTACCGCCGGCCGCACGCTGTATCTCGCCTATCTGCGCGATCCATCGGGTAACAAGCTGTGCGCCGCGCACCGGGTCGCGTGATGGAGACCATCTCTACCAGCAAGGCCTATGGCGGCATCCAGGGCGTGTACCGCCACGCCTCAACCGCGACCGGCACCGACATGACCTTCGCCGTCCACGTGCCGCCGCATGACGAAGGCGCACGGTTGCCGGTGCTGTGGTTCCTGTCGGGGCTGACCTGCACGCATGCCAACGTTATGGACAAGGGCGAGTATCGGCGGGCGTGTTCCGAGCTGGGGGTAATCCTGGTGGCGCCAGATACGTCGCCGCGCGGGGACGACGTGCCGGATGACGAGGCGTATGACTTCGGTAAGGGCGCTGGCTTCTACGTCGATGCGACCGAGGAGCCTTGGGCGAAGACCTTCCGGATGCGGTCCTATGTCGAGGACGAACTGCCGGCGTTGATCGGCGCGGAGTTTCCGATGGCGGACATGACGCGGCAGGGGATATTCGGGCACTCGATGGGCGGGCACGGTGCACTGACGATCGCGCTGCGTAATCCGGAGCGGTTTCGGAGCGTGTCGGCGTTCGCGCCGATCGTCTCGCCGCTTCAGTGTCCCTGGGGCGAGAAGGCGCTTGGCGGGTATCTCGGGGCGGACCGGACGGCGTGGCGCGCGTATGACGCGTGTGCGCTGATCGAGGACGGCGCGCGGGTGGCGGACATCCTGATCGATCAGGGCGATGCGGATGGCTTCCTTGTCGAACAGCTGAAGCCGGAGTTGCTGGCAGAAGCATGCGCCGCGGCGGGGATCGACCTGACGCTGCGGATGCAGCCCGGGTACGACCACAGCTACAATTTCATCTCGACCTTCATGGCGGATCACGTCGCCTGGCATGCGGAGCGGCTGAACCGCTAACCGCGGTTGTGATGGTTCCAGGCTGTCGGTCTGCAGGCCGTGCTCTCACCCTCGCCGCCTTCGGCGTCTCTCCCTCTCCCGACGGGAGAGGGAAGGGGCCCGCGGCGTCTTCGCCGTGGGAAGGGTGAGGGCAAGCGAGCGTCGGTCGCCCCGGTTCGGTTTGCGCCGGGTATCGTACTGCACATCGCCAGGATGACGAAGGCGGCGTGTGATCCTCCCCCGCCAGGGGGAGGATAGTCTTAGTCGTCCCTCAGAACTTGAACCCGGCCGCGATCCCGTAGCGCCGCGGGTCGATCGTGAAGATGTTGGTGAACAGCCCCGACGACTGGTCGCCGACCGCTTGCCCCGTAATCGAATCGTTGTTGGTCAGATTCTGTACGAAGCCGCGCAGGAACCAGCGGTCGTCGGCGCCGTTCAGCTGCACCTGCGCATTGACCACCTCGTAACCCTGTACCCGGTCGACCAGCTGGTTGAAGATCGAGGCCGAGAAGCCGCCGGTATAGTTGAGATCGACGCGCGGCACGAACGACATGCCGTTGCCGAAGCCGATCGTGTACTGTGCACCCGCCGAAAATTTGTAGGTCGGCGCCTGCGGCAGCTTCCCCCCACGGATGTTGACGCCGACGCCGTCGATCACGCTGAACGGCAGCGCGCCGGTCGGCACCCCGAACAGCGCGCGGAGCGGCGCGGATGGATTGGCCGCGGTCGACGCAAGCACCGAGCACAGGCTGTAGGCGCCGGTCGTGTTGGTCGACGGGATTGCCGTCGGCGCCCGCAGGCCCAGCCCCGAGTTCACCGCCGCGACATAGGTGTTGACCGCAACGATGCTGCCCGCGGTGGTCGGCACGACCGCGCAATTGGCGGCGCTTTGCAGGTCCTTGATGATCACCGCGTCCGAGCGCCCGCCCGACGGATCGCGCGGGTTTACCAGGAACTTGTCCGCTGACACCTCGCTGTGCAGGTAGCTCGCGTTCATGTTGACGACGAACGCCGGGATCGGGCTGAGGATCGCCTCCGCCTCGACGCCGTAGACATTGGCATCGACATTGTCGTTGACTGCGGTCCGCGCGACGATCCGGCTGAGCTGCAACTGCTTGTATTTATAATAGAAGCCGGTGACGTTGAGCCGCAACGCGCCATTGCCGAAGCTGTTCTTCGAGCCGATCTCGAACGAGTCGATCTTCTCTGGCGTGAACGTCGTCGGTACCGAGAAGTTCGCGGGCAGCGGCGGGTTAATACCGCCCGATTTATAGCCGCGCGAATACGACGCGTAGATCAGGTTGTTCGGCGTGATCCGGTAGTCGATCACGGCGCGGCCGGTCAGCCGCGAGAAACTGACCTGGTCGAGCGCATATTCCTGCACGCCCGCGCGCGTCGAATCGAAATCGGTGGCCGCGTAGTTCAACCCTTGCGTGATGTTGGAGGCGCCGATCGGGGTGAGGACGTTCAACGTGATGTTACGGGCCTTCACCTCCTTCTTGTCGTGGTTGTAGCGCAGGCCGAGCGTCAGTTTCAGCTTGTCGTTGAACTCGAAATACGTCTCGCCGAAGATGCCGTAGGATTTCAGCCGGAAATCGTCGCCGTCGTTGCGGTAGAAGGGCGTGGCGAGGAACGCGTTGCCCGCCACGCCGGGGATCGCCGCCGAGCTGGCCGCGCCGAGCACGCCGGAGGCGTAGTCCAGCCCGAACGCGTTGACGAAATAGTCGGTGTTCTGGCTGCGCGAGTCGACGTAGATGCCGCCCAGCAGGAAGTTGAACATGCCGTCGAACGAGCTGTCGATGTGCGCTTCCGCCGAATATTGCCGGTTCACCTGGCGCGACCGATCGACGTCGAGGCTCTGGGCGTAACAGCCGATCCCGTTGCCGCCGAACACGCCGACGCCGGTCGGATCGGCACCCGACTGGCAGACGCCGCCGGCAGGTCCGTTGGGGATCAGCACGGAGCGGACGCCGTTGAGATAGCCGGTGTTGACCAGCGCGCCGCCGGGCAACGGGATTACGACGCCGGGGCGGCCGATCGCGTTCAGTGTGTTCAGCCCGACATTGGTTGCCAGCCCATTCTCGACGGCCAGGTTGAAGTCGGTCGTGCTGTCGACGGTGTTGCGCGCGAAGCCACCGGTGAAGTTGAACGAGACCGGACCGAAATCGTGGAAGATCTTGGCGGTATATTGCTCCTCCTCGGCGAAATAGGTCGGGTTGGAATCGATCCGGACGGTGCGGACGTCACCGGGATTGACCACGCCAGCATAGGTGTCGGCCGCGTAGAGGTTCTGCAGGCCGATCGCGGCGATCTCGGGATGGCCGAGCTGCGTGCCCGCGATCCCGAAATACTGCGTCGAGGCGACCGTCGCGGCCAGCGTCGAATTGCCGTTCGGCGTCTCGTTCGCCAGCCGGTCGGGCAGGCACCCGAGAATACCCGTCGGATCGCGGTGGCAGAGCTGCTTCTGGATACGGCTGCGGTTATCCTTCTCGCGGAAATAATAGCCGATCAGGTCGATGCGCGTGTCGCTGGTCGGCTCCCACGACAGCGTGCCACGGATCGAATACAGGTCTCGGCCGTCGATCTTGGAGCCGTCATAGGTGTTCTTGGTATAGCCGTCGCGGTTGAGATAGGTGCCCGCGACGCGGATGCCGAGCGTGTCGGTGAAGGGCAGGTTGATCATCGCGCGCGCACGCTTCGAATCGTAATTGCCGTATTCGGCCTCGGCGGCGGCGTGGATGCCCGACAGGTCGGGCTTGGCGGTGATGAAATTGACCACGCCCGAGGTCGCGTTGCGGCCGAACAACGTACCCTGCGGCCCGCGCAACACCTCGATCCGCTCGAGGTCGAAGAACTCGCTCTCGAACAGGCGCGTGGTGACGAGCGGCATGTCGTTGACGTGGATCGCGGTCGCCTGGTCGCAGGTCGCGCCGACGCACAGATCGCCGATCCCGCGGATCGTAAAGCTCGACGTGGTGAAGTTGGTCTTGGTGAAGGTGACGTTCGGCAGCGTCTGCTGCAAGGCGATCGGATTGACGATCTGCTGTTTCGAGATCGTGTCAGCGGTAAAAGCGCTCACTGCAATCGGAACATCTTGTAACCGCTGGGACTGGCGCTGCGCGGTGACGACGATATCCTGCGAGCCATACAGGTCGGCGGCGGGTGGCGGTGTCGGTGCTGCCTCGGGTGGTGCGCTATTCTGCACCGGCGTGGGCGGCGCGGTCTGGGCAAGTGCGGGAACAACAGGCAGGAGTATCATCGCCGACGCGGCGAGCAATTCGAACTTAGCCATGGTCTATCCTCTCCCTGAACCGCGTCGATCTGTGTCGTTCACGATTTCGATTATCGGGTATGGCAAAGTAACGACGAAAGAAAACGGTCGTCAACGCTTTTTGATGCTCGAATTACGGGGATTTACGAGACGTTGCTGAAATGAAACAGTTGCAAAAAAGGACCCTTATTCCGATGTTTGGGTATGCTGACAAAGGGTGTTGCGATGCGGGATGAATTGAACGGGTCCGAGGGGCCGCACGTGGCGGGCGATACGCTGGGGCCCGACGGGAAGGTGATTGTGCCCGAAGACGTAGCGTCGGCGATCCGTACGCTGATCCGCTGGGCAGGCGACGATCCGACCCGCGAGGGGCTGGTCGATACGCCGCGTCGTGTTGCACGTGCGTGGAAGGAATATTGCGCGGGCTATGGCGACGATCCGGCGAAACACCTCGACCGCGTGTTCGAGGAGGTCGGCGGCTATGACGAGATCGTGCTGCTGAAGGACATCCCGTTCCAGTCGCATTGCGAACACCACATGGCGCCGATCATCGGCAAGGCGCACATCGCGTACCTGCCGCGCAACCATGTCGTCGGCATCTCGAAGCTCGCGCGCGTGCTGCACGGGTTCGCACGGCGGTTGCAGGTGCAGGAGCGGCTGACCGCGGAAGTGGCGGACTGCATCTGGGACAATCTCAAGCCGCAGGGCGTCGCGGTAGTGATCGAGGCGAGCCATGCCTGCATGACCGCGCGCGGTGTCCGCACGCCCGGTGTGACGATGGTGACGAGCCGGATGATGGGCGTGTTCCGCGACGACGAACGCAGCCGCAAGGAAGTGCTGGCGTTGATGGGACAGCGCGCCTGATGCGGACGGTGCTGGTCACGGGCGGGGCGAAGCGGCTGGGCGCGGCGATCGTGCGGCGGCTGGCGGCGGATGGCCACGCGGTGGTCGTGCACCAGGGACATTCGCGGGACGAGGCGGCGGCGCTGGTCGCGGAGATCGTTGGCAAGGGCGGTCGTGCCGCGGCGGTGGCAGGCGACCTGAGCGACCTGAGTGCGATCGGCGACCTGTTCGCAGAGGCGCGGGCTGCGATTGGCGGACCGATCGACGGGCTGGTGAACTGTGCCTCGCGGTTCGAGTTCGATCGGCCGCCGGGCGTCGATCCCGTGCTGTTCGCCGAGCTTGGCGCGATCAATTGCGGCGCGCCGGTTTTGCTGGCGTCCGCGCTCGCATCGCAGGATGACGTCGCGGAGAGCGCGGTGGTCAATGTGCTCGACCAGAAGGTGGCGAACCTGAACCCGGACTTCTTCTCGTATAGCTGCGGGAAGATCGCGCTGGAGGGGGCGACGACGATGCTGGCACAGGCGCTTGGGCCACGGATTGCGGTGAACGCTGTGTCGCCGGGGTTGACGCTGCCGAGTGGCGACCAGACCGACGCGGAGTTCGCGGCGGTGGCGAGCGACAATCTGCTCGGGCGACCGGTCGGTGCGGAGGCGGTGGCGGACGCGGTGGCGTGGCTGCTCACCGCGAAGGGTGTGACGGGGCAGAATGTGTTCGTCGATTGCGGGCAGCGGTTTCTGAAGCGCGACGGCGACGTGATGTTCGATCGGGATCTTGGGGGGCGCAATGGCTGAGTTCACGACGATCCTCGACGGGCTCGAGGTCATGATGCGGCTCGGCATCCATCCGCACGAGGTCGCGCCGCAACGCGTGGTCGTCTCGGTCGAGATGACGGTCGTGTATCCGAAGCCACTCGGCGAGGATGCGATCGGGGAAGTGCTCGATTACGACTTCGTGCGGGCGGGGATCCTGGCGATGGTGGCGGAGCGGCCGATCGCGTTGCAGGAGACGCTCTGCGAGGCGATCGCCGGGCTATGCCTGGCGGACGAGCGGGTGAGGCGGGTCAAGGTCCGCACGGTGAAGGCCGACGTCTATCCGGACGCTCGTGTAGGTTGCGAGATCGTCCGCACCCGCTGATCCTCCCCGCACGCGGGGAGGGAGACCAGCGTAGCTGGTGGTGGGGGCTTGCCGCGGGCGTTGCGCTTGGGGAAGCCCCCCTCCACCCCCGCGCAAGTACGCGGCGGTCCCCCTCCCCGTGCCGGGGAGGATTACGCGAACTGCTCCCTCTCCCCTCCGGGGAGGGGGCTGGGGTGAGGGGCTGTTCCGAGCGCTGCGCTGCTTGGCKGSSCCTCTCCCCGACCCTCTCCCCGGAGGGGAGAGGGAGGTGTGCGTTATGCGCGGTTCGCGGCCGACAATACCGCGCGGACCGAGGCGGTGGCGATGTCGGTGTCCATGCCGACCCCGAACACCGTCTTGCCCTCGGCGGTCCGGCATTCGACATAGGCCGCCGCCTGTGCGTCCGCACCGTGGCCGATCGCGTGCTCGTTATAGTCCACGACGTCGAGCGTCGGCCCGGTCGACTCCGCGATCGCCGCGATAACACCCGAGATCAGCCCGTTGCCGCGCCCGGAGATCGACCGCTCCTCGCCATCGATCGCAACGCGGCCGATGAACACGCGCTGCCCCGATGCGCCGCTCTCCTCGTAATCGCGCAACTCCACGCGGTCGTCGGCCTGCGGCATGTAGGTCCGCTCGAACAGGCCCCAGATGTCCGCCGCATTCAGCTCGCGGCTGGTCTCGTCGGCATAGGCCTGGACGTGGCGGCTGAAGTCCGCCTGCAACCGCTTGGGCAGCTTCAGTCCCTTGTCCTGCTCGATCACCCAGGCGACGCCGCCCTTGCCCGACTGCGAGTTCACGCGGATCACCGCCTCGTAGCTGCGACCCAGATCGGCGGGGTCGATGGGCAGATACGGCACCTCCCACAACGTGTCGTTCTTCGCCTCCTGCGCCGCGAAGCCCTTCTTGATCGCGTCCTGATGCGACCCCGAAAACGCGGTGAACACCAGGTCGCCGGCATAGGGCGTGCGCGGGTGGACGGGGATGTTGGTGCAGTAATTGACCGTGTTCACGACGCCGTCGATGTCCGACAGGTCGAGCTTAGGGTCCACCCCTTGCGTGTACATGTTGAGCGCGACGGTCACGAGATCGCAATTGCCGGTGCGCTCGCCATTGCCGAGCAGGCAGCCCTCGACCCGGTCCGCACCTGCCATCATCCCGAGCTCCGCCGCCGCGACGCCGGTGCCGCGGTCGTTGTGCGTGTGCAGGCTGATCGCCACCGCGTCACGGTTGCGGATGTGCCGCCCGAACCATTCGATCTGGTCGGCATAGATGTTCGGCGTCGCGCATTCGACGGTGGCGGGCAGATTGAAGATGATCGGATTCTCGGGCGTCGGCATGAGGACGTCCATCACCGCCTCGCAGACCTCCAATGAGAAATCGAGTTCGGCGGTCGAGAAGGTCTCGGGGCTGTATTCGAACTGCCAGCGGACGTTCGGCTGCTTGGCGGCTTCGTCGCGCAGCACCTTGGCGCCATCGATCGCGATCTGCTTCACCTGCGCGCGGTCCATCCCGAACACGATCTTGCGCCAAGCGGGGGAGACGGCGTTGTAGAGATGCACGATCGCGGTCTTCGCGCCGACCAGGCTGGCGAAGCTCGTCTCGATCAGGTCGCGGCGCGACTGGGTGAGCACCTGGATCGACACGTCGTCGGGGATGCGGCCGGTCTTCACCAGCCCGGAAATGAAGTCGAATTCGGTCGCGCCGGCGCTCGGGAAACCGACCTCGATCTCCTTCAGCCCGACCTTGCAGAGCAGATCGAAGAAGCGTGTCTTCTTCTCGGCATCCATCGGATCGATCAGCGCCTGGTTGCCGTCGCGCAGATCGGTGGAGAGCCAGCGGGGTGGCTTGACGATGGTCTTCGACGGCCATTGGCGGTCGGGCAGGTCGACTTGCGGGAAGGGTCGGTATTTGGTCGATGGGTCGCGCAGCATGGCTCGTGTCTCTCGTATCGTCGGGAGCGTTCGGGTCAGCCCTTAGGCGCGAGGCGCGGGGCATGGCCACCGCGCAAACGATCGGCGCGCCTAAGGGCGCGTAAGTCGAAGCAGCAGGAGGCGGCCATACGTCATTGATGGCGTCCTATCGCGCGGACACGTCCCGTGTCCAGCGCGATAGGATATTTAAGTGTTGATTGCGCTCCTCGGGAGCGCGGGGACAGATTATTGCGCGGAGAACGCCGCGTTGATCGTCAGGTCGACCTTGTCCGACACCACCGGGGCGTAGGCGCCGATGTTGAAGTCGCTGCGCTTGATCGAGGTCGTCGCGCGGAAGCCGAAGTTCAGCTTCTTGTTCATCGGGTTCGCGCCCGCGCCGATAAAGGTCGCCTGGAGCACGACGGGCTTGGTGACGCCTTTGAGCGTGAGGTCGCCGGTGATCGTCGCCTTGTCGCCGGTCGCGACGACCTTGGTCGAGACGAACTTGGCGGTCGGGTAGGTCGCGGCGTCGAAGAAGTCCTTCGACTTCAGATGGCCAGCGAACGGTGCCGAGGTGACCGAAAGCTGGTCGATCGCGAAGTTCACTTCGACCTTGGTCGCATTCGGCTTGGCGGGATCAATCGTGATGCTGCCCCCCGACGCGCCGAGCTGCCCTTCGAGCATCGAGAAGCCCATGTGGTTGACCTGCCACGTGACTTGGGTGTGGTTGGGGTCGACCGCGTACGTGCCGGCGGCGACGCGCGCCTTGACGGGGGCGCCAGGGATGGCTGCGCTCTGCGCCATGATGGGCGCGGCGGTGAGGGCGAGGATGGTGGCTAGGACTAGGCGCATGCGGGGTCTCCTGTTTGACGCGCGATGCTGGCCGAGGGGAGGGGGCGCGTCAAACGGCGTTATGCCAACGCTGTGTTTCGGATTTGGGTCGGTGGGGGGCGCGCGCGCGCGCGCGCGGTAGAGTGCACCGCCAGCTTTGTTCCCCCGCGGACGCGGGGGAACAGCTGAACCACGATCACCGCCCAAGACCCTGGCCCCCCGCGTTCGCGAAGGAACGGGATAGGCTGCGATTGACGCTTCCCCCAAAACGCCACCACCCCGGCGAAGGCCGGGGCCCAGTTGGAAAGGTCGAGGTAACGGAGCGTCGTCGTCCGTTAGCAACGTCCCCCAACTGGGCCCCGGCCTTCGCCGGGGTGGGATGGGGTTGGACGTGACTTCGAGCCAGGCACTTTCCTCACGCCCGCCCGTCGGACCCGGCGAAGCCGCGCCCTGTGGGCTGGCTCCGCCGTGCCGGCCGCGCTCACGCGCTTTCGCGCGCTCGCGTCAGTTCTTCGCCTTGTCGACCAGCGCATTCTTCCCAATCCAAGGCATCATCCCGCGCAGTTCCGACCCGATCTTCTCGATCGGATGCGCCAGCGCCTGCTTCCGCGCCGCCTTCAGCTCAGGCTGCCCCGCACGGTTATCGAGGATGAAGTTCTTCACGAACCGACCCGACTGGATGTCGGCCAGCACGCGCTTCATTTCGGCCTTGGTCTCCGCGGTGATGATCCGCGGCCCCGTCGTGATGTCGCCATATTCGGCCGTGTTCGAGATCGAGTAGCGCATGTTGGCGATGCCGCCCTCGTACAGCAGGTCGACGATCAGCTTGGTCTCGTGGAGGCACTCGAAATACGCCATTTCGGGCGCGTAGCCGGCTTCGACCAGCGTCTCGAACCCGGCCTGGATCAGGTGGGTGATGCCGCCGCACAGCACGGCCTGTTCGCCGAACAGGTCGGTCTCGCATTCCTCGCGGAAGTTGGTCTCGATGATGCCCGAGCGACCGCCGCCGACGCCCGATGCGTACGCCAGCGCGATGTCGTGCGCGTTGCCCGACTTGTCCTGGTCGATCGCGATCAGGCAGGGCACGCCGCCGCCGCGGACATATTCGCTGCGCACGGTGTGGCCGGGCCCCTTGGGCGCGATCATGATGACGTCGAGATCGGCGCGCGGCTCGATCAGGCCGAAATGCACGTTGAGGCCGTGGGCGAACGCGATCGTCGCGCCCTGCTTGAGATTGTCGTGCAGGTCGGCAGCATAGATCGCCGCCTGATGCTCGTCGGGGGCGAGGATCATGACGATGTCCGCCCAGGCGGCGGCTTCCTTGTTCGACTTGACCGCGAAACCGGCCTCGATCGCCTTCTTGGCGGTGGCCGAGCCTTCGCGGAGTGCGATCGCGACGTCCTTGACGCCGGAATCGCGGAGGTTCTGCGCGTGGGCGTGGCCCTGCGAGCCGTAACCGACGATCGCGATCTTCTTGTCGGTGATGAGGTTCAGGTCGGCGTCGCGATCGTAATAGACACGCATTGGAATGGTCCTTTCGATAAGGTGTGTCCCTCCGCGAAGGCGGAGGTCCAGGCTGGGCTCCCGCCTTCGCGGGAGAACAAAACTAATTTAGCGGAGAGGCTTAAGCCGGCTCTTTGCCGCGGGCGATTGCGACGATGCCGGTTCGAGCGACTTCGATCAGACCGACTTCACCCATAAGTTCGACGAACTTGTCGATCTTGTCGATCCCGCCGGTGACCTCGAACACGAAGCTCGACGTCGTCGCATCGACCACGCGCGCCCGGTAGACGTCGGCGAGGCGCAGCGCCTCGATCCGGTGATCGCCGGTGCCGCGGACCTTCACCAGCGCGAGCTCGCGTTCGACGTGCGCGCCCTGTGCGGTCAGGTCGGTGACCTTGTGCACCGGCACCAGCCGGTCGAGCTGCGCCAGGATCTGCTCCATCGTCGCCGGCGATGCGCTGGTGACGATGGTGATCCGGCTGACCGACTTGTCCGCGGTGATCTCGCTCACCGTCAGGCTCTCGATATTATAGCCGCGCGCGGTGAACAGGCCGGCGATCCGGGCGAGGATGCCCGGTTCGTTGTCGACGATGACGGCGAGCGTGTGCCGCTCGGCCTTTTCCTGGGAAATGTGCATGGTTCAGTCTCCCCCCCGCCCGCTTGCGGGAGGGGGTAGGGGGTGGGCGCGCGGATGGCCGCAGGCGATGCCGGTCGGGATTGAGCGCGAGCCCACCCCCGGCCCCTCCCGCGTGCGGGAGGGGGGAAGAAGTGACTGCGCCATCACACCAGCGCCTTCGCTTCGTCGTCCATCGTGCCGGACACTTCGTTGGCCTGCAGGATCATGTCGGTATGCGCAGCCCCCGACGGGATCATCGGGAAGCAATTCGTCAGCTGCGACACGCGGCAGTCGACAATCACCGGGCCATCGTAGGCGAGCATCTCGGCGATCCCGCTATCGAGCTGGTCGCGCGTCTCGATCAGGATGCCCTTCCAGCCATACGCCTCGCCGAGCTTTACGAAATCAGGGAGCGAGTCCGAATAGCTCTCGGCGTAGCGGCTCTCATAGGTGAGCTCCTGCCACTGGCGGACCATGCCCATATACTGGTTGTTGAGGATGAAGATTTTCACCGGCAACCGGTATTGCGTGGCGGTCGCCAGCTCCTGGATGTTCATCTGGATCGACGCCTCGCCGGCGATGTCGATCACCAGCGCATTCGGATTGCCGAGCTGCGCGCCGATCGCGGCGGGCAGGCCATAGCCCATCGTGCCGAGACCACCGCTGGTCAGCCACTTGTTCGGCTTCTCGAACCCGAAATGCTGCGCCGCCCACATCTGGTGCTGGCCGACCTCCGTCGTGATGATCGGCGACTGGGCGTGCGTCGCGTCGAACAGCGCCCGGATCGCACGCTGCGGCATGATCTCGTTCGGATCGTTCTCGGGGAAATCGAGACACTTCACCGCGCGCCAGCCGGCGATCCGACGCTGCCAGTCGGTCGTGTCGGGCTTGGGGTGCTGGCGGCTCTTCCAGATCCGGACCATGTCCTCGAGCGCATGACCGACATCGGCGATGATGCCGAGATCGACGCGCACCGTCTTGTTCACCGACGAGCGGTCGATGTCGATATGCACTTTGCGCGAGTTCGGGCTGAACGCGTCCAAGCGCCCCGTCACGCGGTCGTCGAAGCGCGAGCCTAGCGCGACGACGAGGTCGGCCTGGTTCATCGCCATGTTCGCCTCGTACGTGCCGTGCATCCCGAGCATGCCGAGCCACTGCGGGCCGGACGCGGGATAGGCGCCAAGGCCCATCAGCGTCGACGTCACCGGCGCGCCGGTGATGCGGACGAGTTCGCACAGCAACTGGCTTGCGGCCGGACCCGAATTGATGATGCCGCCGCCGGTGTACAGGATCGGCCGTTCGGCCGCGGCGAGCATGTCGACGAGCTGCTCGATCTGCGACTGGTCGGCCTTCACCTGTGGGCGATAGGTCTTGTGCTGGATCGGGCCGGGCTTCTTGTAGCGCGCGGTCGCGACCTGCACGTCCTTGGGGATGTCGACGACCACCGGCCCCGGACGCCCCGAGGTGGCGATGTGGAATGCCTCGTGGATCACGTCGCCGAGCTTGGCGGGATCCTTCACGAGATAGTTGTGCTTTGAGCAATGGCGCGTGATGCCGACGGTATCGGCCTCCTGGAACGCGTCGGTGCCGATCAGCGCGGTCGGCACCTGACCGGTGATCACGACCATCGGGATCGAATCCATCAGCGCGTCGGTGATGCCGGTGACCGCGTTGGTCGCGCCCGGGCCCGAGGTGACGAGCACCACGCCGGGCTTGCCGGTCGAGCGCGCGTAACCCTCGGCCGCATGCGTCGCGGCCTGTTCGTGGCGCACCAGAATGTGCTTGATCCGACCCGAGCGAAACAACGCGTCGTAGATCGGCAGCACGGCACCACCCGGATAGCCGAAGACGACCTCCACACCGAGATCGCACAGCGCCTCGATCAGGATATCGGCTCCACTCTTCTCGGTCATTTCAAATCATCCTTTGCGAGAACGCTGCCTTTAGCGTCTCGTGGAAGGGCCGGCTACCGATATAAAAGATGCGTGTCAAACATCATTTGAGCAATATAGTTTCAAATTGCTGCAAGCGCGTTGGGAGATCGAGGGCTTCGGTGCGGGGCCAGGCGGCGGGCGGCTGGTGTCGGAGCCAGGTGTATTGGCGCTTGGCGTAACGGCGCGTGGCGAGCGATCCAGCGGCGATGGCTTCTGGTTTCGAGGTCTCGGCACGGACGAGCGCAGTCATCTCAGGCACACCGATCGCGCGGCGGATGGGGGCGTCGTGCGGGATGTCGGTGCGGGCGAGGAGTGCGGTGATTTCTTCGCGGCTGGTGTCGGCCATCTCGGCGAAGCGCTGGTCGATGCGCGCGTCGAGCCAGTCGCGGTCCGGGATCAGGATCAGCGCGCGGACGTCGATCGTCTCGCCGATCCCGCCGACCTTGTCCTTCTGCCAGTCGGCGAGCGTGCGACCGGTGCCACGAACGACTTCGAGCGCGCGAGCGACGCGGGTGGTATCGGCTGCGTTCAGTTTCTGGGCGGCATGCTGGTCGAGTTGCGCGAGCGCGGCGTGCGCTTCGGCGACGGGGAGGGCGCGGACTTGCTCGCGGAGGGCCGGGTCGATTGCGGGGACGGGGGCGATGCCGTCGAGCAAGGTGCGGATATAGAGTCCGGTGCCACCTACCAGGATCGGCAGCTTTCCTTCGGCGAGCGTGTCGCGGATCGACTGCGTCGCTTCGGCGGCCCAGCGCGCGGCGGAGTAGGTCGCGTCGGCGGCGTCGACATGGCCGAACAGCTTGTGCGGGGCGCTCGCCTCTTCTTCGACCGAAGGGCGCGCGGTGAGGATGCGGAGGTCGGCATAGACCTGCGCGGAGTCGGCGTTGATGACGACGCCGTCGTGGCGCGCGGCGATGGCGGGCGCGAGCGCGGACTTGCCGCTCGCGGTCGGCCCTGCGATGAGCGCGACCTTCGGAAGGGAATTTATGTTCACGGCAACGCTTATAGCCTCGGGCACGCTGACCGCAGGCGATATTTCGACCGCGATGGACCGCCTGCGCGATGCCGGCTGCGCACCGGGGGTGAGCGGGTGGATCGACGAGGGCGATGCGGCGGATCTGATCTTCGGGATGGCGCCGGATACTGCTCGGGTTGCGCTTGAGGGCGCTTTCTCGGGTGCGGACGTGGTCGTGCAGTCGAGCCTTGCGCGCACGAAGAAACTGCTCGTCGCCGACATGGACTCGACGATGATCACCGTCGAGTGCATCGACGAACTGGCGGACTATGCCGGGATCAAGCCGCAGATCGCGGAGATCACCGAGCGCGCGATGCGCGGCGAACTCGATTTCGAGGCAGCGCTGGATGCGCGCGTGGCGCTGCTGAAGGGGCTGGCGGAGAGCGACATCGAACGCTGCCTCGCCGAGCGCGTCACGATCATGCCGGGCGCGAAGGCATTGGCGCGGACGATGCGTGCGCGCGGGGCGCTGGCGGTGCTGGTGTCTGGCGGCTTCACGCGGTTCGCCGAGCCGGTGGCGAAAGCGATCGGCTTCGATCGCGCGATCGCCAACGTGCTGGAGATCGACGGCGGCGTGCTGACGGGGACGGTGACCAAGCCGATCGTCGGCTCGAACACGAAGCTGACGACGTTGCGGGCTGCGATTGCCGAGCGGGGAATTACGGTCGAGGAGTCGCTCGCGGTCGGTGATGGCGCGAACGACCTAGCGATGATCGAGGCGGCGGGTTTGGGGGTGGCGTATCACGCCAAGCCGATCGTCGCTGCGGCTGCGGCTGCGCGGATCGATCATGGGGATCTGACGGCGCTACTCTATGCGCAGGGTATCGCGAAACGCGATTGGGTTTTGGAGTAATCCAAGTACGTCATCCTGACGAAAGTCAGGATCCAGAGCCACAGGCGATGTTCCCCTTGGCACTGGATCCTGGGTCAAGCCCAGGATGACGGAATAGGGTGGTCGGCGGCCTGTACGATCGCCGACCTGGATTTGGTTACCCCTTCGCCAGCGGCGTTCCGCTCGCTTCGCAGACGTACGTTGCCAGTTCCTCACGCAACGGCAGGCCCTTGATCGGCCGCAGCGGGCCGTCATGCGCGACGTTCGTCTCGACCAGAGCGCGGTTGGGGCCGACGCCCAGCACATGGAACAGGCGGTTTGCGCAATCGGTCTCGGTGCGTGCATAGGCGACCTTGCCGTCATGCTCCTGGCGCAGGATCGCGATGATCGTGCCGCCGACGGCCTTGCGTTCGCGCAGCAGGAAATGCCGCGAAGTCGGATCGGACGGGGTCGGGATCAGCCGGCCCTTGACGGTAAGCTGTTCTGGCTTGGGGACGGCTACGTCCGTCTCGGCGAGGTTGCGCAGCGATACGCCATTGTCCGCCATCGCATCATTGGTCGTGGTCGTCGCAGGCTGCTCGCCAGAACACGCGGCCAACAGCGTTGCGCCGGCAAGTGCCAGCGCCAAGGTCTTCGAATTCATGCATCTAGCTCCCGGTCGATGTCGGGACATAACGACGAGGTCCGCATTTCGATCCCGATGGTCGCGATCAGCGTATCTCGATCAGGTCGGGCTCGAAGATTCCGCATCGAAGCGGCGAAGGTCGCGGTCGGTGATCCCGAGTGCGCCCCAGGTTGCGCGCCAGGCCGCAAGGTGTGCGGAGGCGAAGTGACGGTCGAGCGCAGCCTGGTCGCGCCACTGTTCCGTGACGCGGATCAGGCCCGGATCGAGCACATCCAGCGCATAGGCGTACTCGATACAGCCATCCTCCTCCCGACTGGCGGCAATCATCGCCGCCATCGCTGCCTGGGCCGCCGACACGCCACCGGGTGGAAGTCGGAACGTGCCGACGATCAGCAGCATCGGTGAAACATCACGGCGCGACGATGACGCAGGGCACGCCCGCCGCCGCGCAGGCGCGGTTCGCGTCCGCCTTCGAAGCAAAGCCGCCAGCCTGGAGACGCGTCACGGCGCCGGCCTTCGTATAATAGGGCTGTGCGCCGCGAAGCTTGCCGCCGATCCGGCTCCACAAGTTCTCGGCGTTGAACTGGTCGCGGAACGCCCCGAGCTGGATGCGCCACTTGCCGGTTGCGCGCGGCGCCACGGGTTTCGGTGCAGGGGCGGGCTTGGCCGCGACCGTCTTGGCAGGGGCAGGCTTCGGCGCGGTCGACTTCGCGGGAGCGGGCCTCACGGGCGCCGGGAGCACGGGTGCGGGCGCCCGCGTCGGTCCCGGAATCCGCGCCGGCAGCGAGCTCGGTGGCAGGCGCGTCGGCCGCGGCGTCGCTGCCGTGCCCGCGGAGGGTGTATCGGCCTGCGCCACCGTCTGGCCGCCCGTCGTGCGCGGCGGGGGCGACGTCGCCTGCAACGCATATCGCTGCGCGAGCGCGGTGCCCTTTTCGCGGTCCGCCGGCGAGATATACTGGTCCATCTGCGCGAGCGTCTGCGAGGCGGACTGCAATCCCGACGCGGAGGCGCGCGTCATCAGCGCATACGCCCGCGGGAAATCGCGCGGCACGCCGTCGCCGTTGAACAGCATCGTGCCGAGCACGAGCTGCGTCCGCGGCTCGCCGCGTGCGACCGATTTCTCCAGCCACGGCAGCGCATCGGTCTTCTTGCCCGCCTGGAACAGCGCGAGCCCGTAATTTTCGCTGGCCTGGAGATGCCCCTGCAGCGCCGCCTTGCGGAACCAGCTCTCGGCGAGCGCGGGATCGAGCGGCACCCCGCGGCCGAGCTTATAGGCCTGCGCCAGATTGAACTGCGCATCGGCATCGCCCGCCACCGCGAGCGGGCGCCATTCGCCGACCGCACGGGGAAAGTCGCCCTTGGCCCAGGCGTCGACGCCGGCTTTCACGTCGGCCGCGGCGGGAACCGCGACGAGCAGCACGCTCGTCGCGACCGCACCCAAGAGAAGCTTTCGCCCAACCGTCATCGCTCTACCCCATATCCGCTCGTCGCCACCATGCCGCCGTTCGTCGTGCAAGGCAAAGGGGCGCGCAACTTTCGCCCCGAATTTGCTCGATAAACACCCATTATGACGCGCCGTTAACCGGTTCTTAGACCACCGCGTGCAAGGCCATGCGCGAATACAGGGGTCAGGGGCACATGCGCGTTCTAGCGTTCGCATCGCAGAAGGGAGGATCGGGCAAGACGACCTTGACGGGTCATCTCGCGGTCCAGGCGGAGCGTGCCGGGCATGGTCCGGTGGTGCTGATCGACATCGATCCGCAGGGCTCGCTCTCCGACTGGTGGAACGAGCGCACCGCCGAGGAGCCGGCGTTCGCGCAGACCACCGTATCGCGGCTCGCTGCCGATCTCGAAATTCTCCGCCAGCAAGGCTTCAAGCTGGCGATGATCGATACCCCGCCGGCGATCACGATGGCGATCCAGAGCGTGATCCAGGTCGCCGAGCTGATCGTCGTGCCGACCCGGCCGAGCCCGCACGATCTGCGCGCGGTCGGCGCCACGGTCGACATGTGCGCGCGGGCCGGCAAGCCGCTGATCTTCGTCGTCAACGCCGCGACGCCCAAAGCCCGCATCACCGCCGACGCCGCGCTCGCATTGTCGCAGCATGGCACCGTCGCACCGGTCATCGTCCACCAGCGCACCGACTTCGCCGCCTCGATGATCGACGGCCGCACCGTGATGGAAGTCGACGCGAAGAGCCGCTCGACCGCCGAGATCGAGGCGCTGTGGACCTATGTCTGCGACCGGCTGGAGAAGAATTTCCGCCGCACCGTATTCAGCGTGCCCGCCGCCGCCGGACAGCGTCCTGCCGCGGGTGGCTTCGGCCGTCGTGTGGTCAACTGAAATCATGGCGCAGCCCAAACCCCTCGCGTCGCTGTCGTCGTCGCTGCTGGCCCGCAAGGGTGATGCGCGCCCGGCGATGCGTGCTCCGGATACGCGCGCACCGCTTGCGGAGGCCGACGATCTCGGTTGGAACGACATGGGGCCGGTCCCGCCCGTACTCGTCGAGCGCGAGGCGTTGAAGGTCGAGATCGAGGCGCAGCCGGTCGCGGTGACGTCGGTGTCGATCGCCACCGCAACGCGGATCGGGCGCGAGACGGCACCGAAGTCCAAGGGCGCCAAGGTGGCCTTCACTTTGCGGCTCGACACCGATCGCCACCTCCGGCTGCGGCTGGCGAGCGCAGTTACCAATCTCTCGTCGCAGCAACTCGTCACGCAGGCGCTCGACGCCTTTCTGAACGTGTTGCCGGAGGTGGACGCGCTCGTCGCGCAACTGCCGCCGGCCAAAGCCAAATCGTTAAAACAGGGATCATCCCGATGACAACGCGCGCACTCCTTATTGGCGGCATGTCCGCGCTCCTGCTCGGTGGCCCGATGGTCGGTTGCGCTGCCAATGGCGGCAGCGTTGCCTCCGCGAGCGATCGGAGCGGCGCGCTGGCCGCGAAAGGCGCGGCGGCCGACGCCGGCAAGGCGCAGACCGCGCTCGCCCGGCGCGACGGCCCGGCGGCGATCGGCTTTGCGGAGGGTGCGGTGGCGCTGATGCCGCAATCGGCGGACTACCGCATGCTGCTTGGCCAGAGCTATCTGCAGGGCGGCCGCTTCACCTCGGCCTCGCGCGCGTTCGCCGATACGCTCCAGCTTTCGCCGACCAACGGCAAGGCGGCATTGAACCTCGCTCTGTCGCAGGTCGCGACCGGGGATTGGCAGTCCGCACGCCGCACGCTGGAGAGCAACGCGGCGATCATTCCGGCGATCGATCGCGGGCTGGCGATGGCGCTGGCGGGCGATACCGCAGGCGGCATCGTGGTGCTGACCGAAGTGGCGCGTTCGCTCGAGAGCAGCGCGAAGGCGCGGCAAAACCTGGCGCTCAGTTTCGCGCTGGCGGGACGTTGGCAGGAGGCACGCGTGGTCGCGGCGGCGGATATGGCGCCGGCCGATGTCGATGCGCGGCTCGAGCAATGGGCGGCGTTCGCGCAGCCGGCGACCGCGTCGGATCAGGTGGCGGGGCTGCTCGGCGTCCGCACGGTGGCCGATGCCGGCCAGCCGGTCGCGCTGGCACTGAACGCGCCCGCACCCGTCATGCCGGGCGCGCCGGCGCAGGCTCTGGCTGCCGTGGAAGAGGCTCCGGTCGAGGTCGCTTCGGTACCGGCGTCCGCGATGGTGCCGGTTTCCGCGGCTGGCGCGGGCTTCTCGAAGGTGTCGTTCGGGCCTCGGCAGGAGGTCGTCCAGTCGCTGCCGGCGATGATGCTGCGTCCTGCGGGCGGACCGATCAAGGTCGCGGCGCATGGCCATGCCCAGCGCGAGGCGGCAACTGTCACGCACACGGTGACCGCACCGACGACGGGTACATGGTACGTCCAGCTCGGTGCCTTCGACAGCGCCGGCATCGCCAAGGACGCCTGGAGCCGCGCGTCGCGCCGGTTCGCGATGCTGGCCGGCTACACGCCGAACGGAATGAGCTTCAAGGCTCGCGGCGAGGAATTCTATCGCCTGTCGGTGGGTGGCTTCAGTCGCACGACGGCGGATTCGATGTGCCGCCAGTACCGCGCCAAGGGCGGCGCCTGCTTCGTCCGCCAGGGCGCTGGCGACATGATGGCACAATGGCTGCGCAAGCCTGCGATGCAGATGGCGTCGCGGTAAGCAGAGCGGTCTGGCGGCTACGCCGGTTATCGAACCACCACTCCGGCGAAGGCTGGGGCCCAATTGGAAAGGTCAGCGTAACGGAGGATAGTCCTCGGTTGGCAACGTGCCCCAATTGGGCCCCGGCCTTCGCCGGGGTGGAGTTTTACAGGTAGGGCACGCGCCTCACCGAACCTCGCGGCCACCCTTCCACAGCCGCAACACGCGGCCCTGCACCGGCAGCCCGTCGAACGGCGTATTCCCCGCCTCGGCCTTGAACGCATCTCCGACGATCTGCCAGGGCGCTTGCTGGTCGAACAGCATCAAATCGGCTGGCTTGCCTGCCTCCAACGTCCCCGTATCGAGCCCGAGTACCTGCGCCGGATTCCGCGCCAGCAGTGCGAACACCCGTTCCAGCGTCAGCAACTCGTCGCGCACCAGCATCAGCGCGAGCGGTAGCAACGTCTCCGCCCCTGCCATGCCACTGCTCGAATCGGTGAACGGCAGCCGCTTCTCCTCCGGCCCGCGCGGATCATGCCCCGAGCACAGCACGTCGATCGTCCCGTCGGCGATCGCGTCCAGCGCCGCCCGCCGATCGCTCTCCGCACGAAGCGGCGGCGATAGTAGCGCGAACGACCGGAAATCGCTGACCGCGATCTCCGACAGATGCAGATGCGCCGGCGTGATCCCGCACGTGACCGACACGCCGCGACGCTTCGCCGCGCGGATCAGGTCGAAGCCCGCCGCGGTCGTCACCTGACGGATGTGAATACGCGCGCCGGTATCCTCGGCGAGCATCAGGTCGCGCGCGATCGCCAGTGCTTCGGCAACCGCCGGCGCGGCGGGCAGGCCGAGCCGCGTTGCCGTCTCGCCCTCGGTGGCGACCGCTCCGGCGGTCAGCCCGCCATCCTCGGCATGCGCGATCACGGCCACGTCGAGGTCGCGCGCATAGGCCAGCACGCGCCGCATCACGCCGCTGTCGGCGATCCAGTGCCGGCCCGTCCCGACCGCCTTCGCGCCTGCCGACAGACAGATCGCCATCTCGGCGAGGTCGTGCCCCGCGAGCCCGCGCGTGGCGGCGGCGATCGGGTGGATCCACAGGTCGGGCTTACCGATCAGCGCGGCACGCTGGACGATGCCGGGGTCGTCGAGCACCGGCGACTGGTCGGGCATGAGGCCGATCCGCACGATCCCGCTGGCGCGGAAGGCGGCACGGTCGACCTTGGCCACGCCGAGATCGACGATCCCCGGTGCGACCGTCTTGCCTGCGCAGTCGATAATTTCGGCATCCGAGGGAATGTCGACGATGCCGGTGGCGACGATCACGCCGTCGCGGACGAGCACATTGCCCTTCGTCACGCCGCCGACGGGGCAGGCGAGCGTCGCGTTGGTGAGGGCGAGGATCATGCCCAGCCCTCCACGCCGCGCGCTCTTCGGGTCAGCACGTCGAGGCAGGCCATGCGGACGGCGACCCCCATCTCGACCTGCTCGGTGATCGCCGAGCGGGCGTGATCGGCGACCGCCGAGTCGATCTCGACGCCGCGGTTCATCGGGCCGGGGTGCATGACCAGCGCATCGGGCGCCGCCTTCGCCAGCCGGTCGAGCGTCAGGCCGTAGCGCAGCCGGTATTCGCGCGTGGAGGGCACGTACGCGCCGTCCATCCGCTCGTTCTGGAGCCGGAGCATCATCACCACGTCCGCACCCTCCAGCGCCTTGTCGAAATCGGTAAACGCGGTGACGCCCATGCGCTCGATCATCGGCGGCATCAGCGTCGACGGCGCACAGACGCGGACCTCGGCGGCGAGCGCGGTCAGCGCCAGAATGTTCGAGCGCGCGACGCGGCTGTGCAGCAGGTCGCCGCAGATCACGACGCGCTGCCCCGCGATCGAGCCCTTCCGCCGCCGGATCGTCAGCGCATCGAGCAAGGCTTGGGTCGGATGCTCGTGTCGCCCGTCGCCCGCGTTGAGTACCGGGCAATCGACCTTGTCCGCGATCAACCGCACCGCGCCCGACGACATGTGCCGGATCACGATCACGTCGGCGCGCATCGCGTTGAGCGTCATCGCGGTGTCGATCAGCGTCTCGCCCTTCTTCACGCTAGACTGCGCCGCATGCATGTTGACGACGTCCGCGCCAAGCCGCTTGCCGGCGATCTCGAACGACAGCAGCGTGCGCGTCGAATTCTCGAAGAACGCGTTGATCTGGGTAAGGCCCGCCAGCCGCTTGTCCGGTGTCGCATGCGTCCGGTTCGCGCCGACCCACGTCTCCGCCTCGTCGAGCAGGAACGCGATCTCGTGCGGCTGGAGCCCGTCGATGCCGGTGAGATGCCGGTGCGGGAAGACGGCGCCGCCTTCGATGAGGGCGGCGGGGCGGTGATCTGAAGTGCGCATTAAAGCCGCGGGATAGTGGCCGCGGGGGCGGGGGGCAAGTGGCGCGAACGTCAGATCTGCGCTGTTAGATCTGCGCGGTGACCAGCGCGTCGATCGCGCCCTGGAGGATGTAGGCGGCGGCCATCTTGTCGACGAGTTCGGCGCGTTTGGCGCGGCTCGCATCCTGTTCGATCAGCGTGCGCGTGACCGCGACGGTCGACCAGCGTTCGTCCTGGAGCAGAATCGGCAGGCCCATGTCCTTGAGGTTCTGTGCGAACGCCCGCGTCGATTGCGAGCGCGGGCTCTCGCTGCCGTCGAGGTTGATCGGCAGGCCGATGACGAGGCCGACGACCGCCTGCGCCTTGATGATCTCGGCGAGCGCGGTCTTGTCCTTCTGGAACTTGGTGCGTCGGATCAGGAGCGCGGGGCTCGCGAACGACCAGCCGGCGTCGCAGAGCGCGGTGCCGATCGTCTTGGTACCGACGTCGAGGCCGATCAGCCGGCCGCCATTGGGGAGCGCGTCGCGGAACTGCGCGGCGGAGAGCGTGATCATTTGAAAGCCTTCAGGCGGCGGTTGGCGTCGGCGCGGATGTTCGCCCAGAACAGGCTGTAGTCGTAGACGTGGTAGTTGTTGCCGGGCAGCACGTACGGGCCCAGGTTCGGGCTGTCGCCGATCAGCAGGAAGCCGCGGTCGGCGCAGCGTGCGGAGACGCTGCCGATCGCGATCGTCGCGGTCTTGAGGTCGGCGGAGGGCACCAGCGTGCCGAGGTTGGCGGTGGCGGGCGCGGTCGCGTCGGCGGTGCCGGTCAGCGGGTTGGTGCAGATCATCGGCGTGGCCTTGCGCGGCTGTCCGTCGAAGCCGGTCGTCTGATCATAGGTGTCGACGATCAACGACGGATCGGCGGGTTCGGCGAAACTCTCCCACGACAGGATGCAGCCGGTCTGATCCGCCGTGCGGCATTCGGTGAGGCCCATCTTTGGCAGATCGGTCGTGCGCGAGACGGGCCAGCCGACGACATACGCCGCGACGATCCGGGCCTTCAGTTTCGGATCGGTGGCGATCCGGTCGCGGAGCAGGCGGGTGAGGTGGAGGGCGCCCTGGCTATGCCCGGCGAGGATGATCGGGCGCTTCGGGCCGGCTTCCTTGAGGAAGCGGTCGAACGCTGCAGAGACGTCGCCGTATGCCAAGGCCAGCGCGCGTTCGCTTTCGGCGGCGCTCGTCAGGAAAGCGCCGAACGTCGCCTGGCGATAGCGCGGCGCCCAGATGTCGCCGGCCTCGTTGAACGCGCTGGCCTGGCCGCGGAGGAACAACTCTGCCCGCGCGTTGGTCTCGGGATCGTCGATCGGCGCGTTCCAGTGGTCGCGGTTGATGTACGAGGTCGGGTGGATGAAGAAGATCGCCGCGCCCTTGCCAGGCTGGCCGGGCGTGTAGCCGGGCGGCGTCCACAGCGCTGGGTTGCCGGGCGCATCGGGCCGCGCGAGCCACATGATCTTCCGTGCGTAGATGTTGCGGGGGGCTTCACGTTGCGCGCGGAACGTCTCGGTCGGGACCATCGCCACGCGCATCAACTGCGTGCCGAACAGGCGGTAGGCGAGCAATGCGGCGATCGCGAGGACGATCATCGCGGCGACGAAATAGAGAAACTTGCGGGCCAAGCGGGACCTTCCGTGCAGGCGGTCCGGCTCCCGTGCCGTATGCGGCGGAAGGTTGCAACGGGCGCCTTCTCGTTGGGGAAACCGGCGGCGGCCCGGAACTGGCTCGTTCCCCCGCGGAGGCGGGGGCCCAGGATCTCGGGCGGCATCGTCTGTAATCCTGGGCCTCCGCCTCCGCGGGGGAACAAGAAGGGCCGCGAGCTAGAAGGGTGTTGCGCCTTCGCGCCGCGCGGTGCTAGCCGCACGGCATGTCCGTAGATACTGCAACCGTGAAGCGGATCGCGAGCCTTGCGCGCATCGCGATCACCGACGAGGACGCCGCCCGCATGGCGCCGGAACTCGGAAACATCCTTGGCTGGATCGAGATGCTCGAAGAGGTCGACACGACCGGTATCGAGCCGATGACCGCCGTCATCCCCAACACGCTGCGGCTGCGCGACGACGTCGTCAACGCCGACCCGCTGACCGGCGGCGGCATCCGCGAGCAGGTTCTCGCCAATGCGCCCGTGGCAGAGCATGGCTTTTTCGCCGTGCCGAAGGTGATCGAATAATGAGCGAACTTACCGATCTGGGCATTGCCGGCATTCGCGACGGCGTCCGCGACGGCAGCTTCAAGGCGCGCGAAGTCGCCGATGCGTTCATCGTAAAGGTGAGCCAGGCCAAGGCGTTGAACGCGTTTCTTGTCGAGACGCCAGACCACGCGATCGCCGCCGCCACCGCCGCCGATACCGCGCGCGAAGCCGGCGAGACGCTCAAGCCGCTGGCCGGCGTGCCGATCGGCATGAAGGACCTGTTCTGCACGAAGGGCGTCACGACAACCGCGGCGAGCCACATCCTCGAAGGCTTCACGCCGACCTACGAGTCGACCGTCTCGCAGAATCTGTGGGACGCCGGCGCAGGGATGCTCGGCAAGCTGAACATGGACCAGTTCGCGATGGGCTCGTCGAACGAGACCTCGGCATTCGGCAACGTGATCTCGCCGTGGAAGCGTAACGACGGCGGCAACGCCTCGCTCGCGCCGGGCGGTTCCTCGGGCGGCTCGTCGTCGGCAGTCGCCGCGCGGCTCTGCCCCGGCGCGACCGGCACCGATACCGGCGGCTCGATCCGCCAGCCCGCCGCCTTCACCGGCATCAGCGGCATCAAGCCGACCTATGGCCGCTGCTCGCGCTGGGGAACGATCGCGTTCGCCTCGTCGCTCGACCAGGCCGGGCCGATGGCGCGCGACGTCAAGGACTGCGCGATCCTGCTCGAGGCGATGGCCGGGTTCGATGCGAAGGACGGCACTTCGCTGCAGCTCGACGTACCGAAATGGGAAGCGGGTTTGTCCGGCAATCTCAACGGTCTGCGCGTCGGTATTCCCAAGGAATATCGCGTCGACGGCATGCCCGAGGAGATCGAGGCGCTCTGGCAGCAGGGTATCGACTGGCTGAAGGACGCCGGCGCGACGATCGTCGAGGTTTCGCTTCCGCACACCAAATACGCGCTGCCCGCCTATTACATCATCGCGCCCGCCGAGGCGTCGTCGAACCTCGCGCGCTATGACGGCGTGCGCTACGGCATCCGCGACCTGCCGGCCGGGGCCGGCTTGCAGGACATGTATGCCGCCACCCGCGCCGACGGCTTCGGCCCCGAGGTGAAGCGCCGCATCATGGTCGGCACGTATGTGCTGTCGGCCGGCTTCTACGACGCGTATTACACGCAGGCGCAGAAGGTCCGGACGCTGATCGCGCGCGATTTCGAGAAGGCTTGGGAGACGTGCGACGTCCTCCTCACCCCGACCGCACCGTCGGCCGCGTTCGCGCTCGGCGAGAAGTCGGCGGATCCTATCGCGATGTACCTGAACGATGTCTTCACGGTGCCGTCGTCGCTCGCCGGGCTGCCGGCGATGTCGGTGCCGGGTGGTCTCGACAAGCAGGGCCTGCCGCTCGGACTGCAGATCATCGGCAAGCCGCTGGACGAGCAAGGCGTGCTGAACGCAGGGCTCGCGATCGAACAGCGAGCAGGATTTACCGCGCGACCAGAGGCTTGGTGGTAACATGAGCGATTACAGAATTCAGGGCGAAACCGGTGAGTGGGAGGTCGTGGTCGGCCTCGAAGTGCACGCGCAGGTGACGTCGAACGCCAAGCTCTTCTCGGGCGCGGCCACCGCGTTCGGCGCGGAGCCCAACACGCAGGTGTCGCTGGTCGATGCGGCGATGCCGGGCATGCTGCCGGTGCCGAACCGCGAGTGCATCCGCCAGGCGGTCCGCACCGGCATGGCGATCGAGGCGCAGATCAACAAATGGTCGCGGTTCGACCGTAAGAATTACTTCTACGCCGATCTGCCGCAGGGCTATCAGATCAGCCAGCTCTATCATCCGATCGTCGGTGAGGGCGCAATCGACATCAGCCTCGACGAGAAGAATCCGGATGCCGCGGGCAAGCGGATCGGCGTCGAGCGCATCCATGTCGAGCAGGATGCGGGCAAGCTGATGCACGACCAGCATCCGACCCAGTCCTATGTCGACCTGAACCGGTCGGGCGTCGCGCTGATGGAGATCGTGTCGAAGCCCGATCTCGCATCGCCCGCGGAAACAGGGGCTTACCTGCGGAAGCTGCGATCGATCCTGCGCTATGTCGGCTCGTGCGACGGCAACATGGAAGAGGGCTCGATGCGCGCCGACGTCAACGTCAGCGTGCGCAAGCCCGGCGACGAACTGGGCACGCGGACCGAGACGAAGAACGTCAATTCGGTGCGCTTCGTGATGGCGGTGGTCGAGCAGGAGGCCAAGCGTCAGGTCGAGGTGCTCGAGGCCGGCGGCAAGATCCAGCAGGAAACGCGGCTCTACGATCCCGATCGCAACGAGACGCGGTCGATGCGGTCGAAGGAAGATGCGCATGATTACCGCTACTTCCCCGATCCCGATCTGTTGCCGCTGGTGCTGGATGATGCGTTCCTGGCCGAGTGCCGGGCATCGCTGCCCGAGCTGCCGGATGCGAAGCGCGCGCGGTACGAGGCGCTCGGGATCACCGCGTACCAGGCGACCGTGCTGACCGCCGAGGTCGAGGCTGCACGGTGGTTCGATGCGTTGCTGGATGCGGGCGTGAAGCCGGCGGCGGCGGCGAACTGGACGACCTCGGAGCTGTTCGGCGCGCTGAACCGGACGGGCAGGGACATCGAGAACTCGCCGGTTTCGCCGGCTCAGGCGGCGGAGCTGCTGGGGCTGATCGCGGACGGCACGCTGTCGGGGAGCCTCGCCAAGCAGGTGTTCGAGGTGATGCTCGAGACCGGTGATGGCGCGGCGAAGGTCGTCGAGGATCGTGGGTTGAAGCAGACCAGCGATACCGGGGCGATCGAGGCTGTGATCGCCGAGGTGATGGCGGCGAATGCGGACAAGGTTGCCGATTATCGTGGCGGCAAGGACAAGCTGTTCGGGTTCTTCGTCGGGCAGACGATGAAGGCTATGGGGGGGAAGGCTAACCCGGCCGTTGTTAATGAGGTGTTGAAGGGGGCGCTTGGGGAGTCGGTGGCTTCGTAAGCTGGCGACTTCCTACCTCTCCCGCCCTTTCCGTTCTCCCGCGAAGGCGGGAGTCCAGGGTAACCGAGCGCAGCGCTGCTTGATTCCTGGGCCCCCGCGTTCGCGAGGGAACAGAAGGAGTGGCGTCTCCCCAAACTGAACCACCCCGGCGAAGGCCGGGGCCCAGTTGGAGGACGTTGCTAACTGGTGGCGGTGCTACGTTACTGCGACCTTTCCAATTGGGCCCCGGCCTCCGCCGGGGTGGCGGCAGTTGGGGCGGGGTTGGAGTGAAAACGGGCGCGAGGGGGAGGCATGGCGGGGGCTTACGCCGCCACCTTCTGCGGATGATGCGGCACGAGAATCAGGGTGTTTTCCTCCACGCGCCACGACGCCAGCCGCGACAGGAAGTTCATTCCCAGCACATTGGTGTCCCCGAACGCCGGCGAAACCACCACCTGCAAGTCCCGCGCGACGATCGCGCCGAGCCGCAAGCTCGCGATCGTCCCCGTCTTAGCCGCGATAGACCCATTGGCGGTCTGCAACACGATCGGCACCACGCCGACCCGCGCCTCGATCCCCGCAGCCTCCGCCGTCGTCTCCGAGATCGCGGTGATCGTCGCACCGCTGTCGATCAGCAACCGCTGGCTCACCCCGTCGATCGTCGCCCGCGCCCAGAAATGGCCGTCGGGCGACATGCGGATGCGGACCTCGCCGCCGACCACCTGCTGATCCTCGATCTTCAGGAACCGCGCGATCTTGCCGACATACGGGTCGAACTGCCGCCGCTGATCGACCGCGACGAACAGCAAGCCGACCAGCACGAGCGTCATGCCGATGTTCACCAGCGTCCGCACGATCGGAATACGCTGCGCGACGACGAGCACGACGACGGCGATGCCGAGTGCAAGGTAGAGCGTGTGGGGCTGGCTGGAATTCGGGAACGTGAAAATCGGCGGGTCCTAAAAAGGCTTGAACGCAATGTGTTAGACTAGCTGCGGCAATGTGTATCGGTGCTGACCGAAGCAGGGGAACTGAGCCTGCGGAATGGGACCGATCCGAAACCGGCCAGATTGCCGTCCCGATGGCTTGCATGCGCCCTTCGTGAGGCGCTCCTTTATGCCTAGGGGATCGGCGCATGACGATCAGGTGGGCAATCACGGTCGCGATCCTGACGCTCGCGTCTGGACACGCGTCGGGCAGGAGTGAGCCCGACGACGAGCGACGCCTTGCAGCCATGACACCTGCGCAGTTCCAAGCTCGAACGATGCTTCATGACGATGATCTGGACACCGTCGCTACCATCACGACCGCGGACGGGTTTACCAGGCGCAGGCCGCTGCTGGGGATAGCACCCGACGATGTTTTTCTCCGCGCGTTCATCGACAAGCGCTCGGGCCGGACCGCGTATCAGGTCTACGCGACGGTACGGTATCGCGATTATGGTTGGGCGGATTGGCAGGCGGTGAATTACGCGACGCCGACCGGGCCACGATCGATTGCGACGCAGAGGATTGCGCGCGTACGGGCATCGTGCGGGAGGGGCTTTGCCTGTGCCCGATCGGAAACTGTCGGATTTACGATCGACGCGGCGCTGCTCAAGATGAACGCCGCGCTCTATATGAGCGATCAGAGTACCGTGTGGCGCTTCAAGCTTATGGCGCACAACGGCGCCGAACGCCCTTTGCTACTCACGACGGCGGAAATATCGGGTTTGCTGATGGCGGTCGACGCTTATCGCACCGACCGCCATCTACCAAAGTCCTGACGCCTACTGCGCGTCGCCGTCCTGGTTCTTGGTCACGCCACCGGTGCCGCCGACACCGTCGGGCAGGCCACTGTCGGTGAACGTCTCGGGCTCGTCGCCGCCTTCGCCGCGCTCGACCGCGTCCGAGCGCGATTCGACCGCCTGTTCGATGTCGCTACGGGTATCCTCGTCGCGGCCTTCGGGCAGCGTCTCGGGGTTCGTACCGGAATGCGGATCGGCCATGCTCAAAACTCCGGCTGCATCGGTGCGGGATCGGTCGAGGGCGCGCCGGGATCTGGATAATCCACGTCCGGCGCGGGCGGGTTGAACTCGGGCGGCGGCGTGGTCGGCTGCGCCGGCTGGCTCGGGGTAGGGAATTCTGCGGGGGGTTGGGTAGCCATGATGCTCTCTCCTTCTAGCCGTTCAACGCGTGCAATCACGTGTAGTTGCCTTGCGTGCTTGCCCCGACGTGCAACGTTGGTATAGACGCGCCCGCTACGGCGATGTCCTGTGCGGGCGTGGCGGAACTGGTAGACGCAGCAGGTTTAGGTCCTGCCATCGCAAGATGTGGGGGTTCGAGTCCCTTCGCCCGCACCACTCCGCCGCTCGGGCGGGGCGACAGCCAGAACGAATTTATCCCGAATGCTCTTTTAGACAAAGGCCGGACATGCAGACTGTCGAGACGTTGAACGAGGGCCTCAAGCGCGCCTACACGCTCACCATCACCGCGAAGGATATCGATGCCAAGGTCGATGTCGAGCTGAAGCGCCTCGCGCCGCAGATGAAGATGCCGGGCTTCCGTCCAGGCAAGGTGCCGGCAAACCTCATCCGCAAGATGCACGGCCCGGCGCTGACGCAGGACGCGCTGAACGCGGCGATCCAGGAGAGCGTCCAGACGCTCGTCGCCGAGAAGCAGCTTCGCCCCGCGATGCAGCCTTCTGTCGAGCTGGAAGACGGCTATGACCTCGGTAAGGACGCCGTGGTCAAGGTCGAGATGGAGGTCCTCCCGCAGGTCCCAGCACCCGCGATCGACGGCATCAAGCTCGAGCGCCTGACCGTGCCCGTCGCCGACGACGCGGTGACCGAGCAGCTCCAGAAGTTCGCCGACCAGCAGAAGAAGTGGGACGACGCAGCCGACGACTATGTCGCGGCGATGGGCGATCTCGTTACCGTCGATTTCGTCGGCAAGACCGCCGACGGCGTCGCGTTCGAGGGCGGCACCGGCACCGACATGGGCGTCGAGCTGGGCGCGGGTCGTCTCATCCCGGGCTTCGAGGATCAGCTCGTCGGCGTGAAGACCGGCGACGACAAAGTCCTGAACGTGACCTTCCCGGATGAGTATCAGGAGAAGTCGCTCGCAGGGCAGCCGGCGACGTTCGACATCACCGTCAAGTCGGTGAAGACCGCGGGCGAGAGCAAGATCGACGAGGATCTGGCCAAGTCGCTGGGTCTCGAGAGCCTCGAGCAGCTCACGGGCTTGCTCAAGGGTCAGATCGAGCAGGAGCATAACGGGCTCACGCGCACGCACATGAAGCGCAAGCTGCTCGACCAGCTCGCCGAGGGTCACGACTTCGAGGTTCCGCCGTCGATGGTCGAGGCCGAATTCAACCAGATCTGGTCGCAGCTCCAGCACGAAGCCACGCACGAGGCCGATCCCGAGGCGGCGATGGCCGAGATGGAAGGCGAGCGCGACGATTACCGCAAGATCGCCGAGCGTCGCGTGCGCTTGGGTCTGCTCCTGTCCGAGATCGGCCAGGCGAACGGCGTTGAGGTTTCCAACCAGGAAATGCAGCGTCTGCTCGCGCAGGCGGCGCAGCAGTATCCTGCCGAGCAGCGTCAGCAGTTCATGCAGTACATCCAGCAGGAGCCGATGGCTGCCGCCCAGCTGCGCGCGCCGCTGTACGAGGACAAGGTCGTCGACTTCCTGTTCGAGAAGGCCGAGATCACCGACCGCGAAGCGACGCGCGAGGAGCTAGAGGCAGCAATCGAGAGCGAGGACGGTTTCGCGAGCGGCACGCACACGCATGATCACGACAATCACAAGCCGAAGAAGAAGGCCGCTGCCAAGAAGGCTAAGCCAGCTTCGGATGAGGCCGTGACGGAAGAAGCACCGGCTTCGGACGCTGCGGACGAGGCCAAGCCTGCGAAGAAGGCAGCTGCAAAGAAGAGGGCGGCACCTGTCGAAGCCGAGACGGCTGTAACGGAATCGTCGCCGGTCGCTGCCGAGAACGCGGAGGGCACCGAAGCTGCCGACGCACCGGTAAAAAAGCCGGCCGCGAAGAAGCCAGCTGCCAAGAAGGCTGCGGCCAAGACCGAGGCATAATGCCTTGCCGTCGCCCCGAACCGGTTTCGGGGTGACGGAGCGAGTTAGTTGAGCCACCTCCCCGGCGGAGGCCGGGGCCCAATTGGAAAGGTAGCTGTAACGGGGTGCAAAGCTTCGTTATGGGCCTTCCCCAATTGGGCCCCGGCCTCCGCCGGGGAAGTGCGTTTTTGACGATGCGGCCGGTGCATCGTTTTTGGTATTGAGGGCAGGGCATGACCGAACCGAGAATCGCCGTCCTGCTCCCCTGCTACAATGAGGACGCCGCGATCGCGCAGACGATCGCGGGCTTCCGCGATGCGCTGCCGGGCGCCACGATCTACGTCTACGACAATAACAGCGCCGATCGCACGATCGAGGTTGCGCGCGCCGCGGGTGCGGTCGTCCGGACCGAGCGCATCCAGGGCAAAGGCGCGGTCGTCCGGCGGATGTTCGCCGACATCGACGCCGACATCTACGTGATGGCCGATGGCGACGCGACCTACGACGCTGCCTCCGCACCGAACCTGGTCAAGCGCGTGCTCGACGAGCAGCTCGACATGGTCGTCGGCTCGCGGATCAGCCAGGTCCAGGAAAGCTATCGCCGCGGCCACCGGTTCGGCAACGCGCTCCTCACCGGCATGCTCGCGCGCCTGTTCGGCCGCAGCTTCACCGACATCCTCTCAGGCTACCGCGTCTTCTCGCGCCGGTTCGTGAAGAGCTTCCCGTCGCTGTCCGCCGGGTTCGAGATCGAGACCGAGATCAGCGTCCACGCGCTCGAGCTGAAGATGCCGATCGGCGAGGTCGAGACGCCCTATTACGCGCGTCCAGAAGGCTCCGAATCGAAGCTCAGCACGTACGGCGACGGCTGGCGCATCCTCCGCACGATCATGACGCTGTACCGCATCGAGCGCCCTCTTTGGTTCTTCGGCGCGATCGGCGGCGTCTTCGGGTTACTCGCGCTGATCCTCGGTATCCCGCTGGTGCTCACGTACATCGAGATCCACCAGGTCCCGCGCTTCCCGACCGCGATCCTGATCACCGGGCTCGGCATCTTCGCCGCGCTCAACGTCTTCACCGGCCTGATCCTGGACACGGTGGTCAGAGGCCGCCGCGAAGTCCGGCGCCTCGCCTACCTCGCATACCCCGCCCCAGGCATCTGACTCCCTCGCCCCTCCGGGGAGAGGGAAGGAGGAGCCGCTTTGGCGACGGGAGGGTGAGGGGCGGTTGGCGGATCCCAACCGCCCCTCACCCTCCCACCCGCAAGTGCGTGCGGGCCCCTCCCTCTCCCCGGAGGGGCGAGGGGTTAAGCGGGGCTTGAACTCCCCTCCCGGACAGCCGATGTTAGCGGTTCACTGGGGCATAAGAGAGATTTCCATGCACAATCCGTTCGAGACCGGCGATTTCGCGAGCCCGTTGGCCAGCGCCGGGCTCGGCCTGCAGCAGACGCAAGCAGGCCTGGTTCCCATCGTCATCGAGCAGTCGAACCGCGGCGAGCGTTCGTTCGACATCTTCTCGCGCCTGCTCCGCGAGCGCATCATCTTCGTGACCGGTGGCGTCGAGGACGGCATGGCCTCGCTGATCACCGCACAGCTGCTCTTCCTCGAGTCTGAGAACCCGAAGAAGGACATCTTCATGTACATCAACTCGCCGGGCGGCGTCGTCACGGCGGGCATGGCGATCCACGACACGATGCGGTACATCCGCCCGCGCGTCGGCACCGTCTGCATCGGCCAGGCCGCGTCGATGGGCAGCTTCCTGCTCGCGAGCGGCGAGCCCGGCATGCGCGTCGCGATGACCAACGCGCGCATCATGATCCATCAGCCATCGGGTGGTGCACAGGGCATGGCCAGCGACATCGAGATCCAGGCGCGCGAGATCCTGCGTATTCGCAAGCGCATGAACGAGCTGTATTCGCAGTATACCGGTCAGCCGATCGAAGAGATCGAACGCCGGATGGACCGCGATACGTTCCTCGAAGCGAACGAGGCGAAGGATTTCGGGCTGATCGACGAGGTATTCGACAAGCGTCCGGCGGTATCCGAGGATGCGCCGAAACCCGCTTGAACGAGACGGGCATGGGGTGAATCGTAAACCCCGCCGGTTTATTTGATTGTAGGAACTCCGGGGTGCGTTACGGTAGCGGCCCCGGAAACGGCACGTGCACCGACATGCGCGAGAGGTGATTGAATGACGAAGCTGAGCGGTGGCGACTCGAAGAGCACCCTCTATTGCTCGTTCTGCGGCAAGTCGCAGCATGAGGTGCGCAAGCTGATCGCGGGTCCAACCGTGTTCATCTGCGACGAGTGCGTCGAACTTTGCAATGACATCATCCGTGAGGAGACGAAGTCGGCGCTGGTGTCCAAGAAGGACGGCGGCGTGCCGACTCCGCAGGAGATCTGCGACGTCCTCGACGATTACGTGATCGGCCAGAAGCGCGCCAAGCGCGTGCTGTCGGTGGCGGTGCACAATCACTACAAGCGGCTCAACCACGGCGCCAAGGGTGCCGATGTCGAGCTTTCGAAGTCGAACATTCTGCTCGTCGGGCCGACCGGTTGCGGCAAGACCTTGCTCGCGCAGACGCTTGCCCGCATCCTCGACGTGCCGTTCACGATGGCCGATGCGACGACGCTGACCGAGGCCGGCTATGTCGGCGAGGATGTCGAGAACATCATCCTCAAGCTGCTCCAGGCGTCGGACTACAACGTCGAGCGGGCGCAGCGCGGGATTGTCTATATCGACGAGATCGACAAGATTTCGCGCAAGGCCGAGAACCCCTCGATCACGCGCGACGTGTCGGGCGAGGGTGTGCAGCAGGCGTTGCTCAAGCTGATGGAAGGCACGACGGCGTCGGTGCCGCCGCAGGGTGGTCGTAAGCATCCGCAGCAGGAATTCCTGCAGGTTGATACGACGAACATCCTGTTCATCTGCGGCGGTGCGTTCTCGGGTCTCGAGAAGATCATCGGCGATCGCCTCCAGGGCAAGTCGATCGGTTTCGGCGCGTATGTCGCCGGGCCGGACGAGCGCAAGACGGGCGAGACGCTGAAGTCGGTCGAGCCTGAGGATCTGCTGAAGTTCGGTCTTATTCCCGAGTTCGTCGGTCGTCTGCCGGTGATCGCGACGCTCGAGGATCTCGATGTCGACGCGCTGGTGAAGATCCTCAAGGAGCCGAAGAACGCGCTGGTCAAGCAGTACCAGAAACTGTTCGAGATGGAGGACGTCGCGCTCGGCTTTACCGACGACGCGCTGGTGTCGGTCGCCAAGAAGGGCATCGAACGCAAGACCGGCGCGCGCGGACTTCGCTCGATCCTCGAGAGCATCCTGCTCGACACGATGTTCGACCTGCCCGGCATGGACGGCGTCGACGAGGTGATGATCGACAAGGACGTGATCGAAGGCCGCAAGGAACCGATCCGCGTTTATGCGGAGAAGAAGAAGACTGGCGACGCTGCGTAGCGCGGTGCTGGTCTGAGATACGGGAGAGGGCGTCGAGCGATCGGCGCCCTTTTTCGTTTTGCGGAGAGCGCGCGGTCCGCAAACGCCCCACCCGTTGGGGTGAAACTCGCCCATAAAACCCGATACGTCATCCTGACGAAAGTCAGGACCCAGAGCCAAGAAGACCTGCGCTTTGTACCCTGGATCCTGACTTTCGTTAGGATAACGGACGGCATCAGCCGGGCTGAGATCACTTCGTTCCTCCCCTGCAACGGGAGGTGGCGCGAAGCGACGGAGGGGTGATGGCCTATCGTGAGCGGGTCACCCCTCCGTCAGCGCCCTGCGCTGCCACCTCCCCTTGCAGGAGAGGATTTCTCGATGGGCCTGATCGACCTCTCGGTCGTCACCCATCGTCAGGGGAACGGTGAGAGCGGCTCCGATGCTATCTTAAGAAGCCAAAAGCCGAGCCCGCTCCAGATCCTTTGGGCGCCCGAACAGCCTGAGCATTCCGGCTAGCTTCTCTCGCTCAGGCACGTAAACGACGGACCCCTCGACAAGGACAGGCATGCGCGTCCTCGGCAAAACCTCCGTCCACCCAGCCGCCGTCGCAACATAAAACCCCGCCATGATCTCGACGATCAAAGGCGGCGTCTCCCACCGTCCGAACAGCGTCGATCTGAAAAGCGAACTCGCGCCGTCCTCGATTGGTGTGATACCAAGCGCATCCATCAGTCGCCGGGCATCGCCGACGCTCATAACCAAATCGACGTCGCCAACCTCGATCGGCGTCACCCCGTGAAGCGCCACCGCCGCGCTCGCAATGACCCACCACGGGTCCCGCGCATCTCGCATCGCCTCGGCCACCATGACCAGGGTTTCGCGAAGATCGGGCGCCAGCATCGCAGCAACCTACCCGATCCCCAGCCCACTGCAATCGCCCCGACTCGGACCCTTATCGCCCCTCACGCATTCGTTATCCAAGTGGAACGAGGGAGCATGCATGACGATCGAAGTGGCCGACCGACCGAACGAACACGTGGTAGAAACAATGCCGGACCGGATGGCACTCCCGATCTGGACGCTGATCGCCCCGGGTCTGGGCCTCGTCGCAGTCCTGATCGGTCTCGCCAAGATGGGCACGCTCGGCACCGCCGCCGCCGTGATCGTGTTGATCGGCAGCGTGCTCGCCGCCGTCCATCACGCCGAAGTGATCGCGCACAAGGTCGGCGAACCGTTCGGCACGCTCGTCCTCGCGATCGCGGTTACCGTGATCGAGGTGTCGCTGATCGTCTCGCTGATGCTCTCCAACGCCGGAGACGCCACCACGCTCGCGCGCGACACGGTGTTCGCGGCGATCATGATCATCCTCAATTTTATCATCGGGATCTGCTTGCTTGCGGGCGCGGTGCGGCATCATGAGCAACGCTTTACGCTGAAGGGCATGACTGCGGCGCTGGGTGTGCTCGCTGCGATGGCGGTGCTGTCGCTGATCCTGCCGAACTACACCTCGTCAACACAGGGCCCGACTTACGCGGCGTCGCAGCTGATGTTCGTCGCGGTGGTGTCGCTGATCCTCTACGGGACATTCGTGCTGGTGCAGACGGTGCGCCACCGCGACTATTTCCTGCCGTCGACCGACGACAAGGACGATCACGCTGCGCCGCCGTCGGGTCGCGCGACGGGGATCGCGTTCGCGGCGTTGCTGGTGGCGCTCGTGTCGGTGGTGCTGCTCGCGAAGACGCTGTCGCCGACTATCGAGGCGGCGGTGCTCGGTGCGGGCCTCCCGCTGACGGTGGTCGGCGTCGTGATCGCTGCGCTGGTGCTCGCGCCGGAAAGTCTGGCCGCCTACAAATCCGCACGACGCAACCGGTTGCAGACCAGCCTCAACCTCGCGCTTGGCTCCGCGCTGGCGACGATCGGGCTGACGATCCCGAGCGTGGCGATCGTGTCGCTAGTGCTCGACCTGCCGATCGCGCTCGGCATCGATGCTAAGAGCATGACCCTGCTCGCATTGTCGCTGTTCGTGGCGACGCTGTCGCTCGGCACCGGGCGGACCACGGTGCTGCAGGGTGTCGTCCACCTCGTGATCTTCGCGGCCTATCTGTTCACAACGGTGGTGCCGTAAGTTCAGGGGCCTTGCGTCGACAGGTATGCGATGACGTCGGCGCGGTCCTGCGGGTTGGGTAGGCCCGCGAACGCCATGGTCGTGCCGGGCACCATCCGGCGCGGGTTGGCAAGCCATCGGTCCACACGTTCGGCGTCCCAATTTCCGCCGAGCGCCTTCAGACCCGCGGTGTACGAGAACCGCGTGCGCCGCTCGCCGATCGGTGCGTTCATCACGCCGTAGAGGTTCGGCCCGTCGGTGTCGGTCGCATATTGGCCGATCGTGTGACACGCGGTGCAGCGTTGGAACACGCGCTTGCCGTCGGCGATCTGGTCGCTCGCGGCATCATGGCCCGAACCGCATCCGGCCAGCGCGAGCGCCAGCGGAACCCAGCCCGTGGCCTTCATCGCTTTTGACGCGCGGCCAAGGCGAGACCAGCGGCGATCTGCGCCACCGCATATAGGCGTCGCCGACCGGGGCGGTCGACGAACGGCTTCACAAGTTTCTCGGTACCGAGCGCATCGTCCTTCCAAAGATCAACGTGCCGACGGGGCTGGAGGAGGCCGATCAAGCCATCGCCTACCATGAAGAGCGCCGCCATTTCCGCCGCGCGAGAAGGCCACGGCCCGTTCTCCTGCGCACGCAGGAGGCCAGGAGTATCTAGCGGTGTCTCTTGGAGCCCTGGACCCCCGCGTTCGCGGGGGAACGATGAAGACGTCATTGGGGCTTGGCCTTCGCAGCTTGCGCGGCTTTCCAGGCGGCCACGTCTTCGAGCGCGACGCTACGCCGGAGGACCAGTGCGTCCGGATCGATCACGACATGCGCGCCGGCCGGGACGGACAGGTTCGCCTTCCCGCCCGTCATCGGCAGCGTCCGCGTCTTCCCATCGATCTGCACCTGTACCGGCAGCGGGAAGGGGCCATTGCCCGGCACCTTCCACGCCAGCGCGAGCGTGTTCCCGGTCCGCGTCTCGACCAGTTCGGGCAGGGCGGCCTGCCGAAGATACACGTCGAAGAACCATGTATAGTCCTTCCCCGTCACCTTCCGGACGAGCGCCTCATATTCCTTGGTCGACCCGAACCGCGGCGCGAAATTGCCCGGCTTCGGATCCGAGCGCCCGTACACCGCGAGCCGGGTAACATCGAAGAACGCCTTGTCGCCGATCAGCCCCCGCAGCGTGTGAAGCATCCACGAGCCCTTGTAATAAATGTCCTGCCCAGCACCGCCCTTGTCGAGTTCGTACACCTCCTCCTCGGTGGTGATGCGCTGCTGCGTGATCGGCTTGAGGTTCATGATCGACGCGCGCTCGGTCTGCATGATCGTCGCGTACCGCGCACGCCCCTCGCGCCACTGGCCATAGAGCGGCTGCATGTAAGTGCCATACCCCTCGTGCAGCCAGTAATCGTCCCAATTGGCGGCGGTCAGTTGGTTGCCGAACCATTCATGCGCGAATTCGTGCTGGAACAGCCAGTCGAACCCCTCCGGCGCCTTGGCGTATTCGTTGCCGTAGGCGTTGATCGTCTGGTGCTCCATGCCCTTGTGCGGCGTCTCGACCACGCCGACCTTCTCGTCGCCGAACGGGTAGGGGCCGATCATGCTCTCGAAGAAATCGAGCGTCGGCGCGAACTCGGCGAACAGCTTTTCCGCCTGAGGTTTTTCGCCCGGGAGGTACCAATAATACATCGGGATGCTGTTGCCGAAGCGGCTCTTGTACGTGCCGCTGATCTCCTCATACGGTCCGACGTTCAGCGCGATGCCGTAGGTGTTGGGGTGCTTGGCGCGCCAGTTCCACGTCGTCCGGCCGTCAGCTAGCGTATCGACGCCGAGCAGCACGCCGTTCGAGGGCGCCTTCAGGCCCTTCGGCACGGTGATGTGCAGCGTCACCAGCGCGGGCTCGCCGGTCGGGAAATCGAGGCACGGCCAGAACAGGTCGCAGCCATAGCCTTCCGCGGTGGTCGCGAACCAGGTGCGGCCGTCCGGCGTCTTCGACCAGACCATGCCGTCGTCCCACGGCGCCTTCACCGCGACGTGCGGCGTGCCGCCATAGGTGATCTTCGCGGTGACTTTCCCGCCGGCCGGGACGGGTTTGGGCAGCGTGATCGTCAACCGTCCTTCGGGATTAGTCCAAGCCAAGGGCGCGAGCGGAACGCCGTCGATCGCGATCGCGCTGACCGGCAGGTTGCGGTCGAGGTCGATCGGCAGGCGGGTTAGGGGGGCTTTCGCGGTGAAGACCAGCGTTGCCACGCCGTTCAAACTCTCCGTCTCCGGCAGGACTTCGAACGCGAGGTCGGCGCTGTCGAACCGTAGCGCGGTCTGCTCGGGTGTCAGTACGCCGCCGGACCGCTGGGTTTGCGTGGTGATCGCGGGCTCGCCCTTCTTCGGCAGTGGGGCGGCGGCAAGAAGCGCGGTGGCGCTGGCGGCGAGAAGGAGACGGGAACTCATGCGGCGTTCTCGCGCGGCGGTCATGGCGACACAAGCCCCCTCCGTCATGCCGGGCTCGTTCCGGCATCCACCGTTCCGCACGCCCGAGAGACGTGAGTTCGCGGTAAGGTGGACCCCGGAACGAGCCCGGGGTGACGCAGTGGGGGAGGCATTGTCGGCCCCGACAAATACCGATCCAACCGCCAACCAATTGATGGACGCTTCATCCTCACCATATAAGCTGTAGACTATGCCCCCATGCAGGCACCCACCGGAGCGTTCATGACCCAGTACCCCGTCCTTCCCCTTCGCGACATCGTCGTGTTCCCGCACATGATCGTGCCGCTGTTCGTCGGCCGCGATAAATCCGTTGCCGCGCTTGAAGCGGCGATGGCGGCGGACAAGGAGATCTATCTGGTCGCGCAGGTCGATCCCGCCGAGGACGATCCTTCGCGCGACGACCTGTATTCGATGGGCGTCACCGCGACCGTCCTGCAGCTGCTGAAGCTCCCCGACGGCACCGTTCGCGTGCTGGTCGAGGGCAAGCAGCGCGCGACGCTGGAAACGCTGGACGAGAGCGGCGAGTTCCTGACCGCCACGGTCGAGACGGTCGCCGATGCCGAGGTCGAGGGCGCCGAGGTCACCGCTCTGATGCGCTCGGTCGTCGACCAGTTCGAGAACTACGCCAAGCTCAACCGCAAGCTCGCGTCCGAGACCGCGGTCCAGATGTCGGAGATCGAGGACGCGTCGAAGCTGTCCGACGCGGTTGTCGCCAACATCGCGATCAAGGTCGCCGAAAAGCAGGCGATGCTGATCGAAACCAACCCGTCGAAGCGTCTCGAGATGGCGATGGTCGCGATGGAGGGCGAGCTGGGCGTCCTGCAGGTCGAGAAGAAGATCAAGAGCCGCGTCAAGCGCCAGATGGAGAAGACGCAGCGCGAATATTACCTCAACGAGCAGTTGAAGGCGATCCAGCGCGAGCTCGGCAACGAGGGCGATGATGGCGAAGGCGACGAGATTGCCGAGCTGACGCAGAAGATCGCGACGCTCAAGATGAGCAAGGAAGCGCGCGGCAAGGCCACGTCGGAGCTCAAGAAGCTCAAGACGATGGCGCCGATGAGCGCCGAAGCGACCGTCGTGCGCAATTATCTTGACGTGCTGCTCGGGCTCCCCTGGGGCAAGAAGTCGAAGATCAAGAAGGACATCGCCGCCGCACAGGTGACGCTGGATGAGGATCATTACGCGCTTGAGAAGGTCAAGGACCGGATCGTCGAGTATCTCGCGGTGCAAGCGCGCACCAACAAACTGAAGGGGCCGATCCTGTGCCTCGTCGGTCCTCCGGGCGTCGGCAAGACCTCGCTCGGCAAGTCGATCGCGAAGGCGACGGGGCGCGAGTTCATCCGCCAGTCGCTGGGCGGCGTGCGTGACGAAGCCGAGATCCGCGGTCATCGCCGCACCTATATCGGCTCGCTGCCGGGCAAGATCGTGACGAACCTGAAAAAGGCCGGCACGTCGAACCCGCTGTTCCTGCTCGACGAGATCGACAAGCTCGGCCAGGATTTCCGCGGCGATCCGGCGTCGGCGTTGCTCGAGGTCCTCGACCCGGAGCAGAACGGCAAGTTCCAGGACCATTATCTGGAAGTCGACATAGACTTGTCCGACGTAATGTTCGTCTGCACGGCCAACTCGCTGAACCTGCCGCAGGCGCTCCTTGATCGCATGGAGATCATCCGTCTCGAGGGCTATACCGAGGACGAGAAGGTGGAGATCGCCGAGCGTCATCTCGTCGAGAAGCAGATCGAGGCGCATGGCCTGAAGCCGGGCGAGTTCACGCTGACGCAGGAGGGGCTTCGCACCCTCATCCAGCAGTACACGCGGGAAGCCGGTGTGCGTACGCTCGAGCGCGAGATCGCCAAGCTGTGCCGCAAGGCGCTGCGCCAGATCCTTGAGAACAAGACCACCAGCGTCACGATCACGCCCGAGAACATCGGTGAGTATGCCGGCGTGCAGAAGTATCGCCACGGGCTCGGCGAGACCGAGAACCAGATCGGTGCGGTCACCGGGCTCGCTTGGACCGAGGTCGGCGGCGAACTGCTGACGATCGAGAGCGTGACGGTTGCGGGCAAGGGCCAGGCAAAGCTCACCGGCAAGCTCGGCGACGTGATGAAGGAGTCGATCGAGACCGCGTTCAGCTTCGTCAAGGCACGCGCGCCGAGCTACGGGATCAAGCCGAGCCTGTTCGCGCGGAAGGATATCCACATCCATCTGCCCGAGGGTGCGGTACCGAAGGACGGTCCGTCGGCAGGCATCGGCATGGTCACGTCGATCGTCTCGACGCTGACCGGCGTGCCGATCCGGCGCGAGGTGGCGATGACCGGCGAGGTCACGCTGCGCGGCCGCGTGCTGCCGATCGGTGGCCTCAAGGAGAAGCTGCTCGCGGCGCTCCGGGGTGGAATCGAGACGGTGCTGATCCCGGCGGAGAACGAGAAGGACCTCGCGGAGATCCCGGCGAACATCAAGGCGGGGCTGAAGATCATCCCGGTGTCCCATGTCGACGAGGTGCTTCGCCTTGCGCTGACCGAGCCGCTCGAGGCGATCGAGTGGACCGACGCGGACGAGCTGGCGGCACTGCCACCGGCACCGATCCCGCCGGTCGGTGGCGGTCTTCACCACTGATCGAGGTTGGGGTCATACTTGGCTTACGCGGCGGTTTCGTTTGACAGCAGACGGAGCCGCCGCATTATTGCGCGCTGGCCGCGGCCGTGATTCATTCGTGGCCGAATTGAGACTTTCCGGGGGACTATATGAACAAGCAGGAACTGATCGCGACGGTCGCCGACACGTCCGGGCTGGTGAAAGCCGACGCGGTCAAGGCCGTCGAAGCGGTGTTCGACGCGATCGAAGCGTCTCTGAAGAAGGGCGACGAGGTCCGCCTGGTCGGTTTCGGCACGTTCTCGATCTCGAAGCGCAAGGCGTCGACCGGCCGCAACCCCCGCACCGGCGAGCCGATGACGATCAAGGCTTCGACCCAGCCGAAGTTCAAGGCGGGCAAGGGCCTGAAGGACGCGGTCAACTAACAACCCGTCATGCCGGGCTTGTTCCGGCATCCACCGTTGGACTTGATCATCGGCCTTTGACAGGCGGAACGGTGGACCCCGGAACGAGTCCGGGGTGACGGAGTGGGTTTGGCGAACCTTGGATTGCCTATGCAAGGTCCTGACACGGCCGAAAGGGCTGGACAGGCGGACGGGGTCTGCCTAAAGGCCCGCTTCCGAACGAGTTTCGGGCGCGTAGCTCAGTGGTAGAGCACACCCTTCACACGGGTGGGGTCGCTGGTTCAATCCCAGCCGCGCCCACCATTATCAGGCCATCAACTCAATGAGTTGGTGGCCTTTGTTGTTTCTGGTGCTCCCGGAATGCCTGCAAGATCTGGCGGTATCCGACTGTTCTTTCGAGAAGGCGGAAGTCCAGGGTAAAAGAGCGCATCGTCCGTAATCCTGGACCCCCGCATGCGCGAGGGAACAGAAGGTGGAACGTCGCCGATCTCAACATGACATCTTCTTCATTAGGTTCGTTCGTTCGATCGAACTAAATGCGCCGCGTGCTTCAATCCCGACTCCTAGACATCGCGATCAGCGAATTCGGTACCAAGGGGCTCGAGGGGGCCAGCACGCGCGGGATCGCTGCTGCGGCAGGGACCGCGATGTCGTCGATCACCTATCATTACGGCGGCAAGGAGGGCTTGTACCTCGCCGCCGCCGATCGGATCGCCGAGCGCATGTCAGCGGTCCTGGGCGATCCGTCTGAGCTGTCGCACGACCTTGCGGCCGACGACGCGAGCGAAGCCCGCGCGCAAATCCATAGCATCTTCGGCCGGCTGGCGGACAAGATGGCGAGCAACGAGAGCGCCGACTGGACGCTGTTCGTGCTCCGCGAGCAGATGAAGCCGGGCGAGGCGTTCGAGCGCATCTATGGCGGCGTCATGGGCCAGATGGTGCGCAAGCTCGGCGACCTGGTCTGTATCGCCACCGGCTGCGCCGAGATCCGCACCGGCCGGATCGCGACGATCACCTTGATGGGGCAGGTACTGACGTTGCGCGCAAGCCGGGCGACCTGCCTCAAACTGCTCGAGCGTGACACGCTCGAGCTCTCCGACATCCTCGATATCAAGGCGCGGATCGACGCCAATATCGACGCCATTCTCGATTCGATGCGTGCTGAAGAACAGGGCCAGGCATGACCGACCAGACGAACCACTCCGACACCGATCACGACGAGGATCGTAAGTCCGATCCGAACGGCGAGGATCAGCAGTCCGATACCGACCAGCAGGATGAGTCCGACGACGACGACAAGAAGCCGTCGGTGTTCAAGAAGCCGCTGTTCTGGATCATCCTCGTCATCGTCGTCGGTGGGCTGATTATCGGTGGCGTGCTCTACTGGCTCCATGCACGGCAGTTCGAATCGACCGACGATGCGTTCGTCGACACGCACATCGTCCGCCTCGCGCCGCAGGTCGCAGGCACGCTGGTGCAGGTCGCCGATATCGACAACCGTCATGTCGAGGCCGGGCGGCTGCTGGCCGTGATCAAGGCGTCGGGTCGCGATGCACAGGTCGCCGAGGCGCAGGCGAACGAGTCGCAGGCGCGCGCGCAGTTCGCGCAGGCGCAGGCGCAGGTCACCGCTGCCGAGGCGCAACGCCAGCAGGCCGCCGCACAGGCACGCGTGCCAATGGCGGCTGCGGTGAAGGCGCAGCAGGATCTCGCGCGGTACGAGGCGTTGCTGCGGCTCGATCCGAGCGCTGTCGCCGGGCAACAGCTCGATCAGGCGCGCGCCACCGCTCGCCAGACCGCCGCCGATGCCGCTGCCGCCCGCGAGCAGATCGACACCGCCTCCGCCCAGATCAGCGTCGCCAGGAAGCAGGTCGGCGCGGCTAAGTCGGTGATCGACGCCCGCCGCGCGCAGGTCGATCAGGCGAACGTCACGATCGGCGATCTCCGCCTGACCGCGCCGGTTGCCGGCCAGGTCGTCAACCGCTCGGTGAACGTCGGCTCCTATGTCGCGCCCGGCACGCAGCTGATGGCGATCATCCCAGACAAAATGTGGGTGACCGCGAACTTCAAGGAAACGCAACTTACCCTGATGCGGATCGGCCAGCCCGTCGACATCCATGTCGATGCGTATCCCGGCGTCGACTTCAAGGGGCATGTCGACTCGATCCAGCGCGGCGCGGGCCAGGCGTTCGCCTTGCTGCCCCCCCAGAATGCGACCGGCAATTACGTGAAGGTCGTCCAGCGCGTCCCAGTGCGGATCGTATTCGACGCGAAGAACGGCCCCGATCCGAAGCGCTATCCGATCGGCCCCGGCATGTCGGTGGTGCCGACCGTCAAGGTCCGCTGAGGTGGCAAAAGCTCCCGCAAAGGCCGGTGCGGGCGGCCACACCTGGTCGCCGAGCCGGTCGGCGGCGGGCAAGTACAGCCCGTGGCTGATCGTCGCGATCATCTCGATCCCGACCTTCATGGAGGTGCTAGACACCTCGATCGCCAACGTCGCGCTCGATCATATTTCCGGCGGGCTGTCGATCACCACCGATCAGGCGACGTGGGTGCTGACCAGCTACCTCGTCGCCAACGCGATCGTCATCCCGATCTCGGGCTGGCTGTCGGACGCGATCGGGCGGAAGCGCTATTTCCTGCTGTCGATCGCGCTGTTCACGCTCGCATCGCTGCTCTGCGGCCTGGCGCCGAACATCGGTACGCTGGTCGTCGCGCGCGTGCTGCAAGGTATCGGCGGCGGCGGCCTCGCGCCGGTCGAACAGTCGATCCTCGCCGACACCTTCCCCCCCGAAAAGCGCGGCATGGCGTTCGCCGCGTTTGCGATCGTCGTCGTCGTGGGCCCCGTGCTCGGGCCGACGCTGGGCGGCTACATCGTCGAATATTCGAGCTGGCACTGGGTGTTCCTGATCAACGTTCCCGTCGGCATCGCCGCATGGTTCGCAGTCGAGACCTTCGTCGACGAGCCGCCGCAGGTGAGGAAGGACCGCGACGCGCGCTTCAAGAACGGCCTGACGATCGACTATATCGGCGTCATCCTGGTCGTGCTGGGCCTGGGCTTCCTCGAACTCACCTTCGACCGCGGCGAGCGCGAGGACTGGTTCGCGAGCGGCTTCATCGTCATGTCGGCGGGCATCGCCGCGGTGTCGCTGATCGCGCTGGTGATCTGGGAGCTCAACCACAAGGATCCGGTGGTCGACCTGAAGCTGATGAAGAATCGCAATTTCGCGCTGACCATCGGCATCATGGGCGTGGTCGGCATGATCATGTTCGGCACCACGCAGCTGATCCCGCAGATGCTGCAGCAGGTGCTCGGCTACAGCTCGCTCGATGCTGGGCTCGCGCTGACCGCAGGCGGGCTCGCGACGCTGGTGATGGTGCCGTTCGCAGGCCGGCTCAGCGGCGTGGTCGACGTGCGCTTCCTGCTGTTCCCGGCGCTGCTGGTGCAGGCGTTCGCGCTGTGGAACATGAGCCACCTGAGCGCCGACATCGCGTTTTCCGACGCGGCGTTCGCGCGGCTGTTTCAGGCGATGGCGCTGCCGTTCCTGTTCGTGCCGATCAACGCGATCGCCTATGTCGGTCTCAAGCAGACGCAGACCGCGCAGGCGTCGAGCCTGCTCAACGTCGCACGCAATCTGGGCGGGTCGATCGGCATCTGCTTCGCGCAGACGCAGCTTGCGGGCGGGTTGCAGCGGCACCAGTCGGAACTGACCCAGACGCTCAACCCGCTCGATCCGAACTATACCGACTGGATGCAGAAGGCGGCGAACGTGTTCGGCGGCCAGGGCGACGCGACGACGCCATTAGCCGTTCTCTACAGTCAGATGCAGCGGCAGGCGACGATGCTCGCGTTCCTCGATGTGTTCCGCGCGATGATGGTGGTCGTGCTGGTCGTCGCGCCACTGGTTCTATTCATGCGCTCCGGCAAGACCGGCAGCGCGCCCTCGGGAGGGATGCATTGATGCGTGCGCGGTTCATGGTGGTTGCGGTCGCAGCCCTGCTCGCGGGGTGCACCGTCGGCCCGAACTACACGCCGCCCGAGATGGCGGTGCCGCCGTCGTTCGTCGGTCCGCAGGCTACAGTCGGTGCTTCGGTTGACCCAGCGCGCTGGTGGTCGGCGTTTGGCGATCCGCAGCTAGACGGCCTCGTCGAGCGCGCGCTGAAGGGCAATCCCGACATCGCGATCGCCGCCTCGCGCGTGCGTCAGGCGCGATTGCAGGAGATCGTCGCGCGGTCGCAAGGGTTGCCGAGCGTCAACGCGAGCGCCAGCCCGAGCCATATCGAGTTCAGCAAGAACGCCGGCCTCTCGTCGATCGCGCGCGCGTTCAGCGGCGGCACGGGGGCGGGTGGTACCGGTTCGACTGGCGGCATCGCGCTGCCCGGCAGTGGCATCACGACGTACTCGGTCGGCTTCGATGCAAGCTGGGAACTCGACCTGTTCGGCGGTGTCCGACGTAGTACCGAGGGGGCACGTGCTCGCACCGAAGCGGCGGTCTGGTCGAAGCGCGACGCTGCGGTGACGCTCGCCGCCGAAGTCGCGCAGGCGTATTTCGCGCTCCGGCTCGACCAGGCGCAGCTCGCGACGATCGAGGGCGAGATCGCCAACCAGCAGCGCGCGCTGACGATCGCGGGCAACATCGCCAAGGTCGGCCTCGTCCCGCCGATCGACGTCACGCGCCAACGCGCTTCGATAACGTCGACGCAGGCGCGTGCCGAACCGGTCCGCGCCGATGTCGATGTCCGTATGCACGCGCTGGCGATTCTGCTCGGCGAGCCGCCCGCAACGCTGATGACCGAACTCGCGGCGCCGTCGGTCGCACCGCTTGGCGTGCCGACGATCCCGGCGGGCTTGCCCTCCGAGTTGTTGCGTCGTCGGCCAGACATCCGCGCGGCCGAACGCGATCTGGCGGCGGCGACCGCCGATATCGGCGTCGCGGTGGCGGATATGTATCCGAAGTTCAGCTTTACCGGCATGAGCCAGCTGATCTCGACTGCGCTCGGCAATCTGTTCTCGGGCGACAGCCTTCAGCTGACCGCGAGCGGTGCGGCGCAGTTTCCGCTGCTCGACTGGGGCCGGCGCAAGTCGACTGTAAAATCGCGCGAGGAGGACCGTGAGCAGGCGTATCTCCGCTATCGCTCGACTGTGTTGCAGGCGTTGCGCGACGTCGAGGACCCATTGGCGCAGATCGCCGCCGAACGCCGGCGGAACGCGGCGCTGCAACGCGCGGTGGTCGATGCGCAGAGTAGCGCGAAGGCGGCGGAGTCGCAGTATCGTACTGGGTTCGTCGCGCAGAATACGCTGCTGGATGCGGAAACCGATGTGCTCTCGGCGCGCGAGCAGCTGGTGGCGAGCGATGCGCAGTTGCGGCAGCTGACGGTTGCGCTGTTCAAGGCGCTCGGGGGCGGTTGGGAGCAGGCGGAGTAGAGGGTCGCCCTTATTCGCCTGTTACCCGCACTAACTTGTTCTCCCGCGAAGGCGGGAGACCAGTCTGGGCTCCCGCCTTCGCGGGAGAACAAGTAATGGGGAGCTACGCCCAAACCAAGATATCACCCCGGCGGAGGCCGGGGCCCAGTTGGGGGACGCCGCCAACTAAGCGCTTCGCGCCGTTACTGCGACCTCTCCACCTGGGCCCCGGCCTTCGCCGGGGTGGTGGCTCGCGTCAGGCGAGCAGCTGGTAACGTATCAGAGCGGGGCGGCCACTAGCCGCCCCCTTAAATCACTTCTTCTTGTTCTTCCGCGCCGCATACTTCGCGTCACGGATCGCCTTCTTCTCCGCGTCGGTCAGCTCGACCTTCGCCTCGGCCTCGCGCTTCTTCGCAGCAGCCGCCTCGGCCTCGGCCTTCTTCGCAGCCTTGGCTTCGTCCTCGGCAGCACGCTTCGCAGCGCGCTTTTCGCGCTCGGCGAGTTCCTTGGCTTCGCGTGCGGCGAGACGCTCGGCGACGACCGCCTCGTCGATCGGCGGCTTGGCACGGAGCGCCTCTAGCGCCTTCTGCTTGGCGGCGGCTGCGCTGCTCGTGCGGTCCTGGAAGCTGGGGTCCTTGAAAGAGGCCATTGTCGTAGAATAATCCTGTAATATCGGTCTGGCCGCCCGGACGCAGGAATGCGCGGGCAGTGACTCTGGCTGCGCCTGTAAATCATCGCGCGCCGGATCGGAAGAGATGTGTTCGCACCCGCTGCTTTCAAGGCCCGCGACGCTTGCAGTGTCATCATTACGTCACGCGACAGTCACGCAAGCGTCATCCAAATCGCATCGTAGCGTCACGTGCTCCGCATAGTCGGCTAATCGAGGTCGGCAGGGGGGAGCCTGAGTCGATCCATCAGATCAACGATTTCGACCGGGAGTCTCCAATGACCACGCACGCGCCCCTAATCAAACGTATCGGCCACGTCCTGCTCGCCGGCACCGCCTGTGTCGCGCTGTCGGGCTGTGGTGGTGCGGACAGCGTCGCGTCGCCAGGCGAAGGCGTGATCGTCATTCCCGGTACGCCGACGCCTAGTCCCACGCCTACGCCTACGCCGACGCCGACCCCAGGCACGCCCGCGGCGTCTTGCCCGACCGGCACCACCGATGTCGGCATCCTCGGCGCCTATCGCTCGTGCCGCTTGCCGTCGCTGATCACCTCCGCGCTCAGCCTGCCCAAGGTCGCAGGCGTCGCCTATGAAATCAACGGCCGCGTCGATGTCGGCGTCGACATCGGCGGTGCCGGCACCGCGCCGTCGGGCATCGCCACCACGCTGACGATCGCCGCCGGCTCGCTGGTCTATGCGAACACCACCAACGCCGATAACGACTATATGGTCGTCAACCGTGGCTCGAAGCTGATCGCCGAGGGTACCGAGACGCAGCCGATCATCTTCACCGCGCAGGCCAATCTGACCGGCGGCGTGACCGATGAATCGCAGGGCCTGTGGGGCGGCATCATCCTCGCCGGTCGCGCACCGATCTCGAACTGCAACACGACCGTCGCCGGCGGCACCGCAGCCTGCGAGAACGTCGTCGAGGGCACCAGCACCGCACTCTACGGCGGCGCGATCCCGACCGACAACAGCGGCACGATCCGCTACGTTCAGATCCGCTATTCGGGCACCGTCATCAGCCCGAACAACGAGTTGCAGGGCCTGACGCTGGGCGGCACCGGGTCGGGCACCGTGCTCGACCACATCCAGGTCCACAACAGCTCGGATGATGGCATCGAGATCTTCGGCGGCCGCAGCAACCTGCGCTATCTGGCGCTGACCGGGTCGGACGACGACGGCCTGGATACCGACGTCGGCTGGCAGGGCTTCGTGCAGTTCGTGCTCGCGATCCAGAAGCCGATCAATACGCAGGGCGACAATTACTCGACCGAGATCGACTCGAACGGGTCGGAAGACGCGTTGCCCCGCCAGGCGTACACGCTCGCCAACTTCACCTTCATCCAGACCTCGACCGCAACCAACGCCGCGATCCGCCTGCGCGGTGGTGCCGATGCGACTTTCGTCAACGGCATCGTCAGCAACCCGAGCAGCGCCTGCCTGAACGTCATCGCCGGTGCCGATGCGGGCGGCAAGACGACGATCCGCCCCGCCGATGCGACGCTGCAGGACAAGGGCCCGCCAGTGTTCAACTCGGTCGTCTTCAGCTGCGCCACGCCGTTCGCCGAAACCGCCGTCAACGGCGTGACGGTGACGACCGCCGAGCAGCAGGCACTGTTCCGCGCCGGCACCAACAACACGGAGAGCGCCGCAGTCGGTTCGGCCGTCACCGGCATCTTCCTGCCCGCCGGCGTGTCGTCGACCACGACCGCGTTCAACGCCTCGACGCTCAACCCGTCGGGCACGTCGTTCCTGGTCCCGACCACCTATGTCGGCGCGGTCAACGGCACCACCGACACCTGGTACCGCGGCTGGACGTGCAATTCGAACCGCGCGAACTTCGGCACCACCAGCAGCGCCTGCACGGCTCTGCCGACCAGCTGATCCGATCGACGAACTATCATGCGCGGGGGGCGGGGGCCCGCCGCGCACTCCTGAAAGAATTCCTCTTGTTGCCGGGGCAGCCATGAAGTCATCCGTTCTCGTCTCCGTCCTTCTCGGGACGACGACCTTCGTGCCTGCGCACGCGCTGGCGCAATCCGCCCCGGCGGCCAGCCCCTCGGGCAGTGTGGTGTCACCGCAGGCGGGCACGCCGGTCGAGGCGCGCAACGATCCGGCCGCTCAGGCGGAACAGGCGCAGGAGCAGGTCGACGTCTCGACTCCCGGCGGCAATTCCGGCGGCGAGGACATCGTCGTCATCGGCCGCAACATCCCCAACGCGATCCGCGCCACCGCCGAAGTCGTCAACGTCCTGTCGAGCGCCGACATCGCGCGCACCGGCGAGGGCGACATCGCCGGCGCGTTGCAGCGCGTCACCGGGCTGTCGGTGGTCGGCAACGGCTTCGTCTATGTCCGCGGGCTGGGCGACCGGTATTCGTCGTCGCTGCTGAATGGCCTGCCGCTGCCTTCGCCCGAGCCGCTGCGCCGCGTCGTCCCGCTCGATATCTTCCCGACCAACGTCGTCGCCTCCGCGCTCGTGCAAAAGAGCTATTCGGTCCAGTATTCGGGCGAGTTCGGCGGCGGCGTCATCAATTTGACGACCAAGGCGGTCCCCGAAAAGACCTTCTTCCAGTTCGGCGGATCGCTCGCGGCGGACACCGTCACGACCAGCGAACTCGGCTACGTCTATAATGGCGGCAAGCACGACTGGACCGGCTTCGACAGCGGCGAGCGCAAGGTGCCCGGCGTCATCAAGACCGCGGGCGTCGCCGGCACCTCGCTGGCGGGCGCGCAGATTCTCGACCTGTCGAACGCCAAGACGTCGCTGCTCCAGCAGAACAACCAGCTGCCCGCAAACTGGTCGGGCGAGACCAGCTTCGGCACGTCGGCCGATATCGGCAGCACCCGCGTCGGCGTGATCGCCGCGGCCGGGATCAGTAACAGCTGGCGGACGCGCGACACGCGGCAACAGGTCACCGACGACGCCGGCGGCATCCTGCGCCGCGATTTCCAGACTGTGCTCACCGACAACCGCGCGATCGTCAACGGCCTGCTCGGCTTCGGCGCGGAATTCGGCGAGAACAAGATCCGCTGGACCAATCTCTACATCCACGACACGCTGAAACAGGGCCGCCTCAGCGCGGGCAACACCGACAATATCGGTATCCCGTCGCCCTACGGCGTGCCCGCGTTCATCGTCCAGAACACCAGCTGGTTCGAACGCGAGCTGATCGATTCGCAGCTCGCGGGCGAGTTCAAGTTCGGGAACTTCGCACTCGACACGCGCGGCAGCTACGCCAAGACCAAGCGCAATTCGCCGTACGAGCGCCAGTTCACCTATGAATACAACGTCGCGGCGGGCGATTACATCAACCGCCTGAGTGGCCTGCAGAGCGCGACCATCGCGTTCAGCGAGCTCGACGAGACGCTGTGGACCGGCCAGGCGAACCTCACTTGGAACGTGCCGTTCGACCGGCCGTTCGCGCTGTCGGTCGGCTATGCCTATTCGGACACCGACCGAAGCTCGAGCCGCTACACCTTCCGCTACCAGACGACGGGCAACGTCGCGCTGAACGACGCCGTCGCGCAGCAGCGCCCCGACTTCCTGTTGTCCGACTTCAACCTCCAGACCTACGGCATCGGCCTCGCCAATACCTGCGTGGCGCCGACGTGTGCACCGACCTACGACGCCTCGCTCCGCGTCCACGGCGCCTACGGCCAGGTCGAGGGTGAGATTGTCGATGGACTGCGCGCCAGCGTCGGCCTGCGTTACGAGGATGCGCTCGAAACGGTGATGCCAGGTGGTGGTGCCGCAGTCGCGCTCGCCTCGACCCGCCTGTCGCGCTCCTATCTACTGCCCGCAGTAACGGTCACCTGGAACTTCGCGACCGACATGCAGCTCCGCGGTCACATGTCGAAGACGCTCGCGCGCCCGCAGTTCCGCGAACTCGCACCGCAGCTGTATCAGGATTTCGAAAGCGACCGGTTGTTCTTCGGCAACCCGTTCCTCCAGGATTCACAGCTCTACAACGGCGAGCTCCGCTACGAATGGTATTTCGCCAAGGACCAGCGCTTCAACCTCGCCGGTTTCTACAAGCGGATCGACAACCCGATCGAGGCGGTCGCGTTCTTCCCGGCGGGCAGTGACACGATCCAGACCGGCTTCGCCAACGCACCGCGCGCGAATTTGTACGGCGGCGAGGTCGAGCTGCAGAAATACATCCCGCTCGACACGCTCGGCGACGGCTTCTTCGCCACCCGCCGCCTCGTCGCGATCGCCAACTACACCTACACGCATTCCGAACTGAAGGTCGGCAACCAGCAGATCGCCAGCCCGATCCAGGGCAATGGCAGCGTCGCCACGCTGCTGCCCGCCAACGTGCTGTTCCAGAACGGCGCGGCGCTGACCGGCCAGTCCGACCATCTGGTCAACCTGCAGCTCGGCATCGAGGACAAGGAAAGCCTGTCGCAGCTGACGTTCCTGTTCAACTATGCGAGCGAGCGCGTGACCAATCGCGGCCCGGTCGGCGGCGGCGGCGGCATCCGCCTGCCCGACCTGATCGAAAAGCCCGGCATCCGCTTCGACGTCGTCGCGCGGCAGGGGATCGACGTGGCGGGCAAGCAGATCGAGGTGAAGTTCGAAGGCCGCAACCTGACGGGGACGGGGTATCGCGAGTACCAGACCTTCTCGAACGGCACCGAAGTCGACATCAACCGCTACAAGCTCGGCCGGGTGTTCACTCTCGGCGCGAGCGTCCAGTTCTAGGGGCGGGAGTTCCCTCGCGCGCCACCACCCCGGCGGAGGCCGGGGCCCAATTGGCAAGGTGGACGTAATGGAGCGGTGCGCTTTGTCATTGCCGTCCCCCAATTGGGCCCCGGCCTCCGCCGGGGTGGTGTGAGCGTATGAGGCCGACTGACCCCCACGCCTCACCCCCAAGCCTTCTCCCGAAACCATTTCGTGATCACATACTTCACCCCTGCGCGCACCTTCATCCCATGATGCAGCGTCGCCGCATTCAAGCTCCCGTCCGCACGCCGGTTGTTCCACGCGAGCAGTTTGCCCGTCTCCGGCTGGACGATCTTGTCGATCGCCTTGAACCGCGTCGCACCACCCGCCTCAGGCTGGTTGAGATAGACCATCACGGTCCAAGTCCGGTTCCCCGCGACCCCGCAATAGCGCTGGTAATCGACGCCGTTCGGCTCGAAATAATCGGTGTGGCCCTTGAACTCCTGCCCGACGGCATAGCGTTGCCCCTGCAACGGTTCGCCGTGGCGGCCGTCGAGCCCAGTCAGCGCAAGGATCCGACGCTCGACCTCGATCACGACCGGATCGTCCGCCGACAGATCGCCCGTCTCGCTCGTCCGATAACTCAAATCACCGTTCGAATCGGAGATCGTCGACGGCCGCCGCACCGCATCGATCCGCTCGATCAGCGCCGCGCACAGGTCTGGCGGCAGGAAGTCCTTCCGCACGAACAGGTCGAGTTTCGCGCTCGGCACCCGCTGCACGCCCGGCACCGACAGCCGCGCGATGACCGGTTCGGGGGGCAGGCCGGAGCCGCTGGAGGGGAGTTGCTCGGACATCCGCGTCTTCTGCCAACCCTGGAGACGGAGCGCTACCCCATCGGAATGCGGACAACCGACGCGCAAGCCATTGACGCGGAATTGTAACATGGCATGCCTACGCGACGAGATGCGGGAAAATGGGGTGGGTCGCGGATGCGATTGAAGCTGGACGCGCGGGCGCGCCGTATCTTGCGGCGTATGCCGGTCGTGAATGTCTATAGTGTCGTCGAACTCGCGCTGCTGGCCGGGCTGGCGGTGCAGTGCGCGCGGCTGGCCTGGACGATCGTGACGCCGATCACGCCGCTCGGCGACTGGCGCCCCGCTGCGCCGGTCGTGGTCGGCTCGCCCGCCGACATCCTCCGCGGCTTCGATCCGTTCTTCCGTCTCGGCGGCGCGGCAGGCCAGCCCTCGACCGTGACGTCGCTGCAACTCACCTTGTTCGGCACGCGCATGGACGAGGCGATGGGCCGCAGTTCGGCGATCATCGCCGGCCCCGACGGCGTGCAGCAGAGCGTGGCGATCGGCGACGAGATCCAGCCGGGCGTGCGGCTGAAAGCGGTCGCGTTCGACCACGTCACGATCGACCGCGGCGGCGCCGACGAAGACCTGTTCCTCGATCAGTCCGGCGCCGTGACCCCGGTCGCGCCCGGCGCAGCACCAGCGGGCGCGCCAGCCCCCGCGGTCGGCATCCCGGTCGCGCAGCTTCGCAGCGAGATCGGTTTCATCCCGCGCATCGACGGCGGCCGCATCAGCGGGCTCACCGTCCGCGCGCAAGGCACGGGCAATGCGTTTCGCTCGGCCGGGCTCAAGGATGGCGACGTCGTCACCTCGATCGGCGGTCGCCCGGTTTCCGGCCCAGGCGATCTCGACCGCATCGCCAAGGATTTCGCGGGCGGCGGCAACGTCCCCATCACCGTAGAACGCGGCCAGGATACCCTGCCGCTCGCCATCACGATCGCGCCACCCCAATGAAAAAACTGTTTCTCGGCCCCGTCGTGGCCCTCGCGCTCGCCGCCGGCGTCCATGCCCAGACCACGCTAAACGTTCGCGACGCCGACATCCGCGCGTTCATCGCCGATGCCGCCAAGGTCACCGGCCGCACCTTCATCATCGACAACCGCGTCGCCGGCAAGGTGACCGTGGTCACTGACCGACCGCTGTCGCGCTCCGAATATTTCGAGGTCTTCCTCTCGACCTTGCGCGCTAACGGCCTCGTCGCGGTACCGACCTCGAACGGGGCGTTCCGCGTCCAGCCGCTCGACAACGCCGCCTCGCAGCCGAGCCGAATCGGTGTCGCAGGCGCCGCGCGCAACAGCTACGTCACCGAGATCGTCCGCCTCCGCGCGATCGACGCGCAATCCGCGGTCGAAACCGTCCGTCCGCTGGTCAGCGCGCAAGGCTCAGTCAGCGCCAACCGCGGCGGCAACAGCCTCGTGGTCGTCGATTTTGCCGACAACATCCGTCGCATCCGCGAAGTCCTCCGTCGTATCGATACCGACACGTCGTCGACCCGCGTCGTCGCGCTTAAGAACGCCAGCGCCAAGGAAATCGCTACCGCGCTTCAGGGCTTGATCGGCACGGGCACCGGAGGCGGGCAGGGGGGCGCCGCCGCGACCGGCCCGAGCGCCTCGGTCGTTGCCGTCGAAGGGTCGAACGCGGTTGCGTTGCGCGGCGACCCGACCACCGTCGCCCGCCTCGCGCAGGTCGCCGCCGATCTCGACCAGAAGGCGCGGAACGGCACCGAGATCAAGGTCGTATTCCTTGAGAACGCCGACGCCGAACAGTTGCTGCCGGTCCTGCAGGAACTCGTCGGCCAGACCCCGACCCAGCCTGTGCAGACCGCACTCTCCCGCTCCAATTTCGGATCGAGCAGCACCAACGGGGCGTCCGGTGGCCAGTCGAACATCTCGCAGCCACAGGTCAATCAGTCGACGCCGACCTCGGGCGGTTCGTCCGGTTCCGGTCAGCCCGCGATCACCGCGGCCGGCGGCAAGACTGCCGCGGTCGTCACGCGCTTCGCCGGCGCCAACGCGATCGTCATCGCCGCCCCCGCCGAGATCCAGCGCCAGCTGAACGAGGTCGTCCGCCAGCTCGACACCCGCCGCGAACAGGTACTGGTCGAGGCGATCGTCGCCGAAGTCTCCGATTCGACCGCCAGGACGCTCGGCGCGCAGTTCATCGTCGGCGATCCGAGCGGCGGCGCATTCGGCGCATCGACCTTCTCCAATTCCGCGCCGAACATCCTGCAGATCGCCGGCGCGATCGGCGCGACGCAGCTCAACACCTCGAGCACCACGACCACCAACACCGACGGCAGCACGACCGTCACCAAGACCACAAGTGCCGCCGCGGATACGCTCCAGCAGTCGGCGATCGCCTCGATCCTCGGCGCGGCGGGCGGGTTCGGCGGGTTCGGCGGCAAGATCGGCAGCACCTTCTTCGGCGCGATCATCAACGCGGTGAAGAGCGACACGACCTCGAACCTGCTGCAGGTCCCGCACCTCGTCACGCTCGACAACCAGGAGGCGCACAGCCTCGTCGGCCAGGAGATCCCGATCACCACGGGGCAGGCGCTCAGCACCAATTTCGACAACGCCTTCCGCACCACGCAGCGCCAGAATGTCGGCATCGAGCTGACCGTGCGACCACAGGTGAATTCGTCGGGCACGGTGAAGCTCAACCTACGCCTCGAGGTCAGCTCGATCGCCGGTCCGGTGTCGAGCGACAACAGCGACCTGATCCTCAACAAACGCGAGGTCGAGACCGTCCGCACCGTCGACGACGGCCAGATCGCGGTGATCAGCGGGCTTCTCGATGACAATGAACGCCGCACGATCGAGAAGATTCCACTGCTCGGCGACCTGCCTGTGCTCGGCCATCTGTTCACGTCGAAGGCGAAACAGCGCTCGAAGACCAATTTGATGATCTTCATCCGCCCGACCATTTTGCGTACTGCGGAGGACAGCCGCCGCCTGACCGAACAGCGCTACGGCTATGTCCGCCTGCAACAGGGCCTGCAGGAGCCGGGCGCCGAGCCATCGATCGACCAGCTCGTCCGCGACTATATGGGCGCCGCCCCGCCGATCCCGAGCGCACCAATACCCGGCAACATCGAGGACCCCCGCATCGCCGTTCCGGTCCGCACCTCGACAATCATCGCGCGCCCGAAGAAATGATCATCCGCGAAGGCCATGAGATCGACGCCTCTGCTCCCCTCCCGCCTGCGGGAGGGGTCGGGGGAGGGCCTGGCTTGATCGCAGACGAAGCGTCCGGGGGCTATGTCATTCCCTCCCCCAACCCCTCCCGCGAGCGGGAGGGGAGCAGTGAAGCGTTATCGTCGCTAGACCTTCCCCAGATCACCATCCCCTACGCCTTCGCGCGAAAGTTCGGCGTCGTCGTCGACCACACCGACACCGATTCCCACCTCACGATCGCGATGCGTGCTGGCGCTGACCCCAAGGTCCTGCTCGAACTCCGCCGCTACCTCGCCCGCCCGTTCGACGTGACCTTCGTCGAGCAGATCGCCTTCGACCGCCTCCTGTCGAACGTCTACGCGATGGACGGCCAGGCCAACGCGCTCGCCGCGGTCGGGATGGGCGACGAACTCGACCTGCTCGCCGGCGACATGCCGACCGCGGAGGACCTGCTCGACACCGCCGACGACGCGCCCGCGATCCGCCTGATCAACGGCATCATCGCCGACGCCGCGCGCAACGGCGTGTCGGACATTCACATCGAGCCCTACGAGACCGGCCTCGTCGTTCGGATGCGGATCGACGGCGTGCTGCGCGAGACGCTGCGCATGCCGCCCAACGTCGCGCCGGTCGTGGTCAGCCGCATCAAGGTGATGGCGCGGCTCGACATCGCCGAGCGCCGCGTCCCGCAGGACGGCCGCATGGGGCTGACGTTGGGCGGCAAACTGCTCGACGTCCGCGTCTCGACGCTGCCTTCACGGGCAGGGGAGCGCGTGGTGCTGCGTATCCTTGACAAGGAAAACGCCGGCATCGACCTCGAAGCGCTCGGCCTCCCGGCCGCACTGTTCGCGCTGCTGAACGAAGCACTGAGCGAGCCGAACGGCATCATTCTCGTCACCGGCCCGACCGGTTCGGGCAAGACCACCTCGCTATATGCGGCGCTGCGCCTGCTCAACGACGGCAGCCGCAATATCCTGACGGTCGAGGACCCGGTCGAGTACGCGGTCGACGGCGTCGGTCAGACGCAGGTGAACCCCAAGGTCGGCCTGACCTTCGCGGCGGGCCTGCGCGCGATCCTCCGCCAGGATCCCGACGTCGTGATGGTCGGCGAAATCCGCGACCGCGAGACCGCCGAAATTGCGGTCCAGGCGTCGCTGACGGGGCATCTCGTGCTGTCGACGGTCCACACCAACGACGCGATCGGCGCGATCACCCGCATGCGCGACATGAAGGTCGAGAGCTTCCTGCTCGCCTCGACGCTGCGCGCGGTGATCGCGCAGCGGCTCGTCCGCCGCCTGTGCCCGACGTGTCGAAAAGCCGTACCTGCCTCGGACACGGTAGCCCCGTTGCTCGGCATCGCCCCCGAAGCGACCGTCTACGTCGCACAAGGCTGCGAAGACTGTAACCAGACCGGCTACAAGGGCCGCATCGGCGTGTTCGAGGCGGTCCGCATCGACGACACCATCCGCCGTCTGATCAACACCGACGGCCACGAATCCGAGATCACCGCGCACGCCTTCGCGAAGTCACCGAACCTCGCGCAATCAGCCCGCGACCTCGTCCTGTCCGGCCAGACAACGGCCGAAGAAGCCGTCCGCGTATCCCGCCGCGATACGACCGAGATCGTGGAAAATGCGTAACGTCCTGAAATTCCTCCCCGGAACGGGGAGGGGGACCAGCGCAGCTGGTGGAGGGGGTTCACCGCGCGCGCACCGCCTGACATCATCCGCCACGGCACCGCGCGCACGATCCCCACAACTGGAACGTTCGCGGTACGCCCCCTCCACCACCGCTACGCGGCGGTCCCCCTCCCCTTGCAGGGGAGGATGATGGCGGACTTCGACTATATCGCGATCGACACGAAAGGCGCCGAACGTCGCGGACACGTCGCGGCGGCCGATATCGACGTCGCGCGCGCCACCCTCGACGCACGCAAGTTCTACGTCGTCAAGATCACCCCCGGCGCCCCTCCACAGGCCTCGAAAGGCCGCCCGCTCTTCGGTCTCCAGCTCGGCACGCCGAAGATGTCCGGCAAGAACCTCACCCTCTTCACCCGCCAGCTCGCCACGCTCAATCGCGTCTCGCCGCTGGAGGAATCGCTCCGCACGATCACGCGGCAAACCGAGCAGGACAGTGTCCGCACGATCGTCCAGCACGTCCATGCCGGCGTCGTCGAAGGCCGCCGTCTCGCCGATGCGATGGCGCGCGAACCGAAAAGCTTCCCGCCACTCTACCGCGCAATGGTCTCGGCCGGTGAAAGCTCTGGCTCGCTCCCGACGATCCTCGACCGTCTCGCAGCTCTGCTCGAACGCCAGGCCGAAATCCGCGGCAAGCTGATCACTGCGCTCGCCTACCCGTCGATCCTCGCACTCGTCGCGTTCGGCGTCGTAACCGCGTTGATGATGTTCGTTGTGCCGCAGGTCGTCGAGCAATTCGACACGGTCGGCCAGCAATTGCCCTTGCTGACGCGGATGGTGATGGCGTTCTCGGCGTTCCTCGTCGGCTACTGGTGGGTGATGCTGCTGATCGTCGTGGGCGGTGGCCTAGCGGGATGGCAGGCGCTCAAAGACCCGACGATCCGGCTCGCATTCGACGGCTGGCTGCTCCGCATCCCCCTACTCGGCCGCCTGATCCGAGACCTTCACGCGGCAAGGATGGCGCGGACGCTCGGCACGATGGTCGCCAGCCGCTTGCCTTTGCTCGACGGACTCAACCTCACCGCCAGCACGATCCATAATCGCCGTCTCCGCCAGGCCTCGGACCAGATCGTCGACGCGATCCGCGGCGGCGGCTCACTCTCCGCTGCGATGCGCCGCGCCGGCGTCTTTCCCCCGCTGCTGACGTATCTCGCCGCCTCGGGCGAAGCCGCCGGTCGGCTCGACGAGATGCTCGAACGCGCCGCCGACTATCTCGAGCGCGAGTTCGACCGTTTCACCGCCACCGCATTGTCGCTGCTCGAACCGCTGATCATCGTCGTGATGGGCGGCATCGTCGCGACGATCGTGCTATCCATCCTGCTCCCGATCCTCCAGCTCAACACGCTGGCCGGACAATGAGGGTTCGCCCTGTGAGGTTTCGTATGCGTCCCCAAGTCAAAAAGAAGCGCCGCGAGGCCGGCTTTATTCCCCTGAGGCGTTCCGCCGAACACGGCTTCACGCTCGTCGAGCTGATGGTCGTGATCGTCATCATCGGCCTGCTTGCGACGATCGTCGCGCTCAACGTGCTGCCCTCGGGCGACACCGCGCGGATCCAGAAGGCGAAGGCCGACATCGCCCAGATCGAGGGCGGGCTGGAGCTCTACAAGCTCCAGAACATGACCTTCCCCAACACTACGCAGGGCTTGAACGCGCTCGTCACCGCGCCCGCCGGCCTGACCGATCCATCGCGGTACCAGCGTGGCGGGTATCTGAAGAAGCTGCCGAACGATCCCTGGGGTCGCCCGTATCTCTACGCCTCGCCCGGTGCGCACGGCGAGGCCGACGTCTGGACCTTCGGCGCTGACGGCAAGGAAGGCGGCGAGGGGATCGATGCCGATATCGGCAGCTGGCAGTAACGCGACGCCGGGGGAACGCGGCTTTACGCTGGTCGAGCTGATGGTCGTCGTCACGATCATCGGCTTGGCATCCGCCGTGGCCGTGCTCGTCATGCCGGACCCGCGCGGCCGCGTGGTCGACGAGGCGACGCGCTTTGCCCTGCGCACCCGCGCCGCACATGATTCTGCGATCGTCGAGGCACGCCCGGTCAGCGTCTGGGTTACCGGCGGCGGCTATGGCTTCGACCGTCGCATGGCCGGTGGCTGGACGCCGATCGCCGAAAAGCCAATGCGCGTCGAACGCTGGAACGATGGGACCAAGGCAAGCATCCGCGATACCAGCGGTCGCATGCGCGTGACGTTCGACCCGACCGGCCTCGTCGATCGCCCCGCGGAGATCCGCCTCGACCGCGGCGGCGTGGCGGCAACCGTGCACATCGACGCCGACGGCAGCGTGCGCGCCGATGCCGGCTGAGCGCGGCTTTACCCTTATCGAGATCATGGTCGCGCTGGCGGTGTTCAGCCTCGCGGCGATGGCGCTCGTGCGCCTGGAAAGCGCGACGATCCGCGGCGCCTCGATCCTCGACGAAACGCTGGTCGCGCAGATGGTCGCGCGCAACGTCGCGATCGAGGCGGTGACCGATGCGCAACCTCCGACCGCGGGCCGCGTCACCGGCGTCGAGACGAACGGCGGACAAGCCTGGACATGGACGCGCCAGGTCAGTGCGCTCGGCGGCTCCAGCGTATTACGGATCGACGTCGCGGTTGCCGACCGGACCGGCACGCAACTCGGCCGCCTGACGATGGTCCGTCCCGCGCCACGGGTGGCGACGCCGATGGTGACGCCGTCGTGAGCCGCCCTCGCCAAACTTCCTCCGTCATCCCGGGCTTGTTCCGGGATCCACCGTTCCGCGAGAGCAATGCAGAGTTGACGATGCGGAACCGTGGATCCCGGAACAAGTCCGGGATGACGAAGCGGGACAGCGAAGCCGGCTTCACGCTGATCGAGGTCATGGTGTCGCTCATGATCTTCGGGATGATCGCGGCCGCCGGCGTTGCGATCCTGTCGTTCAGCGTGAGGGCGCAGAGTTCGACCGGCGCCAAGCTCGACGATATCAGCGCGCTCACCCGAACGATGTCGATCCTGTCCGCCGACCTCGCCCAGGCGTTGAACCGGTCGACGCGCGACGAAGCGGGCACCACCGTTCCCGCGTTCGTCGGCGAGAGCGGGTCTGGAATTACCCCGATGCTCCGGCTCGTCCGCGCCGGCTGGAGCAACATCGACGGTGCAGCACGGCCGAGCACGCAGAAAGTCGCCTACCGCGTCGATGCCGGGACGCTCCAGCGGATCGCCTACCCGATGATCGACGGTGCGCAGGGACTGCCCCCCGCCGCACTGCTCACCCACGTCCGCCAAGCCGCGTTGCGCTACCGGATCGCCGGCGCGTGGAGCGATCGCTGGGATGGCGCCAGCGGCAAGCCGTTGCCCGATGCGATGGAACTCACCGTCCAGCGCGACGACGGCACGCTGTTCCGCCAGATGTTCCTGGTCGGTACGGGGTACGTCCCGGCACCGCCTGAAGGAACGGGCCCGTCGACCACGCCGCCCTCCGGCACGCCGTCGAAGGAGACGCCCGGTGCGCGGACCTGATCGCGGTTCGGACCGCGGGCCGGAGCGGGGGGCGGCGCTGCTCACCGTGCTGATGCTCGTCGCGATCATCGCCGTCATGGCAGGCGCGGCGCTGGAGAAACTGCGCCTGTCGACCCGGCTCGCGGGCAACGCCGCGACCGGTGAACAGGCGCGCGCCTACGCGTTCGCCGCCGAGACGATGGCGCTGACCCGTGTCTCCAATCTGCTCGGCCAGAGCCCCAAGCGGGTTACGCTCGCCGGAAACTGGAGCAACACGCCGTTCGGCCTGCCGGTCCCCGGTGGCTTCGCGACCGCTCGCGTGCGCGACGGCGGCAATTGCTTCAATCTCAACGCGCTCGTCACGCAAGCGACGACGCCCGGCGTATACGTCACCAACCCCGAGATCCGCCCGCACTTCGTCCGGCTGATGCGGTTGTTGAGCGTCCCGACGCAAGTCGCCGAACAGATCGCATCGGGCACCGCGGACTGGATCGACACCGACCAGGACCAGCAGGCGATGGGCGCGGAGGACGGCGCGTATCTCGGCCGCGAAACGCCGTACCGCACCGCCGGCACGCTGATGTCCGACCCGAGCGAACTCCGCGCGGTTGCCGGCATGACGCCCGAGATCTACGCCACGCTCAAGCCCTGGATCTGCACACTGCCGATCGCCAAGCCGTCGCCGATCAACGTCAACACGCTGGCGCCCGAGCAGGCGCCGCTGTTCGCGATGCTGTATCCCGATACGCTGTCGGTCGGCAGCGCGCAGCAAATGCTGCTGCGCCGCCCGCCGCAGGGTTATGCCGATGTCGGCGAGATCACCAAGGCGGCGGCGTTGCAGGGTGCGGCTACCCTCGCGCCCGGTGCCGAGGCGACGGTGCTGTCGAAATGGTTCACGCTCGATATCGATGTGACGCTCGGCCGCACGCAAATGCAGGAACGCGCGCTGATCGACGCGAACCGACTTCCCGCGCAGCTCGTATCGCGGCAATGGGGCGAGCCATCATGACGACTTTGCTGTTCCTTCCCACCGGCGAGACCGGATATCGCTGGATGCGCGTCGCCGATGCGCGCGTGATCGGGGAGGGGGAGGGGATCCCCGACGCGATCGACGACGAGACGATTGCGGTGGCCCCGGCCGATGCGGTGACGCTGCACTGGGCGGAGCTGCCGTCGCGTTCGGCAGCGCAGGCGACGGCGGCCGCGCGTATTCTCGCCAGCGAGGCGAGCGCGTCGCCGCTTGTCGAACTGCATGTCGCGGTCGGTGACGAAGGCGCGAGTGACCGCCCGATCGGTGTCGTCGGGGCCGCGACGATGCGCGACTGGCTGCGGATGCTTGCCGAGGCGGGTGTCGATCCGGTCGCGCTGATCCCCGCACCGATGCTCCTTCCGCGCCCCGACGAGGGCTATGCGAGGGCGGAGCTGGCCGGCAGCGGCGTGGTGCGTGGCACGTCGAGCGGGTTCGCCGACGAAGCGCGGCTGACCGAGCTCGTAACCGGCGGCACTGCGCCTGCGACGATCGATCGCGATACGCTGGAGGCGGCGATCGTTGCCGCCGCCGCGTCGCCTACTCTCGACCTGCGGCAGGGTCCGTTCGCACGGCGGCGCAGGTTTGCGATCGACTGGGGGCTGATCCGACGGCTTGCGCTGTTGTCGCTGACGATCCTGGCGATGACGCTCGCGATCTCGCTCGTCCGCATCGCCAAGTATAGCTTTGGCGCGGATGCGTTGGAGGCTGAGGCCGACACGGTCGCCGTGACCGGCCTGCCACGCGGCGAGACCGTGGTCGATGCCAGCCGCCAGCTCGACGAGCGCCTGTCGCGCGTGCGCGGGCCGGGGCTCGGCTTCACCAACACGACCGCTGCCGCGTTCGCCGCGATCCGTGCGACGCCGGGGACCGAAGTGACGGGGCTAGATTTCCAGGCGAACGGCGACCTGCGGCTCTCGGTCGCGGTCGAGCGCGAGGCGCTCGCGACCGACCTCAAGCGTGCGCTCGAAGCGGCAGGCTTCACCGTCCGCGCGGGCGTATTCCAGGCCGCCGCCGGTCGTGTGACGGGTGAACTCACGATCAGCCCGGGGAGCGGACGATGATCGGCTTGAAGACGTGGTTTGAAGGACGCTCGCTCCGGGAACGCCGGCTGTTGCTCGTCATGGCCGCGCTCGCGGTGCTGACCTTGCTCTGGGCGCTGATCATCCGACCGATCGGTGACGGGTTGTCGAGCGCGCGCGAACGCCATGCCAGCGCCGTGACGCGGCTCGGCGAAACGCGCGCGCAGGTGGCGACGTTGCGCGATATCCAGCGTGATCGCGCCAGACCGCTGACGGGCACGCTGGCGGACACGGTCCGCGCTGAGGCTGACCAGGCTGGCTTCGCGCTCGCGTCGCTCGATCAGGACGGCGCGAATCGGGTGCGTGTGGGTATCCAGTCGGCGCGACCGGCGGCGCTGACCGCTTGGCTCGCGCGCCTCGAAAGGCTTGGCATCCTCGTCGATTCGGTGGCGATGACCGACAAGGGCGACAAGACCGTCGGCGTCGCGCTCACGTTGAAGGCGCGCGCGGCATGAGGCGGATCCGTTTGCGCACCGGCCCCGCCGCGTTGTTCGGCGGGATGCTGCTGATCACGCTGATCGTGTTCATGCCGATGCGCGCGGTACTCGGCTGGGTCGGCGTCGGCGACGAAGGGCTGGTGGCGCGGCGCGTGTCGGGGACGATCTGGGGCGCCACGCTGACCGAGGCGCGGTTCGGCGATCTCGCGCTCGGCGATCTGCACGCGCGGCTGTCGCCGCTGCCGCTGCTGGTCGGCCGCGCCACGATCGTCTTCGCCGGCCCCGAATCGGTGTCCGCCAAACCGTTGCGCGGATCGGCGAGCGTCAGCCGTCACGGCTTCGGGGTCGACCACATGACTGCCACCGTCGCGACTGGCCGCTTGTTCGCGCCGGTGCCCGTTGCCGCGCTCGATCTTGACGACGTGTCGGTCCGCTTCCGCGACGGCCAGTGCGAGGCCGCCGAGGGGCGCGTCCGTGCGACGCTGGCCGGCGACGTCGGCGGGATCACGCTGCCGCAGTCGGTAAGTGGCACCGCGCGCTGCGACGGCACCGCGCTGCTGTTGCCATTGGCGAGCCAGGCCGGGACCGAGAGCATTGCGCTTAGGATCGAAGGAGCGGGGACCTATCGCGCGGAATTGTCGCTGCGTCCGTCCGATCCGCTGGCGGTGCAAAAGCTCGAACAGGCGGGCTTCGTGAGCGGCCCGAATGGATACAAGCTCGCCATCGAGGGACGTTTTTGACGTCTTTTTGGCAAGTCGACGGTTGACGCCGCCCGGCGACCCCCGCTAGGGGGCGATGCCTACGCGGCGGTCGTAGTTCAATTGGTTAGAGCGTCGGCTTGTGATGCCGGATGTTGCGGGTTCAAGTCCCGTCGGTCGCCCCATTTCCCCTTATTTTCGTAAGCCCCCGCAATGCGGGCGCTTTGGGCTGGTAAAACCGGTCGGAAAATAATATTTCGCGTCCCGGTAATTTTATTCCTCTTCAGGAGCCGGCGATGACAGCGGTTTGGGACCTTCCCGATTTCGACGACCACGAGGGCGTACATGCCTTCACCGATCCCGAATCGGGCCTGCGCGCGGTGATCGCGCTGCACTCGACCAAGCTCGGGCCGGCGGCTGGCGGCACGCGGTTCTGGCATTATGCCGATAACAGGCGCGCGGTGACCGACGCGCTGCGTCTGTCGCGCGGCATGAGCTTCAAGAACGCGATGGCGGGGCTCGAGCTCGGCGGCGGCAAGGGCGTGGTCCTCGCGGCCAAGCCCGGCGACGTCATCACGACCGCACAGCTCGAGGCGTTCGGCCGTGCGGTCGATTCGCTCGGCGGGCGCTACGTAACGGCGGAAGACGTCGGCATGTCCGAAGAGCGGATGAAGGTGATCGCCACGCAGACGCGCTACGTCTCCGGCCTGCCGGTTGCGAGCGGTGCAGCGGGCGGCGATCCCGGGCCGTACACCGCGCTCGGCATCTATCTCGGCGTCAAGGCGGCGGCGGCTCGCGGCCTTGGCGCGACCGACATGAAGGGCGTGCGCGTCGCGATCCAGGGCGTCGGTTCGGTCGGCGGCGGGCTCGCCCGGTTGCTGGCGAAGGATGGCGCGGTGCTGACGCTGGCCGACGTTGACGAGGGCCGGGCGCAGAAGCTGGCCGGCGAACTCGGCGCGACTGCTGTGGCAGCCGAGGCGATCCTGACGACCGAGACGGATATCTTCAGCCCCAACGCACTCGGTGCGATCCTTACCGAGATGTCGATCGCCGCGCTGAAGGCGAAGGTCGTCGCGGGTGGCGCGAACAACCAGCTGAGCGTCCGCGAGGACGGCGCGCGGCTTCACGCACGCGGTATCCTGTATGCGCCGGATTACGTGATCAACGCGGGTGGGATCATCAACGTCGGGCTCGAGTATCTCGGGCAGGGCGACGAGGCCGAGGTTAAGGCGCGGATCGCGCGTATCCCGGAGCGCCTGATCCAGGTCTGGGACGAAAGCGACCGCTCGGGCGAGCCATCGTCGGACGTCGCAGATTCGATCGCGAAGCGCCTGATCGGAAGGTAACGGTCCTTCTCCCCGCCGGGGAGAAGGTGGCACGCAGTGCCGGATGAGGGGCGTTTGGGGCGAACGATCCGAGCCTCAAGCCCCTCACCCTCCCACCGCAAGTGCGGCGGGCCCCTCCCTCTCCCCGGCGGGGAGAGGGTCTTAAGTCGAAGGTGACAGCCTCGTAGACTTGCCATAATGGCTGTCCCCAGTGGCCACCCTACACGCCTTCGCAAACCCCGCGCGCTTCCTGAAGATCGCCAAGCCGTTGACGCCCGCGCTTTTCTGGGCCGGCGTCGCGCTGATCGTGCTGGGTTGCTGGGCGGGCCTGACGCAGACTCCGCCCGATTACCTCCAGGGCGAGACCGTCCGCATCCTCTACATCCACGTCCCCGCCGCCTGGCTCGGGATGGGCGGGTGGAGCGGGATCGCGATCTCCAGCATCATGTTCCTCGTCTGGCGCCACCCGCTCGCCAACGTCGCCGCACGCGCGATCGCATTACCGGGCGCAGTGTTCGCCGCACTCTGCCTGATGACCGGCTCGATCTGGGGACGGCCGACCTGGGGGACGTGGTGGCAATGGGATGGCCGGTTGACCTCGATGCTGCTGCTGTTCTTCGTCTATCTCGGCTACATGGCGCTTGCGAAGGCGGACGCGGATCGCGGCGGTGACGGGCGCGTGCCGGCGCTCTACGGAATTGCCGGGTCGATGCTGCTGCCGATCATCCGCTATTCCGTGGTGTGGTGGAACACGCTGCACCAGGGACCGAGCATCGGCCTCACGCAATCAACGATTGCAGGCTCGATCCTGTGGCCGCTGCCGATCATGCTGGCCGGCTTCACATTCGTGTTCGCGGGGATCGTGCTGATGCGGATGCGGACGATGCTCGCCATCACAAAGACCGAAGCGCGTATGCGCAGGATGGCCCGCGCATGAATCCCTGGCCGTTCGTGACTGCCGCGTATGTCGTGACACTCGGAGGCGGCGCGATTATCGCGTTACTGAGCTATCTGGCGATGCGTAGGGCCGAGAAATGAAGGCCAAGCATCAACGCCTGACGCTTGCCCTGCTGGCACTTGGCGCGGTGGTCGTCGCGGGTTTGCTCGCGTTGTCGGCGCTCAAGGATCAGGCCGCATTCTTCTACGCGCCGTCCGATGTCCGACGCGACGGTCTGCCGCTAGGACGCGCGGTACGGCTCGGCGGGATGGTCGAGGGCGGTTCGGTCAAGCGCGCCGCCGACGGCGTCACCGTGCACTTCGTCGTCACCGACGGGCAGGCAACGACCCCCGTCGTTTTCGCCGGCATCGTCCCCGACCTGTTCCGCGAGAAATCGGGCGTCGTCGCCGAAGGGCAGTTCCAGTCCAATGGCAGCTTCGTCGCGTCTAACCTGCTCGCCAAGCACGACGAGAAATACATGCCGCCGGAAATGGCCGGCAAGATGCACGAGACCAAGACACTCGAACCGGACACCAAGCCATGATCGCCGAAGCAGGCCTCGCCGCGCTCTGGTTCGCTGGCGCGCTGGCGGCGTTGCAGCTCGTAATGGCAGCGATCGGCATCGCGCGTGGTCGTGAAGACGTTGCGGCAGCGGTGCGCCCGGTGGCGATCGTTCAGGGGCTGTTGGCCGTCCTCGCGATGGCGCTGCTGATCGAACTCTTTCTCGACTCCGACATGTCGGTAAGACTGGTCGTCGAGAACAGCCATTCCGCCAAGCCCTGGCTCTATAAGTTCGCCGGCGCGTGGGGAAACCACGAGGGCTCGATGCTGCTCTGGGTAACGATCCTCGGGCTGGCCGGCGGTGCGGTAGCGATCTTCGAGCGCTCGCTGCCCGAACGTACGCTCACCGCGACGCTTGGCGCACAGGCGACGATCGCGCTAGGCTTCTACGCGTTCCTGCTCTTCTCCTCGAACCCGTTCGCGCGGTTGAACCCTGCGGCACCCGATGGCCTTGGGCTCAACCCGCTGTTGCAGGACCCCGGCTTGGCATTCCATCCGCCGACGCTTTATACCGGCTATGTCGGCCTCTCGGTCGCGTTCTCGTTCGCGGTCGGTGCGCTCGTCACGCGCGACGTCGGCCCGGCGTTCGCGAAGGCGATGCGCCCCTGGGTGCTGATCGCATGGATATTCCTGACGCTTGGAATCACCGCCGGGTCGTACTGGGCGTATTACGAGCTCGGCTGGGGCGGCTGGTGGTTCTGGGATCCGGTCGAGAATGCGTCGCTGATGCCGTGGCTCGCGGCGACGGCCTTGCTCCATTCGGTGACGGTTCTCGCGACACGCGATGGCCTGCGCGCGTGGACGATCATGCTGGCCGTCGTTGCATTCTCGATGTCGATGATCGGCACGTTTCTGGTGCGCTCTGGCATCCTGACGAGCGTCCATGCCTTCGCGGTCGATCCGGAGCGCGGCGCGTTCATTCTGGCGTTGCTCGCGATCTACATCGGCGGCGCGCTTGCGTTGTTCGCGGCGCGGATCGGTACTGTCCGCGCGGGTACGACCTTCGATCCGGTCAGCCGCGAGGGCGGGCTGGTCGCGAACAATCTGCTGCTGTCGGTGATCCTCGGCATCGTTCTGATCGGCACGCTCTATCCGATCGTCGCGGCGAGCTTCGGCGTGCAGCTGTCGGTGGGGCCGCCGTTCTTCAACAAGGCGGCGGGGCCGATCGCGTTGTTGCTGGTCGCGGTGATGGCGGTAGGGCCGTTGCTGCGCTGGCGGCGTGACGATGCGAAGGCGGTGCTGGGCCGTGTGATGCTGCCGATCGGTGCGACGCTGGTGGTGGCAGTCGCACTGCTATTCGTCTGGCCGGGCGTGCTGCCCTGGGCCGGATTGTCGCTCGCCGCGGGTCTCGCTGTCGCCAGCGTCGCGCCGCTTTGGAAGCGCAACCTGAAGCGGACGCCGCTATTTACCTACGGCATGGTCATCGCGCATCTCGGCATCGCGGTCAGCCTTGCCGGGATGGCGTCAGACAGCGCCTTCACCAAGGAAACGCTGGTCGCGGTGCGTGCGGGCGAACCGGCGCGGGTGGGACCGTACACCGTGACGCTCGACGGGATTTCGCCGGTGATCGGCGAGAACTGGTCGGCGCTTGAAGCGCGTCTGACCGTGACCCGAGGGAGCAGCGCGAGCATTCTGCGCCCGCAACTCCGCTTCTTTGCCAATCCGCCTACCAGCACCAACGAGTCCGCGATCCTGACGGTGCTCGACGGGCAGCTCTATACGGTGCTCGGCCAGCCGGACGGGCAGGGGCGGTGGCAGCTTCGGCTGTGGTGGAAGCCCTTCGTGACACTGATCTGGTTCGGCGGCGTGCTGATCGCGCTGGGCGGCGCATTGTCGCTGCTCGGCCGTGTGCGGCGCGAGCGGCGCACTGCGATACGGGCGCAGTGGGCATGAAGCGATTCGCACTCTGGGCGCCGCTGGCAATTTTCGCACTGCTGTTCGCGGTGGTGGCGAGCGGGCTGTTCCGGCCTGCCGAGAAGGTGGTGCGATCGGCGATGGTCGGCAAGCCGCTTCCCGATTTCGCGCTGCCGGCGATGGTCCCGGGCAAGCCGGGCCTGACCAGCGCCTCGTTCCGGCAGGGCAAGCCGCGGTTGCTCAACGTGTTCGCGAGCTGGTGCATTCCGTGCATTGCCGAGGCCCCGCAGTTGATGCGGCTTAAGGCGATGGGCGTGCCGATCGATGCGATCGCGATCCGCGACACCGCGCCGGCGATTGCGGGGTTCCTGCGGCGTAATGGCGATCCGTACGAGCGGATCGGCAGCGATCGGGCTAGTCAGGTACAGCTCGCACTGGGCTCGTCCGGCGTTCCCGAGACCTTCGTGATCGACGGCCGCGGGATCGTCGTGAAGCAGATCATCGGCGATATTCGGCCTGAGCAGATCGCCGAGATTATGCAAGCCGTGAAGGACGCGCGGTGAAAGGGCGCAACCTAGTTCCCCTTCCGCTTGCGGGAGGGGTTAGGGGAGGGGCTTCTCCTCCCTTGCCAGCTGCGCGTTCGCGTCATGCCCTCCCCCGCCCCCTCCCGCGAGCGGGAGGGGAGGTTCTGGCGGCACTGCTGCTCTGCATTGCACCTGCCTCCGCCCAGCCGGTTACGCCGCCAGCGCATTACGCCAACGTCCAGCTCGCTGACCCCGCCAAGGAAGCCTCCGCGCGCGCGCTCATGGAGACGCTGCGCTGCCTCGTCTGCCAGGGCCAGTCGATCGCCGACAGCGACGCCGACATGGCGGCCGATATGCGCGCTCTCGTCCGCGAACGGATCGAGCGCGGGGAGAAGCCGGTGTCGATCCGCGACTGGCTGATTGCGCGCTACGGCAATTACGTGACCTATGATCCGCCGTTGTCGGGGCTGACCTGGCCGCTGTGGCTTGCACCGATCCTGCTGCTTGGCGTCGGCGGCTGGATCGCGCGGTCGAGTTTCCGGCGGAGGACACGCTGATGGGCTGGGTGTGTCTTGCGGCGATTGGTGCGGGCGTGTTCGCGTTGCTGGCGGTGTTGAAGATCGATCGGCTGTTGTGGACGATGGTCGCGTCGGCGTTGATGCTGGGTGCGGCGGGTTATGCGTTGCAGGGGCAGCCGGGGCTCGCTGGGCATCCGGTCACGACCGGGCTCGCGCCGGCGCCCGACGACAGCGCGATGCTCGAACTGCGCGATCAGATGCTGGAGCGGTATACGGGGGCGGCGGCGTATCTGGTGGCGGCGGACGCGATGACGCGGATCGGGGATCGCCGCGCGGCGGTGCAGGTACTGCTGGGTGGCATTCGGATCGCGCCGAGGAGTCTAGTGCTGTGGACGGGACTCGCCAACGCGCTTGCCGCGCATGATGGCAATCAAGTCTCTCCGCCTGCGTTGTTCGCGTACCAGCAGGCGATGCGACTGGCGCCCAAGCATCCTGCACCGCCGTTCCTTCTCGGGCTGGCCTATGTAAGGGCAGGGGAGCTTGCGACGGCCCGGCCGTATTGGGCGAAGGCGTTGGCGCTGACGCCGGCCAACATCACATACCGCGGTGAGATTGCGGCGCGCTTGGCATTGCTCGATCAATTGCTGGCCGCGCAGGACGCTCCAAGTACGCCCTAACATTGTCATTCCCGCGTAGGCGGGGATCCATACTGGCGCACTACGGTAATTGCCTACCAGCGATAGCCTTTATGGATCCCCGCCTTCGCGGGGATGACGGTCTTGGGGGAGGTCGTGAAGGTATGGCGCCCGCAGGCCCCTCTTTTACTGCCCCCGCCCGGTCTTCGACTGCAGTTCGTCGATCTTCTTCGACGCATCCGCCTTGGTCAGCGTCTCGTCGAATTCCTCATGCGCTTCCTCGGACAGCGTCTTGAGGTAGCTCGCCTGCGCTCCGGTCATCTTCTCGTCGCCGGTGGTCCATTCGTCCGGGTCCTTCTCGGCGTTCGAGAACGGTTCGGACTTGGGGTTCGGGGTGTCGGACATTGGGAATTCCTTTCCCCTGTCCAACACCTATGTTCCGTATCCGTTCCCGAGTCAGCCGGCCCAAGCTTCGTAAGGTAAACCTAGATCATCGGCGACCGCCTTGTACGCGATCTTGCCCTTGTAGACATTCAGCCCGTTGGCGAGGTGCGGGTCGGCCTTCATCGCCGCCTCGGCGCCCAGATTCGCCAGCTTCAGTGCGAACGGCAGCGTCGCATTGTTCAGTGCAAACGCCGAAGTCCGCGCGACCGCGCCGGGCATGTTGGCGACGCAATAGTGGATCACGCCGTCGACCTCGAACACCGGGTCCTCGTGCGTGGTGGCGTGGCTCGTCTCGAAGCACCCGCCCTGGTCGATCGCGATGTCGACCAGCACCGAGCCGCGCTTCATCGTCTTCAGCATCTCGCGCGTGACGAGCTTGGGCGCAGCAGCCCCCGGCACCAGCACCGCGCCGATCACCAGATGCGCGTTCTTCACCGCCGCTGCGATCGCTGCCTTCGAGGCGTAGGCGGTCTTGATCTGGCTCGAGAAGAACATGTCGAGCTCGGCCAAACGATCGTTCGAGATGTCGTAGATGGTCACGTCGGCGCGCATACCGACCGCCATCTGCGCGGCGTTGACGCCCGAGACGCCGCCGCCGAGGATCGCGACCTTGGCCGGTGCGACACCGGGGACGCCGCCGAGCAGGACACCGCGTCCGCCCTGTTCCTTCTCGAGATAATGCGCGCCGACCTGCACCGACATGCGGCCCGCGACCTCCGACATCGGCTTGAGCAACGGCAGCCCGCGGCGATTGTCGGTGACGGTCTCGTAGGCGATGCAGGTCGCGCCGGACTTCATCAGCCCCTCGGCCTGCGGCTTGTCGGCGGCGAGGTGTAGGTAGGTGAACAGCAGGTGGCGCGGTTCGAGCATCGCGATCTCGCTCGGCTGCGGCTCCTTGACCTTCACGATCATGTCGGCGCCGGCGAACACCGCGGCGGCGGTCGGCAGGATCGTCGCGCCTGCGTCGATGTAATCCTGGTCCTCGAAATCGATGCCCGATCCGGCCTGCGTCTCGACGATCACCTCGTGACCGGCGGCGACCAGTTCGGCGACCGACGGCGGGGTCAGGCCGACGCGATATTCGTGGTTCTTGATTTCCTTGGGGACACCGACGCGCATTGATTCCACTCCATTATCGTTTGCGCGATAGTAGCGCGCCTTGGACGGGAAGGGTTCGCAAACTCGTTTCGATACGATAGCGCGTTTGCAAGATCCGTGCATCCATCGCCGTCAAAACGAGAAAATCTTGAGCGCTACGATCGAACGCAGGATTCTGGACCTGCTCGCCGCCAATTCCGACCTGACCAGCGCCGAGCTTGGCGATGCGGTTGGACTGTCTGCAAGCGCCGCGCACCGACGTGTCGCGCAACTGCGGGAGAGCGGCGCGATCGTCGGCTATCGCGCCGTTCTGTCGAGGGCCGCGCGCGGCGATCCCAGCATCGTTCTCGTCAACGTAACGCTGCGGGATCAGCGCAAGGAGACGATGGCGGCGTTCGAGGCGGAGATCGTCGACTGCCCGCAGGTCGTGCAATGCTTCCTGATGAGCGGCGAGGCGGACTACATGCTCCATGTCGAGATCCGCGACGGCGAGACGTTCGAACGCATTCACCGCGAGACGTTGTCGCAACTGCCGGGGGTAACGCGGCTGGCGTCGCACTTCGTGATCCGCGAAGTGGTCACCCGTTAGCGTTTTCTTGCGAACGCAGGAATCCAGGATCACGAACGTCAGTGCTCGTTACCCTGGGCTCCTGCGTTCGCAGGAGAGCGGAGGCGGTCCGATCAGCCCCGGTTAATCCACGCTAACCGCCTCGCCGTTGCCGCCCTCTACCCCTCATGCTAAATGCGGGCGCTTGGGGCACAGGGTGAAATCGGAAATTCGATGAAGATTGCTGCACTTCCGGGTCGATTCACCGTCCAGTGAGCGTCGACCAGACCGCCGCGGCCTCGACCGTGCCACCCGCCAATCTCGATCTCGAGACGGGGCATCACAACTCCGACGGCATGCTGAAGCTCGCCTTCGGTGCGATCGGCATCGTTTTCGGCGATATCGGCACGAGCCCGCTCTACGCCTTTCGCGAGACCTTCGCCGGCCACCACAAGCTCGCGCTCGACGCGGCGCACATCATGGGCGTCATCAGCCTGATGTTCTGGTCGATGATGATCGTCGTGACGGTCAAATACGTCATCATCATCATGCGCGCCGACAACAAGGGCGAGGGCGGCAGCCTAGCCCTGCTCGCGCTCGTGTCGGGCAAGACCAAGACGAAGCGCTGGAGCAAGGGCATCATCCTGCTCGGCGTGTTCGCGACTGCTTTGTTCTATGGCGACAGCATGATCACGCCCGCCGTGTCGGTGTTGTCCGCGGTCGAAGGCCTCGCCGTCGCCGCACCCGCGTTCGCAGGCCTCGTGCTGCCGATCGTGATTGTCATCCTGATCGCGCTGTTCTGGGTCCAGAAGAGCGGCACCGCGCGCATCGGACTCGTGTTCGGGCCGATCATGCTAGTGTATTTCAGCGTCATCGCGGTGCTGGGCATCCTCAGCATCGTCCAGACCCCCGGCGTGCTGTGGGCGCTGTCGCCGCATTACGCGGTCGAGTTCTTCATCATAGACCCCGAGCGCGCGTTCCTCGCGCTCGGCTCGGTCGTGCTCGCGGTTACCGGCGCCGAGGCGCTGTACGCGGATATGGGGCATTTCGGGCGCAAGCCGATCGGCCTGTCCTGGCTATTCTTCGTGCTCCCCGCGCTGATCCTGAATTACATGGGGCAGGGCGCACTGCTGTTCCGCGATGGTCGCGAGGCGCTGGTTAGCCCGTTCTACAACCTCGCGCCCGAGAGCCTTCAGCTACCGCTCGTCATCCTCGCGACGATGGCCGCGGTGATTGCGTCGCAGGCGGTGATCTCGGGTGCGTTCTCGGTAACGCAGCAGGCGATCCAGTTGGGCTTCATCCCGCGCCTGCGGATCGAGCATACCAGCGCCTCGACAGCCGGTCAGATCTACATCCCGCTCGTCAACGGCGCGCTGATGGTGATGGTGATCCTGCTGGTGCTGTTCTTCCGGACCTCGTCGAACCTGACGAGCGCGTACGGGATCGCGGTGACGGGCGCGATGTTCATCGACACCTGCCTCCTCGGCGTCGTGCTGTTCCGCCTGTGGAACTGGCCGAAGATCGCGGCGATCCCGCTGCTGGCGATCTTCTTCACGGTCGATGGCGCCTATTTCGCGGCCAACCTTACCAAGGTGCCCGCCGGCGGCTGGTTCCCGCTACTGGTCGGGTTCATCATCTTCACTTTCCTGACGACTTGGTCGAAGGGGCGGCAGCTGATGATCGACCGGATGCACGAGGCCGCGATGCCGATAAAGGTATTCATCGGCTCGGCCGCCAGCTCCGCGTCGCGGGTGCCTGGCACGGCGGTGTTCATGACCTCGACCGCGGACGGCGTGCCGCACGCGCTGCTCCACAACCTCAAGCATAACAAGGTGCTGCACGAGCGCGTGATCCTGCTGACCGTGAAGATCGTGGGTCAGCCTTATTGGCCCGCCCACGACCGTGCGGTGCGCGAGGAACTCGGCGACGGCTTCCACCGCCTCGTGCTGCGCTATGGCTTCATGGAGGACGCCGACGTGCCTGCGGCGCTGCGCCAGGTCCATAATTGCGGGGCGGACTTCAAGATGATGGACACCAGCTTCTTCCTGTCGCGCCAGACGCTGCTGGCGTCGGACAAGCCGGGCATGATGATCTGGCGCGAAAAGCTGTTCGCGTGGATGCTGCGTAATGCGGAAAGCGCGATGGAGTTCTTTCGCCTGCCGACCAATCGCGTGGTAGAGTTGGGTAGTCAGGTGGAGATTTGACCTTCGCGGGAACGCACCGCCCGCTGCCGAACACGTCAACCTCCCCGGCGGAGGCCGGGGCCCAGTTGGCAAGGTCGGGGTAACGGAGAGGAGCGTACGTCAGCAACGTTTCCCAACTGGACCCCGGCCTCCGCCGGGGAGGGATTGGATATAATGGGAAATACTACGCAGGTGACGGAAGTCGCCCCGATCATCGTCACCGCCCTGTTCGGTCGCCAGGACACCGCGTTCTTCGACGCGATGCGCCGCGAGCATTTCCCGCCAGAGCGCAACCAGCTCGATGCGCATCTGACGCTGTTCCACCATCTGCCGCCGTCGGGGCTCGACGAGCTCAAGCACCGGCTCAACCAGGAAACGCGCGGCATCCGTGCCCCGCAGGCCCGTGTGGGCGGCCTGATGTCGCTTGGTCGCGGTGTCGCCTACCGGATCGAGTCCCCCGAGCTCGTCGGTATCCGCGAGCGCCTCGCCGACGCGTTTACCGGCATGCTAACCCCGCAGGACGCCGGCGGCTGGCGTCCTCACGTCACTATCCAGAACAAGGTCAGCCCGCAGGTCGCCAAGCTCCTGCTCGGCAATCTCCAGCGCGATTTCGTCCCTAAGGACGTCGAAATCGCCGGTCTGGGCGCGTGGTGGTATCGCGGCGGGCCGTGGGAAGCGATTTCCCGGCACATGTTCGCTTGACCGCCTCGAAACCGCTTCCTATAGGCCGCGCCTCGCAGGGAAGAATGCTTCCCTGACGGACGGTACGGCGAAGTAGCTCAGTTGGTTAGAGCACGGGAATCATAATCCTGGGGTCGGGGGTTCAAGTCCCTCCTTCGCTACCATTTCGGACCCGACGTGTGACGTCCCCGGTCCTTCCCCCTCGACATACGCAAGCGATCACCAAGTGCGGGAAACTCGTCTTCGCAATCGCAAAATGCCGTTCTATTGCCTTGGGTTAATGGTTAGCCCTCGCGCCGCGTATTCGGTGCACGCGGGGGTCTGGCCTTCCGGGAGATACGAGTATGCGTGACAAACGCCCTGATGGGATCGCCAACTACACCGGTCCGGCCGGCGGCTGGGGAGCGCTCAAGGCGGTCGCCGCCTCGCTGAAGGCGCAGCAGATCGTCGTCCGCGGCGGCCAGACGCTGCTCAAGTCGAACCAGCCCGACGGCTTCGATTGCCCGAGCTGCGCATGGCCCGACCCGAAACATACGTCGTCGTTCGAATTCTGCGAGAACGGTGCAAAGGCCGTCGCCTGGGAATCCACCGCGAAGACGATCGGCGCGGAGTTCTTCGCCAAGCATAGCGTGTCGGATATCTGGAAGCAGAGCGATCACTGGATCGAGGATCAGGGCCGCGTCACCGAGCCGCTTCGCTACAACGCCGCCACCGATCACTATGAGGTCGTGAGCTGGGCGGACGCGATGCGCGAGATCGGTGCGGGCCTTGCGGCCGTGCCCGATCCCAACCAGGCGGAGTTCTACACCTCGGGTCGCTGCTCGAACGAGGCGGCGTTCCTGTTCCAGTTGTTCGTGCGGCTGTACGGCACCAACAACTTCCCCGACTGCTCGAACATGTGCCACGAGGCGACCTCGGTCGGGCTGCCGAAGTCGATCGGGATCGGCAAGGGCACCGTCAGCCTCGAGGATTTCGATCATGCCGACCTGATCCTGTCGATCGGCCACAATCCCGGCACCAACCATCCGCGGATGATGGCGACGCTGCGCGAAGTGTCGAAGCGCGGCGGCAAGATCATCGTCTTCAACCCGCTCAAGGAGCGCTCGCTCGAACGCTTCGAATCACCGCAGTCGGTGGTCGAGATGGCGACCATGTCGGCGACTCCGATCGCCAGCAGCTATTACCAGGTGAAGGTCGGCGGCGACGCGGCCGCGCTCAAGGGCATCGCCAAGGCGCTAGTAGCGCTCGACGAGGCCGCGAAGGTCTCGGGCGGCGAGTCCGCGCTCGATCATGCGTTCATCGCCGAGCACACCGCCGGCCTCGACGACTATATCGCCGATCTCGCGACCACCGAATGGGCCGATATCGAACGCTCCAGCGGGCTCTCGCGCGGTGATCTCGAAGAGGTCGCGCTCGCCTATTCGAAGTCGAAGGCCGCGATCTGCTGCTACGGCATGGGCGTCACGCAGCACCGCACCGGCACCACCAACGTCCAGCAGATCGCCAATCTGCTCCTGCTCCGCGGCAACATGGGCAGGCCGGGCGCGGGCATCTGTCCCTTGCGCGGCCACAGCAACGTCCAGGGTGATCGCACCGTCGGCATCACCGAACGGCCGATGCCGGTGCTGCTCGACGCGATGCGCGACGTGTTCGGGTTCGAGCCACCGCGCGAGCACGGCCATTCGGTGGTCGAGAGCATCGCCGCGATGCGCGACGGCAAGGCCAACGCGATCGTCTGCCTCGGCGGCAACCTCGCAATCGCCTCGTCGGATCCGCAGGCGTGCGCGGAGGGCTTCCGCAACCTCGACCTCGCGGTGCACATCACCACTAAGCTCAACCGCACGCAGTTGCTGATGGCGAAGTCGACCTATGTCCTGCCGTGTCTCGGCCGGACCGAACTCGACATGCAGGCGACCGGCCAGCAATCGGTAACGGTCGAGGATTCGATGTCGATGGTCCACGCTTCGCGCGGCTTCCTGATGCCGCCTGGCGAGAACGTGAAGTCCGAGATCTGGATCGTCGGCGAGATCGCCAAGGCGACGCTGGCGGCCAAGGGATCGCCGGTCGACATCGACTGGGATACTTATGTCGGCGACTACAGCCTGATCCGCGACAAGATCGAGGCGGTGTTCCCGGCGTTTGCCGACTACAACGCGCGCATCCGCAAGCCGGGCGGCTTCCACCTCGTCAATTCCGCCGCGCTGCGCGAGTGGAAGACGGAGAACGGCAAGGCGAACTTCCTCGTCGTCGAGGGCATCCGCGAGGACGAGGCGGCGGGCGATCCGACCGTCATGAGCCTGACGACGCTGCGCGCGCACGACCAGTACAACACCACCGTCTACAGCCTCGACGACCGCTATCGCGGTGTGTTCGGGCGCCGCGACATCCTGTTCATGAACGAGCGTGACATGGCGCGGCTGGGGCACAAGGAAGGCGACGTCGTCGATATCGCCACCGCGCTCAAGTTCGCGCGGCCCGACCGCGTCGTGCAGAAGCTGATGCTGGTTCGCTATGCGCTGCCCGACGGGTGCGTCGCGTCTTATTATCCCGAGACGCAGCCGTTGATCGCGCTCGAGGACCACGATCCGCAGAGCTTCACCCCTTCGTATAAATCCATCCCGGTGACCGTTCGTCCCGCGGCGGCCGACATGGGTTCGGATCGCGGCGTGGTGCGTGCCGGGGTCGTCGGTCAGAAAAGCAAAATTGACGCATGAGCACCGGTTACACGTCGACGATCGACACCTACGCTACCCTCGCCGCGACCAAGGCGGAGGCACTGCGGCGTTCTCCGGCAGGCTTCTTCGCCGGCGCGATCCTGGCGGGCACGTATATCGGCATCGCGATGATCCTCGCGCTCAGCACCGGGTCGGGGCTCGAACCGGGCGTTCGCCCGCTGGTGATGGGCGCTACCTTCGGGTTGGGGCTAATCCTGACCGTGTTCGCGGGTGCGGAGCTTTTCACCGGCTACGTGATGTATATCGGCTTCGGTCTGGCCAAGCGGACGATCACCGTCGCCGACGCCGTCAAGCTGACCATCGTCGTCTGGATCGGTAACCTCGTCGGCGGTGTCGTGCTGTCGCTCGTGTTTGCGGCAGGCGGCGGCGGCGCGATCTTCGCCAACGCCGACGCGATGTTCCATGGCTATGTCCAGCACAAGGTGTCCGTGGATGCGACTGCGCTGCTGGCACGCGCGATCCTGTGCAACTGGCTCGTCTGCCTGGCAATCTGGACCGCCGCGAGGATGACTGGCGATGCCGCCAAGTGCATCGGCATGGCCTGGATCCTGCTCGCCTTCGTCGCTGCCGGGTTCGAGCATTCGGTCGCCAACATGACGGCATTGACGCTGGGGCTGCTCGTTCCGAACGCGTCGATCGATATCGCCGGCATGATCCGCAATCTTGCGATCGTCAGCGTCGGTAACATCATCGGCGGGCTGGTTTTCGTCGTCGGAGGCTATCTCGTCGCGGCCAAGACCGATGTCGTGACGGCCACCAAGTGACGCCCGCTTCGACTAGCCGCATCGTGCACGGCTAGTCGAAGACCTTCCAGGGATCGTTCACCACCAGGATCGCATCGCTGCGGGCGAGTGCGAGCAGCGTTAGGCCGTGAGCGCGTGCGTGGTCGATCGCCAGGCTAGTCGGCGCGGAGATGCCGACCAGCATCGGCGTGCCGGCGATAAGTGCCTTGTCGACCATTTCGAAGCTGATCCTCGAGGTGACGAGAATGAAGCCCTCGATCGCATGGCGCTCGATTGCCAGCCCGCCGACGAGCTTGTCGAGTGCGTTGTGGCGCCCGACGTCTTCGTACGCAGCGATGATTCGACCTTCACGATCGCACGCCGCGGCCGCGTGAATGGCGCCGGTAGCCGCGTTGAGAGGCTGGTGCGCGCGCAACCCGCCCAGTGCGGCAAACAGCGCTGTCACGGGCGTGTCGGGCTTTGGCGGCGTGCTGGGGACCGGTTTGCGGAGTTGCTCCAGCCCCGAGATCCCGCAGAGCCCACAGCTCGTGTCGCTGGTCCGGTGGCGGACGCGGTCGTGGATGCGGCCCTTGCAGCGATCGGACAGCCCGACGCGGACGATCCAGCCCGCCTCTGCCTCGAAGATATCGATCTCGCGCACGTCGTCGGCGCTGTCTGCGAGCCGCTCGGTCAGTAGGAATCCCGTCGTGAATTCGGCGAGATCGGCGGGCGTCATCATCATCACCGCGTAGCCGAGCCCGTCGATCTCAATCGCGACAGGCACCTCGATCGCGATCGCGCGTTCTCCCGCGGTGATCGAATCGGGGCGGAGGATTTTAATCGGCAATGTGCGCGAAATCATAGGAGAGCGAGATCTTCCGGGGTGTTGACGTTCGGGATCGGCGCGCCGGCCGGAATCGGCAGCGCGCCGATCGCTTCGGCCCAGCCGCGCACCGAGCGTCGCGGCGATGCCGCGATATGCGCCAGAAGGCCGTCGATCGACACGGTTTCCCAATGGCCCAGCACCGGCGCATCGGGGCAATAGGCCGGCGCCCGACGTATTAGCGCCGCGAGCAGCCCGCGTGGCAATCGCGGCATGTCGCAGGCGATCGTCAGGACGGACGTGAACCCGAGACCCGCAGCATAGTGCAGCGCACCGGCGATACCTCCCAACGGCCCGAGACCGGGGCCGGGCAGGTCGGGTATTGCGCCGTCGTGGCCGACGATCACCGCCTGCGCGACATGGTGCAACACAAGTTCCCGCGCGTGCTCGGCCAGCGCACGGCCGTCGAACATCGCGCGTGCCTTGTCCGACCCGAACCGTGAGGATCGCCCGCCGGCCAGCACGACGCCAAGGATATGGGGATCGGTCAGCGCGTCCTCTCGATCCGCACCGGCACCGACTTTCCGGCCGGAACGTGGCTTTCGCGGGCATGATGGGAGACGGGCATCAGGATGTTGCACTCGGGATAATAGGCACCGATACAGCCCTCGGGGATCGAATATTCGACCACGCGGAGCTTGTTCACGCGGCGGTTCGCGTTCTCGCCGGCATCGCCGACCAGGTCGACGTCGTCGCCGTCCGCCACGCCCATCCGGATCATGTCGCTGCGGTTCATGAAGACGATGTCGCGCGTGCCCTTCACCCCGCGGAAGCGGTCGTGATAGCCATACACGGTGGTGTTGAACTGGTCGTTCGACCGCAGCGTCATCAGCCGGAAACGGCCGTCCGCCTCGTCGAACCCGGTCGCGTTCAGCGCCTGCGGCAGGTTGATCTCGGCCTTGCCGCTCTTCGTCTTCCACTCGCGGTGCGCAGCCGGTACGCCCTTCCAGAAGCCGCCGGGCGTGAACATGCGTGCGTTGAAGTCCTTGAACATATCGGGGTACGTTTCCTCGATCGCATCGCGCATCCTGGCATAATCGCCGACCCAGGCATCCCAGTCGACCTTCGGATTGGGCGCGAGCGTCGCCTTGGCGATGCCGGCAAGGATCGCAGGTTCGGACAACAGCGTCTCCGCCGCCGGGGTCGCCTTGCCCTTCGAGCCGTAGATCTGGCTGAACGAATCCTCGATCGACACGCTCTGCGGTCCGGTCGCCTGCATGTCGGTCTCGATCCGGCCGAGGCAGGGGAGCAGATAGCAGGTGTCGCCGGGCAGCAGGTGCGAGCGGTTGAGCTTGGTCGCGATATGCACGGTCAGGTCGAGACCGCGCCACTTCGCCTCCATCGTCGCATGATCGGGGATCGCACGGACGAAATTGCCGCCGAGGCCGACGAACGCCTGCGCGCTGCCGTCGAGCACCGCTTCGCACGAGGCCACCGTATCCCAGCCGAGGTCGCGCGGCGGCTCGAAGCCATATTGTTCGGCCAGCTTGTCGAGCGGCGCGAGTTCGGGCTTTTCGGTGATGCCGACGGTACGCTGGCCCTGGACGTTCGAATGGCCCCGAACCGGGCCCATGCCTGCGCCGGGCTTGCCGATATTGCCACGGAGCAGCATCAGGTTGACGACCATGTGCACATTGTCGATGCCGCCGACATGCTGCGTCAGGCCCATGCCGTAGACCGCGATCACCGCCTTCGACTTGGCATAGACCCGCGCCGCCGCTTCGATCTCGGTGCGGGGCAGACCGCTCTCATGCTCGATCGCCGCCCATTCGGTATTGCGCGCGACCTCGGCGAAGGCCTCGAAGCCGGTCGTGTGTTCATCCAGAAACTTGTGATCGAGCACGCGTAGCCCGTTAATCCGCTGCGCGTTGTCATCGGCTTCGATCAGGTATTTGCACATGCCCATGATCGCCGCGACATCGCCACCGGTCTTCACCTGATGGTATTGCGAGGCGATCGGCGTCGACTTGCCGGTTACCATCTCGATCGGGTTCTGCGGATCCTGGAATTTCTCCAGCCCGCGTTCCTTGAGCGGATTGAACACGACGATCTCGACACCGCGCTTCGCACAATCGCGCAACGGGTGGAGGAAGCGCGGACTGTTCACGCCCGGATTCTGGCCGAAATAGAAGATCGCGTCGCACTTCTCATAGTCCGAGAGGTGGATCGTGCCGACGGCCGAACCGATCGCGGACTTCAGGCCGACAGATGTCGTCTCGTGGCACATGTTCGAGCTGTCTGGCAGGTTCTGGCTGCCGTACATCCGTGCCATGAGCGCGTACATGTACGACGTCTCGAGGCTGGCACGACCCGAGGCGTAGAAGATGACCTTGGTCGGATCATAGGTCTTTAGCTTGGCCCCGATCCCCGCGAACGCCTCGTCCCAGCTGCACGCGACGTATTTGTCGGTCGTGGCATCGTATCTCAGCGGATGCGTCAGGCGACCGGCCTGTTCCAGATCATAGTCCTTCCAGCCAAGCAGTTCGCTGACCGTGTGTTTCTCGAAAAAGGCGGGCGTGACGCGGTAGGAGGTGAGTTCCCAGGCGGTGGCCTTGGCACCGTTCTCGCAGAACTCGGCGACGTGCGGATGCGCGGGCTTGCCCCAGGCGCAGCTCACGCACGCAAACCCGTCCGGCTTGTTCTGGCGGGCCAGTTCGCGGATCACCTCGGGGCCGACCTTCTCGCGCGCGGAAATCTCGACGAGCGACTTCATGGAGCCCCAGCCGCCCGCGGGGGCGGTGTAATTCTCGATCTCGACGGTGCGGTCTTCGGTGCGGTCGGCGGCGGGGCTGTCGGTCATGGTAACTCCTTGCGTCGCAACGAGAACGAAGCTGCATAGCTTTCGATGCACCCCGAACAGATTTACCGACGGTTCAAATCCGGGCGCGCATCCCCTAGATGCAGTCTCGAATCTCCAAGGAACGACGATGACCACCCATACCACACGCATGCTCATCCTCGGTTCGGGGCCTGCCGGGCTCTCCGCCGCGATCTATGGCGCGCGTGCCGGGATGGCGCCGATCGTCGTGCAGGGCATCCAGCCCGGCGGCCAGCTGACCACGACGACCGACGTCGAGAACTATCCGGGCTTCAAGGACGTGATCCAGGGGCCGTGGCTGATGGAGCAGATGCAGGCGCAGGCCGAGCATGTCGGCACGCGGATGATGTGGGACACGATCGTTCAGGTCGACCTGACCAGCCGCCCGTTCCGCCTGATCGGCGACAGCGGCGACGTGTACGAGGGCGACACGCTGGTGATCGCGACCGGCGCGCAGGCGAAGTGGCTCGGGATCGACAGCGAGGAGCCGATGAAGGGCAAGGGCGTCAGCGCCTGCGCGACATGCGACGGCTTCTTCTACCGCGGCAAGAAGGTGGCGGTGATCGGCGGCGGCAACACCGCGGTCGAGGAGGCGCTATACCTCACCAACCATTCGCCCGACGTGACGCTGATCCATCGCCGCGATTCGTTGCGCTCGGAGAAAATCCTTCAGGAGCGCCTGTTCGCGCACAAGGGCGTGACGGTGCTGTGGAACAAGGAGGTTCGCGAGTTCGTCGATGGCGGTGGCAATGCCGGGCTGGTCGCGCTTGAGTTGGAGGACACTGTCACGGGCGAGCGCTCGCGGCTCGACGTCGATGGCGGGTTCGTGGCGATTGGCCATCACCCGGCGACGGAGCTGTTCCGCGGCCATATCGATCTCGATTCGGACGGTTATATCGCGGTCGAGACGGGCTCGACCCGCACCAGCGTCGAGGGCGTGTTCGCGTGCGGCGACGTGGCGGACAAGGTCTATCGCCAGGCGGTGACCGCGGCGGGAACGGGCTGTATGGCGGCGCTGGATGCCGAACGCTTCCTGGCGGCGGCCGAGTTTGCGGAGCTTGCCGAAGCCGCTGAATAGACGGCGGGATCGGGAAAGAAGATTAGGCCAGGTTACGCCTAATCGCGATCTCCAGCGCGGCGCCTGCCGAGCCGGTGAAGCTATGGGAATCGGTGTCGATCGTCTCGGTCTGGACGGCGGCACCAGCGGCTGCGGCGAAGGCGATGGCGGTCGCGTCGCCGCGGGCCAGGATGATAGCGGCATCCGTTTGCCAGGAGGCGATCGCGGCCAGGACTCGGCCGGCAAGCGGGTTCCGGCTTTCCCGATCTATACGAACAGCCCTAATTAACCCTCTGATTATGTTGGCAATGCGCAGATTGCCCGATAGTGCTCGACGCCAAGTAGCGCGGTCTCGTAACGCGCCGCGGTAGTGGGCGCGGATCGCGGCGGCGGGGGGGAGGTCGTCGATCGGTTCGATGACCCAGGGGTTGGCCAGGATGACCTTGTCGAACCCCGCCGATCGTCCGAACAGCGCGAGCGTGCTGGCCGCATCGCAGTTACCGAAGCCGACTAGGCGGCTGATGTGCGGGGAGGCGGATCGGAACGCGGCGACGGCCGCGATCAGGTCGGGCTCGGCGGTCAGATAGCCGCCATTGTCGCCCGTCGAATCGCCGACGCCGCGGCGGTCGTAACGGAACACCGGCGTGCCGGTGGCGGCCAAGCGCTGCGCCAGCATTGCCATGCCACGGTGCGCGCCGCTGCGGATCTCGTTGCCGCCGGAGACGATGAGCAGCCCGGTGGTGCCGGCCGCCTCGTCCAGCGTGGCGGCAAGCATTCCGTCCTCGCACGCGAAACCGATCAGTCGTCTCACGATGCGATCCAGAGTGAGATATCGGCTGCAAGCTGCTGTGCGAGAACGACATCGTTTCCCGGCTCCGATCGGCGCCAGAGGGGGGCGCCGGTGTAGGTTGCATTGGCCGCTCGGGGGTCGGTGTCCAGACGTACGACTTGGTACCGTCCGTCCTCGCGCGGTACGGCGTCTTTCAGCTCGGAGAGCATCTCGGGGGACAGGCGGTTGCCTGCGTACTCGCCCTCCGGGGCAAGGCCGGATCTGCTCGCCGCGGCGCGCGTGCGGTCGAGGTCGCGGACGAGGTCGGCACCGGTATGTGGAGCGAGGTGCCAGCGGCCGGCGAGGTCGGCGTCGGTATCGATCAGCGCGCCGCTCCGTATCGAAAGCGCGTAGCTGTGCGCGCCAAGCTGCTGTGCCAGTGCGCGATAGGCTCGGCGCTGGTCGGACAGCCTGGCATCGATGGTCGCGACGACGCTTTCGCCGGTGCCGGGGAAGTCGGGGAGGAGGCTGCCGATCCCTCGATCGGCGAGCGTGCGCAGGATCGTGCAGGCGAATTGCCGGGTCCGGTTCGCTTCCTCGAACAGGGGGAGGGCGGCGATGACAATCGGGCCGGTATCAGGGCCGAACCGCAGCATCGCTTCGCGGCCTCCCGTCCAGTCATAGGTGTCGAAGCGGAGGCCGGTCATTCCGGCGCAGGCTAGACCCGGCGCCGAGGTTAGACCAGCGCCTTGCTCGCGGCGAACTGGACGAGCGCGCCGAACGTCTCGAGCATCTCGCCGTCGATCTCGTCGTCCTCGATCAGGATGCCAAGCCGGTCCTCGAGCTCGGTCAGCACGCTCGCCACCGCCATCGAATCGAGTTCTGGTAGCGCCCCGAACAGCGGCGTGTCGGCGGTGAACGTAGCGACTCGGTCGGCGCTGAGGCCGAGGATGTCGCCAAGGACGGCGCGTACCGTCGTTTCGACTTGGAAAGTACCTTCGAAGATCACGAGCATCGCCTGAACCGTTACGAACCGGGCCCCGCTAGCGTGCGGGGGTGAATTCGGCAACGGCTTCGCGCTATGGGGGCACATGATCACGCTCGACCCCCGTCCGTACCCTATCGACCATGTCGCGCTCCGCGGCACTGCGGAGGCCGTCGCGCTGGTCGACAAGACGGGGACGATGACCTTCGCCGAGGTCGAGGCAGGGGTGGCGGCGCTGGCGGGGTGGCTTGCGGACAGGGGGTTGTCGGCGGGGGACCGGGTCGCGACGTGGCTGCCGAAGACACGCACGGCCTGCCTGATGCCGCTCGCGGTGGCGCGTGCGGGGCTGGTACATGTGCCGGTCAATCCGCTGCTGCGGCGCGCGCAGGTGGCGCATATTCTTGGCGATAGCGGCGCACGGTTGCTGGTGACGCAGGCGGTGCGGGCTGGGTCGCTGGACGACGGCGATGTGCCGGAGGGGTGCGCAATCGTGGACGAGGCGGACCTTGTTCTCCTGTTCCCTCGCGAACGCGGGGGGCCAGGATTACAGAGTGCGACGCCCGGGATTCCTGGCCCCCCGCTTTTGCGGGGGAACGGTGAGGGCGGCGGGATGGGGCCGTCCGATGCCGATCCGGATAGCCTAGCCGCGATCCTATACACGTCTGGCTCCACCGGTCGGCCCAAGGGCGTGATGCTGAGCCACGCGAACCTGTGGCTGGGCGCGGTTTCGGTCGCGCATTTCCTCGAGCTAGAGCCTGCGGATCGTGTGCTTGGCGTGTTGCCGCTGTCGTTCGACTACGGGCAGAACCAGCTGTTCTCGACCTGGATCGCAGGGGCGTCGGTGGCGCCGCTGGATTATCTGGTCGCGCGCGATGTGGTGAAGGCGGTCGAGCGGGTCGGCGCGACGACGCTCGCGGGCGTGCCGCCGCTCTGGGTGCAATTGCTGGAGGTGGAGTGGCCGGCGGAGACGGCGGCGCGGTTGAAGCGGCTGACCAACTCGGGCGGCGCGCTGACGCCGCGGCTGGTACGCGGACTTCGCGCGCGGTTTCCGGCGGCGAACGTGTACGCGATGTATGGGCTGACCGAGGCGTTTCGATCGACCTACCTCGATCCCGCGCTGATCGATGCGCATCCCGATGCGATGGGAAGGGCAATCCCGTTTGCCGAGGTTTCGGTGGTGAAGCCGGATGGCACGCGGGCCGCGCCAGGTGAGCCGGGCGAACTCGTGCATGCCGGGCCGCTTGTCGCGCAGGGTTATTGGCAGGATGCCGAGCGGACGGCGCAGCGGTTTCGGCCGGCGCCTGACGGCAACGGCATGGCGGTGTGGTCGGGTGATACCGTGGTCGAGGGTGAGGACGGGTTGTTGCGCTTCGTCGGGCGCGATGACGAGATGATCAAGAGCGCGGGAAATCGGATCAGCCCGTTGGAGATCGAGGAGGCCGTGCTTGCAGGCGAGGAGGCTCGCGAGGCGGTCGCGGTTGGCGTGCCGGACGAGCGACTGGGTCAGGCGATCGCGGTGATGCTGGCCGGGGATGCTGCCGGGGAGGGAGCTTTGCGAGGGCGGCTGCGGACTGCGTTGCCGAGTTTCATGCAGCCGGGGGCGTATCTGTGGCGAGAGGAATTACCGCGTAATGCCAATGGGAAGCTCGACAGGGCTGCCATTGCGTTAGAGGTGCGAAATTGTTCACCCGCGAAGGCGGGTGCCCAGACTGGGTTCCCGCCTTCGCGGGGAAACAAGGAGGGGAGCGCGTCATGAAACCGATGGGTGCTCTTCCGCCTGAGTTCGCGCAGCAAGATGGCCCGCTAAACATCGCCGGTCGGTCTGCCGATGAATGGGTTTCGCACGCCGGTGACACACCGCTGTTCGTCTACGACATGGCGATCGTCGCAGCCCGTATCGCGCGGTTCCGCGGGGCGATGCCGGCGATCGACCTGCACTACGCGATCAAGGCCAATCCACATGCCGACCTGCTGGCCGCGATCGCGCCGCTGGTCGATGGGCTCGACGTCGCCTCGTCGGGCGAATTGGCGAAGGCGATGACGGTAAAACCGGCAGCCTCTGTCAGTTTTGCCGGGCCTGGCAAGCGGGACGACGAATTGGCGGCGGCGATTACGGCCGGCGCGACGCTGAACGTCGAATCGGAAGGCGAGGCGGCGCGTGCGTTCGCGATCGGCGAGCGGCTCGGGCTCGTGCCGCGGATGGCGGTGCGCGTGAACCCGGATATCGAACTGCGCGGGTCGGGCATGCGCATGGGCGGACGGGCGTCGCCGTTTGGAGTCGACGCGGTGCGGGCAGCCGCACTCGTGAAGGCGATCGTCGCGGCGGGGGCGGACTGGCGCGGGTTCCACATTTATGCCGGCAGCCAGGCGCTGGATGCGGGCGCGATCGTCGAGACGCAGGCCGCGACGATCGCGCTCGCCGCACGGCTCGGCGAGGAGGCCGGCGTAGCGCCGCCACTCGTCAATCTCGGCGGCGGCTTCGGCGTGCCGTATTTCGCGGGCGACGTGGTGCTTGACGTCGAACATGTCGGCGACGCGCTGGGCAAGTCGCTCGACGGCCGACCGCCGATCCTTGCCGAGACGCGGTTCGCGATCGAACTCGGGCGATGGCTGGTCGCCGAGGCCGGCGTCTACCTCACCCGCGTCGTCGACGTGAAGCAGAGCCAGGGGGAGGGTTTCGTCATCGTCGACGGCGGCCTCAACCATCAGCTCGCCGCGAGCGGGAATTTCGGGACCGTCGTCCGCCGCAACTATCCGATCGCGGTCGCTGCGCGGATGGGCGCTGGTCCGACCGATACCGTGTCCGTCGTCGGTCCGCTCTGCACCCCGCTCGACCGGCTCGGCGACAAGGTCGCGCTGCCGTCGGTGCAGGTCGGCGAACTCGTCGCGATCTTCATGGCCGGCGCATACGGCGCGAGCGCCAGCCCCAGCGCGTTTCTGGGGCATCCAGCGGCGATTGAGATCGTTACTGCTTGATAGCCCATCGGCGTCGTTTCGGATTGGGGTGTCCCAATCTGGGGCTATTGCCGGCTAGGAGCATGGTTACGGGGCGCTCCTAACGCTATCTTCACCTGTTCCTCGCATAGCCGAGGGTGAGTTTAGCCGACCGTCGCGCAATCGACGGCCAGCATCCCGCCAGTGTGGCGCCAGGAGAAAAGTGCCCATGCGTTCCGGACCCGTATCGAAATCCGTGCTGACCCTAGGCTTGGTCGGAACGGCATTGTCCGCCTGTTCGAGCACTGGCGGTCGCCCCGCGCTGCCACCCGCGGCCTATGTCGCGAACAAGGAGCTGCCGGGTGAGGAGTATGTCATCGGCCCGCTCGATCAGCTCAACATCTTCGTATGGCGCAATCCCGAGTTGTCGGCGAAGGTGCAGGTCCGCCCCGACGGCCGCATCACGACGCCGCTGATCAACGACATGCCCGCGGTTGGCAAGACCCCGGCGATGCTGGCCGACGACATGAAGAAGGCGCTGGGCGCGTATATCAAGGACCCGATCGTTTCGGTGATCGTCGAGAATTTCAGCGGCACCTACAGCCAGCAGGTCCGCATCGTCGGCGCGACCGAGAAGCCCGCGTCTATCCCGTACCGCGCCAACATGACCTTGCTCGACGCGATGATCGCGGTCGGCGGGCTCAGCCAATATGCGGCGGGCAACAAGGCGCGGCTGGTGCGCTACGACCGCGAGACCGGCAAGCAGAGCGAATTCGCGTTGCAGATCGGCAACCTGCTCAAGAAGGGCGACTCGTCGGCCAACGTCCGGCTCGAGCCGGGCGACGTGATCATCATCCCCGAATCGATGTTCTGAGGCTGCCTGGATGAACGGTATCCTGGACGAGGTGCGCATCGCGCTCCACGCGATCTGGACGCGGCGCTGGCTGGCGCTGGCGGTGGCCTGGGGCGTGTGCGTGCTGGGCTGGCTGGTCGTGTCGCAGATCCCGAGCCGGTACGATTCGACCGCGCGCGTGTTCGTCCAGATGCAGACGATCCTGCCCGCCGGCATGGACGGCGTTCCGCAGAGCGTGCCGATGAGCCTCGACACGATCCGCACGACGCTGATCTCTGCGGTGAACCTGGAGAAGGTGGTGCGGGGCACCGATCTGGCGAACACCGTGTCGAGCGACCGCGACGTCGCCGACCGGGTCGCCACGCTTGCACCGAACATCAAGATCGTGTCGCAACAGGACAACGTCTTCCAGATCACGACGAGCGCCGCCAACCCGAAGATCGCCCGGCAGGTCACGCAGAAGCTGATCGACCTGTTTGTCGAGCAGAATCTGGCCGGCGATCGCTCGAAGACCACGCAGAGCCTGACGTTCCTTGATCAGCAGCTGGCGTCGCGCCAGAAGCAGCTCGCCGACGCCGAGGCCAAGCGCGCCGACTTCCAGAACCGTTATCTCGGTTCGCTGCCCGGGACCGGCTCGGTCGGCGACCGGATCGGCGCGACGCGATCGCAGATGGCGCAGGTCGACGGCGATCTCGCTGCGGCGCAGTCGAGCCTGTCCGCGGTGCAGGGCCAGATGGCGGGAACGCCGGCGACCGTGCCGGGGGCAGGCGGCGTCGCCGGTGCGGCCGGGCCGGCACGTGCGCGGTTGCAGGCGATCCAGGGCCAGCTCGCCGATGCGCGGGCGCGCGGCTATACCGAGAACCATCCCGACGTCGTCGCGCTGAAGAACCAGCTGGCGGCGGCGACCGCGGCGGCACGCAGCGAGCCGCTGGCGGGCGGCAGTGCCGGCGGCAATGCGCAGAACCCGCTCTATGCATCGCTCCAGTCGATGGCGGCGGATCGGCAGGCCACGGTGGCGTCGCTGCGGATGCGGCGCAGCCAGTTGCAGGGCGATCTCGACCTGCTGAATTCGAAGCTGACGGGCGATCCCGAAGTCGCCGCCGAGCAGGGCGCGATCGATCGCGACTATCAGGTGCTCAAGGACCAGTACGACACGTTGCTGCGGCAGCGCGAGCAGACCGCGCTGGTCGGTCAGGCGCAGTCGCAAAGCGATCACGTCAAGTTCAGCGTGATCGATCCGCCGACGATGCCGAGCACGCCGAGCGCGCCGAACCGAATGCTGCTATTGTCGGGCGTGCTGGTCGCGGGACTCGCGGGCGGAATCGGTGCGGCGTTCGCGATGGGGCAGTTGCGGACGACGTTCTCGACCAGTTCGCGACTCGAAAAGGCGGCAGGGATGCCGGTGATCGGGTCGATCGGCGAAGTCGTGACCCGCGTGCAGTCGAACCAGCGTCGTCGCCAGTTCAAGCTGTTCCTGGGCGGCACCGCCGCGCTGGGCGCCGCCTATGTCCTGCTGCTGGGGGTCGAGATCCTCCAGCGCGGGCTGGCGGCATAGGGGGTATGACCGTGACGAAACCTGATCGCGAACCCTCGCTGCTCGAACGGGCGGCCAAGGTGTATGATTTCACCGCCCACGCGCGGGCGCGAAACGGCGATGCGCCGGTCGCAGCGGCGCAACCCGTCGAGACCGCGCTGGAGCCCGTAGCGGCGCCCGCGCATGATCTCACCGACGCTACCTTCCTGGCGATCCCCGAGGAGCTGCGCGCGCCGGTCGGCGACGAGTTCACCGACGAGGTCTATTACCCCGAGGAGTCGGACGACACCGCACGGATCGACCGCGGCATGCTGGCGGCGAACGGCATGATCGTGCCCGGCGCGCCGGTCGGCCCGCTTGCGGAGGAGTTCCGCCTGATCAAGCGCCAGTTGCTGATCGCCAGCACCCGGATCGCCGAGAGCGACAGCCCCGACAAGGCCCGCATGATCCTGGTCTGCTCGGCGCGGCCTGAGGACGGCAAGACGTTCTGCGCGATCAATCTCGCACTCTCGATCGCCGCCGAGCGCGATACCGAGGTGCTGCTGGTCGACGCCGACGTCGCCAAGCCTGATATCGTCCGGCAGCTCGGCCTGACCGATGCGCCCGGCCTGCTCGATGCGCTGAGCGATTCGCGGATCGACGTCGAGGATCTGGTGATCCACACCGACGTGCCGCATCTCTCGATCCTGCCCGCGGGCACCAAGACCGCGATGGACACCGAACTGCTCGCCAGCGCGCGCACCAAAGCGGTGATCGCTCGGCTGCTCGCAGCGAACCCGCGGCGCGTCATCATCATCGATTCGCCGCCCGCCCTTGCCGCCTCGGCCGCGTCGGTGCTGGCGATGCGGGTCGGACAGGTGATGCTCGTCGTCCGCGCCGATCGCACGCCCGAAAGCGAACTGCGCGCCGCAGTCAACATTCTCGACGGGTGCGAGCATATCCAGCTCGTGCTCAACGCCGTCTCGTACGTCCAGGGCGGCGCACGCTTCGGCAGCTATTACGGCCAGGAGGGCTCCCAGTGACCCGTCGTGCAATCCGCAGCCTCGCACTGGCGGGCGGTGCGGCGACGCTCGCTGCGCTGGTCGCGACGCCCGTTACCGCGCAGGCGACCCGCCGCGTCACCATCAACCCCTATGTCGAGGCGAGCCAGATCCTGACCGCCGATCTGAATGGTGGCGACGTGCTGACCTATACCAGTCTCGCCGCCGGGGTGGACGCGGCGATCGCGACCCCGCGCGTCAACGGCCAGATCAGCTATCGCTACGAACGCCGCTTCGCGTGGGACGACGACGTCGGCGACAGCGACATCCATTCGGGCCTGGCGCGCGTCGACGCCAGGCTGAGCAACGCGCTGACCGTCGAAGCGGGCGGCATCGCCACGCGTACACGCTCCGACATCCGCGGCGCCGCACCCGGCGTGCTGGCCGGTAACGTCGACAACGTCGCACAGTTGTATGCGATCTATGCCGGCCCGAGCCTCAGCACCACCGCAGGCCCGGTCGCGTTCCTCGCCAATTACCGGATCGGCTATACCAAGGTCGAGACGCCGAGCTTTGCCGGTACCGGCGTCGGCGGGCAGCGGCTCGATTATTACGATGATTCGATCGGCCATACCGCCGTCGCCAGCGCATCGGTCGCTCCCGGCAGCGTCGCGCCGTTCGGCATGACGCTGAGCGGCGCGTACGACCGCGAGACCGCCAGCCAGCTGAAGCAGCGGTATGAGGGCTATTACGTGCGCGGCGATGTGTTGCAGCCGGTCTCCCCCTATGTCGCGCTGACCGCGGGGGTCGGCTACGAGACGATCGAGAGCAGCCAGAAGGATGCGCTGGTCGATGCCACCGGCACGGCGGTGCTCGACCGTAACGGCCGGTACGTCACCAACGACGCGTCGCCGCGGCGGATCGCCTATCGCACCGATGGACTCTATTACGACGCAGGCGTGATCTGGCGTCCCAACCGCCGCACGTCGGTGGAGGGGCATGTCGGCAAACGCTACGGCTCGCTCAGCGTGACCGGCGCCGCGACCTATCAGGCATCGCAATCGGTCGGCATGTCGGTCGTCGTCTATGACGGCATCCAGACCTTCGGCCGCCAGCTGCGCACCGGCCTCGCCAACCTGCCGACCAGCTTCGTGTCGGGCCAGCAACAGGGCTTCGACCAGCAGTTCAACGGCTGCGTCTTCGGCACCACCGGGGCGCAACCGGGCGCCTGCCTCAACGACGTGTTCCAGTCGATCTCGACCGCGACCTACCGTGCGCGCGGCATCGACGCGGTGATCGTCGCCACCCGCGGTCGCTCGACCTGGGGCGCGGGCGCCGGATACGTCAACCGCAAGCTGTTCGCGCCGCAGGACACGCCGGGCATCGCCATCGACGGGCTCGACGACCAGAGCTATTATGGCCAGCTCTTCTACACACGGACGCTGACCCGGGTGTCGGGCATCAACACGAACCTGTTCGTGAACTACTATGACACCGAGGTCGCGGATCCCACGGACGATGCCGGCGTTTGGTCCTACGGCGGGACCGGCACCTATTTCCACAATTTCGGACGACTCGGCACGACCGCGTCGGTCGGGCTTTACAGCTTCAAGGTCGGCGACCTCGACAGCGTCTGGTCGGCGCAGGCGCTGATCGGTGCGCGGTACCAGTTCTGAAGGCGAGAGCAGATGTACGACGAACATTACGGACTGACGGGTCGACCGTTCCAGCTGACCCCGGACCCGAAATTCTGGTTCGAGACCGCCACGCACCGCAAGGCGATGGCGTATCTCGGCTATGGCCTCGCGCAGGGCGAGGGCTTCATCGTCATCACCGGCGATATCGGCGCGGGCAAGACCACGCTGGTCGGTCATCTGATGGACACGATCGATCACCAGCGGCTGAACGCGATCAAACTGGTGTCGACCGCGATCGAGGCGGACGACCTGTTGCGGATCGTCGCGACCGAACTAGCGGTCGATCCGGCGGGGCTGACCAAGGCTGAGCTGCTGACCGCGATCGAGCGCGGGCTCCATGCCGTCGCGCGCACTGGCAAGCGTACGCTGCTGATCGTCGACGAGGCGCAGGCGCTGCCGGTATCCGCGCTCGAAGAACTGCGCATGCTGTCGAACTTCCAGGCGGGCGGGCATGCGCTGTTGCAGATCGTGCTGCTCGGCCAGCCCGAGTTCCGCGACCGGCTGCACGGATCCGAGCGGCTCGAACAGCTTCGCCAGCGGGTGATCGCGATCCATCATCTCGATCCGATGGGTGAGGACGAAGTGTCGGACTATCTGGCGCACCGCCTGACGGTGGTCGGCTGGACGGGCAATCCGGACTTTGCCGACGATGCGTTCGCGGCGTTCTACGCCGGCTCGGCGGGTGTGCCGCGCCGGTTGAACCTGCTCGCGGGGCGGGTGATGCTGTATGCCGCGATCGAGGATCTGACGGTGATCGATGCTGCGGTCGTGCGGTCGGTGCAGCGTGACCTGGAAGGTGACCTGCCGATGCTGGCGAGCGATACGGGCAAGGGGGCGCCCGCTACGACTGCGACGCCCGATCCGGTCGTTGCACCGCGGGCAGAGGCTCCACGGGCAGAGGTGCCGCGCACCGATCCCGCGATCGAGGACCGCATCGCGGACCTCGAAGCGCGCCTGGAACTGCAGGACAAGGCGCTGCGTCGCGTCCTGACGCTGCTGGTCGACTGGGTCGAAAGCGACACCGACAAGCCGGAATACGCGCCGATCCGCGGTTTCGCCGCCTGGCACGACGCGGCTTGATGCTGAACGGCATGTCCGTCGACGTCGAGGACTGGTTCCAGGTCGGCGCGTTCGAGAAGGTCATCGACAAGGCGGACTGGGACACGCTGATGCCGCGCGTCGAGGCGAACACCGACGCGGTCCTCGCTCTGTTCGCCGAGCATGACACCAAGGCGACGTTCTTCACGCTCGGCTGGGTCGCGCATCGCTATCCCGCGCTGATCCGCCGGATCGTCGATGCGGGGCATGAAATCGCCAGCCACGGCTGGGATCACCAGCGCGTCTTTACGATGACGCCGGAGGTGTTTCGCGCCGACCTGATACGCGCGCGGACGGCGATCGAGGATGCTGCCGGGACGAAGGTCACCGGCTACCGCGCGCCGAGCTTCTCGATCGACCAGCGTACGCCCTGGGCGCATGTGGAACTGGCGGCGGCGGGCTATGCCTATTCCTCCAGCGTCGCGCCGGTGAAGCACGATCATTACGGCTGGCTCGACGCCCCGCGCTATGGGTTCAAGCCGCTGGCCGACAGCGCGTTGATCGAGGTGCCGGTGACGGTCGCGGCGTTCGGCACGCGCAAGCTGGCGACCGGCGGGGGCTTCTTCCGGCTGCTCCCCGCCGCGATCACCGATTTCGCGGTGCGGCAGGTCAACCGCGAGGATCGCCCGGCGATGTTCTACTTCCACCCGTGGGAGATCGATCCGTCGCAGCCACGCGTCGCGGCCGCACCGATGCGCTCGAAGATCCGCCATTACTCGCGATTGGGCGCAATGGCCGGAAAATTGCGCGGGTTGCTCGGCCGCCACGAATGGGGCCGCGTCGATGCGGTCGTCGCGCGCGAAGCGGCCCGGCTGGCGTGACCGCGCCGATGCCCGTCGGCGTACGCGAGGCGGACCTTCGCGATCCGGCCGAGTGTGCGCGGATCGAGGCTTTCGTCGAGGCGACCGACGGCGCTACGCCGTTTCATCTGCCAGCCTGGAGCCGTGCGGTGCAGGATGGCTGCGGCCAGCGGGCGCGCTATCTGCTTTCGGAAAATGCCGGCGGCGTGATCGTCGGCGTGCTGCCGCTGACCGAAATGCGTTCGCCGCTGTTCGGGCGGGCGCTGGTGTCGACCGGGTTCGGCGTCGATGGCGGGGTGCTCGGCGGGGCTGTGGAAGATTTGGCGTCGGGAGCGTGGAACTTGGCGTTGCGGACCGGGTGCCCGTCGGTCGAGCTTCGCGGCGGGCCGGCACCGGAAGGCTGGGCGAGCGACGATACGAGCTATCTCGGTTTCGCGCGCGATCTGGCGGCGGACGACGACGCCGAACTGCTCGCGATCCCGCGGAAACAGCGCGCCGAAGTCCGTCGTTCGCTCGGGTTCGATCTGGAGATCGTCACCGGCCGCGACCGGAAACTGCTGGCCGAGCATTACCGGGTCTATGCCGAATCCGTGCGGAACCTCGGTACGCCGGTGTTCCCGGCCAAACTCTTCCGTAGCGTTGCGATCATGATGGACGCGGATGTTCTCACCGTCCGGCATGAGGGCAGGGCCGTTGCCAGCGTCCTCAGCGTGTATTTCAGGGGTAGTGTCTATCCCTATTGGGGGGGCGGAACAGACGCCGCGCGGGGGCTGCGCGCGAACGACCGGATGTATTTCGCGTTGATGGCGCATGCCCGGGCGCGGGGCTGCACGCGGTTCGATTTCGGGCGTTCGAAGACCGGCACGGGGGCGGCGGCGTTCAAGAAGAACTGGGGTTTTGCGCCCGAACCGCGGCTTTATGCCAAGCGCAGCAACGGCCCGGCGCGCGAGGTGAACCCGCTCAATCCCAAATACGCGCTGATGGTGCGGACGTGGAAACGGCTCCCGCTTTGGGCGGCGACCGCCGCAGGACCGTGGATTTCCCGAGGCCTGGGGTGAGCCTGCTCTTCCTCGCGCACCGCGTACCGTTTCCGCCCGACCGCGGCGACAAGATCCGCAGCTTCCATATCCTGCAGCATCTCGCGAGGCGGACGCGCGTGCATCTGGTGGCGTTCGCCGACGACGTGGCGGACTTCGATCCGCCGGCGATGTTCACGGACATGCTGGCCAGCTGCACGATCCTGCCGCGCGGCAAGTCGCAGGCGCGTGCCGCAGTGGAAGCGCTGGCCAGCGGCAAGCCGGTGTCGCTGACCGCGTTCGCCAGCGGGGCGATGCAGGCGGCGGTCGACCGCGTGCTGCCGGACGTGACGGGCGTGTATTGTTTTTCGGGGCAGATGGCGCAGTATCTGCCCGTCGACGGTTCGCCGGTCGTGATGGATTTCGTCGATGTGGATTCCGCGAAGTTCTCGGGGTTCGCTGATGATGCGAAAGGCCCGATGCAGTGGATAATGCGTCGTGAAGCGCGACTGCTGGGCGCGTTCGAGCGGGAGATTGCGGCGCGGGTCTCTGCCAGCCTGTTCGTCAGCGAGGCTGAGGCGGCGCTGTTTCGAAAGGGTGGTGCAGAGGGGCGGGTGCTCGCGGTCGAGAACGGAATCGATTCCGTGAAGTTCGACCCGGCGGCGGGGTTCGCAAACTTCGGCCACCACCCCGGCGAAGGCCGGGGCCCAATTGGAGAGGTCGCAGTAACTGCGGACAGTCCCTCGTTATCGACGTCCCCCGATTGGGCCCCGGCCTCCGCCGGGGGGGAGAAAGAGGCTCAGCTGATCGTCTTCACCGGTCAGATGGATTATCGCCCCAACATCGAGGCGGTGACCTGGTTCGTGCGCGACATCCTGCCGTTGATCCACGAACGCTGCCCCGCGCATGTTGCGATCGTCGGTCGTGCACCGACCGCAGCGGTGAAGGCGCTCGCCGGGGAGCAGGTTACGGTCACGGGCGCGGTCGATGACGTTCGCGGCTGGCTTGCCGCCGCCGCGGTCTGCGTGGCCCCGCTCAAACTCGCGCGCGGCATCCAGAACAAGGTGCTGGAGGCGATGGCGATGGCGCGGCCGGTCGTCGCCTCCGCCGCAGCCGCGGAGGGTATCGACCATGCCGGCACGATCCGCGTCGCCGCGACCGCGCATGCGTTTGCCGACCAGGTCGTCGCATTGCTCGAGGCCCCCGAAACGGCCGGCGAGCTCGGCCAGGCCGCTCGCGCGCAGGTCATCCGCCGTTATGGCTGGGCGGCGCGGCTGGCGCCGCTCGATGCGCTGTTTGGCCTGACTGCGTGACCCCCTGGCGCCGTCACGCTTTCGCGCTCGCGCTGGCGACGGCGCTGATCCTGCTGGTTTTTCGCAGCGACGTCGGCGATCTCGCGCGGATCTGGTGGACCAGCACAACCTTCGGGCATTGCCTGTTCATCGGGCCGGTGATCGCGTGGCTGGTCTGGCAACGCCGTGGCGAGCTCGTGCAGCTCACGCCGACCGGCTGGTGGCCCGGACTGGTGCTGGTCGCGATCGGCGGGTTCGGCTGGCTGATGGGCGACGCCGCGTCGGTCGGCTTCGCGCGCCAGCTCGGGCTGGTGATGATGCTGCAGGGCGCGGTCGTCACGATCCTCGGCCCCAACGTCGCGCGCGGGCTGCTGTTTCCGCTTGCCTATGCGGTCTTCCTCGTGCCGTTCGGCGAAGGGCTCGAACCGCCTTTGCAGGGCATCACGGTCGCGATCGTCATGCCGTTGCTCCACTTGGTCGGCATCCCCGCGGTAGTCGACGGCGTGCTGATCCATGCCGGCCGCTATTATTTCGAAGTGGCCGAGGCGTGCTCGGGCGCCAAGTTCGTCATCGCGATGGTCGCGTTCGGCGTGCTGGTCGCCAACCTCTGCTTCGTGTCGTGGCAACGCCGCGCGGTCTTCCTCGCGGTTTCGGTCGTCGTGCCCGTGATCGCCAACGGGTTTCGCGCGTTCGGGACTATCTGGGCGGCGGACCTCACCTCGGTGGAGGCGGCGACCGGGTTCGATCATATCGTCTACGGCTGGGTGTTCTTCGGGCTGGTGATGGCGGGCGTGCTGGCGATCGGCTGGCGCTGGTTCGACCGCGCGCCCGACGATCCCGCGTTCGATCCGGCACTGCTGCAGGCGATACCGCGGCACCGCACCGACCTCGCCGTCGCCACCGCGCTGGTGCTGGCCACGGCCGCGGTATTCCCGGTCTGGAGTGGCGCCGTCGCGGGCCGCGCGCAAAGCTTGCCGGCGCATATCGATCTCCCCGACCTCCCGGGCTGGCGCCGCGTTCCCGTCAGCACGCGCGCGCCATGGATGCCCTATTACCCCGGCGCGGACCATTATCTGTTCGGCCGCTACGCAGACGCTTCGGGCGCGACCGTCGACATGAGCATCGCGGTGTTCGGCAGCCAGCACGAGGGCAAGGAACTTATCGCGTTCGGCACCGGCGTGCTGCGCGAGGAAGATCGCTGGGTACGCGTCGCCAATCTGCCCGACGTTTTCGACAGCGATGGGACCGGCGGCTCGGCGGTGCGGATCACCGCACCGGGGCCCGTGGAGCGGATCGTCGCGACGTGGTACCGGGTGGGCGATGCAACGACCCATGACGAGACGCGTGTGAAGATCGAGACGATGAAGGCGCGGCTGCTCGGCGGTCCGCAGCGCGCGGTGGCGATCCATCTGTCGGTCGAGGGGGCGGACCCGCGGCCGATCGTGCGGTTTCTCGGCGCGCTTGGACCGCTCGACCGGGTCGCCGATCACGCCGCAGGCCAAACCCCGAGGACACGCTAGATGTGCGGGATCGCCGGGATCTTCCATCCGGGCACGCCCAAGCCGGTCGAGCCCAACCGCATCCTGGCGATGATCGCCGCACAGGCGCATCGCGGCCCCGACGGCGATGGCATCTGGACTGCGCCGGGGGTCGGGCTGGGTCATCGCCGGCTGTCGATCATCGACCTTGAGGGCTCGCCGCAGCCGATGTCGAACGGCTCGCTGACGATTACGTACAATGGCGAAGTCTATAATTTCGCCGAACTGCGCGATGAGCTGACCGCGAAGGGGGCGATTTTTCGCACCGCGGGCGATACCGAGGTGCTGCTCCACGGATGGCGCGCGTGGGGGCCGTCGATGCTCGACCGGCTCAACGGCATGTTCGCGTTTGCGATCCACGATTCGGCAGCGCACACGCTGTTCCTCGCGCGCGATCGGATGGGCGTGAAGCCGCTTCATTACGTCGAACTCGCTGACGGCTCGCTCGCGTTCGCGTCCGAGCTGAAGGGCCTGCTGGCGCATCCGCAGCTTCGCCGCGTGCCCGATCTTCGCGCGGTCGAAGATTATCTCGCGTTCGGTTACGTCCCCGACGATGCTTGCCTGGTCGCGGGGGTGAAGAAGCTTGCCGCGGGTCATTTCCTGCTCGTCACGCGCGGGCAACCCGTCCCAAGCCCGCGCAAATGGTGGGACCTGGATTTCTCCAACCGCGCGACCGGATCGGCCAAGGCGCTGGGCGAGGAACTGGTCGATCGCATGCGCGCGGGCGTGCGGTCACGGATGGTGGCCGACGTGCCGCTCGGCGCGTTCCTGTCGGGCGGCGTCGACAGCTCGGCGGTCGTCGCGCTGATGGCCGAGGCGAGCCCCAAGGCGGTCCGTACCTGCACGATCGGCTTCGATGAAGCGGGCCATGACGAGCGAGGATACGCCGACACCGTCGCGCGCCGCTTTGCCACCGATCACCGCGAACGCGTGGTGCAGTCGGGCGATTTCGGGCTGATCGACACGCTGGTTGCCAGCTTCGACGAGCCTTTTGCCGATGCTTCCGCGCTGGCGACGTATCAGGTCTGTGCGCTGGCGCGGGAGAGCGTGACGGTCGCGTTGTCGGGTGACGGGGCGGACGAGGCGCTTGCCGGCTATCGTCGCTACAAGTTCCAGGCGGTCGAGGAGCGCGTCCGCGGGCTGCTGCCCGAGCATTTGCGGCAGGACGTGTTCGGTGCGCTTGGGCGCTGGTATCCGAAGGCCGATTGGGCACCGCGGCCGTTGCGCGCGAAATCGACCTTGCTGGCGCTCGCGCAGGGTGGTGGCGAGGCGTATGCGCGCGCGGTCGGCGTCACCACGCCCGAACTGCGAGGACAGCTGTTCAACGCGAATGCACGTGCCACGCTTCAGGGGTATCGTGCCGAAGATCGCTACGTCACGACGATGGCGAACGCGCCGGCGCGCGACGCGATCGACCGCGCGCAATATGCCGACATCAAGCATTGGCTGCCCGGCGATATCCTCACCAAGGTCGATCGCACCAGCATGGCGGTCGGGCTGGAGGCACGCGAGCCGCTGCTCGACCACCGGCTGATCGAATTCTGCGCGACCTTGCCCGCCAACATCCGGCTGCGACACGGCGAGGGCAAATGGCTGATGAAGAAGGCGATGGAGCCGTATCTGCCGCGCGAGATACTCTATCGCCAGAAAATGGGCTTCGTGACGCCGATCAGCGCCTGGTTCCGTGACGCGCTCGCGGGAGAGGCGACGGCGCTCGCCAAATCACGCACGCTTGGCGAGACAGGGTGGTTCGACATGGCGACGATCGCGCGGATCGCCGACGAGCACCGGATGGGGCGGGCCGAGCATGGCCGAACGCTATGGCAGTTCGTGATGCTCGAACGCTCGATGAAGCGGATATTCGGCTAGAGCAGCGTGCGGCCAGCGTCGGATTGTGCCCGCGCGATCAGTTCGTCGAGTGCGGCTTCGTCGAGCCGCCCGGCGGTCCGCAACGCCGCCTCCGGCGTCATGGCTATCACCGCGCCGTCCGGGCCATCGATGATCACCTCGCCATTTTCATGGAAGACGTTGCGGGGTTGGGCATGCGGACGGGTCATCGCGCTCTCCTGATCTTTGAGGATAAACGTCGGTTTGGCCGTATAGGTCCGTGATGCTGGCGTATCGTGTCAGCGCGTGACCAGTTCGCCCATCCAGCGATCGAACAATTGCGGCCATAGCGACCCCGGCGCGCGTGGCGACAGGCGCGTGCCGAAGCCGTGCCCGCCATGCTGGAGGAAATGCGCCTCGGCCGGGACACCGGCGCGGCGGGCGGCGGCGAGCGTGTCGACGCTGTTGGCGACGGGCACGGTATTGTCGTCCTCGGCATGGACGAGGAACAGCGGCGGCGCGCCGGGCCTCAACTGGCGGTCGATCGCATAGCGTGCCTGGACGGCGGGCAGCGGATCGGGGCCGAGCAGGTTGGTGCGCGATCCCCCGTGGCTGCGACCCGGATCCATGTTCGAGACCGCGTACATAAGCCCGGCCCAGGCGGGGCGTGCCGAATGGCGGTCCGCCGCGTCGAGCGTGCGATAGGCCTTGTAGTCGGAGAGCACCGCCAGCGATCCGGCGAGATGCCCGCCTGCCGAGAAGCCGAGCACGCCGAGCTTCTCCGCCCGGATGCCGTAGGTGCGCGCGTTGGCGCGGATCAGCCGCATCGCGCGTTGCGCGTCGGCGAGCGGCACGTCGGCGCGATCGGCCCAGCCTTCGCCGGGCAGGCGGTAGCTGAGCACGAACCCGGTGATCCCGAACGCGTTCAGCGCGCGGGCGATGTCGATGCCTTCGTTGCGGAGCGACGTGATCGAATAGCCACCGCCGGGGACGATCAGCACGGCGCGGCCGTCGGGACGGGCGGGGCGGAACACGCCGACTTCGGGGCGGACGACGCCGCGCATCTGATAATCCTGGTAGCCGTCGGGATAGACCGGCGTCGTCGGGCGCGGCACGGGGAGTGGGGTCGGCGCGCCCGGCGGAATGCCCGGCCACAGCGCGAACCGCTCGGCGGGGGGCCAGGCCGGCATGGCCGATGCGCGGGGCTGCGCGGCGCTGGCCTGCGTGCCGGTTCGGGCGCCGGTTCGGGCGCCGGTTCTGGCGAAAGCGGCCGGGGCGAGGCCGGCGGCGAGCGGAAGGGAGAGCAGCGTGCGGCGGTCGAAGGTCATGGCGCAATGCTAGACGATCGGGCCGCGTTCGGGGAGGGGGGCGCGACGCGACCGGCGATTATTCGCTCCGGCGCGCGCCAGGCCTCCTAGAATACCGCCAGGGCGGCGTGGAGCGTGAGTGCGACGAGCATCAGGCTGGACAGCATGAACAGGAGGAAGCGCGCGCGGACGCGGTTGCTGGTTGCCTGCACGAGGCTGTGCGCGATCCGGAGCGCGACATAGGCCCAGGCGATCCAGGCGTTCACCCCGTTGCCCGTGCCGCTGAGCGCCAGCACGACGCAGACCGCGTAGAACAGCGTCGGCTGCTCCATCAGATGGTTGTAGTTGTGCGCCTTCCACTGCGCCTGTGGCGGTAGCGATCGGTCGGCGTCGGAGGCCTTGGTGCCGACGAGCGTGCCCATGTCGACGCCAGCCGCCTTCATCGCCGGCAGCCGGGTGGCGAGCATCCACGCCAGCATCACCAGCGTCCACGCGATGAGGACGACCATCGGTCGCAGGATGTCGCTGTGCATGAAAAAGCCTCCCCCGGTTATCCGGGAGAGGCTGCATCAATTGCCCGGGAGGGGCAACGGTATCTGATCCTCCCCCGCCAGGGGGAGGTGGCGCGAAGCGGCGGAGGGGGAGGCGGCGATAACGTCGGCTCCGTGCCCTCCCCCTCCGTCAGGCAAGCGCCTGCCACCTCCCCCTTGCGGGGGAGGATCGCAGAGTTCAGGCCTTGTCGAAGCTGGCGCCCCATTTGCGGACCGGGCGGTCCTTCCAGAGGCCACGATGATACGCATCCGATGCCAGCAGCGGCATGACCGAACCGGCTTCGGCGAACACCATCTGCTCGATGCCGGTGTTCACCTTGCCCCACGATGCCGCTTCCTGCAGCGTCGACGATGAGCACGCACCGTCGCGGACGTCCGCAACCGTGATCTGCACCGCATACTTGTGGACCTGGACGTCGTCGTGACCGAGGATCTCGGCACAAACGACGGTATCCTGGATGAAGTTCTTCGGCACGCCGCCGCCGATCATCAGCAGCCCCGTGGTGCCCGCCTTGATCTTGATCTCGGTGAGCTCGCGGAAGTCGGCGATCGCGTCGAGGACCATGTACGGCTTGCCCGCCTTCACCGCGTCGACCTGGTGCTTGACCAGACCGAAGCCTGCCGACGAATCGACGAACGCCGGGCAGAAGATCGGCACGTCATGCTCGTAGGCGAGCTTGACGAGGCTGTTCTCCTTCTTGCCATGCTCGACGAGATACTTGCCCATCTCGCGGATGAATTCGCGGCTCGAATAGGCGCGCGGCTCGAGCGTCTCGGCGATCTCGAAGATCGTGTGGTCGACGTGCTGGAGCTCTTCCTCGTCGATATAGGTGTCGTAGATCCGGTCGATCATCAGCGAGCGCAGCACGTCGTCGTGCGGCACTTCGAGCGCCTGATAATGCTTGTGGCCGAGGCCCTCGAAGAAATCCATGTCGACGATCGTCGCGCCGGTCGCGACGATGCCGTCGATCATGTTGTTGCGCAGCAGCTCGGCATACAGGTCCATGCACCCGCCGGCGCTCGTCGAGCCCGCGATCACGAGGAAGATCGTGCAGTCCTTGTCGGCCAGCATCTGGTTGTAGATGTCGGTCGCACGGCCGAGATCGCGGCTGGTGAACGACATCTTCTTCATCGCATCGACGATCGGCCGCGCGTCGAAGCTCTTGATGTCTATGTGCTCGACGGTGGTCGAGAGGAGTTCCGCCTTGCGCTGCGCGTCGATGCGGGTGTCTTCGGTCATGTCTAATTTCTCCTGATCCCCCCTCCCGCCTGCGGGAGGGGGCTAGGGGGTGGGCGCCCGCTCACGGCGAACGCTCCGGATGTGGAAAACGCGCGCCCACCCCTCGGTCCCCTCCCGCGAGCGGGAGGGGAAGACGAAGAGCGAACGATTACTGAGTGTTGGTTACAGCTTGACGACGTTCGACGCGAGGTCCTGGAAGCGTTCGTCGTACAGCGAGACCATCGGCTCGTCGGTGACGATCACCGTCTCGTCCGATCCGAACCCGTTGAACGCGGTCCGCATCGCCGAGCCGTACGCGCCGAGCATGCCGATCTCGATATAATCGCCGGCCTGCGTGTCCGCGGGCAGCATGAACGGACCGACCATATAGTCCATGTCGTCGCACGTCGGACCATAGAAGCTGAACTCCATGTCCTTCGCGCGGCTGTCTGGTTCGCGGAGCAGTTCGGTCGGAAAGCGCCAGCCGATATGCGCCGCATCGAACAGCGCGCCATACGCGCCGTCGTTGATATACAGCTCGGTCCCGCGACGCTTTTCGACGCGCACGATGATCGACGAATATTCCGCGCACAGCGCCCGGCCAGGCTCGCACCACAGCTCGGACGAATAGCTGACGGGCAGCGATTCGAACGCACGGTGGATCGTCTCGAAGAAATGCTCGAGCGGCGGGGGCTCCATGCCGGGATAGGACGACGGGAAGCCGCCGCCGACGTCGATGACGTCGACCGTGACCGCCGCCTCGACGATCGCCGCACGGACGCGCTCCATCGCGTTCGAATAGGCCTCCGGGGTCATCGCCTGCGAGCCGACATGGAAGCAGATGCCGAGTGCGTCCGCTGCCTGGCGGGCCGCGAACAGCAGCTCCTTGGCTTCGTGCGGCGCTGCACCGAACTTCGACGCGAGGCTAAGCTTCGAATGCTCCGACGACACGCGCAGGCGCACGCAGAGCGTTAGATCGGTGGCTTCGCGGGTGGCGCGGACGACCTTGTCGAGCTCTTCGAGGCTATCGAGGCTGAAGGTGCGGACGCCGTGCGTGAAATACGCCTCGGCGATCGCTTCCTCGGCCTTGACCGGGTGCATGAAGCACAGTGTAGCCTCGGGGAGCGTCCGTGCGACCAGGCGCACTTCGGCGATCGACGCCACGTCGTAATGCGTGATGCCATTGTCCCACAAGATCTGCAGGAGTTCGGGAGACGGGTTCGCCTTCACCGCATACATCGAGCGGCCCGGAAACTTCTCGACGAAGAACCGAGCGGCGCGCGCAGCAGCGTGCGGACGAACGAGCGTGACCGGGTTGACCGGGCGCCCTTTAGCGATGTCGATGCCGCTCCCGATGCGGGATGTGTCGGCGGTCGAATGGGCTTTCGCTAACCCCAGCGCGATATGATGCTTGACCAATTCAAGGGACCTCCAATGTCCTGAGACAAATTACGAAAACACTGCCTTGCGGTTGGAAGTCCCATGGGGCAGCGGAAGGGCGATCTACGGTCGCTTGCCCCCCATGTAAATAGGGTTGGCCGCATAGGAGCCAGTGTGTGACGATTTTGCGACAGCCGACGCGGGCGGGGGTGCGGGATGCCGCGGAAAAGATCGCGCGGATCTTGCCGTCGACGCCGCTGTTTATCAGTGAAATCAAGGGTGTACCGGTCGCGTTCAAGGCCGAATCGTTGCAGCCAATCGGCGCGTTCAAGATTCGCGGTGCGTGGCATCGGCTCACCGCATTGGACGAAGCCGCGCGGAAAAAGGGCGTCGTCGCGTTCTCGTCGGGCAATCACGCGCAGGGGGTGGCCTGGGCGGCGAAGCGGCTCGGGATCGCGGCGACGATCGTGATGCCGTCCGACGCGCCGCGGCTGAAGCGCGAATCGACCTTGGCGTTGGGCGCGGAGGTGGTGACCTACGACCGCGCGACCGAAAGCCGCGAGGCGATCGCCGCGCAACTGGCGGAGGCACGGGGCGCGACGCTGGTGCCGAGCTTCGACGATCCGTGGATCATCGAGGGGCAGGGGAGTGCGGGGATCGAGGCGGCGGCGCAGATGGCGGCGCTCGGCATGGGCGTGCCGAGTCGGGTCGTGATCCCGTGCGGCGGTGGTGGATTGTCTGCTGGCATCGCGCTGGCGTTGAAGGACAGCGCGATCACCGTCGTCGAGCCCGAGGGCTGGGACGATATGCGGCGCTCGCTGGAGGCGTCGTGGATTGAATCGGTCGGCCCCAACCCTCCACAGACCGCGTGCGACTCGCTCCAGACCTTGCGCGTGTCGGCGCTGACCTTCGATGTTTTATCTCGCCGCGACGCTACGGGCGTAGCGGTTAGCGAAGCGCAGATCGCTGCGGCGCAGCGGTGGGCAGCGGAGAAGTTGCGGCTCGTGATCGAGCCGGGCGGCGCGGTCGGGTTGGCGGCGGTGCTGGCTGGCAAGGTAAAGCTCGAATCCGGACTGCTCGTCATCCTGTCCGGCGGCAATGTCGACCTGGCCGCTTATGCGAAGGCGATTGCCGGCTGACTAGGCGGGCGGCAGGGTCTTCACTGCTGGTTTCGCGCAGGCATAGGCCTGCTTGTAGCTCTGGTTCCAGCAGGCGACGAAGCCGTCGAGGATGTTGAGGTTCATCGGCCAGGCATAGGCGCGCGGCTTGCCGTCGGCGCCGATCGGGGCATAGCCGGCCGGGCGGGGCAGCGCGGCGAGCTTGGCGCGGGCGGTGTCCAGTCCGGCGAGATCGCGACGTAGAAACGCGATGCTGCCGTCGACATAGAGATTCCAGCCGAACCCGGTATCCTCCTCGGCCGGCTTCCGGGCTGCCTCGAACAGCGCGACCGCGCGTGCCGTCTGGCCGGCGTTCGCGCGCAACTGGCCTTCGTGCCACTGCAACAGCCCAGCGGTGCGTGGGTTGGCGGGATGACCCGCGCGCCATTCGGCGATCAGGTCGGCGGCCTGCGCATCGCAGCCGGCATTGGCGAGCGTGCGCCAACCGCCCGTCATGGTCTGGTCGAACGCACGTTCGTCGAGCGCCATCATCGCGGGCTTGTCGTATCGGCAATCGGATGGGGGAGGTGACTGCGCGGCGATCAGCGCGAGAAAGGCCAGCATCAAACCTCCGAATATTCGATCGAGGTGGGTAAGCTATTGCCGCGAGTGGCGCGAAGTCAACGCGCTTCAATCCGGGGCCGTGCTGGCGTATCGAGCAGCATGAACGCCGCCCTCACCAGCATCGCCGCCGCAGCCCCCGCCATCGCCATGCTCGGCATGTTCGCCTGCCTGATCGGTGGGGTCGTGCTGATCGCGAAGAAACGCGACACGAAGAAGGGCGTGCTGATGCTGGTCATGGCCGCAGTCCTGTTGGCCAACGTAGCGATCTGGACGCTGTAAACTCCCTCGCCCCTGCGGGGAGAGGGAAGGGGCCCGCCGCACTTGCGGTGGGAAGGGAGAGGGGCGTTGGGGCGCGCTAGCCCCTCCCAACTCCCCCTCATCCGACGCTGGCGCGCCACCTTCTCCCCGAGGGGAAAAGGGAGGTTCCTCACCTAATCGGCGAGTTCGGGTCCAACCGCATGTCGAGATACTTGTCCACCGACCCCATCAACTCTGGCATCTCGTGCTCGAAGAAGTGGTTCGCCTTCGGGATCGTGTCGTGATGGATCGTGATGTGCTTCTGCGTGCGCAGCTTATCCACCAGCTTCTGCGTCGCCCCCGGCGTCGCGACCTCGTCGCCCTCGCCCTGGATGATGATCCCGCTCGACGGGCACGGCGCGAGGAACGTGAAGTCGTACAGATTGGCCGGCGGCGCCACCGAGATGAACCCGCGGATCTCCGGCCGGCGCATCAGCAACTGCATGCCGATCCACGCGCCGAAGCTGACGCCGGCGATCCAGGTGGTCTGCGCCTCGGGGTGGAAGCTCTGCACCCAGTCGAGCGCGCTCGCCGCATCCGACAGCTCGCCGACGCCGTTGTCGAACACGCCCTGGCTCTTGCCGACGCCGCGGAAGTTGAACCGCAACGTCGCAAAGCCACGCCGCTGGAAGGTCTTGTAGAGCTGCTGCACGATCGCATTGTTCATCGTGCCGCCGGCCGACGGATGCGGGTGCAGGATCATCGCGACGGGTGCGCGCGGACGCGGGCCCGGCGCAAAACGACCTTCGAGACGGCCTTCGGGACCGGGGAAAATGACTTCTGGCATAGGCACTCGCGAGCTGGGATACGCACTCGGGTGGAGTGCGGGGTGATCTGCATTATATAGGCTGAACGCCCCTTTCCGCAATTGGAACCGACCCTGCCTGCTCACGGACCCCGCATCTACCTCGATCACGCCGCCACCACGCCGATGCGCCCCGAGGCAACCGCGGCGGTGATCGAGGGCATGGCGCGCTGGGCAAACCCGTCCTCGCCGCATGCTGAGGGACGAGCGGCGCGGGCGGCGCTGGAGGATGCGCGGAAGCGGATCGCCAAGGCGCTGGACTGGCCGCATCACGTAATCCTGACGAGCGGCGCGAGCGAGTCCGCAGCGCTGGCGTTGCGCGGTAGGCTAGGTATCGGCGTGGCAGCGATCGAACACGATGCGGTTCTCAGAGCGGCGAAACAGCCGGTAATGCTGGAGGTCGACGGACGGGGTATCGTAGCGAACGGGGAGGGCTCTCAGACGATCGCGCTGCAGTCCGCGAACAGCGAAACCGGCGTACTCCAGGATCGCCCCACCGGTCTTTGGATCGCCGACTGCTCGCAGACCGCCGGCAAGCTTCCGCTCCCCGATGCGGACCTGATCATCGTTTCCGCGCACAAGCTCGGCGGCCCTCCCGGTATTGGCGCGCTCCTAGTCCGCGATCTCGGCCTGCTCGACCCGACCGGTGGGCAGGAGCGCGGCTATCGCGGCGGTACCGAGAACCTCCCCGGCGCGCTCGGGTTCGCCGCGGCGCTGGAGGCTCCCAACGATTGGTTCGCGGATATGGCCGATCATCGTGCCAAACTCGACGAAGCAATACTCGCGGCCGGTGGCGAGATCGTTGGGCACCATTCTCCGCGCATCCCGACGATCGCTTCCTACCGCATGCCGGGCGTCAGTTCCGCGGCCCAGTTGATCCGCCTCGACATGGCCGGGTTTGCAGTCTCGGCGGGCAGCGCGTGTTCGTCGGGCAGCATGCGGCCTAGCCACGTCCTTGCGGCAATGGGCTTTTCCCCCGAAGTCGCTGCCGAAGTCGTCCGCGTTAGCTTCGGCTGGACCACGACGGCCGAAGACGTCGCGAAGTTCGCGGAAGCCTGGACGCGCATTGCCACCGACATAAGGCGAGCGGCATGACGTACTTAGATTATCAGGCGACCACCCCGCTCGCGCCCGAAGCGCTCGCCGCGATGCTCCCCTGGCTCGAATCGCAGCACGCCAATCCGCATTCCTCGCACCGCGAAGGCCGCCGTGCCAAGGCCGCCGTCGAAGTCGCGCGCGACCAGGTCGCCGCTTTGCTTCCCCCCGGCGGCCGGGTCGCCTTCACCAGCGGCGCGACCGAGGCGCTCAACTGGGCAATCAAGGGCACGAGCGGTCCGATCGTCACGCTCGCCACCGAACACGCCGCCGTCCTCGATACGGTAGCTGCAGAAGCGGCAGGGGGGCGCCAAGTATCGATCCTCCCGGTCGGCCCCGACGGTCTGGTCGACCTCGACGCAGCCCGCGCTGCGATCCGCCCCGGCACCGGGCTCGTCGCGGCGATGCTCGTGAACAACGAGATCGGTGTCATCCAGCCGATCGCCGCCCTTACTGAGATCGCGCACGAAGCCGGCGCGCTGATCCTCTGCGATATGGTGCAAGGCTATGGCCGGGTGCCAATCCCTGACACCGTCGATCTCGTCGCGATCTCCGCGCACAAGATCCACGGACCCAAAGGCATTGGCGCACTCTGGATCCGCGACGGCGTCGACCTTGCGCCGCTGATGCACGGCGGCGGCCAGGAAGCCCCCGGCCGCTCCGGCACGCTATCGCCCGCCCTCTGCGCAGGCTTCGGCGTCGCCGCGCAACTCATGGCCGATCGCAAGGATCGGGACGCCGCGCATATCGATCGCCTATGGTCGCTGGCGCTCGATCGCCTCGGCCCCGGCTGGACGATCAATGGTTCGACCGAACAGCGTTATCACGGCAACCTCAACATCCGCCGCGACGGTCTCGACGTTAACCGGCTGCTGTCCGACCTGCGCGACATCGCGTTCTCCGCCGGCTCGGCCTGCGCGAGCGGCTCCGGTCGCTCCAGTCACGTCCTCCGCTCGATCGGCTTCACCGAAGCGCAGGCACGCGCCAGCATCCGCCTCGGCTTCGGCCGCTACACCACCGAAACCGAACTCGCCGACGCCATCGATACGATCGTCGCCGCAGCCGAGGCACAATGGCCATGATCGTCCGCTTCATCGCCCGCGACGGCACCGCCACGCTGGCCGCCGCGACGCCCGGCGACCGCCTGCTCGACGCAGCGCAGGCGCATGACCAACCGCTCGAAGGCACCTGCGAAGGCCAGCTCTCCTGTGCGACCTGCCACGTCATCGTCGATCCCGCCGACTTCGCCCGCCTGCTGCCGGCGGCCGAGGACGAGGAGGACATGCTCGACCTTGCACACAATGCGACGCGCACCAGTCGTCTTGCCTGTCAAATACGCCTTACCGAGGCTCTCGACGGACTGACCGTCCGCATCCCGAATTAAACGTCAGCAAAGCTTACAGGAAGACAACGGCCGGTTCAGGGAACGTCCACCGCTCGAAGCGGATTATCCCCTCATCGCCCCAATGTACGGGGTCTTGAGAGGAGTACCGAACATGAAGATCGTCGCAATGTTCGCCGCTGGTGCCCTGGCCGCGGGAACGCTGTTTGCCGCGGTGCCGGCCGATGCCCAGCGCCATGGTTGGGATGGCCATCGCGGCAATGGCGGCTGGCACGGCAATCGTGGCTGGAACGGCCCGCGCCATGGCTATCGCGGAGACCGCGGTTACCGTGGGTATCGCGGTGGCTATCGCGGCGGCGGCTACGGCTATCGTGGCCCGCGCGGCTATGGCCGGTCGCGCGTCGTGTGCCGGATCGAGCGCGGCTATTATGGCCCGGTTCGTCGCTGTTTCCGCCGCTGATACGGAACCGTAACGACCGCCTTTAGTTAGGTAACATAGGTTGCAGGGTCCAGCAGGGCCCGCACCCAGCAGGAGAAGTCCCATGAAGTTGTTCACCCTCGCCGCTGCCGGTCTCGTCGCGCTCACCGGCCTCGCGCCTGTCGGCATTGCCGCAGAAGCCTCCGCACAGCGCACCGTCGTCCATGAGCGCACCGTCGTGCGTCACAACGACAACCGTCCGGGTTACCGTCGTCACGCCGTGCGTACGCGCCAGGTCTGCCGCAACGTCTATCGCAACCATCACCGCCAGCGCGTCTGCCGCACGGTCCGCGTCAACCGCTAAGCCCGGGCGCTAAGTCCGGGCGCTAAGTCCGAGCCCGCGTCTAAAGCGGCTTGATCATCCCGCCCGACCCCGCCATATGCGTCGCGGGAGTCGGGCGGACGTGGTCGTCGCCAACTTGGTCAGATCCGGAAGGAAGCAGCCACAACGACTAAGCCACGGGTCGTCCCGGCTCCCACCGCGAATGTTTGCAAGCAAACGTGAGCGCGGCCAGCGGTGCAAAGCACCGTCTGACGATGCGGCTTAGCCGCAGCGCACTTTCCAACTAAAAAGCAGATATTACCCCGAACCCCGGACCCCCGCGTCGGCGAGGGAACAGAAAGGGTTCGCTAGCCCTTCGACACCGCCCCCCAAACCGCCTATATCGACCGCAATGTCAGATTCATTCGACCTGGGCGAACCCCCGCAGCCGGCCAAAGCGGCGGACGTCGCCTACCGCGTGCTCGCACGGAAATACCGTCCGCAGACCTTCTCCGAGCTGATCGGGCAGGATGCGATGGTTCAGACGCTTGGCAACGCGATCAAGCGCGATCGGCTCGCGCACGCGTTCCTGATGACCGGCGTCCGCGGCGTGGGAAAAACCTCGACCGCACGCCTTATCGCCAAGGCTCTCAACTGCATCGGTCCTGACGGTGACGGCGGCCCGACGATCGACCCCTGCGGCGTCTGCGAACCCTGCCGCGCGATCGCCGAGGGCCGCCATATCGACGTGATCGAGATGGACGCTGCCAGCCACACCGGCGTCGACGACGTCCGCGAGATCATCGACGCGTCGCGCTATTCGGCGGTCACCGCGCGCTTCAAGATCTACATCATCGACGAAGTCCACATGCTGTCGAAGAACGCGTTTAACGCGCTGCTGAAGACGCTGGAGGAGCCGCCTCCCCATGTGAAATTCCTGTTCGCGACGACGGAGGTGAACAAGGTCCCGGTGACGGTCCTCTCGCGTTGCCAACGCTTCGACCTGCGCCGCATCTCCGCCGAACAGCTTGCCAAGCATTTCGCCTGGGTGTCGGAGCAAGAGGGCGTGGGCGCCGATCTCGAGGCGCTGATGCTGATCGCGCGCGCGGCGGAAGGTTCCGCGCGAGACGGCCTGTCGATCCTCGACCAGGCGATCGCGCATGCCGGGCTCGAAGGCGGCGGCGTGACCGCGGACGCGGTGCGCCAGATGCTTGGCCTGTCCGACCGCGGTGCGGTGCGCGACCTGTTAACGCTGATCCTCGCTGGCGACGGGGCAGGGGCGCTCGCCTCGATGCGCCGCCAATATGATTACGGCGTCGACCCGCTGTCGGTGCTGCGCTCGCTGCTCGAAACCGTCCACGGCATCACGCTGACGAAGGTCGGCACGCCTCCGGATGCCGCACAGCCGATGGAGGAACGCGCGGCGCGAGAGGAATGGGCGGCATCGCTCGGCTATCCCGCGCTGCACCGTCTGTGGCAGCTGTTCCTCAAGGGCCATGACGAGGTCGCCAAGGCGGCGTTGCCGATCGAGGCGGCAGAGATGGCGCTGTTGCGCGCGATCTACGCCTCGACGCTGCCCGATCCCGGCGAGTTGGCGCGTCAGATTGCCAGCGGCGCGGCGCCCGCGGCGGCACCGACCTCACCGCCGCCGCCACCTGCGCGCCCGTCTGGCGAAGCGCCGCCCTGGAACGCGGGATCCGCTGCGAAGGCGCCCGAACCCGTGGCGACCGGTCCGATCCTGCCGCCGACGTTCGAGGCGCTGGTCGATCTGCTCGACGAATCGGGCGGCCTCGCGATCGCTGCGCGCCTTCGTCACGGCGCCCGCGTCGTCAGCTACGCGCCGCCCGAATTCGCGCTCAGCGGCAGTCGCCCGGTCTCCGCCGACACGCTCGCAGAACTCAACACGCTGTTGAAGACGGTGACGCGGACTGCGTGGAAAGTGTCGATCGTCGACGCGCCCGGCGCGCCGACGCTGCGCGAGGCGCAGGACGCCGCCGACGCTGCGGTGCGTCAGGCTATTCTCGAATCCCCCATCATGAAGGCCGCGGTGGCAGCGTTTCCGGACGCCCAGCTAGAATCGTGGCCGGGTCAAAGGAGCAACGCATGAAGAATATCGATGAAATCCTCGCCATGGCGCAGAACGTCCAGAACGAGATGGAAAAGGCGCAGGCCAATCTCGACACGATTGAGGTCGAGGGTGCGTCCGGTGGCGGCCTAGTCAAGGTGAAGGCCTCTGCGAAGGGCCGCATCATCAACATCGCGATCGACGATTCGCTGATGCAGGTGAGCGAGAAGCAGATGCTCGAGGACCTGCTGACGGCGGCGTTCAACGACGCGCGGGCGAAGGCCGATGCGGTCTCGGGCAGCGAAATGTCGAAGATGACCAGCGGGTTGCAGTTGCCCCCGGGCTTCAAGCTGCCGTTCTGAGGCGAAGCGCGCACGCCGTCGCAAGACGGCGAGACGCGCAAGCCCGGCCGGCATGGCCCGCCATGACCGACGCGGGCTTTGCCCGCGGCGCTGGTGGTCGGTAGCCGCTCGACTTTCCTTGCACGTCACGCGAGCGACCCAACCGTCATCCCAGCGAAAGCTGGGATCTTCCTCGACGACGCGCACCCTTCGCCACGGGGATACCCCAGCTTTCGCTGGGGTGACGGTGTCTGGGTGGGTTCGTGAGCAGAACGGAAGCTCGTGGTGAGTTCAGCTGCCTCTCACTCCGTCACCCCGGAATTGGTCCAAGGTGATGGAGCGGGTCAGGATCGCAAACACCCATCCAACCCATCGTTCCGCACGGTCGAAACCCGCCGCGACAGCGTATTCCCGTGGCGCCGCACGAACCCGTGCGGATCGATTGCCGCGCGCTTCTTCGGCAACGGCAGCACCGCCGCGATCCGCCCCGCCTCGGTCGGCGACAGCCGCGACGCGTCGTGGTTGAAATACCGGATCGCCCCGGCGTTCGCGCCGTACGTCCCGATCCCGGTCTCGGCGATGTTGAGATAGACATCCATGATCCGGCGCTTCGGCCACATCGCCTCGATCAGCACGGTAAAATACGCCTCGAACGCTTTCCGCACATAACCGCCGCCCTGGAACAGGAACGCGTTCTTCGCGGTCTGCTGGCTGATTGTCGAGCCGCCGCGGATCCGCCCGCCCTGCGCATTGCGCGCCGCCGCCCCCGCCATCGCCTTGAAATCGAAGCCGTGGTGCGAACAGAACCGCGAATCCTCGCCGGCGATCGCGGCGCGCGCCATGTCCGGGTCCATCTCGGATAGCGGCATCCAGTCCTTGGTCACGCCGTGGCCGGCAATGACGTCGCCCATCATCGTCCAGGTGAACGGCACCGGCACGAAGCGGTATATGCCGACCCAGGCGACGGTGATCAGGACGAACCCAAAGATGATCTTGGCGAAAATGCGGAAGAAGCCCATCGGCGCTCCTTATGCGATCGTAGCAGGCTCGCCAATCACCGCGCGCGCGGCCGCAACGCCGGTCTCATACGCCCCGTGTGCGGTGGAGAAGTCGAACGGGTGGCACGCCTCGCCGGCGAAGTGGATCCGGCCGTCGACGGAGGCGGCGAGGACGGCACGCTGTCCGGCCCTGCCAATCCGCGCGTGACTGTAGCTGCCGCCGATATAGGGTTCGTGCCGCCAGCGGGTTGCAGCGAGTGGGGTGAAGCGCTTGCGCCAATCGCTGCCGAGCAGGCTGACAAGTTCGTCGATCGCGAACTGCGAGGCGTCGCGGTCCTCCAGCATTTCCGCGCAGTCGCCGCCGAAAAAGCTTTCGACGATCGGCCAGCCGAACGGCGACAGGCGGTGGCTCGCGGTACAGGCGCTGTAGGGGTTGCCGATCAGGTGCGCGTTGGTCGGCCATTCGGGCCGGTCGACGTGGAGGAATACCTTGTCTGCGAGCCCGAGCGGGAGGTCGGCGGAGGCGGCGTGCTTGTCGGGAAGCGGAGGGTCGAAGACGATCTGCGACTTGGCGAGGACGGTGGTGGGGACGCAGACGATGACGTGGGCTGCCTCGATCGTGCCGGTTGAGGTGTCTAGTTTGATGCGATGGCCGCTGTGGTCGATGCGCGTCACCGGGGTCGAAAGGCGGATGTTCAGGCCGGCGGCGTGGCTCGCGACTAGCGTGCCGTAGCCTTCCTTCACCGTCCAATTATCGTCGGTCGAGGCTTCCTCATACGCTGCCCAGTCGTGGAGCGAGACCTCGCTGAGGTTCGCACCATTTGCGTAGCCGGAGATCGCGTCGATCTTCGGGCGCCATTTGTCATGCGGCTCGATGAAGTCGGAGAGCGGGCGGTCGGAGCCGTCCAGTGCGGCGAGCGCGCGCGCGTTCCAGGCTTGGTAGGCGGTGGCGGAGGACTCTTGGTCTTCAGGCGAGAAGCCGAGGTCGCGCCACTGAGTGCGCCAGTTTGCGTCGGAGCGGTCGACGGTGAAGCCGCTAGCCTCTGCTATCGACGTCCAAGGATTGCGCTGGGCGGAGTGCAGCCAGCCGCAACCGGCGTCTACGTGTTCCCCCGCGAAGGCGGGGGTCCAGTCTGGGCCCCCGCCTTCGCGGGGGAACATGGAGGCTAGCGGAAGGCTCTTGGCTCTTCCGCCCAACCGGTCGCTCGCCTCGACGAGCAACACGTCATGCCCCGCGTCATGCAGCGTCCTAGCCGCTGCAATACCGGCCGCACCGCCGCCGATGACGACGGTGCGCGCCACGTTATGCCGCCAGCAGGCGCTTCTCGCCGGCGATCCGCATCATCGCCTTTTGCAGCTTCTCGAACGCGCGCACCTCGATCTGCCGCACGCGCTCGCGCGATACGCCGTAGACCTGCGACAATTCCTCAAGCGTCTTAGGATCGTCCGTCAGGCGACGCTCCGTCAGGATATGCTGCTCACGCTCGTTGAGGTCGTCCATCGCCGAAACCAGCATCGAATGGCGAACGTCCGCCTCCTGCGCATCGGCGACGATCTTGTCCTGCAACGGCGCGTCGTCCTGCAGCCAATCCTGCCACTGACCTTCGCCATCCTCGCGCATCGGCACGTTGAGCGACGTATCGCCGCCCATCGCCATGCGACGGTTCATGCTGACGACGTCGGTTTCGGCCACACCGAGATCTGTCGCAATTTTGGTAACGTGTTCGGGGCGCAGATCGCCGTCCTCGAACGCATCGAGACGGCTCTTCATGCGTCGCAGATTGAAGAACAGCTTCTTCTGCGCGGCGGTGGTGCCCATCTTCACGAGGCTCCACGAGCGCAGGATATATTCCTGGATCGACGCGCGGATCCACCACATCGCATAGGTCGCGAGACGGAAGCCACGCTCGGGCTCGAACTTCTTCACGCCCTGCATGAGGCCGATGTTGCCCTCGGAGATCAGCTCAGACGTCGGCAGGCCATAGCCGCGATAGCCCATCGCGATCTTCGCCACGAGGCGGAGATGCGAGGTTACCAGCTGCGCAGCCGCCTCGGTGTCGCCATGCTCCTGGAAGCGCTTGGCAAGCATGTATTCCTGCTCGGGTTTGAGCAGCGGGAATTTCTTGATCTCGGCGAGATAGCGATTGAGACCCGCCTCGCTGCCGAGCGCAGGAATCGTCGCTGGAACGTTGGAGCGGGCTGCCATTGTCGTAATCCCTTTCTGCTGAGCCTCGGTGCCGCACTGCGGCATGGGCTCGATTATCTATACGTGAAGCTGGGTGAACAGTTCCTGCATGTCTGCGGGCATTTCGCTTTCGAACGCCAAAGCGATGCTTTTCACCGGATGGATGAACCCCAGATGCGCCGCGTGCAAGGCCTGCCGGCGGAAACCGAGCGTTTCGAGCAGCGACTTTTGAGCTTGCTTTGTTCTACCATAGACCGGGTCGCCCAACAAGGCGTGACCGATCGACGCCATGTGCACGCGCACCTGATGCGTGCGGCCGGTCTCGAGCCGGCACTCGATCAGGGCTGCATCGCGCAGTGTTGTTATGGTCGAGAAATGGGTCACCGCGCGCTTGCCGCCTTCGACGATCGCGATCTTCTTGCGGTTCTGCGGACTTCGCGCGAGCGGCGCGTTGACGGTGCCGCTTGGCGGGCGCGGGATACCACCGACGATCGCCTTGTAGCGGCGGTCGATGCTGTGGTCGTGGAACTGCTTCGCTAGGCCTTCGTGCGCGCGGTCGGTCTTGGCGGCGATCATCAGGCCCGACGTGTCCTTGTCGATGCGGTGGACGATCCCCGGCCGCGCGACGCCGCCGATCCCGGACAGATTGCCGGCGCAGTGGTGGAGCAGCGCGTTGACCAATGTCCCGTCGAAATTGCCCGCGGCGGGGTGGACGACTAGGCCGGCGGGCTTGTCGATCACGATCAGGTCGTCGTCTTCGTAGGCGACGACGAGCGGGATATCCTGCGCTTCGTTGTGCAGCGGCGTCGGCGGCGGGATCGCGACCGCGAACACTTGGCCCGCGGCGGCCTTCTTCGCGGAATCGCGCCATTCGCGGCCGTTGAGCGTCACCTGGCCCGCGGCGATCAGCCCCTTGAGCCGTTCGCGCGACATGTCCGGCAGCACTTCGGCGAGCGCACGGTCGAGCCTCCAGCCATCCGTGGCCGGCGTGATCGATGCTTCGACGATGGAAACCCCCCGGTCCATGTCGTAGCGATGTGGCGATGAGCGTGATGATTTCAAGCGAAGTGCTGGAGCAATTATTGGCGGCGGCGGATGCTTCGCCGGATGCGGAGATTTGTGGGCTGTTGTTTGGTGCTGCGGGGCGGATCGCGGCGGCGGAGGTATGCGTGAACGTTGCGGCGAACCCGGCGCGGACGTTCGAGATCGATCCGACGGCGTTGTTTGCGGCGCATCGGCGGGCTCGGGCGGGGGGGCTGGCGGTGGTCGGGCATTATCATTCGCATCCATCGGGCTTGCCGGTTCCGTCTGCTAGAGATGCGGCGCAGGCTATGGGGGATGGGGCCGTGTGGGTGATCCTCGGTGGCGGCGTGGCGCGGGCTTGGCGATCGGTGGTAGTGGGGGCCTTCGTCGAAGAGGTAATCGAGCGTATCGCAGAAACCTCCACCCCGGCGAAGGCCGGGGCCCAATTGGGAAGGTCTGAGTAACGGAGCGCAGCGTTTAGTTGGCGATGTCCCCCGATTGGGCCCCGGCCTTCGCCGGGGTGGAGCATGCCGGGGTGGAGTCTGTCGTAGTGGTCTGTATCCCGCTCCCAATGTCGATCCCAACCACCCTTGCGCCGCCGCCGCACCACCGCCACAAGACCTTCCAGAATTAGGGGATTTTCATGACGGTCAGCCCGGTCGATTTCGCGAGCCTGCTGTGTTCGCGCCTGTGTCACGACCTGCTGTCGCCGGTGGGGGCGCTTAACAACGGGCTGGAGCTGCTCGCCGACGAGACCGATCCGGCGATGCGCGAGCGGGTGATGCAGTTGCTCGCCGACAGTGCGCGGGCGTCTGCCAGCAAGTTGAAATTCTTCCGGCTCGCGTTCGGGGCGGCGGGTGGCTTTGGCGAGCTGGTCGATACGCACGAGGCGCGAGGCGCGATCGAGGGGCTGGTCGCGGAGAACAAGCGGATCAATTTCGTCTGGGCGGTCGAGGCGTCGGCGATGCCCAAGTCGGCGGTCAAGGTGCTGCTCAACCTCGTGCTGGTCGCGACCGAATCGCTGGTGCGCGGCGGGACGATGGAGGTCGGCGGCGAGGAGAATGACGGGCAGCTCGAGATCGTCGTGAAGATCGAGGGCGCGCGGATCGTGCTCGACCCCGAGATCCGCCGCACGCTGGTCGAAGGCGAGGGCGCGCATACCGTCACGCCGCGCGCCGCCGCCGCGTACCTGATCAACACCGTCGTGGCGGAGGCCGGCGGCACGGTGATCGTGTCCGAACCGGCCGAGGGGATCATGATCTTCGGTGCGGTGTTCAACGCGCGGTAGGGCGAAAGTTCCATCTTCCCCTGGCGGGGGAGGATTGAGAAGACGAGCTAACGCCCCCTTAACCTCCACCATGCATGACAGGGCTCGAACGCGGGGCTCGCATGGACGATCTGTTACAGGAATTCATTGCCGAGACGCGCGAAACGCTGGAGGCGATCTCCGGCGAGATCGTCGCGTGGGAAGCTGCACCGGCAGATAGCGGGCGCCTCGATGCGATCTTTCGCTTCGTCCATACCGTCAAGGGCAGCTGCGGCTTCCTCGACCTGCCGCGGCTTGCCCGGCTGAGCCATGCGGCGGAGGACGTGCTCGCCGCGGTCCGCGACGGCAAGCGCACCCCCGATACCGCGCTCGTCAACGCGGTTCTCGGCATCGTCGACCGGATCGGCGAGATCGTCGAGGCGATCGACAGCGGCTCGCCGCTCGACGATTCGGGCGAGGACCTGCTGATCGCCGCGCTCGCGCCCGACGCGCAGCCTCGCGCACAGGCGCCGGCCACTCCGCACGGTCGCGCCGCCAGCCGCAGCGTACGCCTGAACGTCGACCTGCTCGATCACATGATGAGCGGCATGTCCGAGATGGTGCTCGCGCGCAACGAACTGGCCCGGCGGTTGCGCGACTGCGACGTCGATCCGAAGGTCGAGGCGGCGCTCGAACGCCTGTCGCTGACCGTCGCCGACATGCGCGATACCGTCACGCGGACGCGCATGCAGAAGGTCGACGCGCTGTTCTCGGCGCTGCCGCGGATGGTGCGCGATACCAGTGCCGAACTCGGCAAGAGCGTCGATCTTGTGATCGAGGGTGCCGATGTCGAGCTGGACCGCGAGATGATCGAGCTGATGCGCGATCCGCTGGTCCATATCATCCGCAATTCGATCGATCACGGCATCGAGGGGCCGGCAGAGCGCCGCGCGCTCGGCAAGCCGGTGAGCGGACGACTGGTCGTGTCCGCGCGCCAGTCGGGCAACCAGATCCTGATCGAGGTCGCCGACGACGGCAAGGGCATCGACGTCGCGCGGATCGTCGTCAAGGCGGCGGAAAAGGGGCTCCATAGCATCACCGAGCTCGCGGCGATGAGCGAGGCGGCCAAGCTCGACCTGATCTTTGCCGCCGGGCTGTCGAGCCGCGATGCGGTGACCGCGATTTCCGGGCGCGGCGTCGGCATGGACGTGGTGCGCGCCAATATCGAGCAGATCGGCGGGCGCGTCGTGCTGACCAACGAGCCGGGTCGGGGCCTGCGGATCGTCATCCACGTGCCGCTGACGCTGTCGATCCTGTCGACGATCATCGTCGGCGTCGGCACGCAGCGGTTTGCGTTGCCGCGCCAGGCGATCGAGGAGATCGTGATGGTGCGCGGCGATGCCGTGCGGATCGACACGATCGGCGACGCGGCCGCCGTCACGGTGCGCGGACGGCGGATGCCGCTGGTATCGCTCGGCAAATTGTTCGCGCTGAACGACGACGCGCCGCCGACGCTGGTGATCGTGTCGACGCGCGAGGGCGATTACGCGCTCGGCGTCGATACCGTGCTCGATACCGAGGAGCTGGTGGTGAAACCCGCATCGCCCGCGGTGATGGCGACCGGCGTCTATGCGGGCAAGACCTTGCCCGACAACGGCCTGCCGATGCTGTTGCTCGACGCGTCGGGGATCGCCGCGGTGGCTGGACTGCGGTTTACCCCGGTCGTCGCCGCCGATACCGCCGCCGAGGAGGCGGTCGTGCCGGGCGTGCCCGCGCTCCTGTTCGACGACCTGGATGGCCAGCGCCGCGCGATCGCGCTCGCGGTGATCGACCGGGTCGAGCCGGTGCCGACGCACGCGATCCGCTGGACCGCGGGCGCGATGCGGCTGTCGATCGGCGACGCGATCATTCCGCTGTACGCGGTCGGCGATCTCGGCGACCGGAGCGAGGTCGCGGTGTTGCGGCTGACCGATGGCGACAGCGAGATGGCCTATGCGATCGCCGACGCGATCGAGATCGTCACGTTGCCGGCGGAGATCGCCCCCGCGCGCGGCAACGGCCCGATTGCCGGCGTCGTACTGATCGCGGGCGAGCAGATCGAACTGGTCGATCCGCATGCGCTGTTCGCGGGCGAGCCGGTGACGATCGCCTCGCCGCCGGTCTGCCTGTTGCAGGTCGACGGATCGGGCTGGATGGAAACGTTCCTGAAGCCGGCGCTGGAGGCATCCGGCTATCGCTGCGTGACCGCGCTGGCGGACGGCGAGACCGCGGCGATCGCGCTGGCGATGGAGGATGCGCCGCTCCGCGAGACGCTCGCGCCCGTGGTGACGCTGCGCCGGTTCCGCGCGAAGGACGGCGACGATGACGGCAGCATCTATCGGTACGATCGGCCCGCGCTGATCGCCGCGATCGCGGCACGGAGGGCGGTATGACCGACTTGTTCCTGGTCGCGCACATCGCGGGGCGCGGCGTGGCGATCGCTGCCGCGCAGGTCGATTCGGTGGTCGATATCGGCGACATCGTCGCGGTGCCGCGTGCCGATGCGTTCGTTCGCGGGCTCGCCGCACTGCGCAGCCGCGTGGTGACGGTGATCGACACCGGCACCGCGCTCGGCCTGGCGCCGACCCCGGACACCGTCCGGCGTGCGGTGATCACCGTCGTCGAGGGGCATCATTATGCGATCCTGGTCGATTCGGTCGAGGACGTCGCGCCGTTCGCGCGCCTGCCGCTGTCGTCGGGGCTTGCCCTGCAGGGCGGCTGGGCGGCGGCGGGAACCGGCATCGTCGAACGTGATGGCGAGCCGTTGCTGGTCCTCGATCTCGCCGCCGTGATCCCCGCGAGCGCCCTCGCTGCCTGATATTTCCGTCGCTTAACCCGGTGCTTACGCTTTCCTGCGTAGACCGGACCCACGATTTACCCCCGGAAGGCTTTCCATGAAGACCTGTCTTGTCGTCGACGATTCGAAGGTGATCCGCAAGGTCGCGCGTCACATCCTGGAGACGCTGGACTTTACCGTCACCGAGGCCTGCGACGGTCGCGAGGCGCTGGCCGCGTGCATGGCGTCGATCCCCGACGTGATCCTGCTCGACTGGAATATGCCGGTGATGAGCGGGATGGATTTCCTGCGTGCGCTGCGCGAGGCCGACGTGCCGCGCCGGCCCAAGGTCGTGTTCTGCACGACCGAGAACGGCATGGCCTATATCCGCGCGGCGATCGAGGCGGGGGCCGACGAATACGTCATGAAGCCGTTCGACCGCGACACGCTCGAATCGAAGCTCCAGATCGTCGGCATGGCCTGATCCGGGCGGCATCGTGACGGCGGGCCCTCTCCCTTCTGCGCGGCATGCGGACCGCGATGCGATCGACACCGCGCGGGTCCTGATCGTCGACGATTCGGTGGTCGCCCGGGCGGTGATCGCGCGGATGATCGATGCGAGCGACCGGTTCTCGGTGGTCGGTGCGGTCGGCACGGCGGCGGCGGCGCTGGAATTCCTCGGCCGCGCCTCGGTCGATTTCATCCTGCTCGACATCCAGATGCCCGGCGTCGACGGGCTGACCGCGCTGCCAGGACTGATCGCGGCGGGGCAGGGGGCGAAGGTGCTGATCGTGTCGTCCAGCGCGGACGACGGCGGCGCGGCGACCATCCAGGCGCTTGCGCTCGGTGCGGTCGAAACCCTGGTCAAGCCCTCGGCGAGTGCCCTGTCGGGGCGGTTCGGCGCGGCCTTGGTCGCCAAGCTCGAACGGCTATGCGATAATTCGCGGCGGCTGCCTCCGGTGACGATGGTCCGCGCAGGTTCCTCGACGAGCCTGACGATGCCATCGTCTGTGCCGCTGTCGCCGATTCCGGTGTCGGCGATCGTACCGGCCGGGCGTCGATCGACCAGCGACGACTATGACATCGTCGCGATCGGGGCGTCGACCGGCGGCATCCACGCGCTCAGCCAGATGTTTCGTGAACTGCCGCCCGGCTTTCGCCTGCCGATCGTCATCACCCAGCATCTGCCGGCGTCGTTCATGCCCTATTTCGCGGCGCAGATCGCCCTGCTGGCGGGGCGGCCGTGCGAGGTTGCGGTCGATCGCCTGCGGATCCGTCCCGGCCGGATCGTCGTCGCGCCGGGCGATGCGCATCTGAAATGCGTTGCGCTGGGCGATGGCGAGGCAGCGTTCCGGCTGACGCACGAAGCCGTCGGCAGCGGCTGCATGCCGTCGGTCGATCCGATGCTCGCGTCGCTGGCGAGCGTCTACGGCGCGCGGATGCTCGCGATCGTGCTCAGCGGCATGGGACGTGACGGCGCGGAGGGGGCGCGGCGCGTTCACGAGGCGGGCGGCATCGTCGTTGCGCAGGATCAGGAATCGTCGGTGGTGTGGGGTATGCCGGGAGCGGTCGTGTCGTCGGGCGTTGCGGATGCGGTGTTGCCGCCCGACGCGATCGGTCGCTTCGTCGCCGCGCGGCGCCGACCATGACGGGCTCGGCCCCGTTGCCCGCCGCGTCGACGATCGCGTCGCAGACCGCGATCAACGTACTCACCGCGCTGCTCGAGGCACGCACCGGGCAGCAGATCGCCGCCTACCGGTCCTGGCGGCTCGATACCGCGCTGAAACCGCTGCTGCGCGATCGGAAGCTCGACACGCTCGACCAGCTCGTGACGCAGTTGCTCGAAGGCAGCGACCGGCTGATCGGGGACCGGATCGTCGACGCGCTGGTCAACCAGGAGACCTCGTTCTTTCGCGACGCGCAGGTGTTCGAGATGATCGCCGACGCGGTTGCCGCCGCAGGATCGGAGCGTCGCCGGGTGCGGATCTGGTGTGCCGGATGCTCGACCGGCCAGGAGCCGCTGTCGCTGGCGATGCTGTTCGCCGAGCGGCACGAGGCGACCGGCGCGGCGATGCCCGAGATCGTCGCCTCCGACGTTTCCGATGCCGCGGTCACGCGCGCGCGCGCCGGGCGGTTCTCGCAGTTCGAGATCCAGCGCGGGTTGCCCGTCCGGCGGATGATCCGCTGGTTCGACACGACCGGCAGCGACTGGGTGGCCAAGCCCGAACTGGTCAAGATGGTCGCGTTCCGGCGGATGAACCTGGTATCCGACCAGCCACCGCCGGGGCAATTCGACATCGTCCTATGCCGCAACGTCCTGCTATACCTGTCGACCGAGACCAAGAGCCTCGTATTCCCCAATATCGCGTCGGCGATGCGGCCGGGCGGGGTGTTGGTGATGGGCGCGGGCGAGACGGTGATCGGCCAGACCCGATTGTTCGAGCCGAGCAAGCGCTTCCGCGGCTGCTACGAAACGCCGGGCGAACCGGGGCGGAGCAAGACCGCGGCCTGAGCGCGGTTTACTTCCGCGGCGCGTGACGGCAAGCGACGTCGGTGCCGACCATCCCCACCACCGGCGACGTTCATCGCTTCGGCCTGCGCGATTTCGCGGTCGTGATCGTCATGAACGTCCTCTGGGGCCTCAACATCATCGCGGTGAAGATGGCAGTGACGCAGATCGCGCCGATGACCGCGGGCTTCCTGCGCCAGGCCATCGTGTTCCTGGTCTGCGCAAGCTGGTTGCGGCTGGTGCCGGGGCGGACCGGCACGCTGGCGCTGCTTGGGACTCTGTCGGGCGGGGTGTTCTATCTAATCATCAACCTGTCGCTGGCGGTGTCGAGCAACATCGGCGCGCTGGCGATCGCGGGACAGCTCGGCGTGCCGTTCTCGCTGCTGCTTGCGATCCTGGTATTCCGCGAGAAGATCCACTGGCCGCGGATGCTCGGGATCGGCCTGTCGATCCTCGGCGTGGTGTTGCTCGTCTTCGATCCCGCCGCCGCGCGCGAAGGCGTCGGGCTGTCGCTGACCGCGCTGGCCAGCTTCATCTGGGCGATCACGTCGCTGATCCAGCGTCGGCTGGTCGGCGTGCCGGTGCTGACGATCTACGCGTGGGTCGGGCTGATGGGCAGCATCGTCATGGCTGTGGTCGCCGGGATTGCCGAGCCCGCGGCGATGCGTGGCATCCCGGACCTGCCGCTCAGGACGATCGGCTGGGTCGCGTTCTCGGCGATCGGCTCGACCGTGATCGGCCAAGGCTCGATGTCGTGGCTGCTCCAGCGTCATTCGGTCAGCGTCGTCACGCCGATGACGCTCGCCGCACCGATCATCTCGGTCTTTGCCGCAGCCTATTACTTCGGCAACCCGTTGACGCTATTGATGCTGGCAGGCGGCGGCGTCGCGATGCTGGGCGTCGCGATCGTCACCATCCGCACCGCACGTGTCGGTGTGAGAGTGGCAGAACGGCTCGAAGGGAAGCTGGCTTGAAATTCATCGAGACACCGTCACCCAATTTCGACGACCGGACGCTGCCCGTCACGATGCTCGTGCTGCATTATACCGGCATGAAGGACGGCCCGTCGGCGATCGCCCGGCTGCGCGATCCCGCGGCGAAGGTCTCGTCGCATTATCTGGTCGAGGAGGACGGCACCGTCCTGCGCATGGTCGCCGAGGACAAGCGCGCGTGGCACGCGGGCCGCTCGCACTGGCGCGGGATCGAGGACATCAACTCGGCGAGCATCGGCATCGAGATCGTCAATCCGGGTCACGAGTTCGGCTATCGCCCGTTCCCGCCCGAACAGATCGCCTCGGTCGTGGCGCTGGTCGCCGAGATCAAGGATCGCCACGAGATCACGCGTGGCAACATCGTCGGCCATTCGGACATCGCGCCGACGCGCAAGCGCGATCCGGGCGAGCTGTTCCCGTGGCACGAACTGGCGCGGCGCCGGCTGGCGTTGCCGCGGCCTACGAAGAACCTGATGGATCCGGGCTGGACCGAAGGCGGCTTCTGCCTCGCGCTGGAACGCTTCGGCTACGACGTTGAGAACCGGATGGCGGCGACGATGGCGTTCCAGCGGCGGTTTCGGCCGGAGTTGGTGGATGGCGAGGTCGATGCGGAGTGTCGCTGCATTCTTCTCGCGTTGCTGCTTCCCAAACCGATGGGCGACGACTGACAATTATCCTCCCCCTTGCGGGCGAGGATTAGCGCACCCGCTAAAAACTGTGGTGCATCGTCCGCACCCACGCTAGGGCTCGCCTCGCCAGAGGGTCGGGCGGCCGCGGGTGTTTTCGGACACGCGAGGAAAGTCCGGGCTCCGCGAAACGACGGTGCCGGGTAACGCCCGGCGAGGGTGACCTCAGGGAAAGTGCCACAGAGAGCAGACGGCCAACCCTCGGCTTCGGTCGGGGCGGTCAGAGTGAAAGGGTGCGGTAAGAGCGCACCGCGCGCCTGGTAACAGGGGCGGCACGGCAAACCCCACCGGGAGCAAGATCGAATAGGGGTGGCACATGGGCTTCGTTTCAGCTCGTCACCCGGGTTGATTGCTTGAGGCGGCGGGCAACCGTCGTCCTAGAGGAATGGTCGCCTAACTTCCGTATCGAAGGATCGGAAATGGACAGAACCCGGCTTACAGACCCTCTGGCATCCTTCCCCGAACCATTGCAGACTGCGACGAAATTACGTCGGGGGAAGTGATGCGTATCAGGGGAATGGCGTCGATAGGCGCGAGCGTTGCAGCGATCGTTGCGGCAGCGGTACCGGGCGGCGCGCAGACGCCGGCGACCAGCGTTCAGCAGGATTTCGACGCCGCCGCCGCGCTGGACGCAAAGGGCGATCGCGCCGCGTCGCTGATCGCGTGGGACCGGCTGGAGGCGCGTACCAAGCCGGGATCGCGTAGTCGCGGCATCGTCCTGGTCCGCAAGGCACCAACGCTGTTCGCGCTGGATCGCGCGGACGACGCCGTGAAGGCGGCGCGAGCGGGATTGGCGCTGCTGCCGGAAAGCGATCCCAGCCTCGCGGAGGATCGGACGAAGGCGTATCTCGTCATCGGTCGCGTCGCCACCGATACGCTCGATTATGCGGGCGCCGTGTCCGCGCTGCAAAAGGCGGAAGCCAGTGCGATCAACACGGGGGACAAGCTCGGCGCGATGCTGGCGCTGGCCTCGGCGCAGATCTTCGTCGATCCGGCGGCGGCGGAAGCAACGCTGGGACGCAGCGACGCGCTGATCGCGACGATCAAGCTGGACGCCGCGATCAAGGCGCATTTCGCCCGGCAGCGCACGATCCTGCGGCTCAACACCGGCGATTTCAAAGGTGCGCGCGCGAGTGCGTTGCAGGCGATCAGGCTGCTTGGCGGGCTCGAAACGCAGAAGATGGATACCGCCGACGTCTCCGCCCGCTCGGATGCGGCGATCGCGTACCTGCTTGGCGGCGATGCCGACGAAGCGCGGCGCTACATGGCCTATACGGGGGCCGGCCGGATGGCGAAGGGATCGTTCGATCCCGCCGGCGAGATGCGGGCGCCGGACTGCGGCGGCGAGGCCGGGCTGAAGCCACAGGATGTCGCGGTCGTCGATTTCAGCATCGCGCCCGACGGCACCGTCGCGCAGGTGACGCCGATCTATGCCGCCGGCGGTGGCAGGGTTGCGCTCGAGTTCGCGCGCGCAGTCAAGGACTGGTCATGGCCGATCGACCGGGTCGAGGCGATCCCGGTATTCTTCCGCTATCACGCCCGCGTCGAGATGCGCTGTTCGACCGCGTTCGAACGTCCGTCGATCGGCGACGGGCTGGATGGCGCGCTGGAGCAGTGGCTGACGACCAAGGGCGTTGCGATCCCGCCGGAGCCGACCGGTCCCCAGGCCGCCGCACTGCCTGGCCAGCGTGCCGCGTTGTCGGCAGCCTTGGCGCAATCCCCGACGGGTCTGCCTACGCTGGCGGCGATCTATCGCCTGACCAACAATCCCGTGGTCGCGCGGGAGGAGCGTGCGGCGTTGTACGCGCAGGCGCTGGCGATCGCGGATGCCAACGCCGTGCCCGCCAGCGCGCGGCTCGCGCTCGACCTGCCAGGGCGGATCAGCGGGGTCGCGGACATCTGGAAGCCGGGCGTGTACGAACGCATCCTGACGCCGATGACGGTCGAGCCGGTCTATGCGAACGATCCTCAGGCCCGGGCGGCTATCCGGTTGATGATGGTCGACGGCACCGTCGCGCGCTCGCTGAAATCGGCGAGGAACGACGCGGCGGTGGTGGTGCTTCGACAGGTGGCGGACGACAAGGCGTTGAAGCCCAACGATCCGCTCCGCGTCGGCGCGCTGATCCGCATCGCCTCGATCCAGGAACGCGAAGGGCAGATCGAGGCGGCACGCGCCACGTTCGCGTCGAGCGGCCTCACGGCGAACCAGTGCGCGATCATGGATGCGCCGCCGAAGATGGTCTTTACCCCGGGCTCGGAAGCATTTCCGAGGGAGGCGCAACGCTGGGGGTTCGAGGGCTGGACGCTGGTCCAGTACGACGTCGGGGCGGATGGCAACGTCGTCAATCAACGCGCGTTGCTGAGCTACCCGCCGTTCATCTTCTCGGAGGCGGGGACCAAGTTCTTCACGATGGCGAAGTTCGACAAGACGTATCGGCCCGACGGCAGCCTTGGTTGCGGGGCTACGACGCGGCGGATCAAGTTCATGCTGCCGGGGTAGTAATATCACGCCGTCCCTTACGTCCTTGTTCTCCCGCGAACTCGGGGGAACAAGGACGCAGGCTGAGCCCTGGCGTTACACCAGCACCTTGTCCGGTCGTCCGACCTCTTCGAGGACCGTGTTACCGTCGATCTCCATCATCGGTTTGATCAGCCCGTCGCGGATATCGTAGACCCAGCCGTGGAGCAGCACTTCCTGCCCACGCGCGAACGCGCCCTGGATCGTCGCGGTGCGGGCGAGGCGGATCAGCTGGTCGCGGACGTTGACCTCGACCAGGCGGTTGACCTTCTGCTCGCGATCGGGCTGCGCGTCGATCTCGTCGGCGTGATCGTGCAGCACGCCGCGCGCGGTCGCCAGCCAGTCGTCGACCGGACCGGTGGTGCCACCGTCGAGCGTCGCACGTATCCCGCCGCACGCATAATGGCCGCAGATGATGATGTGCCGAACGCCGAGCACGTCGACCGCATATTGCAGCACCGACATCAGGTTCATGTCGTCGTCGTTGACGAGGTTGGCGATGTTGCGGTGGATGAACATGTTGCCCGGCGGCGTCATCGTCATTTGTTCCGGACTGACGCGGCTGTCCGAACAGCCGATCCACAGGAATTCCGGGTTCTGGCCGACCAGTTGGCGCTGGAAGAAGTCGGCGCTCTCCTCGATGATCTCGGCCGACCACGCCTTGTTGGCGAGCAGGAGCTGCTTGTACTGCCTCATGCGAAACGTACCTCGGTCTGGGGGGCGTTGATCAGCTTTACCGTGCGCAACGCGAGATCGCCGCGGATCAGCACGGTGATGCCGCGATACTCGGCGCCCTTGATGAACGCGTTGATGATGTCGACGTTGTCGAGATCGACATAGCTGGTCGACGACAGGTCGATCAGCAGGTTCGCGTTGTCCGGCACGCGGTCGAGCGATTTCTGCAACTCGTATTTATGGATGAAATACAGGTTGCGGCGCGCGCGGACGAGGCAATCCTCGTCATCGCAGGCAAAGGTGATGGCGGTTCGGAAGTTGCGCGCGATCACGAACACGAAGCCGACCACCATGCCGATCATGATGCCTTCGAGCAGGTCGGTGAACAGGATCGCGCCGACCGTGACGACGAACGGGATGAACTGGGTCCAGCCCTGCTTGTAGCGTTCGGTGAAGAGCTTGGGCTTGGTCAGCTTGTACCCCGTAGCGATCAGCACCGCGGCGAGCGCCGACAGCGGGATCAGGTTCAACACCGCGGGGATCAGCGCGACGCTGACCAGCAGCCAGAAGCCGTGGAGCATCGTCGACAGCTTGCTCTCGGCCTTCGCGTCGACGTTGGCGGACGAGCGGACGATCACCGAGGTGACGGGCAGGCCACCGATCAGGCCGGACAGGATGTTACCGCCGCCCTGCGCCATCAGCTCCCAGTTCTTGTCGGTCGAACGGCGGCGCGGATCGATCTCGTCGACCGCCTTGACGCTCAGCAGCGATTCCAGGCTGGCGACGATCGCGAGCGTAACGGCGCTGCTCCAGACGATGCCCATCGTGATCCCGGAAAAGTCGGGAAAGGTGAACAGCGACGGGAATTGCGACAGCGTCTGCGTGATCGGCACCTGCACGAGGTGCGTCGCCTGGAGCTGCCAGTCGGGCTTCACCGCGCCGAGCAGCATGTTGCCGAAGATGCCGATCAGCACGACCACCAGCGGGCCGGGGACGAAGCGCAGCGGGCCGTTCTTAGGTTTGGCGCCATCCCACCAGAACAGGAAGGCGAGGCTGACCGAGGCGATGAGGATCGCCCCCGGCGTCACCGCGGCGCTGAGGCTGTCGAAAATGCGCGAGAAGGTGTTGATGCCGTTCGCGGTGGTGAATTCGAAGATGCCTTCGGCCTCCCGATCGAAGCCGACGGCGTGCGGGATCTGCTTGAGGATCAGGATCAGGCCGATCGCGGCGAGCATCCCGGTGATGACCGATGAGGGCACGAACTCGCTGAGGATACCGGCGCGGGTCAGCGAGAAGCAGATCTGGAGCACGCCGGCGAGCACCACGGCCATCAGGAACATCTGGTAGCTCGGCATGCTTTCGATCGCGGTGAGCACGATCACCGTCAGGCCGGCGGCGGGGCCGCTGACCGACAGCGGCGACTTCGAGAACAGGCCGACCGCGATACCGCCGACGATCCCCGAGATGACGCCCGCGAACAGCGGCGCACCCGACGCCAGCGCGACGCCGAGACACAGCGGCAGCGCGACCAGCGCGACAACGACGGAGGCGGGAAGATCCGCGCGCCATGTGGTAAGCTTTGGAATGAGAGTCGGCACCAGGGCTCCTGTCGCTAAGGTGTCGGCTGGGAATACGTCCGAACCGGACGCGTCTATCCATGCCACATGACAAATAGTTCATGTTCAGTAATCGATGAACGGTTGCTGACTCAAGGCGGAATGTTGCGGCACGGAAGATTGTCGGGCCGGGGGAGTTTTGGTCCTGTTCGACGCCTGCGGTTGCGTTGTCCGCCCGGACGCCTATCTCGGGCCGCTATGGCGAGAAGTACGACACGATCTACCGACTGGGGTTTTCCACGCTGGCGCGAGTATGGCGCGAGCAGCGAGGCGGTGACCGTCCGGCTGTGCGACCGGCATGGCTGCAACGAGCCGGGCAATTGCCCGGCGCCGAAGTCGCCGAACAGCCCGGACCGCTGGTATTTCTGCATGCACCATGCGGGCGAATATAATCGCGGGTGGAATTACTTCGAAGGTTTGAGCGCGGAAGAGGCCGCCGAGCGCGAGGCGGCGGAAACGCGGACCGCGGACGGCTATACCGATCCCAAGCATTATGCCTGGGCAGGGTCTGGGGATGGCAGCCGTTCGCGTGACGAGATGCGCGCGCTGGAGGTGCTGGACCTGGAGCCGGATGCGACGTTCGAGGATGTTCGTGCGGCGTGGCGGCGGATGGCGAAGGCGAACCACCCGGACGTTCGGCCGAACGACAAGGACGCAGCGAAGCGGTTCCAGGGCGTGCAGGCGGCGTACGAAGTGCTGAAGGTAGCCGAAGACCAGCGGACGTGGAAACCGGCGTGATCCGCGTTCTTGCCAGCCGCTGGCAGGGGAGCGTGCTGGTCTGCGGGAAATGTTCGAAGAAACTCGGTGGCGGATTTGGCGAGAAGGGGCGTACGCCGCTGGTCAAGCTGCTGCGGCAGGCGCTCGGGGTGAAGAAGGGGCGCAAGGCGGACCGCGGCGTGGTCGAGGTCAAATGCCTCGGTGTGTGTCCGAAGAACGCGGTGGTGATGGTGGACGGGGCTCGGCCGGATCGGTGGATGCTGGTGCCGGCGGGTACTGACGTGGGCGAGGTCGTCGCGTCACTGACCGCCAGCGTGCCCTCACCCTCGCCGCCTTCGGCGTCTCTCCCTCTCTCCTGAGGGGAGAGGGAAGGGGCCCGCGCGGCGCTTGCCGTGTGGGAAGGGTGAGGGCACGGTTTCCGCGTTAAGCGGCGTACCGCTCTGCCGTCTCCCGGATCAGCGCGATCATGTTCGGGATCCCTTGAGTCCGGTTCGAACTCAGCTGCTTGCTCAGATCGAACGGCGCCAGTTCCGCCTTGATATCGGTCGCGACGATCTCGGCCGGCGCCTGGTCCTGCACCGTCAGCAGCACCAGCGCGATGATCCCCTTGGTGATCGCTGCATTCGAATCCGCCAGGAAATGCAGCCGGCCATCGTCTGTCGTGGTCGGATAGACCCATACCGACGCCGAACATCCACGTACCAGGGTCGCATCGGTCTTGAGCGCGTCCGGCATCGGTTCGAGCTCTTTGCCGAGGTCGATCAGCAGGCGGTAGCGGTCGTCGGGTTCGAGGAAGTCATATTCCTCGCGGATGTCGGTGAGAGTGGCCATGTGCGGGTCGGTAGCGGTTCGACCGTAGCGCTTCAACACCATGTTCCCCCGCGAAGGCGGGGGCCCAGACTGGACCCCCGCCTTCGCGGGGGAACATGCCTCTTGGGTGAACAGTCTAGAGGTCCACTCCAGCAGCAATCGCCTCGAGCTTCTTGATGCGTTCCTTCAGATCGGCGATCTCGATCCGCGATCCGGTCGACACCGCGACCGGCATGCGGCCGTCCTGCGCATGATCCAGTTCCAGCCGCCGCAGCGAGAGCCATCCGCGCCATCCGGCCAGTCCGCCGGCCACGATCATCGCCAGCCCTGCAAGGCTCGCCAGCGCCAAGGTGATGTAAAGATTCGGGTCGATCATGTCCGCCTCCTAGCGGTCGCGGAGCCGCTCGATCTCTCGGTCGAGATCGACGCTCTTGTGGTTGTCGGTGATCACGCGTTCCAGCACCTGGATGCGCTCCTTCATCTGCTGCACCTCGTCGCGCAGCCGCGCTGCTTCGGGATCGTTCATCAGCGAGACGCCTTCGCCGCGGCGCGCGCTCTTGTGGCGCGATTTGAAGATGCCGGTAATCATCACGATCAGGACGATCATCACGACCATCACCTGTCCACCGTTCATGAGCTTATCTCCTGTGCTTGTCTTTTCGGTGACGCGTCAGCGGTTGCGGAGCGCTTCGATCTCGCGAGCCGTACGCTCCGCGGGATCGGTGGCGATGCGTTCGAGGACCGCGATCCGCTCCTCGAGGCGGGAAACTTGACCGGTGAGGCGCTCGTTCTCGCTGGTGAGCAGTTCGACTTTTCGTTCGCCAGCCGGGTCCTGCTTGTGCCCGCCGCCCCAGTTCATCGAGTTGCCCCAGTCATCGCTCGGCGGGTAGCCGTGTTTCGTACGGATCCAGTTGTTGACGATCCAACCCACGGTCGTGATCGCGATGATGGCGATAATGAAACCTGGTCCACCCCAATTCATCGTCATTCTCCCTGTTGACGCCGCGTCTCAGCGCAGGCTGTCGATCTCTGCCGCAAGGCTGTTGCTTGAGCGGCTGGTGTAATGCGTCTCGATGTCGGCGAGGCGGCGGTCGATGTCGCGGAACTTGCTGCGGACCTCGGCGGTCGAGCGCTTCGGGTTCGAGCGGACACCCTGCCAGAACTTCGCGTCGTCGGGCGTCTCGTACAGACCGGTCGGCTTCTTGGGCGCCAGCCATGCGGTGGCGAAGTAGCCGAGAATGACCCAGCCGCTGGTGGCGACGGCCAGCACGACCATCGCGACCCGGATGAGCGTGATATCGACGCCGGTGTAATCGGCGATCCCCGAGCAGACGCCCTTGAACTTGGCATTCTGCTTGTCGAGGTAAAACTGTGTGCGGCTACCGGACATGTCAGTTTCTCCGTTCGAAGGGGCGATCGGCCTGGCGGTCGCTGTCGCGATCGAGGCGGTAGGGGGTGTCCGACTGCGTCGTGCCGAGGCCCGGCTTCCAGTCGGGATTGTCGGCGGCGATGATCCGTTCGACGGTCATCACCCGGTCTTCGAGGCGACGCGCGAGCATCTGCATCTCATCGAGCAGCCGCTCGTCCTCGTCGGTGATCTTGGGCGCGGTCTTCCACTTGGTGACATAGTGGAGGATCACCCAGGGCAACCCGACGAAGAGGGTGGCGCATACGAGTACGGTGTCCATCTCAATCGTCCTTCTTCATGCGCGCTTTCAGCGCGGCGAGCTGGGCGTTGACCTTGTCGTCGCTGCGCAGTTCGGCGATCTCCTCTTCGAGCGTCTTGACGACCCCGAGCCCCATCGCATCCGCGCGGCCCTCGGCCTCGTCGACGCGGCGGTCGAGGATGTCGAAGCGGCTGAACGCCTCGTGCGTCTTCGGGCCGTTGTACATCTCGCGCAGCCGGGTGCGGTTGTTCGCGCTCTCCAGCCGGGTCTGCACCGCGTTCTGCTTGGTGCGCGCCTCGCGGAGCTTGGTTTGGAGCTTGGCGATGTCCTCTTCCGATGCCCGCAGCGCATCGTCGAGCACACCGACTTCGGCCTTGAGCTGCTCGGCCATGTCGAACGCCTTCTGGCGTTCCACGAGCGCGGCCTTGGCGAGGTCCTCGCGGTCCTTGCTGAGCGCCAGCTCGGCCTTCTCGGTCCAGTTGTCCTGGAGCTGCTCCAGCTTCGAGATATGGCGGCGCATCTCCTTCTGGTCGGCGATGGTGCGCGCAGCGGAGGCGCGAACCTCGACCAGCGTTTCCTCCATCTCGAGGATGATCATGCGGATCATCTTCGACGGATCTTCGGCCTTCTCGATGAGATCGGCGAAGTTGGCGGCGACGATGTCGCGGGTGCGGGAAAAGATGCCCATGTAAATCCTACTCCAGGGGTCGGCCCGAGGCTCTAAGCGAGTCCGTCGGGGTCTTATGCCACGATTGCGGTGTGGACCGCGATGGGCGTTGCGTTGGTTGCGATCGCGGGGCCGACTGCGCCGAGGACGCAGGTCGCGCTGACGACGATGGTGCAGAGGGTGGCGGCGACGGTGCGGGCGATGTTGGTGTTGAACATGGTGGGTCCCCTTTAAGACTGGTTGGTTCCGCTATTCGGCGGGTTGCCTGAAGCATTGCATCTGTCGTGCCAGTTTCGAAAATGGTGGAATTGCAGGGGTTTGCGCGATTTCGGCTTTCGGGCTGGCACCGCAAGCTTGCCAAGAGTTGGGAATTCGCGCCACATCTTCGCCATGGAGCGAACAACCCAGGTCATCGGCGAGTCCGGCACATTCATGGCGGCGCTCGAACGCGCATCGCGGGCGGCGGCGTTGGATCGTCCTGTGCTGGTGATCGGCGAGCGTGGGACGGGCAAGGAACTGGTCGCCGAACGGCTCCACCGCCTGTCGCCGCGGTGGGACCAGCCGCTGGTCATCATGAACTGCGCGGCGCTGCCCGAGACGCTGATCGAGGCGGAATTGTTCGGGCATGAGGCGGGCGCGTTCACCGGTGCGACCAAGGCGCGGGTCGGGCGGTTCGAGGAGGCCGATGGCGGCACGCTGTTCCTCGACGAACTCGGTACGCTGTCGATGGCGGCGCAGGACCGTCTGCTGCGTGCGGTCGAATATGGCGAGATCACGCGGATCGGCTCGTCGCGACCGATGCGCGTCGATGTGCGGATCGTGGCGGCGACCAATGAGCATCTGCCGGACAAGGTCGACCGGCACGAGTTTCGCGCCGATCTGCTCGACAGGTTGTCGTTCGAGGTGGTGACGTTGCCGCCGTTGCGCGCGCGGACCGGCGACGTGGTGGTGCTCGCGGAGCATTTCGGCAGGCGGATGGCCTCCGAACTGGGACGCGAGCGCTGGGAAGGGTTTGGCCCGGCGGCGATGGACGCGCTGATCGCGTATCGCTGGCCCGGCAACGTCCGCGAGCTGCGCAACGTAGTCGAGCGGGCGGTGTATCGCTGGGAACAGGCCGGGCCGATCGATGCGATCGAGATCGACCCGTTCCAGTCGCCGCATCGGCCGGGGGCGTCGACCGCGCCTAAGCCTATGGTGGTGGCTCCGCGCACAGCCGAACCGGAAGACGGCGAAGACCCGGTCGTCGCGTGCGAGGAAGGCCCCTCGGACTTCAAGTCCCGCGTATCCCGCTTCGAACGCGACCTGCTCTCGCGCGCGCTGTCCGAACACCGCTTCAACCAACGCGCCACCGCCGAAGCGCTGGGCCTGAGCTACGACCAACTCCGCCACGCCCTGAAACGCCACGACCTGCTGAACGCCGGAGGGTAATCTCTTTTTCGTTCTCCCGCGAAGGCGGGAGCCCAGGGTTACGAACGATACCCGTCTTGGCTCCTGGACCCCCGCTTTCGCGGGGGAACAGTATCGGGATGCTGGCTGCCTGGTTTGCTTACCCGCTCTTCCCGACCAGCCCCGCCAGCTTCTTCAGCTTCGGCGCGACCATCGGCACGGTCAGCATCGTGCTCGCCAGCGCCATCAGCAGCAGCGCGGTGAAGGTCTCATTGGTGATGATCTTCTTATCCAGCAGGATGTTGACGAAGATGATCATGATCAGCGCCTTGGTCTGGAGCAGCCAGCCGATCGCCGACGCCTCGCCCGGTCGCCATTTCAGGATTCGCCCGGCGGCGTGAACCCCCGCCAGCTTGCCACCGACCGAGGCGACCAGCAGCAACGCCGCCGCGCCGAACACTGCGTAGCCGCCGACCGCCCATTGCGTCTTCAAGCCGGTCGACAGGAAGAACACCGGCATCACCGCGAGCAGCACGAAGTGGCGGAACTGGTCCATTCTGGCCGTCGTGAACCATTTCGAATCGAGCACCGCGCCCGACAGGAACGCGCCGACCATGAAGTGCAGCCCCGCCCAGTCCGCCGCGAACCCGCAACCCGCAAGCCAGATCAGGCTGACATACCAGCGGTCGCGCTCCTCGATCCGCGCCATCAGTTTGCGCACGAGCAACGTCGCCACCGCGAACCCGACCAGGAAGCCGCCCTGCCGCCCGACGCGCTCCCAATCGAGCAAGATCAGCGCGAGCACGCCCCAGATCGCGATGTCGTCCAGGCTCGCGTAGCGCAGGATGCGCTGGCCGATCGGTTTGCGCAGGATTTCGAGCTTTTCGAGGAAGAGCACGAGGATGGGGAGGGCGGTGACCGCGCAGGCCATGCCGATGCCGAGCACAACCTGCCACGTCGCGCCGTCCGGCCCGCGCCAGCCGGGGTAGCGCAACATCAGAACCGCGGCGATGCTGCCGGTGACCAGCGGTACTGCGAGCGCTAGCCCTGCGGTGACGCCGGTCTCGCCGCGCCGCTTCCAGGCCTCGCCGAGATCGAGCTCGATGCCGGCGACCCAGACGAACATCATCACCGCCCACCACGCCACGCCGTTGAGCGATCCCATCGTCGCGGGTGTGAAGATCGTCGCATAATAGTCCGGATATACCGCGCCGAGCACACCTGGTCCGAGAAGGATCCCGCCGATGATCTGCACCACCACCAGCGGCGCCCAGTAATCGGTCCGCCCGAGCCGCCACACCAGGTACGGCACGGTAAAGATGATGAGCATCGCGAGGAGGAAAACCTCCGTCGGTGTCATGGCGTGCATATGATCCCCCTGTGCACGGTCGGTTCCCCCCGCCGGCATCATTTCGGCTGCGACGATATTCGGATGCACCGGTGTCGGCAATAAGCAGCGGCGACGACTAGGCCCGTGGCGGGTTGAATTCTCGCCTGCGCCATTTCGGGACGGTCGCCGAAAGCGACGACGGACCGGCTGGTAGGGGGGCGGCATTACGTGCGATCACACCTCGTGGCGTGGCACGCGCCGGACAAGAAGGATCTCGCATGAAACGATCGCTCCTGACCCTCGCGCTGTTTGCCGCGCCGGCGCTTGCCCAGACATCGGCGCCGTTCATGGTAGACGGACAGGGCTTTGCGAACCTGCAGGACGCGGTGTCGTCGATCCGCATGGGTACCGCGACGATCCTGATCGCACCCGGCACCTACCGCCAGTGCGCGGTCCAGGCCGGCGGGCGCATCACGTTCAAGGCGGTCCAGCCCGGCACCGCGATCTTCGACAGCGTCGCGTGCGAAGGCAAGGCGGCGCTCGTGCTTCGCGGACAGGGATCGGTGGTCGATGGGCTGGTATTCCGCGGCTACCGCGTGGCCGACGGCAACGGAGCCGGCATCCGCACCGAGATGGGCGACCTGACCGTCATCAACGCGATGTTCCTCGACAGCCAGGAAGGCATCCTCGGCGGGCAGCCGACCGGCCAGAAGATCACGATCGATCATTCGACCTTCGCCGGGCTTGGCCAGTGCGACGAAACGCCGGGGTGTGCGCACGCGATCTATCTGGCCAACCAGGGCAGCGTGACGATCACCAACTCGCGGTTCGAGCGCGGGACGGGCGGGCATTACGTCAAGCTGCGCGTGCCGAACGTGTCGATCACCGACAACAGCTTCGACGATACCGCGGGGCGCAAGACCAACTACATGATCGACCTGCCCGAAGGTGCTACCGGCCTGATCGCGCGCAATACCTTCGTGCAGGGCCGCCAGAAGGAAAACCACACCGGGCTGATCGTCGTCGCCGCCGAGGCGAAGACGTACCGCTCGACCGGTCTGCGGGTGGAGGGGAACGACGCGCGGCTGTCACCGGGGGATAGCACAAGCCCGGCGTTCCTGGCGGATTACAGCCACGACAAGCTGGCGCTGGGCGCGAACCGGCTCGGGGCCGGGTTGCGGGCGTTCGAGACGCGGTAGACAGTCTGGTTCTACCGTCACCCCAGCGAAAGCTGGGGTATTCTCGTTGGGAAAGCAGATGGTCATCACGGGGATATCCCAGCTTTCGCTGGGATGACGGGGGAGTGGGAGCGGTGCGCGCTTGCGGGGGGGGGGGGCAACCGACGAAGCGAAGCACTTCGGCTGCCAACAAGTGTGTTCTCCCGCGGAGGCGGGAGCCCAGACTGGACTCCCGCCTTCGCGGGAGAACACACTAGGCGAGCGAGATCTGCCTCAGTTCGGGCAGGTGCTCGCAGCGCCCGCGTCCAGGTCCAGGCACCGCCCGTCCAGCCCCGACACCGGCAGCCCGATCGTCGCCGCCAGGGTCGGGACGATGTCCACCGTCTCGACCGACAGCGGCTGCTCGAACCCGGTCATCCCCTTGCGCCAGAACAGGATCGGCACGCGGCGGTCGTAATCCCATGGCGACCCGTGCGTCTCGACATAGCCGCCCGCCGGCGACACGATCGTCGTCACACGCGGCTTCAGCAGTGCGACCAATTGCCCCGACCGGTCGGGGTCGAACGAGGCGCGGGCGCGCTCGATCAGCGTCCAGGTCTCGGATGGCGACTTGGCCATCGGCGTCGCCATGATCTCGGCAGCCGAGAACGCAGCGGCGACCTGCGGCATCGCGCGATACCGGCGCAGCGCCTCCGTCAGCACTTTTGCGCGCGTTTTCTCCGGCAGCGAATCGTCGATATAGACGTCGCCCTCGGTCCCGAGCAGGACGCTGCCCGGCAGGCCCATGTCCTTGGCGATCGCGGTGCCGACCTGCTTGGCCAGCACGTTCTCGTCCATGTGCGCTTCCATCGGCATCGCGCGCTGCTGCTGGCGCTCAGTCGCGTCGTGCGCACCGTGATCCGCGGTCAGCACGACTTCGTAATCGACCCCGGTTTCGTCCATCACGTTGAAGAAATCGCCCAGCGTCCGGTCGAGCTCGGCCATCTGGATGCACATCTCCGAGCCCTGCGTACCGTAGGTGTGGCCGATATAGTCGGTCGCCGACGCGCCGATATCGATGATGTCGGTCTGCGGGCCCTTGCCGAGCTTCATGTCCTGGACCAGCGCAGCCGCCATTGCGAACACTGCGGCGTCGGAGGCTGGCGACACGCGGAAACCCTTGGCGTCACCCGCCTCGCGCTCGAACCGGCCCTGGCCGTACGTCTTGCCCGCGATGACGATCGGGTGGTTCACGCTCGCGCAATAGCCCGGCAACGGCAGCGCCGTCTGCGGCTTGGCGATCAGCGCCGCGACCGCGTCACGCGTCCGCTGCACCGCCGGCGGCACAGCACGCCCTGCATAGGAGACGTACGTCTTGCCGTCCCACCACCAGAGCTCGTCGACCTTGTGGCCGCCCATCATCACCGCCGCGCGATCCTTGCCCGCGACCGAGACCGAGCGTGTCCGCGGATCGCGCGCCTTCATCATCTCGCCGAGCGTCGGCACCTTCAGATGCATGTCGGAGACGGTGTAGCTGTCGTGCGTGCTACCGGTGACGCGCTCGTCCTCCGAGCAATAGACGATCTTGTCGGGTCGCCCGGCGCGCTGATCGACCCAGTTGTTGGCGATGATCCCGGTATGCGCGGGCCGCATGCCCGTCAGGATCGTCGAATGGCCGGGGCACGTCTCGGTCGCGGCATGACTCTGATAGCCGCTCGGGAACACCGCACCGTTCAGCAGTCGCGTGAAGCCGCCGGTGTAGCGGTTGCGATATTGCTGGAACAGGTCGGCGGCGAACTGATCGACCGAGATCGCGACGATCAGCTTCGGCGGCGTGGTCGGAGTCGCCGTAGGGGCAGGGGCGGGCGCAGGAGGCGCCGTCTGGGCGGAGACCGAAACGGCCGAGGTCAGCAGAAGCGCGGCGATAAGTGCTTTCACGAACAGTCCTTTAGCCAGCGACGACCATCGAGCGGGGCCGTCGCTTTGAAGTGCAATACGACAAGGTCACCGCTATGGCTTTGCGCGATGAACGAAACAAGGATGGCCATGCGCAGTTTAAGTTGCGTCCTGATGACGGTTTTGCTCGCCGTCTGCGGACTGGCGAGTGGGCCTGCGCTTGCGGAATCGCTGAACGGCTCCAGCCAGCATCTGATGATGAAGCTGGTTGCCGAAAGCGATCACCCCAAGGCCGGCGCACCGCTGACGATCGCGCTGGCAACGACGCCCGAAACCGGCTGGCACGGCTATTGGCGCAATCCCGGCGACGCGGGCTTTCCGGCGACGTTCGACTGGACCTTGCCCGCGGGCGCGAAGGCGGGCGAGCCCGAATGGCCGGTGCCGACGACGCTGCTGATCGCTGGGCTGATGAACTATGTCTACGAAGCGCCGTATGCGCCGCTGGTGACGATCCAGGTTCCGGCAGGGCTGACAGCAGGCACGAAATTACCGATCCGCCTGAGGACGAGCTACCTCGTCTGCTCCGCGACGATCTGCGTACCCGAGGAAAAGGCGCTCTCGCTCGACCTTACGATCGGTGACGGCCCGCCATCGCAGGCGGCCGCGTTCGCTGGTTGGCGGCAGGCGATTCCGAAGCCGCTCGACGCTGGCGCGACCTATGCGGCAAACAACGGGACGATGCGGATCGCCATCCCGTTCCCGGCAGGTGCGAAGGTCGACAAGGCGTATTTCTTCCCCGTCACCACCGGCTTGATCGAGAATGGCGCTGCGCAGACCGTCACGCGTGACGGCGACCGGCTGACGATCAGCACCAAGATTGCCGCAAATGCGAAGACCAGTGGCCCCATCGAAGGCGTGTTGCGGATCGGCGAAGGGCAGGGGCTTGGCATCAAGGCGATGCCCGGCGTGGTCGGCGATACGGCCGGCAGCGGCTCGACGAGCGCGAGCGGCGAGAGCATCTGGCTGACCGCGCTGATCGCGTTCGCGGGCGCAGTGCTCGGCGGCCTGATCCTCAACATCATGCCGTGCGTGTTCCCGATCCTGAGCCTCAAGGCGCTGAGCCTTGCACGCGGCGGCGCCAGCGAGAAGGACGCGCGGGGCGAGGCGCTGGCCTACACCGCAGGCGTCGTGCTGGTCTGCCTCGGGCTTGGCGCGGCGATCCTGGCACTCCGCGCAGGCGGCTCAGTCGTCGGCTGGGCGTTCCAGTTGCAGCATCCAGCGGCGATCGTCGTCCTGCTCCTGCTGAGCGCGGCGATCGCGTTCAATCTCGCCGGGCTGTTCGAGGTGCCGACGCCGCGCTTTGCCGGCGAGAGCGGCGCGAGCGGGGCGTTCGCGACCGGTGCGCTGGCGGCGTTCATCGCGACGCCGTGCACCGGGCCATTCATGGGCGCGGCACTCGGCGCGGCGCTGGTGCTGCCAGGGCCGGCGGCGCTCGCCGTGTTCGGCGGGCTCGGGATCGGCTTGTCGCTCCCGTTCCTTGCGATCGGGTTTATCCCGTCTTGGCGACGGTGGTTGCCGAAGCCGGGGGTGTGGATGGAAACGTTCCGCCACATCCTGTCGGTACCGATGTTCCTGACCGCAATCGCACTCGGCTGGGTGCTCGGCCGCCAGACCGGGGTGGAAGCGCTGACGCTTGCGCTGATCGCGGTGTTGGCCGTCGGCGTGGTCCTCTGGATCGGCGGTACGCGGCAGCGCAAGGGCAAGGCGTTTGGCGTGGTGGCGCAAATTCTGTTGCTGGCGGTGTTCATCGGCAGCGCGGCGTTGATCGCACAAACGCCGCCTGCTTCGGCGAAGACCGCGACCGCCGGCGACGAAGCGTTTACCGAAGCCAGGCTCGCCGCGCTGCGGGCCGAGAAGCGGCCGGTGTTCGTGTACTTCACCGCCGACTGGTGCCTGACGTGCAAGGTCAACGAGAAGGCGGCGATCGACACCACCGGCGTCCGCGATGCGTTCGCCCAGCACAAGGTCGCTGCGCTGATTGGCGATTGGACCGACGGCGACCCGGTGATGGGCCGCTTCATTCAGGCGCATAACCGCGCGGGTGTACCATTGTATCTTTACTATGCGCCGGGTGCTGCCGAACCGACGGTCCTGCCACAAGTCCTGACGCCGGGCTTGCTCGAAGGGTTGGGCGCGTAAACCAGATCAAGCGGCGCTTCGTCATTCCCGCGAAGGCGGGAACCCAGACTGGCGAACCGGACGATAGAGGCGCAACCTTTGAGGATATGGATCCCCGCCTGCGCGGGGATGACGAACCGATGGATGGCACGCGATTAGCAGTGCCATCGCTCACACAGAATGACTTGTGCAGCGCAGCGAAGCGTTGCAGCATGGAACCGTAACGCTTGATGGGGAATTGACCGTTCCGATGGGGAAACAGGCGTTCGACGAAATCATGGGGACGCCGGGCGATACGACCGCTCGTCCCGAACTCGCGGCTCTCGGGCATTGGATCGAGGAGACGCCCGACGCCGAGCTTCGTCGCCGGCAGGAAGCCGCCGAGACGACGTTCCGCCAGCTTGGCATCACCTTCGCGGTGTACGGTGAAAACGAAGCGGCCGAGCGGATCATCCCGTTCGACATCGTCCCCCGCGTGTTCCTCCACGACGAATGGACGCGTCTTTCGGAAGGCCTCGTCCAGCGCGTCGAGGCGATCAACGCGTTCCTCAGCGACATCTATGGCGAGCGCCGCATCCTGAAGGAGGGTATCCTCCCCGAGGATCTCGTGCTCGGGAATGCGCAGTTCCGGCCCGAGATCGCCGGCATTCGCCCGCCGCACGGCGTCTGGGCGCATATCTGCGGCATCGATCTGGTCCGCACCGGCCCCGATGATTTCTTCGTGCTCGAAGATAATGCGCGCACGCCATCGGGCGTCAGCTACATGCTGGAAAACCGCGAGGCGATGTTGCGACTATGCCCCGAGCTCTTCCGCGAGTTCCGCGTCGCGGCTGTCGACAGCTATCCGGACCTGCTGCTCGAGACGATGAAGTCGGTCGCGCCGCACGGTACGGGCTCTAACCCGACCTGCGTGCTGCTGACGCCGGGCCATTACAACTCCGCCTATTACGAGCACAGCTTCCTCGCGGACTCGATGGGGATCGAACTCGTCGAGGCGGCCGATCTGGTGGTCGACGACGATATCGTCTGGATGCGGACGATTGCGGGGCGGGTTAAGGTCGACGTGATCTATCGCCGGATCGACGACGATTATCTCGATCCGCTCGTGTTCCGCCCGGACTCCGCGCTCGGCGTACCGGGGCTGATCGCAGCCTATGCGGCCGGCAACGTCGCGATCATGAACGCGCCGGGCAACGGCATCGCCGACGATAAGGCGATCTACAGTTACATGCCCGATATCGTGAAATTCTATTCCGGCGGCGAGTGCAAGTTGCGCAACGTCGAGACATGGCGCTGTCGCGAGCCGCAGGCGCTGCAGTACGTGCTGGACAACCTCGAAGACGTCGTCGTGAAGCTGGTCGATGGCTCGGGCGGCTACGGCATGCTGGTCGGCCCGACCGCGTCGAAACAGGAGATCGAGGACTTCCGCGCCGCGCTGATTGCCGAACCGCACCGCTACATCGCGCAGCCGACGCTGGCGCTGTCGACCGTGCCGACGATGGCTGATGGTGGCCTTTCCCCGCGCCATGTGGATTTTCGTCCGTTCGTGTTGAGCGGGTCGAAGGGCGTGCAGGTCGTTCCCGGCGGCCTCACACGCGTCGCGCTGAAAGAAGGATCGCTGGTGGTGAATTCCAGCCAGGGTGGCGGGACGAAGGACAGCTTCGTGCTGATGGCGGAACAGTCGCAGCGGATCACGCGTGGTGCGATGACGCAGACGATGGGTGGCATGACGCAGACGCTGGGCGGGGACGCCTGATGCTCTCGCGTACCGCATCGTCGCTCTACTGGCTTGGCCGCTATTTCGAGCGTGCCGACTTCATCGCCCGACTGGTCGAGGCCACCGTCCGTCTCGACGTGCTTTCGTCGCAGCCTGCGGGCGAGGCGGCTTGGGCGTCCGCGCTCGCCGTCACCGAAACCGAAGAGCCGTTCGCGACGCTTGGGGGCAACCTCAGCCAGACCGAAGTCGTGCGCTTCCTGACGCTCGATTCGAGCCACCCCGGCTCGATCGTCCGCTGCGTCGACATGGCGCGCAACAACGCGAAGGCGGTGCGGACCGCGCTGACCCGCGAGGCGTGGACTGCGATCAACCGTGCGTGGCTCCTGTTTGAGAACCGGACGATCCCGCGCAGCACGACCGACCAGATGAACCTGGTCGAGGCTGTGAAGACCGAGACGCGTGGCTTCGAGGGCGCGGTGCACCGGATGCTGCGGAACCAGACGACGTGGTTCATCCGGCTCGGCCAGGCGGTCGAGCGCGCGGACAACACCGCGCGACTGCTCGACGTCAAATACCATATCCTGCTGCCCGAGGGCGAACGCCTCGGCGGTGCGATCGATCGCGACCAGTGGACGACGATCCTCCAGACCGTGTCGGCGGTGACCGCCTATCGCTGGCTCTACAATGACGGGCTGCGTCCTGCCGACGTGATCGACCTGCTCCTCGCCCGCGCCGAACTCCCGCGCAGCCTGGCGGCGTCGGTCGAGGAGACGGTCGACGTGCTCAACCTGCTGGCGAAACGCACGGGCAATCACGGGGAGGCGGACAGGATGGCACGGATGCGCGCATCACGCATGGCCAAGACGCGGTCGGGGGAAGTGATCGCCTCGGGTCTGCACCAGTATCTGCAAGCCTTCATCGCCGAGAATGCGCTGCTCCACGGCGCGATCGGCCGCCAGTTCAAGTTCCTTTGATGCGGCTGTCGATCGATCATCACACGATCTACCGCTTTACCCAGCCGCAGGGCCGGCTCGTCCAGATGCTGCGGCTGACGCCTGAAAACACGCACGACCAGACCGTGGCGTCGTGGCGGATCGACGTCGACTGCGACGCACGATTGCGGCCGGGTCGCGACGGCTTCGGTAATGCGGTGACGATGCTGTACGCCGAGGGGCCGGTCGACGGGATTGAGATCACCGTGAAGGGGGAAGTGCTGACTAGTCACTCGGACGGGGTGCTGCACGGCGTGCACGAGACCTTGCCGCCGGCCCTGTATCTGCGCTCGACCGAAGCGACCGCGCATGATTCCGCGATCGCCGAGTTCGCGGCCGATGCGGTGGTCGGCGCGCGTGACCGGGTTGGGGCTTTGCACCGGCTCAACCGCGCGCTGCACAAGCAGTTCGTCTTCGATGCCGGCCGTCCCGAACCGGGGCTGAGCGCGGCGGCTGCGTTCCGCCGGGAGACGGCCACCCCGCGCGACATGGCGCAGATCTTCGCGGTCGCGGCGCGCTCGCTCGGGGCACCTGCGCGGTATGTGTCGGGCTATCATCACAACGACCATGAGGTGGTCCACTTCCCGACGCCGCATGGCTGGGCAGAGGCTTATGTAAACGGGCTCGGCTGGATCGGGTTCGATCCGTGCACGGGCATGTCGCCGGAGGAGCATTATGTCCGTGTCGCAATGGCGCTCGATGCGGCCGGCGCGGCGCCTGTTGCGGGCTCGCGGCTGGGCGAGGGTGGCGAGGAACTCGACGTCGACGTCGTGGTGCAGCGCGAGGACTAGGACTGTTTCCCCGCGGAGGCGGGGATCCAGACTGGGCTTCCGCCTTCGCGGGAGAACGAGATTTTGGTCAGGCCATCGCCGCGACAGGCGCCGCCTGCGCCACCAGATCCGCATCCTCCAGCCGCCGCCACCCTGCCGGCCCCAGCACCTCGAGTGGCCGGTACCGCGTCTTGTACTCCATCCGCGGCGAGCCCTTCACCCAGTATCCCAGATACACGTACGGTAGCCCGGCATCGCGCGCGCGGAGGATGTGATCCATGATGATGAAGTTGCCGAACCCCGGCCGGCTGTCCGCGTCCGCCGCAAAGAAGCTGTAGACCATCGACAGCCCGTCCGCCTGGCGATCGGTCAGGCACGCGCCGATCAGCCGCCCCTGCGCGCCGTTCACACTGGGCTCGCGGTACTCGACGATCACCGAATTGACCGGCGAATGCTCGATCATGTCGGCGTAGTCGTCCTCGTCCATCCCCGCCATGCCGCCACCCGGATGCCGTGTGCCGAGATAGCGGCGGAGCAACTGGAACTGCTCGTCGGTCGCCCAGGCCTTGCAGGCGGTGATCTCGATGTCGCCGTGGCGCTTGAGCAGTTTGCGCTGCGTCGCGTTGGGCACGAACGCGTTCGTCACGACGCGGACGGAGACGCAGGCGGTGCAGCCGGCACAGGACGGTCGATACGCGACACCCTGGCTGCGCCGAAACCCGATCCGGCCGAGCGCATCGTTCAACTCGCTCGCATGTGGCCCGGTGAGTTCGGTGAACACTTTCCGTTCCTGCCGACCCGGCAGATACGGGCACGGCGACGGGCTGGTGACGAAGAAGCGCGGGAAACGAAAAGGCGCAGTCACCGAACCGGATGTCCTTCAGGCAAGCGCGATCAGTCGCGTCTCAACAGTATATGGTCGCGTCATGCAATGCTGAAAAGCGCGTTTACCACGATTATGGGTTAACGCGGTAAATCAGGGTGTTGCCGTGGTATCTACGCCAGCTCGACGGTCGAGGTTTCATACCCTCCAGCGCGCAACGCACCCACCAGCCGGTCGAGATGCGCGCGGTCCCGCGTTTCGCATTCGATGTCGGTGATCAGGCCCTTCGCCGGCAGCGTCGTGAAGACGCGCTGATGATAGATCTCGATGATGTTGACGCGTTCCTGGTCGAAGATCCGCGCAACGTGGAACAGCGCGCCGGGCTTGTCCTGCAACCGAATCCGCAGCCGCGCGAGCCGCCCCGACCGTGCCAGATCGCGCAACAGAACGTTGGCGAGCAGACGCGTGTCGATGTTGCCGCCGCACAGCACGATGCCGACCGTCCGGCCCGCGAACCGCCCCGGATGCGACAGCAATGCGGCGAGCCCGGCAGCGCCGGCGCCCTCGACCACGGTCTTCTCGATCTGGAGCAGCAGGCTGACCGATTCCTCCAGGCTGCGTTCGCTGACCAGCAGGATCTCGTCAACGAGTTCGGCGACGATCTTCGCGGTGATCGCACCCGGCTCCTTCACCGCGATGCCCTCCGCCAGCGTATCGCCTGCGCACGGCATGTCGGTGCCGTTGATGCGGTTGTACATCGACGGGAACAGCTCGGCCTGCACGCCGACGATCTCGATCTTGTGGTCGGCGGCGCGCGCTACGGTCGACATGCCCGAGATCAATCCGCCGCCGCCGATCGGGATGACGAGCGTATCGATCTGCGGGACGTCCTCGAGCATCTCGACCGCCACGGTGCCCTGGCCAGCGATGACGCGAGGGTCGTCGAACGGGTGGACAAAGGTGAAGCCACATTCGCCCTCGAGGATGCGGGCATGCGCGTAGGCCGCGTCGAACGTCTCGCCGTGGAGGACGACGTTGGCGCCGTGGCCCTCGGTCTGCGTGACCTTCACGGTCGGCGTGTTGGTCGGCATCACGATCGTCGCGGGGATGCCGAGCCGGTTGGCGTGATAGGCGAGGCCCTGCGCGTGATTGCCTGCGGACGCGGCGATGACGCCTTTCGCGCAGGCTTCCGGCGACAGCTGCAGCAGCGTGTTGAGCGCGCCGCGCTCCTTGTACGCCGCGGTGAACTGGAGGTTCTCGAACTTCAGATACACCGTCGCGCCGGTCATCTGGCTCAGCGTCTTGCTGATCAGCGTCGGCGTGCGGACGATCGAGGCGCGGATCCGGTCATGCGCGACGCGGACGTCGTCGATCGAGACGGGGAGGGTGGGTGCCGCTACGGCAGCTTGGGTAGCCATGTCCGACCCGCTAGACCATCTGGCGCGCGTGGGAAACACCGCTTATGCGCGGACGCTATGGCAAAACTGGCATTCATCGGAACCGGCGTCATGGGCGCGCCGATGGCGGGGCACCTCGCCGCGGCAGGGCACGACGTCACCGTGTATAATCGGACTCAGGCCAAGGCACTGGCATGGGCCGATAAATACGGGGGCGAGGTTGCGGACACGCCCGCGGCGGCGGCGAAGGATGCGGATGCGGTGTTCGCCTGCGTTGGCAATGACGACGATCTTTTTGCCGTGACATTAGGCGACGACGGCGTGTTCGCGGCGATGCGCGACGACGCGGTGTTCGTTGACCACACCACCGTTTCTGCCTCGATTGCGCGGCGTCTGGCGGGTGAGCGGGCTCTGGTGGTCGACGCGCCGGTGTCTGGCGGCCAGGCGGGCGCGGAGAACGGCAAGCTCTCGATCATGTGCGGCGGCTCGGCCAAGGCGATGGCAAAGGCCGAACCCTTCATGCAAACTTACGCAGCACGCATCGTCCACGTCGGCGAGGCGGGCGCGGGCCAAACGACCAAGATGTGCAACCAGATCGCGATCGCCGGCGTGATGCAGGGCGTCGCCGAATCGCTGCGGTTCGCGCAAAACTCGGGGCTCGATCTGGACAAGGTGTTCGAGGCGATCTCGGGGGGCGCGGCGCAGAGCTGGCAGATGGTCAATCGCTGGCCGACGATGGCGAAGGACGAATTCGACTTCGGCTTTGCGGTGGACTGGATGCGCAAGGATCTGGGGCTGGCGCTGGACGAAGCGCGGCGCAACGGCGCGGTGCTGCCGGTCGCGGCGCTGGTCGACCAGTTTTATGCGGACGTGCAGAAGATGGGCGGCGCTCGGCAGGATACGAGCGCGCTGGTACGGAGATTGCCGAAGTGATGACGCGTAGATTTGCCCCGCACACCACCGCCGTCACTGCGGCTACAAACCCCGTCGCCTCGGCTACGAACCCCGTCGCCCCAGTGAAAGCTGGGGTATCGCTCCGCGGGGGCGAGCGTAGTGGCACAAGGCTAATATCCCAGCTTTCGCTGGGACGACGGGTGTTGTCAGGACGCTTGTCAGCAGGGCGGGGGATGGCTGGGCAGGTGTCGGCGGCGGCATTGCTGGCAACCCTCGCAATCCTCCCAACCCCCGCGCTCGCCGATGGGATCGTCGACAACGTCAACGGCATCACCGTCGCCGATGGCGGTCGCGTGATCCACTTCAAGGCGATCCTGATCGACAAGGATGGCAAGGTCACGCGGCTCGTCCCCCCCGGCGAGGAAGCGCCCAAGCTCAGCCGCAAGGAATTGAAGAAGAACGCCGGCAAGCCGCTCTACGACTGGCGGATCGACATGGGCGGCAAGACCGTGTTGCCGGGGTTCGTCGACGCGCACGGGCATGTGATCGAAATGGGCTTCGGCGCGCTGTCGCTCGACCTGTCGATGACCAAGTCGCTGGACGAGGCCAAGTCGCGGATCGCGGCGTACATCGCGGGCAATCCCGATCGGAAATGGGTGCTCGGCCGCGGCTGGAACCAGGAGGCTTGGGGCCTCGGCCGCTTCCCGACTGCCGCGGACCTCGACTCGGTCTCGGGCGGCCACCCGATCTGGCTGTCGCGCGCGGACGGCCATGCCGGCTGGGCGAACCGCGAAGCAATGCGCGAGGCTGGCGTCACCGGCGCTACCGTTTCGCCCGCGGGCGGACGCATCGAGAAGACCGGCGGTGCACCTGCGGGCGTGTTCGTCGATGGTGCGCAGGCGCTGATCGAGAAGGTCGTGCCGCAGCCGCTTCCCAAGGAGCGCGATGCGGCCTTCCTTACCGCGCAGAGCATTCTGTTGCGCTACGGCGTCACTGCGGTCGCCGATATGGGTACGACACTCGACGACTGGCTGACCTATCGTCGCATGGCCGACATCGGTGGGCTTCGCGTCCGCATCATGAGCTATGCGATGGGCGTCGAGACTGCGGGGCGGATCGGCGGCAAGGGGCCGACACCGTGGTTGTATAACGATCGCCTGCGGATGGGCGGCGTGAAGCTGTACGCCGACGGCGCGCTCGGCTCGCGCGGCGCCTGGCTGTTGAAGCCCTATGCCGACGCGCCCGGCCAGTCGGGTCTGGGCTTCCTGACCGACGACCAGCTCCAGAACCAGATGAGCCGCGCGGCGATGGACGGGTATCAGGTCGCGGTCCACGCGATCGGCGACAGGGCCAACCGCGAAGTGCTCGACGCGATCCAGGTCGAGAGCGAGACCTATACCGGCGACCGCCGCTGGCGGATCGAGCATGCGCAGGTCGTCGATCCGACCGACCTGCCGCGCTTTGGCAAGTTCGGTACGATCGCGTCGATGCAGCCGACGCACGCGACCAGCGACCGGACGATGGCGGAGGCTCGGCTCGGGCAGGATCGGCTGGCAGGCGCCTATGCGTGGAAATCGATGCTGACGAACGGCGCGAAGCTCGCCTTCGGCACCGACTTCCCGGTCGAGAAGCCGGATCCGTTCGCGACCTGGGCGGCGGCGTTCACGAGGGCGGATGCCGACGGGCAACCGCAGGGTGGGTGGCAGCCGCAGGAACTGGTGACACGCGAACAGGCGTGGTGGGCGATGACGGGTGCTGCCGCCTATGCCGGGTTCGCCGAGACCAGGTTCGGTGCGCTCGCGCCGGGCCAGCGCGCGGATTTCATCATCGTCGACCGCGATCCGACGACCGCCTCGCCGACCGACCTGCGCGCCACCGTCGTGCAGGAGACCTGGATCGGCGGCGAGAAGGTCTGGACGCGGAAGTAACGCTTACGACCGCATCCGGATCAGTCCTTCCTGCGCGACGCTGGCGACCAGCCGGCCGTCGCGCGAGAAGATCCGGCCACGGTTGAACCCGCGCGCGTGGCCCGACCAGGGCGCGTCGCAGGCGTAGAGCAGCCAGTCGTCGGCGCGAAAATCCTCGTGCAGCCATAGCGAGTGATCGAGGCTCGCGGTCTGCAACCCCGGCGTGATCCAGTTTACGCCGTGCGGCAGCAGCGCCGTGCCGAGCAGCGCCATGTCCGATGCATAGGCCAGGATCGCGCGGTGCATCGCCGGGTCGTCGCCGATCGGCGCGACCAGGCGGAACCAGTTGGCGTGCATCGCGGGTTGCGCAACGGGCTCGATCCAGCTGCGCGGATTGACCGGGCGGATTTCGATCGGACGCTGCCGCAGCATGTGCGCGCGGAATTTCTCGGGGATCCCGTCGATGCTCTCCAGCCGCAGCTCGCGATCGGAACGCAGGTCTTCCGGCGGCGCGACGTCGGGCATCGTGTCCTGATGATGCAGCCCGTCCTCGGGCGTCTGGAACGACGCCGCCATGTTGAGGATCGGCTGCCCTTTCTGCATCGCGATCACGCGCCGGGTGGCGAAGCTGCGGCCCTCGAAATCGCGGACCACGCGGTAGACGATCGGATAGTCCTCGTTGCCGGGCCGCATGAAATAGGCGTGCAGCGAATGCGCGGCCTTGGGTGCCTCGGTCGAGCGTTGCGCGGCCTGGAGCGCCTGCGCGATGACCTGTCCACCAAACACGCGACCCACGCCGCCGGGCTGGCGCTTGCCGACATAGAGGTCGGTGTCGACCTCCTCGATTTCGAGCAGGTCGACGAGACCCTGGGCGAGTGCTTCGGGCGTTACTTCGGCAGTTTCGGCAGGCATCTGACCTCCTTGTTCACCCGCGAAGGCGGGTGCCCAGTCTGGGCCCCCGCCTTCGCGGGGGTACACTCTAGGGTCAATAGCCCGCCGCTATCGCCAGACGATCCGCATGGAAGTTTGCATCGCCGAACATCTCCGCCAGCACCCGCGCGCGCTTCATGTAGAAGCCGATGTCGTATTCGTCGGTCATGCCGATGCCGCCGTGCATCTGGATGCCCTCCTGCACGCTGAGCGTCGTCGCCAGCGTCGTCATCGCCTTGGCCACCGACACCGCTTCGTCCGCGCGGTCGCTGCTCTGGTCGAGCAACTGCTGCGCCTTCAACACCGCAGCGCGCGCCACCTCCATCTCCGAATACAGGTGCGCGGCACGGTGTTGGAGCGCCTGGAAGCTGCCGATCAGCGTCCCGAACTGCTTGCGCTCCTTCATATAGCCGATCGTCATGTCCATCGCCCCGCCGCCGACGCCGAGCAATTCCGCGGACGCACCGGTGCGACCTGCGCGTAAAAGGCGATCGAGCGGCGTGCGCCCAGCGTCGACCTCGCCGATCACCGCGTCCGCATCGACCTCCACGCCCTCGAACTCGAGCCGCGCGGCCAAACTCGAATCCGCGAGACGTTCGGCGTTTGTGGACAGTCCTGCGGCATCCTTCGGTACGGCGAAGAGCGTTATACCGTCCGTGTCGTTGTCCGAGCCTCCGGTCCGCGCGGCGACGATGATCAGATCGGCGGTGTGGCCATGCGTGACGAACCGCTTGGCGCCGGTCAGCTTGAACCCGTTGCCCGAGCGTTCGGCCTTCATCGCGACCGTGTCGCGGTGCTTGGCGCCCTCGTCGATCGCCAGCGCCGCGACGGTCTCGCCGGTGATGATGCCGGGGAACCAGCGCTCGGCCTGCGCCGTGCCCTTCAAGGCCTCGACCGCCGCGACCGCGGTGGAGAGGAACGGGGAGGGGGACAGGTTGCGGCCGATTTCCTCCAGCACCACGCCAGCCTCGACATGGCCGAGCCCGAGCCCGCCCTGGTCTTCACCGATCAGGATGCCGGTAAAGCCCATCTCCGCGAACTGCTTCCACAGGTCGCGCGAGAAGCCGGTCTTGTCGTCGGCATCGCGCAGCGCGCGCATGTGGCTGACCGGTGCGTGCTCGGCGACGAAATCGCGAATGGTGTCCTGAAGGACGGTCTGGTCGTCGTCTAGATACAGTGGCATTTCGGGTACTCCGTCGCCCCGAAGGCTTCCGTCACCCCAGCGGAAGCTGGGGTATCGTGCGGCAGGGGGGCGGTTCGTTTCGGGGAGACCCCAGCTTTCGCTGGGGTGACGTGCGTGGTCAGGGGTGCATTAGGCCGGCAGTTCCAAAATCCGCTTGGCGATGATGTTGAGCTGGATCTCGCTCGTCCCGCCCTCGATCGAGTTTGCCTTGGTCCGCAGCCACGACCGCGGGATCGCCCCGCCGCGCGACCGCTCGCTGTCCCATTCGAGCGCATCCGACCCGCCCGCCGCCATCATCAGCTCGTACCGACCCTTGTTCAGCTCGGTCCCGTAGTATTTCATCATGCTCGGCTGGGCCGGGTGCGCCTTGCCCGCCTTCAGTTCGTCGATGAAGCGTTCGGACATCGCCCCGAACGCCTTCGCGCGCACCTCGAACAACGCGATCGACGCGCGCAGCAACGGATCGGCGAGCCGCCCGTCATGCCCAAGCCCAACGGTCGCGATCGCGCCATCGATCAACGGATTGCCGCCGCTCGACGCCAGCCCCATCCCCGAGATCATCTCGCGCTCATGCCCGAGCAGGTATTTCGCGACGTCCCAGCCCTTATTCTCCTCGTAGACGCGGTTGACCTTCGGCACCTTCACATTGTCGAAGAACGTCTCGCAGAACGGCGAATTGCCGCTGATCAGCAGGATCGGCTTGGTCGACACGCCGGGCGAGGCCATGTCGAACAGCACGAAGCTGATCCCGCCCTGCTTCGACGTCTTGTCGGTGCGGACGAGGCAGAAGATCCAGTCCGCCTTGTCGGCATAGGACGTCCACACCTTCTGCCCATTGACGAGATAATGGTCGCCCTTGTCCTCCGCGGAGGTGGCGAGTCCGGCAAGATCGGAGCCGGCGTTCGGCTCGGAATACCCCTGGCACCAGCGGATCTCGCCGCGGGCGATCTTGGTCAGGTGGTCGAGCTTCTGCTCCTCGGTGCCGTACTTCAAGAGTGCCGGCCCGAGCATCGAGATCCCGAACGAATTGAGCGGGTTGCGCGCCTTTATTGTCGTCATCTCTTCGCGCAGGATCTTGGTCTCCGCGGGCGACAGGCCGCCGCCGCCGTACGCCTTGGGCCAGTCGGGCACGGTCCAGCCCTTGGCCGCCATCTTGTCGAGCCAATCCTTCTGCGCAGGGCTCGAAGGCTTGAACTGGCGCCCGCCCCAACAGACGTCGTCCTCCGAGCGCACGGGCTTGCGCATCTCGGGTGGGCAGTTTTCCGCGAGCCACGCGCGGGTTTCGGACCGGAAAGTGTCGAGGTCGGACATCGGATCAGCTCCTGCTTAGTCGGTTGCACAGCGCGGCGACGGCGATTGCGTCGTGGTCGCGGAAACGGTTGGTGATGACCTGCACGCCGATCGGCAGGCCGCGCGGGTCGGTCCCGACGGGCACGCTGGTCGCGGGCAGATTGGGGAAGGTGGCGAGGCCCGCCCAGGCGAACTGGACGCCGAACGGGGTGTCCTCGCCGTCGATCGACAGCGTGCGTCGCGCGACGTTGCGCTCGCCGATGTGCGCGAAAGCGTTCACACCGCTGGCGGGCGCGATCACCGCGTCGAATTCTGCGAACAGCGCGTCCCACGCGCGCTGCATCCGCGCTTGAGTATCAATGAGGTCGAACCAGTGCGACAACGTCGCGACCTTGCCGTCACGCGCCGGCCCGCCCCGAGTCATCGCGATGCCGAGCATCCGCATATAGTCGGCGTGTTGCGCGGCAAGGTCGATCGGCGGCGGCACATGCGATACGGTTGCGCCGGAGCGGCCGAGCGCCTTGCCGACATGCTCGATCGCCGACACGATCGACGCATCAACGCGCGCCGAAGGATGTGCCGTCAGCAGCAGGATCCGCGGCCGCGCAAGGTCGACGCGCGGGCGGGACAGCGGCAGGTCGGCGAGGATATCCAGCGCGACGGCCAAATCCTCGGGATTGCGCGCGAGCGGTCCGATCACGCCGAGAGCCGCGCTGGCCCCATCGGTCCCGGGCACGCGGTGGCCCATGTCGGACAAGGCGCCATAGGTCGGCTTGTGCCCCCAGACGCCGCAGAACGCGGCCGGCACACGGATCGACCCGCCGATGTCGGAGCCGAGTTCGAGCGGTACCATGCCCGACGCGAGCGCCGCCGCGGCACCGCCCGACGATCCGCCGGGCGTCAGCGTCGGATCGAGCGGGTGATTCGTCCGGCCATGGATTGGGTTGTCCGCTTGCCAGTCGCTCAACCGCACCGGCACGTTGGTCTTGCCGAGGATCACCGCGCCCGCCGCCTTCAGTCGCGTGACGGCTACGGCGTCACGGTCGACGACATTGTCGCGGTGGACCCCGAGACCCCAACTGGTCGGCAGGCCGACGACGTCGAACGATTCCTTCACCGTCATCGGTACACCGAACAGCGGCCGATCATCCGGCCCTTCCGCATCCAGCGCCCGTGCGGCCTCCCGCGCCCGCGCAAAGTCGCGGACGACGACGGCGTTGATCGCACCATCGCGCCCCTCGATCCGCGCGATCGCCGCGTCGCATTCGGCGAGCGCGGTCGTCTCGCCCGCACGGATCGCCGCCGCCGTCTGGAGCGCGGACCGCTCCATCAGCGTACGACTACCGGCAAGAGACGACCGCGACCGATCACTTCAGTCGACCGCCCGATGCTGCGGCATCCTTCAGCGACTTCGCCACCGGGAACCCGTATTTCTCGAGCCCAGCAACGACCTTCGGCAACCCCTCGGACTGCGCCCAGAACATCGGTCCGCCGCGGTACACCGGCCAGCCATAGCCGTAGATCCAGACCACATCGACGTCCGACGCACGCTGTGCCTTGCCCTCTTCGAGGATCAGCGCACCCTCGTTGACCATCGTGTAGAGCGTCCGCACGACGATCTCCTCGTCGCTGATCTCGCGCGGCGTCACGCCCGACTTCTTGCGGAAATCGTCGATGATTTCGGTAACCCGCACAGAGTTCGACGGCGTCCGCTTCTCATCGTAGTCGTAGAAGCCGGCCTTGGTCTTCTGGCCCCAGCGGTTCTCCGCCGCCAGCGCATCGCGGATGTTCTCGATCCGGTTCGGATCGCGGTGCCAGCCGATGTCGACGCCCGCGAGATCGCTCATCTGGAACGGCCCCATCGGCATCCCGAACGCGACATGGACCTTGTCGATCTGCTCCGGGCTCGCGCCTTCGAGCAGCAGCTTGGTCGCCTCGACCTGCCGCGGCATCAGCATGCGGTTGCCGATGAACCCGTAGGTGACGCCCGCGACGACGGCGACCTTCTTGATCTTCTTCGCGAGTACCATGACCGTCGCCAGCACGTCGTCCGCGGTCTTGTCGCCGCGTACGACTTCGAGCAATTTCATCACGTTGGCGGGCGAGAAGAAGTGCATCCCGACGACGTCCTCGGGCCGCTTGGTGCAGGCCGCGATCGCATCGATGTCGAGATACGAGGTGTTCGACGCGAGGATCGCGCCGGGCTTGGCGATCGCGTCGAGCTTGGTGAAAATCTCCTTCTTCACCTCCATCGTCTCGTACACCGCCTCGATGATCAGGTCGCATTCGGCGAGATCGGCGAAGTCGAGCGTCGGCTTCAGCGCGCCCATTGCCTGATCGACCTGCTCGGGCTTGATCCGGCCCTTGGCGGCAGTCGCCTCGTAATTCTTCCGCACGACGCCGGTGCCGCGGTCGAGCGCTTCCTGTTGCATCTCGACGATCGTGACCGGGATGCCAGCGGACAGGAAGTTCATCGAGATGCCGCCGCCCATCGTGCCCGCGCCGATCACGCCGACGCGCTTGATCTCGCGCAGCTTGGTGTCGGCGGGGACGTCGTCGATCTTGGCGGCCTGGCGTTCGGCGAAGAAGATGTGGCGTTGCGCGGCGGACTGCACGCCGGTCATCAGCTTCATGAATTCCTGGCGTTCGAACGCGATGCCCTCCTCGAAGCTCGAGCCGTCCGCGGCCTTCTCGACGCAGGCGATGTTGGCGGCCGGTGCGTCGAAGTTGCGGAAACGGCGCGCATTCTCCTTCTTGAAGGCAGCCACCGCATCGGGATCGGCCTGCGCGGTCTTCTCGGACGCGCGGGGCAGGGGACGCTTGGTTGCGATCTCGCGTGCGAATGCGACGGCATCAGCCTCGAGCGAATCCTCACCGACGATCTTGTCGATCAGGCCGGCATCAAGCGCCTTCTTGGCCGAGATCGGATCGCCCTTCGCGGTCATCTCCAGCGCGAGCTTCACGCCGGCGATCCGCGGGATGCGCTGCGTGCCGCCCGCGCCAGGGAGCAGGCCGAGCTTAACTTCGGGCGTGCCGATCTTCGCCGAGGGGACCGCGACGCGGTAATGGCAGCCGAGCGTGACTTCGCAGCCGCCGCCGAGTGCGGTGCCGTGAATCGCCGCGACGACGGGCTTCGACGACGCCTCGATCATGTCGACGACGGTCGGCAGGCCGGGCTCGACCATTTCCTTGCCGAACTCGGTGATGTCGGCGCCTGCGAAGAACGTGCGGCCGTCGCAGCGGATCACCATCGCGGTGATGCTGTCGTCCTTGACGCCTTCCTTGATCGCGGCTTCGAGGCCCTGGCGGACCGCGGCGCCGAGCGCGTTGACGGGCGGGTTGTTCGAGATGATGACGAGCACGTCGTCATGGCGTTCGGTGTGGATCGGCGAAGTCATAGAGTCTCCTGTGATTTGAACGTCATGCCAGCGGAAGCTGGTATCTCCTCGTAATCGGGAGACCCCAGCTTTCGCTGGGGTGACGGGGTAAGTTTGTATGCGTGGATCAGGTCATCGCCGCGTAGATCATCGTCTTCAGTTCGCGGCGGATGGGATAGAAACTGCTCGGCGAAAGCTGCGTCATGAACACCATCGACAGGCGTTCGACGGGATCGACAAAGAACGCGGTCGAGAACATCCCGCCCCAGTAGAACTCGCCTTTCGACCCCGGCACCATCGTCTTCGCGACGTCGTCGGTGATCGCGAAGCCGAGCCCGAAGCCGGTGCCGGCGTTCGACGCCTCGCTGAACAGCGACTTTGACATCGTCGCGAGATCCGATTTTCCAGGCAGATGATTCTGCGTCATCAGGTCCAGCGTCTTGCGCCCGAGGATGCGCGCGCCGTCGAGTTCGCCACCGTTCAGCAGCATGGTGTTGAACCGGTGGTAATCGAGCGCGGTCGAGACGAGCCCGCCGCCGCCGGACACGAGCTTCGGAGTGCGGCTCCAGGCGCTCTCCGCGCCGCGGTCATACATCACGCGGCCTTTGCCGGGCGCGAGCGTGTAGCAATCGGTCAGGCGGTCGAGCTTGTCGGCGGGAACCTGGAAGAAGGTGTCGTCCATCTTCAGCGGTGCGAAGATGCGGTCGCGGAAGAACTGGTCGAGCGGCAGGCCCGATACGCGCTGCACGACCGCGCCGAGCACATCGGTCGCGACCGAGTAATTCCACGCCGTGCCGGGCGAGAATTCGAGCGGGATCTTGGCCAGCGCGCCGATGAAGCCGTCAATGTCATGGCCACCGTGCCAGCTCTCGATCTTGCCCTCGCGGTAGGCGGCATCGACGTTCGATCGGTTCTGGAAGCTGTAGGTCAGCCCTGACGTGTGCCGCAGCAGATCGACTATCCGCATCGGCTCGGCGGTCGGCTTGGTCACGAACGGGACGCCGCCGCCGCCGCCATTGTAAACCGCGATATCCTTGAACTCGGGCAGCACGTGATGGACCGGCGTATCGACCGCGACGAGGCCCTGTTCGACGAGCATCATGAACGCGACCGAGGTGATTGGCTTGGTCATCGACGCGATCCGGAACAGCGATCCTTCGTCGACGCTCTTGCCGCCCTCCCGTGCCGCACCCGCATGCGAGAAATGGACGATCTCGCCGTCGCGCGTGATCAACAGTTGTGCGTTCGGCAGCTTGCCCGAATCGATGTAGCGCGTCTGGAGCAGCGTATCGATCGCTGCCAACCGGCTCGCGTCGAAGCCATGCGCGGCGGGCTTGGCGATTTTCACGATTCGACCGACCCTGTCATGACCTGCTCCATACCCCTAGTTCGAACTTGGTGCCTCTATTGCCTTGAGTGCGGCAGGAATCAACTATAACCTGTCTTCGAACAGGCGATAAGCCAAACCCGAAATTCAACTCTGGAGTCAACCGGTCTTGGCAAGCGAACCGATCATCGCACTCGATCCCTCCTGGCCGGCGATGTCGCTCGCCGATGCCGAGCGAATGCTGACCGCGCCCGGCGCGAAGTTCGAGATGGAGACGCTGACGATCGACGGCATCGAGACGCGGATCTGGAAGAACGCGCCGCCGTCGCTGCGGTGGCTGGCCGAGGCGGCGCGCGCGCATGGCGAGCGGGTGTTCACGGCGTATGAGGACGAGCGCGTCACCTACGAGGCGAACTTTCGGGCGATCGCGGTGCTGGCGCACCGGTTGCGCGAGATGGGAATCTGTCCCGGCGACCGCGTCGCGTTGGCGATGCGGAACCTCCCCGAATGGCCGGTCGCGTTCTTTGCCGGCGCGAGCATCGGCGCGATCATGGTGCCGCTCAACGCGTGGTGGACCGGCGCGGAGATGGAATACGGGCTCGCCGATTCGGGTGCACGGGTGCTGATCACCGATGACGAGCGACACCACCGGCTGGAGGCGTCGTATGCGACGTTGCCGGCGCTGGAGCACGTATTCGTGGCGCGCGCCGCGGAACCGCTGACGGGAATCGTGACGCGGCTGGAGGATGTGATCGGCACGCCGCACGACTGGGCTGCGCTACCCGATGTTGGCCTGCCCGAGGCGACGATCGCACCCGACGACGATGCGACGATCTTCTACACCAGCGGCACCACCGGCGCGCCGAAGGGGGCGCTCGGCACGCATCGCAACATGATGTCGAACATCCTGTCGGGCGGCTATTCGTCGGCGCGCTCGTTCCTGCGACGCGGTGAGGCACCGCCCGAGCCGACGCCGCGGGTGACGCTGACCGTGATCCCGCTGTTTCACGTCACGGCGTGTTCGGCGGGCATGATGGGGGTGATCGCGACCGGCAGCACGATGATTTTCATGCGGAAATGGGACACCATTCGCGCGATGGAGATTATCGAGCGCGAAAAGGTGAGCGTCACCGGCGGCGTGCCGACGATCGCGTGGCAGCTGCTAGAGCATCCCGATCGCACGAAATACGACCTCTCGTCGCTCGAATCGATCGCTTATGGCGGTGCTCCGGCTGCGCCTGAACTGGTGAAGCGTATTTACGCCGAGTTCGGGGCGATGCCCGGCAATGGCTGGGGCATGACCGAAACGATGGCGACCGTCACGCATCACGGCGGCGAGGATTACCTCAATCGCCCGACCAGCGCGGGGCCTCCGGTCGCTGCCGCCGACCTGAAGATCATGGCGGACGACGGCGTGACCGAAATGCCTTTGGGCGAGGTCGGGGAACTCTGGGCGCGCGGGCCGATGATCGTGAAGGGGTATTGGAACAAGCCCGACGCGACCTCATCGACCTTCGTCGACGGCTGGGTGCGGACAGGCGACCTCGCACGGCTCGACGAGGAGGGGTTCTGCTACATCGTCGACCGCGCCAAGGACATGATCATCCGCGGCGGCGAGAACATCTATTCGAGCGAGGTCGAGAACGTCCTGTACGCGCATCCCGCGGTGACCGACGCGGCGCTGATCGGCATCCCGCACCGGATCCTCGGCGAGGAACCGGCGGCGGTGGTTCATCTGGCACCGGGTGCGGTGACGACCGAGGCGGAGTTGCAGGGCTGGGTGCGGCAGCATCTGGCGGCGTTCAAGACGCCTGTGGCGGTGCGCTTCGTGCATGAGACTTTGCCGCGGAATGCGAACGGGAAGATCTTGAAGAAGGATCTTCAGGTGTTGTTCGAGGACCGGGTGGGCGTGACGGCGTAGGGCGGGAGGCCTCGGAAACAGTCGTCGCTCATAACGTTCGAACAAGGCATGTTTCCCCGCGAAGGCGGGGATCCAAACTGGGCTCCCGCCTTCGCGGGAGAACAAGGGTGGGGGGGCTGCCCCTGGATTGCGGACCGGTGCGGGTTAGGCACGGAACGGATCCGTGGTGACGATGCTCTTTGACGCTATTCCGTTCTAGTTGCCTGCTTATCGGTCGGCCTCGGTGCGGCGGGCCCGGTGCGATGGTCCGAACTAAAGATTTCTTTTGCAGTAGCACCGACGCGCCCTTCGGCATGCTTGTCAGCACGGCGCGATTACGGGATGGGGGTGGCAAAGGAATTGCCATGACGGACGCCATGACAGGCGAGGGACTTCGCCAGGAACCGGACCAGCCGCAGGGTGGAGGCGGCGCCGTTGCGGAAGGTCCGCCGGCCGAAAGTGCGTTCGGGCTGCCGATCGCGGTCGGGGTCGAGGATGCGATGCGGATCGCGCAGCGTCGCGACCGGTTGCTGGCGGCGTTGACGCTCACCGCAGGCGTCGGCCTGATCCTTGCCATCCCGTTTGCGTTGAAATCGGGAGCGGAGTTCTTCCTGCCGCTCACCATCGCGCTCGTGATCTCGGTCGCGCTCGTGCCGGTGTTGGAGTGGCTCGAGCGGCGTCATGTGCCGTCGCCCCTCGCCGCGATCCTCTGCATCCTCGTCTTCCTGATCGCCGCGAACATCGCGATCGCTGCGATCCTCGTGCCGGCGACCGACTTCTTCCGCCTGCTGCCGACGCGACTGGATCGAATCCAGAGCAATCTCGCGCCGCTGCTCGATCTCTATTCGAGCCTCGAGAAATACGTGAACAAGACGCTGCGGCAGGTCGCATCGACGCCGATCAAGCAGCCGGCGACCGCAGGCGTCGCCGCGCCGGGCTCGATTCTCGAACTGGCCGCGACGTCGGCGCCGGCGGTGATCGTGCAGTTCCTGTTCGGCGTGCTGATCGTGTTCTTCTTCCTGTCCGGATGGACGCGGATGCGGCGGCAGACGATCACCGGGCGGACCAGCTTCGACGGGGCGATGGCGACCGCGCGGGTGATCCAGGACATCGTCGACGACGTCTCGGCGTATCTTGGCACGATCACGCTGATCAACATCGTGCTCGGGATCGTTACCGGGGTAGCGCTGTGGTTTATCGGCATGCCGTATCCGGCGATGTGGGGCGGGATCGTCGCGCTGCTCAATTACATCCCGTATTTCGGGCCGGTGATCGGTGCGTTCCTGCTCGCGCTGGGCGGGCTGATGACGTTCTCCGACATCTGGATGGCGATGCTGCCGCCGGCGCTGATGTACGGGCTGCACCTGGTCGAGGCGAACGCGATCACGCCGTTCGTGGTTGGGCACCGGCTGACGATCAGCCCGTTGTTGATCCTGATCTCTCTGAGCTTCTGGGGATGGGTGTGGGGCACGTCGGGGGCATTGCTGGCGGTGCCGCTGCTGATCATCATCCAGACCGTGCTGGGGGCCGCTGGCAAGCCTGATATCGCCGGGTTCCTGTTCGAGCACGGGACGCTGGTGCAGCCCAAGACCGGGCGGAATCGTCGTCGCGGCGATCCGCCCGAGGCACAACGTGAAACTGGCGGATAATTTGGGTTGACGGTATCCGAACCCTCGCCTAGTTGCCGCCTCCACGCTGTTTCAGCGGGTGTAGCTCAGTTGGTTAGAGCGCCGGCCTGTCACGCCGGAGGTCGCGGGTTCGAGTCCCGTCACTCGCGCCATCGTTTAGGTGGTTCGAGATAGTGTTGAGGTTTTGACGAGCCTTCCCGCGTGGCCCCAGGGTCGCTAGGGTTCGTCATTGGGAATGCGGGTGTAGCTCAGTTGGTTAGAGCGCCGGCCTGTCACGCCGGAGGTCGCGGGTTCGAGTCCCGTCACTCGCGCCACCCTATGGGTGGCCGAGACCCTGTCATAGTTTTGGATGCTGCGAGCATTCCATCCTGCCTCCTAGGTAAGGATCATCCCCCCTTCCGTTCGTGCCGAGTAGAGACCGAGTGGCTTCGAAGAAGCGTATCGAGGGCTCGTATCGAAGCATAGGTTCCCCGCGCCAACCTGTCCTTCGATACGCCCTCTCGATACGCCGCTGCGCGGCTACTCGATGGCTACTCAGGACGAACGGTAGGGGGCGGACGGAGCGCGGCGGCTCGGGGGAGGCGGTAGTGGGGGCAGCGGCGCATCGGCTCGGGGAGGCGGTAGTGGAGGCAGCGGAGCGCATCGGCTTAGGGAGCCGACGAGCGGGGCTGGGTTACCGCCCGATCTCCATCCACCGCAGTACCGGCTTCAAAGGAGCGATCCAGATCAGGCCGGTGAACAGGTAGAACACCAGTTGCGCGAGCCAGTGCCAGCTGCCGACGATGTTCGACAGGCTCACGATCGCCACGCACCACACCAGGATCAGAAGGAGGATGCCGAGCATCCCGACGGGCTTGCGCCAGGTTGGCGTCATGGCGTGATCCATTCTAATTCGGTAGCGATGGCGTGGAGCGGGACGTCCCACGGGTCTGGCGTGAGGCTATCGACCTGCTGCACCGACAGTGCAATGCCGACGCGCCAGGCGTTAGGGTGCGCCAGGAAGGCGCGATCGTAATAGCCGGCGCCCTGGCCGATCCGGTTGCCGCTGCGATCGAAGCCAACGAGCGGCGTCAGGATGATGTCGGGTTCGAGTTCGGCCGCGTCCGAGGCAGGCTGGTGCAGCCCGAACGGTCCGGCGATCAGCGCCGCCTCGGTCGCCCATGACAGGAAGCGCATCGGCAGCGACCGGCGGACGACATGGGGCAGGGCGATCACGCACCCGGCGTCGACCGCGGCGCGCGCGAACGGTGATGGATCGGCCTCGCCGCCGAACGGGACGTAGGAAGCGACGGTCAGTCCGGGCTTCAGTCGTGTCAAAAATGCCGACGGCACCAGGATGTCGATTGGAGGGCGCGCTTCCCGCGCGGCGCGGAGCGAGGCTCTCAGCGCACTCTTGTCGGTCATGCGCAGGCGACCTCGAAATATGGTGGTGTGGCGGGCCCACCATGGCCGTGTGCCGGGTTATCCACTGACGCACGGTACGTCAGGTGGGGACCATATGCTTCGGACCAGGATCCTAACAGGGACAGCCCCCTATGGATGATGAATAGCCTCAGGGATAATAAAGGCTCGTACCGGGCAGAACCCGCCAAGCCCAATCTAGGCGCTCGGCGGGCTTAGCTCAAGGGCTTCTGCTAGACCTTCGAGACGATCGGCGATCCGGGTCAGGGCGATCTCGCTGACCGCCGAGCCTTCGGGTGGGCGATGCGCGGCTTCGTCGAGGTCGTCGGCGAGCATCAGCGCGACGAACAGCATCGCGCGTTCGGCGCTAAGGCCGCCCGCCGCACGGTCTGCGATCGGCCAGCGTTCGGCGAGCATCGCGCCCAGCAGGCGGACGCGCGACTCCTCGCCGTCGCGGCAGGCGACGGCGTGCGGCCGACCGCCGATATCGAGCATGACCTGTGCCATCAGTTGGGGCTCCCGCGGGTGATGACGTCGTCCAGTGCCGCGACGGCTTCGGCCATCCGTGCTTTTAGCGCGGCGTGGCGTTTGGCGAGCGCATCGCCGCTGCGGGCGCGGGCGGTGATCGCGGCTTCGATCCGGGCGATCGCGGCGTCGATCCGGTCGACCGCCGCCGTATCCGCCGTCGCGCCCGCTATCGTATCGTCTCTCGTATCGGACGTCGTATCGGTTATCGTGTCTGGAGTATCTGGCATGCGGTCGAGATAGCATGCGCGGGGTGTGCGACAAGTCGGTTTCGCCGCCCCGATCCGCGATCCACGGTGTTGACAGGGCGCCCCACCGCCCCGCAAAGGCTGCGCGCCCGGAACGGACTCGCGGGCGTAGCGGAGAGACAGCAATGACGGTCAAGGTTGCGATCAACGGTTTCGGGCGCATCGGCCGTCTCGTCGCCCGTGCGGTACTCGAACAGTCGAACGGCGCACTCGAACTCGTCGCGATCAACGATCTCGGCGATGCCCAGTCGAACGCCTGGCTGTTCAAGCGCGACAGCGTCCACGGCAAGTATCCGGGCGAGGTCTCGGCCGAAGGCAACGAGTTGGTCGTCGACGGCAAGCGCATCCGCGTCACCGCCGAGCGTGACCCGGCCAACCTGCCGCACGCCGAGCTGGGCGTCGACATCGTGCTGGAATGCACCGGCTTCTTCACCGACAAGGCGAGCTGCCAGAAGCATCTCGATGCCGGCGCGAAGAAGGTGCTGATCTCGGCACCGGGCAAGAACGTCGACCTGACCGTCGTCTACGGCGTCAACCACGACAAGCTGACCGCCGAGCACACGATCGTCTCGAACGCGTCGTGCACGACCAACTGCCTCGCGCCCGTCGCCAAGGTGCTGAACGATGCGATCGGCATCGAGCGTGGCCTGATGACGACGATCCACGCTTATACCAACGACCAGAAGATCCTCGACCAGATCCATCCGGACCTGCGTCGCGCACGCGCGGCGGCGATGTCGATGATCCCGACCACGACCGGCGCCGCGCGCGCCGTTTCGGAAGTGCTGCCGGAGCTCAAGGGCAAGCTCGACGGTTCGGCGATCCGCGTGCCGGTGCCGGACGTTTCGCTGATCGACCTGACCTTCACGCCGTCGCGCGACACGACGCGCGAAGAGGTGAATGCGGTGCTGAAGGCCGCGTCCGAGAGCGGTCCGCTGGTCGGCGTGCTCGACTGGTCGGACGAGCCGCTCGTCTCGATCGATCTCCAGCATACGCCGGCGTCGTCGACGATCGACAGCCTGGAGACTGCGGTGATCGACGGCAAGCTGGTTCGTGTCGTCAGCTGGTACGATAACGAATGGGGCTTCTCGAACCGCATGGTCGACACCGCCACGGCGATGGCGAAGTTCATCTGAAGGTAGACGGGCGCTGCGTTCCATCTCTCCAGTCCGTTGTCCCAGCGAAAGCCGGGATGACGGCGCGATGGCAGTCGGCACCATCGCCGGCATCGCCCGTCACCCCCGCGCAAAAGCCCCGATGGAGGTGATCGACCATGTCGAGATCACCATCGAAGCCGGGCTGCACGGCGATTTCCGCGGCTATGTGAAGCCGGGCGGCAAAGGCCGGAGGCAGGTCACGCTGCTCGAACGCGGCGACTGGGATGCGGCGATGGCCGAGGTCGGTCACGATATCCCCTGGTACCAGCGCCGCGCGAACCTGCTCGTCGACGGTTTCGACCTCCCACAGATACCCGGCACGCGGCTCCGCATCGGCGCGGACGTCGTGCTGGAGGTGACGCGCCACACCGATCCGTGCGAACGCATGGAGGCGCTCGCGCCAGGATTGTTCGCCGCGCTGACGCCCGACTGGCGCGGCGGGGCGTGTACCCGAGTTTTGATGGGCGGCAGAATCGCCGTCGGTGATGAGATCAGGATCGAAGAACCATGACCAAGCCATTCAAGACGCTCGACGATATGGGCGACATCCAGGGCAAGCGCGTGCTCGTCCGCGAAGACCTTAACGTGCCGATGGCCGAGGGTCGCGTCACCGACGACACCCGCCTTCGTGCGACCGTCGCGACCGTCGGCGAACTCGCCGACAAGGGTGCGATCGTGCTCGTCCTCGCGCATTTTAGCCGTCCCAAGGGTGTGCCGAGCCCGGAGTTCTCGCTGTCGCAGGTCGTAAAGCCGTACAGCGAAGTGCTCGGCCGCGAAGTCCGCTACATCGACTGGGAAGGGGCGGACGACGCTGTCGCGACGTTGGAGCCCGGCGATATCGCGGTTCTGGAGAACACGCGCTTCTTTGGCGGCGAGGAAACGAACGACGCTGCTGTCGTCCAGCGGTTTGCAAGCCTTGGCGATCTCTACGTCAACGATGCCTTCTCCGCCGCACACCGCGCGCATGCCTCGACCGAGGGTCTTGCGCACGTCCTCCCGGCCTATTCCGGGCGGGCGATGGAAGCCGAACTCGACGCGCTCCAGAAGGCACTTGGCGAGCCCGAGCATCCGGTGGCGGCGGTCGTCGGTGGCGCCAAGGTGTCGTCGAAGCTCGACGTGCTGCGCCACCTCGTCACCAAGGTGGATCATCTGATCATCGGCGGCGGCATGGCGAACACTTTCCTCGCGGCACGCGGCGTCGATGTCGGTAAAAGCCTTTGCGAGCATGAGCTTGCGAGCGTTTGCGAACAGATCATGGAAGCTGCGGGCAGGGCGAACTGCACGGTCCACCTGCCGTACGACGTCGTGGTCGCGAAGGAGTTCAAGCCGAACCCCGCCACCCGCACCGTCAACGTGCACGAAGTCGCCGCCGACGAGATGATCCTCGACGTCGGGCCGGCCGCAGTCGAGTCGCTCGGCGACGTGCTCAAGAATTGCCGTACCTTGGTCTGGAACGGCCCGCTCGGCGCGTTCGAGACGCCGCCGTTCGACAAGGCGACCGTCGCTCTGGCAAAGACCGCAGCGGCATTGACCGAGGGCGGTTCGCTCGTCTCGGTCGCCGGCGGCGGCGATACGGTCGCCGCCCTCAATCACGCTGGTGTCGCGGACGCGTTCACGTTCGTCTCGACCGCGGGTGGCGCGTTCCTGGAATGGATGGAAGGCAAGACCCTCCCCGGGGTCGCCGCGCTCCACGGTTGAAATACGTGTGCATCCGGGCTATGTTTAACACGTTAAACGGAGACTCGGATGCTTGGCGTCAGGCTCGATAGCGAACTCGAAGAACGACTCGCGGCGGTTGCGCGTACGCAGGGGCGCAGCAAGAGCGATATCGCGCGTGAAGCGGTGCGCAGGTATGTCGAGCGCCACGACGAGGCTTTCCTTGCGGAGGCACGGCGTCAGTCGCTCGCGGCGGCTGATCACGATAGGCAGGCAGGTGAAGAGGATTGGGACGCACTAATCGGGGCGCCCCCTGCATGAAATTCGTCCGCGGTATGATCGTCGTCGGGGCGGGCAAGGGCGATTTCTCTGGCAAGCCGCGCCCCTTTCTTGTCGTCCAATCAGACCTTTTTGCAGATCACGCGACGATTTGTCTGTGCCCGCTGACCAGCGTCATTAGCGGGACGAACCTGTTTCGCGTGTCGCTCGAGGCATCGGCGGAAACCGGCCTATTTCGCGATAGCGAGATCCAGATCGACAAGGTTGATACGCTCGACCGCAACAGGATCGTCAAGATTATCGGTACGATACCCATCACCACCATGACCCGGGTCGACGACGCGCTGCGCCGCTGGCTCGAACTTTAAAACAGGATTTCAGCATGACTTCCACGATCACCCCGCAAATCAAAACCATTCTCGATAAATACGAAGCCACCAGTTCGGCGGTGAAGGCGAACCTCGCGCGCATCCTCATGCAGGGCAAGCTCGGCGGCACCGGCAAGCTCGTGATCCTGCCGGTCGACCAGGGCTTCGAGCATGGTCCGGCGCGCAGCTTCTCGGTCAATCCGGCGGCGTACGACCCGCATTACCATTACCAGCTTGCGATCGATGCGGGGCTTAGCGCTTATGCCGCGCCGCTCGGCATGCTCGAAGCGGGGGCGGATACGTTTGCGGGGCAGATCCCGACGATCCTGAAGTGCAACAGCTCGAACAGCTGGGCGACCTCGATCGACCAGGCGGTGACCGCGACCGTGTCGGACGCGGTGCGGCTCGGGTCGGCGGCGATCGGCTTCACGATCTATCCAGGTGCGGACCAGTTCTTCGACCTCGTCGAGGAAATCCGCGAGCTGAGCGAAGAGGCCAAGTCGGTCGGCATCGCTACGGTTATCTGGTCGTACCCTCGCGGCGGCGAGTTGACCAAGGACGGCGAACTCGCTTTGGACGTGGGCGCCTATGCCGCGCACATGGCGGCTCTGCTCGGCGCGCACATCATCAAGACCAAGCTGCCGACCGCGCATATCGAGCAGAAGGAAGCCAAGCCGCTCTATGCGAACACCGACTGGTCTAAGCAGTCGGACCGCGTGAAGCACGTCGTCCAGTCGAGCTTTGCCGGGCGTCGCATCAACGTGTTCTCGGGCGGCGCGTCGAAGGGCGAGGACGCGGTGTTCCAGGACGCGCGCGACATCCGCGACGGTGGCGGCAACGGCTCGATCATCGGCCGCAACACCTTCCAGCGCCCGCGCGAGGAAGCGCTGGCGATGCTCGACCGGATCATCCGGATCTACAAGAACGAGGAATAAGTCGCGTTCTGCCCGCTCGTCACCTCGCCACGCGCCGGGGTGACGAGCGCGGCACGAGAGGCTAGGGGGCGGACATGACCGAATTCGAAGATCCGCTGGGCCCGCTCGATCCCAATTTCGCCGAGAATTTCCGTCGCGACATGCGTCGGCCTCCGTGCCAGCTGTATCTGGTGTCGCCGCTGGACGTCGGCGGCGATTTCCCCGAGCGTCTAGCGCGGGCGCTCGACGCCGGGCCGGTGGCCGCATTCCAGTTCCGGGTGAAGGATATCGACCAGCACGCCGCGGCCGCGCTCGGAGAGCCGTTGCGCGCGATCTGTGCCGAGCGCGATGTCGCGTTCATCGTCAACGACGATATCGGGCTGGCCAAGCGGCTCGATGCGGACGGCGTGCATCTTGGGCAGGACGATGGCGATCCGCGCGAGGCGCGGGCGCAGCTTGGGCCCAATGCGCAGATCGGCGTGAGCTGTCACGGCAGCCGCCACCTGGCGATGGAAGCGGGCGAGGCCGGGGCCGACTACGTCGCGTTCGGTGCCTTCTATCCGACGACGACTAAGGTCGCGACGCATACTGCCGAGCCGGTGATCCTGTCCTGGTGGTCGACGCTGTTCGAGATGCCCTGCGTCGCGATCGGTGGCATCACCCCGGAAAACGCCGCGCCTCTCGTCGCGGCCGGAGCGGACTTCATTGCGGTGTCCGGCGCCGTCTGGGGTGGTGATGAGGTCGCCGCGATCAAGGCGTTCGGCGAGGTTCTCGCCAAGCGCTGAACCTGACACTCCGTCATCCTGACGAAATTCAGGATGACGGTTGCCGGAAGGCGTTGTGCCTCGCAACGGAAACAAGATCGCTCCCGTCCGTTTGATGCACAAGCGTAACGGTAAAGGGATGCGGCATATGCGGACGACGACGGTAGCTTTGGCGATTGGCATGGCGGCAGTTGCGGTCGGGGTCGTCCCCGCAGCGGCCCAACCCGTACCAATTGATCGCAATGTCCTGCACGTACAGGTGATCCTGGATCATCTCGGCTTCGGGCCGGGCGTACTCGACGGGCGTGGCGGGCAGTCGCTGGTCGCTGCTTTGAAGGGGTTCCAGGAGGCGAAGGGCCTGCCAATCACGGGCAAGCCCGATGCGCGGACGTTGCAGGCGCTGTACCCGTACCGCGCCGCTCGGCCGACGGTGACGGTCGCATTGACGCCGCAGATGCTCGCGGGGCCGTTCGTCAATCCGCTGCCGAAGGATCCCGCCAAGCAAGCCGAACTCCCGACGATCGGCTATCGCTCGGTCATGGAGAAGCTCGGGGAGATGTTCCACACCACGCCTGCGGTCATCATGGCGCTGAACTCCCCAACGACGATGCTGACGCCCGGTACGAAGGTGGTGTTCCCGAACGCCTTGCCGACATCGCGCGCTTACGATGCCAAGTTCCGGCCGGACTGGACCGCGACCCTCAACATGCTGAACGTCGATGCGAAGCAGCCGCAGGCGGATCATGTCGTCGTCGACAAATCCGATGGCGTGCTGCGCGTGCTCGATGTGAACGACAAGCTGATCGCGCAGTTTTCCGCGACGATGGGGTCGAGCCATGATCCGCTGCCGCTCGGGACGTGGACCATCAAGGGTTCGGATTATAATCCGAAGTTCCACTTCAACCCTGCGCTGTTCTGGGATGCCAAGAAGGGGCAGCAGAAGGAGATGCTGCCGCCGGGGCCGAATGGTCCGGTCGGCGTCGTCTGGATGGATCTGTCGAAGGACCATTACGGTATCCACGGCACGCCCAACCCCGAGACGATCGGGCGTGCGGAGAGCCATGGCTGTATCCGTCTGACCAACTGGGATGCGGCTCGACTGTCGATGATGATCAAGCCGGGGACCAAGGCGATCTTCCAGGCATAGGGCTATGACGCGGACGTTCTGGATCATTCTCGGGCTGATCGTCGTCGTGGTTGGCGGGTTTGCGTCGATGCTTTCTTTCGGGAGCGGCGGTAGCGGCATCGAGCGGCGGGTGCCCTGGCGCAAGGCGGCGCCTCCCGCCGAGGTCGCTGCCGTTACCGTGACGCCTGGGGCTTTGGCTATTCCGGTGGCCGGCGTTCCGCGGAAAGCCATCGCGGATAGCTGGAATGACGCGCGGGGCGGTGGTCTGCGCGGGCATCATGGGACGGACATTATGGCGCCAGGCGGCACACCCGTCGTCGCCGCCGCGCCGGGGCGGATCGAGAAGCTGTTCCAGAGTGGGCTTGGTGGCGTCACGCTTTACGTCCGATCGCCCGATCGCCGCTGGACCTATTATTACGCGCATCTCGCCGGGTATGCGGCCGGCCTTCGCGAGGGCATGGCGGTGAAGGCGGGCGATACGCTGGGCTATGTTGGCGACACCGGCGATGCGGGGGCGGGCAATTACCACCTGCATTTTGGGCTGACCAAGATGCAGCCGGGCGAACGTTGGTGGCAGGGCGAGAACGTCAACCCGTACCCGCTGCTTGCCGGACGCGAGCGCGCCCGCTAAAGCCCGCCGCTTCGGGTTTCCGCAGAGTTACGCTTCGCGGACGGCCCCTAGCTCTTTCCAGCAGGAATCGGTCATGAAGATCAACGCGGTCGAGATTCGTCCCGGCAACATCCTTGAATATGAAGGCGGCATCTGGCGCGCCGTCAAGATTCAGCACACCCAGCCCGGCAAGGGCGGTGCGTATATGCAGGTCGAGATGAAGAACCTCATCGACGGCCGCAAGAACAACACTCGCTTCCGCTCCGCCGAGAGCGTCGAGAAGGTGCGGCTCGAGACCGTCGACTTCCAGTTCCTGTTCCGCGAGGGTGACATGCTCACCTTCATGGACAAGATCAATTACGAGCAGATCTCGCTCGACGCCGATATCCTGGGCGATGCCGCAGCGTTCCTGCAGGACGGCATGGACGTGGTGATGGAGCTCTGGGAAGAGCGGCCGATCTCGGTCCAGCTGCCCGATACGATCGAGGCGCTGATCGTCGAGGCGGATGCTGTCGTGAAGGGGCAGACTGCTTCGTCGTCGTACAAGCCGGCGGTGCTTGAGAACGGCGTGCGCGTAATGGTGCCGCCGCATATCGGCGCCGGCACGCGGATCGTCGTCGATGTGTACGAGCAGACCTACGTAAGGCGCGCAGACTAAAATCTGCTCCCCCTCCCGCAAGCGGGAGGGGGCTGGGGGGTGGGCGCCTGCCCTCCACGTCGCGCAACGATAATGGCGCGACTATCTCTACGTTGCGCGACGATGATAGCGCGAGCCCACCCCCGGCCCCTCCCGCATGCGGGAGGGGGGAGTTAGAATAAAATGCCCAGCCATTCCGGCATCATGACCGTCATCGAGCGCGCCGCCCGCAAGGCCGCGCCGCGCCTGCGCCGCGACTTCAACGAGGTCCAGCAGCTCCAGGTGAGCCGTAAAGGTCCCGCGGATTTCGTCAGCCAGGCCGATCAGCGCGCCGAGCAGACGATCTTCGAAGAGCTCAGCCACGCCCGTCCCGACTGGGGCATGCTCATGGAGGAGCGCGGCGAGGTCGCGGGCGATCCGAACAAGCCGCGGTTCATCGTCGATCCCTTGGATGGCACGTCGAACTTCCTCCACGGCATCCCGCATTTCTGCATCTCGATCGCGGTCGAGGAGCCGATGCCGAACGGCAAGCGCGAGGTCACCACCGCGCTGGTGTATCAGCCGCTGACCGATGAGAGCTTCTGGGCGGAAAAGGGCCGGGGGGCCTGGCTCACCGACCAGCGTTTGCGTGTGTCTTCGCGGCGTGACCTGTCCGAATCGCTGATCGCGACGGGGATCCCGTTCCTCGGCCATGGCGACTTTGCGCAGTGGAGCCGGATTTTCGGGGCAGTTGCGCCTGAGGTCGCGGGTATCCGTCGTCTTGGGGCTGCGGCGTTGGATCTGGCTTGGCTTGCGGCGGGGCGTTTCGACGGCTTCTGGGAATCGAACTTGAAGCCTTGGGACGTCGCGGCCGGCATGTTGCTGGTGAAGGAAGCCGGCGGCTTCGTTACCGACTTCCGCGGCGGCGACCGTGCGATGGAGCGCAACGAGTTCCTCGCCGCGAACGACGCGCTGCATTCGCGACTGCATAAGCTGGTGGCCGGCGCGCTGCGTTAAGCCGGGTGGGAGCGAAAGCGCTTTACTGATAGGTGCCACGAGACAGAACTGCGTCACTTTACCCACATCCGTCACCCCAGCGAAAGCTGGGGTATCGTGGTTGGTGGACGATGCGGCTACCACAGGGATACCCCAGCTTTCGCTGGGGTGACGGATGGGTCTGGGAGCCGGGAGGCCGCAAGCCGGATCTCGCGGTGCGGGCGCAACGATCCGTCATGCCGGGCTCGTTCCGGCATCCACCGTTCCGCATTCTCGCCGGCCGTTGGTTTGCGGCGCCGTGGACCCCGGAACCAGTCCGGGGTGACCGGGTGGGTTTGGTAATGTCGCCGCTATTTCGCAGCAGCCCCGTCTGGATGCCCGCGCGCCAAGTAACGCATGTTTCCCACCACCTCCGTCCCTCCTCTTGCGAGTGATTCTCACACCCCCCGAGCCTTGCCCATCACCCCCCATCGGCCTAAAGCGGCCCCGTTCCGTTCGCACTTGCGAGAAGCAATTTGGTCGACCTGTCGCACTATCTTCCGATCCTCCTGTTCCTCGGGATCGCCATCGCATTGTCGAGCACGTTCGTGTTCCTGCCGATGGCCGTCTCGCGCCTCACGGGGTCACACAAGCCTACGCCTGAGAAGCTGAGCGAATACGAGTGCGGCTTCCCCGCATTCGAAGATCCGCGCAGCCAGTTCGACGTACGCTTCTACCTGATCGCCATCCTCTTCATCATCTTCGATCTCGAGGCCGCGTTCCTGTATCCCTGGGCCGTCTCGGTCTTCACGCTCGGCTGGACCGCGTGGATTTCGATGATGATCTTTATCGGCGAATTGGCCCTTGGCCTCGTCTACGCATGGAAGAAGGGAGCACTCGATTGGGAGTAGAGCTTCAGCCCGCACTCGGTGCCTCCAGCTCGCTGGTGCCACCCGATCAGGGCTTTTTCGACGGTTTGAATGGTGAGCTGACGGATAAGGGTTTCCTCGTCACGTCGACTGAGGAGCTGTTCCAGTGGGCCCGCACCGGCTCGCTGTGGTGGATGACGTTCGGGCTCGCGTGCTGTGCGGTCGAGATGATCCACGTCAACATGCCGCGCTACGATCTGGAGCGCTTCGGCGCCGCACCGCGCGCGAGCCCGCGCCAGTCGGACGTGATGATCGTCGCTGGCACGCTGTGCAACAAGATGGCCCCTGCACTCCGCAAGGTATACGACCAGATGTCCGAGCCGAAGTACGTGATCTCGATGGGGTCATGTGCGAACGGCGGCGGCTATTATCATTACAGCTACAGCGTCGTGCGTGGCTGCGATCGGATCGTGCCCGTAGATATCTATGTCCCCGGGTGCCCGCCGACGGCTGAGGCGCTGCTGTACGGCATCATGCAGTTGCAGCGGAAGATCCGGCGGTCCGGGAGCATCGAGCGTTGAGGGCTCCCGCACCAGCTTACACGTCGAACGACGGCGTCATCGACAGCGCCCGCGCGGCGCTTGGCGGCATGCTGCTCGACGCGGTCGACCATGTCGGCGAAGTCGCGCTGCACGTCCGTCGCGAAGACCTGTATGACGCGATGATCGCACTGCGCGACACGCCGGGGCTTGCGTACCAGCAGCTCATGGAGATCGCCGGCGTCGACTATCCGGATCGCGCGGAACGGTTCGAGGTCGTCTATTGCATGCTGTCGCTGACGCGGAACCACCGCCTGCGCGTCCATGTGGCGACCGATGAGGAGAAGCCGGTCCCATCGGTGACCGACATCTGGCCGGTCGCGGGCTGGCTCGAGCGCGAAGTGTACGACATGTACGGCGTGCTGTTCAGCGGCAATCCGGACCTGCGCCGCATCCTGACCGATTACGGTTTCCGCGGTCATCCGCAGCGCAAGGACTTCCCGCTGACCGGGTATGTCGAGCTGCGCTATTCGGAAGAGTCGAAGCGCGTCGTGTACGAGCCCGTACAGCTTGCTCAGGATTTCCGGACGTTCGATTTCATGAGCCCGTGGGAGGGTGCGAATTACGTGCTCCCCGGTGACGAGAAAGGCGCGCTGCCCGAGGCCAAGGGCGCGCCGACGCCGCTCAAGGCCGACACGATCGTCAAGGCGGACGCGGCCCAGTCGCCAACGCAGGCGCCGACCGAACCCAAGAGCACCGAGTCGACCGCGCAGACGGGCGCTGGCAAGCCGGAGTCCGACGCGACCCCGAAGCCGGCGAACCCCGACGTGGTCCCGACCAAGGGTGGAGGACAGAACCAGTGAGTCTGTATGTCGAAGAGCTTCTGGGCGAAGCCGACGCAGCCGATCCGACGACCGGCGACGTCACGATCCAGAACTACACGATCAACTTCGGTCCGCAGCATCCGGCCGCGCACGGCGTGCTTCGGCTCGTCATGGAACTCGACGGCGAGATCGTCGAGCGCGTCGATCCGCATGTCGGCCTGCTCCACCGCGGCACCGAGAAGCTGATCGAGTACAAGACGTACACGCAGGCGCTGCCGTATTTCGATCGTCTCGATTACTGTTCGCCTTTGTGCATGGAGCATAGCTGGGTGCTCGCGGTCGAGAAGCTGCTCGACCTCGAAGTGCCCGAGCGCGCGCAGTATCTGCGCGTGTTCTTTGCCGAGCTGACGCGCATCTCGAACCACATGCTGAACCTCGGGTCGCACGTCATGGACGTCGGCGCGATGACGCCGAACCTGTGGCTGTTCGAGATCCGCGAAGACTGCATGAACTTCTTCGAGCGCGTCTCGGGCGCGCGCATGCATTCGAACTATTTCCGTCCGGGTGGCGTGCATCAGGATGCGCCGTTGAAGCTGCTCGCGGATATCGGCGACTGGCTCGACACGCGCCTGCCGCGGCTGTTCGAGGACGCGATCTCGCTCGTCGCGGACAACCGCATCTTCAAGCAGCGCAACGTCGACATCGCTGTGGTCAGCCGCGACGACGCCATCAAATGGGGCTTTTCGGGCCCGATGATCCGCGGCTCGGGAATCGCCTGGGATTTGCGCAAGTCGCAGCCCTACGATGCTTATGCGAAGATGGACTTCGAGGTGCCGGTCGGCACGCGTGGCGATTGCTATGACCGGTTCATGGTGCGCGTCGAGGAAGTGCGTCAGTCTGCGCGTATCATGAAGCAGTGCCTGCGCGACATGCCCGAGGGGCCGATCGCGTCGCTCGACCGCAAGGTGGTGCCGCCCAAGCGCGCCGAGATGAAGCAGTCGATGGAAGCGCTGATCCATCACTTCAAGCTCTACACCGAGGGCTTCCACGTGCCCGCGGGCGACGTCTATGTCGCGACCGAAAGCCCGAAGGGCGAGTTCGGCGTGTATCTGGTCGCCGATGGCTCGAACAAGCCGTACCGCTGCAAGATTCGCCCGACCGCGTTCTCGCATCTGCAAGCCATGGACTTCATGGCGAAGGGCCACATGCTGGCGGATACGACCGCAATCCTCGGCGCGATGGATATCGTGTTCGGCGAGTGCGACCGATGATGCCTGCACAGAACGGCGCAGTGACCAACGAACTGATCTATTCGGTCCTGCAGAAGATGCAGGGCGATATGTCCGAGATGAAATTCGACGTGCGCGATCTCAGGACGCGGATAACGATGGTCGAGGAGCATCTTGGCAGTTCGATCATCGCGATTTCCGGCGTCAACTCGCGGCTCGATCGGCTGTCCGATTGGGTCGAGCGGATCGAACGTCGCCTAGAACTTACGGATCACGGCTGATGGCTGAAGCACCAAAAATTCCCGACGAGGCCGAGACCCGCGCACGCTGGGGTTCGTTCGCGTGGACGGACGAGAACCAGGTGAAGGCGAACGAGATTCTCGGGCGCTATCCCAAGGGTCGCGAGCAGTCCGCGTCGATCCCGTTGCTCGATCTGGCGCAGCGCCAGGTCGGGGCGGAAACGCAGACGCAGGGCTGGTTGCCGGTGCCGGTGATCGAGTTCGTCGCGCGTCAGATCAGCGTGCCGTACATGCGCGTGTATGAGGTCGTGACCTTCTACACGATGTTCAATCTGGCGCCGGTCGGTCGTTTCCATGTTCAGGTCTGCGGCACGACGCCGTGCATGCTGCGCGGGTCGGACGACGTTCTGGCCGCGTGCAAGAACCGTGGTCTGGTCAAGGGTGGCACGACGCCGGACGGCATGTTCACGCTGACCGAGGTCGAGTGCCTGGGCACGTGCGCGAACGCGCCGATGGTGCAGATCAACGACGATAACTTCGAAGATCTCGATTACGACAAGACGACCGAGATCCTCGAGGCGCTGGCCAATGGCGGCACGCCGACGCCGGGTCCGCAGTTCGGTCGTCGCGCTAGCTGCCCCGAAGGCGGCCCGACGTCGCTAAAGGCGATGGTCGACGCGAACCACGATTACCGGGGGGAGTGGGCCTGATGCTCGCCGATAAGGACCGCATTTTTACCAACGTCTACGGTTTCCAGCCGTGGAATATCGACGCAGCGATCATGCGCGGCGATTGGGACAACACCAAAGACCTGATGGCGCTCGGCCAGGACGCGATCATCGACGTGATGAAGGCGTCGGGGCTGCGCGGGCGTGGCGGTGCGGGTTTCCCGACCGGCACGAAATGGTCGTTCATGCCGAAGGAGCCTAAGCCCGATCGGCCGAACTTCCTCGTCATCAACGCCGATGAATCGGAGCCGGGCAGCTGCAAGGATCGCGAGATCATTCGGCACGATCCGCACAAGCTGATCGAGGGCGCGCTCATCGCCGGGTTCGCAATGCGCGCGCGCGCCGCGTACATCTACATCCGCGGCGAATATATCCGCGAGGCCGAGACGCTCTTCGCGGCGGTCGCCGAAGCATACGACCGCGGCTTCATCGGTAAGAATGCGTGCGGGACGGGCTACGACTTCGACGTGTTCGTGCATCGTGGTGCGGGCGCGTACATCTGCGGCGAAGAGACCGCGATGTTGGAGAGCCTCGAGGGCAAGAAGGGCCAGCCGCGGCTGAAGCCACCTTTTCCGGCAGGTGCTGGTCTTTATGGCTGCCCGACGACGGTCAACAACGTCGAGTCGATCGCGGTTGCGCCGACGATCCTGCGGCGTGGCGCGGCGTGGTTCTCCAGCTTTGGCGCGGAGAACAATCGCGGTACTAAGCTGTTCCAGATCAGCGGCCATGTGAACAAGCCGTGCGTGGTCGAGGAGGAGATGAGCATCTCGTTCCGCGACCTGATCGAGACGCATTGCGGTGGTATCCGCGGCGGTTGGGACAACCTGCTTGCCGTGATCCCGGGTGGTTCGTCCGTGCCGTTGGTGCCCGCCGCGCAGATCATGGACTGTGCGATGGACTTCGACGGCCTGAAGGCGGTCGGCTCAGGCCTTGGCACCGCGGCGATCATCGTCATGGACAAGTCGACCGACATTGTTCGCGCGATCAGCCGTATCTCGTACTTCTACAAGCATGAGAGCTGCGGCCAGTGCACGCCGTGCCGCGAAGGCACCGGCTGGATGTGGCGCGTGATGGAACGGATGCGCACCGGCGACGCCGAACTGTCCGAGATCGACATGCTCCAGCAGGTCACCAAGCAGGTCGAGGGTCACTCGATCTGCGCGCTCGGTGACGCAGCCGCATGGCCGATCCAGGGCCTGATCAAGCATTTCCGCCCAGAGATGGAACGCCGTATCCGCGAACGTGGTGGCGACACCGCGCCGATGATGGAAGCCGCAGAGTAATGCCCTTAGTCAAAGTCGATGGCGTAGAGATCGAGGTGCCGCAGGGCGCCACCGTGCTGCAGGCGTGTGAGCTTGCCGGCAAGGAGATCCCGCGTTTCTGTTATCATGAGCGCCTGAGCATCGCCGGCAATTGCCGGATGTGCCTGGTCGAGGTGAAGCCTGGTCCGCCCAAGCCGCAGGCGTCGTGCGCGCTGCCGGCGGCGGACAAGCAGGAGATCTTCACCAACTCGCCGATGGTCAAGAATGCCCGCGAGGGCATCATGGAATTCCTGCTGATCAACCATCCGCTCGATTGCCCGATCTGCGATCAGGGCGGCGAGTGCGATCTTCAGGATCAGTCGGTTGCGTACGGCCGCGGCCATTCGCGCTACGATGAGAACAAGCGCGCGGTCACCGAGAAGTATATGGGTCCGATCGTCAAGACGGTCATGACCCGCTGCATCCAGTGCACGCGCTGCATCCGGTTCGCCGAGGAAGTGTCCGGCGTCGAGGAGATCGGTGCGATCTTCCGCGGCGAGGATATGCAGATCACCTCGTATCTCGAGAATGCGGTCAAGAGCGAGCTGAGCGGCAACGTCGTCGATCTGTGCCCGGTCGGTGCGCTGACGTCGAAGCCGTACGCGTTCGAGGCGCGCCCCTGGGAATTGCGCAAGACGCTGACGATCGACGTGATGGACGCGGTCGGCACCAACATCCGGCTCGACAGCCGTGGGCGCCAGGTGCTGCGCTGCGTACCGCGGATCAACGAGGACGTGAACGAGGAGTGGGCGACCGACAAGACGCGCCACGCGATCGACGGCCTAGTCCGTCGTCGTCTCGACAAGCCCTATGTCCGGGTGAACGGCAAGCTCCAGCCCGCGACGTGGGACGAAGCGTTCGCGGCGATCAAGGCGGTAAACGCCGGGTCTAGCGTTGCCGCGGTCGCCGGCGATCTGGTCGATTGCGAAACGATGTACGCCGCCAAGGCACTGCTCGCGAAGATGGGTTCGAGCCTGCTCGAAGGCCGTCAGACCGGCATGGATTACGACGCGACGAGCATCGCTGCGGTCAATTTCAACACGACGATCGCCGGCACCGAGCGTGCCGACGCGATCCTGCTGGTGGGCACCAACCTGCGCTGGGAAGCGCCGCTGGTGAACACGCGGGTGCGCAAGGCTATCAAGAAGGGCGCGAAGGTCTTCGCGATCGGGCCGGAGACGGACCTGACCTACAAGGTCGAGTGGTTCGGTGACGATCTGGCGCTCCTCGGCGCTCTGCCCGAGGCGGTGACCGAGGCGTTCGGCAAGGCTGAGCGTCCGATGGTGATCGTCGGTGGCGGCGCGCTGAAGGGTGGCCATGCGGCTGCGCTGAAGCTGGTCGACACGCTGGGGCTCGTGAAGGCGGACTGGAACGGCTTCAACGTCGTTCACATGGCGGCTTCGCGGATGGGCGGGCTCATGCTCGGCTACGCGCAGAAGGGCGGCATCGCCGACGTGATGGGGGCGAAGCTCGGCTTCTTCCTCGGCGCGGACGAGATCGATTATTCGAAGTTCGCCGGCTTCAAGGTGTTCGTGGGGCATCACGGCGACATGGGGGCTGCGGCTGCCGACGTCATCCTGCCGGGTGTCACCTATGCCGAGAAGTCGGGCACGTGGGTCAATCTCGAAGGGCGCGTCCAGCGCGGCGAGCGCGCGGTGTTTGCACCGGGCGACGCGCGTGACGACTGGTCGATCTTCCGCGCGCTGTCCGACACGCTCGGACACACGCTGCCGTTCGACAGCTTCGAGGGTCTGCGCGAGGAAATGTACGCGGACGTGCCTGCGTTGCGTCATCAGGCGCTCGCGACGTTCGAGTGGAACCCGCCTTCGCTTTCGGGTGAAGGGCAGGGCATTCTCGCCGGCTATCCGATCAAGGACTTTTATCTGACCAACGCGATCTGCCGCGCGTCGCCGACGATGCAGCGCTGCTCGGCCGAACTTCTCCACGGGGAAGATTACGCGGAGGCAGCCGAATGATCTCCTGGTTCGAATCCTCGCTCGGTTATGACTGGGCGTTCTTCCTCGCGACGATCATCGATATCCTCGTGATCGCCCTGCCGCTGATGCTGGCGGTGGCGATGATCATCTATGCCGATCGCAAGATCTGGGCGGCGATGGCGTTGCGGCGTGGTCCGAACGTCGTCGGTCCGTTCGGTCTGCTCCAGAGCTTCGCCGACGGCCTGAAGGTGTTCCTGCAGGAGACGATCGTCCCCGCAGCCGCCAACCGGACGCTGTTCCTGCTGGCGCCGATCATCACCTTCACGGTCGCGCTGATCGTCTGGGCGGTGGTGCCGTTCGGGGTCGGCGTCGTGCTGGCCGACATCAACGTTGGCCTGCTCTACGTGCTCGCGGCCTCGTCGCTCGGCGTGTACGGGATCATCCTGTCGGGCTGGGCGTCGAACTCGAAATACCCGTTCTATTCGGCGCTTCGTGCGGCGGCACAGATGGTGTCGTATGAAGTCGCGATTGGCTTCATCCTGATTTCGGTCGTGCTGTGGACCGGCAGCTTCAACCTGTCGGCGATCGTGATGGCGCAGAAGTCGCACGTATGGTTCTTCAACGGGTACATCCTGAACCCGCTGATGTTCCCGATGGCGGTGATGTTCTTCATCTCGTCGCTGGCCGAGACGCAGCGCGCACCGTTCGATCTGACCGAGGCGGAGAGCGAGCTCGTCGCCGGCTACCAGACCGAATATTCGTCGATGTCGTTCGCGCTCTTCTGGCTCGGCGAGTACGCCAACGTGCTGCTGATGTGCGCGCTGAACGCGACGCTGTTCTGGGGCGGGTGGCTGCCACCGGTCGACTGGGCGCCGCTGTATTACGTGCCGGGGATCATCTGGCTGTTCGCCAAGATCCTGTTCTTCTTCTTCCTGTTCAGCTGGGTGAAGGCGACCGTGCCGCGTTATCGCTACGATCAGCTGATGCGGCTCGGCTGGAAGGTTTTCCTCCCCGTCTCGCTGTTTTGGGTTTTCCTCGTGTCGGGCTATCTAATGCTGACGCGCGTTGGAGTGGGTTCATGAGCGTCGCTCAGATCATCAAGTCGTTCACCTTGTGGGAATTCGTGAAGGCGCACGCGTTGACGCTTCGCTATTTCTTTAAGGAAAAGGCGACGATCAACTATCCGTACGAGCGCAACCCGGTGTCGCCGCGGTTCCGTGGCGAGCATGCGCTGCGTCGCTATCCGAACGGCGAAGAGCGGTGCATCGCCTGCAAGCTGTGCGAGGCGGTTTGCCCTGCCCAAGCTATTACAATTGAAGCCGAGCCGCGTGACGACGGTTCGCGCCGCACGACGCGCTACGACATCGACATGACCAAGTGCATTTACTGCGGCCTGTGCGCCGAGGCGTGCCCGGTCGATGCGATCGTCGAGGGACCGAACTACGAGTTCGCCACCGAGACGCGCGAAGAGCTGATCTACGACAAGTCGAAGCTGCTCGATAATGGCGACCGTTGGGAAAGCGCGATCGCGGCGAACCTTGCCGCCGATGCGCCGTACCGTTAAGCGAGCGCCGCGATGACACAGATTAACTCCGTCGTCCCAGCGCAGGCTGGGATCTCTTGCCGCACGGGCACACCCACCAACGTGAAGACCCCAGCGTTCGCTGGGGCGACGGGGAGGGTGATCGCGTGATCCAGGCCTTGGCTTTTTATCTCTTCGCCTTCGTCGTCGTCCTGTCGGGCGCGCTGACGATCGCGTCGCGCAACCCGGTCCATTCGGTGATGTGGCTGATCCTTGCGTTCTTCAACGCGGCCGGCCTCATGATTCTGGTCGGTGCCGAGTTCATCGCGATGCTGCTCGTCATCGTTTATGTCGGTGCGGTCGCGGTGCTGTTCCTGTTCGTGGTGATGATGCTCGACATCGACTTCACCGAGCTTCGCGCAGGCGTCGCCCGGTATTTCGGGATCGGCCTCGCTCTCGCCGTCGCACTCGCCGCCGAGGTGATGATCGCGATCGGAGCATGGAGCACGGGCCCGATCCAGCTTGCACGTCGTGCCGCACCGATCGACGACACCGTGCCGAACATCCAGGCGATCGGTAACCTGCTCTACACGCGCTATCTGTTCGTGTTCGAGGGCGCCGGCCTGGTGCTGCTGGTTGCGATGATCGGGGCGATCGTGCTGACCCACCGTCAGCGTGGCGGCGTCAAGGCGCAGAACATCAGCCGCCAGAACGCGCGTCGTCCGCAGGATGCCACGCGCAACACGAGCCCGGTCGTCGGGCAGGGAGTCGAACTGTGACGATCGGTCTCGTCCATTATCTGGTCGTCGCGGCGATCCTGTTCACGATGGGGGTGCTCGGCATCTTCCTGAACCGCAAGAACCTCATCGTCATCCTGATGGCGATCGAGTTGATCCTGCTGGCGGTGAACATCAATCTCGTCGCGTTTTCGGCGTTCCTCCACGATCTCGTCGGACAGGTGTTCGCGATGTTCGTGCTTACGGTCGCCGCGGGTGAGGCCGCGATCGGCCTCGCCATTCTCGTGATCTATTTCCGCGGTCGCGGCACCATCGCGGTCGACGACGTCAACCGGATGAAGGGGTAATACGGTTGATCCAGCTTATCGTCTTCCTGCCGTTACTGGCCGCGATCGTTGCCGGGTTCGGCAATCGCGCGATCGGCAACGTGCCGGCGAAACTCGTCACCACGGCTGCGCTGTTCGGCTCGTGCCTGTTGTCCTGGCCGATTTTCATCGGCTTCCTCTCGGGCACCAGCACGGCCACCGTCGCGCCGCTGCTCGACTTCATCCATTCCGGCGACATGAACGTCGCGTGGTCGTTGCGCGTCGATGCGCTGACCGCGGTGATGCTCGTGGTCGTCACGTCGGTCTCGGCGCTCGTCCATTTGTATAGCTGGGGCTATATGGATGAAGATCCTGATCAGCCGCGCTTTTTTGCGTATCTGTCGCTGTTTACCTTCGCGATGCTGATGCTCGTGACGGCCAACAACCTCGTCCAGATGTTCTTCGGCTGGGAAGGCGTGGGTCTCGCATCCTACCTCCTGATCGGGTTCTGGTTCCGCAAGCCGTCTGCCAGCGCTGCGGCTATCAAGGCGTTCGTCGTCAACCGCGTCGGCGATCTCGGCTTCATGCTCGGTATCTTCGGCACGTTCCTGGTGTTCGGCACGGTCTCGATCCCCGAGATCCTCGCCGCAGCCCCTGGCATGGCGGGCTCGACGCTCGGCTTCCTCGGCTACCGCTTCGACACGATGACGGTGCTCTGCTTACTCCTGTTCGTCGGTGCGATGGGCAAGTCGGCGCAGCTCGGCCTGCACACCTGGTTGCCGGACGCGATGGAGGGCCCGACCCCGGTGTCGGCGCTGATCCACGCGGCGACGATGGTCACCGCCGGCGTGTTCATGGTCTGCCGCCTGTCGCCGATGTTCGAGATGAGCCCGGTCGCGCTGACCGTGGTCACCTCGGTCGGTGCCGCGACCTGCCTGTTCGCCGCCACCTGCGGCCTGGTACAGACCGACATCAAGCGCGTGATCGCGTATTCGACCTGTTCGCAGCTCGGCTACATGTTCTTCGCGGCCGGTGTCGGCGCGTACGGCGCGGCGATGTTCCACCTCTTCACACACGCGTTCTTCAAGGCGCTGCTGTTCCTCGGCGCCGGCTCGGTCATCCATGCGATGCACCACGAGCAGGACATGCGCTATTATGGCGGCCTGCGTAAAAAGATCCCGGTGACGTTCTGGGCGATGATGGCGGGTACGCTCGCGATCACCGGCGTCGGCATCCCCGGCATCTTCGGCAACAGCGCGATCGGGTTCGCAGGCTTCCATTCGAAGGATGCGATCATCGAGGCGAGCTGGGCTGCGGGCCAGCCGGGCGTGTGGTTCGTCGGCGTGCTCGTCGCGTTGCTGACCAGCTTCTATTCGTGGCGCCTGATGTTCCTCACCTTCTGGGGCAAGCCGCGCTGGGCTGCGTCGGAGCACATCCAGCATGCGCTCCATGATGCGCATGGCCATGACGACCACGCACACGACGCGCATCACGCGGATGATCATCATGCAAACCCGGCTCAGGCCGAGGACGCAGGACATGCGCCGCACGGTCATCACGATGCAACGCATGCACCGGCCGAAGGCGATGGCGGGTATCACCCGCATGAGAGCCCGTTGCCGATGCTGATCCCGCTGATCGTCCTGTCGATCGGTGCGGTGCTTGCCGGCTTCGTGTTCCACGGCTTCTTCATCGAGCCGACCGCAGGCGAAGAGTTCTGGAAGGGCGCACTCGCGTTCCGCGAACATCTGATGCACGAAATGCACGGCGTGCCGTTGCTGATCAAACTGTCGGCGACGATCGCGATGCTGCTCGGCCTGCTGACCGCCTGGTACGCCTATATCAAGGCACCGACGTTCCCGGCCAAGGTCGTCGAACAGTTCGGCGTGCTCTACGACTTCCTGCTGCATAAGTGGTATTTCGACGAGCTTTATGACCTGATCTTCGTCCGTCCGGCCTTCGCGATCGGTCGCTTCCTGTGGCACCGCGGCGACGAGAAGACGATCAACCGGTTCGGGCCCGACGGCGCGACCTGGGTCGTCCAGATCGGCAGCCGCGTGGCCAACCGCTTCCAGACGGGATACCTCTACACCTATGCCTTCGTCATGCTGATCGGGCTGACCGCAGCCGTAACTTGGGCGATCGGACTGTAATGACCGGCTTTCCTATCCTCTCCGTCCTGATCGCGGTCCCGATGATCGCGGCCATCGCGTGCCTGTTCGTCTCGGCCAACACGGCGCGGACGCTGGCGCTCGCGGCGACGCTGATCGACTTCGTTCTCGGCATCATGCTGTGGATGAACTACGACATCGGCGGTGCGCAGTGGCAGTTCGTCGAGCATGCCCCCGGCATCTTCGGCCCGTTCGGCTGGTCGCTCGGCATCGATGGCTTCGCGTTGATGCTGATCATGCTCAGCGTGTTCCTGATGCCGATCTGCATCGGCGCCAGCTGGCGCTCGATCACGACCCGCGTGCCCGAATACATGGCGGCGTTCCTGTTCACCGAAGTGCTGATGATCGGCACGTTCGCGGCGCAGGACCTGTTCCTGTTCTACGTGTTCTTCGAAGCCGGCCTGATCCCGATGTACCTGATCATCGGCATCTGGGGCGGCGCGAACCGGATCTACGCGTCGTACAAGTTCTTCCTGTACACGCTGCTCGGCTCGGTCCTGATGTTCATCGCGATGCTGTACATGGCGAAGACCGCAGGCACGACCAGCATCCCGGCGCTGATGAACTACGACTTCCCGGCGCATGTGCAGACGTGGCTGTGGCTGGCGTTCTTCGCGTCGTTCGCGGTCAAGATGCCGATGTGGCCGGTCCACACCTGGTTGCCCGACGCGCACGTCCAGGCGCCGACCGCGGGCTCGGTGATCCTGGCGGGCGTGCTGCTGAAGCTCGGCGGCTACGGCTTCCTGCGCTTCCTGTTGCCGATGTTCCCCGAAGCATCGGGCCAGCTGACATGGCTGATCTTCGGTCTGTCGGCGGTCGCGGTGATCTACACGTCGCTCGTCGCGCTCGTGCAGTCGGACATGAAGAAGCTGATCGCCTATTCGTCTGTCGCGCATATGGCGATCGTCACGATCGGCCTGTTCGCGTTCAACCGGCAGGGCATCGAAGGCGCGATGATCATGATGCTGAGCCACGGCCTGGTATCGGGTGCGTTGTTCCTGTGCGTCGGCGTCATCTACGACCAGCTCCATACCCGCGAGATCTCGCGCTATGGCGGTCTCGCGATCAACATGCCGAAATACGCGATCTTCTTCCTGTTCTTCACGATGGCATCGATCGGCCTGCCGGGCACCAGCGGCTTCGTCGCCGAGTTCCTGTCGCTGATGGGCACGTATCAGGTCTCGACCTGGACTGCGTTGCTCTGTACGACGAGCATCATCCTTGGTGCCGCGTACATGCTGTTCCTGTACCGTCGCGTCGTGTTCGGCGAGATCAAGGCCGACGACGTCCGTGCGATGGTCGACCTGTCGGGCCGCGAGATGTGGCTGCTCGCACCGATCGCAGCCGTCGTGCTGTGGATGGGTGTGTACCCAGAGAGCTTCCTGGCACCGATGCGCAAGGACGTGGGCGTGCTTCTCGCCCGTGTCGACCGCGCCAAGCCTGCCAGCGATTCAAACCCAACCGCGGGGAAGCCCGCTGCAATTGTCCATAGTGCCGCGCACGGGGAGGCACACTGATGGATTACGCCGCTAACATCGCAATGACCCTGCCCGAACTGGTGCTGGCGCTGGGTGCGATCGCCCTGATGCTCGTCTCGGCCTGGGGCGGGGACAAGTCCACGCGCGCCGTCTCGATCGCCGCCGTGTTCGTGCTCGTCGGGGCAGGGATCGCGCTTGTCGGCCCGGCTTCGTCGGGTGGCTATGCGTTCGACGGCCTGTACCGCGCAGACGCGTTCGGCGCGTTCGCCAAGGTGCTGATCTACATCGCCTCGGCGGTCGCGATCGTGATGGCGCCGAGCTTTTTCGCGCGCAGCCACGGCGACAATCTGCGTCCGGAATATCCGGTGCTGATCCTGCTGTCGGCCTGCGGCATGGGGATCATGGTCTCGGCCACCGACATGCTGACGCTGTATGTCGGTCTCGAGCTCCAGAGCCTCGCGGCCTATGTTCTCGCCAGCTTTATGCGGCGCGACGGGCGTTCGGCAGAAGCCGGCCTGAAGTATTTCGTGCTCGGCGCGCTCGCCAGCGGCATCCTGCTGTACGGCATCTCGCTGGTCTACGGGTTCAGCGGTACGACGCTGTTCTCGGGGATCTCGGAAGCCTATGCCGGCACCAAGTCGCTTGGGCTGTTGTTCGGTCTGGTGTTCGTGTTCGCAGGGCTCGCGTTCAAGATCAGCGCCGTGCCGTTCCACATGTGGACGCCCGACGTGTACGAGGGCGCACCGACCCCGGTCACCGCGTTCTTCGCGTCCGCCCCGAAGGTCGCGGCGCTTGCGCTGAGCGTCCGCGTTGCGGTCGATGCGATGGGGCCGGCAACCGACCAGTGGCGCCAGATCGTGATCTTCGCGGCACTCGCCTCGATCATCCTCGGCGCGGTTGCGGCGATCGGCCAGACCAACATCAAGCGCCTGCTCGCCTATTCGTCGATCAACAATGTCGGCTTCGCGCTGATCGGTCTCGCGGCCGGGACGCCGGAAGGCGTGTCGGGCGTGTTGATGTACCTGACGATCTACGTCGCGATGACGCTGGGCTCGTTCCTGGTCGTGTTGCAGATGCGTGGTGACGACGGGCAACCGGTCGAGACGATCGACAGCCTCGCCGGCATGTCGCGGACCCGGCCTGCACTGGCAGCGGCGCTCGCGATCTTCATGTTCAGCCTCGCCGGCATCCCGCCGCTGTTCGGCTTCTACGCGAAGTTCGCGGTGTTCAGCGCGGCGGTCGACGCAGGGCTGTTCCCGCTGGCGGTGGTCGGTATCGCCGCCTCGGTGATCGGCGCGTATTATTATCTGCGCGTCGTGAAGACGATGTATTTCGACGATCCGGCCCCGGCGTTCGCGCCGATGGAGAGCAAGGTCGAGGGTGGCCTGATCGCCATCGCCGCGGTGTTCGTGTCGCCAGCCGGTTATCTCCTCATCCCCGTGCTCGGCGCGTGGACGATGGCGGCCGCACGGGCGCTGTTCTGAGCATCATCCGCACCGTCGCGGAGACAGGATCGACCAACGCCGACCTGCTGGAGCTTGCACGCGGCGGTGCCAAAGACGGTCTCTGGTTGCGCGCGATCCGGCAGACGGCGGGACGGGGGCGGCTCGGGCGCGAATGGTCGTCGTCCGAGGGTAACCTTTACGCCAGCACGCTGGTCCGGTTGCGGCCGAACGATCCGCCTGCGGCCAGCCTTGCGCTGGTCGCTGCGGTTGCCTTGCAGGAAGCCGTCTCTACCTTCCTTGTCGCCGGGATCTGCCAGGGCACGACCGACGCGAGCGAAACGCTCGTCCTGAAATGGCCGAACGACCTGTTGCTCGCGGACGCTAAGCTCTCGGGCATCCTGCTCGAACGCGCGGATGACGCAGTGATCGTCGGCTACGGCGTCAACATCGCGCATCATCCGGATTTGCCCGACCGCCTAACGACGGATCTGGCCGCGCACGGTGTGGTGGTCGATCCCGCGATGTTCCTCGACATTCTCGCCGACAGTTTCACGCGCTGGATCGGCCGTTGGCGCACCGAGGGCATTGCGCCCGTCCGCGAGCGTTGGGTCGATTGTGCACACCCCGCCGGGACCGCGCTGACCGCCCGGCTTCCCGATGGCAGCGGGATCGACGGCCTGTTCGTCGGGCTCGACACCGACGGCGCGCTGATCCTCCGCTTGGCGTCTGGCGAGCGGCGTGTCATTCACGCTGCCGACGTCTTCCTGCTTTGAGGCCCCGCTGATGCTGCTCGCGATCGATGCCGGCAATACCAATGTCGTGTTCGCGCTTGTTCGCCAGAACGAGGGGCACGGCGAGATCGTAGCGCGCTGGCGGATCGCGACCGATCCGCGGCGGACGGCGGACGAATATGCGGTGTGGTTGAGCCAGCTGATGCAGCTCGGCGGGCATGATCGTACCGCGGTCGAGGGTGTGATCGTCGCCACCGTCGTCCCGCGCGCGCTGCACAATCTCCAGGTGCTCGCGTCGAAATACTTCAACACCGAAGCACTGATCGCCGGCCATGCGCCGGTCGAATGGGGCATTGCGATCGACGTCGACGAGCCCGCCTCGCTCGGTGCCGATCGTGCGGTCAACACGATCGCGGCGCACGCGCTGCATCCCGGCGACCTGATCGTGATCGATTTCGGCACCGCGACCACCTTCGACGTCGTCGACTATAGCGGCGCGTACAAGGGCGGGATCATCGCGCCGGGGATCAACCTGTCGCTCGACGCGCTGGTGACCGCCGCGGCGAAACTCCCGCGGATCGCGATCGAGGCACCGACCGATACCAGCGTGATCGGGCTCAACACCGTCTCGCAGATGCACATCGGCATCTATTGGGGCTATGTCGCGATGATCGAGGGGCTGGTCGCGCGGATGAAGCGCGAGATCGGCCGACCCGTGAAGGTCGTCGCCACCGGCGGGCTTGCCACATTATTCGAGAAACAGACCGACGTGTTCGACGTCATCGAAGCCGACCTGACGATCCAGGGGCTGGCGATGATGTGGGATCGTCACCATATCTAGGGCCATTGGGCTCGCGCCGACCGGCCTGCGGGCCATATTCCTGTATAATCCTGAAAGTATTCAATGACTCCGAAGAACGAACTCCTTTTCTGTGGCCTTGGCGGCTCCGGCGAAATCGGCATGAACGTCAACCTGTACGGCTGCCAGGGCAAGTGGGTGATGGTCGATCTCGGCATCACCTTCGCCGATCCGCAATATCCCGGCGTCGACGTGATCCTGCCCGATTTGTCCTTCATCGAGGACCGGATTGACGACCTGCTCGGCATCGTCATCACGCACGGCCATGAGGATCATATCGGCTCGCTGCCGTATCTCGCCGAAGACCTCGGCGTGCCGATCTACGCGACGCCGTTCACGATGGGCCTGATCCGCGGCAAGCTCGAGGAAGAGGGCATCGCCAACCGCGTGAAGCTCAAGATGATCCCGATGGGCGGCAATTTCCAGCTCGGGCCGTTCGGCTTCACCTTCGTCGAGATGTCGCATTCGATCCCCGAGGCGAACGCGCTGCTGATCGACACGCCCTATGGTCGCGTGTTCCACACCGGCGACTGGAAGCTCGATGCCAACCCGGTGATCGGCAACCCGACCAAGCCCGAGGGCTTCATGGCGATCGGCGACAAGGGCGTCGACGTGCTGGTCTGCGATTCGACCAACATCTTCAACACCACCGCGTCGGGCAGCGAGAGCACCGTCCGCAAGGGGCTGTTCGAGGAGGTCAGCAAGGCCAAGGGCCGGGTGATGATCACCAGCTTCGCGTCGAACGCGGCGCGTCTGCACACGTTCGGCGAAGTCGCGAAGGAAACCGGGCGCAAGCTGTGCGTGACTGGCCGCTCGCTCGACCGGATCATCAAGGTCGCGCGCGCGACGGGCTATCTGAAGGATTTCCCCGACACGATCAGCCCCGACGAGGCGATGCGCCTGCCCAAGAACAAGGTGCTGATCATCGCCACCGGCGGTCAGGGCGAGGAGCGCGCGGCGCTCGCACGCGTCGCGAACGGCAGCCACACGATCACGCTCGAAGCCGACGATACGGTGATCTTCTCGTCGAAGCAGATTCCGGGCAACGAGGTCCAGATCGGTCGCATCCAGAACACGCTGGCGGCCAAGGGCATCCGCATGATCACCGAGCGTCAGGCGCACGTCCATGTGTCGGGTCACCCGGGTCAGCCCGAACTCGCGCAGATGTACGACTGGCTCCGGCCCGACGTGCTGGTGCCGACGCACGGCGAGATGCGCCACATGATGGAACATGCGCGCTTTGGGCTCGAGCAGGGCATTCCGCGCGCGATCGTGCAGAGCAACGGCGACATCATTCGTCTGGCGCCCAAGGGTCCGGCGAAGATCGGCAATGCGACGGTCGGGCGTCTCGTGCTTGACGGCGATGTGATCCTGCCGGCGGACGGCGCGACGCTGAGCGAGCGGCGCAAGCTGGCGATCAACGGCCAGATTTCGGTCGGTGTCGCGCTCGGCAAGGATGGCCGGATGGTCGGCCAGCCGCAGGTCCGCGTGCAGGGTGTGCCGGTCGAGGAAGACCGCGCGGCATTCATCGCCGATGCGGTCCAGGCGGCGGCCGATACGGTACGCGGCGGCAAGCGCGAGAGCGAGAAGATGCGCGAGCAGATCCGTCTCGCGGTGCGCAAGGTCGCCAAGCGCTGGACCGGCAAGCAGCCGATCGTCGACGTGCTGCTGATCGAGGGCTGATCGGATGCGCTGGACCTCGGCACTCGCGATCTACGTCCTGTTCTGGTCGTTCTCGGTGTTCCTGGTCCTGCCGTTCGGTGTGAAGACAACGCGAGAAGTCGGGGGCGAACACGTCCCCGGCCAAGCCGAGAGCGCGCCGCACGAGTTTCGCTCGGGGCGGACGGCGTGGCGGGTGACGGTGGTGGCGACGGTGTTGTTCGTGCTGTTCGAGCTGAACTATGCCTACGGGTGGATCACGCCGCAGAGCGTCGACCTGTTCGACCGCGGCAACATGGTCACGCGCTGAGGGGCGGTCTCACGATCCTCCCCCGCAAGGGGGAGGTGGCACCGAAGTTGACGGAGGGGGGGACACGGAACAGAGGTTCCTTTACCTCCCCCTCCGTCTGGCAAGTGCCAGCCACCTCCCCCTTGCGGGGGAGGATCATGGGAGGACAATTACCCCGGCGACGCGGCCGACCCTGCCAGCAAGCCACCATCGATATTAATCTCCGTCCCCGTGATATACGTCGCTTCGTCCGACGCGAGCATCACCGCGACCGCGGCGACCTCGTTGGGCATCCCAAACCGCTTCAACGGCGTATCCGCCACCAGCGCAGCCATCCGCGCCTCCCGCTCGGGCCCATCCCCCAGCATAGGTTCCCAGATCGGCGTCAGGATCGCCGCCGGATGCACCGAGTTGCAGCGGATCTTCCACCCCTGCTGCGCGCAATACAGCGCCACCGTCTTGCTGTGATTGCGGATCGCGGCCTTCGACGACGCATACGCCGCAGCGAGGGGAATGCCGACCAGCCCTGACCGCGACGAGATGTTGATGATCGAACCGGTCCCCGCGACCTTCATCGCGCCGATCGCATAGCGGCAGCCGAGGAACTTGCCGTCCAGATTGACTGCATGGACCGCACGCCAGTCCGCCAAACTGGCATGTTCGGGATCATGCGCGACCATGCCGTGTTCGAAACCGGTCACGCCGGCATTGTTGACCACCACGTCGGCGACCGGAACGATCTCCGACAGTCGTTGCCAATCCGCTTCTTCGCGGACGTCCAGCTTTTCGAACCGGCAGCCGATTGCGGCGGCAGTCTCTGCGCCGGCGGTTTCGTCGATATCGGTGACGATGACGATGGCGCCCTCGTCATGGAAGCGCTCGGCGATCGCGCAGCCAATGCCGCGTGCTGCGCCGGTGACGACGCAAATCTTACCATTCAGTCTTGGCATGCAAGCCTCGATTATGAGTCCGGTCGGCGGATTGCTCCGCTGGCGAGGGCCGCGTCAGCGGTGCCGCTGGATCATTTCGAGAACTCCTATTCGGTCTGGGCTCAGCGCAACCGTTCGATTGCCTGCGCGAGGGCCACATACAGTTTGCCCATATCCGACGACAGCAACGTCACCCCAAGCGGCGACCCATCGCGTTGCGTCAGGATCGCGCGGAGCATCGCTTCGAAGTCGTGGATGTAGCGGTTCACCATCTCGCGGAACGCTTCGTCGTCGTCGTAGAGACCGGCGATCTCGCGCACTTCGCTGGCGTCGAGAATTCGGACGGCGCGGCGCGTAAAGACGCCGCGGTCTCCCTTGAGATACGCACCCCAGGCACTGTCGGAGATTTCCGGGGCGATCGCCTTGGTGATGTCGATCGAGGCGGAGTTGAGCGATTCGATCAGCAGCGAGACGCGGCGGGCGAAGGTATCGCGGTCCGCTTCGTCGCGTTCGGTCTGCGCTTCCTGGATACGGGTTTCGACGATCGCGGTCTGGTCGACGATCGCCTGGACTTCGCGTGCGAGCCGCTCGGTCGCGCCGGTGGCGGCATCGACGGCCGCATCGGTGGCGTCGGTGAGCGCCTTGACCTGCCGCTCCACCGTGTCGTTGGTTGCGCGGCGCATCGCGTCGGCGCTCGCGGCGCCGAGCGCGGCTGCGGCTTCGGGGATGACCTTAGACAGCGTCTCGCGTGCCTTGTCGGCGGCGACCGCGGCGGTTTCGCGGACGCGGTGGAGTGCCTCGATCAACTGCGGCGCGGCGTCTTCGGCGAAATGCTGCGTACGGCCGATCGCCTCGTCGACCATCTGCCCGAGCGCATCGGCCTTCGCGCGACCGGTGTTGAGCGTGTTGAGCAGGTCGGTGGACAGCGTATCGAGCACCAAGCGCTGTTCGCCGATGACGCCAGCGATCGCCTCGATCGCGTCGTGCGTGCTCTCCGCTGCGGTGACCAGCGCGAGCAGTTCGGGCCGGGCCGAGACGACGATGCTCTTGCTGGCGAGGACGTGCGAATCGAGCCGGCCGAGCGCCTCGGGCATCGTCTCGTCGATTTCCCGCGCAGCGGCATCGAGCGCGACCAGAAGCGTCTCGGTCGTCGTGATCGTGCGGTGCGCCATCTCGTCGCCGGTGCGCAGCGCCTCGGTCATCGCGTCGGCCGAGCCGCCCAGCGCGCTGATCGACGCGGCGAGGCCCTGGGTGCGCTCGGTGCCGTGGCGGTGGAGAGTCTCGATCCGCGCCTCGACTTCGCCAAGCCCGGTGTGAAGGTCGTCGACGATCCGCTCGCCGGCGTTGCGTTGCAGGTCGAGGCGGATGGCGACGCGTTCGATCGCGTCCTCGACGGTGGCGATGCGGCGGGCGAGCGCTTCGGCGCTGTCGCGGGCGGCGGTGTCGAGCGCAGCCTGGTTCGCGCCGACCATCGCCAGCATCGCGTCGCCCTGCGCGGCGATGCCCTTGCGCGCTTCGTCGACCGCGTCTGCGGTGCGGTTGAGCAGCGCGTCGACCGCGCCGGACATGCCGTCGGTGACCGACTCGAGATGCGCGCCCGCGGTCTGGCTGGTCGCTTCCATGCGGACGATGTGCGCGGCGAGACGCTGTGCCGCGCCGCTCGCCATCGTGTCGGCATCGCGGCCGCGCTCGGCGAGCGCCACGATCTGCGCGTCGAGCGCTGCTGCGTGTTCGCTCGCCGAAAGCCCGGTGCGTTCGAGCCGCTTGGCGACGTCGTCGATATCCGCCTGCGCACGGGGGAGGGTGGCGATCAACACGCCGAGGCTGGTCTGTGCGCCCGCGGTCGAGGTGGCGAGGTTGCGCGCGTGCGCGGCGGCCTGGTCGATTTCGGACACCATGCCGCGGCCGATCGCGGCGAGCTGCTCGGTCGCCCCGCCGCCCATCGCCATCAGTGCGTCGAGTTGCTGGGCGAGTTGCACGCGGTTGGCGTCGATCGTGTTCGACAGCGCGGCGACGGTGCGTTCCAGGCTCGCGGCTTCGTCGCGCATCGCCTGCGCGGTGATGCCGAACCGGTGCGCCTCGGCGCGGCTGGTCCGCATCGCGAGCAGCCAGACGATGCCGACGAGCGCGGGGACGATGCAGAGTGCGGCGATGAACTGGACCAGCGCGACCGGCTCGATTCCGCCGAGCGAACCGCGTGCGATCCAGAGCATTGTGGCGAGCCAGACCACCACGATTGCAATGGCGATGCCGGCCAATACCGGGCCGCGCTCGCGTGCAGGCTCTTGATAAACCTCGTCGAAGTGCGATTCAGTGACGGTTTCGGACATGTTTTCTATCACCGGATCCATCACGATGTCCGCGCGAATGGGATGGGCATTGCCTGCCGTCGCGCGAAACCCGATCATTGACGAACCCCCGTTCATGAGCTGTTGAGGTACCACGAAACGCGGTCGGACAAAACGCATAGTGCAATCTTCTCTTAAGCATCCGTCCGGTAAGCAGGGCGACATGGCGTATGATCCGGGGGCAATCGATGCGACGCTGGCAGCTGCGGTCGGCGACGAGCCTGCGCTGATCGCCGAACTGCGAATCGCATTCGTCGAGAGCGCCGAGCGCGCGTTGACGGCCATGACGCTCGCGACCGAGGTCGAGGAATGGCGCGTTGCCGCGTGGCGATTGAAGGGGCTGGCGGCAAGCTTCGGCGCGATCCGGCTGATGGCGCTCGTGACCAAGGTCGCGGAAGGCGATCCGCGCGATGCCGAGGGTTTGAAGACGCTGCGGCGTGCCATATCGCGCTTGTGACGCGGTTCCGGCCTTAGCGCAGGGCGGTTCGGCCGAACGCGGGCTTTGCAGGACGGCGCGTACCGCCTAACAGCCGCACATGCTTGCCGGCCTATTATTTGCAATTCACGACGCCGACGATCGACCCGATCGTCTGGCCGCGACGCTGCCGTTCAGCGGCGTCACGCTCATCGAATATCAGGCACGGTTGCTGATCGCGGCCGGCGTGGCGCAGGTGATCGTCGTCGTGACGCGGATGACGCCCGAACTGCTGGGCGCGATCAACCGGATCGGGCGGCGTGGAATCTCCGTCGATACGGTGCGCTCGGCGAGCGAGGCGGTCGAGAAACTGCATCCGCTCGCGCGCGTGCTGATGCTCGGCGACGGACTGGTGACGACCGAGGCTATCGTCAAGGCGATGGCGGGCGAGGAGGGCGATTGCCTGCTCGTCGTGCCGGAGGCCGATGCTGGGCCGGGCTTCGAACGCGTCGGCGGGCAGATGGCCTGGGCCGGGGTCGCGCGGCTGAGTTCGAGCCGGATCGCGGAGGTGGCGGGCCTGCCGCAGGATTACGATCTCCAGTCGTCGTTGTTGCGGTTCGCGGTGCAGTCGCGGGCGACGCAGGTGTTGCTGCCGACCGACGCCGTGCGCGGCGGGCACGGGATCGAGCGCCAGGCGCGGACGCTGGAGGAACGCGGTCGCGCGGTGCTGATGACGATCGTGTCGGGGCGGCGGGGCTGGTTCGACCGCTTCGTGCTCGCGCCGATCGCGCGACTGGCGCTACCGTTGCTGGTCGATCGCGGTGCGGCGGGGACGACCGTCGGTGCGGCAGGCCTGGCGTTGGGCGTGGCGGGGCTGGTGACGATCGGTTTCGGTCTGCCGTCCACCGGGCTCGTGACCGCGCTGGTCGGGTGTATCGCGCTCGCGCTCGGTTCGGTGTTGAGTGGACTGCGTGACGAAGAGCCGATGGCGCATGGCCAGATGCTGGCGATCGCCGGTGTCGTTGCGTCGGCGATCCTGGTCTTCGCATTTTTCGTCAGCGGTTACGCGGGTGAGAACACCGCGCTGGCGATCGGTACGGCGCTCGTGGCGATCGGCGGTCTGGCAGAGCGCGCTATCCCCGAACGCGAAAGGCAGCTCTGGTGGGGCAGTCCCACGGCGTATCTGCTCGTGGTGACGCTGTTCGCGCTGATCGGTTTTCCGGTGTTCGGACTGGGGCTGACCGCGGTCTATGCGACCGCTACGCTGGCGGCCGCAATCGAACGATTGCGTCGCGCGCCTTAGGCGGACCTTAACGACAGGGGGCTAAGCACGGGACCATGTCGGTCGGCCAAGACCCAGTGCGTGACGCTCCGCCGTCCTATGATGATCCCGTCGCGCGGGCTGAAACCGTGCGCCTGCGCGCGGAAACGCGGCTGGCGGGGACGATCGCCGACTTCTTCCTCGATGCGGATGCGCGGCTCGACGACCGGACTCGGCTGATGCTGGCGCACGTGCTCGGCGCGATCGTGGGTGCGATCGAATGGGATATTCGGCGGCATGCGGCACGGCTGCTGGCTGGGGACGGGTCGACGCGCGCAGGCGAGGCGATCCTCAAGGCGGGCGCGGGGGGCGTCGTCGAGCGGCTGACGCGCGCCGGGCTGCTCCGCGACGAAGAGTTGATGGACGAACTGATCGCGCGTGTGCGGCATGATCTGATCGCCGCGTCGCTGCCGGTCGAGGTGGCGGAGCCAGACGAGGCGAGCCTGCTCGTGCGGCTGGCCGGCGTGCCCGACAGCGTCGTGGCTTCGGCGGCATCGGCATTGCTGGCGGCGGAGAGCCGGCGTCGGGTTGCGAACGAACAGGGCTCGGCGGGCGGGAGCGAACTGCCGGCCGAACTGCATCACCGGCTGGTCTGGTGGGTGGCGGCGGCGATCCGCGATGGCTTGCGGCAAGCGACGCGCGAGAGCGACCGGGCAATTACCGATGCGGCGCAGCGCAGTCTTGCCGCGCATGACGAGGGTGAACGCCCAGACGCGGTGGCGATGCGGCTGGCGGCGGCGCTCGATGCGCGGCCCAATGAACTGGCCGCAGTGTTGGTCGAATCGATTGGCGATCGGCGGCTGTCGTTGTTCGTCGCGGTGCTGGCGCATGCGCTGGGAATCGCGTTCGACCAGGCGCGTTCGATCACGCTGGAACCCGAGGGCGACCGGCTGTGGCTGGCGTTGCGTGCGCTCGACATGGATCGGCCGACGATCGCCCGGATCGGCCTTGCACTGTCGGAAGCGGATCCACGGCGCGATATCGAGGCGTTTGCGGACGCTCTCGATGCGATCGTGGCGGTCGGTATCGAGGATGCGCGGGCGTCGATCGCACCATTGGCACTGAACCGCGATTTTCGGATGGCGTTGCGCGCGCTGGCGCGTACGGATCGGCGATGAGCGTGTTCGACCCATCGACCGAAAGCCCCATCGCGCACGCGATCGTCGCACCCGATGGCTCGCTGTCGTTCGCGGACCCGGCTTTGATCGCGCTCAACCAACGCGCTGGCGGGATGCGTGGCGCGCCGCTCGCGGTACCGCAACTCGCGACGATCGCGCGCTTGGCGCGGCGGCTGGGGATCGTCGTGTCGCGCGGCGTGGTGGTCGCCGACGACGAGACCGACGTGGATCTCTGGGTGCGTGCGCAACCGGATGGCGAGAATGTGCGGCTGACGGTCAGCGGCTGGCGCGAGATCGCCGCGTGGCGTCCGACCCGGCCCGCACCCGGTGCGCAGGATGATTTTATCGGCAGCGACACCGATTGGCGGTGGGAGACCGACTCCGCGCTAAGGCTGACGTTCGTGACGCTCGATGCCGGGCCGAAGCATGGTTTCGACGCGTTTGCGCTGCTCGGCCAGCCGCTGACGGCGATGTTCGCGCTCGATACCGGCACCGACGGGACGTTGCCGATTCTCGACTCGCTTGCCCGGCGCCGGCCGATGATCGCGCAACCGGCACGGCTGCGGAGTTCGGGGCGGGCGGTGACGCTGACCGCGACCGTGCGTCATGATGCTTCGGGGGATTTTGCCGGGTTCGTCGGCGCGGCACGGATGGTGGTCGACGATGTCGCGCCGGCCGCCGAGACCGCGACGCTGTCGCCGACCTTCACGAGCGGGCTCGACAAGGCGTTGCGCATTCCCCTCGCGCGGATCGTCGCGAATGCCGACAGCATCAACGCGCAGGCGGATGGTCCGGTGCAGGGCGATTACGCCGATTATGCGGCCGATATTGCGAGCGCCGGGCGCCATCTGCTCGAACTGGTCGATGACCTGGTCGATCTCCAAGCGGTCGAGCGGCCCGATTTCACGCTGGTCCCCGAGCCGATCGATCTCGCCGATGTCGCGCGTCGTGCCGCGGGGCTGTTGTCGGTCCGCGCGGCCAATGCCGATGTCACGATCGCGCGACCACCGGTCGACATGCGTGTGGCCGCGCTCGGCGATTTCCGCCGCGTGTTGCAGATTCTCGTCAACCTCGTCGGCAACGCGGTGCGCTATTCGCCGCGTGGCGCGCAGGTGATCGTCACCGTGACGCGCACCGAAAGCCACGCGGTCGTCGTGGTGGCGGACAAGGGCAAGGGCGTCGCGCCCGAGGATCAGATCCGGATCTTCGAGAAGTTCGAGCGCGTCGACCCGTCGGAGGCCGGCGGCAATGGGCTCGGCCTGTATATCGCACGGCGTCTCGCGCGGGCGATGCAGGGGGATCTCACGATCGAAAGCGCGCCCGGCGAAGGCGCGCGCTTCATCCTGACGTTACCGGCGGATCCGGCGCGCAACCAGGATCAGCGCTAAACCGAACGCGGCGAGGAATGCGCCGCGATCCGCCCATGGCCGCTGATCGAGCATGAAGCTCGACTGCGGCCAGTGGACGTATCCGAGCCCCTGACCGATCCAGAGCAGACCCATCAGCGCGCTGAGCACGCCGACGATCATCAGGATCGGCCGGAGCGTCTTCATTAGCGTGACGCCATCGGGACGTAATCACGCGCGGTCGGGCCGCTGTACAGCTGGCGCGGGCGGCCGATCTTCTGGTCGGGATCGGTGATCATCTCGTTCCATTGCGCGACCCAGCCGACGGTGCGGGCGAGCGCGAAGAGGACGGTGAACATCGAGGTCGGGAAGCCGATCGCCGACAGGATCACGCCCGAATAGAAATCGACGTTCGGGAACAGCTTCTTCTCGATGAAGTACGGATCGCTCAGCGCGAGACGCTCGAGTTCGATCGCGACGTCGAACACGGGGTCGGTGACGCCCAGTTCGCCGAGCACTTCCTTGACCGTCGTCTGCATGACGGCCGCGCGCGGATCGTAGTTCTTGTAGACGCGGTGGCCGAAGCCCATCAGGCGGAACGGATCGTTCTTGTCCTTGGCGCGGGCGATATACTCGGGGATGCGGTCGACGGTGCCGATCTCATGCAGCATGTTGAGCGCGGCTTCGTTCGCGCCGCCGTGCGCAGGGCCCCACAGGCAGGCGATGCCGGCCGCGATGCACGCGAACGGGTTGGCACCCGACGAACCGGCGAGACGGACGGTCGAGGTCGACGCGTTCTGCTCGTGATCGGCGTGAAGGATGAAGATGCGGTCCATCGCCTTTTCGACGATCGGGTTCACGACGTACTTCTCGGCAGGGACACCGAACGTCATCTTCAGGAAATTGCCGGTGTAGCTCAGCGTGTTGTCCGGATAGACGAACGGCTGGCCGACGCTGTACTTGTACGCCATCGCGGCGATCGTCGGCATCTTGGCGATCAGGCGATGCGACGCGATCACGCGCTGGGCCGGATCGTGGATGTCGGTCGAATCGTGGTAGAACGCCGAGAGTGCGCCGACGACGCCGCACAGGATCGCCATCGGATGCGCGTCGCGGCGGAAGCCACGGAAGAACTGCGCGAGCTGCTCGTGCACCATCGTGTGGCGCGTGATCGTGTTCGAGAAGTTGGCCAGCTCGTCTTCGCTCGGCAGTTCGCCGTTGAGCAGGAGGTAGGCGACTTCCATGAAGTTCGACTGTTCGGCTAGCTCGCCGATCGTGTAGCCGCGGTGCAGCAGCGTGCCTGCGTCACCATCGATATAGGTCAGCTTCGACTGGCACGATGCCGTCGAGGTGAAACCTGGATCATAGGTGAAATTATCCGTCTGCGCGTACAGCTTGCGGATATCGATGACATCGGGTCCGACCGTACCGGACATCACCGGATACTCGAAATCCTTGCCGTCGACCTTGAGGGTTGCGGTCTCGCTCATGCTTGTATCCTTCCTCGAAATCTTTTTAGCCAGCCATCCGGTCGGCGATCCGTCCCAGGCTCTCGTCGCGCCCGAGCAAATCGAGCACATCGAAGATCCCCGGCGACGTCTTGCGTCCCGTCAGCGCGGCGCGAAGCGGCTGTGCGACCTGGCCGAGCTTGACGCCCCGCGCTTCGGCCACGCGCCGTACCGCGCCTTCGAGCGCCTCCGTATCCCACGTGGCGAGCGCGTCAAGTTCGGCATGCGCGTTCGCCAAAATGACACTCGCTTCACCTTGCAAAAGGCTCGCTGCGGCGTCGTCCATCGCGAGCGGGCGCTGACTGAACAAGAAATTCGAGCCTTCGGCCAGCTCGTTCAGGTTTGCGGCACGTGGCTTCAGGACTGGCATTGCGCGAGTCAGAAGATCGAGTCCGCCGGTTGGCAGGTCATGGCCGAGGCGATCAGCGGCAAGCTGCGCCAGCCGCGCGTCGTCGGCTTCGCGGATGTAGTGACCGTTGAGATTCTCGAGCTTCTTCAGATCAAAGCGCGACGGTGACTTGCCGACGCCGGAAAGGTCGAACCATTCGACCGCCTGCTCGCGGCTGATGATCTCGTCGTCACCGTGACCCCAGCCGAGCCGGAGGAGGTAATTATCGAACGCCTCGGGCAGGATACCCATCTCGTCGCGATACGCTTCGATACCGACCGCGCCGTGACGCTTCGACAGCTTGGCGCCGTCGGGGCCGTGGATCAGCGGGATGTGCGCGTAGATCGGCTCGGGCCAGCCCATCGCGCGGTAGATCGGCAGCTGGCGGAACGCGTTGTTGAGGTGATCGTCGCCGCGGATGACGTGCGTGACCCCCATGTCGTGATCGTCGACCACGACCGCGAGCATGTAGGTCGGCGTGCCGTCGGAGCGGAGCAGGACGAGGTCGTCGATCTCTTCGTTCTTGACCGTGACAGACCCTTGCACGCGGTCCTCGATCGTGACGGCGCCTTCCTGAGGCGCGCGCAGGCGGACGACGTGGGGGAGGTTCGGAGCCTCGCTCTCGGGACGATCGCGCCACGGGCTGCGGATGCGGAGCGGCTTCTTCGCGGCCTGCGCCTCGGCGCGCATCGCGGCGATTTCCTCGGCGGTCATGTAGCAGCGATAGGCATGGCCGTTCGCGACCATCTCGTGCGCGACCTGCGCGTGGCGTTCGGCACCGGCGAACTGCATGACGACGTCGCCGTCCCAGTCGAGCCCGAGCCAGCGCATGCCGTCGATGATCGCGTCGATTGCCGGCTGGGTCGAGCGGACCCGGTCGGTATCCTCGATCCGCAGCAGGAATTTACCCCCGTTTGCTTTCGCGAACAGCCAGTTGAACAGCGCGGTGCGCGCGCCGCCAAGATGTAGGAACCCCGTCGGCGACGGAGCGAAACGGGTAACCACGGGTGCGGCCGAAGCGGCGGTGCCCGTATCAGATATTGCGCCCAACCGCGGGTGCTCCCAGACTGATGAAACAATGGAGAAACGATGGCCATGACAGCCGTCGCCGCCCCTAGCATGCGTCCTTGGCGGCGACAAATGGGCGTGCCGCGATGGGGGGCTGTCGTCGGGCTTGCCGTGGAGCGCGGGGGGCTGGCAGTCGAGCGCTGGCTGGAGGCGGAGCGCGACCAATTGGTGCTGTGGCTGCCGGTGATGCTGGGGGGTGGGATCGCGTTGTGGTTCGCGCTGCCTGACCCGGCGGCGTGGGGCGTGGCGATGTTGCTGTTAGCGGCGAGTGGGTTGGCGTGTCTGGCCTTGGGGCATGGCGGTCGCGCAGTGCGGTCGCTGGCGATCGGGTTGCTGACGGCTGCACTCGGCTTGAGCTTGATCTGGGCACGGTCGGAATCGGTGGCGCGGCCGGTGCTAGGCGGCCCGACGATTGCGAGCTTCTCGGCAAAGGTCGAGGCGATCGAGCCGCTGGTGGCGCGGAAACTGGTGCGGTTGACGGTCCTGCCGGTCGGGAAGGGGGTGGAAACCGATGGGCAACCAGTCGCCTTGCCGTATCGCATCCGCGTCAATCTGGCCGAGGCGGATGCCCCGAAGCTGCTCGGGACCGGGGCCGTCGTGCACTTGCGCGCCCGCCTGATGCCGCCGCCTTTGCCAGCGGTGCCAGGCGCTTACGACTTCGCGCGCGTCGCGTGGTTCGGCGGGATCGGTGCGACCGGGCGCGGCTTCGCGCCGGTGGTCGTGACGACGCCGAGCGAATCGGGCGCCGGTATCCGCGTCGCGCTGTCGCACCACATCGTTTCGCAACTGGACGGGAGCGCGGGCGGTATCGCGGCAGCTCTCGCGACCGGCGACGTTGGTGCGATCAGTGAGGAAGATTCGGAGGCGATGCGGCGAGCGGGGCTCGCGCATTTGCTGTCCGTAAGCGGATTGCACATCACTGCGGCGGTGGCCGCGACTATGTTGATCGTGTTGCGTCTATTGGCGCTCAGTCCCTGGCTGGCGCTGCATGCGCGCCTGCCGTTGATCGCGGCATTGGCGGGTGCGGCGGCGGCGATCGGTTATACATTATTGACCGGGAGCCAGGTGCCGACGATTCGGTCGTGTGTTGCTGCGTTGCTTGTGCTGGCGGCGCTGGCGATGGGGCGCGAGGCAATGACGTTGCGGCTCGTCGCGGCCGGAGCGGCGTGCGTCATGCTCGTGTTGCCGGAATCTGCTGCGGGGCCGAGCTTTCAGCTCTCGTTCGCGGCGATCACCGCGATCATGGCGCTGCACGAGCATCCTGTGATCCGCGCGTTCTTCGGGCCGCATGACGAGGGACGCGGGCGCAAACTCGCGCGCGGCATCGCGTCGCTGCTGCTGACCGGACTGCTGGTCGAATTCGCGCTGATGCCGATCGCGGTGTATCATTTCCACAAGGCGGGGCTGTACGGCGCGTTCGCCAACATCGTTGCGATTCCGCTGACGACATTCGTGGTTATGCCGCTTGAAGCGTTGGCGCTGCTGCTCGATGCGGGCGGTCTTGGCGCGCCGATCTGGTGGCTGGTGCAGCGATCGCTCGATGCGCTGCTGTGGCTCGCGCACATCGTTGCCAGCGCTCCCGGCTCGGTGCGGTCCTTGCCCGCGATGCCGACGGCGGCGTTCGCGCTGATGATCGTCGGGGGGATTTGGATTGCGCTGTGGCGGACGCGGTGGCGACGCCTTGGACTGGTGCCGCTGGCCGTCGGCGCGATCTGGGCACTGACCACGCCGGCGCCGGACGTTCTGGTGACGGGTGACGGTCGCCACGTCGCGGTACGCACCGCCGCCGGGCTGGCGATGCTCCGCGACCGGGCGGGCGACTACACGCGCGACATGCTGGCCGAGAATGGCGGGGTGGACGGCGAGCCGCTCCTGCTCGCGGACCAACCCGATGCCCGGTGCAGCCGTGATCTGTGCGTCACAGATATCGCAGGACGAGGACGGATGTGGCGCATCCTGGCGACCCGCAGCGCCTATATGGTCCCGATTGCTGAACTGGTCGCCGCCTGTAGCAATGCCGACGCCGTCGTCAGCGAACGCGGTCTGCCGAAACGCTGTGTACCGCGGTGGCTGAAACTGGATCGTCGCGTACTACGGCGAACGGGAGGCGTCTCGCTGACCTTGGGGAGCGGGATGGTAGTGACCGTCCTAAACGCAGGCGATCGTCACCCCTGGCGCGATCCCCCTCTCCTCGAACGCTCCACGCACTCGTTAAAGCCGCGACATGGCCCCCCCGTCGGCGTTTCGAGCCGGCCAAGGCCGTCAAAAATAGAAATGTTCACGCGAAGGCGCAAAGGCGCGAAGGTAGTGCGATTCGGGAGACCTCAACACCTTCCTGAACGATAAGCCGACGTCGGTTTATCGGCGGTCCGTGAAAGCCGGTAGGCGCCTATCCAAATACAACATCTTCGCGCCTTTGCGCCTTCGCGTGAGCAAAATCTTCTGTCGTCGCGTGCGATCGTATTGCAAAGAATTGGTTCACGCGGAGACGCGGAGACGCGGGGAAGGTTCTTGTATGACGGGGTGGCTGGGGCTGGCGACTGTCTTGGCTTCCTTCCGAAGACGTTTAGAGGCGCTTCGTGCTCCCGAAGCGAAACACCTCCGCGTCTCCGCGTCTCCGCGCGAACCAATTCTTCGGCAGCGCTGGGGATTGACGGCGAGATGTTCGCGCAGAGGCGCAGAGGCGCGGAGATTGGGCGTTCGAACCGAGTCCGCGCTCATGTGTCGGACCACGGGATGGTCTTCCGGACGCTTGGGGGGCGTGTCGAAAAACTAGCCGTTTTTTCAACACGCCCAGAGAAGCTAGCTTAATTTGCCGAAGAGATCCGGTCGCTGTTGTCGGCAGGAGGAGCGACTTGACCTGGATGCTCGGCTGCCGCTTTTCCTTCGCAATCAAAAACCGAGACCGGCCTGCGTTCACCATGACACAGGCCGGTCTCGGCAGTTTAGTCGTAGCGGCGGAGGATGCCGGAGAGCTTGCCCTGCACGCGGACTTGCGCAGGCGCGTAGCGTTGCGGGTCGTAGGCTCGGTTTGCCGGGTCGAGGCGGACCATGGCGCCTTCGCGGCGGAAGTATTTCAGGGTGGCTTCGCTCTCTTCGATCAGGGCTACGACGATCTCGCCGTCTCGCGCGGTTTCGGTGCGGCGGATCAGGGCGTAGTCGCCGTCGAGGATACCGGCTTCGACCATCGAGTCGCCGGAGACTTCGAGCGCATAGTGTTCGCCGGTGCCGAGGAGTGCGGCGGGGACGGCCAACATCGTGCTGCCTTCGAACGCTTCGATCGGGACGCCGGCGGCGATGCGGCCGTGGAGGGGGATCTCGACGACGTCGTTCGCTGGCTGTGGCGCGGCGGCGGGCTTTACGTTCGATGCCTTTGACGGCGCCTTTTTCTCGGCGCGCTCGGGCATGCGCAGCACTTCGAGTGCGCGTGCGCGGTTCGGCAGGCGGCGGATGAAGTTGCGCTCCTCGAGCGCGCTGATCAGACGGTGGACGCCCGACTTCGACTTGAGGTCGAGTGCGTCCTTCATCTCCTCGAACGACGGCGAGACGCCGGTTTCGTTGAGGCGATCGTTGATGAAGCAGACGAGTTCGTGCTGCTTGCGCGTGAGCATGGCGGTTCTCCGTCCGGAACAGACTGGGAACTTCTATGGAACATAATTAACGCCGTCAAGCATCCGTATCACGCGATTACGAGGATTTCCGCCGATTCGCCGGTCCTCGCGACGGGAGCGTTGCCGGGACGGACGATGAGGCACGTCGAGCGGGCCAGGGTGAGCAGCATCGAGCTGTCCTGGATCGTCGAGGCATAGGCTTTGCCGTCGCGGAGTTCGGCGCGCAGATAGTCGGTGCGGGCGTTGTTGGCGGGGAGGTCTTCGCCGAGCAGCGCGTGGGTCGACTGGGGGAGCGGATCGCGCGCGCCGGCCATGCGCGCCACGACCGGTTTCACGAACAGCGTCGCGGTGACGAACGCGGAGACCGGGTTGCCGGGCAGGCCGAGCACCATCATCTCGCCGATCCGGCCGGCCATCATCGGCTTGCCGGGGCGTAGCGCGATCCGCCAGAAATCGATGGTGCCGCCAGCGGCTTCGATTGCGGGGCGAACGAGGTCGTGGTCGCCGACTGACGCGCCGCCGGTGGTGATGAGCAGGTCGGCCTGAACGCTGGCGAAGGCGTCGCGCAGGATTTCGAGATTGTCTGGGAGGATGCCGAGGTCGATGATGTCGACGGGTATGTCGGTGAGCATTGCCGCCAGCATGATGCCGTTCGATTCGGGCAGTGCGACGCCGTCGGTGGTCGAGCCGGGGGGGACGAGTTCGTCGCCGGTCGCGGCGACGGCGACGCGGACGCGGCGGTTGACAGCGAGGCTGCCGTGGCCGCCGGTTGCGGCGACGGCGATGCGCGCGGGGCTGAGGCGGTCGCCGGCGCCGATCAGGCGGGTGCCGGTGGAGAAATCGAGGCCCTTGCGGCGGGTGTTGCGGCCGAGTGTCGGCGGGCCTTCGCCGGCGAGGATCAGGGTTTCGCCGTCTCGCTCGGCTTCTTCCTGGACCATCACCGTGTCCGCGCCTTCGGGCATTGCTGCGCCGGTGAAGATGCGGGTGGCTTCACCTTGGCCGACCTTGCCGGTGAAGGGGCGGCCGGCGGCGCTTTCGCCGATGACTTTCCAGGGGCCGGGGAGGTCTTCGAAGCGGATCGCGTAGCCGTCCATTGCCGAGAGGTCGGCGGCGGGCTGCGTGCGGCGGGCGAGAATGTCCTCGGCGGCCCAGCGGCCGGCGGCTTCTCGCAACGTCACGGTCTCGTGGCCGACGCGGGGGGCCATGGCGAAGAGGCGGGTCTGGGCTTCGGCGACGGGGACTAGGGTCATACGTTAGGCTCTGTTTTCGGACGATTTTGAAAGGTGAGGTGTGGGAAGTGTAGGCGCTGGACGCGGTTTGGCGGTTGGGTGCTTCGTAAAAGAGAATCGCAGGGTGCGTGGGTATGTTCCGCGCTTTGCCATGGGTTTGGGGTGTAGGACAGGTGTCGTTGGCTTAGCGGGGGCTACGTGCTGGACCGTCAGGGGGCCGTTGGGTCCGTAGACATCGGGCGCTGGTGGCGACCTCTTCCTTGTTCTCCCGCGAAGGCGGGAGGCCAGGCTGGGTCCCCGCCTTCGCGGGGAAACACGGGTTTGGCCGACGTCGCTCGTTATCAGTTTGGCCTTGCCAACTGGGCCCCGGCCTTCGCCGGGGTGGTGTTTCGATTTTGATTTGCCTCGGTCTTTTTCCAGAGTGGCCATCGCGGGCGGCCCGGCAGCTGATCTGGTCCTCCGAATGCTCGGCCAGCGCGGGTTCATCCTTTGCGGGGCTTTGTTTGGGGGAAAGAGACACCAGATCAGCATGATGACACGCAATCAGCCTCGGGCGAGAGACAGGATCGGGGCGGCGGTAGGCGCCGTCCTGCTGCCGGGGTTGCTCGGCTATGCGTTGCTCCATGGGTTGGTGGTACCGATGCCGGCTGCGGTGAGCGATGCGCTGAAGGTGTTCGGGGTGGCGCCGCCGCCACCGCCGCCGCCGGTCGAGAAGGTCAGGCCGCGGCCTTCGCCCAGTCGCAAGCCTCAGGGGGCTGCATCGCCGCCTAACCTGAAGTCGAAGGCGACCGAAGTCGTCGCGCCGCCGCCGGTAGTGCCGATCGTCGTACCGCCGCCGGTTGTGGTCGCGGAGAAGGCTGGGTTGGGCGCGCAGGCGACCGCCGGCGCTTCGGATGTGCGCGGGCCGGGGACCGGGAGTGGCGGGATCGGCAACGGTACCGGCAGCGGCGGGTATGGGGATGGCGACGGCGGTGGGGGCGAGGAGACGCCGCCGCGGTGGCGAAAGGGGCGGTTGCGGGATGCGGACTTTCCGAGCGATGCGCCGGAGACGGGGATTCGGGGGATCGTTTGGGTGCGCTATACCGTCGAGGTCAGCGGGCGCGTGTCGCATTGCCGCGTGACTCGGTCGAGCGGGAGCCGGGTGCTGGACACGCTGACGTGCCGGCTGATCGAGGAGCGGTTTCGGTATGATCCGTCGCTGGATGCGGCGGGGCGGCCGGTGGAGTCTACGATCGTGGAGTACCATGACTGGTCTATGGAATGAGGAGTGAAGTCCCAAGCTGAGCGCGCTTTGCTTGGCTTGCCCTCATCCTTCGCCGCCTTCGGCATCTCTCCCTCTCCCCTTTAGGGAGAGGGTTTTTTTACGCTGTCCAGTTGCCGGATTTGCCGCCTGATTTGGCGCGGACGCGGATGTCGCTGAGGACCATCGTCTTGTCGATCGCCTTCGCCATGTCGTAGATCGTCAGGAGGGTTATGGTGGCGGCGGTGAGCGCCTCCATCTCGACGCCGGTCTTGCCTTCGGTCGAGGCGGTGGCGGTGGCGGTTACGCCGGTTTCGTCGACCACCAGATCGATTTCCACCTTCGTGAGCGGAAGCGGGTGGCAGAGCGGGATCAGGTCGCTGGTGCGCTTGGCGGCCATGATGCCGGCGACGCGCGCGACCGCGAGGACGTCGCCCTTCTTGGCCGTGCCAGCGCCGATCGCGGCGGCGGCTTTGGCGGACATGGTGATGCGGCCGGAGGCGACGGCCTCGCGGGCGGTGACCGCCTTGCCGCCGACGTCGACCATCCTTGCCGCGCCGGCTTCGTCGATGTGGGTGAGGCCGGTCATCCTACGAGCGCTCGGGTAGCCGCTTCGACGTCGTCCTGGCGCATGAGCGCTTCGCCGATCAGGAAGCAGCGGATGTCGTGCTCGGCCATCGCGTCGAGTTCGGCGCGGGTCGTGAGCCCGCTTTCGGCGACGAAGGTGCAGTCCTTGGGCGCCTTGCCGACGAGGTCGTAGGTGCGCTGGAAATCGACGGTGAAGTCGCGTAGGTCGCGGTTATTGACGCCGATCAGGCGCGACTTGAGCCTCAGCGCGCGCTCCATTTCGTGCGCGTCGTGGACCTCGACCAGCACGTCCATGCCGCATTCGAGCGCGGACGCCTCGATCTCGGCCATCTGGACGTCGTCGAGCGCGGCGACGATGATCAGGATGCAGTCGGCGCCGATCGCGCGCGCTTCGGTCGACTGCCACGGATCGACCATGAAGTCTTTCCGAAGCACGGGGATCGAAACGGCATCGCGCGCGGCGGTCAGGTACGCGTCGGAGCCCTGGAACCACTTTTCATCGGTCAGGACCGACAGGCACGCGGCGCCGCCGGCTTCGTAGGCGCGAGCGTGCGCGACCGGATCGAAGTCGGTGCGGATCAGGCCCTTCGAGGGGCTCGCCTTTTTGACCTCAGCGACCAGCGCGTAACCGGTCTTCGCATCGCCCTTTTTCGCGTCGAGCGCGGCGCGGAAGCCGCGCGGTTTCGACATGCGGGCAATGCCGGCGTCGATGTCGGCGAGCGACGTCGTTGCTTTCCGTGCAGCGACTTCGGCGCGCTTGGTCTCGAGGATTCGGTCGAGCATGGTCATGTCAGTAGGCGATCCAGCGGGCGAGCAGCGCATCGGCGCTGCCGGTGTCGAGGGCGGCGGCGGCTTGCGCGGCGCCTTCGACGAGAGTGGGGACGGTGCCGGCCACCATCAAGGCGGCGGCGGCGTTGAGCAGGACGGCGTCGCGGTAGGGGCCCGCTTCACCCTTGAGCAGGCGGCGGAGTGCTTCGGCGTTGTGGGCTGCGTCGCCTCCGCGAATGTCGGTGATGGCGTGGCGGACGAGACCGGCGTCTTCGGGGGTGATCCTGGCGGGCAGCGCGACGCTGCCGACCGAGGCGACGATGCTGGGGCCGGCACCCGAGATTTCGTCGAGGCCCTCTTCGCCCGAGACTACCAGCGCGGCCTCGGTGCCGAGCTGTTCGAGTGCGTCGGCGTAGAGCGCGACGTAGTCGGGGCGGGCGATGCCGATGAGCTGGCGGGTGGTGCCGGCCGGGTTGGCGAGCGGGCCCATCAGGTTGAAGATCGTGCGCTTGGCTATGCGTTGGCGGATCGGGGTGATGCGCTTCATCGCCGGGTGGTGGTTGGCGGCGAACAGGAAGGCGATGCCGATCTCGTTGAGGCTCGCTTCCGCGGTGGCACCGGCACGGTCCATGTCGAGGCCGAGCACTTCCAGCGTGTCGGCGGCACCGGCCTTGCTGGAGGCGGCGCGGTTGCCGTGCTTGGCGACGGGGACGCCGGTCGCCGCGACGACGAGTGCAACCGCGGTCGAGACGTTGAGCGTGTGGTGGCCGTCGCCGCCGGTGCCGCAGACGTCGACCGCGCCGGCGGGGGCATCGATCGGGATCATGCGCTGGCGCATCGCGCGTGCGGCTTCGGCGATCTCGATGCTGGTTTCGCCGCGGGTTGCCAGGTCGGTGAGAAAGGTGGCGATCGCGTCGTCGCTAGCGCGGGCGTCGAGGATGTCGGCGAACGCTTCTCGGGCGGATTCGGGCGAGAGGGGAGAGAATGGGTCGGGGAGGAGCACGGTGGTCGTCACAGCTCCAGGCCTTCGCGCGGCTTTACCGGGATCCCGGCCACCTTCAGAAAGTTCGCCAGCATCGCGTGGCCGTGCTCGGTGGCGATGCTTTCCGGGTGGAACTGGACGCCGTGGATCGGCAGCGTCTTGTGGCGGAAGCCCATGACCGTGCCGTCCTGCGCGGTCGCATTCACCACCAGCGTTTCGGGGACTGCGTTGACGATCAGCGAGTGATAGCGCGTGGCGATGAACGGCGAGGGGAGGCCTGCGTAGAGCCCGGTATCGTCGTGGAGAACCGGCGAGGTCTTGCCGTGCATCAGGCCACCGCGCTCGACCTTGCCACCGAAATGCTGGCCGATCGCTTGGTGACCCAAGCACACGCCGAGCAGCGGCTTGCCGGCATCCGCGCAGGCCGCGACGAGGTCGAGGCTGACGCCCGCCTCGGTCGGCGTACAGGGCCCCGGGGAAATGAGGAACGCGTCCGCGCCCGACGACAGAGCCTGCCCGGCGGAGATCGCATCGTTGCGGACGACTTCGACCTCGGCACCCAGTTCCATCAGGTAATGGACGAGGTTCCAGGTGAAGCTGTCGTAATTGTCGACGACGAGGATCATGGCGCCGCCATAGCCTAAGCGTCACGCCACGCAACGGTGTTGCAGCGTCGTTGTGCGCGCTGCGACGGTTTGGCGCGTTTCTGCCGCGCGGCGGTCGCGCTCGGGCAGTGGCGATCCTATATGGACCTAGTCGGCGGGGCATCATTCAGCGCGGAGCAATGCCGCCTGAAGGACGTTATCCGCTCCAGAGGAGCCTGATCCATGTTTCGTACCGCCGTCCTAGCCGCACTGATAGCCTTCCCCGCCATGGCCGCCGCGCAGGACGCGCAGGTCGACAAACCGCCCCAGCGTATCCGCAGCGTCACGCTCACCGGCGACCAGCAATGCCCCAAGTCCAGTGGCAGCGAGATCGTCGTGTGCTCGACGCTCGACCAGCCGTATCGCATCCCGAAGTCGTTGCGCGAGGACAAGCCGATCGCCGCGCAGAACCAGAGCTGGGTGAACCGCGCGGCGACGATGGATCAGGTCGGGCGCGTGGCCGGCGGCCTGCCGGATACGTGCTCGGCGGTGGGTACGGGGGGCCAGTCGGGCTGTTTCATGCAGCGTAACCAGGCTTATGCCGCGGAGCGTCGTGCGTCGGCGAGCGAGACGAACACGACCCCGTGAGCTTTCGGTCAGCCGGACCGCTACCCAGCCTTAAAAGTAACCACCCCGGCGAAGGCCGGGGCCCAATTGGGGGGCGGGGCTAATGAAGGTCGCGGGCCGTTACCGCGGCCTCACCACTTGGGCCCCGGCCTTCGCCGGCGTGGAGTAACCGCTGGTTGCGGCCGGCTTGCTACCAGAACACCAAATTCACTGACCGAAGCCGGGTGCCTTGGCCCGGCTGACCGCCTCGCGCGCAGCGGCTAGAATCGCCCCCGCCTTGGCCTCGCACTCGCGTTGCTCGTATTCGGGCACGCTGTCGGCGACGATCCCAGCGCCGGCCTGCACGTGGATCGTGCCGTCCTTCACCACCGCCGTACGGAGGACGATGCACGAGTCCATCGATCCGTCGGGCGAGAAGTAGCCGACCCCGCCCGCATAGGCACCGCGGCGTTCGGGTTCGAGTTCGGCGATGATCTGGCAGGCGCGAACCTTTGGCGCGCCGCTGACCGTGCCGGCGGGAAAGCCTGCGAACAGCGCGTCGAGCGCGTCCTTGTCGGGCGACAGCGTGCCGACGACGTTCGAGACGATGTGCATGACGTGGCTATAGAATTCGACGCCGTAGCTGGCGGTCACCTGCACCGAGCCCGGCGCTGCGGCGCGTCCGACGTCGTTGCGGCCCAGGTCGAGCAGCATGAGGTGTTCCGCGCGTTCCTTCGGATCGGCGAGCAGGCTGATACGGTTCGCCTCGTCCTCGGCGGCGGTCTTGCCGCGGGGGCGCGTGCCGGCGATCGGACGAATCGTCACTTCGTCGTCGCGGACGCGGACGAGGATCTCGGGGCTCGAGCCGATCAGCGCGAATCCGGGCAGGTCTAGGTGGTAGAGGAACGGCGACGGGTTGATCCGGCGTAGCGAGCGATACAGCTCGAACGGCGGCAGCGCGAACGGCGTGCTGAAGCGCTGGGCGAGCACCACCTGGAAGATGTCGCCGGCGAGAATATAGTCCTTCGCGGTAGCGACCATCTCGCCGTAGCGGCCATCGGGCAGCGCTGGCGTATAGGCGGGTTCGGCGACGTCGGCACGGATCAGGGCGGGGACGGGCGTGCTGGCCAGCTTGGCAGCGATTGCGTCGAGCCGCTCTTCGGTCTCGGTCACGATCGCGTCGGCATCGCGCGCGGGATCGGGCCAGGCGGGTGCGACGAGGTACAACGCATCGGTCAGGCGATCGAACACCAGGACGACGGTTGGCCGCACGAAGATCATGTCGGGCAGGCCGAGCGGATCGACCGGCGGTTGCGGCAGGCTCTCGACGAGGCCGATCGTCTCGTAACCAAAATAGCCGACGAGACAGGCGAGCGCGCGGGGAAGTTCGGCGGGAACGTCCGCGCGGCATTCGGCGACGAGCGCGCGCAACGCATCGAGCGTTGGTACCGGGCACGGTTCAAACGTATCGCGATCGGTTGCCCAGTGGCGGTTGATCTCAGCGCTGTCACCGTGCGCGCGGAACAGCAGGTCGGGCGCGAGGCCGATCAGGCTGTGCCGGCCGCGGGTTTCGCCGCCCTCGACCGATTCGAGCAGGAAGTCGCCGCGACCCGGCTCGATCAGCTTCAACGCGGCGGCGACCGGCGTTTCGGTGTCAGCGACCTGACGGCGCCAGACGAGCGCGGGGCGCCCCTCGGCCAAGGCTTCCCGCGCGCTCATACGATCAGTTCCCGGTGCCGCCCTGGCCGAGCAGGTCGGCACGGACGCGCGCCAGCGAGGTCGGGTTGGTCTTCACGCCGACATCGGCGCGGACCGCCTTGGCGAACTGCTCGACATATTCGCGACCGACCGAGCGACCGATATTGGCGCGCGCGGCTTTGATCGCGGCGTCGTTGCCGGCCGCATTGCCGCTGGCGATGCTGTCGAGCTTGATGACGAACCAGCCGCTGTCGTCGGGCGCGGCGAGCGTCTTTGCGGTGTTCGGCGCCATGCTGAACATCAGCGCGAGCGCAGGCGGCGCACCACGCGGATCGGCAGCGATCTGCGCACGCGACGCGGTCAGCGGACGCGGGGCGGGGATCGGCAGCTTGGCCTGCGCCAGCGACTGCGCGATCGGCATGCCCTTGTTGATCCGGGCGAGCACCTCGTTCGCGACTTTCCGTGCAGCCTGTCGCGAGCGATCGGCATTCACGTCGCGCAGTACCGCCGCGCGGACCTTCGCCAGCGGACGCGGCGTCGCCGGAACGACACGGCCAAGCGCGACGACGGCGAACCCGCCATCGGTGCCGAGCTGGACGAGCTGCGGCCCATCGCCCTCGGCGGCCTGGAACGCGGCGGCGACGAGCGGCGCGATCGCCGGATCGGGCTTGCTGGCGGCGTCGTCGGGATTGACGCCGTTCGCGATCAGCGCGGGCGTGGTGACGGGCGTCAGCTTCTGGTCGGCGATCACCTCGTCGAACGTGGCGTTGCTCGACAGCGAGTCGTCGATCTTGTCGTGGATCGCGGACAGCGCCTCCGTCGATTTCTGGATACCGAGCGCGGCCGCGATTTCGCCACGCACCTGATCGAGCGAGCGACCGGCGACGTTCTCGATCTTGTCGATCTTCGCGACGGTCCAGCCAAGCGGCGTGCGGACCGGGCCGATCACGGCCCCACTCGCGGCGGCGAACGCGGCATCGGCGACCTGCGCGGACGTCGTGCCGGCATAGGCGGCCTTCTCGACGCCGGTCTGGGTCGACGCTTCGAGACCCGCGGCGCGCGCGGCGTCGGCTAGGCTGGTGCCGGCCTTCACCTTGGCGGCGAGCGCGGTGGCGCCGGCCTGATCGGCGACGACGACCTGCGTGATCGTCCGCTTTTCAGTCGCGGCATAGCGTGCGCGATCCTGCTGATAGGTCTTGGCGATCTCGGCATCGGTCGGAACCGCCTGCGCCTTGACCTGATCGGGCGTGACGATCGCGTAGCGGACGATGCGGCGCTCCGGCACCGTGTAGCGCGCGATATTACGCTTGTAGAAGGTGGCGAGGTCGGCGTCGCTCGGCGCGGGGCCGGCGGGAACGACCGCGGTCGGGATGAAGCCGATCGTGCCGGTGCGCTTTTCGAGCAGCAGCGACGCGTAGGGCAGCGCGATCTGGCTGGCGACCTGCGTCGCGCCGGTGCTCGGAATCGTGAGCTGCTGCGCGAACGTGTCGCGGATGATATCACTGCGGATCTGTGCGTCGGTCAGTTTCCGCTGCGCCAACACCTGGCGATACAGGTTCTCGTCGAACTTGCCGGTCGGGCCCTGCAACGCGGGGATGCTGGCGATCTGGCCGTCGACCGCGCGCTTGCTGACGACCATGCCCTGCGCACGACCGAACTGCTCGAGCGCCATGCTGGAGATGATCCGGTCGAGCGTGCCGTCGAGGCCGCCCTGATTGACGAAGGTCGCCATGTCGAGCGTCGGCTGCTGCTGGCGGAAGCCTTCGAGCTGGGTCTGCGCCTGCGTCTTGACTTCGTTGACGGTGACCTCGGCCTTGCCGACCTTGGCCACGTCGCCGCCGGTGATCCCCGCGCCGCCGGTCATCGAGCTGAGCCCCGTGATGTCGCCGGCCGCGAACGCGAGCGCGATCACGCCGAGTACGAGGAAGGTGATGATCACGCCGACCCGTGAATGGGTAAGACGGCGGAAGAAAGCGAGCATGGACAGCCGATCGACAGGGATAGAACGCGGTTGCTTTACGGGCGCGCGGGCGGCTCTTCAAGTCGGGCGCGTCATGCGGCGGTCCAGGCGGCGGTCAGGGGTGCGGTCAGGGGGCGGTCAGGTCGTGTGGGGTTGTGTGGGGCGGGCGTGGCGCTATCGCTTGGAAAAATATCTGGGAGACGATGATGCGGCGTAAGCTTGTAGCCGGAAACTGGAAGATGAACGGGTCGCGGGCGTTGCTCGTCGAACTCGATGCGATTGCCGCGGCGGCGAGCGCTGCACCGGGCATCGACGTATCGGTGGCGGTGCCGTTCACGCTGATCGCGGCGGCCTCCGAGCGTGTGCCGACCCTCGCGATCGGCGCGGAGGATGTGCACGAGGCGGATTCGGGTGCGCATACCGGCTGCGTCTCGGCGGCGATGGTGAAGGAAGTCGGCGCGTCGTTCACGATCGTCGGCCATTCGGAGCGCCGTTCGGACCAGCACGAGACCAGTCATGACGCATGGGCCAAGGCGTCCGCGGCGCGGCGGCAGGGGCTCCACGTCATCCTGTGCTGTGGCGAGACCGAGGCGGAACGCGATGCCGATCGCGCCGAGCGCGTAGTCCAGGCGCAGATCGAGAAGTCGGTGCCGGACAATGCCGACGGAAGCTGGTTCACGCTCGCCTATGAGCCGCGCTGGGCGATCGGGACGGGCCGCACGCCGACGCTGGAGGAGATCGCGGCGATCCATGCGATCGCCCGCGCGAAGCTGCGGATGCTGATCGGCGACGCCGCGGCGGGGGTACGGATCCTGTACGGCGGGTCGGTGACGGGCGCGAATGCAGCGTCGATCCTTGATACGCCGAACGTCGACGGGGCGCTGGTCGGCGGCGCGAGCCTGACCGCGGCGAAGTTCGTGCCGATCATCGAGGCGGCGGCTTCGCTTTGACGGGGGCGTCGGGGGCTTGCGTCGGAAAGCGTTAAGTCCCGATAAACCCTATCGTCTTAAGATCATTGAGCGATTCGGCGATTTGATCGTTGGTCGGCGTGACGCGGCTTTCGTGCGAGGGTTGATATGGCCAGGTGGTTTCCCGAATGCGTAGGCGCCTCGATCGCGGTCTGCGCGGTGGTGTCTGCGATCCCTGCTCGGGCCGAGACGCCGCGCGAACTGTTGACTCAGGCGGGGTTCGTCGATCGTGATCGCGGCGTCGCGCTGGCTCGGATCGACAAGGCGGCGGCGGTCGCGGGTCAGGCGCTGAGCCGCTCGCCGAACGACCAGGAGGCCGCGATCATGCAGGCGATGGCGAACGGCTATCGTGCGAAACTGCTCGGCAATCGCGGGCAGGCTATCGCCGCGCGGAAGCAATATGAGGCGCTGGTGACGCGCTATCCCCGCAATGCCGAGGCGCAGGCGGCGCTGGGCGCGTGGCATGTCGGGGTGATCGCCAAGCTCGGGCGGTTCGTCGGGCGTGCGGTGGCCGGCGCGCAGAAGGCGACCGGGTTCGAGGCGCTGGACAAGTCGGTGGCGCTAGGTGGCAATCGCGCGATGTTCGCAGGGCTGGCGGGGCTTTTGCGGTTGGAGATCGACCCGAACGATGCACGGGGGCGTGCGCTGGTTGAGACCGCAAGCAAGGCGCCGACGCCGACTGCCATCGACGGATATGTGCGCAAGGCAGCGGTGGCGGTGCTCGTGCCGCTGCGCGCGGGCGATGCGAATGCGACGAAGGCGCTGGCGGATAAATTGCTGCCGTTTGGGCAGTTCGCGACGGGGTAAGGGCTTCGCTTGCACTGTCCCGAGCATTAGCTTGTTCCCCCGCGGAGACGGGGGGGCAGGATCTCATAGGCTGACGTTCGTGACCCTGGACCCCCGCCTCCGCGGGGGAACGGCTAGGCGCCGTACCGCTTCGCCAACATCGCGAAGGCGGCGCGGAGGGCATAGGCTTCGCCACCCTTCGGTCGCCCTGGCTTGGCGGACGGGCGCCACGCGAAGACGTCGAGATGCGCCCACGCCGCGGTCTTCGGCACGAACCGGCGGAGGAACAGCGCGGCGGTGATCGCGCCGGCGAAACCGCCATCGGGGGCGTTGACCATGTCGGCGATATCCGACTTGAGCATCTCGTCGTAACCGTTCCACAGCGGCAGGCGCCACATCTGGTCGTTCTGTTCCAGCCCGGCCGCGAGCAGGTCCGCCGCGAGTGATTCGTTGTCGGTGAACATCGGCGGCAGGTCCGGGCCGAGCGCGACGCGCGCCGCGCCCGTCAGCGTGGCGAAGTCCAGGATCAGTTCGGGATTGCTCTCGCCCGCCTTGGTCAGCGTGTCGCCGAGGATGAGGCGGCCTTCCGCATCGGTGTTAGTGTTCTCGACCGTCAGGCCCTTGCGCGTCGCGAGGACGTCGCCGGGGCGGAAGGCATTGCCGGCGATGGAGTTCTCGACCGCGGGGATCAGCAGGTGCAGGCGGACCGGGAGCTTGGCGGCCATCACGAGGCTCGCCAACGCCAAGGCGTGCGCCGCGCCGCCCATGTCCTTCTTCATCAGCCGCATGCCCGCTGACGGCTTGATGTCGAGCCCGCCGGTGTCGAAGGTCACACCCTTGCCGACCAGCGCGATGCGAGGGTGCGAGGGATCGCCCCATTCGAGTTCGATCAGTCGCGGCGCGCGGTCCTTGCTCGCGGCTTGGCCAACCGCGTGGATCATCGGGTAGCCGATCGCAAGCGCATCCCCGCGCGTGGTCGTGACCGTCGCGCCATGGCGCTTGGCGAGCGTCTCGGTAGCGGCTTCGAGGTCGGCGGGGCCCATGTCGGACGCGCCGGTGTTGACGAGATCGCGGACGAGTGCGGTGGCTTCGGCGAGGCGGACCGTCTCGTCGATATGCGCGGCGTCGGCGGTCAGGAGTATGCGGTGGCCGGTCGCGTCTGGCTTCACGTAGCGGGTGAACTGGTGCTGCGCGAGCATCCAGCCGAGTCCAGCCGCACCGACCGGACCTTCCGCGAGACGGTAGGTGCCCTCTGGCAACGACGCGCCGAGCGAGGCGATCCGCCACGGCGACGTCACCGCCTCGTTGCAGACCAGCAGCATCGACCAGTCGTCCGCGGTCTCGCCAGGCAGCACCGCGCGGTCGCCGGCTTTGCCGGTCAGCCGGTGTGCGGCGACCGTCGTGCGGATGCGCTGCGACTGCCTCGCGAGCCAGCCTTCATACGCATCGGGGTGGACGACGTGGATGGTCCGCGCGGGCTGGCCGCGGTCTGGTTGGAGCATCGAAACGAAATCGGTCATTGTGCAGGCGCCACCAAAAGTTGTTCGTACCGGCCGTTCGCGCCGGGCTCGGCATAGGTGCTGAGCGAGAGCGTGCGGTCGGGATAGGTGATGCGATAGGTGCGGTTGACGAAGCCGCCGCGCAAGCGGGTCGTGTTGGATTGCACGAACGCGGTGGGGTCGCCGAGCGCGCCGAGGCTGGTCTTGTAGTCGGCGAGCGCGACCGGCTTGAAGTAATAGTTCGCGTCTTCGGTCAGGTCTTTGCGGTCGAGCGTGCCGGTGCGGAGCTGGTCGTAGGCGGTGCGGGCTCGGGCGAGCGCGGCGGTGTCCTCGGCGTTTGCGGGCGCGGTGGGTAGGACGATTTTGGCGACGCCCGCGGCGATGCGGCCCGTCGCGTCGCTGAACCAGCTGTTGGTGAGGACGACGATGGCGGCCTTGTCGTCGGGGTAGACGGTGTTTTCGGACAGGAAGCCGACCGCTTCGCCGCTGTGCTCGACATAGCGGCGGCCGTTCGCGCTGCCGGTGAAGACGCCGAGGCCGTAGCCGTTGCTCGATCCGTCGGCGAGTTTGACCGGGGTTTCCTGCGCGGCCCAGTCGTCGGCGGGGAGCGTGGTGCGGTTGAGGCGTGCGACGTCCCATTTGGCGAGGTCTTCGGCGCTCATCGACAGTTCGCCGGCGGCGTAGAGCCAGCCGTCGGCGCTGGGTGTCTCGGGGCGAACCGGGCCTAGGGCGAAGCGGCCATAGCCTTGCGGGAACGCCTTGCCGATCGCCTTGTCCTGATCGAGCGCGCGGATATCTAGCGGCTTGAAGATGCGCTGCTGGAGGAAAGCGAGGAGCGGTTGTTTCGCGACTTTCTCGACGATCATGCCGGCGACGACGTAACCTGTGTTCGAGTATTGCCACTGCGTGCCGGGCTGGAAATCGAGTGGCTTCTTGGCCCAGCGATCGACGATCTGCTGCGGCGTGACGGGCTTGGCCATTGCGGCGAAACTGTAGTCCTGCGGCCAGTAATCCTGGAGGCCGGAGGTGTGGCTGAGCAGCTGGCGGATCGTGATGCGGTCGCCGTCGGTGATGCCGGGGATGTATTTCGCAACGTTGTCGTCGAGGCTGAGCTTGCCTTCGTCCTCGAGCAGCAGGATCGCGGCGGCGGTGAACTGCTTCGAGATCGATGCGATCTGGTAGGGGAGTTTCGGGTCGGCGACGGCGATTGCTTCGGACGGTTTGCCGTAGGCCTTGGCGAACACGATCCGGCCGCCGCGCACCACCGCGATCGAGGCTGAGGGCACGCCGGTATCGCCGAGCGCGCCGGTGACCAGCGTGTCGATCTGCGCGGTTTCGGCGGGGGTGAGCGACTGCGCGATGGCGGGGGCCGGGAGCAGCGTGGCGATGGCGAGAAGGCGGAAAATCATGGTCGTATCGAAGCAGAAGCGGCCCGTGCGCGCAACGCCCACGATTTTAATTTCGCGCCGGTTGAAGGGGTTACGCTAGGGCAGAAATGTTGACGGAACAGGGCGCGTTACACGCACGTTTCATCGTCCGACCGGGAGCCTTTTTACGTCTTAGGGGACACACTCATGCTGTATACCATCGCCATCATCCTGCTGATCCTCTGGCTGGCTGGGTTCGCCTTCCATGTCGCAGGCGGACTGATCCACATCCTGCTGGTGATCGCGGTCATCGTCGTGCTGGTGAAGCTGTTCACCGGGCGCAACGTCGTCTGAACCTCGTTCTCCTGCGGACGCAGGAGTCCGGGTTACGGGCGGTATAGCTCCTTACCCTGGGCTCCCGCTTTCGCGGGAGAACAGTAGGCGGGATCAGGCGGGGACGCCGTAGAGATCGTGGTCGTCTGCGTCTTCGATCATGACGGGCACGATGTCACCTACCGTCAGGTGGCCGGCATCGCGGAGGAAGACTTCGCCGTCGATTTCCGGCGCATCGGCCTTCGAGCGGCCGGTTGCACCTTCTTCATCCACCGCATCGATGATCACGTCGAGTGTGCGGCCGATCTTGGCCTGCAACTTGGCCGCGGAGATCGCCGCGGTCTTTTCCATGATGCGGGCGTAGCGCTCTTCCTTGAGCTCTTCGGGCACGTGATCGGGCAGCGCGTTCGCCGCGGCGCCCTCGACCGGTTCGAATCGGAACGCGCCGACTCGGTCGAGCTGCGCCTCGTCAAGCCAATCCAGCAGATACTGAAAATCCTCCTCGGTCTCGCCGGGGAAGCCGACGACGAAGGTCGAGCGGATCGTGATGTCGGGCGCGATCGTTCGCCAATTGTGGATGCGCTGGAGCACTTTCGCATCATTGCCGGGGCGCTTCATCCGGCGCAGCACCGACGGTGCGGCGTGCTGGAACGGGATGTCGAGATACGGCAGCACGAGGCCCTCCGCCATCAGCGGGATGACGTGGTCGACGTGGGGGTACGGGTAGACGTAGTGGAGGCGGACCCACGGTGCGATCTTGCCGAGTTCGCGCGACAGGTCGGTCATGTGCGCGCGGACCTCGCGAGCGTCGCCGCGGGCCATCGGGCCGCCCGTCTTCACCGGCCAGCTGGCGTGGCGCAGGTCGACGCCGTACGCCGAGGTGTCCTGGCTGATGACCAGCAGTTCCTTGGTACCGGCTTCGACGAGCTTCTCCGCCTCGCGCAGGATCGCGTCGGGGCGGCGGCTGACGAGGTCGCCGCGCAAGCTCGGGATGATGCAGAACGAGCAGCGGTGGTTGCAGCCCTCCGAGATCTTCAGATAGCTGTAGTGGCGCGGGGTCAGCTTCAGGCCGGCGTCGGGGATCAGGTTGAGGAACGCCGACGGCGGCATCGGCGCGGCCTCGTGCACCGCGCCGACGACCTGCTCGTATTCGTGTGCGCCGGTAATCGCGAGCACCTGCGGGAAGCGCGCGCGGATCGCGTCGGCTTCCTTGCCCATGCAGCCGGTGACGATGACGCGGCCGTTCTCGGCGATCGCCTCGCCGATCGCCTCGAGGCTCTCCTCCTTGGCGGAATCGAGAAAGCCGCAGGTATTGACGAGGACGATGTCGGCGCCCGCGTAGTCCGGCGACATCTGGTAGCCGTCGCCGCGAAGCTGGGTGAGGATCCGCTCGCTGTCGACGAGGTTCTTCGGACAGCCGAGCGAGACCATGCCGATCTTCGGCGGGGAGGGGAGTGTTGTTGCCATGAAGCCCGCGCACATAGGCGCAAAGTTCGGTTTTTTCTAGGCGGGGGAAATTGCATCCTGCATGGGAGGGCGGATTGCGCGGGAAGGAACCGATATGCTGGCGATTGGACTGATGTCGGGGACGTCGCTCGACGGGATCGATGCCGCGTTGATCGAGACCGACGGCGAGGCGTTCGTGCGGCCGATCGCGTTTCGGGGCGAGCCCTATTCGGATGCCGCTCGGGCGCAGTTGGCGGAGGCGACGCGGATGGCGCTGACGTTCGACAAGCCGCGCGCCAGTCCGCCGGTGGTCGCGGCGGGCGAGTTGATCACGCGCGCGCATGTGTTTGCGGTGCACAAGTTGCTGGCGGATTCGGGGGTTGCGGCGGCGGATGTCGATGTGATCGGCTTTCACGGGCAGACGATCGCGCATCGGCCGGATCGGCGCTGGACGTGGCAGATCGGCGATGGGGCTGCGGTCGCGCGGGCGACCGGGATCACGACGGTGTCGGATTTTCGGTCGGCGGATGTGGCGGCTGGTGGGCAGGGTGCGCCGCTGTTGCCAGTGTATCATGCGGCGTTGGCGGCTGGGCTAGAGGGGCCGGTCGCAGTGCTGAACCTTGGCGGGGTGGGGAACATCACCTTCATTCCCGGTGGGCTCGACATGCACGACTCGCGGGAGATGTCGCCGGAGCGGGCGCAGATGATGGACCCCGACGGGCTGGTGGCGTTCGATACCGGGCCGGCGAATGGGTTGATCGATAGCTGGGTCGAGGCGGAGACGGGCGCTCGGTATGATGCCGGGGGGGCGTTGGCGGCGTCTGGTCGCGTGGACGAGACGGTGTTGACGGCGATGCTCGACCATCCGTTTTTCGATGCGCCGCCGCCGAAGTCTTTGGATCGGAATGACTTTACGATCCAGCCGGCGCGGGGGTTGTCGGCGGCGGATGGGGCGGCGACTTTGACCGCGTTTACCGCGGCGACGGTGGCGGAGGCTTTGCGGCATTTGCCGGCTCGGCCGGTTCGGTTGCTGGTTGCAGGGGGTGGTCGGCATAATCCGACGATGCTGGCGATGATTGCCGAGCGGACCGGGTTGTTGGTGGAGCCTACCGATGTGCTCAAGTGGAACGGCGATGCGCTGGAGGCTGAGGGGTTCGCGTATATGGCAGTTCGGACGTTGAAGGGGCTGGCGATTAGTTTTCCGGGGACGACTGGGGTTCCGGTGGCGATGGCTGGTGGGGTTGTGGATCGGGTTTGAGCGCCCCTTGCTTGATAGGCCGTAAGCTTGTTCTCCCGCGAAGGCGGGAGTCCAGTCTGGGCTCCCGCCTTCGCGGGAGAACAAGGACGTTAGGTCCCTGTCGCCTGTGAACTCCCCACCCCGGCGGAGGCCGGGGCCCAATTGGAAAGGTTGCAGTAACGAAGCGCGCGCTCAGTTAGCGGCGTCCCCCAATTGGGCCCCGGCCTTCGCCGGGGTGCTGCACCATAAGGGTGCACTGGGATATCAGTGCGGCTTCTTTGCCTTGGCCGGCTTCTTGGGCTCTGGCCTCTTCGGTGGCGCCTTCTTCTCTGCTGCGTCCTTCGCGCGCAACGCGGGCGCTGCAATCGCTGCTGCGATCCCCGCGATCACCGTCGCGCCAACCGCGATCGCGGTCTTCGGGTGGGACTTCACCGCATCGGTCGCCGTTGCGAGGCCAGCCTTTGCCGCGTCGGTTGCGTCCTCGACCCAATCGCTGGTCGCTGCGGTCTTCTTCTCGGGCTTCGGCTTGTGGTCGTCGTCGTGATGGACCTTGGCGTGCGGCATGGCGGAGTTGGGGATCGACGACATCGGGAGTTCCTTCGGTAAGGGATGATGCCCGATAAACCGATCGCCTCCGTGACGGTTCCGTTACGGTCAGTCGCTTACCCCACCAAACTCACCGTTTGCGGGTCAGCTCGCGCATCGCGTCGTCGAGCCCGGCGAGGCTCAGCGGGTACATCCGGTCGGTCATCAGCTCGCGGATAATCCGCACCGACTGCGAATACCCCCATTGCGCCTCGGGCACCGGGTTCAGCCACGCCGCCGCCGGATAGGTGTTGGTCAACCGCTGCATCCACACTGCGCCCGGCTCCTCGTTGAAATGCTCGACCGAGCCGCCGGGATGCGTGATCTCGTACGGGCTCATCGACGCGTCGCCGACGAAGATCAGCTTGTAGTCATGGCCGTATTTGTGGAGCAGATCCCACATCGGCGTGCGCTCCGCGAAGCGCCGCGTGTTGTCCTTCCACACGCCTTCGTACGGGCAATTGTGGAAGTAGAAGAATTCGAGGTTTTTGAATTCGGTGGTCGCGGCGGAGAACAGCTCCTCGCAGAGCTTCACGAACGGGTCCATCGACCCGCCGACGTCGAGGAACAGCAGCAGCTTCACCGCGTTGCGGCGCTCGGCGCGCATGACGATGTCGAGATAGCCCTGCCGCGCGGTGCCGGCGATCGTGCCGTCGATGTCGAGCTCGTCGGCGGCGCCGTCGCGGGCGAAGCGGCGCAGGCGGCGCAGCGCCACCTTGATGTTGCGGGTGCCGAGTTCACGCGTGTTGTCGAGGTTGCGGAACTCGCGCTGGTCCCAGACTTTCAGCGCGCGCTTGTGCGTGCTTTCGCCGCCGATGCGGACGCCTTCGGGGTTGTAGCCGCCGTTGCCGTAAGGCGACGTGCCGCCGGTGCCGACCCATTTGTTGCCGCCTTGGTGGCGCTCCTTCTGCTCGTCCAGGCGCTTCTTGAGCGTCTCCATGATCTTGTCCCACGAGCCGAGCGACTTGATCGCCGCCATTTCCTCGGGGGTCAGAAATTTCTCGGCGACCGCCTTCAGCCAGTCCTCAGGGACTTCGCCGGCGGGGGTGCCGTAGCTGGTGGCGAGCCCGCGGAAGACCTTGGCGAAGACCTGGTCGAACTTGTCGAGCAGCCCCTCGTCCTTCACGTACACTGCGCGGGAGAGGTAGTAGAAATCCTCGGGCGTCCGCTCGATCACCTCGGCGTCGAGGGCTTCGAGCAGGATGAGGTGTTCCTTGAGGCTGGCGGGAATGCCGGCGCTGCGGAGTTCGTCGAGGAAGTTCAGGAACACAGGCTCACGTCCTCACTTGGCCGCCGCGATCGGCAGTTCGATCGCGCTGGGCTGCGCGGCCGAGTGGAACACGCTGATCGTCGCCTTGCGGTAGTCGGCGGGTTTGGCGTCGAAGATGTTGGGGACGTAGGTCTGCGGGTTGCGGTCGTAGAGCGGGAACCAGCTCGACTGGACCTGCACCATGATGCGGTGGCCGGGGAGGAAGACGTGGTTGGCGTTGGGCAGGACCACGCGGAAGTGCGTCGGCTGGCCCGCGACGATCGGGGTCGGCTTGTCGAAGCCGTCGCGGTAGCGGCCGCGGAGGATATCCATCGAGACGGCGAGCTGGTAGCCGCCCATCTCGGGCTTGTCGGAATATTCGGCGGGATAGACGTCGATCAGCTTCACCACGAAGTCGCCGTCGGTGCCGGTGGTGCTGGCGATCAGGTCGGCGACGGGCGCGCCGGCGATCGCGACTGCACTGGTCAGCGGCGGCGTCTGGTAGGTGAGGACGTCGGTGCGGTCGGAGAACGGGCGCTGGTCGTCGACCAGCCATTGCCGCCATGTCGAGCCGGTCGCGTAGGTCGGGCGGATCGGGCGGAGGCGGTAGGGGATCGGCTTGGCGGGGTCGGAGACATAGTCGTCATGGCCGTCCTGCGCGGGCGCGGTCGGGGCGAGGCCGCTGGTGGGCTGGAAGTAGAGCTTCTGCGTGGCGGTCGAGCTCGGCCAGCCGGCTAGCGTCTGCCACTGGTTCGTGCCGGTCTGGAACGCGGTGACGGGGGCGAGCGCGGGCGGTGTCGCGCCGGTCTTCAGCGCGCCGTCGAGGAACGGGAGCAGGACGTTCTTGCGGAACCAGAGCGCGGTGTCGGCATCGAAGCGGATCGCGCCGAGCGTCGAGCCATCGCCGTTCGCGCCGCCATGCGCCCAGGGGCCGAGTGCTAGGTGGTTGACGTGATCGGGGTCGACTTTCGATACGGCTTCATACGCCGCGACCGCGCCGTAGATGTCTTCCTGGTCCCATTGGCTGGCGACCCAGAGCGTCTGCACGGTCTGCGGTTGCTTGGGCAGGATCGTCTCGAGCGCCTGGCCCTGCCAGAACGCGTTGTAGGTCGGGTGATCGTGGAGGCGGTTGACGAACGGGAGCTGTTCGAGCCCGCGGCTTTTGACGAACGCGCTGGCGGATCCGGCGCGGAGGAACGTGTCGTAATCGTCGTAGGCGTCGCGCCACAGGTCGCCCGCTTCGCCCTTGGCCGCGTCCTGCGTGTAGTAATAGTCGTAGCCGATCTGGCGGAACGCGCCGCCGTGGAAGTCGTCGTCGCCCTTCCAGGTGTTGATGACCGGGTTCATCGGCACCGCGGCCTTCAGCGCAGGGTGCGGGTTCACCAGTGCCATCGCCGCCATCATGCCGTCGTAACTGCCACCGATGATGCCGACGCGGCCGTTCGAGTTCTTGAGGTTCTTCACCAGCCAGTCGATCGTGTCGTAGGCGTCGGTCGAGTGATCGACCTTCGTTTTGTTGAGCGGGCCGATCAGCGGGCGTTCGTTGATATACGCGCCGTTCGAGCCGTTCTTGCCGCGGACGTCCTCGAACACGCGGATATAGCCTGCGTCGAAGAACATCGCGTCGGACGCGCGCAGGTTCATCGCGCCGCTGGGGCTGGAGGACCGGCTGGCGGCGCTCTCGGCGTTGTAGGGGGTGCGCTGGAGCAGGATCGGGGCGTCGGTGAGCCCCTTGCGCTGGACGATGACCGCGTGGAGCGTAACGCCGTCGCGCATCGGGATGTCGACCTCGCGGCGGTCGAAATCGAAGCTTGGGTTGGCGGGGACGAACTTGGCGGGAATGTCGCCGCCGGGGGGCGGGGCCTTTTCCTTCTGCGCAAGCGCGGACGTTGTGAGCAAGGCCAGCGTGATCGTCGTCAAGGTCTTGAGCCGCATCGTCATCCTCACCGTGTTTGCCGGTGATGGTGGCACGGTTTGGAGGGTCGCGGCAATCCATTCGCGCCGTCATCCCGACGAAAGAGGCCCGGCGCCGGACGCGGAATCAGCGGGCTATGGGTTCGCCGCTTACCGGAACGTACGCGTCGATCAGCGCACCGACATAATCGGGATTCCGGCTCGTCAGTTCGGCGGCGGCGTGCGCGTGGCCGTAGATGAAGCCGTACACCGGATACACCCCGCCGCCGAGGCCGTCGACGTCCTTGTACCAGACCTTGACGTCGCTCCAGTCGTTGTTGCGCGAGACGTCGAACAGCGTGACGTCCTGTTCCGCATGCCCGCGTTCGCCGTTCTGGCGCGACCAGTTGGCGTGGGTGAGCATGACCACGCGCTTCTCGACGACGCGGCTGACGACCGCGACATGGCCCATCGGCAGGCGCTTGGTCTTCTCGAACACGATCACCGCGCCTTCCTTGGGCTTGTGCGTGCGCTCGTATTTGCCGTCAGCCTGCTCCCACCAAGTCCAGGCGTTGCCGTAGATCTGGATGCCCGACGCGGCGCGCGCGAAGGGCACGCACTGGCCGACATAATCGAGCAGCGAACTGGCGCTGGCGTTGGCAGCCGCGGTGGCGGCAAGGGCAAGGCTGAGGAGCGTTCGGGGGATTCGCTTCATGCCTCGACGGTAGCGGGCCGTCGGTGACCGGCTGGTTGCCGGCTTTGGTTAACGCACAGTTCCGCCGCGTTTTTCGGGCAGGTCGGCGCGTGTGTAGAGCGCCCAGTCCAATCCGGACAAAGCGAGATGACGGCCGCTCCGCACGATCAAATAGCGGGCGCCGCAGCGTGTGAGCGTGGCCGCGGGCGGCAATGGCCCATCGAGATCTACGAAGGTGTACGCCGCCGCGGGGCAATCCTGGTGGATCGCCAGCGGGTATCCAGTGCCGCGTGCCGCGACGTCGAGCACCGGGATCGGCCGGATCGTATCGACCAGGACGCTGGTGCCGCTTGGCGCACGGGCGTGCATCGCCGCGATCGCAAGCCCCGGATCGCCGCGGGCCGCGCCCGCCAACGCGCCGTCGCGCCGGATGCACGCCACGATCACCAGCAGCGTGAGGGCGATCGCGATCGCCTTGCGCCGGCCGCCGTGCTGGATCGCTGCGCCGGCGGAGTCCGCCAGCAACAGGAGCAGGCCGACGACCGCGACCAGATAATAGCGTGCAAAGCCTGCATTGCCGATCCGCCAGAGCGCGATGCCGAGTACCAGCGGGAAGGCGATCGTCGCGAACAGGTACAGCGGCCGGCGATCGGGGTGCGCGCGGAGAAGCAGCGCGGCTATCGCGATCAGCGCCAGCCCGATCGTTGGCCATGCGTCCGGCAACGCAACGCCGACGGTATAGGCGATCGTCTCCGCCAGCACGTCCGCGAACGCCGAGAGCGTGAAGCTCGGATAACCGCCAGCCTGGAAGCCGGTCGTGCTGGCAGAGGCGGCGGCCACGACGAACGCGACGACGAATGCCAAGACGGCAAACGACGGGCCGAGCGCGCGCAATGTCGCGGCGACGGCGGCATCGATCGACCCGCGGCGACTGCGTGCGGTAACGATCCAGCCTGTAAAGGCGGCGAGCGCGAAGATGTAGGTGAGTTGCGCGAGCAAGCCTGCGAATGTCAGCACGGCAAGCGTCCACGCTGGCGGCGGCGCGTCGTCATGGTCCAGCCATCGATCGACCACGAGGATGGACAGGAGCAGGGCCAGGAGCATCGGGCCATAGCCGCGCGCTTCCGCTCCGTAGGCGACGAGGATCGGCGAGATCGCGAACAGGAGCGCGGCGATCAACCCGGTGCACGGCGTCCGCCGCCAGCCGATCGCACCGGCGACCGCGATCGAGAGCGTGCCGGTGGCGATCGAGAGCGCGCGGATCAGCAGTGGCGGCGCATAGGGGCCGACCAGCAGGATCCACAGACTGTTCAGATAATGGTTATTGTCGTGATTGACCCGCCAGACGATACCCCAGGGAGAGCCCGCCTGCGCGACGAACTGCGCGGACCAGGCTTCGTCGACCCATAGGCCGCCGTGTGCGTTCCACAGGCGGAGCGAGAGGCCGAGGAGGAGTATTGCCGCGAGCGCTGCTGCTTGCCGCGGTTGGGTCGAGGTCAGCATAAGGCAATCGCTGGCTGACACTCGACGGCGTCGGAGCCTAATGATCCTCCCCCGCAAGGGGGAGGTGGCAGGCGTAGCCTGACGGAGGGGGCGGTAAGGGATAACATCGGTTCCGTGTCCTCCCCCTCCGTCGCCTTTGGCGCCACCTCCCCCTTGCGGGGGAGGATCGCAATAACCCCGAAGTCTATACAGCGAGCGGGTTAAGGGCGTCCTTACCCCTGGTTCTTCTGCCGTTTCGCCATGAACGCGAGGCGTTCGAACAACATGACGTCCTGTTCGTTCTTCAGCAGCGCGCCGTGGAGCGGCGGGATCGCCTTGGTCGGGTCGCGGTTCTGGAGGATGTCGAGCGGCATGTCCTCGTGGAGAAGGAGCTTCAGCCAGTCGAGTAGCTCGCTGGTCGAGGGCTTCTTCTTCAGGCCGGGTACGTCGCGGACGTCGTAGAACAGGTCCATCGCCTTGCTGACGAGGATCTTCTGGATGCTGGGGAAGTGGACATCGACGATCGCCTGCATCGTGCCGCGGTCGGGAAACTTGATGTAGTGGAAGAAACAGCGGCGGAGGAACGCGTCGGGCAGTTCCTTTTCGTTGTTGCTGGTAATGATGACGATCGGGCGCTCGACCGCGCGCACCGTTTCCTTGGTCTCGTAGACGTGGAATTCCATCCGATCGAGTTCCTGCAACAGGTCGTTGGGGAACTCGATATCGGCCTTGTCGATTTCGTCGATCAGCAGGACCGGCGGGGCGGGCTGCGTGAACGCCTCCCACAATTTGCCCTTGCGAATATAGTTGCCGATGTCGTGGACGCGCGCGTCGCCGAGCTGGCCGTCGCGGAGGCGGGCGACCGCGTCATATTCGTACAGGCCCTGCTGCGCCTTGGTGGTCGACTTGATGTTCCATTCGATCAGCGGCGCGCCGAGCGCCTTGGCGATCTCGTAGGCCAGCACGGTCTTGCCGGTGCCGGGTTCGCCCTTGATCAGCAGCGGGCGACGCAGCGTCACGGCGGCGTTAACCGCGACTTTCAAATCGTCGGTCGCGACGTAGCTTTGGGTGCCTTCGAAGCGCTTCATGCGATGTCCCGTCCGGTTCTGAATACCGGGTATGGATAGAGGGTTTCCGCAGCCCCGTGCAAGCCGGTTACAGGTCCCCGCGGGCGCTCGCACGGGCTTCGAGCAGCGACCACAGGCCGCGGTGCTGCGCAAACAGTTGCTGCGCGCCGAACAGGATCGCGCGCTGCACACCGGGCGAACTGCCGAGCGCGGCGATCATCGCGGCGGTATCGGACTCCGACGGAAAGGTCGCTTCGGGTACCGCGAGGCCGAACCGCTCGGCGGCGATATCGAGCATGACGCGGATCGCACCCCAATCGAGCAACAGCGCCGCCACCGCGCCGGTTGCACAGCCGCGCCGCTCCGATCGAGCGAGCATTTCGAGCGCGTGCCGCTCCCCGACCAGTGCCGATACGGTTTCCGCCTGTCCCGGCGTCGAGGGCAGCGGGCCGACCGCGGCGGTCAGTTGCGCGAGATAGGTGCGCTCGTCGACGAATCCGGCGGCGGCGGCGGTGAGCCAGTCGCGCGCCTCGGGTTGGACCGGATTTGCCAGGACGTCGGCGATCATGCCGGGGTGATCGCCGTGCACCGAGCACAGCGCGTGGACCGCGTCGGACAGGTTGCGGGGCGCCTGGCCGCCGGCGATCAGGCGGCGATAATGCGGGTGCGCGACGCTGCTATCGGCCGCGGTCAGCCGGACGAGCGCCTGCCATGCGCTGCGCTCGCCTGCGGGCTCGTTGCCCTGCGGTACCGTGGTCGAGACCATCATACTCCGGTCGTGCTGCGCCGTGGAACGATCGTCCACGGCAGGGTTCTCGTCGGTCCGTTTAAACGAAGCGCGTAAAGACGCGGTTTACGCGGTGGTCATTATCTCATGCTCATCGGTCGGCAATCGGAATGGTCGAGATCGTCGTTGCGATGCGCCCTTTACGCCGCCTCATGCCGTCGCGATAACGCGCCACCGAACATCTTCGGGCCGCCGGGCGGTATCCGGCGGGATGATCCCACGGAGTCTACAGGATGCGAACATGGTTGCTCGGGCTTGCGCTTGCTTCGGTCGGAACCGCCGCGATGGCTGCTGATCAGGCGGCTCCGGCGGTAGCGCCGCCCGCGCCCGCGCCGGTAAGGCCAGCCGAGGCCGCCCGACCCGGCGACCTGACGATGGCCCGCGTCTTCGGCAATCCGGACCTGTCGGGATCGCAGCCTCGTGCTGTGCGTCTTTCGCCCGACGGCACGTTGCTGACCTCGCTGCGCAACCGCGACGACGAGAAGGAGCGCTTCGATCTATGGGCGGTCGATACCGCAACCGGGCAGGCACGCATGCTGGTCGATTCGAAGACCGTCGGCAGCGGCGCCGAACTGACCGAAGCCGAGAAGATGCAGCGCGAGCGCGCGCGGATCGGGGGTCAGAAGGGCATCGTCGCCTATGACTGGGCGCCCGACGGCAAGTCGATCCTCGTGCCGCTCGACGGCGACCTGTATCTCGCAGGACTCGACGGCAAGGTAACGCGGCTGACCAACACGCCCGGCGGCGAACTGAATCCTGTAGTCAGCCCCAAGGGCGGCTTCGTCTCGTTCGTCCGCGACCAGAACGTCTTCGTCCAGCCGCTGAGCGGCGGCACCGCGCGGGCGGTCACCACAGGAGGGGGCGGCACGGTTCATTTCGGCGAGGCGGAATTCGTCGCGCAGGAGGAAATGGATCGCCGCACCGGATACTGGTGGTCGCCCGACGAACAATATGTCGCGGTCGAGCGGTTCGACGAGGCGCCGGTGCACACCGCGACGCGCGCATCGATCGGCGCGACCGGGACCAAGGTGTACGAGCAGCGTTATCCCGCCGCCGGCACGCCCAACGTGCTCGTCGATCTGTATATCATGAAAGCGGATGGCTCGGGGCAGGTGAAGGTCGATCTCGGCGTCAACCCCGACATCTATCTTGCGCGGGTAGACTGGACGCCGGATGGCCGGATGCTGCTGGTCCAGCGCCAGAGCCGCGACCAGAAGCTGCTGGAAATGCTGCGCGTCGATCCGGCGACGGGCAAGTCGACCGTGCTGTTCACCGAGAAATCGGGCGTGAAGAGCTGGCTCAACCTGTCCGATGCGTATCACGTGCTCAAGGACGGCAGCTTGATCTGGCGGTCGGAGCGGAGCGGCTACGGGCATCTCTACCGGTTCGCGTCGGGCAAGTGGACGCAGCTCACCAAAGGCGATTGGGTCGTCACCGATCTGGTCGGTGTGGACGAGACGAAGGGCCGCTTGTTCTTCCTCGGCAACAAGGACGACGTGCTCGAGCAGCAGCTCTATTCGGTCGACGTCGCCAAGCCGAATGCGATCACCAAACTGACCGAAGCCGGCTGGTGGAATAGCGCGACGATGGATGCCGCCGCGAGCCGCTTCATCATCTCGCGCTCGAACCCCAAGCAGCCGACCCAGGTCTATCTGGCGGACGCGACCGGCAAGCGGATCTCGTGGATCAACGAGAATGCGGTGGTCGAAGGGCACCCGTACTATCCGTATTTGTCGAGCCACCAGGAGACCAAGTTCGGCACGCTGAAGGCCAAGAACGGCATGACTCTCTATTACGAGATGATCACGCCGCCATTGGAGCCGGGCAAGAAATATCCGGTGTTCTTCGAACATTACGGCGGCCCCGGCACCGGCCAGCAAGTCACGCGCGGCTGGCAGGGCGGTTTGCCGCAATATCTGGTCGATCGCGGCTGGATCTATTTCAAGATCGACAACCGCGGCTCGTATAATCGCGGTAAGGCGTTCGAGGACCAGATCTATCACGCGATGGGCACGGTCGAGGTCGAGGACCAGCTGTCGGGCGCGAACTATCTAAAGTCGCTGCCGTTCGTGGAGCCGAGCAAGATCGCGACTTATGGCTGGTCGTATGGCGGCTATATGTCGCTGAAGATGCTGGAGAAGACGCCGGGCGTGTACGCCGCCGCCGTGTCCGGCGCGCCCGTCACCGACTGGCAATTGTACGACACGCATTATACCGAGCGGTATCTGGGCGATCCGGCGAAGGACCCGGTGAGCTATGCGACGTCGGCGGCGGTCGAGGAGGCGAACAAGATCGTCGATCCGTTGCTGCTGATCCACGGCATGGCGGACGACAATGTGTTCCTCGACAATTCGACCAAGGTTGCCGCACGGATGCAGGCGACCGCGACGCCGTTCGAGATGATGTTCTATCCTGGGTACACGCACCGGGTGTCCGGGCCGGGGATCAGCGAGCATGTCTGGGGGACGATCCTGAACTTCCTCGACCGGACGGTGAAGGACAAGCCGGTGGCCGAAACTGCGCCTGCTGCGGCGCCTGCTGCGGCGCCTGCTGCGGCGCCAGCTTCGGCGAAGTAAACGCCGGTGCGGTTCGTCGAGACGGTCGGTATCCGACCGTCTCGCGACATGCTCGCGAACTGCGGCTGAAAACGCCCACAAGCGGACATCGATTGAATCGGTCACTTTGGCAGCAGACTCTGGGACGAGGTTATCAAGCATGAGCTATCAAACAAACCGTCGAAGCCGGACGCGAGCGATCACTGTGTATGCGGCCCTCCTTTTTATAGGAGCGTCGCTAGGCTTTCTCGTCAGGTTTGGCGTGATTACCGATCATATCCTCTGGTAAAAGCCTCCGACGACTGCTCGAATGTCCGCATTCCTCTCCAGACTGGACATCAACTCCACCAAGCATCTCAAGAATCTACTCGCGATGTGAGCAGAGCGTCGAGCGCTACGGGCACCACCCCGGCGTCTGCCGCGGTGGTGCTACTCTAGGGGTTGTGGAGAGAGATAGGCTTGTTCCCCCGCGAAGGCGGGGGTCCAAACTGGACTCCCGCATTTGCGGGAGAACATGGAGGGAAGGGCGGCCATCACCAAAAGCTCCCCAAACTCCCTCTATCCGCGCAACAAGTCGAAAGCCGTTGGACCTTGCCACGCAACGTCGGTACTGCGCGCCCAAGTCCAATCGGAGTTAAGACATGGGTTATCGGGTGGTGGTCGCGGGCGCGACCGGCAATGTCGGGCGCGAGATGCTCAATATCCTGGCGGAGCGCGAGTTTCCCGCCGACGAGATCGCCTGCGTCGCGTCGTCGCGCAGCCAGGGGTTGATGGTCGATTACGGCGACACCGGCAAGCAGATCAAATGCCAGAACATCGAGCATTTCGACTGGAACGGCTGGGACATGGCGCTGTTCGCGATCGGCTCGGAGGGCACTGCCGTCTACGCACCGATCGCCGCCGCCGCCGGCTGCGTCGTGATCGACAATTCGTCGCTCTACCGCATGGACCCCGACGTGCCGCTGATCGTGCCCGAGGTGAATCCCGAGGCGATCGACGGCTACAAGGTCCGCAACATCATCGCCAACCCGAACTGCTCGACCGCGCAGATGGTCGTGGCGCTGAAGCCGCTGCACGACGTCGCGGTGATTAAGCGCGTGGTCGTCTCGACCTACCAGTCGGTATCCGGCGCGGGCAAGGCGGGGATGGACGAGCTGTTCGAGCAGAGCCGCAACATCTTCGTCGGCGATCCGGCCGAACCCAAGAAGTTCACCAAGCAGATCGCGTTCAACGTGATCCCGCACATCGACAGCTTCCTCGACGACGGCTCGACCAAGGAAGAGTGGAAGATGGTCGTCGAGACCAAGAAGATCCTCGACAAGAGGATCAAGGTCACCGCGACGTGCGTGCGCGTGCCGGTGTTCGTCGGCCATTCGGAAGCGATCAACATCGAGTTCGAGAACGAGATCTCGGCCGAGGAAGCGCAGAACATCCTCCGCGAGGCGCCCGGCATCATGCTGGTCGATAAGCGCGAGGACGGCGGCTACATCACGCCGATCGAGTGCGTCGGCGACTTCGCGACCTATATCAGCCGCGTGCGCGAGGATCCGACCGTCGAGAACGGCCTGAACCTGTGGTGCGTCAGCGACAACCTGCGCAAGGGCGCCGCGCTGAACGCGGTGCAGATCGCCGAACTGCTCGGCCGCCGGCATCTGCAAAAGGCCTGATCTGGGCGGGGCGTTCGCCCCGAACCAGTGCTGCAATACCAAAACCGCGTCGTCACTTTGCCGTGACGACGCGGTTTTTTCATGATTCGCGATCCGGCCGAGGTCGAGAGACGATCGCGCACGATAGACCCGGTTTGCGCCGACCGATCCGCCGCAATATTGATATATGTCAGAATGAGTTTGTCTATTAACGATCAATCGCGGCCGCCGGTCGGTGGCCTCAAGCACTATATTGCAATTTACAACAAAAACGGTTTTGACTCGAAACCGCTATGAATTGAATTCAAGACATAGAACGCCTCAATACTTGTCATGTTCCTCGTTTATTCTTATTTATTGAAGTAACTTACTGTTAGTAATCTTGGGATGAACATTACCCCGTTCCGGTAGTCGGGCCCGTAAACGGTCGATGATCCGGAAAAGGTCGCGCTGCGGATGCAGTGCCAGTGGAGGATTGTTCGATGTCTCACGCGTTTGTTCGCCCGCATGTCCAGGCCATTGCGACGTCGGGAGCCTTCGGGATCGTCGGCATGTCGTCCAGCAGCGCGCGCGTGTTGCGTCGCCTCCGCAATGGTGTGTCGCTGATCGGCGTGGCTGCGACCGGCATGATCGTGACCCAGCCCGCCGCCGCGCAGATCGCGCCGCCGCTCAACGTCGTGGGCGCATGCTCGGGCGTCAGCCTGCCGCGCTCGGTCGTCACCGACATCCTGTCGCCCGTGATCACCGGGGTCGTCACGCCGATCCAGGGTACGGTCAATCCGCTGCTTGCCGGCGTCAACAACCTGGTCAACGCCTTGCCGCTGCTGGGCATTCTGCCGATCTCGGCGACCCCGCTGAACATCAACGTCGCGGGCCTGCTCAGCAATGCCGCGGCGGGCAACCCGATCACGTTGCAGGTGCTCAACTCCAACGGCACGATCGTCGGACCGTCGGATCGCTGCGACTCGCAGGCCGATGGCTTCACCCTGCGCAACCCCGCAGGCATCGCGATCGGCGGCAACCGCATCACCGGTCTCGGATCGAACGGGCTGGAGGCGATCGCCGGCGAGGGCAATTCGATCGCGTTCGGCAATTCATCGCGGACGGATGCGACGGCCCTGGGCGCGATCGCGCTCGGTACCGGATCGGTGGTCGGCGCCAACGCAACCGGCGCAATCGCGCTCGGCACCGGTGCGAACGCAACCGCCGCGAACAGTGTCGCGCTTGGTGCAGGCAGCCTTGCCGCGCGGGGACCTCAGGGGCCCTATGCGGCGCTAGGCTTGGCCGCCGCGCAGACCTCGGCGGGCGAGGTGTCGGTCGGCACGGCCGGTGGCGAGCGCCAGATCACCAACGTCGCGGCAGGCTCGGCAACGACCGATGCGGTCAATGTCGGCCAGCTTGCCGGCGTGCAGGCGCAGATCGGCACCGTCGCAAGTGGCGCGGTCCAGTATGATGACCTGGCCAAGACGAGCGTGACGCTCGGCGGGGTCGGCACCGGCGCGCCAGCCGCCGCACTGCGCAACGTCGCGGCCGGCACGCTCGGCGCGACGTCGACCGATGCGGTGAACGGCAGCCAGCTGTTCGCGACCAACACCAACGTCACCAACCTCACCACCAACATCGCCAATGGCGCGATCGGCGCGCTGCAATATTCGAGCGCAGGTGCCCCGACGACGCCGAACGGTGGCATCCCCTCGAACGACGCGACGCTGGTCGGTGGAGCGGCGGGCGCGGTCCGGTTGCACAATGTCGCCAATGGCGTGGTTGCCGCCGGATCGACCGACGCGGTCAATGGCGGGCAATTGTCGACCGTGTCGGACCAGGTCGGCACGCTTGCCGGCCTCGCCGTCCAGTATGACGACGCGACCCGCGCGCGGGCGACGCTGGGTGGTCTCGGGACCGGGACGTCGCCAGTCGTACTGGACAACGTCGCGGCGGGCACGCTCGGCACGACGTCGCTCGAGGCCGTCAACGGCAGCCAGTTGTTCGCGACCAATACCAACGTCACCAACACCAACACCGCGCTGACCACCCTGACCACCAACATCACCAATGGCGGGATCGGCGCGGTCCAGTATTCGAACGCCGCGACACCGACTGTTCCGAACGGCGGCATCCCGAGTAACGACGTCGCGCTGGTCGGCGTGGCTGCAGGGCCGGTCGGGCTGCACAATGTCGCCGCGGGTGTCGTCGCAACGGGGTCGACCGATGCGGTCAACGGCGGTCAGCTGTCGACGGTCGTCGACCAGGTCGGCACGCTCAACACGCTGGCGGTCCAGTATGACGATGCGACCCGCGCCCGCGTGACGCTGGGCGGCGTCGGTGCGGCACCGGTCGGGCTCGGCAACGTCGCAGCCGGGACGCTAGGTGGCACCTCGACCGACGCGGTCAACGGCAGCCAGCTGTTCGCGACCAACACCAACGTGACGAACCTCACGACCAACATCGCCAATGGCGCGATCGGTGCCCTGCAATATTCCAACGCGGGAACGCCGACGACGCCGAATGGTGGCGTGCCAAGCAACGACGCGACGCTGGTGGGCGGTGCCGCAGGAGCGGTCGCGTTGCACAACGTCGCCGACGGCGTGGTTGCGACCGGATCGACCGACGCGGTCAACGGCGGGCAGCTTGCGCTGGTCTCCGGCCAGGTCGGCACGCTGAACGGGCTGGCGGTGCAGTACGACGATCTCAGCCGCTCGCGCGTGACGTTCGGCGGGGCCGGTACGCCATCGGTGGTGCTCGGCAACGTCGCGGCAGGCACGCTGGGTGCGACCTCGACCGAGGCGGTGAACGGCAGCCAGCTGTTCGCGACCAACACCAACGTCACCAACACCAACACGGCGTTGACGAACCTGACAACGAGTATCAGCAATGGCGGGATCGGCGCGGTGCAATATTCGAATGCCGCGACGCCAACCACGCCCAATGGCGGCGTACCGAGCAACGACGTCGCGCTGGTCGGCGCGGCGGCGGGCCCGGTCGGCTTGCACAACGTCGCCGATGGCGTGGTCGCGACCGGATCGACCGACGCGGTGAACGGCGGCCAGCTCGCCAGCGTCTCGGGGCAGGTCAGCGGGCTGTCCGCGCTCGCGGTGCAGTATGACGACATCGGCCGCTCGCGGATCACGCTGGGCGGCGTCGGGACGGGCGCGGCCCCGGTCGTGATCGGCAATGTCGCGGCGGGGACGCTGGGCGCGACCTCGACCGAGGCGGTCAACGGCAGCCAGCTGTTCGCAACCAACACCAACGTCACCAACCTGACGACCAGCATCACCAATGGCGGCATCGGCGCGCTGCAATATTCGAGCGCAGGCGCACCGACCACGCCCAATGGCGGCGTGCCCTCGAACGACGTCACGCTGGTCGGCGGCGCGGCGGGGGCAGTCGCGTTGCACAATGTCGGCAACGGCGTGGTCGCGGCGGGATCGACCGATGCGGTCAATGGCGGCCAGCTGGCGACGGTGTCCGGGCAGGTCGGCAACCTCGCCGCACTCTCGGTGCAATATGACGATCTGAGCCGCTCGCGCGTCACCTTCGGCGGGGCAGGGGCCACACCGGTGGTGCTCGGCAACGTCGCTGCGGGAACGCTGGCGGTGGGATCGACCGAAGCCGTCAATGGCGGGCAACTCGTCGGTCTCGGCAACTCGGTCGCTGCCGGTCTCGGCGGCCTGTCGAGCTATGACGCGACGACTAACAGCGTGCTGGCCTCGATCGGCTTTGGCGGCGTGCAATATGGCAACGTCCAGTCGGTGTTCGACGCGGTCGACGGCGCGATCAACGGCGGGGCGGGGATCCGGTATTTCCGGGTACTCTCGACCCGCGGCGATAGCAGCGTGACCGGCACCGACAGCATCGCGATCGGTCCTGAGGCAACCGCGACGGCCGACAACAGTGTCGCGATCGGCACCGGCTCGTCGGCGCTGCGCGGTGGCACGCTCGGCTACGCGGCGCTGGGCCTTGGCGGGTTGCAGAACTCGGTCGGCGAGGTGTCGGTCGGTTCGGCCGGTGCCGAGCGGCAGATCACCAACGTCGCGGCGGGCACGGCAGCGACCGATGCCGCGAACGTCGGGCAGGTCGCCGGGGTGGCGGCGCAGGTCGCCGCGCTCGGCAACAGCACGGTGCAATATGACAACGGCACCAAGACCACGATCACGCTCGGCGGTGCCGGCGGGACGACGATCACCAACGTTGCGGCGGGCAACGTCGCCGCCGGATCGACCGACGCGGTCAACGGCTCGCAGCTGAACGCGACCAACGTCCAGGTCGCGAACAACACGACTGCGATCACCAACCTCGGCAACCAGGTCGCGAATGGCGGCACCGGCCCCGTGCAATATTCCAACTCGGGAAGCCCCACCACGCCGAACGGCGGGACGAAGACCAACGACCTCACGCTGGTCGGCGCGACGACGGCCCCGGTCGGGCTGCACAACGTCGCGGGCGGCTCGATCGCGGCGGGATCGACCGATGCGGTCAATGGCGGGCAGGTGTACGCCCTGGCGCTGACCACCGTGAACGCGGTGTCGTACAACACCGATGCGAGCGGTGCACGGACCAACACCGTGACGCTGGCGGGTGGCAATGCGGCCGCACCGGTGACCGTCGGCAACGTCGCCGCCGCAACGCTCGCCGCGGGATCGACCGATGCGGTCAATGGTGGCCAGCTCTACACCACCAACCAGGCGGTCGCGACCGCGCAGGGGACGGCGGACAGCGCCTTGGCGCTGGGTGGCAACTCGGTCCAGTATGGCCCGGGGAGGACCAACGTGACGTTCAACGCAGGCGGCACCGCCACCGTGCTGAGCAACGTCGCGGCGGGCGTGTCGACCACCGATGCGGTTAATGTCGGGCAGCTCAACTCCGGCATCAACTCGGCGGTGACACAGGCGAACAGCTACACCGACGGGCGGATTGCGGCACTCGCCTTCGACCTTCGCTCGGTGCGTCGGGACAGCTATGCCGGGACGTCGAGCGCACTCGCCGCCGCCGGGCTGCCGCAAGCGTATGAAGCGGGCAAGGGCATGATCGCGGTCGGTGGCGGCACCTATGCCGGGCAGTCGGCCTTCGCAGTCGGCATGTCGAAGGCCTTCAACGACGGGCACACCGTGGTGAAGCTGAGCGGCACGTACGACTCGCAGGGCAAGGCCGGCGCTTCGGGCGGGGTCGGCTATCAGTTCTGATCCGCTGCCGAAGACGTGGAGACGGGCGGCCTTCGGGTCGCCCGTTTTCGTTTGGGGACGTTGACAGACGGCGCCGGCGCTCCGAACTGGCCGCGACACCATTGCAGGATGAGACCGTGGCCAGCACCCCGAGCGATACGCATTATTTCGACAGCTTCGATGGCACGCGGCTGGCGTGGCACGAGGTCGGTGAAGGACGCGCGGTCGTGCTGATCCATGGCTATTTCTCGGACGCGAAGACCAACTGGATCCGCTACGGCCACGCCGCCAAGATCGCCGCGAAGGGGTTTCGGGTGATCATGCCGGATCTGCGCGCGCATGGTGCCAGCGACAAGCCGCATGAGCTGGAGGCGTATCCGGCGGATGCGCTGACGCAGGACGGGCACGCGTTGATCGCGCATCTCGGGCTGACCGACTATGACCTGGGCGGTTATTCGCTCGGCGCGCGGACGACGTCGCGGATGCTGGCGACGGGCGCGACGCCACGGCGGGTTGTCTTCTCCGGCATGGGCCTGGAGGGGCTGACCCAGACATCGCGCCGCGCCGGCCATTTCCGCAACATCCTCACTAGGCTCGGTCAGCATGTGCAGGGCACGCCGGAATGGCTGGCCGAGGCCTTCCTGAAGACTACCGGCGGCGATCCGGTGGCATTGCTCGGCATCCTCGAGACGTTCGTCGACACGCCTTTGGAGAGCGTGAAGGCGATCCAGCAGCCGACGCTGGTCGTGTGCGGAGGCGAGGACCAGGACAATGGCTCGGCCCCGGATCTGGCCGCGGTGCTGCCGCATGGGACCTATGTCGAGACGCCCGGCGGCCATATGAGTGCGGTGGTGAAGCCGGAACTGGGTCAGGCGATCGCGGACTTCCTGGCGGCCTGACGCCATGTCCTTGATCCTCCCCCGCAAGGGGGAGGATCGCAAGGATCAGGGCCCAGGCGGGTTGACCGGGCGGCGGCGGGCTACCACTCTGGTCGCATGTTCCAGGGGAAACCAATGATCCGTAATGCTTCTCTGATCGCGCTGGCCTGCGCGATCGCCGTGCCTGCCGCCGCGCAGACCACGCCCTCCGCCGCTGCCGCCAAGCCGACCGCCAAGCCCACCGTCGCCGACGCGGATGCATTCGTCGCCGAAGCCGAGCGCGTGTTCGCCGCAAAGTCGGTCGATGCGTCGCGCGTGGCGTGGGTCAACGCGACCTACATCACCGACGATACCGATGCGCTGGCGGCGAAATCCGGCGCGGAGATGACCGATCTCGGCGTGAAGTACGCACTCGGCGCGGCCAAATATGCGAGCGTCCCGGGGCTGTCGTTCGACACCAAGCGCAAGCTCGACCTGTTGCGCGGCGGGCTGACGCTGCCGGCACCGACGCGCGCCGGCGCATCCGACGAGCTCTCGACGCTCACCACCAAGATGTCGTCGTCCTATGGCAAGGGCATGGGCACGCTCGACGGAAAGCCGATCAACGGCTCGGATATCGAAGCTGCGATGGGCTCGACGCGCGATCCCGTCAAGCTGACCGAGATGTGGACCAGCTGGAACGACAAGGTCGGCGCGCCGATGCGCGGCGACTATGCCAAGATGACCGCGATATCCAACGAAGGCGCGCGCGAACTCGGCTACAAGGACGTCGGCGCGCTATGGCGCTCGGGCTACGACATGACGCCCGAGCAGTTCGCGGCGCTGACCGACAAGATCTGGAAGCAGGTCGAGCCGCTCTACATGGCGCTCCACACCTACACGCGGTGGAAGCTGAACGAGAAATACGGCGATGCGGTCCAGGCGAAGACCGGGCCGATCCGCAGCGACCTGCTCGGCAACATGTGGGCGCAGGAATGGGGCAACATCTATGACATCGTCGCGCCGAAGGGCGCGGGGGACCTGGGTTTCGATACCGGGGAGTTGCTCAAGGCGAAGGGCTATGATCCGCTCAAGATGGTGAAGCAGGGCGAGGGGTTCTATTCGTCGCTCGGCTTCGCGCCGCTGCCGGAGACGTTCTGGAAGCGGTCGCAGATCACCAAGCCCGCCGACCGCGACGTGATCTGCCATGCCTCCGCCTGGGACCTCGACAACCAGGACGATATCCGGATCAAGATGTGCACAAAGGTGAACGCGGACGACTTCGTCACGATCCACCACGAGCTCGGCCACAATTACTATCAGCGCGCGTACAAGGCGCAGCCGTTCCTCTACAAGAACGGCGCGAACGATGGTTTCCACGAGGCGATCGGCGATACCGTCGCGCTGTCGATCACGCCGGATTACCTCGTGAAGATCGGGCTGCTCGACCAGGCGAAGGTGCCGAGCGCGGACAAGGACATCGGCCTGCTGCTGCGCCAAGCGATGGACAAGGTCGCTTTCCTGCCGTTCGGGTTGCTGATCGACAAATGGCGCTGGGGCGTGTTCTCCGGGCAGATTCCGGCGACCGGCTATCAGGCGGCATGGGACCACATGCGGCTTCAGTATCAGGGCATCAAGCCCCCGGTCGCACGCGACGAGACCAAGTTCGACGCGGGCGCCAAGTATCATATCCCGGCGGCGGTGCCGTACACGCGCTACTTCCTGGCGCGGGTGTTGCAGTTCCAGTTCTACAAGGCGGCGTGCGACCGGTCGGGCTGGAAGGGGCCGCTGCATCGCTGCTCGTTCTACGGCGACAAGGCGGTCGGCACGAAGCTGAACGCGATGCTGAGCATGGGGCAGTCGAAGCCGTGGCCGGATGCGCTGCAGGTGTTCACCGGTAGCCGCGAGATGTCGGGTGCCGCGCTGGTGGAGTATTTCGCGCCATTGAAGAAATGGCTCGACGTGCAGAATAAGGGCAAGCCGGCTGGGTGGTGAGGGGGAAGTGTTGGTCCCCCGCCAGCTGACGTTCGCCCGCTAACTCCTAGTTCCCCCGCGGAGGCGGGGGCCCAGGGTTACGAACGCACCCTTGGTTTAGCTGGGCCCCCGCCTCCGCGGGGGAACGGTAAAAGTACTGGGCTTATAGCTTGCAATAAACCTGCACCGTCCCGGATAACTGGCACCACCCCGGCGAAGGCCGGGGCCCAGTTGGAACGTCCTGAGTAACGAAGCCCGTTGCTCCGTTAGCAACGTCCCCCAACTGGGCCCCGGCCTCCGCCGGGGTGGCGTGCTATCGGGGTGTGTGGAGCTGCTTGGCGTGAGTAGCTTACTCCGGGACCGTGCCTTCGTCCGCAATCCCGGCCTCGAACGACTTCGACGAGTCCGTCCCATCCGCCTGATGCGCGTGCTTGCCATCGGGCTTGGGCGCGGCCGGAACCTTCGGCGTACTCCCCCGCAGCGTCAGCAAAGCGCCGACCGCCGCACCGGCGACCGCAACACCGCTGAAGATCGCAGCGGCACCCCATTTGCCGCGCGTCTTTTCCGGTGGCTTGGCAGCAGTTGCAGGCGTTGCCGTCTTGCGCGCGGCGACAGGACGCGGGGTGCTGCGCTTGGTCGAGCGTGGCTTTGGCGCCGGCTTAAGCGCAGCTTTGGCAGGAGCCGCTGCCGCAGGCTTGGCCACGGTCGGCTTCGCGGCGGCCTTGGCGACGGGCACAGGCTTTGCCGCGGCCGGCTTGACGGAAGACGCGGTGGCCGGTGCCGCCTTTGGAGCACTGGCTTTGCGGGGCGCACGTCGGCGGGTGACGGGCTTCTTGGCGTCCGTATCGGGCGTGTCGGTGTCGGCCACGGCTATGCTCCCTCAGAAATGATTCCGGATACGTAACGCATTACCGGCCGATCCGCTCCGCTTTTTGCCGGCCCCCTTACCGGAACGGCGGCTCGTCGAACGCGCGCAGCTTGCGGCTGTGGAGCTTGGCACCTTCGAGCCGCAGCTGCTCGCAGGTCTCGATCCCGATCCGCAAATGCTCGCTGATCGCGCGTTCGTAGAAGCGGTTGGCCTGGCCCGGCAGCTTCAATTCGCCGTGAAGCGGCTTGTCCGAGACGCACAGCAACGTGCCGTAGGGGACGCGGAAGCGATAGCCCTGCGCGGCGATGGTGGCTGACTCCATGTCGATGCCGACCGCGCGGCTGAGCGAGAAGCGGAGCGCCGACTTCGAATATCGCAGCTCCCAGTTGCGATCGTCGGTGGTGACGATCGTGCCGGTGCGCAGACGCCGCTTGAGTTCCTCGCCCGACTGGCCCGAGACGATCTCGGCGGCCTTGGCCATGGCCAGTTGCACCTCGGCAATCGCCGGAATCGGGATTTCAGGCGGGAGGACGTCGTCGAGCACATGATCGTCGCGGAGATACGCATGTGCGAGCACATAATCCCCGATCCGCTGGCTCGGCCGCAATCCGCCGCAATGGCCGATCATCAGCCATGCTTCCGGGCGTAAAACCGCGAGATGGTCGCAGATCGTCTTGGCGTTCGAGGGACCGACGCCGATGTTGACGAGCGTGATACCGGTGCGGTCGTCCGCCATCAGGTGATAGGCGGGCATCTGGTGGCGGCGCCACGCGCTGTCGGAGATGATCTTGTCGATGTCGTCGCCCGACGAGATCGTGATCCCGCCTGCGCCCGAGAGGCTGGTGAAACGTGAGCCCTCGCCAAGCTGCGTGCCGGCCCAGCGGACGAATTCGTCGACATACCGGTGATAGTTGGTGAACAGCACGAAGCGCTGCGCATGCTCGGCGGGCGTGCCCATGTAGTGGCGCAGGCGGGCGAGGCTGAAATCGGTGCGAAGCCCGTCGAACAGCGCGAGCGGCCGCGTCTCGTCCTGCGCGATCCACAGCCCATCGGCGATCTCGTCGCCGATATGCGCGAGCTCGGTGGCGGGGAAGTGGCGTGACAACTCCGTAGCGGACACCTCGTCGAGGCTCAGCGCGTGGCCGGGTTCGATCACATAGGGGAACGGGATTTCCTGGCGACCCTCGACCGCTTCGACGGTGACGTCGTAATCCTCGATCAGCAGGGTCAGCTGTTCGGTCAGATACTCGGCGAAGATCGCGGGCTTGGTGACGCTGATCTTGTATTCGCCGGGCGTGACCATGCGGCCGAACGAGCGCAGCGGCGTGGGGCGATCGACGCCGCCCTTATAGGTGAGCCGGATCTCGGGATAGGCGAACGAGCCATCGGTGCGGCTGATCGGATCGGGCGTCGTGCCGTCGGCGATATAGGCGCTCATGGCGGCTTGGAGGCGCTCGACGGAGGCGCGGTAGAGGCGGTCGAGGTCGGCGACGAGGTCGGATGCGATTGTCATCGCGCAGTGTTAGGTGGCGGACGTTACGGTGGCAAGACCACCTAAATCCTCCCCGTGTCGGGGAGGTGGCAGCCCGCTTGGGCTGACGGAGGGGGCGCTCCACGAGCGTAACGGTCGCGGTGAGCCCCCTCCACCATTCGCTTTGCGAACGGTCCCCCTCCCCGTGCCGGGGAGGATTAGATCTCGCTGAGCAGATGCTCGGCCGAGCTCACCTTGAACTCGCCCGGAGCCTCGACGTTCAGCTGCTCGACCACGCCGTCATTTACCAGCATCGAGTAACGCTGGCTGCGCGTGCCCATGCCATAGCCCGAACCGTCCATCGTCAGGCCGATCGCCTTGGCGAAATCGCCATTGCCGTCCGCCAGCATCGTGATGTCGCCGGCACCCGCCGCCTTGCCCCACGCGCCCATCACGAACGCGTCGTTGACCGACACGCAGGCGATCTCGTCGACGCCCTTGGCCTTCAGTTCGGCTTCCTTCTCGACGAAGCCGGGGAGGTGCTTCGCCGAGCAGGTCGGGGTGAACGCGCCAGGGACCGCGAACAACGCGACCTTGCGGCCCTTAAAGAAGCTGTCGGTATCGACCTGATCGGGGCCATCCGCGGTGGCCTTTACGAGAGTGGTGGTGGGAAGGCGGTCGCCGACGCTGATCGTCATATGAAATCTCCTGTCGCCGCGAGTTGGTCTCGCGCGAGCCGTACCTTGGACGCGAGCACGGGTATTTCAAGCGTGGCGACCGCGGGTATGCGCCGCTATGTTGCGCGGCATGGACAAGACGGCCTTTCTTTCGGGACAATTCCTGCTCGCGATGCCGGGGATGAGCGACCCGCGCTTTGCCCGCGCGGTGATCGCGATGTGCAGCCATGACGAGAATGGCGCGATCGGGATCGGGATCGGTGCGACGATCGACGGGCTGGGCTTCCATGACCTGCTCGAACAGTTCGGGATCGAGCCCGGCGACGCGCCCAACGCGCCGGTGCATTTCGGCGGACCGGTCGAGCCGCGCCGTGGCTTCGTGGTGCATTCGTCCGACTGGGGCGGCCAGGATTCGGTGGACGTCGCCGGGCGGTGGAAGCTGTCGAGTACGGTCGACGTGCTGCGCGCGATCGCCGAAGGGAAGGGGCCGTCGCAGTGGGTGGTGGCGCTGGGCTATGCCGGTTGGGATGGTGGGCAGCTGGAGGGCGAACTGTCGCGGCCGGGGTGGTTCAACGTGCTCGGCGATACCGACCTGTTGTTCGATACCGCGGTGGAGGATCGCTGGACCTATGCGTTTGCACAGGCAGGAGTGGACCCACGCTTGCTCGTCGCCGAGACGGGCCGGGCGTAGTGCAATCCTCCCCCGCAAGGGGGAGGTGGCTGGCTCTTGCCAGACGGAGGGGGGGTAAGGGAAACCCCTGTTCCGTGTCCTCCCCCTCCGTCGCCTTCGGCGCCACCTCCCCCTGGCGGGGGAGGAAAGTTTGCTTCGGCACCGGCAATCAGTCGGAGGTCGATCCATCATATAAAGATATCTTTATATTTGATTTGAGCCCCTCGATCCCCTAAGTGGCACGGCATCCGGCACGGGCATGAGGCTCGCCGATCAAAGATTATTCCCAGGAGATATCCTCGTGGCCACCACGCTCGCGCCCCAGAAAACTGACGGCAAGCCCGACTATGTCGTCGCCGACATCAGCCTCGCCGATTTCGGCCGCGCCGAGATCAACATCGCCGAGACCGAGATGCCCGGCCTGATGTCGCTGCGCACCGAATTCGGCGCCGCGCAGCCGCTCAAGGGCGCGCGGATCACCGGTTCGCTGCACATGACGATCCAGACCGCCGTCCTGATCGAGACGCTGACCGCGCTAGGCGCCGACGTCCGTTGGGCGACGTGCAACATCTTCTCGACGCAGGATCATGCCGCCGCCGCGATCGCCGCAACCGGCGTGCCGGTGTTCGCGATCAAGGGCGAGACGCTCGCCGATTACTGGAACTATGTCGGCGACATCTTCCAGTGGGATCGCGACGTAGAAGGCCAGACCGCCAACATCATCCTCGATGACGGCGGCGACGCGACGATGTTCGCGCTCTGGGGCGCCAAGCTCGAAGCCGGCCACACGATGCCCGAGCCCGAGAACGAGGAAGAGGTCGAGATGCAGCGTGCGCTCAAGGCGTACGTCGCGAAGAACCCGGGCTACCTCACCGAGACCGTCAAGAACCTGAAGGGCGTTTCGGAAGAGACCACCACGGGCGTCCACCGCCTGTACGAGATCGCTAAGAAGGGCGAGCTGCCGTTCCCCGCGATCAACGTCAACGACTCGGTCACCAAGTCGAAGTTCGACAACCTCTACGGCTGCAAGGAATCGCTGGTCGACGCGATCCGTCGCGCGACCGACGTCATGCTCGCCGGCAAGGTCGCCTGCGTTGCCGGTTTCGGTGACGTCGGCAAGGGCTCGGCCCAGTCGCTCCGCAACGGCGGCGCGCGCGTGATGGTCACCGAAGTCGATCCGATCTGCGCATTGCAGGCGGCGATGGAGGGCTTCGAAGTCGTGACGATGGAAGAGGCCGTGTCGCGCGCCGACATCTTCTGCACCGCGACCGGCAACGCCGACGTCATCACCGCCGATCACATGAAGGCGATGAAGCCGATGTCGATCGTCTGCAACATCGGTCACTTCGACTCGGAGATCCAGATCGCCGCGCTGTCGAACTACGACTGGACCGAAGTGAAGCCCGGCACCGATCTGGTGAAGTTCCCGGACGGCAAGCAGATCATCATCCTGGCGAAGGGTCGCCTGGTGAACCTGGGTTGCGCCACCGGCCACCCGTCGTTCGTGATGTCGGCCTCGTTCACCAACCAGACGCTCGCGCAGATCGAGCTCTGGACCAAGGGCGAGAACTACAAGAACGAAGTGTACGTCCTGCCGAAGCACCTCGACGAGAAGGTCGCGATGCTCCACCTCGAGAAGCTCGGCGTGAAGCTGTCGAAGCTCTCGGACAAGCAGGCCGGTTACATCGGCGTGCCGGTCGAAGGCCCGTTCAAGCCGGACCATTACCGCTACTGATCGCACCCGCGATCGCTGCGTGAAGGGCCGCGTCCACCATCAGGTGGGCGCGGTCTTTTTGTTATGGGCCGTAATTACGGCGTGACGCGGAAGCGGAAACGGTACGAGTTGGACTCCGCTCCACCGCCGCTGCCATCGCGCACCTCGCCCAGCAAGACGCTGGCGGTTCCGCTCGATGGCGCGCGCAGTCTGATCAAGGCGACCTGCGGTAAGCCGGGCGCTCCGACCGAGCGATCCGGATCGTCGATCATCGTGATGGGGGCCGCGAGCGTCACCCGCTTCGCCGTTAATATCCGCCACCGATAGCTCGTGCCAATGACAGACGGCAACGCGATCCGGATTTCGGATCCAGGCTTGACGGAAACCAACCGGCCCACGTCCTTCACCCGCAAGACGCCGGTCGTGCCGGCGGCCGGTTGACCGGCTGCCAGGCCCGAAGCCGCCAGTGCCATCGCCGCAATTCCCGGTACCCAGTTCATCTGCAATACTCCCGTGGCAGAGATCGTCAGTCTCGATTCAACGCGACAGAGATACTTACCTTTGCTGCAATAAAAAAGGGGAGCCGTTTCCGGCCCCCCTCTTCGGTTCGATCGCGAAGGTCGCTTAGAACGACATACGAACGCCTGCATAATAACGACGGCCGAGCGGATCGTAGATCGAGGTATTCGTATCCTGCCCTGCACTCCCGCCGATGTCGGCAATGAATGGCGGCTTGTTGTTCAGCAGGTTCGAGCCACCAACATAGAATTCAAAGCCGTCGTTGGTCCGGAAGCGCACCTGCGAGTCGAGATAGAACTGCGGGCGCGTGCGGTACTGAAGATCGCTGCCTGGACGAACGCCGGTCAGCTGGTCGTCAAGGCTCGCCTGGCTCAGCCACGTACCTGTCAGCGTGAGGCCAATGCCAGCGATATCATACCCGGATGTGATGCTGAACTTGTCGCGAGGCGCCGCGATATCGGTACCGACCTCACCCGCGAAATAGTCGCGAGCTGAGCCCGGCAAAGGTACATTGTAGCCGCTGATCAGATGCGTGTAGGCACCATGCAGCGTAAGATCGCCGCCCAGGCCGAGCGACGACAGGTTCGAACGCCAGTCGACCGCGACGTCGATACCAGAAGTCTTTGCGCCGCCGCTGTTGCTCGGCGACGTGTTCACCTCGTCGAGCGAACCGGCGCTGTTCGGGCCTGATACGGTCGGACGACGGACGACCAGGTCGCAATATTGCTGGATCGCCGAGTTGTAGCACTGGTTCAGGATGAACTGGAGCGGCGTCGTGACGATCGCGTCGTCGATCTTGATGTTGAAGTAATCGACGCTGACGACGAGATTGCGTAGACCGGCGACCGAGCGCGGGTTGATGACCACGCCCGCCGTGAACGAATTGCCCTTCTCTTCCTGCAGTGCAGGGTTGCCACCGCCGAAGCTGGTGATGCCCTGGAGATCGGCCTGGTTGACCGCGAACGCACCGTTCGCGGCAATGTTGGCAGCGACCCCGGCGGCGCCACGGCACTGCGTGCCGAGCGTGCCGGCGGTGGTTGCCGTCACGCCTGCGCAGGGATCCTGGAGACCGGTCGGGAAATCCTGCTGGGCAGGCTGGAACAGCTCGTTCACGTTCGGCGCGCGCACCGAGCGTGCCTGCATAACGCGGAAGCGGACGTCTTGGATCGGCGCCCATTCGCCACCGTAATTGTAGCTGACCGTGGTGCCGACGGTCGAATAGTTCGACACCCGGACCGCGCCGCGTACCGACAGCGAATGGAAGAACGGACGGTCCTGAAGCAGCGGCACGATCGTCTCGGCAAAGCCTTCGATCAGGTCGAAACTGCCGCTCGTCGACGGCAGCGCGTTGTTGCCGTTAAGGCCCTGCTGTGTGAGCAGATCGAACGTGTTGCTGCTGCTCTCGCGGCGATATTCGGTACCGACGCTGAAGCCGACCGGGTCCGCGCCGAACAGCGAGAACAGCTTGCCCGACACGTTCGCACCGGCGACCGTCTGCGTGATCTTCGACCGCAATGACGTCGGCACCGCGAGGTAGTCGGCGGCCGGCGCGAGTGCGTTGATGCCGTAGATGTTCGCAGGAACGCAGCCGGCTGCGCGTGCTGCGGGATCGGCGCAGACGATCTGGCCGGTTGCCGGATCGCGGTACGAATTCAGCGCCTGAGTGAACTTGGTGCTGTCATACTGGCCGTTGCCGGTCTGGTTCTCGATGGTCTGGCCATAGATGCCATAGACTTCGTAGTTGAAGCGATCGTCGAGGAACTTGCCGTTCACGCCGCCGGCAATGCGAAACATGTCGCGCGTCGCGCTGCTCGTGCGGGGACCGAAATCGGTGAGGCGACGATCGAAGTAGATGTCCTTCAGGCCATCGCCGTCGGTGTCGGTCGCCGCGTTGAAGATCGCGTCGGGCACATACGGATTGCGGAAAGTCGCGCCGCCGACGACGGTCTGGATCGGCACCTGGCCGCCGGTAGCGATGTTGACGAGATCCGAGCTGAGCGGGAACGCCTCGATGTTGGTGCGCGCCTTGGTCTTGGCGTAGTTGCCCTCGACGAAGAAGTTGGCGGCCGGCGAGACTTCGTAGTTCGCGCGACCGGCGGCAAGATAGCGCTCGACCGGTACGGCGAGATAGCGCGAGTCGGAGCGGTTGAAGCCGCCGCAGCTGACCGTGGTGCAATTGCGGAGCGTATTGTCGGTGCCGTAGCTGAACGTCTGATCGCCGGCGTAGAAGCGGCCGCCGGGGATGAAGCCCGACAGCAGGACTTCCGGATCGTTCGGGGTCAGCGTGGCGCTGGTACGGTCGATCGCGCTCGAACCGGCTTCGGTCGAGCGGTCCTTCTTCAGGACGGTACCCTGCTTCGAATAGCCGCCGAACAGCATGATGTTGCCGCGACCATCGGCGAAGTTCTTGCCGGCGAGCAAGTTGATCTGGCGATCTGAACCATCGCCATATTGCGAGATGCCCTGCTGTGCATCGATGTTCAGGCCGTCGAACTTGGTCTTGTAAACGAAGTTGACGACGCCCGCGACGGCGTCCGAACCGTACACGGCCGACGCGCCGCCGGTGAGGATGTCGGTCCGCTCGAGGAACTGTGCGGGGATGACGTTGAGATCGACCGCGCTGCTGCCGGGAACGCCCGAGACGAAGCGACGACCGTTGACGAGGACGAGCGTACGATCCTCACCGAGGTTGCGCAGGTTGACCGTCGCGACGCCGGCCGACTGGGTCGCGAAGCTCGAATTGGTGCGGCTGATGCCGGGGGCGCCGAACGTCGGGTTCTGCAGCAGGACGTCCTGGACGTTGACCGCGCCGGACTGGCGGATCAGGTCGGCGCTGATCGACTGCAGCGGTGATGCCGCGGTGGCCGACGGCGACGAGATGCGCGAACCCGTGACGACGATATCGCCGGCGGGTTCGTCACCCTGCGCGGCACCGCCGGTCGCCTGCGCGGCGGGATCGGCTGCGGACTGTGCCGTCGTCTGGTCGACTGGCGGCTGCGCTGCCATCGGGTCGGTCGCGGGCGCTTCGGTCGGAGCGACCTGGGCGACGGCAGGGGCGGCAAGGGCAACGGCACCCACGAACAATGTCGTGGCGAGCAAACGACGGCGATATGTCTGCATTGGGGACATCCTGCTTGCGGTTCGGGCGAAACGACAACGGCGCTGTCATTCGTCAATGCGACGCCGCCTAAGGCTGGGACACGAGCTCTGCCATTCTCTTGCGACGAGCCGCGACCGATTATTGCGCGGTGTTTCTTCCTTGCAACACTCTGGCAAGGTTGCAGACTTATTCGGGGCTTTCGCGTGGTAGGGCGGTCGACGCACGCTATGCGACGAGAATCGCAGGCTGCTATTCCCCATCCGTCTTCCCCATCGGCATCGGCACGCTTAGACGGGTGGCGATGATCTCGCTCCGTCTCTCGTCCGCTCCACGATGATCACGCTTGTCCCCGGGATGGCGATGCTGGCGGGCGTGCTTCTGCTGGCGCTGGTCGCGGCGAGTGGCGTGCTGTTGTTCGTCGGGGTCCGTGCGCGCAATGCCGCCGCGAAGACGCTCGAGGCAAGCGTCCAGCTACGCACGCTGCTCGACGGATCGCCCGCGCTGGTGACGGTAATCCGGTCGGGCGGGCGGATCGAGATGACGCAGCGGATGGCGGACTGGCTGGGGCTGGACGTACCGCCGCGGTCGCTGGCGGAGTTGGCGACGGGGGGCACGGGGCTATCACCGGACGATGCGGCGCGGTTGATCGCGGATGTGACGGCGGCGCAGCGGTCGGGGCGGGGGTTCGTGCGGTCGGTGCGCCTGCAGGGCTCGACGCGGGCGATCACGTTTCGCGGGGGGCGTGCGCCGGGCGAGATGGGCGCTACGGGGGCCGTGTTGCTCTGGGCGTTCGATGCGACCGACAGCGAGGCGGAGATCGCCCGGCTTGGGGCGGAGACTGCGCGGCTCGGCGAGGCGTATGAGTCGTTGACCGGGCTGATCGAAGCCGCGCCGATGCCGATGTGGTACCGCGCGACCGACCTGCGGCTGGCGATGGTCAACTCGGCCTATGTCGACGCGGTCGAGGGGCGTGACGCTGCCGATGTCGTCGCGCGGGGGCTCGAACTGGTCGAGGGATCAGGGCGGGGCGGGCCGCTCGCCGGCGCCGCGGTCGCGCGCGAGCAGGGGCGGCCGCATCAGCAGGTCCTGCCGGCGACGATCGACGGCGCGCGCCGGTCGTTGCAGATCTACGACGTGCCGTTGCCAAGCGGCGGCGTGGCCGGGTTCGCGATCGATATCGAGGAGCTTGAGCAGGCGCGGTCGGGGGCGAAGCGCTTTGCCGAGGCGCAGCGCGCGATGCTCGATCGGCTGTCGGCGGGCGTGGCGCAGTTTGGCGGCGATCGCTCGCTCGTGTTCTGCAACCAGCCGTTCCGGCGGATGTTCGCGATGCGCAGCGAATGGCTCGCCGATCGCCCCGAGTTCGACCGTGTGCTCGAGCGGATGCGCGAGGCCAACCGCCTGCCCGAGGTGCGCGATTTCCCGAGCTGGAAGGCGGAGCGGCGCGACTGGTTCATGCAGACCGGTGGCTCGCCCGGCGGCGGCGCTATGGAGGAGAACTGGCACCTTCGCGGCGGCACGCACCTCCGCGTCGTCGCGCAACCTTTGCCCGATGGCGGCCTGTTGCTGATCTTCGAGGATCGCACCGAGCAGGTCCAGCTCGCCAGCGCGCGCGATACTTTGCTGCGGGTGCGGACGGCGACATTCGACAATCTGTTCGAGGCGCTTGGCGTGTTCGCAGCCGATGGGCGGTTGCAGCTCTGGAACAACCGCTTCCGCCTGCTCTGGGGGCTGGAGGAGGAGTTCCTCGCCTCGCATCCCCGCGTCGATGCGTTCGCCGAGGCGGCCGGCGGCAAGCTGCTCACACCCGGTCGGTCGGCGCTGATCCCCGACCTGGTGCGGTCGGCGACGGTCGAACGGCAGCAGCGTGGAGGCCGCGTCGCGTTTGCGGACGGGCGGCATTTCGAATTCGCCGGCGTGCCGCTGCCCGATGGGAACGCGCTGTTCACGATGCTCGACATCACCGACAGCCGCCGCGCCGAGCAGGCGCTGCGGGATCGCGCGAATGCGCTGGAGGCGGCGGACAAGGTGAAGACCGCGTTCGTGGCCAACATGAGCTACGAGCTGCGCACGCCGTTGACATCGATCAGCGGGTTCGCGGAGATGCTGCACGGCGGCTATGCCGGCAAGATGACCAAGCAGGCCGAGGGCTATGTCGGGGCAATCCTCGAATCGGTCGAGCGGCTTGGGCTGCTGGTCGACGACGTGCTCGACCTGACGCGGGCGGAAAGCGACCGTGCGGAGACGGATCGGACTGACGTCGATCTGCCGACCACGGTGCGTGCAGCTGCCGAGACGATCCTGCCATCCGCCAAGCGGCGGAAGCTCGACTTCGCGGTCGAGGTGGCGCGGTCGACGGGGCGGGTGAACGGGAATGCGAAGCGGTTGAAGGAGGTCGTCGAGCACCTCTTGCGCCATGCGGTCGCGGCGACGCCGGATGGCGGGCGGGTACTGTTGCATACCGACGGGAACGCGACGTCCGCACGGATTGTGGTGTCGGATGACGGGCCCGGGATGGATGCCGAAGCCGTCGCGCATGCGTTCGACCGGTTTGCGGAATCGAAGACGATGGGGGATCGGGCTTTGGGGTTGGGCTTGCCGTTGGCCAAGCAGTTCGTGGAGGCGCATGGTGGGACGATCGAGCTGGTCTCCGAACCGGGCGCCGGCACGTTGATCACCGTAGAATTGCCGCGACGATGATTACCGCCACTCCGTCATGCCGGGCTTGTTCCGGCATCCACTGTTCCGCGTGCTCGCCGGCCGTAGGGAATGCGGACGGGTGGACCCCGGAACAGGTCCGGGGTGACGGACGGTGGTGAGACTCCTCGATCCGCAAGCGACCGAGGCGTTCGGCGCGATGTTGGCAGCGCGTGTCCAACCCGGAGACGTTATCACGCTCGAAGGCACGCTCGGCGCCGGCAAGACTAGCGTAGCCCGCGGACTCCTCGCCGCGCTCGGCCTCGCCGGCGAGGCACCGTCCCCCAGCTTCGCGATCGTCCAGCCCTATGAGCCGCCCGAGGTCCGCTTCCCCGTCCTCCACGTCGACCTCTACCGGATCGACGACCCCGCCGAGATCGAGGAGCTGGCGCTAGACGACGCACGCTACGATGCGCTGTTGCTCGTCGAATGGCCGGAACGCGCAGGCCCCGATCATTGGCCCGATGCACTTCGGCTCAGCCTGACGATCGAGCCGGACGGCACGCGCGGCTTGACAGTGGGAGTCCCGGAAGCTTGGAGGTCGCGATGGCCGACATGACCCCGCCGCCCGGCGCCGCCGCTTTTCTCGACGCTCATGGCTGGGGTGGCGCGCAGATCCTCCCGGTCGCCGGCGACGCGTCGTTCCGGCGCTATTTCCGCGCGGTCGAGGGTGGGCGTCAGGCGATCCTGATGGACGCACCGCCGCCGCACGAGGACCCGCGGCCGTTCATCGCCATCGCCGAATGGCTGGTCGAGCGCGATTTCGCGGCGCCGGCGATCCTGGCGTGCGACCTCGACCAGGGGCTCGTGCTGATCGAGGATTTCGGTGATGTCCGTTTGCGCGAGACCGTCGACGCGACGCCGGACCAGGAATTGTCGCTTTACGCGCCAGCGATCGATTTGCTGGTGCGGCTGCGCGCCGAGCCGGCTGGACCGGTCCCCCCATACGATCGCGCGGTGCTGAAGCGCGAGGCGGGGCTGTTCGTCGAATGGTATTGCCCAGCGGTCGGGATCGAGCCCGATCTCGTAGGCTGGGATGCAGCGTGGGATGCAGTGTTCGACCACGCCATCGCCGATACGCCCGTCACCGTGCTGCGCGATTATCATGCCGAGAATTTGATGCTGGTCGGACCGGCGCGATCGCTCGGCCTGCTCGATTTCCAGGACGCGCTCGCGGGACACCCGGCCTACGACCTCGTGTCGCTGTTGCAGGATGCACGGCGAACGGTCGATCCGACCGTAGAGGCGGCAATGCTCGACCGCTATCGCGCCGCCACCGACGTGGACGAGGCGTTCATGAACGCATACCACGTGCTCGGCGCGCAACGGAACGCAAAGATCCTCGGCATCTTCACGCGGTTATGGCAGCGCGACGGCAAGCCGCATTACGCGACGATGTGCCCGCGCGTGTGGACCTATCTGGAGCGTGACCTCGCGCAACCGGTGATGGCGCCCGTTGCGGCGTGGTTCGAAGCGAACGTGCCGGCTGAATTGCGCGGCGACCCTCTGGTTATGAGCGCGTGACCCGCCAGCAGACGATCCGCCCCGTCCCGCGCGGCACCGTGCCCGAGACGGCGATGGTGATGGCCGCCGGGCTTGGCAAGCGGATGCGCCCGCTCACCGCCACGCGTCCCAAGCCGCTGGTAAAGGTCGCCGGCAAGCCGTTGATCGACCACGTCTTCGAACGGTTGCAGGCGGCGGGGATTAAGCGCGCGGTGGTCAACGTGCACTACCTCGCGGACACGCTTGAGGCGCACGTCACCGACCGGTTCGCGGGGATCGACGTCGTGATCTCCGACGAGCGGAAAATGCTGATGGAGACCGGCGGCGGGCTCGTCCAGGCCCGCGGCCTGCTCGGCGACGCGCCAGTGCTGGTCGTCAACAGCGACAACCTGTGGATCGACGGGCCGGTCGACGCGATCAAGCTGCTCGCATCGCGCTGGGACGACGCGAAGATGGACGCGCTGTTGCTGATGGTGCCGCTCGCACGCGCGCACAACCACCGCGGGCCGGGCGATTTCTACCTCGCAGCCGACGGCCGGATCAGCGGGCGGCGCAAGTCCGGCCGGCTCGCGCCGTTCGCCTATACTGGCATCCAGATCCTCCACCCGCGGCTGATCGCGGACTGGCCGGAGGGGCCGTTCTCGACCAACCTGTTCTGGGATCGCGCGATCGAGGCGGGCCGCGCTTATGGCCAGGTCCACCAGGGCCTGTGGTTCGACGTCGGCACCCCCGCCGCGATCCCCAGGACCGAGGCGATCCTCGCGGATGGCTGATATCGCCACGGCGGGTCGTCCGACGCTGTACACGATCCCCGCGCACCGCGCGTTTGCGGATGCGCTCGTCGCCGGGCTGACGCGGCAGGCGGGGCGCGATCCGTTGGCACTTGCCCGAGCGCTCGTCGTGCTACCGAACAACCGCGCGGTGAAGGCCGTGACCGAAGCGTTCGTACGCGCGAGCGGCGGCGGGCTGGTGTTGCCGCGGCTTGTCGCCTTGGGTGATCCGGAGATGGGGGAGTCGGTCGGCGCCGCGCTCGATCCCGCGGACGATATCGATCCGCCGCTGCCCGCGGTGCCGCCCTATCAGCGACGGATGATCCTCGCCCGGCTGGTGTCGGAAGAGCGCGCGCGCGAAGGCCATCCCGTCGATGCGGCCGAGGCTGTGCGGCTGGCCGGCGAACTCGCGCGGACGCTCGATCAGTTGCTGGTCGAGGAGGTACCGCCAACCAAGCTGCGCGATATCGAGCTCGGCCCCGAACTCACCGAGCACTGGCGGCGCGCGCTCGCGACGTTCGAGATCGTCCTGCAACGCTGGCCGGGCGAACTCGCGCGGCTGGAGCGGATCGATGCGGCGACGCGGCGCTCGGCGCTGCTCGATCGGCTCGCCCAGCGCTGGCGGAATGCGCCACCGGCTGGGATCGTGTGCGCGGCGGGCGTGACCGACTCCGCACCCGCGGTGGCGCGGCTGCTCCGGTGCATCGCCGACATGCCGCAGGGGATGGTCGTGTTCGCCGGTCTCGACCTCGCGCTGCCGGACGAGGAATGGGACGCGCTCGGCCCGCACGATCCGCACCCCGTGACGGGGCTCACGCGCCGCTCGATCGAGACGCACCCACAGTTTGATGCCAAGTTGATGATCCTGCGCATGGGCGTCGCCCGCGGTGAAGTGCAGACGTGGCGCGAGGGCGGCGGGCACGATGCCGACCCCGCGCGCGGCCGGGCGATCGCCAACGCGCTGGCGCCCGCGGACTTCACCGGCAAATGGACGCAGATCGCGGCGGAGGACCGCCGCTTGAAGGGCGTGACTGCGGCTGAGCTCGCTACGCCTGCGGAGGAGGCGCAGGCGATCGCGCTCGTGCTGAGGGAGGCGTTGGAAGTGCCCGAGCGGACCGCCGCACTCGTAACGCCGGACCGCGCGTTGGCGCGGCGGGTGGCGGCGCATCTCGGGCGATGGGGTATCGGGATCGACGACAGCGCGGGGCGGCCTCTGTCGATCCTGCCGCCGGGGACGTTGCTGCTCGCGCTGGCCGAAGCGGCGGCGCAGCGCTTCTCGCCGCTCGCATTGCTGGCGTTGCTGAAGCACCCGCTGGTGCGCGCGGGCGACGATCGCTTGCTATGGCTCGACGGCGCGCGCGCACTTGATCGCAGGCTGCGTGGGCCGCGGCCGGCGGCGGGGCTCGACGGGATCGCGGGGCATCTGGAGGAGCGCAAGGGGACGGCGGCAACATGGTGGGCCGACGTCCAGCCGTTGCTGACGCCGCTGGCCGGTGCGTTTGACCAGGGACCGCAGGCTTTGGCGTCGGTGCTCGCCTGCCTGCGCGAGACGGCGCAGACCTTGTGCGGCGACAATCTCTGGTCGGGGTTGGCCGGACGTGCTGCGGCGGAGTTCCTTGCCGATCTGGAAGCCGAAGCACCAGCCGGACCGCCGCGGATCGATCCGCGCGAACTCCCGCAATTGCTGCGAACGTTGCTCGACGAAGTGGCGGTGCGACCGGCCCCAGGCGGGCATCCGCGGCTGGCGATCTACGGCCTGATCGAGGCGCGGTTGCAGACTGCCGACGTCATGGTGCTCGGCGGGCTGAACGAAGGCGTGTGGCCGGGCCGTCCCGCGCCCGATCCTTGGCTCGCGCCGCGCATCCGTATGGAGCTTGGCCTGCCGGGGCTGGAGCGGCGTGTCGGTACGGCAGCCCATGACTTCGCGCAGGCCTTGGGCGCACCCCGCGCGGTCGTCACGCGGGCGCGCCGCGATGCAAAGTCACCCGCGTTGGCGTCCCGGCTTTGGCTAAGGTTACAGGCGCTAGCGGGCGCCCGGTTCGAGCGCGCCACCGCGCTGGAAGACTGGACCCGCGCGCTCGACGATCCGGGCGAGCATAGACCCGCCGACCGTCCGGCACCTTCGCCACCCGCATCGCTCCGTCCGAAGGTCATTTCCGTCACCGAGGTCGATCGCCTCAAGGCCGACCCCTACGCCTTCTACGCACGCCGCGTGCTCGGGCTGATGCCGCTCGATCCGGTCGATGCCGACCCCAGCGCGGCATGGCGCGGGACCGCGGTGCACGACATTCTCGAGCAATGGTGGAAGCAGGACAACTGCACCGTCGACACGCTCCGCCAGCGCGCGAAGGCGATGCTCGACGACGAGCGTACGCATCCGATGATGCGCGCGCTGTGGCAGCCGCGGTTGCTGGAGGCGATCGACTGGATCGCCGGCGCGATCGTTGCGCAGGGCGAAGACGGCCGCACCGTCGCCAGCGCCGAGGGCAAGGGCAAGATCGAGATCGCCGGGGTGACCTTGTCGGGGCGCTACGACCGCATCGACAAGCTCCCCGACGGGCGCCTAGCCGTGATCGACTACAAGACCGGCAAGCCGCCGTCGCCGACCGCCGTCCGCGCGGGGTACAGCCTCCAACTGGGCCTGCTCGGCCTGATTGCCGAGCGCGGCGGGTTCGAAGACGTTCGCGGCACCGCGGGTGCGTTCGAATATTGGTCGCTCGGCAAGAAGCGCGACGCGTTCGGCTATATCGAGAGCCCGGTCGATCCCGAGGGCAAACGCGACAAGATCCCGACCGCCGAGTTCACGTCAATCGCCGCGCACAATTTCACCGAAGTCGTCGGCGAATGGCTGACCGGCAGCGCCGCGTTCACCGCGAAACTCGTCCCCGAATACGCCCCCTATGCCGAGTACGACCAGCTCATGCGACGCGACGAATGGTATGGCCGTGAGCGGTGACGCGCTCGCCACGCTGCCCCGGCTAAGGGGCGCGCAGGCCGATGCGAGCAACCCGGCCTCGCACGTCTGGCTGTCGGCGTCGGCGGGCACGGGCAAGACTCAAGTGCTGGCCGCCCGCGTGTTCCGGCTCCTGTTGCGCGGCGTCGACCCGGGCGCGATCCTGTGCCTGACCTTCACCAAGGCAGGCGCAGCGGAGATGGCGCAACGCATCAACGGACGCCTCGCGGCCTGGGTCCGCATGCCCGCGCCAGCGCTCGCGGCGGATTTGATCGCGCTTGGCGAGAGCCCGCTACAGGCCTTGCAGGATCGCGCGCGCACGCTGTTCGCCAAGGTGCTCGATGCGCCGGGCGGTGGCCTGCGCATCCAGACGATCCACGGGTTCTGCCAGGGATTGCTGGCGGCGTTCCCGGTTGAGGCCGGGCTGACGCCGGGGTTCCGCCCGCTGGAGGCGCGTGAAGAGGCGGGGCTGGCGCGCGAGGCGCTGGCGTCGATGCTGTCCGACGCCGAGCGCGAAGGCCGCGAACGTCCGGTTGAAATCGTGGGACGCTTGTCGCTGCGGATGGGCGAGGGCGGGGCGGAGGCGTTCCTGCTCGCCTGCGCCCGCGCGCTGCCGGCACTGGAAGCGCTCCCGGTCGGGATCCAGCCGTGGCTCCGACGCGAGTTGGAGTTGCCGTCGGGCGACATCGACGAAGCTGTCGCGGAATGGTGTGACGCCTTGGATTTGGATGCGATCACGCGAATTTGCGAGTTAAACCTCGCGTGGGGAACGAAAAACGGTGTCGCGCGGGCAGAGTTAATCCGGACGTGGTTGGAACGGTCGGTAGAAGATCGAGCTGGAACTCTGAGCGAACTGCATACGGTGTGGGCCAAGGCTGACGGCGAGCAGCGCTCGTTTGGTAAGGGACAAGCGCCGCAGGAGCCTGAGTACGCGGAAATTGCTGCCGAACTTTATGGTAACTGTTCAGCACTATTCGCTCTGCAAGTTAGGACAAAGTATGCAGACCTGCTCGCCGACGGGCTAGAAGTCGGGCGCGATTACGCGCGCGGCTATGCGCAGGCCAAACGCCGCGCGGGGGCGGTCGATTTCGACGACCTGATCGCAACGACAGTGGCGCTGCTCGATCAGCCGGGGATCGGCGAATGGGTGCGTTACAAACTCGACCAGGCGACCGAGCATCTGCTCATCGACGAGGCGCAGGATACCAACGGCCACCAGTGGCGGATCGTCCGCGCGCTGGCGGACGAGTTCTTCGTCGGCCGCGGCATCTATGCGCCGTCGACGCGAACGCTGTTCACGGTCGGCGACTACAAGCAGGCGATCTTCGGGTTCCAGGGGACCGATCCGCGACAATTCGAAGCCGCGCAGATATCTTTCTCTCGTCGCGCCGAAGAAGCATTTGGTGATGACGACTGGCCTGAGAATGAGCGTGGTCTGCCGTTATCCGCATTGTCGCTGACGCATTCGTTCCGATCGACACTCCCTGTTCTAGAATTTGTCGACGCGGCTATCGAGGCAATCGGCGAGCCTGGGCTCGGCATTGAGACAACGGAACCGCATGCCAGCGAAGTTGTCGGTCCGGGCACGGTCACCTTGTGGCCGCCAGTCTCGGCCGGCGGCAGCGAGGACGACGAAGAGGGCTGGGTCGACGACGCGGTGCGCAAGCTCGCCAGCGACATCGCGCGCGCGGTAAAGGGTTGGCTCGCGCCCGACACGGGGCTCATGCTGGAGAGCAAGGGGCGGCGGTTGCGGCCCGAGGACGTGATGATCCTCGTCAAGCGACGCGGCGATCTCGCCTCGCTGATCGTCGCGCGGCTCTATGCCGAGGGCGTGCCGGTGGCGGGTGTCGATCGCCTGCGGTTGAACGCGCCGCTCGCGGTACAGGATCTGCTGGCCACGATCCGCTTTGTGTTGCAGCCCGAGGACGATTTGAGCGTCGCGGCGCTGCTTGTGTCGCCGCTTATCGGCTGGACGCAGGACGAGTTGATGGCTGCGGCACCCCGCGACGCGGGCCCATTGTGGCGCCACCTGCAACGCACGCAACCCGCGGCAAGGCTCGCCCCCTTGCTGGCGATGCTCGCGCGCGCGGATATCGCCACGCCGTACCAGTTCCTGGAGGAGTTGCTGTCGGGCCCGCTCGACGGTCGCCGCAAACTGATCCGACGGCTGGGCACGGAGGCACGCGACCCGATCGAGGAACTGCTCAACGCCGCCCTCACGTTCGAGAGCACAACGACGCCCTCGCTACAGCGATTCCTCGATTGGTTCGACCGCGGCGATGTCGAGATCGTCCGCGATCCGTCCGCGCCGCTCGATGCGGTCCGGGTGATGACGGCGCACGGCGCAAAGGGCTTGCAGGCCCCGCTGGTGATCCTCGCGGATGCGACCGCGGATCCGTCGGCCGCCCCACGCTCGATCCTGAAATGGGCCCCCGAGCCCGACGCCGCGCCGATCCCCGTATTCCGCCCCCGCTCAGCGGAGCGCGGCGGGCCGCTGGACGCCGTCGTATCGGCCGCGGAAAAGCGCGAGTTGGAGGAGCATTGGCGGCTGTTCTACGTCGCCGCGACCCGCGCGGAAGAGCGGCTGGTGATCGCCGGTGCGCTCGGGTCGCGCGCCAAGGGGGCGCCGCCGGAGAACAGCTGGTACGCCGCCGCCGACCGTGCGCTGACGCTGCTCGGTGTGGCCGAAGGCGAGGGCGCGCGAACTTTTCACGGGGTGGAGCCGCAGCCGGCGATCGTCGCCAAGTCATCGCAACAGATCGTCGTGTCCGAGACCGCGCGGCTCCCCGACTGGGCACATCAGCCTGCGCCGACCGAGTCCCGTCCGCCGCGGCCCTTGTCACCGTCCGCGCTCGGCGAGGATGCGGTGTCCGATCCACCGCCTACCCCCGCGATGCGGCTGGCGGCGGAGCGTGGCCGGCTGATCCATGCGCTGTTCGAGCGCCTCCCCGCGATCGCGCCCGCTGACCGGGCCGCGGCAGCGGATCGCTGGCTGGCCAAAGCGGGCGGCGTCGAGGATGGCACGGCGAGGGCGGAGATCATCGCCAGCGTCGCGGCGGTGCTCGACGACCCCCGCTTCGCGGATCTGTTCGGCGCGGACACGCTGGCGGAGGCACCGATTGCGGCGACGTTGAGCGACGGGATCGTCGTGTCGGGGACGGTCGACCGCCTGCTGATCGAAACCGACCGCATCCGCGTGGTCGATTTCAAGACCGGCCGCCGTGCGCCCTTGGGCTTGGCGGATGTTCCCGAATATCACCTCAAGCAGATCGCCGCGTATGCCGAGGCGCTGCGCGTGATCTTTCCGGGTCGCGCGGTCGAGGCGGCGTTGCTCTACACCGCAGGGCCCCGCTTGATCATGTTGCCGCCCGAGCTGCTCGCCGATCACAAGCCGCGCTATCGGCCCACGGAGCAAAGCTAGCGTCCCGGTGGTTGAGCGAACGCACGCGCGACCCTAGATTACGAGCAACCAAGGAGAATTCACGATGGCGACCAAGCAGATCACCGATGCCAGCTTCGATGCGGACGTCCTCAACGCAGACGGCCCCGTGCTCGTCGATTTCTGGGCGGAATGGTGCGGTCCTTGCAAGATGATCGGACCCTCGCTGGAGGAAATCTCCGAGGAGCTCGGCGAGAAGGTGACGATCGCCAAGCTCAACATCGACGAGAACCCCGACGCGCCGGGCAAGTACGGCGTCCGCGGCATCCCGACGATGATCCTGTTCAAGGGCGGCGCACCGGCAGCGACCAAGGTCGGCGCGGAGCCCAAGGGGCGGTTGAAGGCTTGGCTCGAAGGCGAACTGGCCTAAGGGTCACCTACCTCTCCGTCATCCCAGCGGAAGCTGGGATCTCCCGCTTCGAGCCACACCGCTTGCCAACGGGGATACCCCAGCTTTCGCTGGGGTGACGGACGTAGGCGGGGTGACAGGTTGGGAGATTGGCTTCGACAGAGCTCTGCTTCGGTCGAGCTTAGCTCCGGTAGTCGGCGTTGATCGAAATGTAGCCGTGAGTGAGATCACAGGTCCAAACGGTGGCGCGACCTTCGCCTAGCGCGAGGTCCACTCCGATCTCAATTTCCTGGCCCTTGAGATGCGCCGCTACCGGCGCCTCTTCATACCCGCTGAGAGCCAAGCCACCTTCCGCGACCTGCGTATTCCCGAACCGGATCGAGAGCGTATCGGGATCGGCGGGTTCGCCAGCCTTGCCGACCGCCATCACGACGCGGCCCCAGTTCGCGTCCTCACCGGCGATCGCGGTCTTCACCAGCGGCGAATTGGCGACGCTCATTGCGATACGGTGCGCGCTACGGTCGCTCTCCGCGCCGGTCACCTGGATCTCGATCAGCTTCTGCGCGCCTTCGCCGTCTCGAACGACGAGCATCGCCAATTGATGGCACAGGTCGGCCAGCGCCGCGCGGAACGCATCCGCGCCGACGCTGCCCTCGTCCACCAGCAGCGCATTGCCCGCTTTGCCCGTTGCGAACGCCAGCACCGTGTCGCTGGTCGATGTATCGCTGTCGACAGTAATGCAGGAGAAGCTCGGCGCGTTCGCCTTCGATAGCGCGGCCTGCAGGAACTCCGGCTCGACCGCGGCATCGGTGAAGATGAAGCCGAGCATCGTCGCCATGTCCGGCGCGATCATGCCCGAGCCCTTGATGATCCCGACCAGCGTGACGGTCCGATCGCCGATCACCGCGGTCGTCACCGCGCCCTTGGTGAAGGTGTCGGTCGTCATGATCGTCGCGGCCGCATCCTGCCATCCGCACGGCGCGGCAGCGAACGCTGCGTCAAGCCCCGCTTCGGCCTTGTCGATCGGCAGCGGTACGCCGATCACGCCGGTTGAGGCGACGAACACGTCCGAAGGCTGACACCCGAGATGCGCCGCCGTCCGCGCCGCGATCGCCTCGACCGCCGCCCGCCCGCGCGAGCCGGTAAACGCGTTCGAATTGCCCGCATTCACCACCAGCGCGCGCGCCTGCCCGAGCGTTAGCGCCGCTCGGCACCACTCCACCTCGGGAGAAGGACATTTGCTCTGCGTCAGCACGCCTGCGACCACCGTCCCCGGCTCCAGCGTCACGAACGTCAGGTCGCACCGATCCCAGGTCTTGTACGCCGCGCGCGCGACATGCAGCGCGACTCCGTCGATCGAAGGGGCGGCGGGGAAGGGCAAGGCGAGCGGCGAGATTTGCATGCCGTCTTCATAGTCGTTGCCGGGCGGGCGGCAAGATGACGTGCGCGAAGATCGCCGGGCGATTACTGCCCTGCGACGTCCGCCGGGTGTTCCGCCGAGACGAACGGTAGATTTATAGCGCAAGCTCGCATACAGCCGGTGCCGCATGAACCTGCTGCTGCTCCTCTCCGCCCTCCTGTCCGCGCTGACCGGCGCGGTGCCGGGTGTGCGTGGCCAGTCGGCGCAGGCTGTCGCGCAGGGTAGCGTTTGCTCGCAGTCGGTGGCGGCAGCGCCGGTCAAGGTTGCGATACGGCCGGCCGCAGTTCTGGCTTCGCTGGAAGACGTTTCCGTCTCGGCGGCGTTGCGAGTCATCGCCGTGAGCAAGGCTCCGATCTGGGCGGACCGCCGGCGCGAATAGCGTCGGGCGTCTGATCCCTCGGCTTACGGGCCACCCTATCTCTCTACGCGTGCGTGCCCCTCGCGTGCCGCCGCGTCTCAAATTCAGGAAATCAGCCCATGTTCGGTGGCCTCGCCAAATCCTTGTTCGGTTCGTCCAACGACCGCTACGTCAAGTCGCTCAACCCGATTCTCGTCAAGATCGCCTCGTTCGAGCCGTCGCTCCAGGCGATGTCCGACGAGGAGCTGTCCGCGCAGACCGTCAAGTTCCGCGCCCGGCTCGCAGACGGCGAGAAGCTCGACGACCTGCTCCCGGAAGCGTTCGCCACCGTCCGTGAAGCCGCGCACCGCGTGCTCGGCCAGCGCCATTACGACGTCCAGATGGTCGGCGGCATCGTCCTTCACCGCGGCGAGATCGCCGAGATGCGGACTGGCGAGGGTAAGACGCTCGTCGCCACGCTCGCGACTTATCTCAACGCTCTCCCTGGTGATGGCGTCCACGTCGTCACCGTCAACGACTACCTGGCGGCCCGCGACGCCGAGTGGATGGGGCAGGTCTACACCTTCCTCGGCATGACGATCGGCGTCATCATCCCGAACCTGTCCGACGAGGAACGCCGCGCCGCCTACGCCGCCGACATCACCTACGGCACGAACAACGAGTTCGGGTTCGATTACCTGCGCGACAACATGAAGTACGAGCGCAGTGCGATGACGCAGCGTGCCTTCAACTTCGCGGTGGTCGACGAGGTCGATTCGGTGCTGATCGACGAGGCGCGTACGCCGCTGATCATCTCCGGCCCGACCGACGACAAGTCCGAGCTGTACATGCAGGTCGACGCGGTCGTGAAGCAGCTCGAGCCGATCGACTACGACAAGGACGAGAAGCAGAAGACGATCATCCTCACCGAGGACGGCACCGAGAAGGTCGAGCGGATGCTCGAGGCGGCGGGGCTGCTCGAGGGGCAGAATTTGTACGACTTCGAGAACACGCAGGTCGTGCATCACCTCAACCAGGCGTTGCGTGCGATCGTGATGTTCAAGTCGGACATCGACTACATCGTCAAGGACGGCAAGGTCATCATCATCGACGAGTTCACCGGCCGCATGATGGACGGTCGGCGCTGGTCGGACGGCCTGCACCAGGCGGTCGAGGCGAAGGAGGGCGTCCAGATCGAGCCCGAAAACCAGACGATGGCCTCGATCACGTTCCAGAACTATTTCCGCATGTACCCCAAGATCGGTGGCATGACCGGCACCGCGGCGACCGAGGCAGCCGAGTTCTACGACATCTACAAGATCAACGTCGTCAGCATCCCGACCAACGTCGAGGTGAAGCGCGTCGACGAGGAAGACGAGTTCTACAAGGACACCAAGGACAAGTTTGCCGCGATCGCCAAGAAGATCAAGCATCACGCGGACCTGGGCCAGCCGGTGCTGGTCGGCACGGTGTCGATCGAGAAGTCCGAGATGCTGAGCGAGTTCCTGGTCGGCGAGAACGTCGAGCACAAGGTGCTCAACGCGCGCTTCCACGAGATGGAGGCGCACATCGTCGCGCAGGCCGGGCGCAAGTCCGCGGTGACGATCGCGACCAACATGGCGGGCCGCGGCACCGACATCAAACTCGGCGGCAACCTCGAGTTCCGCATGCTCGACGAGCATCCCGAGCTGGTCGAGGGCACGCCTGAGTATGACGAGGCGGCCGCTCGCATCACGGTCGAGATCGAAGCCGAGAAGCAGGCGGTGCTCGCGGCGGGTGGCCTGTTCGTGCTCGGCACCGAGCGTCACGAGAGCCGGCGTATCGACAACCAGCTGCGCGGACGCTCGGGGCGTCAGGGCGATCCGGGCCTGTCGCGCTTCTATCTCAGCCTCGACGACGATCTGCTGCGGATCTTCGGGCCGGACACGCTGTTCGCCAAGATGATGCGCAACAATATCGAGGATGGCGAGGCGATCGGCAGCAAGTGGCTGAGCAAGGCGATCGAGACCGCGCAGAAGAAGGTCGAAGCGCGCAACTACGACATCCGCAAGCAGGTCGTCGAATATGATGACGTGATGAACGAGCAGCGGAAAGTGATCTACGAGCAGCGTGCGGACATCATGGATGCCGATACGGTCGGCGACGTGGTCACCGACATGCGCGCGGAGACGGTCAACGTGATCGTCGGCGATGCGTGCCCGCCCAACTCCTATCCCGAGCAGTGGGACATCGAGGGGATGAAGACGCGGCTCGCCGAGGTGCTGAACCTCGAGCCGCAGATCGATGCGTGGCTGCTTGAGGAGTCGGTCGACCCCGAGGTTCTGGAGGAGCGGATCCGCACGATGGCGGACGAGGCGATCGCGCAGAAGTCGGCGGATCTCGATGCGGAGACGTGGACGTCGGTCGAGAAGTCGATCCTGTTGCAGAATCTCGACCATCACTGGAAGGAGCATCTGGCGACGCTCGATGCGCTGCGTCAGGTCGTCCATCTGCGCGCCTATGCGCAGAAGACGCCGATCAACGAGTATAAGCAGGAGGCGTTCTCGCTGTTCCAGCGCATGCTTGAGACGATCCGCGAAGACGTGACCAAGACGATCGCGCACGCGCAGTTCCAGATGCAGGCACCGGTCGGGCTGCCCGAGCTGCCGGACTTCATCACCACGCATTTCGACCCGTTCACGGGTGAGGATGATTCGAATGATTTCGATGCGGGTACGCGGGGGCACATCACCTCGACGATGCCGCCGTTGCAGATCCCTCAGCCGCAGGAGGCCGATATCGGCGAGGATCCTGCGAACTGGGAAGGCGTGGTCAGCCGTAATGCGCCGTGCCCTTGCGGGTCGGGGCGGAAGTATAAGCAGTGCCACGGGGCTGTTTGAGGTGCTAACCTTACCAAGCGTTACCACCCCGGCGAAGGCCGGGGCCCAATTGGTGAGGTCGAAGTAACTGAGCGCGTCCGTCGTTAGCGACGTTTCCCAATTGGGCCCCGGCCTCCGCCGGGGTAGTAAGAGGGGTGGGCACGCTTCCCGTTCTCCCGCGAAGGCGGGAGTCCAGGCTATCGGCGATGGCATATGAGACTCCTGAACCCCGCCTTCGCGGGGGAACAGTGGAGCAACCCCCTCAACCGATCGTTAAGACCCCATGCGCCAAGCCTCCACCATCCTAACCATCGACACCACCCGCCAGGGCCTCGTCGACGTCACCGACCAGATCGCCCGCTGGACCCGCGACCAGCGCCTCACCCAAGGCCTGCTCACGATCTTCTGCCGTCACACCTCCGCCTCCCTCCTGATCCAGGAAAACGCGGCCCCCGAGGTCCGTACCGACCTCGAAGCCTATTTCGCCCGCATCGCCCCGGAATCGCGTGAGTACGAGCATGACGACGAGGGCCCGGACGACATGCCCGCGCACCTCCGCACCGCACTCACTCAGGTCCAGCTCGCGATCCCGCTGATCGACGGGCGACTCGCGCTCGGCACATGGCAGGGCATCTATCTCTTCGAACACCGCCGCCGCCCACACCGCCGCACGCTCGCGCTACACGTCATCGGCGACTGACGCAGATCATGAAAAATCCGTCAGGCCGGTGGCGCATTGGAGCGATGTCGTTCATCAACCGTTCCACCACTGACGGCTAATAAGCGGCGTTTCGCCGCATTCGCCGCGAACGGAGACGACACCATGTTCAAGATACAGGGTCGCAAGGTCGCATTTGCAGCGCTCGCAACGGGCGCGCTGCTGCTGGCCGGATGCGCGACCGAGACCACCTATCGCCCTGCCACGGGTCAGGGGTTCAACCGCACCGGCTATAGCGACCGCCAGGTCGAGCCCGGCCGCTTCCTCGTCAGCTTCGCCGGCAACAGCGTCACGTCGCGCGACACCGTCGAGCGTTATTTGTTCTTCCGCGCCGCGGAGCTGACGCTGCAGAACGGCTATGATTATTACCTGATGGCCGACCGCGACACCAACCTCCAGTCGCGGACGTACTCGACGCCGGGGATCGGCGGCGGGTTCGGCTATGGCGGCTTCGGCGGCTATTGGGGGCCGTCTTGGCGCTATTACGGGCGCGGGTTCGGCTGGCGTAACTGGAGCCCGGGCTTTGGCGGCGGATTCGGTGGATACGGCGGTGGCTTCGGTGGTGGCCCATGGGGCAACGACTTCGACGTCCGCACGATCGACCGCTACGAAGCGACCGCCGAGATCGTGATGCGCAAGGGCCCGATCCCGCGTGACAACATCCGCGCGTTCGATGCGCGCAAGGTGGTCGACAGCATCGGACCGAGCGTCGTGCTGCCGAAGTAAGCTGCGGCGTTCGAGACGGTAAAAAAAGACCGGGCTACCCCAGGGTAGTCCGGCCTTTTTCGTGGCGCTGCTCCCTCTCCCCTTCGGGGAGAGGGCCGGGGTGAGGGGCAGTTGCAGAGCGCAGCGCTCGCGGCGCCCCTCACCCAACCCTCTCCCCAGAGGGGAGAGGGCTTAAGAAGCGGCCTTCGCCAACCCCTTCGACAACTGCAACGCCCCATGTAGCCGCGCCTTCGGATCGCCCCACGCGCGCTGCAGCACCAGCTTGCTGTCCGGCCGCAACCGCGCGACGCCGTTCAAGCGCTCGACATACGCCAGCAGCTTGTCGATGTTCGGCGGCTTGTCGTCGTGGAACGACACCAGCACGCCCTTCGGCCCGACGTCGATCTTCGACACGCACGCGCGTTTCGCGTTCAGCTTGATCTCGATGACCTTGATCAGGTTCTCGGTCGCATCCGGCAGCGGGCCGAACCGATCGATCATTTCAGCCGCGAACGCCTCGATCTCCTGGCTCTCGTCGAGGTCGTTGAGGCGGCGATACAGCCCCATTCGCAGGTCGAGATCGGGCACGTAATCCTCGGGAATGAGGATCGGCGCGTCGACCGTGATCTGCGGTGAGAAATCGCGCGGGCGTCCGGAGGTCATGCCGCCCGCCTTGGCGTCCATGATCGCCTCCTCCAGCATCGCCTGGTAGAGTTCGAACCCAACCTCCTTGATATGCCCGGTCTGCTCGTCGCCGAGCATGTTGCCCGCACCGCGAATATCGAGATCGTGGCTCGCCAGCTGGAAGCCAGCCCCCAGCGAATCGAGATCCGACAGCACCTTCAGGCGCTTCTCGGCGGTGACAGTCATCTGCCGCTCGGGCGGCGTCACGAGATATGCGTACGCGCGCGTCTTCGACCGGCCGACGCGCCCGCGCAACTGGTACAGCTGGGCGAGGCCGAAGCGGTCGGCGCGGTGGACGATCATCGTGTTGGCCGACGCGATGTCGATCCCGCTCTCGATGATCGTGGTCGAGACGAGCACCTCGAACTTCTTGTCGTAGAACGCCGACATGCGCTCCTCGACCTCGGTCGGCGACATCTGGCCATGCGCGACGACGAAACGAATCTCTGGCACCTGTTCGCGCAGAAAATCCTCGATCTCGGGCAGGTCCGCGACCCGCGGCGTGACGACGAAGCTCTGCCCGCCGCGATAATGCTCGCGCAACAACGCTTCACGCAGCACGACCGGATCGAACGGCATGATGTACGTCCGCACCGCGAGGCGATCGACCGGCGGTGTCTGGATCACCGACAGCTCGCGGATGCCCGACATAGCCATCTGCAGCGTGCGCGGGATCGGCGTTGCGGTCAGCGTCAGCATGTGGACGTCTGCCCTGAGCGCCTTCAGCCGCTCCTTGTGCGTCACGCCAAACCTTTGCTCCTCGTCGACCACCACCAGCCCGAGCCGTTTGAAGTCGATGTTCTTCGCCAGCAGCGCGTGCGTGCCGATGACGACGTCGATCGTGCCGTTCGCGAGGCCCTCCTTGGTCGCCTTCGCCTCGCTCGCGGTGACGAGCCGCGACAGACGTCCCATGTTCATCGGGAAGCCTTCGAAGCGGGCGACGAAGTTGTTGTAATGCTGTCGTGCGAGCAGTGTCGTCGGGCAGACGATCGCGACCTGCTTGCCACCCATCGCCGCGACGAACGCGGCGCGGAGCGCGACCTCGGTCTTGCCGAAGCCGACGTCGCCGACGACCAAGCGGTCCATTGGCTTCCCGGCGGCGAGATCGCCGAGCACGTCCTCAATCGCGCGGTCCTGGTCCTCGGTTTCCTCGTACGGGAAGCGGTCGACGAAGCTCGGATAGCCGCTCGCATCGGGTTCGAGGACGTCGCCTGGATGCAGCGCACGTTCGGCGGCAGTCGCGATGAGCTCGCCGGCGATCTCTCGGATCCGCTCCTTCATCTTCGACTTGCGACGCTGCCAGCCTTCGCCGCCGAGACGGTCGAGCGTAGCGCCTTCCTCGGACGAGCCGTAGCGCGAGAGGACGTCGATGTTCTCGACCGGCACGTACAGCTTGTCGCCGCCCGCATAGCTCAGCGCGACGCAATCATGCGGGCTTTGGCCGACGGGAATCGAGGTCAGGCCTTCGTATCGCCCGATGCCGTGCTCGGTGTGGACCACCAGATCGCCGGGCGTCAGCGTGGCCAGCTCGGCGAGGAACGCGTCGGCGGATTTCTTGCGCTTCTTGCGGTGGACGAGCCGGTCGCCGAGCATGTCCTGTTCGGTGAGGACCGCGATCCCCGGCGCGGTGAAGCCGTGATCGAGCGGCAGGACGATCAGCGCGACGCCGAAGCTGCGCGCGGTGTCGGCGATGCCGAGCGCCTCCTGCCAGGTCTCGGCGTGCTTGCCGCCTTTCATCCCGTGGTCGGCGAGCAAGCTGCCCAGGCGTTCGCGTGCGCCGATCGAATAGCTGGCGAGGATCGGCTTCCGACCCTGCTTGCGGAGCTTCTCGACGTGATCGGCGACGGCTTCGTAGATGTTCGCCTGCGCCGCGCGCTCGGGGCCGAAATCGCGCGGGCCGTCGACGTCGAAGTCGAGCACGGTGTCGCTCGGCGGTTCGTGGAACGGCGAGGTGATGTGCGCGGCGAACGCCTCGACACCGCCGGACCATTCCTGCGCATCGAGATACAGCGCTTTGGCGGGCATCGGGCGGTAGCTGCCGGGCTGGGCGGCCTCGGCGCGTTTGCGGTTCTCGTAATAGTCGGCGATCGATTCGAGCCGGCTTTCCACCGCCGCGGCGACGCCGTTGTCGCGCACCACCACGTCGTCGGGGCCGAGATGGTCGAACAGCGTCGCCATCTTCTCCTCGAACAGCGGCAGCCAATGCTCCATGCCCGCGATGCGGCGGCCCTCGGAGATCGCCTGGTACATCGGATCGCCGGTCGCGGTCGCGCCGAACGCATCGCGGTAGCGGGTGCGGAAACGCTTGATCGAATCCTCGTCGAGCAGTGCCTCGGAGGCAGGGAGCAGGACGAAGCCATCGATCCGGCCGGTGGTGCGCTGGTCCGCCGCGTCGAACGTACGGACGCTCTCGATCTCGTCGCCGAAGAAATCGAGGCGCAGCGCGTGGTCCTCACCCGAGGGATAGAGGTCGACGATCCCGCCGCGCACCGCATACTCGCCCTGGTCGTGGACGGTATCGGTGCGGACATAGCCGTTCGCCTGGAGCAGCATGGCGAGCTTGTCGCGGCCGATCTGTTCGCCGGGCGCGAGCCGCGCGACGAGCTGGCGGATGCGGAACGGGGTGAGCACGCGCTGAGTCGCGGCGTTCGCGGTGGTCAGCAGGAGCTGCGGACCCTTGGGCTTGCCTTGGAGTCGTTGCAGCGCCGCGACGCGCTCGGCCATGATGCGGAGCGTCGGCGAGGCGCGGTCGTAGGGGAGGCAGTCCCAGGCGGGGAAGCTCAGCACTTCGAGATCGGGCGCGAAATACGCCGCGGTCGAGGCGATCGCGCGCATCGCCGCATCGTCCGGCGCGATGAACACCGCGCGGGTCTTCACGGCGCGCGCGAGATCGGCGAGCAGCGACGGCTGGAAGCCGGACGGCACGCCCGACAGCGTCAGCGGGCTCGTCGCGGAGAGGATCGTCTTGAGGTCTGGCATTGGCTTCCTAAAGCCCTCTCCCCGTCGGGGAGAGGGTTGGGTGAGGGGCTGTTCTAGGCGCTGCGCTGCTTGGCTGCCCCTCACCCCGACCCTCTCCCCAGAGGGGAGAGGGAGATACTTACTTCACGACCGTCACGTAATTTATGTCGCGCATCGCCTGCATCATCGGGCCGTCCCACTCGGGCGGGCACACGATCGAGCCGATCGCCCAGCCCATGATGTCGACGTCCTGTTCCTCCAGCAGCGCCTCGAACCAGTCGAGCTGCTCGGGAGTCCACGTCCGGCCATAGGTCGCGAAGAAGCCGCCGATCATCATGTCGGCTTCGCGCGTGCCGCGGTGCGAGCTGCGAAAGCCCAGGCGCTTGAGGCGGGTCTCGTGGTCCATCGTATCTCCAACGCGGATAGGCCGGCGACCCGCTGGCGGCGGGCGTCGGCTAGGCTATAGAGGCCAGATAGTCATGCGACCCGAAATCCTCAATCCGCTGTTCGCCGAAACCCTCGTCCTGAAGGGGGTGGGGCCTGCGCTCGCCAAGCCGTTAGACCGGCTCGGGCTCGCGCGCGTCGTCGACGTCGCCTTCCATCTGCCGACCGGCTATGTCGATCGCCTGCCGCGCACCGAGCTCATGTCGAGCGACGCCGGACGGATCATCACGATCACGCTGACCCCGCGCGACTACAAGATCAGCGCGGGCCGTGGCCCGACGCGTGTGCAGGCGACCGACGAGCACGGCAATTATGTCAGCCTCGTCTTCTTCGGCGGAAGCTCAAGCTGGGCGAAGAGACTGCTGCCGATCGGCGAGGCCAAGCGGATCTCCGGCCGACTCGACGAATACGGCCAGGAATTGCAGATCGTCCATCCCGACATCGTCGAGCCGGACGAGGAGTTGCGCGAGCGCGAGCCGATCTATCCACTGTCGGAAGGCCTCACGTCGCGCCGACTGGCGGCGCTGACCACGCAGGCGGTCGCGCGCGCGCCGGACCTGCCCGAGTGGATCGAGCCCGGCCTGAAGGCGAAGCGCGAATGGCCTGGCTGGCACGAGTCGCTCGAGCGCATCCACGCCGACCCGTCGGACGCGAAGGCGCGCGAGCGGCTGGCCTATGACGAGGTCTTCGCGAACCAGCTCGCGATGACGCTGGTCCGCGCCGACACGCGCAAGCGGCGGGGCAGGGCTCTCCACGGTGACGGCCGTCTGCGTGACCTGCTCAAGCTGCCCTACACGCTGACCGGCGCGCAATCGCGGACAGTCGGCGAGATCGAGGGCGATCTCGCGCAGACTGCGCCGATGTTGCGGCTGCTGCAGGGCGATGTGGGCTCGGGCAAGACGCTCGTTGCGGCGATGGCGATGCTGATCGCCGTCGAGGCCGGCGCACAGGCGGCGATGCTCGCGCCGACCGAAATTCTCGCGCGCCAGCATTACGAGACGTTGCGGAAAACGCTCGCCGGCCTGCCGATCAACGTCGGCGTGCTCACCGGGCGCGACAAGGGGCGGGTACGCGAGGCGACGCTAATGGCGCTGGCGAGCGGCGAGATCGATATCCTCGTCGGCACGCACGCGATCTTCCAGGATGCGGTCGGCTACAAGGACCTCGCGCTCGTGGTGGTCGACGAACAGCACCGCTTCGGCGTCGCGCAGCGGATGACGTTGCAGGCCAAGGGTGTCGCCCCGCCGCATTTGCTGGCGATGACCGCGACGCCGATCCCACGCACGCTGACGCTCGCGCAATACGGTGAGATGGACGTCAGCCGCCTCGACGAGATGCCGCCCGGTCGCCAGCCGATCGAAACGCGCGTGATCTCGGAGGACCGCCTCGACGACGTCGTCAATGCGCTCGGCCGGCATCTGGCCGATGGCGGGCAGGCTTATTGGGTATGCCCGCTGGTCGAGGAGAGCGAGAAGAGCGACCTCGCCGCCGCCGAGATGCGCGCGGAAGTGCTGCGCGCGCGGTTCGGGGACAAGGTCGCGCTCGTCCACGGCCGCATGAAACCCGCGGAGAAGGACGCGGTGATGGCCGAGTTTTCCGCCGCCCGCACCTCCGTCCTCGTCGCGACGACGGTGATCGAGGTCGGCGTCGACGTCCCCAACGCGACGCTGATCGTGATCGAGCATGCCGACCGCTTCGGTCTCGCCCAGCTCCACCAGCTCCGCGGGCGGGTAGGGCGCGGCACCGGGCGATCGATCTGCCTGCTGATGCGCGGATCGTCGCTCAGCGAGACATCGCGCGCGCGGCTAGCCCTGATGCGCGAAACCAACGACGGCTTCCGCATCGCCGAGGAGGACCTCCGCCTCCGTGGCGCAGGCGAACTGCTCGGCACGAAGCAGTCCGGCGAAATGGCGTTCCGGCTCGCGACACCAGACATGATGGCCGACCTGCTGCAATGCGCACACGACGACACGCGCCTGCTGATCGACCGCGACGGCGGGCTCGAGGGACCGAGGGGGCAGGCGGCGCGCACGGCCCTGTACCTGTTTGATCGCGATGCCGGCGTGGCGCTGCTCCGCTCGGGTTGACCTCGGCGGGGGGAGCGATCACGGAGCCGCGATGACTGCCCTCCTTCCTATCATCGTCGTTCTCCTCGCGGGCATCGGCCTCGCGATCCAGCCACCGACCAACGCCGCGTTGGTGAAGGCATCCGGGTCGCTCTGGCTCGGATCGCTCGTCTCGTTCGCGGTCGGCACGATCATCCTGTTCGGCGTCTGGGCAGCAACAGATCGGACCATGCCGTCGGCGTTGAAGGGCGCGCCCGGCTGGGCATGGCTCGGCGGCCTGTACGGCGCATGCTTCGTCGCCGCACTCGCCTATGCCACGCCGCGGCTGGGCCTCGCGTCCGCGCTGACGATGGCGGTCGCGAGCCAACTCGTCACCGCGCTGATCCTCGATCGGTTCGGATTGCTTGGTCTCAGCCAGCAACCGATCAGCCTCGCAAGGCTGGCCGGCGTCGCGCTGGTGATCGGTGGCGTCGTGCTGGTCCGCGCCGGCTGACGCGTCAGATGTGGCGGATCATGACCGAGAGCATGCCGTAATATTCGGCCAGCGGGATCGTCCGTTCGAGCTCGCACCCGATCCGCCCGCCAAGCGACCAGCGTACCACTGCGGCAACCTCGCCCAGGATCGGCAGGTGAATGCGCAGCATGTCGCCGGCCGCCGGGTTGCCATCACAGCGCGCCATCAGCCCCTTTGCGGATATGTTGACGAGCACCAGCTTCACGCTGTGGCCCGCGGCATCGATCGCGCGCGTCCGGTGCATGACCTCGTCGCGCGGCTCGCCGCGCAAATCGCGAACGGCTTCGGCATGGTTCGTCATCGATGGTTCCCCCGCCTTTGAGCAGGGGGCAACCTAGGCGGCGCGGTGTGAACCGGGTGCGAACGATGATGCTTAACGCGGAATTCTTTGTACCCGGAATGCGTCTATTTACGAGGGGGTTAGCATCCCGTGACGTTTTTTGCCGAGACTGAGGCGGACGGGGACGGCGACCGCGATCGATTGGGTGGGCTCGCGCACCGGCTCGCCATCGGCGCGGACGGCGCCCTCGGCGATCTTGCGCCGCGCTTCGCCATTGGAGGCGACGAAGCCGAGCCCGACCAGCGCCTCGACGATGCCGATCGCGCCGCCGGAAACCGCAAAGCTCGGCAAAGAGTCGCCCGACGCGCCTTCCTCGAACGTCTTCCGCGCAGTCTCCGCGGCTTGTTCGGCGGCAGCACGGCCGCGGCACATCGCGGTCGCCTCGTTGGCGAGGACGATCTTGGCGGCGTTGATCTCGGCGCCTTCGAGCGACTCAAGTCGCGCGATCTCGTCGAGCGGCAGGTCGGTAAACAGCCGCAGGAAGCGGCCGACGTCGCGGTCGTCGGTGTTGCGCCAGAACTGCCAGTAATCGAAGTGCGGCAGCTGGTCCTCGTGCAGCCAGACCGCGCCCGACATCGTCTTGCCCATCTTGCCGCCGTCCGCGGTCGTGATCAGCGGGGTGGTGACCCCGTAGACTTCGGTCGAGTCCATGCGACGCGCGAGTTCGATGCCGTTGACGATGTTGCCCCATTGATCCGAGCCGCCCATCTGCAACCGGCACTCGGCGCGACGCGACAGTTCGAGGAAGTCGTACGCCTGAAGGATCATGTAGTTGAATTCGAGGAAGCTTAGCGACTGTTCGCGGTCGAGCCGGAGCTTGACCGAATCGAACGCGAGCATGCGGTTCACCGAGAAATGCTGACCGACATCGCGCAGGAACGGGATGTATTCGAGCGCGTCGAGCCACTCGGCATTGTCGAGCATCACTGCGTCGGTCGGGCCATCCCCGAAGGTCAGGAAGCGTTCGAAGATGCGCCGGATCGAGGCGACGTTGGCCTTGATCCCGTCCTCGCCAAGCAGTTTGCGCGCTTCGTCCTTGAAGCTCGGGTCACCGATCTTGCCGGTACCGCCGCCCATCAGGACGATCGGCTTGTGCCCGGTCTGCTGGAGCCGGCGGAGCAGCATGATCTGGACGAGACTGCCGACGTGGAGCGACGGCGCGGTCGGATCGAAGCCGATATAGCCGGGCACCACCTGCTTGCCCGCGAGCGCATCGAGCGCGGTCGCGTCGGTCATCTGGTGGACATAGCCGCGCGAGGTCAGCGTGGTGAGCAGGTCGGACTGGTAGGTCATGGGAGGGCGACTAGCATGCGCTCCCACCGCCGTCATCCCAGCGAAAGCTGGGATCTTTAAGGGGCGGGTGCTCCGGCCCGAACCGGAATATCCCAGCTTTCGCTGGGATGACGGTTTTGTCTGAGCGGCTAGGTTCTAGGCAGTTGCGACGTCGGATCGACCGGCGTGCGCCCCTTGCGCAGCTCGAAGTGCAATTCCGGTCGATCCGCGAACCCGGTATCCCCGGACAGCGCCACCGTCTGTCCTCGCTTCACGCTCTGGCCGCGTTGCACCAGCAGCTTCGATGCGTGGCCGTAGACGCTCGTCCAGCCGCCGCCGTGCTTGATAATCACCAGCCCGCCAAGCGCGGCGATGCCATCGCCGACATAGGCGACCACGCCGTCCGCCGCAGCATGGATCGGGGTCGAGACCGGTACGGCGATCTTGATGCCGTCATTGCGCTCGCCGCTAGCACCGTGGCCGAAGCGCTTCACGACCTTGCCGTCGACCGGCCACAGGAAGCCGCCGCTCGCCAGACGCGCCGGGGCGGTGACGACGGCGTTCGACGGCAGCACGCGGCGCGGCGTCGCGATCGGTTTCGCCGGCGCCTGGTTGCTGGCGAGCGCGGGTTCGCCACCGGTCAGGATGTCGTCGATATCTAGCGTGAAGGCCTGCGCGCGTTCGGACGCGCTGGGCCTGCCGCCGCCCGGCGCATCGGGGATCAGGACGCGCTGGTCGGCGCGCAGGACATAGGGCTCGACCAGCGCGTTAGCAGCGACGATCCGCGACCATTCGACGCCGTACGCGCGCGCGATCGCGATGCCGGTCTCGCCGCGGCGGACCTGGTGATAGCGTCCACCGGGGATCGTCAGTCGCTGGCCGCTGCGGATCGTGTAGGGCGAGTCGAGGTCATTGGCCCGCGCGATGGCCTCGAGGCTCGCGCCGCTACGATCGACCACGCGGCGCAGCGTATCGCCCGGCTGCACCACATAGGTCGAATCGGGGATGGTCTTCGCGTCGGCGCTGACCGGCCGCGCTTCCCAGGCGGGACGCGGGGCGGGCAGGGTGGTGACCTCGCCCGTGTCGCGGCCGGGGATGTCCCGAACCGGGGCGTCGTCCCGGCGCGGTTGCGGATCGTCACGGCGAGGCGGTGGATCGCGGTACGGGCGCGACGGCGGGCCGCCATAGCCCGCGGGACGATCGACATGCGGAATGCACGCAGCCAGCCCGAGCAACGGCAGCGCCGCTATCGAGACCAGCGCGCGTGCATGGCGCATCAGCGATAGGCCCGTTCGAGCATGTCAATCGACTCGAAATGCGTCAGGTCGAGATGCAGCGGCGTGACCGACACATACCCTTCCGCGGTCGCTTCGAGATCGGTCGCATGCGCAGGCGTCTCGACGGTCCGGCCGAGCGCGAACCAGTGATACTCGTACCCGCGCGGATCGGTATTGGTGACGATCTGCAACCGGCCGTAATCGCGCAGCCCCTGGCCGACGATGCGCACGCCCTTCACCGCATCGGCCGGGCCGGCGGGGAAGTTGACGTTGACCAACGTCCGCGGCGCGAGCGGTGCGTCGACCAACGGCCGCAACACGCGCTCGCCCCATGCCGCGGCGGCTTCGAACGGCACGCTGTCGCCCATGCCCTCGCGGCTGTAGATCTGGCTCAGCGCGATCGACCGGATACCGCCCAGCGCGCCTTCCATTGCCGCCGAGACGGTGCCCGAATAGGTCACGTCCTCAGCCAGATTGGCGCCGCGGTTGACGCCCGACAGGATCAGGTCGGGCGGGCAATCCTTCATGATCTTGGCGAGCGCCATCATCACCGCATCAGTCGGCGTGCCTGCGACGGCATACCGCTTCTCGCCGTGCTTCCGCACGCGGATCGGCCGCGACAGCGTCAGCGAATGCCCGGCGCCCGACTGTTCCTCGGCGGGCGCGACCACCCAGATATCGTCGGACAGCGTCTTCGCGATCGCCTCGAGCACCTTCAGGCCGGGCGCGTGATAACCGTCGTCGTTGGTGAGGAGGATCCGCATCAGCGCTTCGGCTCCAATACGGTCAGCCCGCCGAGATACGGCTGGAGCACGGCCGGGACCGCGACCGAGCCATCCTCCTGCTGGTAATTCTCCAGCACCGCGACCACCGTCCGGCCGACCGCGAGTGCGGAGCCGTTGAGCGTGTGGACGAACCGCGTACCCTTCTCGCCCTCGGGCCGATAGCGCGCGTTCATCCGGCGCGCCTGGAAATCGGTGCAGGTCGAGACGCTGCTGATCTCGCGATAGCGCGCCTGGCCCGGCAGCCAGACTTCGAGATCGTAGGTGCGTGCCGCAGTGAAGCCCATATCGCCGGTGCATAGGAGCATCCGCCTGAACGGTAGCTGCAACGCGTCGAGCACGCCTTCCGCGCACGCCGTCATCCGCTCATGCTCGGCTTCGGACATGTCGGGGGTGACGATCGAGACCATCTCGACCTTGTCGAACTGATGCTGGCGGATGTAGCCGCGCGTATCCCGCCCCGCCGCGCCTGCCTCGGAGCGGAAGCACGGCGTCAGCGCGGTGAAGCGCAGCGGCAGTTCGGCCTCGCTCAGAATCTGTTCGCGGACGATGTTGGTGAGGCTCACCTCGGCGGTCGGGATCAGCCAGCGACCGTCGGTCGTGCGGAACAGATCCTCCGAGAATTTGGGCAACTGCCCGGTGCCGAACACCGCCTCGTCGCGGACCAGCAGCGGCGGCGAGACCTGCTCGAAGCCGGCGTCTGCGACGTGATCGAGCATGAACTGGCCGAGCGCACGTTGCAGCTTGGCGGCAGGCCCGCGAACGAGCGTGAAGCGTGCACCGGACATCGCCGCGCCGGTCTCGAAATCGAGGCCGATCGCCGGGCCGATCGCGTCGTGCTCGCGGGCGGTGAAGGCGAAGGTCGTGGGCGTACCGCGGGTATGGACGAGCGCGTTGTTGTCCTCGCCGCCGCCCTGTGGAACGTCCGCGGCCGGCAGGTTGGGGATCGCCGCCAGCAGGTCGCTTAGCTCCCCGCTAAGCCGCGCCTCGTCGGCTTCCAGCTGCGGTAGCGCCTCCTTGAGGCTCGCGACTTCGGCCATCAGCGCCTGCGCCTTGGCCTCGTCCTTCTGCGCCTTGGCCTGACCGATCGCCTTCGACAGTTCGTTCCGGCGGGTCTGTGCGGTCTGCGAGTCCGCGATCGTCGCGCGGCGCTGCTCGTCGAGCGTCACCAGCGAAGCGGACTGCGGTGCGAAGCCCCGCTTGGCGAGGGCGGCGTCGAAGGCGGCGGGATCGTCGCGGATCAGGCGTATGTCGTGCATGGCTGAGGCTATGCCGGGGCAGGCAGGCGTAAGCAAGGCGGCCCGCCTTTACGGCCCTCCCCCTGCCGGGGGGAGGATCAGAAGCAACCTCACCGGTCCGCCACGCGTTCATCCACCACACGCACAGCGAAAAGGAGATATCGCATGCAGCTTCCCCACAATTCCGTCGTGCTCGTCGCGGATGGCCGGAAAATGCTGTTCCTGCGCAACGAGGGCGACAATGAATTTCCCAACCTGATCGTCGAGGAAGCGCAGGAGCAGGATAATCCCGCGACGCGCGATCAGGCCACCGATTCCGCCGGCCGTGCCTCGTCACCGCAGGGCGGCGTGCAGAGTTCGGTCGAGCCGACCGATTTCCACCAGATCGAGGAGGATCGTTTTGCCGCGGATGCCGCCGCGATGCTCAAGAAGCGTGCGCTGAAGAACGATTTCGAGACGCTGATCATCGTCGCGCCGCCAAAGACGCTCGGCGAACTGCGCAAGCATTATCACAAGGAGGTCAGCAGCCGCCTGGCCGGCGAACTCGATAAGGACCTGACCGGGCATCCGATCAAGGACATCGAGAAGGCGCTCAAGAACGCCTGAACCACGGACACAAAAAAGGCCCCGTCGGCAATGTCCGGCGGGGCCTTTCGATTTTCAGTAGCGAAGCATGTCAGCCGGTCACGGCTGCCATCGGCTTGGCAAGGCGCTTGCGGGCGACCAGGGCTGCCGCCGCCGCGCCGAACAACAGCATCATCGGCGGTGCCGGAACGGGCGCCGGGTCGCCACCGCTCGATCCGGTGCTGCCACCGGAACTCGCGCTCGAAGCAGAACTGGCGCTCGACGCGCTGCTGGCACTGCTCGCGCTGCTGCCGCTTGACCCGCTCGCGGACGACGCGCTGCTGCCCGAAGACGCGGAACTGCCCGACGATCCGTTCGAGCTCCAGCCGCCGGTCGAGTTCCAGCCACCGCTCGAACCCCAACCCTTGCTGCTCGACCCATAGCTCGATCCGTCATGGCCAGGCTTGCCACCGGACGAACTGCCGCTGCTGGCCGACGATGCGGAGGAGGCCGACGACGCCGACGAGGCGCTGCTCGACGATGTCGAGACGTTGCCGCTCGACGACGAGGATACGTCGCCGCTCGAGCCCCCCGACGCCGACGAGATGTTGCCGCTCGAGCCGCCCGAGGACGAGGTGCTGGAGATTTCGGCGCCACCGGTGCTGCTCGACGAGCCGCCGGTCGAGGTCGATCCGCCGCTCGACGTCGACGAGATCACGATGCTGCCGCTCGATCCGCCGCCGCCGCCGCCAAAGCCGCCGCCGAACCCGCCACCAAAACCGCCGCCGAAAAAGCCGCCGCTGCCGCCGATCACCGCCGGGGTCGAGCCTGCGCCGCCGCCGCCGATATAGCCTTCGCCGACCGGAGCCGGCACCGGGACGGCGTTCGCGACGGTGACGACGGTCGGGGCGCAGGTGGTGCGGGTCGTCGTGGTCACGCGGCGAACGCGCGGACGAGCGACCGCGGCCACCTCATGGCGCGCGACTCGCTTGACGAGAACGCGCTTTGCGTTGGCGGTTCGCGCCGGCCGTTCCGCCACATGCACGGCGCCGCCGCCGATCAGGGCACCGCCGCATGCGCACGCGCACAATTTCGCCAAGGCCATCCGCACTGACATATCGTCACTCTTTCGTTGCCGGACATTTGCTGGACGCCGGATCCCCGTTCCGCAGCATCGAAATGCCGCTATCCGACTAACTGCAAAACAAACCGTTAAGTGCAAGCCCTATTAACCAGGATCGGGATGGTTACCGAACGATTTACGCAGCCTCCGCCAACAGCGTTTAGCTTAACGTGCCGGGCTGGGACACAAACGCCTTTGCCACGGCGGGCGGACCATGACTTATGTTGTTACCGAAGCGTAGATTCCGGCCGCAAGACCGAACGCGCTGGGAACGCAATAAAATGTCCGCGGACGGGCAGAATGCGCAAGTTGCCTCGCTTGTGGTCGGCCACCGGGAAGACTATAGGCGCTTTCACCATTTGGGGGCGGTTCCTTGAGATCGGCGTGGCCGGTCCGACGGGGCCAGAGGGAGAGTGGTATGGCGACCGTTATGAATCGTATGGACGATACCGGAACTACCAACCGAAACGCTGCGAACGACAGCGATATCGAGGGCTATCGGCCCGATGCCGACGAACCCTTTATGAGCCTGAAGCAACAGGCCTATTTCCGTCGCAAGCTGCAGGACTGGAAAGAGGCGATCCTGCGAGAATCACAGGAGACGCTGTCGCAGCTCCAGGTGGATTCGCTGCGCGAGGCGGACCTGACCGATCGGGCGTCGAGCGAAACCGACTGGTCGATCGAGCTGCGGACGCGTGATCGCCAGCGCAAGCTGGTCTCGAAGATCGAGGCGGCGATCCGCCGGATCGACGAGGGCGAATACGGCTATTGCGAAGTCAGCGGCGAACCGATCAGCCTTGCCCGGCTCGAAGCCAGGCCGATCGCGACGATGACGGTCGAGGCGCAGGAGCGGCACGAGCGCAACGAGAAGGTCTCGCGCGAGGATTGATCCTACGCCGCACCGGAGAAGCGACTGGCTGACGTGCACGCCGTGCGTTAAGGGTTTCGCGATGCTTGGTAGGCTATGCGTGACGTAGCGGACAGGCGGGCCCCTTCAGGCCGGCGCACGCAACGGATGCTGGATCAGCGATGGACGATTTCAAGCGGGCTATGACGGGTATGGAACCCGGGGCATCCGGCGTCACGGCGATCGGGTCCAGGTCGGGCGATGCCATGCCGGTGGACGGCCAGCAAAACCGCGCGCGCAGCCGCGACAGCCTGTTGCTGGTCGCCAAGCTCCAGCTGGGCAACGAGCGTGGCATCCGCGAGGTCCGCGTGCGCAACCTGTCGGAAGGCGGGTTGATGCTCGAACTCGACAAGGTCGTCGATGTCGGCACACCGGTCCGGCTTGACCTGCGGGGGATCGGTGAAACCACCGGCAAGGTGGCCTGGTGTACCCAGGGGCGGATGGGGATCGCGCTGGATTCGCCGATCGACCCGAAAAAGGCGCGCAAGCCGATCGGCGGGACGAAACCGGCATCGACGCCGTTCTATGCCAAGGGGCCGGGCGAACCCTGACGGAGCCTCTGGCGATTATTGTGGGATCGGGACGGTAGGAGCCGAACCCGGCCCGTTTCGGACCGGTCGGTGCGAATGTCCCCCGGATCCATGTCCGGGGAACCATATCTCGAAGCGTCGGGCCTATGTCAGAGGCTGACGATTTCTTCCTTCAGGCGCAGTTTCTGTTTTTTCAGTCCAGCCAGGAGGGTCGCGTCGGGCAGTGGCCGGTGGGTCTCGGCCGCAATCCGCTGATCGAGAACGGCGTGCTTGGTTTCCAGGGCTGTCTGATGCGTCGTCTGCACGATGAAGTACCTCCTGCATTCGGGTTGGGGAACGGAGTAAACCACTCCGTCGCAAAAATGTCTTCATCGGAAATGGGCCAAATCGTTCGATCGAGCGGTTTGCCGCGACGACCGGATGAATCGCGCGCGATCTGTCCCGATCCCGGATTATCGCTCGCGCGGGCGTCGGTATTTGCTAAGCGGGACGTACCGAGGGGCAGCAGGCGAGCGGGAACATGGCGGACGAAACGCAGGCAAGGGCCCGGCTCGACGGGATGCGGATCGAGCATCGCGATCTTGACGACGCGATCGCCGCGCTGGCGTCGATGGCAGTGCCCGACCAGTTGCAGATGGCGCGCCTGAAGAAGCGCAAGCTGCGGCTGCGTGACGAGATCGTCGCGCGCGAGGATCTGCTTATTCCCGACATCATCGCCTGAACTCATCTCCTGGACGATGTCGCGTGGAGTCGTGCGCAGCGATCGTCTTTACCGAGAGGCCACCGATCGGCGCATTTCGGGACAGTTCGTCGCGAACGCCGTTCCGCGGCGCTGTGCTGGGCGCAGGCGCTATGCCATGTCGCTGAAATGATTGAACTGAGAGCGGAATCACGGTTGCACCGTCGGCTGATCGACTCGCTGTACGGCGAGGCCATGCTGCTCGCCGACGAAGCGCGTGCCTATTTCGACGAGGCGGGACGCATGGACCGCGATACGCTCGGCCCGTTCGCACGGGTCAGCTTCAGTTGCGAGTCGCTGAAGGTGACGACGCGGCTGATGCACGTGATCGCCTGGCTGCTGACTCAGCGCGCGGTGCAGACCGGTGAATTGCACGCGCGCGATGCGCTGGATCCGTCAAGACGACTGGGCGATGGGCCGGTGATCGACGCGACGCTGCTCGCCGCGCTGCCGACCCCGGCGCAGGCGCTGATCGTCGCGAGTGCCGATATCCACCGGCGCGTCGCGCTGCTCGATGCGGCGCAGGATATGCCCGAACCGGCGTCCAGCCCGGCCCTGTCGATGCAGCGCCGCCTCGCGACGGCGTTTTAGGGCCAGTCACGTCAGGCCCCGGATAATGACGATCCTCTCCCGCCAGAGCCGGGCGGGAGAGGATTTATTATCGCGTGTCACCTGGGCTTTGCGGACCCGACGATCTTTACCAGCGGTGCAAAATCCTGTGCCGAAGGCAGGCGACCGGATGCGCTCAACCGCCCGCTCGCATCGTCCCAGCGCAACGTCGCGACGCTGCCGCCGGTCTTCTTATAGTCGTTCGTCACGCCGTCATCGTCGTACAGCGTGAAGTCGCTGCTGCGGCCCGGATAGACGCGGATGCTGTCGAGCTTTTGGCGCGTCGCGGTGCTCTGGATCTCGGCCCCCATCGGAATGATCGATCCGGCACGGACGAACAGCGGGATCTGTTCGATCGGTGCCTTCACCGTGATCGTCTGGCCACCCGTGAAACGCTGCTCGGTCCAGTAATCATACCAGTCGGTCCCGGCGGGCAGGTACACCGTGCGCGTCGTCGCGCCCTGTTCGGTCACCGGCGCGACCAGGAAGGCAGGCCCGAACATATACTGATCGCCGATCGTCGCGACCTTCGGATCGTTCGGGAAATCCATGAACAGCGCCCGCATGAACGGCGCGCCGGTCTTGTACGTCTGGTAGCCGAGCGAATAGATGTACGGCATCAGCCTATACCGCAGCTTCAGGAAGCGCGCGAGCACGGGCTCGGCAGCCGTGCCATATTCCCAGATCGCGGTCGCCGGGCGCTGGCCGTGGATGCGCAGCGTCGGCGTGAAGCTGTTATACGCGAACCAACGCGCGAACAGCTCGGGATAATCGGCATAGCTCGGCGACATCGCGGTCGCGCCGGCGGGATCGAGCAACACGGGGTGCGTCGCCTTCGGCCCGTTCGGATATTGCCAGCCGCCGGTGTCGCTGCTCCAATACGCCATCCCGGTCGCGGTGAAGCCAAGACCGCTCGGGATCTGGCGGCGATACGCGTCCCAGGTCGCCTGGATGTCCGACGACCAGAACAGCGCGCCGTTGCGCTGCGTCCCGAGATAGGCGGCGCGCGACAGGATCAGGTTGCGCGTGTCGGGCCGATCGCGCGCGGAGCCTTCCGCGACGCCGGTGGTGTGCACCAGCGGGAACAGGTTGTGGTACCGATCGCCCGAGCCGAGCTGATAGAAATGACCGTCGGGGACGAGGTCCGGCTCGGTCTCGTCGAGCCAGAACCAGTCGAAGCCCTGTGACGCGATGTTGTCGCGAATCTTGCCCCAGAACCATTCGCGCGCGTCCGGGTTGGTGGAATCGAGCAACGCACCGGCGCGATCGGCGCGGACCGCAAGGCCGTCGACGACGCTCCCGTCAGCATCGTGCAGCAGCCAGCCCTTGCTCGAGAGCAGGTCGAAATAGCGCGATTCCCGCTCGAACCGTGGCCAGACGCTGATGATCGAATGCATCCCCAGCATCTTCAGCTTGTCGTTCATCGCCTTGGGATCGGGGAAATAGGTCCGGTCGATGTCGAGCTGGCCCATGCGGGTCCAATAGAACCAGTCGAGCACCATCACGTCGAGCGGGTAGTTGCGCTTGCGATACCCCTCCGCAATGCCGAGCAGCTCCTGCTGCGTCTCGTAGCGCGCCTTGGACTGGATCAGTCCGAACGCGGCCTTGGGCGGCAGCGGGGTAGCGCCGGTCAGCTTGGCGTACCCGGCGTACAGCTCATCGGTGGTGGTGCCGGTGATGACGAAGAACGAGACGCGCTCGCCGACTTCGGACTGCCATTTCGTCGCATTGTGCAGGCCGGGCGAGACGGTGGTGATCGACGGGTTGTCCCAGACAATGCCATAGCCCTTGTTGGTCACCATGAACGGCACGCACACCGTCTCGCCCGCAGGCGCATCGTAATTGTGGCGGCAGTCGATCGTCCGGCCCTTGAGGTCGAGCACGCCGTCCTGGTTCTGGCCGAGGCCGTAATAATGCTCGTCCGGCTGCATCGCGAAGCTGGCGCCGACGCGGAACGTCTTCTCGCCGTTGACGGTGTGCGGTGCGCGTTCCCAGCCGTTCATCTCGGCGATCGTCCGGCCATCGGCGCTGGCGATGCCGATCGAGACGGGGGGCAGCGACGGCGCGAAATAGCGTTCCATCTGGCTCGGCGCCTTGGGCCAGGGCTGTGCCTTGACCGTCAGCTGGAGCGCGGCTGAGGCAAACACGTCACCGGTGGTATCGGTACGATGCGTCCAGCCGGTCGCGTTCGGCTTGGCGTTGGCGCCTTCGCCGGGCGCGGAATCGGACTGCGCGCGATCGAGCGCGATCGTGACGCGGACGATGTTCGGGGCGTAAGGCTCAATCGCGACCAGCGCGCCGTTGCGGTCGACCGTCGCCAGCGGCTCGGCGAGTGCGGGGGTGGCGATCATCGCCAGCAGCGAGGCGCCTGCGGCCCACGCCATCCGTGTTGCAGTGCTCCGCCGGTCGTTGCCCGATCGTGCCGTCATCTCGTCTCTCCCGATTTTTGGTAGCGCTACCTGTTTTGCGCCGGGAGGGGAAGGGGGGCTTGATGCGAGGACGGGGCCGCACTCGAAATACGGCCCACGCGCGCCTTGTTCTCCCGCGAAGGCGGGAACCCAGTCTAGATCCCCGCCTTCGCGGGGAAACAGGTTATGTTGCAGTGCGAGCACCACCCCGGCGGAACCCGGGGCGGTTAAATGACGCCGGGATTGATGCGGCGTCCTAGCTGATGTGCACTGCCTTCGTCACCAGATGCGCCCTGATCCCCTCGGGGCCATCCTCGGACCCGTGGCCGCTGTCCTTCACGCCGCCGAACGGGCTGTCGGGATAGCTCAGGCGGACGTTGTTGATCGCGATCATGCCCGCCTCGATCGCATCGCCCAGCACGTTCTGGCGGCGGCCGTGCTCGGTGAAGCAATATGCCGCCAGACCGAACGGCAAGCGGTTGGCTTCGGCGATCGCATCGTCGTCGGTGGCGAAGCGACCGAGCAACGCGACCGGGCCGAACGGTTCCTCGTTCATCGCGCGCGCCGACAGCGGCACGTCGCCCAGCACGGTCGGCTGGAAGAAGAACCCGCCCGAGCCGCCATAGTCGCCGCCCGCCAGCAGCGTGGCGCCGTGGCTGGTGGCGTCGCCGACCAGCTCGGCGATCGCCTCGGGGCGACGCGCATTGGCCATCGGCCCCATCTGGCTCGCCGCATCCATGCCGTCGCCGATCTTGAGCGCGCGCGTCCGTTCGGCGAACCCTTTGGCGAAGCGGTCGTAGATGCCGTCCTGGACGTGGAAGCGCGTCGGCGCGACGCAGACCTGGCCGGCGTTACGGAACTTGTGCGCGACCAGCGTGTCGAGCGTCTTCTCAAGGTCGCAATCGTCGAACACCAGCACCGGGCCGTGTCCGCCGAGCTCCATCGTCGTGTGCATCATCGTGTCGGCGGCAAGCTTCATCAGCGCCTTGCCGACCGGGACCGAGCCGGTGAAGCTGAGCTTTCGCGTGATCGGCGAGGCGAGCAGCTGGCGCGACACCATGTCGGGAACGCCGAACACGCACTGCGCGACGTCGCCCGGAAGCCCGGCATCCTGGAAGCACTTGAGCACCTCGACCGCGCTGCCCGCGGTTTCCTCGGACGGCTTGATGATGATCGAGCAACCCGCCGCCAACGCCGGTGCGAGTTTGCGGACGACGTTCATGATCGGGAAGTTCCACGCGCAGAACGCCGCGACCGGACCAACCGGCTGGTGCAGCACCAGGCTGCGCGTACCCGACGGGCGGGGCAGGACGCGGCCATAGACGCGCAGCCCCTCGGCGGCGTGGAAATCGAGCAATGCGGCGGCGAAGGCGACTTCGCCCTTGGCCTCGGCCTGGATCTTGCCCTGCTCCAGCGTGGCGATGCGCGCGATATGATCGCCGCGCTCGCGCAGCAATTGCGCGGTGCGCGTCAGAATCGCGGCGCGCTTTTCGGGCGGGGTCGCGCGCCAGGCGATGAAGCCGCGCTGCGACGCTTCGAGTGCCCGGTCGAGATCGGCGGCGGTGGCGAGCGGCAGTGCCGCCTGGCCCGCGCCGGTCGCCGGGTTGAGCACGTCGCGCGTGTCCCGGCCGTCGCCGCTCAGCCATTCGCCGGCGATGTAGAGGCCGAGTTTCGTGTCGTAGGCGGTCGTCATGCGGGCGTCTCCGTGAAAGGACTATGGCTCATGTCGTCGTGATGGGGCCTGGATGAAACCCCCATGCCCGACGCCGATCGCACCACGAACAGCGTTCGACGCGAAATCGCAAGGGGCGGGAGGACTGGTGCAGGCCGCGGTCGGTTCGCTGCGTCGGTGCACCATCCGGCAGGCGCATCCGGTTGAAGCGCGTCGTACTTCGCGCGTATCGCAAGGCCATGAAAGCCGCTTTCCGATGACCACCACCGCAACTACCACCGCAAGCGCCGCGCCGTTGTTGAAAGACATCCTCGGACCACAAGCGCTGGCGACGATCGCCGACGCCGGGTGCGCGGCATCACCGCTGTTCGATCGCCGGATCTTTCTGGCGGTCGCATCCGATGGGATCGAAACGCTCTCGATCATGGAAAGAGTACGCCGGATCGCCGACGCGCTGAAGGCTGCGCTGCCGACGGAGTATTCGGAGGCGGTTGCGGTCGTCGAGGCGATGGGGCCCCGATCGACGCACGGTTTCCAGGCGATGGCGCTGGCCGAGTTCGTCGCGCGTCACGGCGGCCATGCATTCGACCGATCGATGGTGGCGCTCGCCGTGCTGACCCGCTTCGGCAGCGCGGAGTTTGCGATCCGTCCGTTCCTGGCGCGCGAACCCGAAAAGACGCTGGGGATCATGCTGCAGTGGAGTCGTGACGCGGACGCGCATGTCCGCCGGCTGGCCAGCGAGGGGAGCCGGCCGCGTCTGCCCTGGGCGACGCGTATCCCCGCATTGACGGCGGATCCGACGCTGGCGGCCGAAATCCTGTGCGAACTCAAGAACGATCCTAGCGCGTATGTCCGCAAATCGGTCGCCAACCATCTGAACGACATCGGCAAGGACCTACCGGATTGGGTGCTGGACCTGCTAACGACTTGGGATAGGGACGATGCCGGTACCGCCTGGATCGTCCGCCACGCGCTGCGCACGCTCGTCAAGCAGGGCAATCCGCAAGCGCTGGCGTTGATCGGTGCCACTGACGGCGCGGCGGTCGAGGTGCTACGGTTCGCGGTTGCGCCCGGGATGGTGCGCCTCGGCGAGACCATCGTCATTGACGCGGAATTGGTTTCCACGGCAACCGCACCGCAACGGCTGGTCGTCGATTACAGGCTTCACTACGCACGCGCCGGCGGACAACGCGCGGCGAAGGTGTTCAAGCTGAAGACCGTCGACCTTCTGCCCGGCGCGCGTGTCGCACTCGCCATCCGCCAGACGATCCGCGATTTCAGCACGCGGCGGCATCATCCTGGCAGCCACGGAGTCGACCTGATCGTCAACGGCCGGACGATGGCACACACCGCATTCGATCTGACGATGGCGCCGGCGACCGAAGGGCAGGGCTGACCTTATGGCGAACAAGAAATACCTGCTGACCGCCACGCTTGCCGATGGCTATGTGAAGACGATCGGGCCGACGGCCACGCCGTTCACGCATTACTGGCGGATCGTCGCGCATCTCGGCGGCGGGCGGACCGAAATATTCTGGGGCCACACCAAATCATTCGCCGAAGCCCGCCGGAAACGGGTGGCTGCGACCGATCCTGCGATCGACCGCGGCTGGATCCGCCACGATTTCGAGATTGTCGAGCTCGAGCGGTCGAAACCATAGCACGGCAGGAACGACCCGGCGTCCGCGACGGTTTGAACCGTTCGCGATGAACAGAGGACTGACGACATGAAGATCGGTTTTATCGGCCTGGGGCAGATGGGCAGTGCGATGGCCGCCAACCTCGTCAAGGCGGGGCACGACGTGACGGTGTGGAACCGGTCGCCCGACAAGGCCGAGGCGCTGGTCGAGGCGGGGGCGACGCTGGCCGACCGCCCGGTCGATGCGGCGCAGGGCGACGTGGTGATGACGATGCTCGCGGACGACCGCGCCGTCGAGGCGGTGGTCTACGGCGAAGGCGGCATCCGCGCTGCGCCCGCGCTGCACATCTCACACAGCACGATCGGCGTTGCGTTGGCGGACCGGCTTGCCGCCGATGCGGCCGGCGGGTTCGTCTCGGCGCCGGTGTTCGGCCGGCCCGTTGCAGCGCAGGCGGCCAAGCTGTTCGTCGTCGCCGCGGGCGCGCCCGCCGATCTGGACATTTGTGAACCGCTGTTCGCGGCGATCGGCCAGCGCACCTTCCGTATCGGCGAGACACCCTCGGCGGCCAATCTGGTCAAGCTCAGCGGCAATTTCATGATCATGGCCGCGGTCGAGGCGATGGCGGAGGCGATGACGCTTGCGGAGAAGGGCGGGATCGACCGGCGCATGCTGCTCGACGTGCTCACCGGTACGCTGTTCGACGCGCCGATCTACCACACCTACGGCGACATTCTGGTCGAGGACCGGTTCCGCCCGGCCGGGTTCGCCGCGCCGCTGGGGCTGAAGGACATGACGCTGGTCGATACCGCCGCGACCCACCTGCGTGTGCCGATGCCGCTGCTGGGGATCGTTCGCGACCATCTGAAATCGGCGATCGCCACCGAAGGCGAGGATGTCGACTGGGCCGGCGTCGCCCTGGCCGTGCGCCGCAACGCCGGGATCGGCTAGCGCCGGCTCCCTTGCGAAAACGTCCGGGGTGAGGGGGATCAGCTTCGGAGCAGTATCCGCGAAACGGGGCGATCGCCCCGTTTCGTCGGATGGACGGCTGGTTCGACGGACCGCGGGATCGCGAGCAGGTCGGCCGGCGACGCTATGAGGTGCGCGATCCGTTCGCGCGCGACGGGCTTGCTGAAAAGATAGCCCTGGAGATGCGTGCAGCCGGCCGCGACCAGCGCGATCATCTGTTCCTCGGTCTCGACGCCTTCCGCGACCACGCCCATTTCCAGCGCGGTGCCGAGCCCGACGACCGCCCGGATAATCGCACGGGCGGCGCGCGAGGTGCCCATCTCACGGACGAAGGACTGGTCGATCTTCACCTTGTCGAACGGAAACCGCTCGAAATAGCTGAGCGAGGAATAGCCGACGCCGAAATCGTCCATCAGGATCTGGATGCCGAGCGACCGCAACTGGTCGAGCTGGCCGAACACATGGTCGACATCGCGCAGAAAGAGGCTTTCGGTCACCTCGAGCTGGAGCCGGCGTGCCGGCATCCCGGTGCTCGCCAGAACGTCCTTCACCGTGTTGCACAGCCGTTCGGAATGGACCTGGATCGGCGATACGTTGACCGCGACGAAGATGTCCTTCGGCCAAGTCATCGCGTCGGCACAGGCGATCGACAGGATCAGCGCGCCGAGCTGTTCGATCAGGCCACTCTCCTCGGCGATCGCGATGAACAGCGCGGGCGGGATCGGACCGCGCACCGGGTGCGTCCAGCGCGCCAGCGCCTCGGCACTGGTGATCTGCCCGGTCGCGGCGGACAGCACGGGTTGGTACACCAAAGTGATCTCGCCCGCGTCGAGCGCGTGGCGCAGATCGCGCTCCAGCAGGCGTCGATCGCGCGCCGCGGCGTCCATCTCGGCGCTGAAGAAACAGATGCTGCCACGGCCCTCGGCCTTGGCGCGGTAGAGGGCGAGATCGGCGCACTGGCGCAATCCTTCGCTGGTATCGCCGTCCTCGGGGCAGACGACGATGCCGATGCTGGCGCCGAGCTGGACGGTCGCCCATTTGGTCGCGACCGGGGTCGAGACCGCCTCCTGGATCGCGCTCGCCGCCAGCCGCGCGCGTTCGCCCGGCGCATCGCCGGTGACCAGCAGGACGAATTCGTCGCCGCCCACGCGTGCGAGGATATCGCCGGAGGTCACGATCTTGCGCAGCCGATCGCCGATCTGCGCGAGCACGTCGTCGCCGGCGAGGTGGCCATAATGATCGTTGATCGACTTGAACCGATCGAGATCGATGCTGAGCAGCGCGAACGGCGCGCCGGAACCGAGCAGCATCTCCATCTTCTCGACATAGGAGCCGCGATTGCGCAGGCCGGTCAGCGAGTCGTAATGCGCCAGCCGCAGGACTTCGGCTTGGGCCCGACGGGTTTCGGTTACGTCCTCCGACATGCCCAGGATATATTGTGCGCGACGATCGGGCCCGTCGATCGCGATACGCTTGGTCCGCAGCGTGACGATCGTCCCGTCGGTGCGCTTGAAATCGCTTTCGAAATGCGACAGTCCGCCGGTCGACAGCGCGACCGAATCGCGCGCTTCATACTCCGCGCCATGCGCGAACAGATCGCGATCGGTCCGCCCGACGACATCGCTCAGCGGCAGGCCGGTCAATGTTTCGCCGGCCCGGTTGAGCAGCAGATACCGGCGCGATGCGACGTCCTTCACGAACAGCATCGCGGGCAAATGGGTGATGACCGAATCGAGGAACGACTTCGCCTGTTCGCGTTCGGCCTCCAGCAGCTTGCGCGCCGAGGTGTCGCGGATGATCCCGGCAAAGCCGTGGCCGGTATCCGGATCGCCCCAGCGGCCCAGCGACAATTCGATCGGGAATTCGCTGCCGTCGGCGCGCCTCGCCATCAATTCGACGCTGGCGCCGACCGGATCGTTCGCCCCGCCGGCGACATGGCCGCTGTCACGCGCTGTCGCCAGGCCATTGGGCACGATCAGGTCGAGCGGCTTGCCCAGCGCGACCGCCGCCGGATACCCGAACATGCGTTCTGCCGAACGGTTCCAGAAGGTGATGGTGCCGTGCTGGTCCGAACACAGGATGGCGTCCGACGTCACGTCGACGACCTGTGCCGCGATCTCGCCGATCTGGCGATACCGGCGGGCCTGGATCAGATCGACCACCAGGCCGGCAAGCGACGTCAATGTCCTGACCTGGTCGTCGCTCAGCGCAGCCCGCGGTGTCCTGTCGAGTACGCACAAGGTTCCGAGGCAATGGCCTCCGGCGACGATCAGCGGAGCGCCGGCATAGAAGCGGAACCCCGCCTTGCCCATCGTGAAGGGATTGCCGGCGAGCCGCGGTTCGGCGTGCGTATCGAGAATGACGAGCGGTTCGGTCGAGTCGAGCGCCAGCGTGCAAAACGCATGCTTGCGAGCGGCATCGGTGGCCGGCATGCCGACGCTCGACTTGAACCAGGCGCGACGATCGTCGACCAGGCTGACCGCGCAGGTCTCCGCCCCGAGCGCGAGCGCGGCCAGCCGGGTGATCTCGTCGAAATCACGATGCGCCGGCGTGTCGAGGATCATCATGTTCTTCAGCGCCGTGAGACGCGCAAGCTCGGCATCATGGCTAGGTTGAACGAAGTCGGTCACGATTAGAACTTAGAACCAAACGCTTAGCAAATCCTAACCTAAATGAGTTTTTCCAGCCCCCGCGCTCCGGTGGCCCAGCTTGCGGCGCCATCGCAGCAGGCCGGTTACGAACAGCAGGATTGGGATCAGCCCTGCGGTGAACGCGAGCAGGCGCCCGGCCAGCCCGAACGCCTCGCCATCATGCAGCGGATGCAACCAGTTCAGCAGGGTATCGCCCCCGGTTTCCGCACGGCCGTCACGCACCGCGACGATCCCGCCGGTATAGGGATCGAGCCAGACGTTGGTCCGCGGGAAACGCCGGCTCGGTTCGCCCGGGCGTGCCAGGTTGATGCGGACGGGGGCCGTCGCGCTGGCCGGCGTCTCGATCCAGGCGAGCGCTCCATCGGGGAAGCGCCGACGGGCGATCGCGATCAGCCGGTCCACCGGCAAGGCGCGCGCGTCCGGCCGGATCGTCGCAACCGGCAATCGGTACAGCGGTGAGATGCGCGCGATCAGCGGACGGGTCTGATCCGGCAGGTCGAGCAGGACGCCGGTCGCGGTCACGACCAGGAGCAGCAGCAGTCCGGCCAGTCCGCCAAGCTTGTGCCAGTCGTACAGCCGGCGGATCGGCACGGCACCGCGTTTGAAGCGCAACGCGCGCCACCACCCGCCCGGCCGTGGCCACCACGCCCACACGCCGCTGAGGATCAGCACCAGCATGACGATGCCGGCTATCCCCATCGCTATCCCGCCGGGCTTTTCCAGCAACAGGCGGTAATGGAGATCGTAGATCCAGGTGACGAGCGTATCGCCCCAGAAACCGGTGCGGATCGTCGTCAGCCGCACCGGATCGATCCACAGCAGCAGTGGCGCGAAATCACGGTCCGCGGTTTCCTTCGGCCGGTAGTAGCGGACCGGGATCGCCCCGCCATCGGGCGCGACCTCGATCCGCCAGGCGCCGGTGCGGGTCGGATGCTCGCGGTGGAGCGTGTCGACCACCGCCTGCCACGAGACCGGGCGAGCCTCGGTCGGCACGGCGCGCAGCGCGGGGCTGAGCGCTGCGTCGATCGCCGGATAGAAGACCAGCAGGCTGCCGGTCAGTCCGGCGACGGCGAACAGCGCGCCGATCGTCAGCCCCAGCCAGAGATGGACACGGCGGACGATCACGCGCGTCGAAAGGCGGGCGGCCGCCATCAGAAGCTCAGCCGGACCGCGCCGAACAGCGAGCGCGGATCGGCGGGGGCATGCAGCCGCTGTGTGCCGTCATACCAGACATATTCGTACCGACGGTTCGCCAGATTCTTCAGTTGCGCCGACAGTTCGACCTGCGGCGTTACCTCGTAGGCGACCTCTGCGTTCAGTACGACATAGGCGCCGTAGCGGCCCTGCGTGTTCGCCGGATCAAGCTCGTACCGCGACTGCCCGTTACCCCAGAACGACACGCGCAGCCTTGGATCGGGGGTCATGTCGATCCCGCCCGAGACGACGTTCTCAGGCACATGGTCGATCGCGTTGCCGGCCTGCGACGGCGTCGCCGGATCGGGCGTGACGATCCGCGCGGTCTGATGCGAATAGCTGCCCCATAGCGCAACGCCGCGCACCGGCTTCAGGTCGAGCTGGAGATCGATCCCGCGCCGCCGCGTCTTGCCGAGATTGTCGACATCGCCCGAGGGATCGTTGAGGCGCCGCTTCAGTTCGCCGCTCGCGGTCTGCTGCCACAGCGCGATACGCGCCTCCAGCCAGCGGCCGCGGGTCAGCTTGACGCCGGCCTCATACCCTTCGTTGATCGATGGCGCGACGTCGACGATGCGCGGCGCGACCAGATACGCGCCCGAGCCTGTACCGATCTGGAAGGTCCGCCCGTAATTGGCGTACACCGTGACGCCACGCGTCGGGATGACCGCGACGCCCAGCTTGGGCTGGCTGATCGTGCCGTAATCGTTGATCGGCGCGGTCGTGCCTGCGAGCCGGTTGGCAAAGCTCCCCTCGACGCAGTCGAGCCGCCACGCGGGCGTGATCTTGAGCCAGTCGGTCGGCTCGATCACGGCTTGCAGGTATGCGCCATACACGGTCAGGTCGAAGGCTTGGTTGCGGGTCTGGCTGGTCGGCGTGCGTCGGTCGGTCAGCCAGCGCAGGCTCTTATTGTCCTGTACCTGCAAATCGCCGCCGGCCTCGATCATCAGCCCGTGGAGGAATGCGACCTGCGGATGATAATGCAGCGCGACGGTGCCGCCATATTGCCATTCGTCGGTCAGCCGCCGCTGTTGCGCCACGGTCGCCGAAAAGCGGACGTAGCGATCGTCGTGCAGGCTGTTCGCATAGCCCTTCGCACTCAGGGCAAGCGTGTCGGCAAGGTCGGAATCGAGATGCACGCTGTATTGGCCGATCCGCCGCGTGCCGCCGTCGGTCTCGGATACCGCATAGGATCGGCGGCGGTCGGTATAGGCGTCGGCGTCGGTCAGATATCCCGGCTCCTGCGCGGTGGCGGTCGAGTGGCGGACGATCAGTCCAAGCCGGGTGGCGCCGAAATCGTAGAACCACTTTCCCGCGAGATTGAGCCGGTCGAGATCGGCATGGTCGCGATACGCGTCGGTGCGCCGGTAGCCGACCAGGTAGTTCTGGCTGAACCCGCCGCGTTCGAGCCCGGCCGAGACCTGTCCGTCGACCGTCCCGAACGCGCCGCCGATCGCGCGCGCATCGAGATAATTGCCGCCGATCCGGGTCAGGATGTTGGCGTTGCCGGCAATGTTGTTCAGGCCCCAGCGCGGATCGGAGGTGCCGCGCACCAGTTCGATCCCGGCGATGTCGAGCGGGGATATCATGTCGATCCCGGTCATGCCGCCGGCATTGTCGTTGGTCGGAACGCCGTCGATCATCAGCTTGACCGCGTTGATCTCGCCCTCGCCGTTGAAGCCGCGGATCGAGAAGCGGCCCGAGGTGGTGCCCTGGTTGAAGTCGGTCAGGACGACGCCGGGCAGCCGTGCGAACAGTTCCCACGCGTTGTCGACGGACTGGCGCTGGACGATGTCGCCGCCGAGGATGTCGACCGAGGTGAGCACGGTCTCGGTCGAGCGCGCCATGCTGGGTGCGGTGACGACGATGTCGCCGATGGTGAAGCGGGTGTCGCCTTCGACCGGGGCCGACTGTGCATAGGCGGCGTGCGACACGGTCAGGCCGGCGAGCGAGAGGAACAGGATTTGCCGCGTGTGGCGCAGGCGACGCCGGGCGACGGCGATCGCCGCCTCGGCGGGAGGCGTGGTTCGGAACATGGGGATAGCCTTGATCGGCGCGTTTTCCGGGCGGACGCGCGCCATGAATGAGGGCGCTGTCGCCTGCGTGGACGACGGCGCGATTCAGCGGATCAGGGCGGGCGGACCTCGCAGCGGTGGTCGCAGATACCGCGGCAGCGACGTGGGCAGCGGGCGGATGGCGCGCAGGCCGAGCGCCATGACGAACGCGATGGCGAGGACGAGCAGGATCGGATCGACCGCGCCCAGCGCCTGCGCCGACAGGCTCGAGAACGCACACGGCATCTCGGTCTTGCCATGCTCCTTCGACGAGCCGTGGTCCTGCGGCATGGCGTGATCGGCCATGTCGGCGTGCATCGACATTGTCATCGGCGTGGCCATCGCCATCGGCATGGCTATCGCTTGCGACGAGACACCGGGACAGAGCGTGATCGCCAGCCGCCCGTGATCGCTGGCGATCATGTATCCCGACGGCACGAGCAGCTTCATCGCCAGCGCGGCCAGGCAGACCAATATGGCCAGGCTGCGGTGAGCGAGGAGGCGGCGGAGCGCGGTCATCGACAGCGGGGTAGCGGGCGCCCGGCGGCGTGTCACCCGGACATGATGCCCCAGCCTGTTAGCCCAGCCTGCTAAACAGCCTCGAACCGGAGCTTGCGGAAGCGGGCGCCGCCGCGGACGTTGTGGTGATAGCCCGACACACCTTCATCCCGCGATCGAAGCGATGCCAGCTCCGGCCGCCATCGTCGCTGGTGTCGTACGTCACGATGTGGCGATCGTTGGTCACCCGGTGCCGCCCTTCATCCAGAACCAGCGGTTCGCAGTCCATTCGACCGGATCGAGCCGCGCTAGCCGCCGAGCGTCGTGAAGGCGTCGCGGCGGGTGAAGGTCATGTCGTGATCTTTAGGATGTCGTCGATGCGCTTCCGGCCGTGGGCGAGTAGCGCGGCGTGATACGCGATCGGGGGTTTGCCGCGCGCGGTATCGGCGATCGTGAGCCACGCCATCGCTTCAGCAACGCGGGATGCGGGTTCGAGGGGGATGCGGGCCAGTTCGACGTCGAACGGTGCGAAATAAGCGGGCTCGCCTTGCCATTCGACAAGGCGCTCGCGGGCCTGGTCGATCGACCAGCCGTGGAGGTGGATGCCGAGATCGACGAGTGCGCGGGCGACGCGAAACAGGAGCCAGTGGATGTGGCCGAGCGCGTCGTGTGGGTCGGCATAGGCGCCCGTCCGTTCGGCGAGTTGCTCGGCATAGATGCCCCAGCCCTCGACGAACGTCGACGCGTAGTCGATGCGGAGCGATTGTGGCGGGGTGGTGCTTTCCAGGCCAAGCTGGATCATGTGGCCGGGGAGGAGTTCGTGCGCGACGACGCTGGGGAGAGTCCAGCGCGGGCGGCGGCGGATGTCCTTGAGGTCGACGATGTAGCCGCCAGGGCGGATCGGGGTCGGGACTTCGCGGTAGCCGGCGCGACCGCTGGCGATTTCGAGCGCGGATAGCGAGCGGGCGGTGGCGTTCAGGCACCAGGGCGGGAGCTGGCCTAACGCCGCCGGGATGTTGGCGCGGGCGGTGGCGAGCATGCGGTTCATGTCGGCGACCGCTTTGGTGCGGCCGGCGTCGGTATCGGGGTAGAGGAAGCGATCCTCGCGCCAGAGCCTGGCGTAGCGGTCCGCGATCGAGCCCTTGGGTGCGCCGATCTGGTCGAACAGGGGTGTGGCGCGGGCGTGGAGGCGGTTCAGTTCGGCGAACAACCGGCGTTCGGCATAGGCTGGCGTCATGGTGCCCAGCGAGCGCTGGAGTTGCAGCGCGTACCAGTCCGCACCGCCACGGAACCGGCCGACGCCGGGGACGGAAGGGGCGGTGTCTCGCAGGCTTTCCAGCGCGGCGATCTGTCGGTCGATCGCCGGGTTCGTGGGAGCGGTTCGAAGCGCGTCGATCGTGCGGTCGAGCGACAGGCGCGGGAGGATGATGCCGGCGTCTGCGTCCGCAAGGATAGCGGCGGTGTCTGCGTCGATCTTGGCTTGATCCGGACGGGCGGCTTTCCACGCACCGGTCGTCGGGGTGACGCGGTAGAGGCTGCGTCCGGTGCGACCGAACGCGGACCGCGCAATGGCAACGTCGATCGCGAGCCCGGCGCGGGCGGTGGTCAGGTCAAGGCGGTCGCTCGGTTGCAGGGAGCTTGTGTCGAACGGCGTGAGCAGGCGGAGCGCTTCGTCTGGGTCGGCTGCGGCTGCGGCGGCGTCGAGAGTTTGGCGTAGGGACGGGGTGGGCTGGGCACGCACGTTCGTAGCAAGGAAGGCAGATGCTCCCAGCCCGACGAGTACGCTTCTCCGGTCCGGGGTCATTCTCCACATCCCCGTTCGCCCTGAGCGAAGTCGAAGGGTGTGCCCCAAGGGATGTGTGCTTCGACTTCGCTCAGCGCGAACGGGGTAGGGGAGGCCTTACTCCGGCTCTGGGCGGAGCAGGCGTTGCGGGATTCGGGAACCGTCATCGGCGGCGCGTCATCGTGACAGCGACACGCTGTTGTTCGCCCGCGTGATCTCGGCCTCGTCTCCAGCAAGTGCGACGTGAACGGTCAGCGTTGCGGGATCTACGCGGGCCGGGATCGCCAGCTTCACGGTCGTGGTCCTCGGTCGCAGATCCAGCGGAGCGGCCAGCGGCGGGATGCTCGCAGTTGCCACCACTTTACCCGTCGAGTCGACCAGGTCCGCACGCCCGCCCTTGGCATCCTTCGCGCCAAGGCTGTGAACGGTGACCGCCACGCTGCGCCCCTTCACGGCGACGTCGTCCGTGCCGATGCCGAGGTCTGCGCGCTCGTCTACCGGGGTGCCGGCTTCGACCAAGGCGAAGTCGAACACCGTCGTGCCCGGCGCGAACGTCACGTCCATATTCGCGCTTCGCTCCAGTGCCATAGTCTGCGCGCCGCCGATGGGCGCGAGCGTCTTGCCCCCGTCGCTGCTGCTCGACGCCTGCATCGACCAGCGGCCTGCGGTGACGGTCCAGGTCGACATCGTCGCGCGCTGGGCGTGGTCGGTGGTGTTGTAGGCGATCACGCGGAACCTGGTCGGCGTGGCGCCCGGCAGCAGGATCGCGACGCGCTCGGCCGCATCCGCTTCAGCAAAACGCCAGCTCACCGTATTGCCCGGCCAGCTCTGGTTGCGGCGCAGCGCCACGCCACCGAGGCGTTCGCGTTGCAGGATATCGCTCGGCTGGTCGACGCGGTCGCTCCACCAATGGCCCTCGGTATACATGTCCATGTGCTGCGACTTGTCGGCGATCGCGTCGGCGTGAAGCGCTTCCAAGGGCGCGGTGTCGCCAGTCGCGACCCAGGTGGTGTAGCGGGCGAACGGATCGTCGGACGTCTTCTCCGCCAGTGTCTTGCGTGCCGCGGCGCCACCGGGAAGTGCGTCGAAGGCGTTCTCGCTGAACTCGGCCAGCGCCCCCGGACCCGCCTTGGCAAGCCGGGCTTCGATCGGGCGCAGGTATTTCGCGTCGCCGGTGTATCGCCATGCCGCCCAAGTCGCCTGGAGCGACGTGGTGACGCCGCCGCCGTCGCCGACGCGCTCGGCGTCGGTGCGCCAGTTGATTTCGTTGGGATAGCTCCAGCCGCCATCCGGCGCTTGCTTGCCATGTGCCATCCAGCCGTCGATCACGCCGGTGACCAGCCCGCGTGCGAGCGGATTGGCGTTGTAGAGACCGACCAGCATCGGGCCGTGCATGACGGTGAAGGCATAGGGTTTTTGCCATTCCCACGCGCCTTCGCGGTACATCTTCCGCCCGCCATACCAGTTGCTGGCGAAGTGCATGTGGCCGGCCGGGTTCTTGAGGATGACGTTTTGCAGGGCGCGCGTGTTGTCCATCAGGCGCTCGACCGCCTTGGGTTCGCCCCAGTTGAGGTACAGGCGTTCGGCGTTGCTGTTCAGGCCCTCCTCGTACGCGTGGAGTTCGTCGGCGGTGATATAGCCGAGGCCGTTCACGATCATGCCGTTCTTGTAGACCGCATCCGACAGCGCGCGGAGCGAAGCGTTGATCTTGTCGGGCTCGACACCCATCAGCGCGAGGCCGGGCCATTGCTGTGTAAGGTCGGTGTCGTCGGACAGGCCGCCGCCGAAATCGCCATAGGGGACTTGGCGCTCGTCGATCCACCAGGTGACGAACTGGCGGACGCGCTTGAGGTCTTCGAGCTGGCGGAAGGCCCAGAGGGGCACGCCGGCGGGCGCGACCGGCTGGACGAAGGCGGGCAGGTTTTCGGGGCGATAGTTGATGTCCGCCCAATAGGCGCGGGCGCGCGCATTGTCGGGGTCGACGCGGAGCAGGTCGGAGATGTCGGCGAACAGGCGCTGATAGAGGCCGGCGCGTTTGGAGGCGGTGTGCTCCTCGACGAGGAAGCCCCAATTGTCCTTCACCTGCGCCATGCGGTCGTCGATGTGCTCGGGCAGGGCGGCGGCGCGGGGTTTGAAGACGAGACGGATTTTGGCGCCGTTCAGAGCGGTGGCGTCGAAGTCGGGTGCGGCGCTTGCGATCGTCAGATACAGGCTGTCGTTGGGCAGGATGCGGTCGCGCAGGTCCAGCCAGAGCGTGCGCGCTTCGTTCGGGCGGACCGAGACGGAGAGGTCGATCATGTCGCGGCCCGGCCAGATCGGGTCCTTCACACGGATGTTGAGCGCGATCAGGCCGGCGGCGTTGGGCTTGGCTTTCAGCGCGGGGATGTCGAGGGCGATGCCGTCGAGGCCGTCGTTGAGGTTCTGCCAGCCGTAATCGAATGCGCGGGCGAGCGGGCGGTCGGGCAGCGCATCGCCGAAGCTTGCCGGTATCAGGATGTGGACGATTGGGGCGGCGTCCTTGCGGCGGACGGGCGCGCCCGATGCGCCACCGGTGCCTGCGCCGACCGCAGCCTTCAGGCCGGCGGAGGGCATCGCTACGACGGTGCTGCGCTCGTCCGGGGCGAAGCGGCCGGCGATGTACGCGTTAAGGGGCGCGAGGGCCGCCAGATTGGGGGAGGCGGCGGCGTCTATGGTGTAAGAGAGCTTGAAGCTGCCGGCGGGTTCAGCGCCCGCGCCGATGTCGTAGGCCCAGAGTTCCTGGATCGGCTGCTCCTGCATCGTGTTCGTGAAGCTGAGCGTGCCGCCGGTGCGGGGGGCGAACTGGTCGACGCTGCGGACAACGCCTTGCGCGCGGTTGGCGATCTGGGCGGTCTTGGCGCCGTCGCTCCAGTCGAGCCGGCCGTACGCCGCGCCGCGGATCTCGACACGGTTGACGCGTTCGTTCGGCGGGATCGTCAGGTCGTAGCGCTGGCCGCCTTCGACATAGGTGTTCCAGTCGGGCAGCTCGAAATAATCGTCGCGGCCGGGCAGGCGGGAACGGTTGTAGACGCCGGGCCAGGTCGTCTCGGCGATGCCGTCGACGCCTTTCCACATCCATTCCTTGAGGTCCTTCGCATCGGCGAATTCGACTTTTCGGACACGCGTGACGGGGGCGTCGAGCACGGGCGGCGCGGTCTTGTCCCAGCCATAGCGGTGGAGCCACGCGGTGCGTTTTGCGGTGGGGTCGCTCGCGGGGGCGGGGGACGGTTCGCGCTTGTCGGCGAGCGCCGCGACATCGCTGGCGGCGAGCATGCGGTCGTAGACGCGGATTTCGTCGAGGTCGGAGCCGCGCATGAAATTATAGCGGCTCTGCACTTGGTGCGGCGACATCACGCGCCCGGCAAGACCGAACTGGTCGAGGCCGCTGTCGAGGTCGGCCTTCTGATCCTTCCGAGCGACCAGCTTGCCGTTCACGAAGAGTTGCACGCCGACGGTCTCGTCCCAGGCGAAGGCAATGTGCGACCAGGCGTCGGCCGTTGGCGCTTGCGGGATCGTCCAGGAGACGCGGATGCGCGAGAGGTTCGCGTCGGTGACGAAGGCGTCGAAGCCGTGGCCGTTCCAGTCGATCCGCAGGAACGCCATGTCCCAGCTCGAATGATCCGCGAACCCGGTGCGGAAGATCACGAAAGGCGCTTCGCCGACGGGTGTCCGCGATCGCCAGAAAAAGGCGAGCGTACCCCGGTCTGCGCGAATGTTGCCCGGCGCTTTCCACGCGACATACCCATCATCCGCCCATCGCGCGGCACCACCGATCGCGCCGTCCGGGGTGATGTCGACGCCGCTGCGGAAATTGGGTACCGGGTCTCCAGCGGCGAAGTCGGCGGTCAGGCTCTTGTCGGCAGATGCGCGGAACAGCAGCCCGGTCGCGTCCTGCGCGGCGGCGGGCGCGATGCTGGCGACAGCCAGTGCAAGGACGGACGCCGTGGTGAAACGCTTCACTGCTCTCTCCTAGAGGGCCAATCTGCATTGAGCGATTTGGCGAGGTGTTCGTCGTTCGAAGCGTGTTCTCCCGCCTTCGCGGGAGAACACGGGGCCGGAGCCTCAGCCCGCGTCCACCCTCGCCAACCTTGGCGACAGCAGATGCACGACGGTGATCGCAATCAGGTACGTGCTGCCGGCGACTGCGAAGATCAGCGTGTAGCTCCCCGTCGTCTGCAGGACATAGCCGGTGAACTTCGCCATCATCATGCCCCCGATCGCCCCGACCGTGCCGCCGATCCCGACCACCGAGCCGACCGCGCCGCGCGGGAACATGTCCGACGGGATCGTGTAGAGATTCGCCGAGAACGCCTGGTGCGCTGCCGTCGCCAGCCCGACGATCCCGACCGCCAGCCAGAGATTGTCGACATATTGCGCGAAGAAGATCGGCATCACCAGGAACGCGCAAACCAGCATCGTGATCTTACGCGCGAAATTGGCGGAATGGCCGCGCTTCATCAGCTTGGACGACGACCAGCCCCCCGCGACGCTGCCGACATCCGACAGTAGGTAGATCGCGACTAGCGGTGGCCCGAAGCTCTTGAGGTCGAGATGATACGTCTTCGCAAGGAAATCCGGCGTCCAGAACAGGAAGAGCCACCAGATCGGATCGATCAGGAACTTGCCTAGCGCGTACGCCCAGGTCTCGCGGTAGCCGAGCAGCTTGAGCCAGCCGATCTTCTTGGCCGGATCCGCCGGATCGCTCTCGATATGCGCGAGTTCGGCGGGCGACAGCTTGGCGACTTCGCGCGGACGACGATAGATCGCGATCCACGCCACCAGCCAGATCAGGCTCACCGCACCGGTGATGATGAACGCCATCCGCCAGCCGAACGCGATCGTGATGATCGGCACGATCAGCGGTGTGATCACCGCGCCGATGTTCGCACCTGCGTTGAACACGCCGGTCGCGAAAGCGCGCTCTTTGGCGGGGAACCACTCCGAGACCGCCTTGATCCCCGCGGGGAAATTGCCCGCCTCGCCGAGACCGAGCACGACGCGCGCCGCGGAGAACTGGAACGCGTTGCCGGCGAACCCGCACAGTGTGTGACCAAGCGTCCAGATCACGAACGCGACGGAGTAGCCGATCCGCGCGCCGAGCACGTCGACGATCCGGCCGAAGCTCAGATAGCCGATCGCGTACGCCGCCTGGAACCAGAAGATGACGTCGGCATAGGTCGTCTCGTTCCAGCCGAGTTCGGCGGAGATCGTCGGCTTCAGCACGCCGATCATCTGCCGGTCGACGTAATTGATCGCGGTCGCGGCGAACAACAGGCTGCAGATCAGCCAGCGATAGCGGCCGATCTTGCCGCCTATACCCGCGTCGCCGATCGCGCCGTTCGCGCTGGACGCGCCTACCTCCGGCATGTTCGTGCTCGCCATTGGCTTCTCTCCTAAAGACAGCCTCTAGCGGGCCTTGATGGTGCAATGGACGGCGAACCGTCCGTCGAAGCGCGCCTCGACCCGGTCGCCGATCGCGACCGGATGGACGCCGGTGACCGCGCCCGTCGAAATCCATTGGCCCGGCGACAACGCGATCCCGCGCGCCGCCATGTGTTCGAGCAGATAGCGGACCGCACCGAACGGCCCGTCGAGCATCGTCGCACTGGTCGCGGCGCCAATCAAGGCGTCGTTGATCCACAGTTCGACCGGCCATGCGTTGAGGTCGCCGCCCTGCCACCCTTCGGCCTCCGCCCCCACGACCAAGCCATTGTTATTGCCGAAATCGGACACCGTGACGGTCGCGCCGAGCGCGTTGATGCCGGGGAAGGGCGAACTCGCAATCTCGATCCCGACATGCACCGCGTCGACCACCGCGCGCGCTTCGTCGATCGTGTAGTGCGTTTTCGCAGGATCGGGTGCGGTGCCGATGCGCAGCAGGAATTCCGCTTCGGCGGCGGCGAACCCTTCGGCGAAAACCGGCATCGCCGGCGGCTGGCCGGGTGCGACGACGACCTGGTCGGCAAAGATCGGACCGGTCAGGCGGTCGATGCCACCCAGCGGCGGGTTGATCCGGCCGACCTTCCAGCCGGCGACCGAACCGTCGGCAAGCCCCAGTGCAACGTCCTGTACGGCATAGCCTTCGTCGAGGGTCGTGGGCACGGCGCCGGGGAAATCGGGGACCGCGACGCCATCCCGGCGCGCCGCCACGAAGACGCGGGCGATCTGCCTGATGTTGTCTGTGTCCGGCTGTACGGCCAAGAGCCCCTCCTCAAAGATAGCGATTATCCGCTTTGATCGAAACGTATGGGAAACCGGTGTCATTGGCAAGCGGCTGCGGCATTCGGTGCGCGACGGCCCCGCTGGACGAGCAGACTGGTCGATCCGCACGCCCCGGTCTATGGCAGGACAATGGAGAAGACAGGCCAGCCGACGATCAACGACGTTGCCCGCATTGCCGGCGTCTCGAAGAAGACGGTGAGCCGGGTGATCAACCGGTCGGCGCTGCTAAGCGACGATACGCGCAAGCGGGTCGAGGACGTCATCGCCGAGCTTGGCTATATTCCGAATCCGCAGGCACGCGCGCTCGCACTCAGGCGGAACTTCCTGATCGGGCTGGTCCACGACAATCCCAACGCGCAGACCGTGCTGAACGTGCAGCAGGGCATGCTGGAGGCGCTGCACGGGACCGAATTCGAGATGGTCGTCAGGCCGCTCGATCGTGGGTCCGCGACGATGCTCGACGATCTGCGGCATTTCCTCGAGCGCCAGCGATTGTTCGGCGTGCTGCTGATGCCGCCGGTCAGCGAGAATGATTCGGTCGCGAAACTGTGCGATTCGATCGGCTGCCGTTACGTCCGCATGGGGTCGGCCGTGATCGACGATACTACGCACATGGTCGCGTCGAACGACCGCGAAGCCGTTCGAATCGCGACGGAGTATCTGATCGCGCAAGGGCATCGCCGGATCGGGCTGGTCGCCGGGCCGCATGGTTTCAGGTCCGCGCGCGAGCGACGCCTGGGGTTCGAGGATGCACTGGCGGCGGCGGGGATCGCGCTGCCCCGGAGCATGATCGCGGACGGCAATTACACCTTCGAATCGGGGCTCGCCGCGGCCGAGCGCCTGCTCGATCTGATGCCGCGGCCGACTGCGATCTTCTCGTCGAACGACGAGATGGCAGCGGGCATCATCCATGCCGCGCGCCAGCGGGGACTCGATATTCCGCACGACCTGTCGATCATCGGCTTCGACGATACCCCGATCGCCGCGCATGTCTGGCCGCCGCTGACCACGGTGCGGTGGCCGATCGCATCGATGGCGCGGTCGGCGGCGCTGAAGCTGATCGCCGGAGTCGATACCGGCAGCGACCTGGTCGAGGAGCCGTCGCTATTCCTGTCGACGCTGATCCGGCGCGGTTCGGTCGCCGCGCCTGCCGACCTGGAAGAGCGCTGATCCGGCAAATCGCGGTTGCACACGCATCTGACACCGGTTACCAATACCTAGCCTGATCGTTTTGAAGCGACATGGCACAATATGGGATGTAGAGAGGACGGCATGGCGCGCGCTTTGGAACTGCATCCCGACCGTTTATTCCCTGCAGACCCGGGGACCCGGGATATCGCGCGATCGCTGTACGCCGACATCGCCGGATTGCCGATCGTCAGCCCGCATGGGCATGTCGACCCGACCTGGTTCGCGGAAAACGCCAACTGGACCGATGCGACGACGCTGCTGCTGGCGCCCGATCATTATTTGTACCGGATGCTCTATAGCCAGGGTGTCGAGCTCGACACGCTGGCGATCCCGCGCCTGAGCGGCATTCCCGCTATCGATCCGCGTGCGGCGTGGCGGGTGTTCGCCGATCATTATACGCTGTTCCGCGGCACGCCGTCGCGACTGTGGCTGGATCACGTTTTTGCCGACGTGTTCGGGATCGACGTCGCGCTCGAATCATCGACTGCGGACCGGTATTTCGATCTGATCGCCGAGAAGCTCGCCTCCGACGCGTTTCGACCCCGCGCGCTGTTCGACCGGTTCGGGATCGATTTCCTCGCCACCACCGAGGGTGCGCAGGACGATCTCGCGGCGCATCGCCGGATCCGCCAGTCGGGCTGGAACGGGCGCGTCGTCACGACCTATCGCCCGGACGGCGTGATCGACGTCGAGTATGAGGTCTTCAAGCCCGCGATGACGCGCTTTGCCGAACTGACCGGCGAGGACGTGTACGACTGGAAGGGCTATCTTTCCGCGCACCGCAAGCGCCGCGCCGATTTCCGTGCGGCGGGGGCGACCGCGACCGATCACGGCCATCCGACCGCAGCGACCGCCAATCTGTCTCCCGCCGAGGCCGAGGCGCTGTTCGCCAAGGTGACGCGGGGCGACTGGACGCCCGCCGATGCCGAGCTGTTCCGCGCGCAGATGCTGACCGAGATGGCGGCGATGTCGGTCGACGACGGCATGGTGATGCAGATCCACCCGGGCTCGTCGCGCAATCACAATGCCGGCCTGTTCGCGAGCCACGGCCGCGACAAGGGCGCCGATATCCCCACCCGGACCGAGTATGTGCACGCGCTGAAACCGCTGCTCGACCGGTTCGGGACCAGCACGCGGCTGTCGATCATCCTCTTCACTCTCGACGAAAGCACGTACGCGCGGGAGCTGGCGCCTCTTGCGGGCCATTATCCGTGCCTGAAGCTCGGGCCGTCCTGGTGGTTCCACGACAGTCCCGAGGGCATGCGACGGTTCCGCGAGATGACCACCGAGACCGCGGGGTTCTACAACACCGTCGGTTTCAACGACGACACGCGGGCGTTCCTCTCGATCCCGGCACGACACGACGTCGCGCGGCGGATCGATTGCGGGTTCCTCGCGCGGCTGGTCGCCGAGCACCGCCTTGCCGATTGGGAAGCTGCAGAGCTTGCGCACGACCTCACCAGCGGCCTCGTCCGCCGCGCCTATCGTATCGACGACCCCCATTTCGCTGCGCAAGCGGCCTGACCGGAGCTTACCATGTACGAACGCACCTATTACGCCACGCATCCCGACATGATGGAGTGCGTCTCCAACGACGAACTGCGCGACCGCTATCTGATCCAGGACCTGTTCCGCGACGGTGAATGCGTGCTCAACTACACCCACGCCGAGCGCTTCGTCATCGGCGGTGTCGCGGTGGCGAGCGGATCGGTGAAGCTGCCCGACCAGACCGAGCCGGCATCGGCGGCGGGGCATCCGTTCCTCGAGCGTCGCGAGCTTGCGGTCGTCAATGTCGGCAAGGTGGACGGCACCGTCACCGTCGACGGCGAGACGTTCACGCTCGGCAACAAGGATTGCCTGTACGTGACGATGGGCGCGAAGGACGTGCAGTTCTCGGGCGACGGCGCGCGCTTCTATCTGGCGTCGTGCCCCGCACACAAGGCGTTCACGACCCGCGTGATCTCGGTCGGCGATGCGACCACGCTGGAGCGCGGCAGCCTCGAGGAGTCGAACGAGCGGACGATCTACCAGATGGTCATTCCGGGCATCTGCGACAGCGCGCAGCTCGTCATGGGCCTCACCGTCCTGAAGCCGGGCTCGGTCTGGAACACGATGCCGCCGCACATCCACGAGCGTCGCAGCGAGATCTATTTCTACTTCGAACTCAACGATCTCGAGAAGGACCGCGTGTTCCATTACATGGGCGAGGGCGAGGCGACCCGCCACATCGTGATGGCGAACGAGGAAGCGGTGATCAGCCCGCCCTGGTCGATCCACATGGGCTCGGGCACCAAGGCCTATGCGTTCATCTGGGCGATGGCCGGCGAGAACCAGGATTATACCGACATGAACGTCCTGGACATCTGCCAGCTGGCGTAAATCTTCTCCCCTCCCGTTCACGGGAGGGGTCGGGGGAGGGCGTGTCCACGAGCGTTGGTCCGCATTTCCCCTCCCCTAACCCCTCCCGCAGGCGGGAGGGGAATGAGAGAGAAAGCATGACAAACCCCTTCGACCTGACCGGCAAGGTCGCCATCGTCACCGGCGCGAACACCGGCATCGGCCAGGCGATCGCCGTCGCGCTCGCCGCCGCTGGTGCCGACGTCGCCTGTGTCGGCCGCACCCCCGCCGAGGACACCGTCGCGCAGATCCGCGCGTTCGGGCGCAAGGCGGAGATCGTCTCCGCCGACCTGTCAACGATCGAACCCGTGCAACGCGTCGTCGACGAGACGGTCGCCAAGCTCGGCGGGCTCGATATCCTGATCAACAACGCCGGCATCATCCGCCGCGCCGACGCGGTCGATTTCAGCGAAGCCGACTGGGATGCGGTGATCGACACCAATTTGAAGTCGGTGTTCTTCCTCTGCCAGGCGGCGGGGCGACACATGATCGCAAATGGTGGCGGCAAGATCGTCAACATCGCCTCGATGCTCACCTTCCAGGGCGGCATCCGCGTGCCGAGCTACACCGCGTCGAAGTCCGGGATCGGCGGCCTCACCAAGCTGCTGGCGAACGAGTGGGCGGCCAAGGGCATCAACGTCAACGCGATCGCGCCGGGCTATATCGCGACCAACAATACCGCCGCGTTGCAGGCGGACGAGACGCGCAACAAGTCGATCATGGACCGCATTCCAGCGGGTAAATGGGGCGATGCGAGCGATCTCGGCGGCGCGGCGGTATTCCTGTCGTCGGCCGCGGCCAACTATGTCCAGGGGCATATCCTGGCCGTCGATGGCGGCTGGCTGGCACGATAACTTTGCCTGCTTGTTCGTCATCCCCGCGAAGGCGGGGATCCATATTGGCGAAGGCTAGAGATCGGGTCGCTAAGCTTGCCACTATGGGTTCCCGCCTTCGCGGGAATGACGATACGGTTATCGGCCGTAGCGTAAAGATTTGAACAAGGGGCAATATGAGCAAATTCCTGGCGTTCGGCGAAATCATGCTGCGGTTGTCGCCCCCCGGGCGCGAGCTGCTGTTGCAGACGCCCAAGCTCGACGTGTGGGTCGCCGGCGCGGAGGCGAACGTCGTCACCCAGCTTGCCCGGCTCGGCCACGACGTCGGCATGGCGACGATGGTCCCCGACAACGACCTCGGTCGCGCGGCGATCACGACATTGCGCGGTCACGGCGTCGACACATCGACCATGGCGTTCGGCGGCGAGCGGATGGGGCTGTATTTTGTCACCTCGGGCGCGGGCCTGCGCGCAACCGAAGTGGTCTACGATCGCGCCTGGTCTTCGTTCGCCCAGGCACCGGTGAGCGCCTGGGACTGGGATACGTTGCTGGCAGGCGTCGATCGCTTCCACCTGTCCGGCATTACCCCGGCGCTCGGCCCGGTGCCCGCAGCAAGCGCGCTCGCGGCCGTCGAGGCCGCGACACGGCGCGGGATTCCGGTGTCGTTCGACGGCAACTGGCGCGGCAAGCTGTGGGAGCGCTGGGATTCGAACCCGCGCGCTATCCTGACCGACCTTGTCGCGCATGCCGATCTGATGTTCGGCAACCACCGCGACATCGCGCTCCTGCTCGATCGCGACTTTTCAGGCGGTGCAGAGGACCGGCGGCGCGAGGCGGCAGACGCGGCGTTCGACGCGTTTCCGCGGTTGCAGACGATCGCCTCGACCGCACGCCACGTCGAGCATGTCGATCTCCATCGCTTGTCGGCGCGGATCGATACGCGCACAACGCATGTCCAAACCGACGAGGTCGTGCTTGCCGGGATCGTCGACCGGATCGGTGGCGGCGATGCGTTCGCGGCGGGCGTGCTCCATGGACTGCGCTCGGGCGAGGATCTCGCCGACCTCGCGCGGATCGGCCTTGCACTCGCCGCATTGAAGCATTCGCTGCCGGGCGATGCGAGCCTGTTCCGCCAGGCCGATATCGACGCGTATCTGGCGGGCGGGCTCGATGTCCGGCGCTGACGGCTGGGCCCGGCGTGGCGTGCTCGGCGCGGGCGCAGCGACGCTGATTGCGGGGGCCGGGCGCACTACGATCCCGCTGCCACCGGTCGTGGTACGATGCCCCGCGGGCGGGTTCGTCGGCATGCCGCTGGGGCCGGGCGCGAACGGCGTGACGGCGTTCAAGGGCATTCGCTACGGTCGCGCCGAGCGATTCCGTGCGCCGGTGGCGATCCCGCCCGCGCGCGACCCGGTATCCGCTTTCACGTTCGGCCCGGTCTGCCCCCAGTCCGGGCCTTATGCCCCGCAATCCGAGGACTGCCTGTTCCTCAACGTCTGGACCGCCGAGACCGACGCCCGCGCGAAAAAGCCGGTGATGGTCTATATCCACGGCGGCGCCTATTCGAACGGCAGCGTCACCGATCCGCTGAACGACGGGCAAGCGCTGGCGGCACGCGGCGATTGCGTGGTCGTGACGACCAACCACCGGCTGAATGCGCTGGGCTATCTGTATCTCGCACGGCTCGATGCGCGGTTTCCCGACAGCGGCAATGCGGGCCAGCTCGACCTGATCCTCGCGCTCAAATGGGTGCGCGACAACATCGCGGCGTTCGGTGGCGATCCGAGCCACGTGATGGTGTTCGGTCAGTCTGGCGGCGGCGCGAAGATCGCGACGCTGATGGGCATGCCTGCCGCCGCCGGGCTCTTCCACCGCGCCGCGACCATGAGCGGGCAGCAGGTGACGGTGTCCGGGCCGCTGAACGCCACCGCGAGGACGCGGGCGTATCTGGCGAAGCTGGGCGTCGCGGAAGGCGATCTCTCGCCGCTCCTGGCGATGCCCGTCGAGACGCTCGTCGAAGCGCTGGATGCGACCGATCCGATCCTTGGTGGCGGGGTGTATTTCGGGCCCGTGCTCGACATGGCGTGGCTGACGCGACATCCGTTCTGGCCGGACGCGAACCCGCTGGGGAACCGCATCCCGATGATGCTCGGCAACACGCATGACGAAACGCGCGGGTTCATCGGGCGCGACTCGGCCAAGCTGCGCGGGCTCGACTGGAGCAACCTTGCCGCGCGAATGGCGCCCGAACTGAAGATCGACATCCTGCCCGAATGGGTGGTGGCGCAGTATCGCGGCCGCTATCCGGCCTGGACGCCGATCGAAATCTTCTACGATGCGACCACCGCCGGGCGGAGCTGGCGTGGGCAGGTGATCGAGGCGGAGGCGCGCGCGATGGCGGCAGCGGCGGGGGGCGCAGCGGGGGCCGCGCCGACATGGGTGTATCAGGTCGACTTCGCCTCGCGGACCGATCCGCGCCGCGGCGCCTTCCATACGATCGACATCCCGCTGGTGTTCGGTACGCTCGGTGCGGCGGGATCGCAGACCGGGACCGCCGCCGATGCGCGCGCCGCGTCGAGGGCGATGCAGGACGCGTTCGTTACCTTCGCCGCGACGGGTGCCCCCGGTCCTGCCGGTGCGCCCGACTGGCCGCGCTACGATCTGGCGTCCCGGTCGACGATGATCTTCGACGCGCGATCCCGCATCGAGAATGATCCGCGGCGCTGGCAGCGCGAACTGTTCGCGCGCGTCCCGTATATCCAGCCGGGAAGCTGAAGCCACCGCCACCGTTACGTCATGTGCTGGTTCGCCATCATCGCTGGGGGCGTCTCGGTCGATGCCACGATGATGCACGACGCGGCATGTTGACACACCGGACATCGTTCGACATTGTTGTGACACCGGTTACCTAGGCAGGTCAGGGACCGGTGGACGGACCAGCAACAACTGGGCGTCCGGGAGAGGATGAGATGCCCCCGTCGCGAATAACGGGTCTGAATCCCCAAGATAATCAGGACGGTAGCGATCTGGCGCAACGCCAAACGCGTAACCGGTGTCATCGGTATTAGCCGAACGGGGAGTGGTGCAATGGAAGTTCGAGCAACGGCAGCGATTCGGCGCAGGATCTGGCTGGGCGGCGTTTCAGCCGGCAGCGTGGTTCTCGCGCTTGCGATGCCCGCCACCGTGTTCGCGCAGGCGGCACAAATTCCCAATAGCGTGACGCCGGGCACGCCCGCGCAGATCGATCCGTCGCCCGCCCAGACCGCCGTCGTGCCACAAGGGCAGCCGACCGATCCGGCGGCGACCACTGCGCCGCAAGTGGACCCCGAAACCGTTTCGCCCGATAGCGAAACCGCGGAGATCATCGTCACCGGCTTCCGTCGCTCGCTCGACGCCGCGCTCAACGTCAAGCGTCAGTCGGTGTCGTCGGTCGACGCGATCGTCGCCGAGGACATCGCCAAGTTCCCCGACCAGAACCTCGCAGAATCGCTCCAGCGCATTCCCGGCATCTCGATCCAGCGCGACGCGGGCGAGGGGCGGGCGATCACCGTGCGCGGGCTCGGCGCTCAGTTTACGCGCGTCCGGGTCAACGGCCTCGAGACGGTCGCCACCTCGACCGACGGCGCCAGTTCGAACCGCGATCGCGCATTCGATTTCAACGTTTTCGCGTCCGAACTCTTCAACTCGATCGTCGTCCACAAGACCGCGGAAGCGTCGCTCGACGAGGGGTCGCTGGGCGCGGTGGTCGACCTCAACACCGGCAATCCGCTCGCCGGCAAGACCGGCGTCACGCTCGTCGGATCGGCACAGGCGAGCTATAACGATCTCAGCAAGAATTTCGGGCCGCGCCTCGCCGGCCTGTTGTCGTGGAAATCGGCGGACGGCAGTTTCGGTGCGTCGTTGTCCGGCGCGTACAGCAAGACCAACAATCTCGAACTCGGCAACAACAGCGTCCGCTGGGCGCAGGGCGTGTTCGACTCGGTCGATGGCACGCGCTGTTTCACCGCACCCAACCGCGGCGGCACCTATACCGGTGCGGCGGCGTGCGACGCGGCCGCGCTTGCCTTCCATCCGCATATTCCGCGCTATGGCTCGATCCGTCACGATCGCGAGCGGCTGGGGATCACCGGCAGCATCCAATGGTCGCCGAGCGATGCCACCAAGATCTCGATCGACGGGCTCTATTCGCGGTTCAAGGAAACGCGCGAAGAGAAATGGGCCGAGGTGCTGCTGCGCTCGAACGAACGCTCGATCGACCTCAGCAACTATACGATCGATTCGAACAACAATCTGATCAAGGCGACGCTCAACGACGCCTGGGTCCGCACCGAACATTACCTGCGCAAGTCGCAGACCGAATTCTACCAGATCGGCGGCAGCTGGGATCAGGATCTGTCGGAAACGTTCCGCTTCACGCTGCTCGGCGGCTATTCGAAGTCCGACGCGACGATCCCGGTCGAGACGACCTTCGTCTTCGACGACCGCGATGCGCAGGGGTATAGCTACGACTATACCGACATGAAGCGCCCGACGCTGACGTTCGGGACCAGCGTGACCGATCCGGCCAACTTCCAGCTCGCCGAAATCCGCGATCGGCCATCGGAAACCGTCAACGATTTCCGCACCGCGCAACTGCGCACCGAATGGGACGTGGCGGAAGGGTTCCAGATCAAGACCGGCGCGATGTATCGGCGCTTCTCGTTCGATACCAAGGGCTTCTCGCGCGATGCCGTCGTCTGTCCCAATGCGGGCGGCAAGGATGTCGTGCTCGGAACGCTGACATGCTCGCCCAACACGCTGTTCGGCCCGACCGCGGTCTACGGGTTCCCGGCCGGCAGCCTCGGCGAGATCTTCAATCTGGGGAAAGCAGGCCAGCCTTCGGGCACCACGTCCAGCTTCCTGGTTCCGAACATCGATGCGGCGGCGGCCTTTACCGGGCTCTACAACCGCACCCCGACCGTGCTCGTGGGCGATACCCGCAGCGTGTCGGAGGAGGTGACTGGGGGGTATATGCAGTTCGACGTGAAGGGCGACCTGCTCGGGCTGAGCTATGCGGCGAATGCGGGCGTGCGGTATGCGCATACCGCGCAGAAATCGACCGGCATTTCCTCCGCCGTGGTTGGCGGCGTCACCGTCAACACGCCGGCGACGGTCGAGCGGAGCTATGACGACTTCCTGCCGGCGATCAACGTCGCGCTGTTCCCGACAGAAAAGATCATCCTGCGCGGTGCGATCTCGAAGGTGCTGACGCGGCCGAGTCTGGGCAGCCTGACGCCGGGCGGTTCGGTCGACGGGTTCAACTACCGCGTGACGTTCGGCAATCCGCTGTTGAAGCCGTTCCGTGCGACCGCGTTCGACATCGCCGCCGAATGGTATTTCGCGCCGCAATCGATCTTCTCGGTCGCGCTGTTCAAGAAGAACATCGAGAGCTTCACCGTGACGCAGACGCGCAGCGGCAGCTTCGCCTCGACCGGCCTGCCGCTGTCGGTGATCCCGGCGAGCTCGCCCGCGGCGGGCGCGCCGGAAGGCCAGCTCTGGCAGATCAATGCGCCGGTCAACGGTGTCGGTGCGTCGCTGAAGGGCATGGAGATATCGCTCCAGTCGAGCTTCCGTTTCCTGCCGGGCTTCCTCCAGAATTTCGGCTTCCTCGCCAATGCGACGTTCGTCGATTCGAGCGCGGGCTATTCGCAGGGCGGACCGGCGACGAGCGTGACGCGGCCGGGCGGCGTGCTGGGTGCGTTGCCCAACACCACGCGCACCGCGACGCTCTATGGACTGTCGAAGCGCGCGTATAACGGGACGCTGTATTACGAGGACAAGAAGTTCAGCGCGCGCGGGTCGGTCAGCTATCGCAGCCCGTATATCGATGGCAGCTCGGCAACCGGTAACCTGTTCGAGGGGTATAATTCGACGCTCAACGTCGATGCGTCGCTCCGCTACAAGCTTACGCCCGCGGTCGAGGTGTCGCTCGAGGGCACCAACCTCACCGACAATTACCGCAGCCGGTACACCGATCTCGATGCCAACCGAAATTATGAATATAATCACTTCGGTCGCACGTTCCTGATGGGCGCGCGGTTCAAGATGTAGCGGGGACGCGACGGGGCGATCGGCCGGGCACGGTCGAAACGCCCCGTCTCGGTGTTTTCGTCTTCGGGCCTCTGGGGCGGCGTGCGCGTAACAGTGTGTGGTCAACGCTCAGACTACAGGGGTAGCCATGGCGTCTTTCGAGGACGATCCATCACGACGTGCCGTTCACCTTCAGGCACTGGTCGACACGATGAACCGCGCCGCCGACGAGGAAAAGCGGATGCTGTCCTCGACACGCCGTGTCATCACCCGGTTGTCGATCGCACGGCTGATGCTGGCGGCACGGCGCGCGCGCAGGCCGTTCATCGATGCCGACCTGCTCGGCGAGCCGGCCTGGGACATATTGCTGTTCCTCTACATCGCGTATCGCGAAGGGCGAACCGTCGAGATCGAGACGGCAATGGCCGCGGCGCAGACTGCGACTACGGTGGCGGGTCGCTGGATCGGCATCCTCGTCCACAAGGGCCTGATCGAGCCGATCGCGGCCACCTCCGACGACCCCAAGCAGTTTCTCTACATGACCGACAAGGCGGTCGCGGCGATGGAGGGGGCGATCGACAATTATCTGAAGATGGGGGACGAGCTGTTCTGATCGTGGCGGACGATGATCGTCCATCGTTCGCCCACACGCGCGCACGGTCCGGGACGATGGACCGGCATGGACGGGCCTACCAAGCACCGCGGTGTCGCTGGATCGACCAGGTCACGCCGCACTCCGGCGCGCGTCGGCCGGCAACCGATCAGCGGATCATGCGTGCGATCGTCTTGGCCGCCGCCGCACCGTACGGCGGCTTGAGCCCGGCGAGCTTGGCGACGTCGAGCCGCGACTGTTTGTAGACGGCGCGGGCGTGGCTGAACGTGCGAAAGCCGTCGATGCCGTGATACGCGCCCATGCCCGACGGGCCGCTGCCGCCGAAGGGCAGGTCCTCCATCGAGATGTGGAAGATCACGTCGTCGAGCGTCACGCCGCCGGAGATCGTCCGGTCGAGCACGCGGCGGCGTTCCGTCTCGTCGTTGCCGAAATAATAGAGTCCGAGCGGGCGGTCGCGGCGATTCACCTGCGCGATCGCGTCGTCGATGCCGTCGTAGCGGCGGATCGGCAGGACCGGGCCGAAGATCTCCTCCTGCATCACGATCATGTCGTCGGTCGCATCGCGGACGATATGCAGCGGCATCTTCCGCGAATTGGCGGCGCCGAAATCCTCGTTGGCGGGGTTCACGACCTCGACCGTCGCACCCTTCGCGCGGGCGTCGGCGATCCAGTCTGTGAGGCGCTGGTGGTGGCGGTCGTTGACCACCGAGGTGTAGTCGGCGTTCGCGAGCAGCGTCGGGTACATCGCGCTGGCGGCGGCCTTGATGCCATCGACGACCTTGGCTTCGTCCGCCGAGGGCACGAGCATGTAATCGGGCGCAAGGCAGATCTGCCCGGCGTTCATCATCTTGCCGAGCGTTACGCGTTCGGTCGCGCGCGCGATATCCGCCGAGGCGCCGAGGATGACGGGCGACTTGCCGCCGAGTTCAAGCGTGACGGGGGTAAGATTGTCCGCGGCGGCATGGAGGATGTGCCGACCAATCGCCGTCGCGCCGGTGAAGATGAGATGGTCGAACGCCAGCGAGGAGAACGCCTTGCCGACCTCCGCATCGCCCGAGACGATCGCGAGTTCATCCTGCGCAAAATATTTGGGGGCGATCTCCTCGAACAGCGCGGCGGTGGCGGGGGTGTATTCGCTCGTCTTCGCCATCGCGCGATTGCCCGCGGCGAACACGCCCGCGAGCGGCGCGATCAGCAGGTTCACGGGGAAATTCCACGGCGCGATGATGCCGATCACGCCCTTGGGTTGGTATTCTACCCACGCCTTCGCGCCGAGCAGGCCGAGCGGAAACTGGACCGGACGGCGGTCGCGCTTCATCCAGCGATCGAGATGCTTGGCGGCATGCGCAATCGGCGCAAGCGACGCGCCGATATCGGTCATCATCGTCTGCTCGCGACTGCGATGCCCGAAATCCTCCGACACCGCATCGCAGAACCGCGCGGCGTTATCGCGCACCATCGCCGCCGTGCGCTTGAGCCGGTCGAAGCGCACCGCCTTCGTGACCGGCATCTCAGCCATGAATGCTTCACGCTGGACGGTCAGGATGGTGTGCATGTCAGTCATCGGGGCATCCTCGGCGGATCAATGGTCGGAAGAGCACGGAACGAAGTGAACTTTTCGGTACAGCGGGTGGGAGCGAAAATTCAGTGGCAATGATTGGGTAATCAGCCGTTGTTGCGATTGAACAATTGTCGGAGTCGTCGGTGTCTCGCCAACAACTGCGCTCGATGCTCGGCCGCAGCCCGCTCCTGAAAGTCCGAACGGCTGTAACCGACAGCCCATCGATAAAGCGAAATGAGCATGATCGAGAACATTCCAGCCGCGCCAAGAACAACAACCACAAGGATCGCCGTGCCGTCACTGGGATAGCCCAAGGCTTCTAGAGCGATGCCTATTGCGATGCTAATGAAGACTGGGACGCCCCAGACGAAGCGTTGCCCGAAGGCGAACACGGGATTGTATTTCCGGCTTGCCCAGTCCCGATCAATCCAGTCAATCAGCGCAAGAAACATGAAGCTTTGCCCCTTTGTGGCCGTCTTATCGCCGGATACCGATGTCCGCTAATGGGCGTTTTATAAGGACGGAACGACATCCAATGCGGATCGATGGATTTGGGGTTCTCTTTCCGTCATGCCGGGCTCGTTCCGGCATCCACCGTGCCGCAAAATCGAGAGAATCTGGTTTGCGGATCCGTGGACCCCGGAACCGGTCCGGGGTGACGGAGCGACATTGGGAGACTCACGCTCCCACCGGCAAATCCCGGAACGCCTGATCCTTGTCGACGCGGATTTCGCCGGGGAGGCCGAGGACGCGTTCGGCGATGATGTTCTTGAGGATCTCGTCGGTGCCGCCGGCGATGCGCAAGCCCGGCGCCCACATCGTCGCGGCGTGGAATGCACCCTTCAACGGTGTCAGCGCGGGGTCGGATATGATGCCGTATTGATCGCCCGCCTCGACCGCGGTGTTGCCGATCGCTTGCAACTGGTTGGCGGCGACGATCTTGCCGATCGAGCTTTCGGGGCCGGGCACCTGGCCCTTCGACAACGCGGTGATCGTCCGCATCCGGGTGTTGCGCAGGCCCTCCGATTGCACCCACCAGTCGGCGAGCGTCTGGCGGAACGCGGTGTCCTTGAGCAGCGGGCCGTCTGCGCCGTTGGCTTGGGCGGCGAAGGCGAGGATGTCCTCGGGGCCGACGCCGCCGCTCGTACCGATCGCGAGGCGCTCGTTCATCAGCGTGAACAGCGCGACCTTCCAGCCGCCGTCGACGGGGCCAAGGCGTTGCGCGTCGGATATGCGGACGTCCTCGAACCAGACTTCGTTGAAGCTCGACCCGCCGGACATCTGGTGGATCGGGCGGATCTCGATCCCGGGCGCCTTCAGGTCGAGCCAGAACATCGTCAGGCCCTGATGCTTGGGGACGTCGGGGTTGGTGCGGACCAGGACGATGCCGTAGTCGCTGTAATGCGCGCCCGAGGTCCAGACCTTCTGGCCGTTGATCACCCAGTCGTCGCCGTCTCGCACCGCACGCGTGCGGATCGCGGCGACGTCCGAGCCGCCGGCGGGTTCTGAGAAGAGCTGCGACCAGATCTCGTCGCCGCGTACCGCGGGGCCGACGAAACGCCGCTTGGTCGCGTCGTCGGCATAGGCCATCACGGTCGGTACGCACATGCCGAGCCCGATCGTGAAATAGCTGCCGTCGACCGCGTGGCGCGCTTCCTCCTGGCCGAAGATCACGCTTTCGATCGGTGTGCCGCCGCCGCCACCCCATTCCTGCGGCCAGGTGATGCACGCATAGCCGCCCGCCGCCTTGCGCGCTTGCCACGCCTTCGCCTTGGTCATGTCGTCGGGGTAATGGCCGGCGTCGTGCTCGGCGATGTTGGCGTCGAGCCACGCCCGTGCGGCAGCGCGATACGTGGCTTCGGCGTCGCTGTCTTTGAAGTCCATGCTCGTCCTTTCAGGCGGCGTTGCGCATTTCGAGTTGGCCGACGAGGCGTTCGCGCCACGCAGCGGGGGCGCCGGCGACGAGCGCGAGCTGGCGCGAGCGGCGGTAATAGAGGTGGCAGTCGGACTCCCAGGTGAAGCCCATCCCGCCGTGCGTCTGGATATTCTCCTTCGACGCGAACCAGTAGGCGTCGGAGGCGGCGACGCGCGCGGTGGCGGCGGCGAGCGGCAGTTCGGCGGCGCCCGCGTTCAGCGCCCACGCGCCGTAATAGGCGTTCGAGCGCGCGAGTTCGTTCTTCACGTACATGTCGGCAAGCTTGTGCTTGATCGCCTGGTAGCCGCCGATCTGGCGTCCGAACGCGTAGCGATCGAGCGCGTAGCCCTTCGCCATGTCGAGACAGCGATCCGCGCCGCCGAGTTGTTCGAACGCGAGGAGCACGGCGGCGCGGTCGAACACCGCTTGCATCGCGGCGATGCCATCGTCGCTGCCGAGTTTTTCGCAGGGCGCGTCGGTGAAGGTGAGGCGGGCGGCGCTGCGGGTCGGGTCGAGCGTTTCGAGGACCTCCGCGGTGACGCCTGCGCCTTTCTCGACGAGGTAGAGGCCGTCGCGGGCTAGGACAACGATCAGGTCGGCGACGTCGCCGTCGGTGACGGGGATCTTCTCCCCGGTGAGCTTGCCGCCGGAGACGGTGGTGCGGATCGAGCGCGCGGTGACCGGGCCGGCGCCTTCCGACGTTGCGAATGCGCCGATGACGTCACCCGCCGCGATCCGTGGCAGCCATCGGACTTTCTGGGTGTCGCTGCCGTAGAGCATCAAGGCTTCGGCGACGAAATAAACGGTCGAGGCGAACGGGATCGGGGCGCAGGCTCGGCCCAGTTCCTCGGCGACCGCGCAGAGTTCGATATGGCCGAGCCCAAGTCCGCCGAACTCCTCAGGGATCGCTGCGCCGAGCCAACCCTGTGCGCCGACCGCTTTCCAGAGGTCTGCATCATACGCTTTGGCGGGATCGTCGAGCACCGTTCGGACCCGGTCGCTGCCGCAATGCGCTGCCAGGAACTTGCGCGCTTCGTCCTTGAGGAATTTCTGGTCGTCGGAATAATCGAAGTTCATGCGGACTCCTTGGCTTGCGCCCAATATTCGTCGCGGAGCAGGCGCTTGTAGAGCTTCCCCGTTTCGTGCCGCGGCAGCGTGTCGCGGAAGTCGATCCGGCGTGGCGCTTTCACATGGCTGAGGTTCGCGCGGGCGAAGGCGCTGAGCTCGGCGGCGAGTTGCACGCGGTCCTCGGACGGGTCGGCGGGGCAGATTATTGCCACCACCTGCTCGCCCATCTCGTCGTCCGGCGCGCCGATCACCGCGACGTCGGCGACCTTGGGGTGGGTGACGAGCAGATTCTCGATCTCGGCCGGATAAATGTTCACGCCGCCCGAGATGATCATGAAGCTCTTGCGGTCGGTGAGGTAGAGATAGCCCTCCTCGTCGAGCCAGCCGACATCGCCAAGCGTCGTCCAGCCATGTGCGTTGGCGGCCTCCGCGGTCTTGGCGGGATCGTTGTGATATTCGAACGCGCCGCCGCCCGCGAAATACACGTCGCCCTCCGCGCGTGGAGGGAGGGCGTTGCCGTCCTCGTCGCAGATCTTCGTCTGCGCGGTCAGGTTGCGGCCGACCGAGCCATTGTGCGTCAGCCATTCCGCGCTGGAGATCGCGCAGAAGCCGTTGCCTTCGGTGCCGGCGTAATATTCGCCGATGATCGGCCCCCACCAGTCGATCATCGCCTGCTTGACCGGGAGCGGGCAGGGGGCCGCGGCGTGCCATACCGCCTTCAACGACGACACATCGTAGCTCGCGCGGACGTCTGGCGGGAGTTTGAGCAGGCGGATGAAGTGCGTCGGCACCCATTGCGCGTGCGTGACGTGGAACCGTTCGATCGCGGCGAGCGCGGCTTCCGGGTCGAAATGCTCCATCACGACAACGGTGCCGCCGACCTGATGCACCGCCATCGACCAGCGCAGCGGCGCGGCGTGATAGAGGGGCGCGGGCGAGAGATAGACCATCTCGGGCGTGAACCCGTACAGCCCCTTGCCGAGCATCACGAGCGGCGAGACGTTGGTGCCGAACGGCTCGTCCGACAGTGCGTGCTTGACGCCCTTGGGCTTGCCGGTGGTGCCCGACGAATAGAGCAGGATGCCGCCGGGCGAGGGGTCGGCGATGGGCGTGGCGGGCATCGCATCGCGTGCGGCTTCATAAGAGTCGTAACCCTCGATCGTGTCGTCGACCATGTAGCGCGCCACGTCGTCGAGCATCGGTGCCAGCGCCGCCGCCACCTCAGCACACCCCTTGCTTGCGATCAGCACACGGCAATCGCCGTCGCGGATGATGTACGCCGCCTCGCTCGCGGTCAGTTTCGACGACAGGCAGGTGCAATACACCCCGGTACGCTCGGCCGCCCACATCACCTCCAGATAGCGCGGCGAATTGTCCATCAGCACCGCGATGCCGTCGCCGCGCTTCAGCCCGAGCGAGCGCAACAGATGCGCGCCCTGGTTCGCCCTCACATCCAGGTCGCGATACGTCACCGTCTCGCCCGTCGCCGCCATGATGTAGGCGGGTTTGTCGGGCGTCGTCAGCGCGTGCGCGACGGGGTGCATCAGACGCGCTCGATAATGATCGCCGGCGCCATCCCGCCGCCCGCGCACATCGTCACGAGCCCGCGCTTCAGGTCGCGCCGTTCGAGTTCGTCCAAGATTGTCCCGATCAGGATCGCGCCGGTCGCGCCGATCGGATGGCCGAGCGCGATCGAACCGCCGTTGACGTTCACCTTGTCGCGGTCGAGCTTCAGGTCGCGAATGAACTTCTCGGCGACCACCGCGAACGCCTCGTTGATCTCCCACAGATCGATGTCGTCGACCGTCAGCCCCGCCTTCGCGAGCACTTTTCGCGCGGCGGGGACGGGGGCGTTGAGCATCAGCGTCGGGTCGTCTCCCATGTTCGCCATCGCTACGATCCGTGCGCGCGGCTTCAGGCCGTGCTTGGCGGCATAGTCGGCGCTGGCGAGCAGCACGGCCGCGGCGCCGTCGACCACGCCGGACGAATTGCCGGCGTGATGGACGTGCTTGATATCGACGTCGGGATAACGCCGGTTGATCTGCTTGCGATACGTCGTGCCCTTTTCGTCGAGCGGAATGTCGGCGATCCCGGCGAACGAGGGGCGCAACGCGGCGAGGCCTTCGGCAGTCGTATCGGGCCGCGGATATTCGTCCTTCTCGAGCACCAGCGCACCGGTATCGTCGGTGACGGCGACGAGGCTGCGATCGAAGCGGCCTTCGGCGATCGCCACCGCGGCACGCCGCTGGCTCTCGAGCCCGAGCGCTTCGAGCGTTTCGCGGTCGATCCCCTCGATGCTGGCGATCGCGTCGGCGCAGATGCCCTGGTTCGATTGCGGATGCGCGGCGTCGAGCCTGGCGTTGCCCGAGCCGATCCCGAGCGGTCGCTTGCCCGCCGCCATGTCGTCCTGCATCATCGTGGTGGTCAGCGACATCATCTCGGTGCCGCCGGCGATGACGAGGTCCTCCATCCCGCTCATGATCTGCGCCGCGGCGAAGTTCACCGCCGTGATCCCGCCGCCGCAGAACCGATCGAGCGTCGTCCCGCTCGCCTTGACGTCATAGCCCGCGTCGAGCGCCGCCATCCGCCCGAGATCGCCGCTCTGTTCGCCACGCTGAGTCGAGGTCGACCAGATGATGTCGTCGACATCGGCGGTATCCAGCTTGTTTCGCTCGGCAATCGCCTTCAGGACGGTCGCGGCGAGATGTTGGGGGTGCATGTGCGCAAGCGCGCCCTTGCCCGTCTTGCCGATCCCGCGCGGGGTACGGACGGCGTCGATGATCAATGCCTCGGCCAAAATCACTCTCCTGTTACACCCGCCGCTATAGTGCGGTCGTGGTGCCTGATGCCGGATTGCGTCCGGCTTCGTTCCGACGTAACATTCGTTATGGAGAGTGGCTTGTCAAGCACGGTATCGGTTGAAAACGACGTGGCACCCCGCGCGGACCTGGCGCCACGCGACTGGCTGGAGATCGGGCAGGCCTTGCTCAAGAGCGGGGGCTTGCGTGCGCTGAAACTCCGCAGCCTCGCACAGGCAGCGGGGGCGTCGACCGGCAGCTTCTATCATCATTTCAAGGATTTCGACGGCTATCATGCCGCGCTCGCATCGTATTTCGCGGAGGCGCAGATCGATCCGTTGCTCGCGTCGCTGGCCGCCTCGGACCTTGCGCCGGTCGAGCGGATCCGCGCGTTCGCCGAGCATGTCCGCGATCACGACATGTCCCAATTGGCGCTCGCGATGCGCGCCTGGGCGAAGAGCGACGCGCGCGCGGCGGCGGCGATCCGCGAGCATGACGACAAGGTGATGGCGTTCCTGGTGGAGCAGCTGACCGCGCACGGGTTCGATTCCGTAGAGGCGGGTATTCGTGGCTACGCGCTGCTCGCGGTGGGGTTGAGCGAAGTGCATCCGGTCGAGGGTCTAGATCGCGGGATATTGCGAACCGGGTTGCTAACGCTGCTATGCGAGCGCTAGCCTGAAACCGCGACTCTGTAAAAAGCGGAGCGTGAACAAGAGGATGCGGGCATGCAGACGTATGACTACGTAATTATCGGCGCGGGCTCGGCCGGCTGTGTGCTCGCCGCGCGGCTGACCGAGGACCACGATGTGTCGGTGCTGCTGCTTGAGGCGGGTGGGCGCAACGACGGCGTTCTGGTGCGGATGCCCGCAGGGGTCGGCGAACTCATTAAGAGCAAGAACGCGAGCAACTGGGGCTTTTCGACCGAGCCCGAGCCGCATCTCGACAACCGCCGGCTGTGGTGGCCGCGCGGCAAGGGGCTGGGCGGCAGTTCGTCGATCAACGGCATGATCTACACGCGGGGGCATCCGCAGGATTACGACGAGTGGCGACAGATGGGGCTGCCCGGCTGGTCGTTCGATGACGTGCTGCCGTATTTCAAGCGGCTCGAAGGGCATCATCGCGGCGAGTGCCCCTTGCATGGGGGCGGCGGTCCGCTGACGATCTCGGGCGGCGAGTCCGACAGCCCGTTCTATGACGCGCTGGTCGAGGCGGGACGGCAGGCCGGGTACCCGGTTACCGAGGATTTTAACGGCGCGAGCCAGGAGGGCTTCGGCCGCTACGATCTGACGGTGGCGGACGGGAAGCGGTGGAGCACGGCGGCGGCGTATCTGCGGCCGGTGTTGTCGCGGCGTAACCTGACCTGCGTGACGGGCGCGCGGACGACGCGGATCCGGATCGACAAGGGGCGGGCGGTCGGTGTCGACTATGTGCTCGACAAGGGCGCGCGGGCGGAGTCGGTGACCGCGGCGCGCGAAGTGCTGTTGTGCGCGGGGGCGGTGCAGTCGCCGCAGATCCTCCAACTGTCGGGGATCGGCGATCCGGATCGGCTGACCGCAGCGGGGGTCGGCGTGGTGCATGCGCTGCCCGGCGTCGGGGAGAATCTGCAGGATCATCTCGACGTCGTGATGAACTGGAAATCGCGTGGGCTGCGGACTGGCTATGCGATGACCAAGGGCGTCGGGATGATTGGCGTCGGGCTAAACTACCTGTTGCGCGGCAAGGGGGCGGGGCGGCAGCAATTCCTCGAGGCCGGCGCGTTCGTGGCGTCGCGCGAAGGGCTGTCGCGGCCCGACGTGCAAATCCACGCGGTGCTCGCGATCATGCAGGATCACGGCAAGGTAAAGGCGACCGAGGATGGCTTCACGCTGCATCTGTGTCAGTTGCGGCCGGAGAGTCGCGGGCGGATCGGGCTGCGCTCGGCCGATCCGTTTGCCGATCCGGTGATCGTCGCGAACTATCTGGCGACCGCGGAGGATCGGCGGGTGATGCGGGCGTGCGTCGGGATCGGACGCGATGTCGCGCGGCAGGCGGCGCTCGATCCGTACCGGGCGGGGGAATTGTCGCCGGGCGAAGACGTGCGGACCGACGACGAAATCGACGCCTGGGTAAGGCGGACGGCGGAGACGATCTATCACCCAGTGGGGACGTGCAAAATGGGCACATCGGACGATAAGCTGGCGGTGGTCGATGCGACTTTGGCGGTGCGCGGGTTGCAGGGCTTGCGGGTGGTGGATGCGTCGGTGATGCCAACGCTGATCGGCTCGAACACCAACGCCCCGACGATCATGATTGCGGAGAAGGCTGCGGACATGATCAAGGGCCGGCAGTTGGCGCGGGCGGCTTGAGGCTCGCTACCAAGCACCACTCCGACTACGAGGCACCACCCCGGCGAAGGCCGGGGCCCAATTGGAAAGGCCGCAGTAACGAAGCGTTGCCCTCAGTTACCGACGTCCCCCAATTGGGCCCCGGCCTTCGCCGGGGTGGAGGTTGGTACCGGGCAGCCTGAAGGGGGCCGTTAAACGATCCTCCCCCGCAAGGGGGAGGTGGCGGCGAAGGTGATGGAGGGGGAGGACACAGAACCTTGGTTACCCTTTCCTCCCCCTCCGTCTGGCAAGCGCCAGCCACCTCCCCCTGGCGGGGGAGGATACGAACTTGACCACCTAGCGGGCCCCATCCTCACTCATCGCCGTGGGAAGGGTGACGACGGCCTACATCACCGAGGCGCCATACGGATCGCGCCATCCAGCCGCACGTCCTCCCCATTGAAATACCCGCACTCGATCATCGTCAGCGCCAGCGCCGCGAACTCCTCCGGCCGCCCTAGGCGCTTGGGAAACGGCACCGACGCCGCCAGTGCATCGCGGACCGGTTGCGGCGCGGCGGCCAGCAGCGGCGTGTCGAAGATTCCCGGCAGGATCGTGTTCACCCGGATCCCCTCGCTCATAAGGTCGCGCGCGATCGGCAGGGTCATGCCGACCACGCCGGCCTTTGATGCAGAGTAGGCGGCTTGCCCCATCTGGCCGTCCTCCGCCGCCGCGCTCGCCGTATTCACGATCGCGCCACGCTCGCCGTCCTCGCCGGGTTCCAGCGTCAGCATCCCCGCGGCCGACTTGGCGAGGCAGCGGAACGTGCCGACTAGATTGATCTGGATGATCCGGTCGAACGCATCGAGCGGGAAATGCTTGATCGAGCCGTCCTGCTTCGATCGCCCCGCGGTCTTCGCCGCATTGCCGGTCCCCGCGCAATTGACCAGGATCCGCTCTTGGCCGTGCGCCGCGCGCGCCGCCGCGAACCCCGCATCGACGCTGTCGTCGGAAGTAACGTCGACCTTGCAGAACACCCCGCCGATTTCCGCTGCGAGCGCTTCGCCCTTGTCCGCCTGGAGGTCGAAGATCGCCACCTTCGCGCCCTTGGCGGCCAGCGCGCGCGCGGTCGCCGCGCCCAATCCCGACGCGCCGCCGGTCACCACGGCAGCACTGTTTGCGAGGTCCATGCATCTCTCCTGTCAAAGCCCCGGGATCCGCGCCCCGGTTGCAGAACATTAGTTATGCCGGTATTCGAGGCTTGCCAAGCCGGCATGTCGCTGAGGATCCGTCGATGAGCCACGCCATGTTGCAGAACGCCAGCGCGCACTGGCTCCCGCGTCAGCGTAAAGGTGCGCTCGATCATATCCCCGGCAATTACGGCCTGCCGTTCGTCGGCAACACGTTCAAGTTGCTCGCCGATCCGATCGCGTTCTCGGAAGATATGGCGGCGCGGTACGGCCCGGTGTATCGCAATCGTGCGCTCGGCGGCACCGGCGTCAACCTGCTCGGTCCCGACGCGAACGAGCTCGTGCTGTTCGACCGCGACAAGATCTTCTCGTCCGAACAGGGCTGGGGGCCGGTACTCAACCTGCTGTTCCCGCGCGGGCTGATGCTGATGGATTTCGACAAACATCGCGCTGATCGAAAAACGCTGTCGGTGGCCTTCAAGCCCGAGCCGATGCGGCATTACGCGACCGAACTCGATACCGGGATCGAAGCGGCGATCGGTGGCTGGGCCGGGCAGACGCTACGCTTCTACGACGTGGTGAAAAAGCTCACCCTCGATCTCGCCGCGACCAGTTTCCTGGGCGTGCCGCTCGGCGCGGAGGCGGACCGGATCAACCAGGCGTTCGTCGACGAGGTGCAGGCGAGCGTGTCGCCGATCCGCAAACCCTGGCCCGGCACGCAGATGCGCAAGGGGGTGAAGGCCCGCGCCTATCTGGTCGACTTCTTCGAGCGCGAGATCCCCGCGCGCCGGACCGGCGACGGCCAGGATTTCTTCTCGCAATTCTGCCGCGCGACCGATGACGACGGCGCGCCGTTGAGCGCGCTGGCGATCGCCGACCACATGAATTTCCTGATGATGGCGGCGCACGACACGATCACGTCGTCCGCGACGAGCCTCGTCATGCTGCTCGCGCGCAATCCGGACTGGCAGGAGCGGTTGCGCGAGGAAGTCGCCGCGCTGGATACGGCGCTGCCGCTGACCGAACAGCTCGATCGCCTGATCCTCACAGAATATGCGTTCAAGGAATCGCTCAGGATGATGCCGCCGGTCCCGTCGATCCCGCGCCGCGCACTGAAGGATTTCAGCTTTGGGGGGTATGACATTCCGGCGGGGACGAGCGTCGGGACGGCGATCACCTACACGCACCGGATGGCGGAATACTGGCCCGATCCCGAGCGGTTCGACCCGCTGCGCTTCACGCCCGAAGCGTCGAAGGGGCGCCACCGGTTCGCGTGGGTGCCGTTCGGCGGCGGCGCGCACATGTGCATTGGGCTGCATTTCGCGACGATGCAGATGCGGCTGCTGATCGCGCATCTGCTTACGCGCTACCGGATCGAGGCGGCGGCGGGCAGCGGTGATGCTTGGCAGGTGTTCCCGATCCCGCGCCCAAAGGATGGTTTGCCGGTGACGTTCGTGCCGCTTGCCTCCACGTGATAATGTGTCATCGTGCCGCGGTTCATTCGAAGGAGCCGTTCGTTGCGCTTGACCCTTGCTCTCCTCCTGCTCGCGGCGACGCCGGCCTTTGCCCAGCAACAGCCGGTTGCTCCCGTACCCGACGGCTCGACGCGCAGCTTCACCGGGAGCGACCTGTTCGGCCTGACGATCGCCGCCGATCCGCAGATCAGCCCGGACGGCAAGACGATCGTCTATGTCCGCCGCACCGGCGACGTGATGACCGACAAGATGCAGTCGTCGCTCTGGCTGATCGACGTCGCGAGCGGTCGGCAGACGCCGTTCGCCACCGATGGCAGCAGCCCGCGCTGGTCGCCCGATGGTGCGCGGATCGCCTATGCCGCGCGCGACGGCGAGGGATCGCAGTTGTTCGTCCGCTGGATCGGCGGTGCGCAGAGTGCGCGCGTGACGAGTTTCCCCGGTGATCCGCAGGCGCTCGCCTGGTCGCCGGACGGGACCAAGCTCGCCTATATCGCGACGGTGGCGGGCGAGGGGACCAAGCTCGGCACGCAGCCACCCAAGCCCGAGGGCGCGAAATGGGCTGAGCCGCTGACGATCATCGATAGGGTCAATTACCGCAACGACGGGCCGGGCTATGTGAAGCCGGGCTACGACCATCTGTTCGTGGTCGGTGCCGACGGGGGCGCGGCCCGGCAGCTCACATATGGGAAGTTCGACGATGGCGGTCCGTTGTCGTGGACGCCCGATGGCCGCAGCATCGTCTTCGCCGCGATCCGTGGCCCCGCCGCCGATCGCCAGGTGATGAATTCTGACGTGATCGCGGTCGATGCGGCGAGCGGCACGATGCGAACCCTCACGACGCGCGACGGTCCCGATGCCCAGCCGCGCGTGTCGCCGGATGGGTCGAAAATCGCGTGGCTCGGCTTCGACGACAAGCGCCGCAGCTATGAGAACACGCAGCTCTATGTCGGCGACCGCGACGCCGCCTCGCCGCGCTCGCTGACCGCCACGCTCGACCGTGCGATCGAGGACGCGGTGTGGTCCGCCGACGGCCGCAGCCTGTATGCGAGCTACGACGACCGCGGCCAGCGCCGCGTTGCGCGCGTCGGTGTCGATGGCCGCGTCACGCCGTTGATCGACAATGTCGCGGGCGGCGGGCTCGATCGGCCCTATACCGGCGGCGAGTTCTCGGTCTCGAAGGGCGGCACGATCGCCTATACCGGTGGTGATGCGAGCGCACCTGCCGACGTCTGGGTGCTGGCAGGTGGCAAGCCGCGCCGTCTGACGACGCTCAACGCGGTGCTGGCCGGATCGAAGGCGCTCGCACAGGTGCGCAAGATCGCGGTGACCGCGCCCGATGGTCGCCCGATCGACGCATGGCTCGCCACCCCGCCGGGACGCGTCGCGGGGCAGCGCGTGCCGCTGATCCTCGAGATCCACGGCGGACCCAACGCCGCCTACGGCCCCGGCTTCGCGACCGACATGCAGCTCTACGCTGCGGCCGGCTATGCGGTGCTCTGGACTAACCCGCGGGGCTCGACCTCCTATGGAGCCGAGTTCGCCAACCTGATCGACAAGACCTATCCCGCCGCGGATTACGACGACCTGATCGCCTCGGTCGACGCGGCGATCGCGGAGGGCACGGCCGATCCCGACAATCTGTTCGTGACCGGCGGATCGGGTGGCGGGCTGCTGACCGCGTGGATCATCGGCAAGACCGACCGGTTCAAGGCCGCCGCGACGCAGAAGCCGGTGATCAACTGGATCAGCGAGGCGCTGACGATGGACAACACGCTGTTCACCTCGCGCTATTGGTTCACCAAGCTGCCGTGGGAGGATCCGATGAGCTATTGGAATCGCTCGCCGCTGAGCATCGTCGGCAACGTCAAGACGCCGACCCTGGTGGTGGTCGGTGGCGACGATTACCGGACGCCGGTGAGCGAATCCGAGCAATATTATGCAGCGCTCCAGATTCGCGGCGTGCCGACCGCGCTGGTGAAGGTGCCGGGCGCAAGCCACGGTGGCCTCGCCGCACGCCCGTCGCAATCGGCGGCAAAGGCGTCGGCGATCATCGCCTGGTTCGATCGATACCGGAAGCCGGCCACAGCAATGGCGGCAGAAACACAGGGAGCAGCACGATGACGATACGGTATATGATGCTGGCCGGCGTGGCGCTGGTCTCGACGGCGGCTGTCGCGCAGGTCCAGCCTCCGCGCGTGGCGAAGAAGCCGTTCCAGGTGACGTCGCCCAACGGCGCGCGCGAGGACGATTATTACTGGCTGCGCGACGATACGCGGAAGAACCCCGAGATGCTTGCCTATCTCGCCGCGGAGAACGCCTATGCCGATGCGCAACTTGCCTCGCTGAAGCCGCTCCAGGCCAAGCTGTACGAAGAGACCGTCTCGCATATCAAGCAGGACGACAGCTCGGTCCCGTATGCGAAGGACGGCTATTATTACGGCTCGCGGTTCCAGACCGGCGCGGATTACCCGATCCTGGAACGCCGCAAGGGCAGCCGCACCGCGCCTGCCGAAACGCTGTTCGACGAACCGGCGATGGCGAAGGGCCACAGCTTCTTCGCGCTGAGCGACTGGGCGGTGAGCCCCGACAACGCCCGCGTCGCCTGGGCCGAGGATACCGTCGGGCGGCGCCAATATGTGCTCAAGGTGAAGGACCTCGCGACCGGCGCGACGATCGCTGACACCGTGTCGAACATCGAGCCCAACGTCGTCTGGGCCGACGACAACAAGACGGTGCTCTATGTCGAGAAGGACCCGGTCACGCTGCGGGGGTACCGCGTGAAGGCGCATGTCCTCGGTACGCCCGTGGCGAGCGATCGGCTGTTGTACGAGGAGAAGGACGACACCTATTCGATGGAGGTCTCACGCACCGCCGACGACAAGTTCGTCTGCATCGGCGTGAGTAGCACGGTCAGCGACGAGCAACGCTGCGCACCCGCCGTGGCACCGACCAGCTTCACGATCGTCGCACCGCGGGCGCGCGAGTTCCGTTATAGCGCGGATCATATCGGCAATCGGTGGATCATCCGCACCAACAAGGACGCGAAGAACTACAAGCTCGTCACCGTCGCCGACGCCGATCTGGCCAAGGGCATTGCGGCGTGGCGCGACCTGACGCCGGCCAGCGACACCGTCTTCATCGAGGGGTTCAAGCCGTTCGACGGGTTCGTTGCGATCGACCAGCGCGAGGGCGGCAACCGGATGATCCGGGTGCTGAGCGATGCGGGCAAGTCGACCGCGGTGACCGCTGACGAACCCGCCTATCGCATGTCGCTCGACGTCAACGAGGAGACTGCGACGCCGTGGGTCCGCTACACCTACGGCTCGCTCGTCACGCCTACCACCACGTATGAGGTCAACGCGAAGACCGGCGAGCGCCGTGTATTGAAGGTTGCGCCAGTGCCGGGCTACGACCCCGCGAAATACGTAACAGAACGGGTCTGGGCACCCGCGAGAGACGGCACGCGGATTCCCGTGTCGCTGGTCTACGCCAAGGGCACCAAGCGCGACGGCACCGCGCCGCTCTTCCAATACGCCTATGGCAGCTACGGCATTTCGAGCGACCCCGCCGTCGATCCCGGCCGGATCGGCCTGCTCGACCGCGGAATGGTCTATGCGATCGCGCATATCCGCGGCGGGCAGGAGATGGGGCGCGGCTGGTATGACGACGGGCATCTGCTCAACAAGAAGAACAGCTTCACCGACTTCATCGACGTCACCCGCTATCTCGTCGCGCAGAAATACGCCGCCAAGGACCGCGTCGCGGCGATGGGCGGCAGCGCGGGCGGGCTGCTGATGGGCGGCGTCGCGAACATGGCGCCGGCCGACTACAAGCTCATCATCGCGCAGGTGCCGTTCGTCGACGTGGTTACGACGATGCTCGACGCGTCGATCCCGCTGACGACCTTCGAGTACGACGAATGGGGCAATCCCGCGCAGAAGGCGTCCTACGATTACATGCTGAGCTATTCGCCATACGACAACGTCGAGGCGAAGGCGTATCCGGCGCTGTATGTCGGCACCGGGCTATGGGACAGCCAGGTGCAATATTACGAACCGACCAAGTGGGTCGCCAAGCTCCGCGAACTGAAGACCGACACCAACCCGCTGCTGTTCCGCGTCAACATGGAGGCGGGCCATGGCGGCAAGTCGGGGCGCTTCGAGCGCTATCGTCAGAATTCGGAATGGCAGGCGTTCATGCTGCAACAACTCGGCATCGCGAAATAGCACGCCCGTTGGCACGCGACCGAAAGCAGGGTACCGATCGCGCAGGATGCGGCTTCCAGCCGTTTCCCGTGATCGCGTCGGTGCCCGGAAGGGCTTGATTGGGAATGCGGTGCGGACGGTTCGCCGTCCTATGCCGCGGCTGTCCCTGCAACTGTAAGCGGCGAGCGAGACGCACGAGCCCTCTCCGCGAGGGCAGCCACTGGGCCGCAAAGCCTGGGAAGGCGTGCATCGAGCAACGACCCGTGAGCCAGGAGACCTGCCGGCGTCTGGTCGCTCTTGTCCCGGTCCAGGGGGTGGCCGAGGCACGGTGAACGCCGCCTGCGTGACACTGGCTGAGCGACGACCATGTGGCGGGGGCCGCATCGGCGTCGTGCGTCGGCCGCTCATGGCGTCCGGTCGTCGTATGTCCCGGCCGTTCGCGGCAGGCCCCGGTCCTCGTCGGACGCTGCGGGGTTTGTGCATGACGACTACAACACGTGAAAGACCGGTGGGGGTTTCGACCCGCAAGCGCATCGGCTGGCTGTTCGCAGGCCTGGTCGCGGCCAATATCGCCGCCTGGGGCTGGGCGTTCTCGCTGTTCCACGCGCAACCGCTGATGCTGGGCACCGCGCTGCTCGCTTGGGGGCTGGGCCTGCGCCACGCAGTCGACGCGGACCACATCGCCGCGATCGACAACGTGACGCGCAAGCTCATGCAGGACGGCCAGCGCCCGATCGCGGTCGGCTTCTGGTTCGCGATCGGCCATTCGGGGATCGTGCTGATCGCGGCGGTCGCGATCGCGCTGACCGCCAGCGCATTGTCGCAGTTCGAGGCGTTCAAGCAGGTCGGCGGCGTGATCGCGACCGTCATCTCGGCCGTGTTCCTGTTCACGATCGCGGCGATGAACCTGATCATCTTCCGCTCGGTCTGGCGCACCTTCGGCCATGTCCGCGGCGGTGGGACCTATGTCGAGGAGGATCTCGACCTGCTGCTCGGCAACCGCGGGCTCCTTGCCCGGCTGTTCCGCCCGATGTTCCGGCTCGTCACGCGCAGCTGGCACATGGCGCCGCTCGGCTTCCTGTTCGGGTTGGGGTTCGACACCGCGACCGAAGTCGCGATCCTCGGCCTCTCCGCGAGCCAGGCTGCCGACGGTCTCTCGATCGGCGTCGTGCTCGTGCTCCCGGTGCTGTTCGCGACCGGCATGGCGCTGGTCGACACGGCAGACGGCGTCGTCATGCTCGGCGCGTACGAATGGGCGTTCGTGAAGCCGATCCGCAAGCTCTACTACAACATCACCATCACGCTGATCTCCGCCATCGTCGCGATCGCTATCGGCGGCATCGAGACGCTCGCGCTGCTTGGCGCAAAGCTGGGCCTGACCGGCGGCATCTGGGACGCCGCGTCGACACTCGGCGAGAACTTCAACGGCCTCGGCTTCGCGATCATCGGCCTGTTCGTCCTCTGCTGGGTGCTGAGCTTCGCGATCTACCGCTGGAAACGCTTCGACGAGATCGAAGTCGTGCACGGATAGCTGGCGGCGTGCCGGAAAGTCCTCTAACCCACCCCCGAGGCTCGGTTGTACCGAACCTCACAGATCGCGCCGGTGCCCGAAAGGGCTTGAATGGGAATGCGGTGCGGGAGGCTTCCTCGCAATGCCGCGGCTGTCCCTGCAACTGTAAGCGGTGAGCGAGACGCACACGTCCTTCGTTTCGGAGGGCAGCCACTGGGTGCAAACCTGGGAAGGCGTACGTCGAGCCTCGACCCGCGAGCCAGGAGACCTGCCAGCGTAACGGTCGCTCTTGCCTTGATCCAGGGGATGGTCGCGGCACGGTTCTCCGTCTGAGCGACGAACGCGTGCGGCCGAAAGGTCGCGCGTGCGTGTGCTCGAAGGAGAAGTAGAATGTCCGACCGTTCGCCCAATCTGGCCAAGGTCCCCGTCACCATCGTCACCGGCTTCCTGGGCGCCGGCAAGACCACGCTGATCAGCCACCTGATCCGCAACGCCAACGGCCGCCGTCTTGCGGTCGTCGTCAACGAATTCGGCACGCTCGGCATCGACGGCGACATCCTCAAGGGCTGCGCGATCCCCGATTGCCCCGCCGAGAACGTCGTCGAACTCGCCAATGGCTGCATCTGCTGCACCGTCGCCGACGACTTCATCCCGACCGTCGAGACACTGCTCGCACTCGACCCGCGCCCCGACCACATCCTGATCGAGACGTCCGGCCTTGCGCTGCCCAAGCCATTGCTCAAGGCGTTCGACTGGCCCGCGATCCGCTCGCGCATCACCGTCGACGGCGTCATCGCGCTCGCCGATGCCGAGGCAGTCGCCGCCGGGCGTTTCGCCCCAGACGTCGCCGCGCTCGACGCCCAGCGCGCCGCTGACCCCAGCGTTGATCACGAGACGCCTTTGTCGGAGGTGTTCGAGGACCAGCTCGCCTGCGCCGATCTCGTGCTCCTGACGAAGGTCGATCTCGCCGGTCCCGAAGGCGTCGCCAAGGCGCGCGCCGTCATCGCCGCCGAGTCCGCACGTCCCCTCCCGGTCATCGACCTCACCGACGGCATCATCGATCCCCGCGTGATCCTGGGCCTCAACGCCGCCGCCGAGGACGACATCGCCAGTCGCCCCTCGCATCACGACGGCGAGGACGATCACGAGCATGACGATTTCGACAGCGTCGTCGTCGAGTTGGGCGAGATCGCCGACCCCGCCGCCCTCACCGCGAAGATCGAAGCGCTCGCCCGCAGCGCCGACATCCTCCGCGTGAAAGGGTACGCCGCCGTCACTGGCAAGCCGATGCGCCTGCTCGTCCAGGCGGTCGGCGCGCGCGTCCGCACGCAATATGATCGCCTCTGGCGCGCAGGCGAACCCCGCCGCACGCAACTCGTGGTCATCGCCGAGCACGACCGCATCGACGAGGCCCGCATCAAGGCCGCGCTGGACGCCTGAGCCCCGATGCACGTCGTCTTCCGCGAGACCCACGGGCTGGAGGAAAGCGCGGTCCCGCAGGACCTCGCCCAATCCCCCGCGGATCTCGTCGTCCTGTCCTTCTCCGACGGCGACCTCGGCGCGTTCGCCGCGGGCTGGAGACGTGCGGATGCGGCCGGAAGCCGCCTCCCGTCGCTGCGTCTCGCGAACCTGACCGCACTCCAGCACCCGCTCTCGGTCGACACCTATGTCGAGCAAACGCTGGCCGGCGCCAAGGGCATCCTGATCCGGCTGATCGGCGGCCGCTCCTACTGGAGCTACGGCCTGCAACAGGTTGAGAACCTCGCGTGGGAGAAGGGCATAGCGCTCGCCGTCCTCGCAGCAGACGGCCGCATCGACACGCGCCTCGACGCCGCCTCGACGATCCCGCTGTCGACGCTGCGCCGCTTGGCGCATCTCTGCGACACCGGCGGCGCGGTCGCGGCGCAAGCGGCACTGGCCCAGTTCGCGCTGGCCGCCGGTTGCTACGCCGGCCCGGTCAGCGGAGTCCGCGCGATCGCCGACGTCGGCGGCTGGCAACCGCACGACGGCGTAACGTGCCCCGCCGCGTTCGCGCTCAACGCGCACCGCCCCCGCGTGCTGGTCGTCTTCTACCGCTCCTACCTGACCGCCGCAGACCTCAACCCGATCGAAGCGCTCCACGCCGAACTGACCGCGCGAGGTTTCGACGTCATCGCCCTCTTCGCGCCCTCGCTCAAAGCCCCCGACGCAGCCGGCTGGCTATCTCGCTGGGTCACAGCCCTGAAGCCCGCCGCGATCGTCAACGCCACCGCGTTCTCCGCCCGCGGCGCCACCGACACCACGCCGCTCGACGGCGCCGACGTCCCCGTCTTCCAGATCGCGCTAGCCACGTCCGACCGCGCAGCTTGGGCCGGCGCCACCCGCGGCCTCTCGCCCGCCGACCTCGCCATGCACGTCGTCCTTCCCGAAGTGGACGGCCGCCTCTTCGTCGGCGTCGCCAGCTTCAAGGAAGCCGCGACCAGAGACGGCGACCTAGAATATACCCGCCGCGAACACCGCGCTGACCCGGCACGCATCAACGCCATCGCCGCGCGCATTGAATCCTGGACGAAACTCGCCAGCAAACCCGTCGCCGACCACCGCCTGGCGATCGTCCTCTCAACCTACCCAGGCAAGGCATACCAGATGGCGCACGCCGTCGGCCTGGACGCGATCGCCTCCACGCAAGCAATCCTCGCCGACCTAACCGAAGCCGGGTACGCGATCATGCCCGACACCAGCGATCTTGCGATGTCCCGCATAAACTGGCCGCTTGCCGAGTACCGCAGAGCCCTCGCGCACTTGCCCGAAGCACTCCGTAGCGATCTCCTGGAAACCTGGGCCGACCCGACCGAAGACTTCACCTTCACCGCGATCGACCACGGCGGCGCGCTCGTCGCCCTCCAACCCGAACGCGGCCGGACCGAGCAGCGCGCTGAGGAGTATCACGACCTCTCCCGCTGCCCCTGCCACGCCTATGTCGCCTTCTACCTGTGGCTCCGCACGCGCGGCACCGACGCGCTGATCCATGTCGGCGCGCACGGCACGCTCGAATGGCTCCCCGGCAAGTCGGTCGCTCTGTCCGACGCCTGCTGGCCCGAAGCGCTCACCGGCGCGATGCCCGTCATCTACCCGTTCATCGTCAACGACCCCGGCGAAGCGGCGCAAGCCAAACGCCGCATCGGCGCGGTCACGCTCGGCCACGTCCCGCCACCGCTCGAACGCACCCGCACCGGCGCCGGCCTCGGCCGTCTCGAAGCACTGCTCGACGAATTCTCCAACGCCGACGGTCTCGACCCCGCACGCCGAGACCGCCTGCAACGCGACATCCGCGACGAAGCCACCGCCACCGGCCTCGCGGTAACGCTGGGCCTCGACGACGCGCAGTCCCAAGCCGAGGCGATCACCCGCATCGACACCTTCGTCTGCGATGTGAAGGAGAGCCAGTATGGCGACGGCCTCCACATCTACGGCTGCGGCGAGCACGGCGAGGGCGAACGCGCCGGGCTCCTGTCCGCGCTCCAAGGCAAACGCGTCGCACCTGGCCCCTCCGGCTCCCCGTGGCGAGGCCGCGCCGACGTACTCCCGACCGGCCGCAACCTCTACACCACCGATCCGCGCGCAGTGCCTTCGCGGGCCGCACATACCCAGGGCGTAAAGCTCGCCGACGAACTCGTCCGCCGCCACTTGCAGGACCACGGCGACTACCCCCGCAACCTCGTCGTCGACCTATGGGCTTCCGCGACGATGCGGACCGCAGGAGAGGAGTTCGCGATGGCGCTCCACCTGCTCGGCGCGGAGCCAGTGTGGGACATGCAGTCGGACCGCGTGACGGGCGTCGAGATCCTGCCGCTGGCCAACTTCGACCGCCCCCGTATCGACATCACGCTGCGGGTCTCCGGCCTGTTCCGCGACGCCTTCCCGACACTCTGCACGATGTTCGGCCAGACCGTCCGAGCGCTCGCTGCACGCGATGAACCGGCCGACTGGAACCCCTTCATCGGCAAGCCCGTCAGCGCTCGCGTCTACGGCCCCGAACCCGGCCGCTACGGCCTGAGCATGGGCGACGCCGCCGAAACCTACACGCCAGAGGCTCGACTGGAAGCTGGCCAAGCGTGGCTATCCGCCTCCAGCCACGCGCTCGACGACGGCCACGACAGCTTCGACCCGACCGGCATTCGCAACCGCGTCGCCGCCGCAGACGCCTTCGTCCACGTCCAGGACCTGCCCGAAACCGACCTGCTCCTCGCCGCGGACTATGCCGCGCACGAAGCCGGTTTCGCCGCCGCGCAATCGGTCGCAGGAGGGAACGCCACGCTCTACCACCTCGACGCACGAGACCCGACCCAAGCCAAGGCCCGCCCGCTCAAGGAAGAGATCGCCCGCGTCGTCCACGCTCGCGCCGCAAACCCACGCTGGGTCGACGGCATGATGCGCCACGGCTTCCGCGGCGGCGCGGAGATCGCCGCCACGCTCGATCACCTCGGCGCCTTCGCGCACTTGGCCAGCGCGGTCCGCCCCGAACTGATCGACCTCTATTACGACGCGACGCTCGGCCGCGACGACGTCCACGCTTTCCTCGCCGAAGCGAACCCCGGTGCGCTGGCGGCAATGCAGGCGCGGTTCGCAGCGCTCCACGCCGCGGACCTGTGGCCGACCCGCCGCAACTCGATCCTCGCAGCGCTGGACCTGCCGGCATGACCGGGTTCGTCGTCAAGGGCTGGTGCCCCGACGCATGGCGCCCGATGATGGCCGGCGACGGCCTGCTCGTTCGCGTCCGCCCCCCGCTCGGTCGCCTGACCCGCGCGCAACTTCTGGGCCTTGCCGAAGCCACGACGCAGCACGGCAACGGCCAGATCGACGCCACCAGCCGCGCCAACCTCCAGATTCGCGGCGTCTGCGAGGAAAGCTGGCGTCCGCTGATCGACGCGCTTCTCGACCTCGGCCTGATCGACCGGGACCAGACCCAAGAGACGCGCGCCAACATCCTCGTCGCGCCCGACTGGCGCGCCGGCGACGACACCCACCGCATTGCCGAAGAGCTGCGCACCCGATTGTCGGAGCTGCCGGATCTTCCCGGCAAGGTCGGTTTCGCGATCGACGCCGGCGCCGCGCCGATGCTGCAAGACGCGCCCGCCGACTTCCGCATTGAACGCGCCGCGCCCGGTCAGTTGATCCTCCGCGCAGACGGTCGCGAGCTCGGCACGCTGCTGTCGCCCGGCACCGAAGTTGACCGCCTGATAGCGCTTGCTCGATGGTTCGCGGACACCGGCGGCGCCGCGAGCGGTCGCATGGCACGACATGATGCGCCTCTCCCCGATTGGGCTGCCGGCATCACGTCCTCCGCGCCATCGGCGTACAGGCTCCAACCTGGCCGGCACCCTCTCGGCGTCGCGCTCGGCCTGCCATTCGGTCGGGTCTCGGCGACGGCACTGACCCGCTTCCTCGAAGCTGAAACTGCCGTCGAGGGGATTTGCCTGACACCCTGGCACATCGCGATCTGCGAAACGGCTGCCAAGCTCCCCGTGCAGCCGGACCCCGCCGACTTCATCACCGACCCATCTGCGCCGATCCTGCGCGTAGATGCCTGCGTAGGCGCGCCGGCATGCGCGCAGGCCAGCGTCGAAACCCGCGATCTCGCGCGCCACCTAGCCCCCCACGTTACCGGCCGGCTCCACGTCTCCGGATGCGCCAAAGGATGCGCCCGCGCCGCCCCCGCCGACGTGACGCTGACCGGGCGCGACGGTCGCTACGACCTCGCCTTCGACGCGCGCGCCGGCGCGCCACCCTCCCGCGCTGGCCTCGACGCCGCGCAGATCCTCGCTCATTTCGGAGCCGCCTGAATGCCGTACGCCTATGAAACCGACGGCGCGGCGATCTACCGCCAGTCCTTCGCCATGATCCGCGCGGAGGCCGACCTCGCCCGGTTCTCGCCCGAGGAAGAGCCGGTTGCCGTCCGCATGATCCACGCAGCAGGGCTCGTCGGCCTCGCCCAGCACCTCCGCTTCTCGCCGACATTCGCCGTCGAAGCCCGCCGCGCTTTGCAGGCCGGCGCGCCAATCCTGTGCGACGCCCGCATGGTCACAGAAGGCATCACCCGCGCCAGATTGCCCGCCGACAACCGCATCGTCTGCACGCTCCGCGCCCCCGAAACGCCCGAGCTCGCGAGAACGATGGGCAATACGCGATCGGCGGCCGCACTCGAACTCTGGCGTCCGCATCTCGCCGGTGCAGTCGTGGCGATCGGCAATGCGCCGACCGCGCTGTTCCACCTGCTCAACATGCTCGAGGACCCCGATTGCCCGCGTCCGGCGGCGATCATCGGCTGCCCCGTCGGCTTCGTCGGCGCGGTCGAATCGAAGGCGGCGCTCTGGACCGACCAGCCAGTTCCCTGCGTCGTCGTCGAAGGCCGGATGGGCGGTAGCGCCATCACCGTCGCCGCAATAAACGCGCTGGCGAGCGGTACCGAATGACGCTTGGCACGATCCACGGCGTCGGCTTGGGCCCGGGCGCGCAGGACCTGATGAGCGTCCGCTCGGACCGCCTTGTCCGGAACGCCCGCCACGTCGCCTATTTCCGCAAGGCGGGACGCGCCGGTCAGGCGCGGAAGATCGTCGACGGCATGCTCCGCGCCGACGTGATCGAGTTCCCGATGGAATACCCCGTCACCACCGAGATCCCGGTATCGGACCCGCGCTACAATGACTGCCTGTCGGCATTCTACGAAGGCTGCATCGACCACCTCGCCACACTCGCCCACACCGGTGAAGACGTCGTCGTACTCTGCGAAGGCGACCCGTTCTTCTACGGTTCGTTCATGCACCTCTACACCCGCCTCCAGACGATCGCACCGGTTCAGGTCGTCCCCGGCATCACCGGCATGTCGGGCGCCTGGACCGCGAGCGGGGCGCCGATCACGTGGGGCGACGACGTGCTCACGGTGCTGATGGGCACGCTCCCCGAGGACGATCTGGTTCGCCGGATCCGCGACACCGATGCGCTGGTGGTGATGAAGATCGGCCGCCACCTCGACAAGCTCCGCCGTGCCGTCGCCGCCGCCGGCCGCGAGGACGAGGCCTGGCTGGTTGAGTACGCGACAATGGCGGATCAGCGCGTCACCAGGCTCTGCGATGCGGAGGCGATCACGCCGTATTTCTCGATTCTGCTGATCCACGGCCAGGGACGCCGCCCATGACCGGCTGGCTCGCCATAGCCGGGCTCGGGCCGGGCAACGAAGCGCTCGTGACGCCGGAAGTCACGGCTGCGCTCGCCGAAGCGACCGACGTCATCGGCTACATCCCCTATGTCGCGCGCGTCGCCCCACGCGAAGGCCTGACGCTTCACCCGACCGACAACCGTGTCGAACTCGATCGCGCCGCGCACGCGCTGCAACTCGCGACGGAAGGACGCCGCGTCGTGGTCGTATCGTCCGGCGATCCCGGCGTGTTCGCGATGGCGGCGGCGGTGTTCGAGGCACTCGAAGCCGGCCCGCAAGAATGGCGCGATCTCGATATCCGCGTACTTCCCGGCATCACCGCGATGCTCGCCGCGAGCGCGCGTGCCGGGGCGCCGCTGGGGCATGATTTCTGCGCGATCAACCTCTCGGACAATCTCAAGCCGTGGTTATTGATCGAACGCCGCGTACGCCTCGCCGCCGAAGCCGACTTCGCGATCGCCTTCTACAACCCCCGATCGAAGGCACGACCCGACGCCCTGATCCGCGTCTTCGAAATCCTCCGCGAGACCTGCCGCGACGACCGCCCCGTCCTGTTCGCCCGCGCCGTCTCCACGCCCGAGGAAACCCTCCGCATCGTCCCGCTCACCGAAGCCCGCGCTGAGATGGCCGACATGCGCACGATGATCATCATCGGCTCCAGCCTCACCCGAATCATCGACCGCCCGGCGGGCCCGATCCTCTACACGCCCAGGTCGGCGCCATGATCGAGCCAATGCAGCACGTCCTCCGCCGCATGCACCTCCAACCGAGCGGGCAGGGCCGGCCGGTCGATCATGATCACCGGCACCCCGAGCGCGCGTGCCGCGCCCAGCTTGGCCTGCGCGCCGGTGCCGCCCGCATTCTTGCAGACCACGACCTCGATCCCGTGCGCTTCCAGCAACCGCAGATCGCCGTCGAGATCGAACGGCCCGCGATCGACCACCAGGTGATGGCGCGGCAACCCGGGCGGATGATCGGGCACATCGACGAACCGCAGCAGATAATCGTGCTGCGGTTGCGCTGCGAATGCGTCGACTTGCATCCGCCCGAGCGCGAGCATCACGCGCCGCGATGGTCCGGCGAGTGCCGTTACGGCCGCCTCGATATCGGCGACATGCGTCCATCGATCGCCCGCGACGGGGCTCCAGGGCGGTCGCGTCAGGGCGATATGCCGCACACCCGCACGGTCTGCGGCGAGGACGGCGTTCGCACTCATGCGGGCGGCGAACGGATGCGTCGCGTCCACCAAGTGCGTCACGCCGTGATCGCCCAGATACAAGGCCAGCCCTTCGACGCCGCCGAAGCCGCCCACCCGCACCGGGATCGGCTGTGCCCTGGGGCTGGCGACGCGCCCGGCATAGCTCAGGACGGCATCGCCGCCCCGCGCCGCCAGCAGCACGGCCAGTGCGCTCGCTTCGGTCGTGCCGCCCAGCACCAGGATGTTCGACATGGCTGACACTCCCTGGCTGACGATCGTGGGGATCGGCGAAGACGGCATCGCTGGCCTGTCCGCGCCGGCAAAAGCGGCGCTCGCCGGCGCCGATCTCGTGACCGGTGCGACCCGGCATCTGGCGCTGCTCCCCGATCTTACGGGCGAGGTCGTGCCGTGGCCAGTCCCGTTCGACCAGGGGATACCCCGGCTGCTCGATCATCGCGAACGGCGCGTCGTCATGCTCGTCTCCGGCGATCCGTTCTGGTTCGGCGGCGGCACCAGTATCACCCGTCATCTCGCCCCGGGCGAGTGGATCGCGCATCCGGTGCCATCGACGTTCAGCCTTGCCGCCGCACGTCTCGGTTGGCCGATCGAGGACACCGCGTGCCTCGGCCTTCACGCAGCAGCGTTCGCGCGCCTACGCCGCCATGTCGCGACCGGACGCCGCGCCGTGGTGCTGGTTCGCGACGGCGATGCCGTTGCGGCGTTGGCACGGTATCTCGGCGATCTTGGCTTTGCGGACTCGCGCCTGCACGTCCTCGAAGCGCTGGGCGGCCCCCGCGAACGGATCCGCGGAACGACGGCGGCGCGGTTCGATTTCGACGATGTCGCGCATCCCGTGGCGGTCGGGATCGTGTTCGCCGGCACGGGCGACGCAATGCCCCAGGCCGCGGGTCTGCCCGATACGTGGTTCGAACATGACGGCCAGATTACCAAAAGCCCGATCCGCGCGCTGACCCTGTCCGCGCTCGCGCCGAGGCCGGGCGAGACGTTGTGGGATATCGGCGCGGGCGCGGGTTCGATCGGTATCGAATGGCTGTTGTCCGGCGGCTCGATGCAGGCGATCGCGTTCGAGGCGGACCCGGTCCGCGCCGCCCGTGCGCGCGCCAATGCGGCCGCGCTGGGGGTAGATCGTCTGACGGTCGTGGAGGGTCGTGCACCCGCTGTGCTCGAAGGCCATGCCGCGCCCGATGCGGTTTTCATAGGTGGCGGCCTCTCGGAGGCGTTGCTGGATCATGTCTGGACGAAGCTCGTCGCCGGCACGCGCCTGGTGGCCAATGCGGTCACGCTCGAATCCGAGGCACTGCTCATCCGCTGGCAGGGGCTGAAGGGCGGCACGCTCCTGCGGATCGAACTGTCGGACGCGACTTCGATCGGCAATCGCCGCGGCTGGCGCGCGCGCTATCCGGTCGTGCAGTGGAGCGTCATCGCGTGATCGTCGCAGGCTTCGGATGGCGCACGGGCGCGAATTTGGGCGCGATACGGTCGGCACTCGCCAGCGCGCAGCAAGGCCAGCCTCCGGTCACCGCGCTCGCCGCGCCGCACGACAAGCTCGCGCTGGTGTCGCCGCTCGCCGAGGCCTTGGGGGTAGCGATGATCGCGGTATCGCCCAGCGCGCTGCAGTCGTCGCCAACGCCGACGCAATCGCCCGCCAGCCTGAAGGCCCGTGCCACCGGCAGCGTCGCCGAAGCCGCGGCGCTTGCCGCTGCCGGCCCTGGTGCGTGGCTGTTGACGACGCGTCACATATCGCCCGATCGAACGGCGACCTGCGCCCTCGCGCGATCGTGTACCGAAGGACCTGCCCAATGACCGTCCACTTCATCGGCGCGGGCCCCGGAGCGCCCGATCTCTTGACGCTCAGGGGCCGCGACCGGATCGCCGGATCGCCCGTCTGCCTGTACGCCGGCTCGCTGATCCCCGCGGCGATGCTCGATCATTGTCCGCCCGGCGCGCAGATCGTCAACACCGCGCCGCTGTCGCTCGACGCAATCATCGCCGAGATCCAGACCGCGCACGAGGCCGGGCAGGACGTCGCCCGTCTTCATTCCGGCGACCTGTCGATCTGGTCGGCGATGGGCGAGCAACTTCGCCGGCTCCGCGCGCTGGCCATTCCGTTCACGATCACGCCCGGCGTGCCGGCCTTCGCCGCCGCCGCCGCCGCGCTGGAGGTCGAGCTGACGCTGCCCGAACTCGTGCAGTCGGTGGTGCTGACCCGTACGCCCGGCCGCGCCAGCACGATGCCGCCAGCCGAAAACCTCGCCACGTTCGCCGCGACCGGGGCGACGCTCGCGATCCATTTGTCGGTGCATAATCTCGCCCAGGTGGTCGCCGACCTGATGCCAGCGTACGGCGCGGATTGCCCGGTCGCCATCGTCTGGCGCGCGAGCTGGCCGGACCAGCAGATCGCGCGCGCCACGCTCGCGACGATCGCCGATGCGGTGGCAGGCAAGCCCGATCGCACTGCGCTGATCCTGGTCGGCCAGGCGCTTGCGGCGCGCGATTTCGCCGAAAGCAGCCTGTACGCCGAGGGATACGACCGCCGTTTCCGACCGCAATCGGCAGAGTCGAAGTTTGCTGGAGACCTTGCATGACCCCCGGCCTGATGATCGCCGCACCCGCCTCCGGCACCGGCAAGACCACCGTCATGCTCGGCCTGCTCCGCGCACTCCGCGACGACGGCGTCGCGGTCCAGCCGTTCAAGAGCGGTCCCGACTATATCGACCCCGCCTTTCACCGCGCCGCCAGCGGTCGCGCATCGTTCAATCTCGATAGCTGGTCGATGCCGGGTGCGATGCTCGATACGCTCGCGGGCAAGGCCGACGATGCCGACTTCGCGCTCGCGGAAGGATCGATGGGGCTGTTCGACGGCGTCGCGAAGCCGGGCACGACTGGCAACGGCGCCAGCGCCGACATCGCGCGGCGGATGGGCTGGCCGGTCGTGCTGGTGATCGACGTGTCGGGCCAGGCGCAGTCCGCCGCCGCCACTGCGCTGGGCTTCAGCCGCTACGATCCGAGCGTGACGATCGCCGGCGTCATCCTCAACCGCGTCGCGAGCCCGCGGCACGAACGCCTTGCCCGTAGCGGCATGGACGCGGTCGGAATCCGGGTGTTCGGCGCGTTGCCGAGACGCGGTGACCTGAAATTGCCCGAACGTCATCTCGGGCTCGTGCAGGCGGTCGAGCATCCAGATCTCGATGTGCGGATCGGCGAATATGCGACGTTCCTGCGCGCGCATGTCGATATCGCGGCGCTGCGCGAGGCTGCGACGGCGGGCGTGCAAGGCCCGAGCGATCCGGTCTGGATACGGCCACCGGCGCAGCGCATCGCGCTCGCGCAGGACGCGGCGTTCTCGTTCACCTATGCGCACGTGCTCGAAGGCTGGCGCAGGGCAGGGGCCGAGATCCTGCCATTCTCGCCGCTGGCCGACGAACGTCCGGCCGCCGACGCCGACCTTGTCTGGCTGCCAGGCGGCTATCCCGAACTCCATGCGGGTCGCCTTGCCGAGGCGCGCAATTTTCACGCCGGATTGGTCAAACATGCCGGCACGCGACCGGTCCACGGCGAGTGCGGCGGGTATATGGCGCTGGGCGAAGGCCTGATCGACGCGGACGGGGTGCGGCACCGGATGGCCGGGCTGCTGGGGCTGGTCACGAGTTATGCGCAGCGCAAGATGCATCTCGGCTATCGGCGCGCTTCGTTGCGGTCGCCGATGGGCGGGTTCGCGTCGGGAGCTTCGCTCGCGGGGCATGAATTTCACTACTCGACGATCCTCGAACAGCCGGATGCGGCGCTCGCCGACGTTACCGATGCGCAGGGCGAGGCGGTGCCCGAGACCGGATCGTACCGCGGTCGCGTCACCGGCACGTTCTTTCACATGATCGCGCCTGCGGCATGACCGGGTTCGTGTCGTTCGTCGGTTCCGGCCCCGGCGATCCTGAATTGCTGACGCTGAAGGCGGTGGCGCGGTTGCAGGCGGCGGATGCGGTGCTGTTCGACGATCTGTCGTCGGCGGTGCTTGGCCATGCGCGCGCGGGTGCGGAACTGGTCGCGGTCGGCAAGCGCGCCGGGCGTCCGTCGCCGAAGCAGGCGCATGTCTCGCAGTTGCTGGTCGACTATGCGCGGAGCGGCATCCGTGTCGTCCGGCTCAAATCGGGGGATGCGGGCATGTTCGGCCGGCTCGAGGAGGAGATCGTCGCGCTGCGCGAGGCCGGCATCGCGTTCGAGATCGTGCCGGGCATCACCGCCGCCAGTGCCGCCGCGGCCGCCGCGCAGATCCCGCTCACCCGGCGGCTCAGCGCGCGGCGGGTCCAGTTCGTGACCGGCCACGACGTCACCGGCGACCTTCCGGAGCAACGCAACATGGCCGCGCTCGCCGATCCGGAGGCGACCACGGTGGTGTTCATGCCGAAGCGCACCTTCCCCGCGCTGGCGGCGTCGTTGATCGAGCACGGCCTGTCGCCCGATACGCCCACGCTGATGGCGGAGAATGTCGGCCATCCCGATCAGATGCTGAGCCGCTCGACGATCGCGAAGCTCGCCGTGCAGTTGCAGGACGGCTTTTCGGGCAAGCCCGCACTGATCCTCTACGGCCCGCTCATGGAGGCCGAATGATCGACCTTCATCTGATCGGCATCGGCACCGGCAACCCCGATCACCTCACGCGCGCGGCGATCGCCGCGATGAATGCCGCCGACCTGATCCTGCTGCCACGCAAGGGTGACGCGAAGTCGGACCTGATCGATCTGCGCCGGACGATCTGCGCCGATGTGCTTGTGGGGGCGACCCGGATCGTCGAGTTCGACCTGCCCGAACGCGATTCGACCGGCGCGTATCTCGACGCGGTCGATCGCTGGCACGATGCGATCGCCGATGCCTGGACCGCGGAGATCGCCTTGCACCTGCCGAACGGAGGCACGCTGGGGCTGCTCGTGTGGGGCGATCCGTCGCTCTACGACAGCACGCTGCGGATCGCCGATCGGTTGCGCGCGAAGGGCATGGCGATGCGTGTCCATGTCGAGCCGGGCATCACCAGCCTGCAGGTGCTGACTGCCGCGCATGCGATACCGCTGAACACGCTCGCCGCGCCGGTACTGATCACGACCGGGCGTCGTTTGCGGGCGGGGGGCTGGCCCAGCGGCGTCGATACGCTCGCGGTAATGCTCGACGGCGGATGCGCGTTCGAGACGCTGGCGCCGGAGGGCATCGCGATCTGGTGGGGCGCCTATCTCGGCATGCCGAACCAGGCCCTGATCGCTGGGCCGCTCGACCGTGTCGGTGCCGAGATCGTCGATAGCCGCGCCATACTGCGCGCGCGGCATGGGTGGATCATGGATATCTATCTGCTGCGGCGCGGATAGCGTTCAGGGCTTGGCGGGGGGCTTCGTCACGGGAGGTGGCGTCGGTACGGGAGGTGGCGTCGGTGCAACGGCCGGTTTCCGCCGGATCCCGCTCAGATCTTCCGTCGCGACCGGCTTTGCGACCGGTTCGACCGGGGCAGGGGGCGGGACCGCCGTCATCGTGACCTGAACGCGCATACACTGCGCAGGATCTGCGCGCTTGAACTGGCGGCAGTTCCAAAGCGACTTCTCGTAGCCGTGCGACCGATCGCGCAGGTAGCTGAAGCTCATCGCGGCGGCCTGCGCGGCGTTAAGAGGGAGGGATGACGCCGCCTTCGTGTCGTCCGTCCATGCCATGTAACGGCAGAACGGCCGGTCGCCACAGGCCAGCACCGCAAGCGTGGTGAGCTCATCGGCAGCCTGGTTGCGGGATAGCGTCACCAACAGCGTATCGCCGTCGATCGGGGCGCCGGCCGCAGGTGCAGCGACGGTCTCGGCGGCAGCACCGAACCCCATCGCGACCGACGCCTCCGCCAGGGCCGCATCGACCTCCGCTAGCACGGCGCCGGTCTTGTGCGCATCGGATAGGTCGGCGAGTTGGGCGATCACCGGCTCTACGGTTTCAGGGTGTCGGCCGAATGCTGCGGGCGTGCCCCACCATCCGGACCAGCGGAAGAACAGGTGCGTGTTCACCGCAGTGATCTTGTCGAGGCTGGACTGCCAATACGGCACGACCCAATCGGTGTGGTAGTGCGTGGCGTAGCCGACCGGCTTGAAGACCGCGCCGGATAGCGATGCCGCAGCGACTTCGCGCGCGCGCTGCCAGGCGTCGTCGGTCGGGTGCCAGCGCGTGAGCGCGCCGTCGCAGCTGAAGCTGAACTGGCAGCCGGTCGACCGGTCCTGCCCCTCGAACACCACGCCGCAAACAGTCTTCGGAAAGGCCGGATGACGCAGGCGGTTGAGCATGACCTGCGCCACCGCACGTTCGCCCAGCGTATCGTCGCCCGCTTCGTAGAGGATGCCCGCCGCCATGCAGTCGGTCGCGCGCGCCAAGTCCTCTGGCCCGCCGGCGAAGTGAAACGGGCGCGCAGCCGGGTTGGGATCGGTCGAGAACGGCACCGTCGCGTTGAACGCGCGCGCGTCTTCGGGGCTGAGGTCGACGAACTTGACGGGCTCGACCTCGGGCACTTCGGCTTGCGGCACGACCCGGCCGGGCGGGAGTTTGACCCGCTTCGAGACGTGAACGATCGTCGGCGCGTTGGCGACGACCAGCGCAGGCCCGACTATCGCCAGCGCGGAAATGCCGACGAGAGTGGCGCGCAGCACCTTGGTGCCGCGCGCGGAAAGATCGGTCTTCACTGTTCTGGCAGGAAGTCCGGGACCGACAGGTAGCGCTCGCCGGTGTCATAGTTGAAGCCGAGAACGCGAACGTTGTCAGGTAGATCGGGGAGCTTCTGGAGAATAGCTGCGAGCGTTGCGCCCGAGCTGATGCCGACCAGCATGCCCTCTTCGGTCGCCGAGCGGCGTGCCATATCCTTGGCCACTCCCGCGTCGACCTCGATTACGCCGTCGAGCGCCTGTGTGTGCAGGTTCACGGGGATGAAGCCCGCACCGATGCCCTGGATCGGGTGAGGCCCTGGCTGGCCACCGGCGATGACGGGCGAGGCCGCGGGCTCGACCGCATAGACCTTCAGCGACGGCCATTCCCTCTTCAGCGCCTCGGCGACGCCGGTGATATGACCGCCCGTACCGACGCCGGTGATGATCACGTCGATCGGCGTATCGCGGAAGTCGGCGAGGATTTCCTGTGCAGTCGTAGCGACATGCACGGCGATGTTCGCAGGGTTTTCGAACTGCTGCGGCATCCACGAACCGGGCGTCTGCTCGACCAGTTCCTTCGCACGCTCGATCGCGCCCTTCATGCCCTTTTCGCGCGGGGTCAGGTCGAAGGTCGCGCCGTATGCGAGCATCAGGCGGCGGCGTTCGATCGACATGCTCTCGGGCATGACGAGGACGATCTTGTACCCTTTGACCGCGGCGACGAGCGCGAGGCCGATGCCGGTGTTGCCGCTGGTCGGCTCGATGATCGTGCCGCCGGGCTGAAGGTGGCCGTCCTTCTCGGCCGCCTCGATCATCGCGAGCGCGATGCGGTCCTTGATCGAACCGCCGGGGTTCGAGCGCTCGGACTTCACCCAGACTTCGGAATCGGGGAACAGCTTCGACAGGCGGACGTGCGGCGTGTTGCCGATCGTGTCGAGGATCGAGTTGGCCTTCATGGCTTGGCTTCTCCGTGCTGAGGTTCGGTCTCGAGAATTTCTGGGGGATCAAAGGTTTTGGCGCGCCCAAGTTCCGGGAACAGTCGCGCCCAGCCGATCGTGATCGCAATAGCACCGACGCCGCCGAACACCACTGCGCCGACCGGGCCGAGCAGCGAGGCCATCACCCCGCTCTCGAATTCGCCGAGTTCGTTCGAGGCGGAGATGGTGAGCTGCGAGACCGCGCTGACGCGGCCGCGCATCGCGTCCGGCGTATGGAGCTGGATCAGCGACTGGCGGACATAGACCGATATCATGTCCGCTCCGCCCGCGACGATCAGCGCGATCAGGCTGAGCACGAAGGCGGGCTGGACGGGTATGCCGGCGATCGTACCGGGTGCGATGCCGAGCAGGGTCACGATCGGGGTCGCGACCCCGAAGGTGAGGATCGCGAGGCCGAACACGACGACGGCTATCAGCATCTTCACGCCGACATTGGTGCTCATCGGGCGGAACGAGAACCAGATCGCAGTGACAGCCGCGCCGATTCCCATGCCGGCCGCGAGCACGCCGAGCCCCTGCGAGCCGACGTGGAGGATGTCGCGCGAATAGACCGGGAGCAGCGACGTCGCGCCAGCGAGCAGCACCGCGAACAGATCGAGCGTGATGGTCGCGAGCACGAGGCGGTTGCGGCGGACATAGGTGAAGCCCTCGATGATCCGGGCGAGGGGGCGATGATCAGTCTGTGAAGCAGGCTGTGGTACCGGGCCGATCAGGAACATGAAGAAGAGCGCCACGATGAAGAGGATCGTCGCGACGCCGTAAGCGACCTCCGGGTGGATCGCGTAGAGGAGCCCCCCGACGCTGGGGCCGGCGATCGTGCCGACCTGCCAGGCGATCGAGCTGATAGCGATCGCGGTCGGGAGAACGGCGCGGGGGACCAGGTTGGGGGCGAGCGCGGAATAGGCCGGGCCGGAGAAGGCTCGGGCAACGCCGAAGGCTACTGCGGCCACGAACAATACGCCGAGCGTAAGGTGGCCAGTCCAGGTCAGTAGCCAAAGCGTCGCTGCGGTAAAGACGAGCAGTCCGGTCGTGCCGCGGACAATCCAGCGACGGTCGAAGCTATCCGCGACCAGCCCCGTAATTGGGGTGAGCAGGAACAGCGGCACGAACTGCGCGAAGCCGATCATGCCGAGCATGAACGCGGCTTGGCGGATATCCATCGTCTCGCGGGCGATGTTGTAGACCTGCCACCCGATCACGATCGACATCGCGCTGACGGCGATGGTGCCGGTGAAGCGGGACAGCCAATAGGCGCGGAAATTGGCGATCCGGAAGGGATGCTGGTGGGGGTCGGTGGTGGGGTCCATTGCGGTTGGCTTTAGGCTTGGGCGAACGGGGAGGGCAACCGGAGCTTTCCTTGGGGTGGGGATAGTGGCGCGAGCCAAGGTTGCTCGTTCCCCTTGTTCTCCCGCGAAGGCGGGAGCCCAGACTGGGCTCCCGCCTTCGCGGGAGAACAAGGAGGCGGGGGCGGGTTCGTTTTGAAAGCCGGGTCGACGCCACCGCTCATTCTTCACCACCCCGGCGAAGGCCGGGGCCCAACTGGGGGACGTCGCCAACTGAGCGATGCGCATCGTTACTGCAACCTCACCAATTGGGCCCCGGCCTTCGCCGGGGTGGTCCAGTTCGGGGAATGGGCCGACGCCACACACATTGGCGCGCCCATCCCACGCCCCCAAAACCGACATACCCCAGACGGGAATTGATGTTCCGCCCCGTCCGCGCCTATAGGCTCCCTCAACTCCCCTACGGAAAACGAGGTTTCCCACATCGTGGCCAAGACCCCCCCACCAGTACGCGCTATCGCCGAACCGCCGATCACCAACCGTGAACGGCCGGCCGAACCGAAACCGTACGAGGCGTCGAAGGACGAACTGCTCGAAATGTATCGGCAGATGCTGCTGATCCGCCGTTTCGAGGAAAAAGCGGGCCAGCTCTATGGCTTGGGCCTCATCGGTGGCTTCTGCCATCTCTACATCGGCCAGGAAGCCGTCGCTGTCGGGCTTCAGTCCGCGCTCAACGGCGAGACCGATTCGGTGATCACCGGCTACCGCGATCACGGCCACATGCTCGCCTATGGGATCGACCCGAAGGTGATCATGGCCGAGCTGACCGGGCGCAATTCGGGGATCTCGAAGGGCAAGGGCGGGTCGATGCACATGTTCTCGACCGAGCATAAATTCTACGGCGGCCACGGCATCGTCGGTGCGCAGGTGTCGCTCGGCACCGGTCTCGCGTTCAAGCATAAATACTCGAACGACGGCGGCATCTGCATGGCCTATTTCGGCGACGGCGCCGCGAACCAGGGCCAGGTGTACGAGAGCTTCAACATGGCCGAGCTGTGGAAGCTGCCGATCATCTTCGTGATCGAGAACAACCAGTACGCCATGGGCACCAGCGTCAATCGCGCCTCGGCCGAGGACCAGCTGTATCGCCGCGGCGAGAGCTTCCGCATTCCGGGCATCCAGGTCGACGGTATGGACGTGCTCGCCTGCCGCGGTGCTGCCGAGGAAGCGCTGGCGTGGGTCCGTGCGGGCAAGGGTCCGGTCATCCTCGAGATGAAGACCTATCGCTACCGTGGCCACTCGATGTCCGATCCGGCCAAGTACCGCACGCGTGACGAGGTCCAGGCGGTTCGCGACAAGTCGGATCCGATCGATCACATGAAGAAGCTGCTCGACGCGCAGGGCGTGACCGAGGCGGATCTCAAGTCCCTTGAACAGGAAATCAGGAAAATCGTGAACGAAGCCGCCGATTTCGCCGAACAGACGCCGGAGCCGGATGCTGCCGAGCTCTACACCGACGTTCTGGTGGAGAAGTACTGATGGCGATCGAGATCAAGATGCCCGCGCTCTCCCCGACGATGGAAGAGGGCACGCTGGCCAAGTGGCTCGTCAAGGAAGGCGATAGCGTCAAGTCGGGCGACATCCTCGCGGAGATCGAGACCGACAAGGCGACGATGGAGTTCGAGGCGATCGACGAAGGCACGATCGGTTCGATCAGCGTTGCCGAGGGCACCGACAACGTGAAGGTCGGCACCGTCATCGCGACGATCCTCGAAGAGGGCGAGAGCGCAAGCGACGCCAAGCCGACCGAGGCACGCTCCGGCGATGCGGCCAACGCCGCACCGAAGGAGACGCCGTCGGACGACAAGGCACCGCCGGTTCCCGAGGGCGCGTCGCCCGCCAAGGCCGAGAGCGGCACGCAACAGCTCGTCGCGTCGGCCGAGAAGGTCGGTATCTCCGACCCCGCGATCCCCGAGGGCACCGAGATGGTCAAGACGACCGTCCGCGAGGCGCTTCGCGACGCGATGGCCGAGGAAATGCGCGAGGACGACCGCGTCTTCGTGATGGGCGAGGAAGTCGCGCAGTATCAGGGCGCGTACAAGGTCACTCAGGGCCTGCTCGACGAGTTCGGCGACCGCCGCGTGATCGACACGCCGATCACCGAATACGGCTTCGCCGGCATCGGCGCAGGCGCGGCGATGGGCGGCTTGCGCCCGATCGTCGAGTTCATGACCTTCAACTTCGCGTTGCAGGCGATCGACCACATCATCAACTCGGCCGCCAAGACCAACTACATGTCGGGTGGCCAGATGCGCTGCCCGATCGTGTTCCGCGGTCCCAACGGCGCGGCGTCGCGCGTGGGTGCGCAGCATTCGCACAATTTCGCGGCGTGGTATGCGAGCGTTCCCGGCCTGATCGTGATCGCGCCGTATGACGCGGCGGATGCGAAGGGCCTGCTGAAAGCGGCGATCCGCACCGAGGATCCAGTCGTGTTCCTTGAGAACGAGCTGATGTACGGCCGCAGCTTCGACGTGCCCAAGCTCGACAACCACGTCCTGCCGATCGGCAAGGCGCGGATCGTCCGCGAGGGCAAGGACGTCACGATCGTCAGCTACTCGATCGGCGTCGGCATCAGCCTCGAAGCCGCCGAGAAGCTCGCCGAAGAGGGCATCGACGCGGAGGTCATCGATCTGCGCACGCTGCGCCCGCTCGACACCGAGACGGTGCTCAAGAGCTTGGCCAAGACCAACCGCATGATCATCGTCGAAGAGAATTGGGCGACCTGCTCGATCGCCTCGGAGATCGTGTCGGTGGTGATGGAGCACGGCTTCGACGACCTCGATGCCCCGGTGCTCCGCGTGACCAACGAGGACGTGCCGATGCCGTATGCGGCGAACCTCGAAAAGCTGATGCTGGTCAACGTCGACAAGGTCGTCGCGGCAGCGAAGAAGGTCACGTACCGGTAAATTGGACGCGGGCAGGGGGGCCGCCTAGCCGCCCTGCCCGATGCCATTCGGTTCAGCAGGTCGAGGCGACCACCCCGGTCGGTTTGACGATCGTGGAAAGATCGCGCCGCTCGCGCACTGCCATCGATGCGATTTCGGTAAGCGTGGTCGACGGCACGAGCGACGCACTGACGAGTGGTTTGTAAACGTAATAGACTTCGACGAACATCGTCGCATTGTTGTCCTGCGCGGTGACCTGGCGCCCGGCGGGGCCCACGCCCGCCAAGTTGCTCGACGGTGCCGTACCGTAAGTCGAGCCATGCGCCGTCTTCAGGCCGTAGCAGCGCTGCCACTTGATCTGGAATTTACCGGCGTTGGCCGGATCCTGCTCGATATCCGACAGGATCACGCGGCCGTTCGTGCGCAGGTCGAGCGAGCCCGACTGCAGGTTCGCGCCGATGAAGATCTCGTTGATGTCGACCTCGCTGATCGTCTTGGCGGCCAGCGGCGAACCGATCCCCATCCGCGCGGCATTGTCGGCCAGCATCAGCGCGAGCTGGCTGACCTGCATCTTGGTCGTGATGAAGTTGGTGATCTCCGCACCAGTCAGCGAGAGCGTGAGCAGCGCCGGGAAGACGATCGCGAATTCGAGCAGCGCCAGCCCGGATCGATCGCTGCGAAGCCGTAGGGCGCTGCAAACCAGCCGTCGGATCATCGTCATGGGCAATACCTGGTAGCCGTGCCCGTCGTGACCTGCTGGTCCGAATAGGGCTGGTTCTGCAGGATCGTGGTGGCGGAAACCGTACGGGTCGCTGTCCCGCCCGCATATTTATACAGCGGCAGGATAGCGGGATAGGTCGCGGTGACGGTGTAGATCACGCGGTCCTTCGCCCCGCCCTGGCCAGCGCCCCCGCCATCGGGATCCCAGGCATTGTTGTTGTTGGCGTCGATATAAGGCTCGCCAGCGTCGCACGTCAGGTTGAGGTTGGTGTCTGTGTAGACCTCGGGAATCTTTGCCGCGGCTTGCGCATAGGTGGTGAACGAGCGCCGCGTGAATTTCACCGCCGCGCTATTGTACAGTAGCCGTACCTGACTGGTCACGTCGGCGTCGATAGCGGCCTGCCGTGCGGTCGATCCGGCATCTTCCAACGCCGAATCGCGCCCCGTCTTCTGGACGATGCCGCGCAGCACCGCCTGCATGTACAGCGTATGCGCAATATCGAACGCGCCGACGAGGAACAGCACGAGTACGGGGGCGACGAGCGCGAACTCGACCAGCGCCACCCCGCGTTGATCGGCAGCCAGCGATGTCGAGGCACGACGCCACTTCACTTCGTAAGCCGCAATTGCGAGATCTGATTGGCAATGCTGCTGAACGCCGTCTGCAACGCGGCCGAGCTCGACGCCTTGAAATAATAGCTGCTCGAGGTCGCGCAGGTTTGCAGGCGGCTCTCCGTCGTGGCGTTCGATCCGTCGCCGAACGAGATGACCCATAGCGTGATGTTCTTGTTCTTCACGGCCGTGCACAGCGCAGCGAAGCGGGCGTTGATCTCATCGTTGTAATTGTCGGTGGTGCCGCCTGGGTTCGCCACGTTTCGCTTGTCGAACCACGGTACGCCGTAAGCGCCGTAGTCGTTAAGGCGCGTCTGCGTATCGCCATCGGTCATGAAGATCATGTGCCGTTCGATGTCACCGCCTTGTGCCGTGGTCGCGTTCTCGGACTTGAAGATACCGGTCGGCGACATGAGGCGCGCACCCCACAGGATACCGATGTCGTGATAGGTATTGCCCTCCGGCGTCAGCTTGTCGACATAATCGTCGAACTGCGTCGGATCGCTCCATGTCGCGAGTTTCCGCGCGGGTTGTGGACAGGCGTAATAGGAGCCGTTGCCGTACTCGTCGGTTGTCGTCACCGCGGCGCGGTTCCAGCCGGACGTGCTGGTTCCAGTGCCCTGCCGGGTGTAGATCACGGCGGGGAGGGCAGGAGCCCACAATGTCGTGGCGTCGCTGGGGACGGGCGCGCTGTCGATGTCGAGATCCTTTGCGCTGGTTGGTATCGGGGTAAAGTTCGTCCCGCTGACCGTTGCGCGTTCCTCGATGCATCCGTCCCAGTTGATCGTCTTGGCAGTTCCGTTGGCCCCGATTGGAAGCGTGAAGCTGCTATTCCAAGACGTTCCGTTTTTGAGTCCGGAAATGTCGTGTGAAATGGGACCATATTGCCAAGTGACGATATCGATCTTCTGTCGTGAATAGTATGTGCATACCGTAGTAATGCTAAACCATCCATACACAGTTGATTTATCCAAATTATATTGGATACTAGTAGTATTTGGTGGCGCTGAAGGGCAGGATGTGAAGCCGCTATAGCTCAGTTGGTCGTATTGCGTATAATCGCTCCAACCCGGCGTAGATGAGGATTTCTTTCTGGATTGATAAGTCCATGTGTTTGCAACGTAGTTTGTCGGCAACAGATATCCGACGTTGACGTTGGTCGCGTAAGGCACGAATCCAAAGCGGATCTGAACTCCGCTGGTCCCTCCGGTTGGCTTGCTCGCCGCGCAAACCGCATCGGTAGGCAGCTTGGCGAGAATTTCGTAAAAGCATTTCACCGCGCTGCGCAGACCCTCGATCTTGGTCTGCGGATCGGTGTTTACGGCTTTCTGCGCCATCGAACCGGTCGTATCGAGCACGAACATCACATCGGTATTGGGCAATCGCATCTCGGCGTCGCAGGTGACGGTCAGCGCTTTGTTGTCGAATCCCATCACCTTCATCAGCGTCATCGGCAGAGCGGCACGAACCACTCCCGACACCTTGCCGCCGCTCTCAAAGAATTTCGGGTCCAGATCGGTACTGCCATACGCGCCATCGGCGAAATTGGCGGTGAAGAACTGGTTCGCTGCGAGGATGCTCGTCGTTCCCCAGGTGCCGCCACCCATCTGCTTGCGCCCGGCCAGGACGGCCGCGTCGCAGGCGTGTTGCATGCGGGTCTTGGTCAGCCACAGCCTGCTCATGTCCATCGCCCCGCCGACCATGGCGGTCAGCGGGATCATCGCGGCTGCGGCGATCATCAGCGTGTTGCCGCCGGTATGCCGCAGCAAGCGACCAACGAGGGCGAGCCACGACAACCCGCGCGGGCCGTTGCCCCTGTCCCGTTTCGCTTTAATGGACACCGTCACCCCATCGATAAGTTCGAATGGCTCACGTTGCGCCACCGACCGATAAAGGCATTACAAGTAAAATGGTTAAGGCCATGGAAACTGGAAACGTCGCGGGCCTTGCTCGTGGTGCCGAACGGCGCCTGGCGCTGCGCTACGCGCCGTCCGCCGCTTACCCGGCGCTGGAGGCGCTGTTCGCGCTCGACGATACGCTCGCGGCGATCCTTCGCACGACGCGCGAGCCATTGGTCGGGCAGATGCGGCTGACCTGGTGGTATGAGGCGCTGGGGCGGCTCGATGAGGCGCCGGCGCCTGCCGAGCCGGTGCTCGCGGCGCTGCAGGCCTTGGTCCTGCCCGGCGGTGTCACGGGTACGATGCTGGCCTCGCTGACGGACGGTTGGGAGGCGTTGCTGGAACCCGTGCTGGGCGATGCGGCGATCGATACGTTCGCGCGCGATCGGGGAGGGCGGCTGTTCGAATTCGCGGGCATGCTGCTGGGGGTTGCCGACCCTCGGATCGCAATGGCAGGCAAGGGCTGGGCGTTGGCCGACCTGTCGCAACGGCTGAGCGATGCCGACGCGCGGACGTCTGCGGCAACGCGCGGCGCGACGTTGCTCGACGATGCGCTCCGAGGACGTTGGCCGCAGCACGCCCGCGCCCTGGGAGCGATGGCCCTGGCGGCGCGCTTCGACGTGGCGGTTCCGCTCACTCCCCCCGGCAGCCCGAAGCGCGTGGGGCGGCTTCTGTTGCACAGATTGACCGGATACTGACCGATCGCATTGGGAACGCGCGGTCCGGCGCGTAGCATGGCGTCACACAGCGGGGGGCGGCGGCGATGTGGCGGTATCTGGCGGGCGGAACGGCGGTGATCGCCTTGATCGTCGCGGGGTTCATGGTCTTCAGCGGCGATGCGCGGCCGGGGCCGGTATTGCCCGCGCAACCCGTCTCGCAGGTTGGCGGCACAGCGGTGCCCAGCGAGCCGCTACCCGATGTCGCGCCCGAGGCGACCGCCAAGACACGCGAGCAGAAGCGGTTCGATCGCTACGACAAGGATCGCGATGCGAAGATCACGCGCGAGGAATATCTCGTCCAGCGACACAAGGCGTATGCGCGGCTGGACGTAAACGGCGACGGCAATCTGTCGTTCGACGAGTGGGCGGTCAAGGCGACAACCAAATTCGCGGACGCGGACCGTGACAAATCGGGAGCGATGACCGCCCCCGAATTTGCCACGACGGCGGTCAAGCGGAAGGGGCCAGCTCGGGTGAATTGCCCACCGGTTCAGTCTGTTGCGGAGGAGAGTTGAGCCACTCTGCCAACGCCACGCGACCGCGATCGGTGTACATCTTCTTGCGGTCGGTCTTCTTGGTGCGGCCGGGGATCGGCGGGAACAGGCCGAAATTGACGTTCATCGGCTGATACGTCTCGACTTCCGCCCCGCCGGTGATGTGCCCGAGCAAGGCGCCGAGCGCGGTCGCGTAGGGCGGCGGGGTCAAGGTCTTGCCGGTCAGTTCGGCCGCCGCGAACAGCCCGGCGAGCATGCCGATTCCGCAGCTCTCGATATAGCCCTCGCAGCCGGTGATCTGGCCGGCAAAGCGGATGTTGAGCCGCGATTTCAGCCGCAGCGTCGCGTCGAGCAGCTCGGGCGAGCGGATGAAAGTATTGCGGTGCAACCCGCCCAGCCGCGCGAACTCGGCATTCTCGAGGCCAGGGATCGTGCGGAAAAGGCGGACTTGGTCGGCGTGCTTCATCTTGGTCTGGAAGCCGACGATGTTCCACAGCGTGCCCTGCGCATTGTCCTGACGAAGCTGGACGACGGCATGCGGCCAGCGCCCGGTCTTCGGGTTGTCGAGCCCGACAGGCTTCATCGGGCCATAGCGCAGCGTATCGACGCCGCGCTCGGCCATCACCTCGATCGGCATGCAGCCGTCGAAATACGGCGTGTCCTTCTCCCATTCCTTGAACGGGGTCTTCTCGCCGTCGATCAGGCCCTGGTGGAAGGCCAGATACTGGTCCTTGTCCATCGGGCAGTTGATGTAATCCTTGCCTTCTCCCTTGTCCCAGCGCGACGCGAACCATGCGGTGTCCATGTCGATCGAGTCACGGTGGACGATCGGGGCGAGCGCGTCGAAGAACGCGAGCGCCTCGCGGCCGGTCTCGGCGCCGATGCCGGCGGCGAGCGAGGCGGCGGTGAGCGGACCGGTGGCGATGATCGTCGGACCGTCGGGGAGCGTGTCGATGCGTTCGCGCACCAGCGTGATGTTCGGATGCTGGTCGATCGCCTCGGTCACGCTGGCCGAGAAATTGTCGCGATCGACCGCGAGCGCCGAACCGGCGGGAACGCGGTGGATGTCCGCCTGCCGCATGATCAGCGAGCCGAGCGTGCGCAGTTCCTGGTGGAGCAGGCCGACCGCGTTGCTCTCGGCGTCGTCCGACCGGAAGCTGTTCGAGCAGACGAGTTCGGCGAGGCCGTCGGTCTGGTGCGCGGGCGTTTCTTCGCCGCTGCCGCGCATTTCGGAGAGGCGTACTTTCAGGCCGGCTTCGGCGAGTTGCCAGGCGGCTTCGGAACCGGCGAGGCCACCGCCGATGACATGGATATCGTGGGTCATTCCGGTCAGATAGCGCGAGACGCCTGTCATGTCAGCGGTTGTCGTGTCAGCCGTGCAATCCCACTTCGCCTGCATGACATCCCCAACGACAATCTTCACGATTGGCTATGAGGCCACGACGATGGCCGATTTCCTGGCGGCGCTGAAGGCGGCCGGGGTGGAGCGTGTGATCGACGTGCGCGCGCTCCCCCTGTCGCGGCGGCCGGGGTTCTCGAAGACTTCGCTGGCCGCGTCGTTGCGCGAGGTCGAGATCGATTACGTCCACTTGAAGGCGCTCGGCACGCCGAAGCGTGGACGCGATGCGGCTAAGAAGGGCGACGTCGCGACCCTCACTGCGGTGTACAACGAACAACTCGAACTGCCCGAGGCGCAGGCACAGGCCGCGATCATGCTCGGGCTCGCCGCGGAGAAGCCGAGCGCGCTGCTGTGTTACGAGCGCGATCCCTGTCACTGCCACCGGACCTTGCTGTTGCGCGCGGTTGGCGAGGGGGCTGAGGTAGTGGATCTGTTTACGTAGGGTGGTTCGATAGGCTAAGCCGGAACTGGATTGTCCGCCCTGATCCGTTCGGTACTGCTCCTTGTACCAAGGTCGCGGCCGCATTTGAACGACGGTCTACTCTTCCTTGTTCTCCCGCGAAGGCGGGAGCCCAGTCTGGATCCCCGCCTTCGCGGGGAAACATACTAACCTTGTTTTCGATGCCCGAAAGGGCCCGGCATGACGGAAGTATGGATAGAGGGGGCCCATCCCCTCAACTCGGCGTGTTGCATCGCAGCATACCTTACGCTACCACACCCTAACTCGCTTGGACCCGGTGCAATTCCGGGTGGCTATTCCGGCCGCCGATCCGCCGGACAACGCACCGACGCCTTTCTCACGAACCGCCCGCGCAATCGCCGCGGTTCTCGCGTCCAATGCGGATACACACATGACATCACTCTCTCGTTACCGGGCCGAATGGTTCAGCGGTCCTACGGCTGCGCGCCGTGACGTTCTCGCCGGCATGGTCGGCACCTTCGCGCTGATCCCCGAGGTCATCGCCTTCTCGTTCGTCGCCGGCATCGATCCCGAAGTCGGCCTGTTCGCCTCGTTCGTGATCGGCATCGTCATCGCGTTTGCCGGCGGCCGCCCGGCGATGATCTCGGGCGCGGCGGGCTCCGTCGCGCTCGTCGCAGCCGCGCTTGTCCACGCCTACGGCCTCCAATATCTCCTCGTCGCGACGATCCTCGCTGGCGTGCTCCAGATCGCATTCGGGCTCGCCAAGCTCGATATCCTGATGCGGTTCGTGTCGAAGTCGGTCCATGCCGGCTTCGTCAACGCATTGGCGATCCTGATCTTTTCGGCGCAGGTGCCGCAGATGGTCGGCGTCAGCTGGCAGGCCTATGCGATGATCGCGGGTGGCCTCGCGATCATCTACCTCGTGCCGCGGATCTCCAGCGCGATCCCGTCGCCACTCATCTGCATCGTCGTGCTCACCGCGATCGCGATGTGGTTCCCGATGCCGCTGAAGACCGTGGGCGATCTCGGTCGCCTGCCGGATTCGCTGCCGTCGTTTGGGCTGCCCGACGTACCCATCACGTGGGATACGCTTCGGATCGTCGCGCCTTATGCGTTGGCGATGGCCGCGGTCGGCCTGCTCGAATCGATGATGACGGCGAGCGTGGTCGACGAACTCACCGAGACGACGAGTTCGAAGGCACGCGAATGTACCGGGCTCGGCCTCGCCAACATCGCCGCAGGTGCGTTCGGTGGCATCGCCGGGTGCGGGATGATCGGCCAGACCGTCGGCAACGTCCGCTATGGCGGCACCGGGCGGCTCTCGACGCTGGTCGCGGGCGTGTTCCTGCTGATCGTCATGGTGCCGTTGCGGCCATGGGTCGCGCAGGTGCCGGTCGCGGCACTGGTCGCGATCATGATCATGGTGTCGATCAGCACGTTCTCCTGGGGCTCGCTCCGCGATCTCGCGCGGCACCCCAAGATGTCGAGCGTGGTGATGGTCGCGACCGTCGTCGTCACCGTCGCGACGCACGATCTGTCGCTCGGCGTCGGCGTCGGCGTGCTGCTCAGCGGCGTGTTCTTCGCGTGGAAGGTCACGCGGATGATGGACGTCACGGTTCACCACGACGTGGCAAGCGACACGCGTATCTACCGGGTAAGCGGACAGATCTTCTTCGCCAGCGCCGACATCTTCGCCGACCGGTTCGACCTGCGCGAAAGCGCGCGCGCGGTGCGCATCGACCTGACCGACGCGCATCTGTGGGACGTCACGGCGGTGGGCGCGCTGCAGGACGTGGTCGGCAAATTGCGGCGCCATGGCCGCGAGGTCGAGGTAATCGGCCTCAACACGGCGAGCGAAACGCTGGTCGATCGCCATGCGCCCGGATTATCGGTTCGGGCCTGAACCAGACGCTCCGGCGGTCGGGGACCGCCGGAGCCGGTAGCGTTACTGCTGCGGTTCGGCGTCGTTCTCGGCTGGGTTCGCAGCCGGGTTCTCGGCCGGCGCTTCGTCACGGGTCACGCGCGCGGTCATACCCGTGGCATCCGCGTCGTCGAGCATCTGCTCGTCCGGCGCGATCGGCTTCTCACGCGGCGGCTCGACCACCGCCGGTGCGGGCGGCGCGGCTTCGACGGGGGCGGCCTCGACCGGGGCGGGGGCCGCTTCGGTCTCGGTCACGCCGGTATCCTCGACCATGTTGGTGTCCGTCGGCGGCTGCTCGGGCTCGGAGCGCGAGCAGCCGGCCAGCGCCATCGCGGTCAGCAGGCCGCCGGCTATAGCGGAACGGGTGCGGGTGGAGATCGTCATAATAGGTCCTCTCAGCGAGCGGCGATCGTCTGGCGTGCGGTGCGCGCCTCGATCTTGGAGGCGAGAATGCCGTCCCAGTCATAGGGATCGGCGCGGAAGTTCATCTGGCCGTTGCCGCTGGCGAATGCGGTCCAGTAGAGCAGGTAGACCGAGACCGGCTTGACGAGGCGCGCGCGGACGGTGTCGCCCTTGGCGACTGCGGCGTCGACCGTCTCGGGCGTCCAGGCGGGGTCGCCCTTCAGCAACAGGTCGGCAAGTTCGGCAGGCTTTTCAAGGCGTACGCAGCCATGGCTCGAAAGCCGACTGAAGCTCGCGAACTTCGCGCGGCTCGGCGTATCGTGCAGATAGACCGAATAATCATTGGCGAAATCGAACTTGAACCGGCCGAGCGCGCTCTGGTCGCCGGCCTGCTGCTGCAGCCGCTTGCCGTCGATCACCTTGAAGCCGTTGCGCTTCAGGTAACCCGGGTTCGCCTTTTCCTTCGGCCACAACTCCTTGGTGGCGATCGAGGTCGGCACGTTCCAGGGCGGGTTGATGACGATGCTGTGGATCGTCGACGACAGCATCGGCGTCTCGTCGCCGGGACGACCGGTGACCGCACGCATCGACTGCACGGGGGTATCGCCGTCGAACACGGTCAGGACGGCCGCGGCGATGTTCACCTGGATACGATCGCGCGGCAGGTCCTGCGGCAGCCAGCGCCAGCGCTCCATGTTCGCCATGATCTGGCGAACGCGGTCGGTCGCCGAGACATTCAGCGCGGCCAGCGTCTGCGTCGAGACGATGCCGCTGGGGTTGAGCCCATAGCGACGCTGCGCCCGACGCACCGCGTCGAGCAGGGCGGCGTCGAACGTGTCGCCGCTGGTCGAGACGTCCTTGTCTTCGGCCGAGAGCCTCTTGCGAAGCGCCAGCACGCGGGAGCCGGTTGCGCCGATCGTGAAATCAGGGCCGGATGCGAGCGGCGACCAGCCCCCCGCAGCGGCGATCGAACGATAGTTCTGGAGGCCCTTGCGCAGGCCGTCATAGCCCGCATAGGGCGGCGGCAGCGACGCGAACCATGCCGCGATCCGGTCGAGCCGAACCGCATCGGCGAACGCCGGCGTCGGATCATAGGTCGGCGGGCGCAGGCCCCAGTCGCGCTGGAAATCGGCCTCGCTGAGACGACCCGCATGCACCGCGCGGGCATGGTCGAGCGCGGCGCGGACGAGTTCCTCCTTCGTTGGCGCGGTCGTCGACGCGGTCGCGGCGGACTTGAGGCCCTGCGCGACGATGTCGCCGTTGAGCAGCTTGTCGAGCAACGTCGCCTGCGCGTCGCTCAGCGGCGGCACGGTGATGACCGGCGGGGCAAGCGTCGGCGTCGGCATCGGCGCGGTCTGCGTGACCGTCGGCATCACCGGCGGCGGCGTGACCTGCTGTGCGAACAGCGGCGTCGCCATCAGCAGCGGCATCGCTGTAGCCGTGCTGGCCACCGCGAGCACCGACCGGATCACGCCAGTCTTCATTCGTCCATCATCGAAACCGCGAGCCATAATCGTCCTGTCTTGTATCTGGTCGATGCTTTCGCACGACGTAGCTCTCCCTTAGCTGAACCGGACTCGCTAAGCATCGCCAATCGGGCCGAATTCGTCGGTTCAGGCGGACGTCGGGGATTTTTCCTGCCGGGCGAGCACTTCATACGCCATCACCGCGGTCGCGACGGCGGCGTTGAGGCTGTCCGCCTTGCCGAGCATCGGGATCTTGACCAGCACGTCGCACGCCTTGGCCATTTCGGGCGGCATGCCCTGCGCTTCGTTGCCGGTGAGCAGGAAGGTCGGGCCGGTATAGATCGCCGACCGGTAGTCGGTGTCGGTATCGAGGCTCAGCCCGACCAATTGGCCGGGGCCGGTGCGCAGCCAGGTGTGGAACGGCTCCCACTCCGTCTTCACCACGGGGATCGTGAACAGCGCGCCCATGCTCGCGCGCACCGCCTCGACCGAGAACGGATCGACCGACTCGCCGATCAGGATCAATCCGCCCGCACCGACTGCATCGCCAGTGCGCAGGATCGTGCCCAAATTGCCCGGATCGCGCAGCCGTTCGGCAACCAGCCAGATGCCGGCGCTGCTGCGGTCGAGGTCTTCCAGCGTCGCATCGAACTCGTCGAACACGCCGACGACTGCCTGCGGGTTATCCTTGCCCGACAGCTTCGAAAGGATGTCCGGCGTGGTCTGGATCGACTCGCCGCCAGCCTCCTCGACGTCCATCGACAGCGCGTGGACGAGCGGATGGTTCGCGCTCGCGGCGGCATAGAACAGCGTGCGGGGCAGGCGTCCCGTCTCGCGCGCTTCGGTCAGGATACGCAGGCCCTCGGCCAGGAATTGCCTGGCCGCACGCCGATGTCGCTTGTCGCGCAGGTCGCGGACATACTTGATCAGCGGGTTCGAAAAGGCGGTTATCTCGCGGGGCATTCTTGTCCTCCCCTCCCGTATGCGGGAGGGGCCGGGGGTGGGCTCCCGGCCTCAGCAAATGGTTCGATTATGGTGAGCGCGCGCCCACCCCCAACCCCTCCCGCCTGCGGGAGGGGAGCAGTCACGTCAATCCTCGCCGAACTTCGCTTCGACCAGTTCGACCAGCGCCGCCACCGTATGATCCGCACCATCGCCACTCGCGCTGATCGTGATCGCGTCGCCCATCGCCGCGCCGAGCATCATCAGGCCCATGATCGAGGTGCCGGTAACATGATCGGACCCGTCCTTGGTCACGCGCACCTCGACCGCGTGGGTCGAAGCGAGCGTCACGAACTTCGCGCTGGCCCGCGCATGGAGCCCGCGGCGGTTGGTGATCTGGACGGTGCGGACGACGTCGCTCACGCCGCCGCCTCGCCGAGAACCTCGGACGCCACCGAGATATATTTGCGACCCGCCTCGCGCGCCGCCGCAACCGCCGCGACGACGGTCATCGATTTGCGCGCAGACCCGAGCCGGATCAGCATCGGCAGGTTCATGCCCGCGATCACCTCGATATGGCCGCGCTCCATCAGCGATATGGCGAGATTGGACGGGGTGCCGCCGAACAAATCGGTCAGCACGATCACGCCGCGCCCGGTATCGACCTCATGGATGGCGGCGGCGATGTCGGCGCGGCGGCTCTCCATGTCATCGTCGGGGCCGATCGCGATCGTCGCGACGCGCTCCTGCGGGCCGACGACGTGGATCATCGCGCGAACGAATTCCTCGGCCAATCGACCGTGCGTTACCAGAACAAGGCCGATCATATCAGCGTTTCATACTCATAAGACGACTGGCGATCCCTCGAGCGCATCCTGCGGTGCGGCCCCCAGGTCGCGGTGCACAACACTGGGCGAAAATCCGGCGTCGCGCAACCGCCGCGCCACCCGGTCGGCGACGTGAACCGACCGGTGTCTCCCTCCGGTACACCCGAAAGCGACCGTGACGTACGACTTCCCTTCCGCCCTGTAGCGCGGCAGCAACAGCATCAGCAGCTCTTCGATCCGACTCACCGCGGCTTCGTAGGCGGGATCGTCCATGATGTAGGCGGACACGTCGGCATCGAGCCCGGTGCCGGGGCGCAGGTCGTGATCCCAGTGCGGGTTGCGGAGGAAGCGCATGTCGAACACCAGGTCGGCGTTGCGCGGCAGCCCGCGGGCGAACCCGAACGAGCGGATCGACAGCGTCGGCTCGCCGAGGTCCTCACCGCCAAAGCTCGCGCGAATCTGCTGTGCGAGTTCGTTCGCCGCCATGTCGGTGGTGTCGATCAGCCGGTTCGCCCAGTCACGCAAGGGCGCGAGCAGGTCACGTTCGCGGCCGATACCGTCATTGGCGGGCCGATCGAGCGCAAGCGGGTGGCGCCTGCGCGTCTCGGAATAGCGCCGTTCGAGTTCCGCCCCCGAGCAGTCGAGGAACAGCATGCCGACCTCGAGCCCGTGACGATCGTGCAGGTCGCGAATCCGTCGAATGATCCGCTCGGGATCGAAATCGCGCGTCCGCGCGCCGATGCCGATCGCGAGTGGCTGCGAGTCGTCGGGCGAGCTGGCCGACAGCGGCGCATCGAGCAGGCGGTCGAGCAGCAGCAAGGGCAAGTTGTCGACGACTTCCCAGCCGAGATCCTCCAGCGTCTTCAGCACGGTCGATTTGCCCGCCCCCGACATGCCGGTGACGAGCAATATGTCCTTGGGCCGGGTCATGGCAAACACGTCATTCTAGGGGCTCGATTCTGAAGGTTGGGGATTGCGCAATGCAAGTTCGACCTTGATCGGGGCGGACGCTTCGAAGGGATCGACCGCAAACTGGCGGACGTCGATCCCGGCGATTTTCCGTGCGCGGCGTTCGGGCATGCGCTCGATAGCGCCGTCGATGCGGACGAGCAGGGCGACCGGAACGCCGTCGACGTGCGGCATCGCGAGGATGCCGATCCCGCGGACTTCGATCCGGCCAGCGATCGTCGTCGGCGCGCGGGCGAGCAGCGTTTTGCCCGACCGGACGATCAACGTCTGGTCGTCGCTGACCAGCACGGCGCCGCGATCGATTAGGCGCAATGCGAGGTCGGATTTGCCCGACCCGGACACGCCTTCGATGATGACCGCCTGGCCGTCGATCGAGACCGTCGTGGCGTGAAGCCGATCGGAGGAAAGGTCGATCACGTCCTTTCCTTACAACGGCACGTCGGCGAGCGGTAGTCGGACGACGAAGCGCGCGCCGCCGATCCGGTCTTCGCGCGATTCGACGAAGATCGCGCCCTGGTGCCCGTCGACGATGGTCCGCGCGATCGCCAGGCCCAAGCCGGAATGCTGCCCGAACGTCTCGCTGTCGGGGCGGACCGAGTGGAACCGCTTGAACACCTCTTCCCGTGCCTCCTCGGGTACGCCGGGACCCTCGTCCTCGACATGGACCACGAGGTCGTCGTTGCGCCGGACGATCGAGATCGCGATCAGGCCGGACTCGGGGGAAAAGGACAGCGCGTTATCGATCAGGTTCTCGAACACGCGTTCGAGCCTGGCACCTTCGCCCATCACGGTCGTCCGGTCGTCGGGGTTGCGATCGAAGCGCAGGCGGATGCCGCGTTCCACGCCCCGCGCGTCGCGCTGCGCCACGAGCCCTTCGATCATCGCGGCGACGTCGACCGGCTCGAACTTCGCGCGACTGAGCAGCGCGTCGAGCCGCGAGGCTTCGGAGATGTCGGACAGAAGCCGGTCGAGCCGGTGGACGTCGTCGCGGACGATCGCCAGCAATTGCGCCTGGAGCGCCGGGTCCTTCACGCGCGACAATCCCTCGACCGCAGACCGGAGCGAGGCGAGGGGGTTCTTCATCTCGTGCGTCACATCGGCGGCAAACGCCTCGGTCGCGTCGATCCGCGCCCTGAGCGCCAGGCTCATGTCGGACAGCGCGCGCGCGAGCATGCCGAGTTCGTCGCGACGCGAGGGCAGGCGCGGCACCACCACTTCGCGCGCGCGACCCAGCCGGACCCGCACCGCTGCCCTTGCGAGGCGACGCAGCGGCCGCACGATCGTTCGGGCGAGGAACAGCGACAACAGGATCGAGACGATCGATACGACCAGCAGGACCATGCTCAGCCGAAACCGCTCGATCCGCACGGTGCGGGTGATGTCGCGCGCGTTGACCGTCGTCATCACGACTCCGCCGCCGGGCAGTGCGGCGGCGGCGGTGATCACCGGGCTGCGATCGGGTGCGCGCCAGACGGTGGTCGCGACAGCCCGTCTGTTTCGCGCGGCGACGACGTCGGGCCATGGCTGCGCGCGTCCGCGCTCGCGGTACAGCGGCGGTCGCGGGGCCATCACGACCATGTCGATCGCGGCATCGAGGAAGCGGGCGATCGTCTGGTCCCAGTCTTCCTTGTCGGGGTCCATCAGCACGAAATTGCGCAGGCCGAGCACACGGCTGTCGACGACGGTGCCGCTGCCCGCGTCGAACAGCCGGATGCGCGATCCGGTATCTCGGGCAAGCCTCAGGACCAGCGGATCGCGCAGCGCCGGGTCGACTGCGGCGAGCGCCTCGCCGATCAGCCGCGCCTCACGGCCGGCCTGCGCCACGCGGTTGTCGACCACCCGGCTGCGATACGAATCGAGATAGAAGAACCCGCCCGCCAGCAGCAGCAGCGCAAAGATGTTGACCGCCAGGATGCGCCGCGTGAGCGAGATCTGTCCCGACCAGCGCAACGTGAGGTCGCGCCCGTCGACGCCCAGCTCATTCCTCAGAAAATCGATACCCGGCACCATATAATGTCTCGATAGCGTCGAATGCGGGATCGACCTGCCTGAATTTGCGGCGGAGTCGTTTTATGTGGCTGTCGATGGTCCGGTCGTCGACATAGATATCGTCCTGATAGGCCGCATCCATCAGCTGGTTACGTGTCTTGACGATGCCCGGCCGCTGCGCGAGCGTCTCGAGGATCATGAACTCGGTGACCGTCAGCGTCACCGGCTCGCCGCCCCAGAGCGTCCGGTGCCGGGCCGGATCCATGCTCAGCCGACCGCGATCGAGCGGACCGGCCGCCTCTGCCTCGGTCTCGGTACCCGGCGACTGCGTCAGTTCGGTACGCCGCAGAATCGCGCGGATGCGGGCGATCAGCAGCCGCTGCGAGAAGGGCTTGGCGATATAGTCGTCCGCGCCCATCGCGAGCCCGAGCGCCTCGTCGAGCTCGTCGTCCTTGCTGGTTAGGAAGATCACCGGGATCTGGCTCTTCTCGCGCAGCCGGCGGAGCAGTTCCAATCCGTCCATCCGCGGCATCTTGATATCGAAGATCGCGAGATCGGGAGGGTTGTCGGTCAGTGCCTTGAGCGCGGTCTCGCCATCCGAATAGACGCGCGTGACGAAGCCCTCGGTCTGCAGCGCGATCGACACGGAGGTCAGGATGTTGCGGTCGTCGTCGACCAGCGCGATCGTTGCGGTCATTTTTGGGCCGTCATCTCTGGCTCGCTCGCCTCGGTCGTTGGCGTGTCGGCGTAGGCCAATCCGCGCCGCTACTCAACTAAGACCGTATCGGGACAGCGTCGCGGGTCAGCGTATTTGACCGGTGGAAAGGTGCCCCGTACAGCCGGAGGCAACGACATACATACGTATGCGAAAAAATATCTGGAGAGATGCCTTGTCCAACGAACGTATTCCGGCCGGCGGCCTAGCCGCGCAGGGGATCGAGACCCGCGCCACCCTGCACTGGAACCTGGTCACCGCACAGCTCGTCGAAGCGGCGCTCGCGCGCGGCGAGGGGACGCTGTCCGCCGACGGCCCGCTGGTGGTCGAGACCGGCGCGCATACCGGACGCTCGGCGCAGGACAAGTTCATTGTCCGCGATGCCGAGACCGACTCCACGGTCTGGTGGGGCAAGAGCAACAAGGCGATGGAGCCTGCGCATTTCGCCGCGCTGAAGGAGGATTTCTTCGCGGTGCTGGCGCAGAAGGACGAGCTGTTCGTGCAAGATCTGTACGGCGGCTCGCAGGCCGATCACCGCGTGCAGGTCCGCGTCGTCACCGAACTGGCATGGCATAACCTGTTCATCCGGACGATGCTGGTACGGCCCGAGCAGGCGGCGCTGAAGCATTTCGTTGCGGAATACACGATCGTCGACCTCCCGAGCTTCCGCGCCGACCCCGCGCGCCACGGCTGCCGCAGCGAGACGGTGATCGCGGTGAACTTCACCGACAAGCTGATCCTGATCGGCGGCACGAAATATGCCGGCGAGATGAAGAAGTCGGTGTTCGGCCTGCTCAACTATCTGCTGCCACCGACCGGCGTGATGCCGATGCATTGCTCGGCCAACATGGGCGCGAACGGCGACACCGCGGTGTTCTTCGGTCTGTCGGGCACCGGCAAGACCACGCTCAGCGCAGACGCGAGCCGCACGCTGATCGGCGACGACGAGCATGGCTGGTCCGACACCGCCGTCTTCAACTTCGAGGGCGGATGCTACGCCAAGATGATCCGCCTGTCCGCCGATGCCGAGCCGGAGATCTTCGCGACCACCAAGCGGTTCGGTACCGTGCTGGAGAACGTCGTGATGGACCGTGCGACGCGGTTGCTCGACCTCGACGACCACACGCTCGCCGAGAACAGCCGCGGCGCGTACCCGATCGACTTCATCCCGAATGCATCGGCCGAAAACATGGGGCCGGTGCCGCGCAACATCGTAATGCTGACCGCGGACGCGTACGGCGTGCTGCCGCCGATCGCCAAGCTGACGCCCGACCAGGCGATGTACCATTTCCTGTCGGGTTACACCGCGCGTGTCGCCGGGACCGAGATCGGCGTGACCGAGCCCGATGCGACCTTCTCGACCTGCTTCGGCGCACCGTTCATGCCGCGGCATCCTTCGGTCTACGGCAACCTCCTGAAGGAGCGCATCGCGAAAGGCGGCGTCGATTGCTGGCTGGTCAACACCGGCTGGACCGGCGGCAAATACGGCGTCGGCAACCGGATGCCGATCAAGGCGACGCGGGCGTTGCTGAACGCCGCACTCGACGGCAGCCTCAACGATGCTCAGTTCCGGACCGATCCGAACTTCGGGTTCGAGGTACCGGTGAGCGTACCGGGTGTCGACAGCGCGATCCTCGACCCGCGGACGACCTGGGCGGACAAGGATGCCTACGACGCGACCGCCGCGAAACTCGTCGACCTGTTCGTGGAGAACTTCGCGCAGTTCGCCGAGCATGTCGACGAAGGCGTACGTCAGGCGGCACCGAGGGTGCGAGAGGCAGCGTAGCATCTGCGGTTCTGGTAATCACGCGGGTCTGCGCGCTTGCCGGGATCGCAGCCACGGGAGTCGCAGTGAGGTTCCCGGCTAAGTGCCTAAACGACCCGCTCGATATCGCGACAGGGGATGCGCTGGCCCCTCCACACCCAGCGCAAAGAGGATATGTTCGACACCATGCCGATCCGCTTTTCCAAAGCCCATGCCGACGACGGCCCGTCGTCGTGAGTACCGCTCCGAGCCAGCGCGCCGCAGCGATCGGCGAGCGGGTCGAACGTTTCGTGCGCGATGTCGTGGTGCCGTTCGAGCACGATCAACGGCGCGGCGGGCATGGGCCGTCGGACGATCTGGTCCACGATCTGCGCGCCCTCGCTCGTGCCGCCGGTGTGCTGACCCCGCATATCCTGGACGATGGCGATCACCTGACGCAGGCCGAGACCGCGCACGTGCTGATCCGCTCGGGACTGTCGCCGCTCGGGCCGCTCGCCTGCAACACGATGGCCCCCGACGAGGGCAACATGTACCTGATCGGCAAGGCGGGCTCGGCGGCGCAGAAGGCACGGTTCCTCGCGCCGATGGTCGCGGGCGATGCGCGCTCGGCGTTCTTCATGACCGAGCCCGCGTCGGAGGGTGGCGCAGGCTCGGATCCATCGATGATGCGCACGACCGCGCGGCTCGACGGCAACCACTGGGTGATCGACGGGCGGAAAGCGTTCATCACCGGCGCGGATGGCGCGAAGGTCGGGATCGTCATGGCGCGTACCGATCCGGGTGACGGCACGCTGGCGGCGACGATGTTCCTGGTCGACCTGCCCGATCCGGCGATCCGGATCGAGCGCGTTCTCGACACGATCGACAGCTCGATGCCGGGTGGCCATGCGGTGATCGCGATCGACGGCCTGCGCGTCTCGGCGGATGCGATCCTTGGCGCGCCGCATGAGGGGTTTCGCTACGCACAGGTACGATTGTCGCCGGCGCGACTGTCGCATTGCATGCGCTGGCTCGGGGCGTGCATCCGCGCGAATGAGATCGCCACCGACTATGCCTGCCGCCGCCACGCGTTCGGCAAGCCGCTGGTCGATCACGAGGGTGTCGGCTTCATGCTCGCCGAGAACCTGATCGATCTCCGCCAGGCCGAACTGATGATCGACTGGTGCGCGGGCGTGCTCGACGCGGGTTCGCTAGGCACAGCGGAAAGCTCGATGGCGAAGGTCGCGGTGTCCGAAGCCTTGATGCGGATCGCCGATCGCTGCGTCCAGGTGATGGGCGGCACCGGCGTGACCGGCGACACGATCGTCGAGCAGGTGTTTCGCGAGGTCCGCGCGTTCCGAATCTACGACGGCCCGACCGAAGTCCATAAATGGAGCCTCGCCAAGAAGATCAAGCGCGACTGGAATGCGGCGCAGGTTGCGACGAGTCCTTGATGATCAGCGAGCACCCGCCCGCTTGCTGGGCCCGCTAGGTAACGGAGCCGGGGACGTCACTGTCAGTCGACCCGGCCGTCGCGCCGGCTATTGCGTGCCGACGGGGCGTGACGGTATTCCCGCGACGGAGTTCGACCCGGTGCCTCGCCCCGTCGCGATCGGTCGCGGTATCGAGTTCAGGGTCACGCGCCACACGGCGTGCGGACGTCATTTCAAGGGTGGGTCATGTCGGAGACAGAGCAGTACGACGTCCTGATCGTCGGTGCGGGGCATGCCGGGGCCCAGGCGGCGATCGTGCTCCGCCAGCGTGGCTATGCGGGCAGCATCGCGCTGCTCGGCGACGAGCCGTCGCTGCCGTACGAGCGCCCGCCGCTGTCGAAGGAGTATCTGTCGGGGGAGAAGCCGTTCGAGCGCATGCTGCTTCGCCCCGCGACCTTCTGGGCCGACCGTTCGATCACGCTGCTGCCTGGACGGACGGTCGGGGAGGTCGCTCCGCAGGCGCACCGCGTTACCACCGCGGACGGGACCGGCGTGGCTTACGGTCATCTGGTCTGGGCCACGGGCGGATCGCCGCGGCGATTGACCTGTGCGGGGCATGATCTCGCGGGCGTCCACGGCGTGCGGACACGCGCCGATGTCGACCGGATGATTGCCGAGCTGCCGTTGGTGGAGCGCGTCGTGGTGATCGGCGGCGGCTATATCGGGCTCGAGGCGGCTGCCGTCCTGACCAGGCTCGGCAAGCACGTGACGGTGCTGGAGGCGCAGGACCGCGTCCTGGCACGCGTCGCCGGAGAGCCGCTGTCGCGGTTCTGCGAGGCCGAACATCGTGCGCATGGCGTCGATCTGCGAACCGGCACTGCGGCGTCGTGTATCGAGGCAGCGGATGGCGCCGCGTGCGGCGTCCGGCTGGCGGATGGCGAGATACTGCCGTGCCAGATGGTGATCGTCGGCATCGGCATCGTTCCCGCCGTCGCGCTGCTGCTCGCCGCGGGCGCCGGGGGCGGCCCGGAGGCAAGCAACGGCGTCACGGTCGACGCATATTGCCGGACGACGCTGCCCGATATCTTCGCGATCGGCGACTGTGCCGCGCATGCGAACGCGTTTGCGGACGGTCGCGTGATCCGGCTTGAATCGGTGCAGAACGCAAACGACCAGGCGACGATCGTCGCGAAGACGCTGACGGGCGCGCCCGAGCACTATCATGCGGTTCCGTGGTTCTGGTCGAATCAATATGATTTGAAGCTGCAGACGGTCGGTCTGTCGGCGGGGTACGACGCGACCGTCCTGCGCGGTGATCCGGCCGATCGAAGTTTTTCGCTGGTCTACCTGAAGGCCGGTCGCGTGATCGCGCTCGATTGCGTGAACCGGGTGCGCGATTACGTCCAGGGCCGCGCGCTCGTGACCGGATCGGCACGGATAGATCCGGTCCTTCTCGCCGACACGGCGGTCGAATTGAAGGCGTTGGGTCTGGCCGCGGTCGGCTAGTACCGAGATCGCAAGACGTCGGCCGGCCGAGCACGACCGCCGGGAGCCGCGGCACGACGTCGTTCGCGGCGAGCGACCACGCCCGCACCGATTCCCCGTCTCACCAAGTCGGGACAGTCACCCTCATGCGCAGCGCGCCACCGTGCCGCGCCGATGCCGTCGGCTCACGTGTCGATCCGGCCTTAGTCATGCAAGCGACCTGCGGGAAACTCCCACGCAAGACACGATGCTCGGCCCCGCGCGGGACTTCGGCGAGCAGATCCAAGCCCGACGGGGCCCCCATTATGGCTCGTCGGCCCAAGGTGTAGAGCATTGCGTCTCGCGAAGGCATTAAGAAGTGATTGATTAATATTCGCACTAAAATGCCATTCATTTTGGCGTAAGTTGCATGATGGCCAATTCCGTAAACAACGTAATATGCCGGCACTGGATAGGTTCCGAGTCGAAACGGCGCTGATCACTATAAAACCCATAAAAGGGGCGGATAATGATCGCATTCAATCGCGATTTAAGTGGCGTATACTTGTCCGTTGCGCCTGAGACGGCGCGCGTCGCCTTTCTGTTCGAGGATGCGCTGCGTGTCGATCCGGTTTTCGACCTGACGGCGGCATCATGGCTGGCGCTCAAAGATACCGGTTACTTTGCGTTCGTGACGCCATCGGCGACGCGCGACTGGGCGAGTTTTGCCACGCAGGCCCGCACCGTGTTTACCGCCAGCTACCAGGCGCAGCTCGGCTGGTTCTCGGACGAGATCGCCGTGCAACCCGTGTTGATCGCGCTCGACTGGAGCGAAGGAACGCCGGTCGTCGCGCAGACCTTTTCGCTGGCGTTCCGCGAGAGCGTCACGCTGACCGTACTTACCAGCTTCGCGGCCAGTGGTCCGACGATGACCTTCGACGATGCGAGCGGCGCGTTCCAGCTGATCGACACCGCCGCGACAGGGCAGGTCTTCCAGCTGACCGCGGCGCCACCGGCGGGCGGATCGTCCTCCTATTACAGCAGCGGCACCGTCGCGGTGCTGCCGGTCGCGGGCGATCTCGCCGCGACGCTGGGTACGTCGTTCGGGTTCACCGCGGACGATCTGACGCAGTTCGAGGCCGGCATGATGTATTTCAACCCGCCGCAATCGGGGGGATTGATCCAGGCGCTCGGCTATCCGCTGTTCCGCGCGGCGGGTGCGCCGGACACGCCGTTCGGATTCGCGGTGACGCTCGACGTGCTCGCGCCGCTCGATCCGCTACGCAGCCTCTTCCAGTTCACCGACCCGGTGCTCGGTACCAACTATGTCACCGCCAATGGCAAGCCGGTGTATTTCGAGAGCAGCGCCGATGACGTGGCCAGCACCAGCCGGTTCGTCTTCGCCAGCCGTCCGGTGCAGGCGACCAGCGACACCAGCAATTATTACCTGACCCCCGCGGGCCAGTTCGCCGTCTCGCTGACCGATGGCAGCAGCGCCACGCCACCGTCAGGGGCGGTTGCCCCTACCGCTACGCAAGTGCTGTGCGGGATCACCGGTACGGAGTTTCTCGACGTCGCGCTCGGCAGCGCGCTTGGCAGCGGAGGCGGCAATACGGGCGACCGCCTCGAATTCGTGCCAGGCCAGCCCGCCTATCGGCTTCCCGACAGCGCCGACACCGCCGCTGCGCCCGCGTATCTCAGCGACGCCGCGACGACGTCCTACGCGCGCGTCGTCGCCACGGCGGGGGCCTATGTCTCGCAGCCGCAGAGCGCACCGCTCTTCGCGCAAGCCAGCAGCGGCACCGCGGTGATCGCGGACGCCGCGCCCGCGTCGGGGCTCGGCGTGTATGTGCTCGATTTCCTGCCGATCGAGTCGTGGACCGCGGCACAGGACGCGCCCGCGACGCCGTTCGTGCCGTATGGCGGGCTGGCGTTCGCGACCGATCCCGATCTCCAGCTGTCGGCCTATCTCGACATGGAATCGAACGCGCTCAATCCGCGGCGCGCCGATGCGTATCTCACCGCGCCGCCGCAGGCGGGCAAGGTCGTCGTGCGGCCGGGTCCTGCCGCGTTGGCGGCGACCGGGAGCACTCTGGCGATGACGCCGCAGGGCATGCTCGCGCAGATCGACGGTACGCCGCCGGCCTGGACCGCGTTGCAGATGGCGACCAGCAGCGCGGGCATCCTCGCCTTCGACAGCCTGGGGCCGGCGATGCGCAAGGCGGTGCAGCAGAACCAGATCTTCACCGTCGTCAGCACCGATCCGGGATCGCTGTTCGGCTTTGCGCAAAGCGACCTGACGATCGGCGACTGGACGTTCGACCTGTCGCCCGGCGGGCTTGCCGCACCCGACGGCACGCCGCCGATTTTCCTGATGAAATTCTATCCCGGCCAGCCGATCGCCGCGCTGGTCGACGATCTCCGGCTCTGGTCGCAGCCCGACGTCTTCAACACCGCGCCGTTCCCCGCCAGCGCGGCGCAGGCGTTCCTCCAGGCGACGATCGCCGCTGCCAAGGCCGCGGTGTTTGCCGGTGGCGGCCCGGATCCCGACACCGACTCGCTCTACTGGCCGTTCTATGAGACGGTCACCGACCCGGCGTTCAGCGGCATTCTCGCGGTCAATTGCAGCATGCGGCTCGCCACGTTGCCCGGCGCGATCCGCGCGGTGCTCGGCGGCATGGTCGATCCTGGGATCGCCGGCTTCCGCGTGCATCACGTCGGCGTGGCGATCAACAATACCGATCCGACCAACCCGCAGCCGACGCTGGCGCGCAGCGCGGCGTTCGCGCTCGTCGATTACGAGAAGACCAAGAGCCTGGCGCCGTCCCAGGCGCTCGCCCTCGCGCTCGATTACAGTTTCGACGTCGAGTTCCTCCGCGCGCTGTTCGTGAATGCGGAGCTCCGGAGTTTTGCCTGCCAGCTCAACCTGACGATCAACAGCCTGTTCGAGACCGGGGTCAACCAGGTCCCGAGCGCTGCCACGCGCGGGACCGACGACGGCAACACCATCACGATCGTCGGCGCGTACCAGGCCAACGCCACGTCGGGGGATGACAGCAGCGCGGGCGAGGGGCTCTATTCGTTCGTCGCACAGGGCCTGTTCGTCTACGACTTCACCGACCCGGCCGGCCAGCCCAACAGCAGCTATCTGAAGTCGATCACGCTGACCAAGCTGCAATTCTCGTTCGACGCCGAGACACCCGTGTCGTGTGTCGGGGGCGTCACCACGACGCGGATCGCGTCGCATTTCGGCATCTGGGGCAGCATCGCCTTCAACGAACTCCAAGTGCTCGACATCTTCGCGTTCGAGAAGCTCGAATTCTCCAACCTCGGCATCGACGTCGGGTTCAACCTGGTCCTCGACGAGACCGCACAGCCGTCGACCGACAAGCTGACGCTCGCCTTCGCGCCCGGCGACCTGCGGCTTGATCTCGGCGCGACCGCACCGCGGAGCGGCGACACCAGCCTGCTCGCGCTGATCCCGTTCAAGCTCAAATCCTTCCTGTACGCGACCGGCGACGGCCAGAGCATCGACAGCATCGACTATTATTCGCTGTCGTCGATCCCCGGGCTCAAGGAGAATGGGATCGCGCTGCAGGACAGCTTCAACTACGCGCTGATCTTCGACCTCGATCTGGGTTCGCTCGGCGGGCTGGTCGGTTCGTTGTCGGCGTTCAAGTTCAACATGATCATCGGCTGGCAGACCCCTGCGCAGGGTGGCGGGATCGCCTTCGGCGTGCAGCTGCCGCAGGTCGACGGCAAGCTCGAGATCAAGATCCAGGGCGTGCTGACGATCGCGATCGAGCAGTTCACGCTGTTGTACGCGACCGATTCCGATCCGAAGATGCTGGTGCTCGGGTTGCAGGATTGCTTCATCGAACTGCTCGGCACGCGTATTCCGCCGGCGGGAACGGTCAGCATCGGACTGTTCGCGCCGACCGAGGGTGCCGACCAGATCGGCTGGATCGGCGCCTACAACAAGGGCGAGGACGGTGGTGGTGGCGATAGCGCCGCGCCCCCGCTGCTGCCGGTGCGGGACGCGCGCGACGCGGTGCTCACCCCCATGGGGCAGGGCGAAGACGATGGCGGCGTGTTCGAACTCATCTATGTCGGGCTCGGCCAGCGTGTCGGTCCCGATCCGGCCAGTCCGCCGACCAGCTATGCCGATTTCCTCGCCTATATGCAGAAAGATTTCTGGGAGAAGCTGAAGGACAAGGAATTCGCCGAAATCTACCATCCCGATGGGCGGTGGATTTTCGTCGCCGACTTCAAGTTGCTCAAGCTGATCGAGATCGGCGTCGTCTTCTACGACGTCACGCCGTTCTACGCGTTGCAGATCTCGCTGATCGGCGGCCCCGGCAGCGGGTTCTCGTTCGAGATCACCTATACCAAGGTGACCGATACGATCGGCCTGTATGCGATCAAGATCGCGCTGCCCGACAGTCTGCGCACGTTCCAGGTCGGGGTCGCCTCGCTGACGCTGCCGACGTTGAGCGTGAGTATCTACACCAACGGCAACTGGAAGGTCGATCTCGGCTTCCCCGATGGCGACGACTGGAGCGGCAGCTTCCGGATCCAGGCGCAGGCGGGGCCGGTGCCGGTGACCGGCGCGGGGGGCTTCTATATCGCGATGCTGAGCTCGGCGACCGACCCCGACGTGTTCAAGGGTGATTATGCGACGATCGCCGCGTTCGGTTTCGCGCTGCGGCTCGGCGTCGGCAAGGATTTCGTCGCGGGTCCACTCAAGGCCGGGGTCAGCGTCACCTTTTTCGGGATCATCCAGGGCGCGGCGGGCTATCTCAGCGACGGCGGCGATATCTTCCGCACGCCCGACGCGCTGTCGTTGCAGGGCCAGGTCGGGATCATCGGCGAGCTGTACGGCGCGCTCGACTTCATCATCATCAAGGCGAGCGTCAACGTCCGGCTACAGGCGAGCATCGGCATCATCCTGACCTATGAACCCAAAGCGCCGGGCGGCGGCGACGGCTCGATCCTGCTGTATATCGAGGCGAGCGTCAGCGTCAGCGTTAGCGTCAGGATCAACCTGTTCCTGTTCTCGATCACGATCAGTTTCAGCTTCAGGGCTTCGTTCCGTTTCGAATGGCAGCTGGTCGGCTCGAGCCAGCAGGCGCGGCCGATGCTCGCCGCCTACCGCACCACGCGCAGGCTCGCCGCGCCCGCTGCGATCGGGCTGTGCCCGGGGCTCAGCGCCACGCTGCCGCTGCTCTATCTCCCTGAAGTCACCGTCGTATTCCCGAACGCGACCGACGTCGGCGTGCCATGGGTCGCGGTGTCGCTCGGGGTGCAATATGAGCCTGCACCCACGCCCGCCCCGAGCTATGCGGCGTTCAAGCCGTTCGAGGCGGTGGCGACTCAGCTCGCGACCTTCGCCGTAATGCATGCGCTCGATCTTGCGAGCTATGATGCGATCGTCACGCTCGACGACGATCCGGTCAGCGGCAAGCCGGGCCTGCGCTCGCTCGACAGCGACCCCGAACTGCTGACCGGCTGGATCGGTTATGCCGACATTCTCGGCCAGCTCGCCAACTTCACCGCGAGCGTCGCGCTGCCGACCCAGGCGACGCAGGCGACGGTCTTCCCGATGCCGCCGTTCCTCCAGCTCGCCACCACGGGCCGGACCGACGGGACGGTTGCCGACGACCTGTCCTACACTTTCGCATCGAAGAACCTCGTCGCCGAAAGCTACCTGCAGGCGGTCGACGCGTATTTCAACCAGCTGTTCGTCAACCAGACACCGACCCCGCCGACGCTGCGGCTGGCGGCCGATGCGACGACGCCGCTGCCGACCGAAATCTTCCTCGATTATTTCAAGGGGCTGATCCGCGGCGCGGTGCACCAGCTGCTGGTGACGATGCAGGACCAGCGGCTGGCGCAGGCCACGCTCACCAGTTTGTTCAGCGCCGTGGCCGGCGCGCCGACGCCGCAGTCGCAATCGCTGTTCCAGCAACTCGCGGGGCAGATGAGCAGCAGCATGCGCAGCGGCATCCGCTTGCCCTATGCCAGCGGCCTGACGGTGCCCGGCGGCGCGGCGGCGACCACCACGAACCCGCTGTTCGCGCTGCTGTGGCAGGCATTCCCGGTCGGCGGTTTCGCAGCGGGCGATGCCTATACGATAGCCCTGACCAATCCCGATACGACGCAGGGCTGGCTCACCCCGACCGCGAGCTACACGCTCGGCAAGGCGACGATCCTCGGCTATTACGGCCTGACGCAAGCCGCGGTGACACAGCCGGGCAATCCGCAGCCGATCGCGTTCACCGAGGTCGGGCCGCAATCCTTCGCGTTCGAGAGCCGTATCCTGCTCGACGGCACGCTGAGCCTGCAGCCTTTCCCGCCGAACCTGCGCCGGCTCCAGCGGGCCGAAGCTACGGCGCCGGTGTCGATGCTGATCAAGTCGCGTGCCGCCGATGGTGCCTATCTGCCCGATGGCACGCCGCTGCCCGCTGCTGACATTTCACTCGTGACGAGCATCGGGCTGACCGTCCGGCAGATCCCCGGCGGGGCGCCCGGCGTCGTGCTCGACGACCTGTTCGCCCTATCGGGTGCGAGCCAGTCGGACGAGGCGCTGCTCGGGTGCATCCTCGCCGACCTGCGCGGCGGCGACCGGCCGATCGCGTCGATCGACATCCTCTTCCAGACCGCTGCGGGCGTGCCGGGGCTCCATTCGGCGCCGATCGATCCCGCCGTGCTGTTCGTGTTGCGCACCAATACCAGCTCGGTGTCGCAGCCACCGCCGGCATCGACGATGCTCGGGGGCTCGGCTCTACCCGACGGCGTGGCGGTGGGGGCGACCGCCGAACTGACCGACGATGGCGGCTATGGCTTCCTGCAGATCGTCCAGCAGGCGACCGTCACGAACGCGGCGGGCTATTATCTGCGCTATCTCGACACGAGCGGGCATTCGCTGCCGGCGGCGTTGTTCGTCAAGGGCGTCGGGCAGGTCACGCTGTTGATCCGCTATGACGCGACCCAGGACAATACGGTGCTCGCGCCATTGTCGGTCCGGCCCTATCACACCGCGGCCGTGCTCGCGCAGACGCAGGCGAGCCTGGTGTATTACGCCGAAACGACCGACCCGGCGCTACAGTTGCGCTATCCGGCCACCGCGGCGGGCACGTTCGGCGTGACGCTGTCGCGATCGGACAGCGTCACCGATCTGACCGCCAGCGAAGCCGTCGCGGCGCAGGCAAGGCTCGGTACGGCCGCGCCGATCGATCGCGCCGACGCGATCGCGGCGTTGCAGGCGTCGGGCATGATGCACGAGCCCGATATCCATGCCGCCCTCGCCGCGATGGGGGCCGCACCGGCCGCGCTCAACGCACTCTACAGCCTGGTCACCTATCAGGTTGAGGCGAGCGCCGGCTTCGTCGCGAGCAACCTGTCGGCACCGATCCAGCCGCAGCGCCTGGACGACCAGGATACCGCCAGCGACTACCGCATCGTCGTGCCGCTCTACGGCGTGGCGACTGACAATGTCGGGCAGGGCTATCCCGATCGCTATGCCAGCATCGGCAAGGCGTTCACGCTCGACGTGTTCACCAACGATGCGTTCGGCAACCAGCTGCCGAGCCCGAGCGTGTTCGGCGATACCGATCTCTATTTCGATCCGCTCCTGCCGGTCGATCAATGGACCGGCGTGATCGCCAGCTATGATTTTGCCAACGTCGGTATCGCCGGCATCGCGCTGTCGCTCACCCCGACACAAAGCGCGTTCGTCGGCATGTCGGACACCGCGTTGCAGGCGGCGCTCGCGCATTTCCTGACGATCCGTGACCAGATCACCGGTCCCGGAGTCTCGTTCTACGTCGAGACCAGTCTCGCGGTCGATGCCCAGGGCAACCTTGTGCAGTTCACGCTGGGTGTTGCCGATACCGCGGCGGTCACGGCGATGGTGGCGGGCATGGTCGCCTGGCTGACCGACCCGACCAAGGCGTTCCCGGCGGCGGTTGCGCTCACGGTTGCCGTGGCCGGGCCGGGCGCGCTGGCGCCGGCCTTCCCGCTGGCGGTGCTGTTCGGGATCCTGCGCGATCCGGCGCTGATCTCCCCCTATATCAAGAGCGGCGACACCATCCTGCTGCCCGCCGCGCAGAACGTCGCGACGACGGTCGCCCCCGATACCGGCGTCACCGGCACGCTTTCGGCGTTCGCGGCGTCGTTCGTCGCGGCGTTCCCGGCGCGCAAGCTTGCGGTCGGACTGACCGGTACCGATGCGGCGCAACCGCCCGCGCTCGTATCGAGCACGCATCGCCTGCGCACCGCCTTGCGCACGCAGCGCCTTGCCGCCGACGGATCGGGCGGCGGTACCAGCTCGGGGCAGACATTATGGGCGGTCGAGGCGGCGATGCTCGACGTATCGATCGGGCTGGCCACGGGCAGCGGTCCGCGCTTCCTGTCGCCCAAGCCACTCGACAATGCGCTCAACACCGCCACGGTCGCGCTACCGAAACTTGCGCCGTCGCTGCCGTCATTGTCCGCGCAACGGCTGTTCGTCGACGTCGATCTCGACCAGTTCAACCGGGTGTTCTTCCAGACCGTCGACACCGTGCTCGGCCCGGCATCGGCCGCGCAGGCGTTCGCGACGGCGCGCGCGGCCTATGAAACTATCGCGCGGGGACGCGAGATGCTGGCGCAGGGCTATGCGTCGTTCGAGGTCGACTGGCTGTTCGGCGTCGCATCGCCCTTCACCGGCACGCCTGCGCAACTGGGCGTGGCGCGCGAGGTCTTCGAGCAACAGATGCGGTCCGCATTGATGACCGCGTATGCGGTCGACACGATCGTGCAATATGACGTCGCGTGGAACGCCGCGGTGTCGCCCGCGGTCGACCAGGCGATCGAGCTGTTCGGCCAGGTCGAGGCGATCATGCTCGGCAGCTATAACTGGACCGGTGTGGTCCTGACCGCGACCTCGTCGAGCGCGAAGTCGCTGTCGACCGGGGACCAGGTGGTGATGCTGTTCACCGCCGATGCCGGATCCTGGGCGCCTGCCGACGGCGTCTACACCGTCACCGGCACCAGCGGTGGCACGCAGTTCACGCTCGCGGTGACGAACGGCAGCGGGCAGGGGCGCTTCTCGGCGACACGGCAGAATGCCGGCCTGTCGACCGCGCACGTGCCGATCGTCTCGAGCGGCAGCAGCCCGCTGACCTTCCTCTACGGCACGCCCGACGTCGCCGATCGCGCGATCGTGTCGATGGATCTGCGCTTCAACATCACCAACCTTCAGTATTTTCTCGCACCGCCGGGCGCCGAAGGCGAAGCGCGGCCATCCTTGTGGCTCCAGCTCATCGATCCCTATGCACCCGGCCAGATCCCGCATGTCGGGCCGGTCGGCACGACCACCGACATTCCGGTCGTGTTCCGTCAATATCCGACCCCGCCGACTCTGGTGCGGCAGGGCTGGACCAGCACGTCCGCAGCGTCGCAGGCCGCCAATCCGATCGCGGCGCATGCGCAGTGGGATTACGGCTACACCTACCAGGCCTTCCTCGCGGCGCAGGATCGCATCGGCACCACGGTCACCTACAATACGGATCTCAGCGCGACCCGTTCGGGGCCGCCGTCGCTGCGCGCGACCGGGGATACGATCTATACGCTGTTCGAGGCGCTGGCGCGCGCGACTGCCGTGATCGATGCGGTGCGGCCCGTGCTGCAGACGCCTGCTGCGGCCAACTGGACCGACGCGGTGGCCGCGTTCGCGCAGAGCGTTGCCGAGGTCGCGGCGAATTCCGACTGGAACCCGTCGACGGTCGTCGCGACGCGAGTGCTGGCGCTGACCCGGATCACCGACAGCTATGTCGTCACCGATGCGGTCGATACCGATCCAGCGGATCCCGCGGCGACGCAGACGATCACGCTCGCCTGGACGAGCGAACAGGGGGAATCGAGTTATTCCGGCGTTACGCTGGCGCTGACCGCGCTCGACCCCGCGGCGACGTTGCAGCCTTATCCGGGGCAGACGAGCACGACATCGGCCACCGCGCTGGTCGTCACCGTCCCGAATGCGCCGATCGCGCCGCTGGGCGTGGTGCAGCAGATCGCGGTCCAGGCGCTGAACGTGCTGGCGGCGGAGAATGCGCTCGCCTCGGTGCAGGTCGAACGCAATCTTATCACGCTCACCGCGTCCGATCAGAGCCCGTGGCAGGTGGTGCCGGCGTTCGTCTACAAGACCGCTCAGGTCCGGCCGAGCCAGCCGGTGACGCCGTTCATCGACGTCGCCACCGCGGTCGACATCGCGAGCCTGCCAAACCTCGGCAGTGGTGCTGCGTGCAGCTCCGCCTCGGGGAGCAGCCTGTGCCAGCGGATCTACACGTTGATGGTCAATCTGCTCGCCGATCCCGATCAGGCGGCGGCGCTGCGGGGGGCGTATCGTGCCGCCGGGGCCGCGCCCGACGCCAGGCGCCGCATGACCATGGGCTGCGCCTTCCGGTTCCCGATGCCCGCGGTCAGCCGCACCGCGTACGATACGTCCTCGCTCAGGCCGCTGGTACCGATCGTACTCGCGCGCAGCTTCGACATCGATGGGCAGGACCCGGCACAATTGGGCGATTTTGCGACGCTGTTCGCGCAGGCGATCGACCAATGGGCGAGCGCCAACGCGGTCGCCTACGGCAGCGGTTCCGAGCCGGCCGGTGCGCAACTGGTGTTCGACACCACGCTATACGCGGCGTTGAGCGGCGTCGACACGCCGGTACTGCGCTTCACCGCGCTGACGCTCGCGCTCACAGATATCGAACCGGTTTGATCATCAGCCACGGAGGAGGAGCCTGAATGCGCATACCACGGCCTGCCTGGACTTTGAACGCACCTGATGGAGACAAGCAATGAGCGATGCGACGATCGAACTCGAAAATCCTGGGATCGAAAATATCGAGGCCGTGGAGGCGCTTGGCGCAACCGTGATCTGGGATGGTTCGCCCAAGACGATCACGACGCTGGGCGATACGCTGCTGATGCCGCAGACCCCCAACGGATCGACGGTGTTCGCCTATCAGAACAAGGCGACGCTCAACAACAGCGGCCAGCTGTCCTTGTCGAGCGGCAGCACGCAAGAGACGCTGGATGCCGATTTCGGCGCGCTGGTGCCCTCGATCCATATCGAGAACTGGCAGGCGAACAACCTGACGGTCAACAATATCAGCGTGCAGAACGCGACGCCGATCTGGGTCGAGGCATTTGGTCCGGGATTGCCGGGCCAGGTGACGGTGCCGATCACGATCGGCACCGCGCTCGTCCTCAATCCGGCCCCTGGCACGACCTCGGTCGCGCAAGGCGTGACGCCGCCCAAGTCGATGCTGCTGCGCATGACCTCGACCACCGGCGATGCCTCGGTCGTCGTGCTGATCGGGGGGCCGCCCGACCAGACCGGGAACAACGCCTATGTGTTCGGGCTCAATGTCGCGACCGCGAACCCGGTGGGCTATACCAAGGTGAGCGCGGGGAACACGATCAGCTACCCGTTCAACTGGGGGGCGACGGTCGTGTATCTCGCGAACATGTCGGCATCGACGGCCGCGGCGGTCACGCTGACGCTGGTCGCGCTCTGATGCGGCGGGGTCGGTCCGACGGTCCGCCGGACCGGCCTCCCGTTCGACCCGAGGCAAAACCGCGAGGAGCTATGATGGCCAGTCAAGCCGGTTGGAATGGTGCCGCGACGGTGTTGGCGACGACCGAGCAGGCCAGCATGCCGCAGACGCCTAATGGTTCGCTGGTGATCGGTTATCTCAACCGGTCGAAGCAGAACAACCAGGGCGAAATCACCGTCACCTCCGGGGGTAGCGCGCCGATTGCCTATCCGGTGCCGGCGTTCCAGCAGATACTGAGCCTGCTGGTCGACAATTGGCAGGCGAACGACCTGACGATCACGAATACCAGCGTCGCGCCCGCCACGCCGATCCTGGTCCAGGCGTTCGGTCCCGGAATCCCCGGCGCCACGCCGGTCAACCTGCCGATCGGGTCGTCGATCGCGCTCGCCGTCGCGCAGGCGGCGCAGGGCCTGTCCCAGCCCAAATCGATGCTGCTGCGGTTCACTGCGAACAGCGGCGCGCTGACCATCGTCGCGATCGTCGGCGGACCGCTCAATCCGCCCGACCAGACCAACGCCTATGTCATCGCGCTCAACGTGCCCGACAGCACGCCGCCGCCCGCCGGCTATTATGCGACTGTGGCGGGCAATGCCTATAACTTCCAGTTCAACTGGAACGCGGCGCTCGTCTATGTCGCCAACCTGTCCCCCGTGGGCGCGGCGCCGGTCCAGGTCACGATGGTGGCGTTATAGCCGTGCCCGCGTCATAAGATGCGCAGGTCTCGACGGGAGGTCGTGATCGACCTCTTATTGGCAGGAGCCGGGGCGAGCGTGGCTGACACGCCGGCATATGCCATCCTAGGCACCACGCGTCCGGCGTGGTTTTTCGATACTGCGCCTGCCGATCCGCCTCCCGCCTCCACTTCCACTTCCACCTCCGCCTCTACCCCTGCGCCGTGGAACGGCGCTGCGACCACGCTCGCGCAATATGAGGCCGTTTCGATGCCGCAGACGCCCGACGGCTCGATGCTGCTGGGCTATTGCAACGTCTCGCCGTTCAACAGCGCGGGCAAGCTCGCCTGGACGAGTGCCGCAAGCGCGCCTGTCATGCTGTTGGCGCCGGCGCTGGCGATGGCGCCCAGCGTGTTCGCGCATGACTGGCACGGCAATAATCTGACGATCACCAACATCAGCGTCGCGACGGCCACGCCGATCTCGGTCGCCGCCTACGGCCCCGGGCTCGGCAGCGTTCCGGTGCCGCTGCCGATCGGACCGCCGGGGGTTCTGCTCGCGCTGTCGCAGGCGGCGCAAGGGGCGACCACCGGCCGCTGGATGCAGCTCGGTTTTCGCCAGAGCAACGGCGACCCGGCGGTCTTCGGCATCATCGGCGGTCCGGCCGGCGCTGATGGCACCAATGCCTATGTGATCGCGCTCAATTCGGCCGCGGGTGAAACCGGACCGAATACCGGCACCCCCGCACCACCGGGATATTACGCGACGAGTGCCGGCAACAGCTGGTCGTACGAACTCAACTGGCCGGATGGGTTGCTCTACGTCGTCTATTTCGGCGCAGCCCACGTGGTCGATCAGATCGGGGCCAAGGCCGGAGGGGCGGCCCTCACCGGATCCGCCGAGCTGGAGCAACGCCCGACGGTGACGTTGATCCAGCTGTAAGCGGCGCGGCGAAGGGAACATCGATCGGGAAGCGATCGACGCCCGGCGTCCCGTTACTTCCGGAACGGGTTGAGCGGCCTGATCGTGCCGTCGGCGTTGAACGACAACTCGGTCATCTTGGCGGATCGCAAGTGGTTCTTATTTGAGACCTGCGTATCGTGATAGAATAGCCACCAGCGGTGCTGGAATTCGACGATCGAGTGATGCGTCGTCCAGCCCTGGACCGGCGACAGGATCTGGCCGGTATAGCGGAACGGGCCATAAGGATTGTCACCGATCGCATAGGCGATTCTGTGCGTGTCGCCGGTCGAATAGGTGAAATAATATCGGCCGCCGCGCTTGAACACCCAGGCGGCCTCGAAGAAACGCCGGTCGTGATCGCCGCCGAGCAGCGGCTTGCCGGCTGCATCGACGATCTGCACGTCGCGAGGGGTTTCCGCGAACTGCGTCATGCCCGCAGACAGGCGCGCGATCTTGGGGGCGAGCGCCGGCCGATCGTCCTGTTTCAGGTCCGTATCGCTGCCGTCCTTGGCGAACGATCCGGTCGCCCAGCGTTGCAGCTGACCGCCCCAGATGCCACCGAAATACATATAGCTCTCACCGTCGCCATCGGTGAAGACGGCCGGGTCGATCGAGAAACTGCCGCGGATCGGCTGAGGTTCGGCCTTGAAGGGACCGGTCGGCGATTTCGACGTGGCGACGCCGATCCGGAAGATGCCCTGTGCGTCGCGCGCCGGCATGTAGAGATAATAGGTGCCGGCCTTGTAGGCGGCATCGGGCGCCCAGGTCTGTTTCGATGCCCAGGGAATCTGCTTCACGTCGATACCGACCGGATGGATCGTCACCGGGCCGCCGGGCCGGTCCATGCTGAGCACGCGGTAGTCGTGCATCGCATATTGATTGCCGAGATCGTCGTCGGGAATGGCCGCATCGACGTCGTGGCTGGGATAGACGTAGATCCGGCCGTTGAAGACGTGTGCCGAGGGATCGGCGGCATAGATCGTCGTGACGAGCGGCTGGGCAAGGTAGCGTCTGCCGTCCGGGCTGCGCGGTTCGGCCTTTGCGGCCTGCGATGGCGCACCGGGGGCGGGAGCGGGGGCAGGGGGGGCGACCTGAGCGATCGCGATGCCGGAGGCCAGTGTCACGGATAATGCCATGAGGCGGGCGGGGACGCGGATATGCATGACCGTGGGATCCTTCCTGAAAGCCGATCTTCTCCGAGATCCAAGCTCCGCCGATGCCGACGGTACCGCTATCATAACACCAGCCCCGACGCGGGCAAGCGACGATCCGCAGGACTTCGCCGGGGCGTTTCGAACAACGGAGACGCGTATCGGGGGGCGGACGGCGCGAGCGCCACCGGCGGACCAGCCGTGTCTATCGACGGGGTGTCGGCAACTTGATCCCCAGCAGCACGAGCCGTTCCCCGGTGATGCCGAAGGTGTGCGGCACGCCGGCGGGGATCAGCATCACGTCGCCCGGCGCAAGTATCCGGGTCGTCCCGCCGACGATGTCGCTGCCCTCGACAAGGTCCGCCTTGACGGCTGTCGGCCGCACGAGCGTGCCACCGGAGATAAGCGTGCCCGCGCCGGCGACGACGATCGCATATTCGGCCTGGTCGGGATGAACCGCCGGGCGGCCGGGCGTCTTCCAATATTCCAGCGCAGCGATGGTTTCCCCGTCGCGGACGAGCGGTTGCCAGGCAAAGCCCTGGCCGGGCTTCATCGTCGCGGCCATCGCGGCGATCTGTGCGGTCACGTCGGCATCGGATGCGAAGCTGGTGGGATCCTTGGCCTGCGCCGTCGCCGGAGCGGGTGCCGATACCAGTGCCGCTGCCAGGATCGCGGGCGCAGCCAGGACCCGCGCCGGCAGCATCACGTCCGCGCGTTCGGCCGTCGATTGTTGTCCAGGCGGATCGTCCGCCCCTCACGCGAGGAGCGATAGATCGCCTCGACGATCCGCATGTCGCGCAGCCCCTCCTCGCCCGAAACGATAGGCTCGCGACCGGTGCGGATGGACGCGACCAGATGATCGAGCTGCCCGGCGAACTGCGTCTTGCCCGGCCCGGCGGGGGGCGTCACCGCCTGCTCGCGGCCGTCCTTGCCCAGCCACATCATGTTGCCGGCATAGCGCGTCGCGGGTTCAAGCTCGATGCGCCCGGCGTCTCCCATCAGCAGGATGCGGTTCTGGTTCGCACTATACATCGACTGGCATCCGGCGATCGCGCCCGAGGGAAATTCGAGCGTCCAGTCGATCATGTCCTCGACCTCGGCAAAGCGTGGATCGCGGCGGTCGGTGGATTCGCGGGCGGTGACGGCGACCGGCTCCTCGCCGGTCATGTAGCGCGCCGCCTGCAAGCTGTAGATGCCCATGTCCATCAACGATCCGCCTCCCGACAACGCACGCTTGAGCCGCCATTTCGAGGGATCGCGCTGGACGAAACCGTGTTCGGAGCGGACGTAGCGGATCTTGCCCGCCGCCCCCGTCCGGGCCAGCCGCATCGCTTCGCGATTGAACGCCTCGAAGTGGCATCGATAGCCGATCATCAGCTTGCGGTTGGCGGTCTTGCAGGCGGCGATCATCGCCTCGCATTCGGCGACCGAGACGGCCATCGGCTTTTCGCACATCACGTGCTTGCCGGCCCTGGCGGCGCGGATGGTGTATGCCGCGTGGAGCGCATTGGGCAGGCAGACGTAGACGATGTCGACGTCGGGGTTGTCGCGGATCGTGTCGAAATCGGCGTAGGAATAGATCGACCGCGCCGGCAACCCGTTAGCGGCGGCAACGCGCTTCGCCTTGTCCGGATCGCCGCTGACCACCGCGGCAAGCCGGCTGTGCGCGCAATTGACGAATTGCGGAATGATGACGTCGAGCCCGTAATACCCAAGCCCGACGATCGCATAGCCGAGCGGCCGTTCGGCCCGCCCGGCGCCCAGCGCGCTGGAACTTCGCAGCGCGCCGGGACCGAGTGTCAGCGCCGCGGCCGAGATCATCAGGTTGCGTCGTCCCATGTCCATGTCGGCGTCCCCGGCGTTCGATGTGAGCGGTCTGGATACGCCTTCAGAACCGTGCGCGCACGCCAATCCTGAAAAACCGGCCCAGCGTGTCGTACAGCGCCGGGTTCACGTCGAGCCCGGTGTTGGTCTGCGGCGAGGGCTCCGGATCGTGATCGAACAGGTTGTCGACCTTGAAGAACATGCTGACCTGCTTGGTGACGTTCACCGCGCCGCCGATATCGAAATAGAACGCGCCCTTCATCGTGTTGTAGTCGATCGTCGGGTTGTTGCTGGTCGAGGCGGGGCAATTGCCGGCCGAACATACGACATACTGGTTGCCGAACACGCCGTCGCTGAACCAGCGTTGCTGCAGGGTGATGCTGAATGCGTCGTTATCGTAGCTTTCGGTGGCGAGCCATTTCCAGTTCGGCGTCGCGCCGGTGTTGGCGCCGGCCGTATCGACCGGGATGGTGCCGGGCAGGCCCGGATCGGTGACGAACTTCATGACGTGCGTGGTCAGCGCACGCAGCGTCAGATTGCCCTCGATCCCGAGCGGCTTGCGCCATTGATAGCTTGCCTCGATGTCGAACCCGTCGGTCTTGATCGATGCCAGGTTGAACGCCTGCACGTTGACGAATTTCGAATCGCTGTCGAGATCGAACGCGCCGCAGGTATCCGGGATCTTGTCCACCAGGCAGAGATTGACGATCTGCTGCGCCGACAGGCTGGAGACGACGTCCTTCAGGTTGATCTTGTAGTAGTCGAACGACACGCTGAACCCTGGCAGCCAGGACGGCCGCGCATAGACGACGCCGAGTTCGGTGTTGCGGGCGATTTCCGGCCGCAGGGCCGTGTTGCCGATCGTGTTCTGGATGATCAGGACCTGGCGCCCGTTCGGGTTCGCGGTCGTCTTGCGTGGATCGGTGAAGTTGGGGATCGTGGTGGTGACGGGGGCGGCGAACAGCTCCGACAGATTGGGTGCGCGGACGTCGCGCGACGTGACCGCGCGGAACCGGAGCCCGTCGAGCGGCGTGTCCCAGGTGCCACCCACCTTCCACGCATAGACCGTTCCCGACGTCGAATAGCGCGTGGCGCGGCCGGCGGCGTTCACGTTCGCCCGACCCAGCGTATCCGAATTCAGGATCGGCAGGTTCAGCTCGAGGAAACTCTCGAGCACGTCGTACTTGCCCGTGCCGTTCTTGTAATTGCCGGCATACCAGTTGCTGCCGACCGTCGAGTTCAGGTTGGGATCGGTCGGGTACAGCGCGGAGTTCGGGCTGATCGCAGACACGCCTGCGCCATAGGGATCGGCGTTCACGCGGTAGAATTCGCGGCGATATTCGATGCCGGCGGCGACTGCGAGCGGCCCGGCCCATAGCGTGATCGGTTCGCCCGAGATGCTGCCGGCCGCGGCATCCTGCGTCTGCTTGGTGTGCTGGAACGGACCGGCGGCGGGGGTGACGTAGGCGAGCGCGGCCGCCGACGGCGTGGTGCCGCCGAAGATGTTGATCGGCTGGCAGCCGGCGGCGCGTGCGGTCGCGTCCGCGCAGACGATCTGGCCGTTGATCCGGGTGGCGTTGATCGCCTGGTTGTAGCGCCCGGTCAGGCTGATGTTGTCGACGTCGATGTCGGTGATGTTGATGCCGTGCTCGTACGACGCGTCATAGGTCCAGTTGGTGCCGAGCAGGTCCGCCTTGCCTTTCAGCCCGCCGACGAAGCGGTATTGGCGACGATCCGTGTTGACCTTGATGTTGGGCAGGATCGCGTTGCTGAGACCGTATTGGAAATTGGTGATGCCGTTCGCCGCGCACGCCGCGACGATCGAGGCGGGCAGATACGGGTTCGCGCACTGGACGGTCAGCCCGGTCTTGGCGGCGCCGGGATTGGGCTGGTTGTGCGATTTCACCTGCGCGACGTTGGCGGTCATGTAGACCTCCATGTCGGGCGCCACGTCATAGCTGATGCGGGTATAGCCGTTGAGCCGCTGGATCGCGGATTGCAGCGACGTGCCGGCACCGACATGGCCCGACTGATCGCCGCCGACGCAGAATCCGACGAAGCAGCCATTGACCGCGCCGGCCGCGTTCTTGGCGGGAACGCCGTTCGATCCGTATTGGAACGCGAAGGGCTGGCCGTTGGCGTCGAACGCGGTGCCCTGCAGCGGTCCGGCGCTGATCAGGCCGTATTTGGTGTATTGATAGGCCTGGCCGTGATCGCGGTAGAGGAACTGCGGCGAACCATTGTTCATGATGCCGGTGTTGACCAGCGTCGTCGCACGATACCAGTCGCGGCTTCCCGCCAGGTCCTCGCCGAAATTGCCGGGGCCGACGCCCTGTTCCTTGGCGTATTCGCCGCTGAGGATGACGTGCAGCCGGTCGTTGGCGAAGCTCTTGCCGACCGCGGCCTGCACCAGCACCTGGCCGTCGTCGCCGTACGTCGTCACGCCGGACTGGACGTTGGCCTTGAACCCGGTGAACTTCGTGTCGGTGATGAAGTTGATCACGCCGCCGACCGCATCCGAGCCGTAGGACGCCGATGCGCCGCCGGTGACGATGTCGACCCGCTTGATCAGCAGCTGCGGGAACTGGCTGATGTCGGGTACGCCGGTGACGTTCGCGCCGACCACGCGCTGGCCATCGAGCAGCGTCAGCGTGCGGATCGTGCCGAGACCGCGCAGCGAGAACGAGCTCAGCCCCTGCGATCCGCTCGAGGTGCTGAACGTGCCGGTGCTGGCGCCGGTCGAGCCCTGGAGCGACGGCAGCTGCGCGACGGTCGTGAAGATGTTGGGTTGCGCGTTCTTGAGGATCTGCTCCTCGCCGATCACGGTGGTCGGTGTCGGCGCATTGAAGCCACTCGACGTGATGCGCGTCCCGGTGACGACGATGTCGTTGGTGGAAGCCGGTGCGGAGTCGGGCTCCGCCGCCTGCGATGGCAGCTCTGCGGGTGTGGATGCGGTCGTCGGAGGAACGGTCTGGCCGACCGCGGGGGTGCAGGCCAATGCCGCCGCCAGCACGGCCAGACTGGTAGCGGTACCATGAAGGCTGGTGACAAATCGCCGATCGCGCGTGGCCGTGGTCATGCATCCATCCCCTTTTGTGTATCGGGCGCACACCGTGTTTTCGGCTCGGGCCCGGATCGTCTATTCATGGTGCTTACCGCAGGCCGAGCCGCGGATCATCTACGACCATGGTCGCATGGTCGCATGGCCGGGGGACAGGTGCCTCAGGGGCGGGCGGTGTAGAGCGCGTGGTGCGTGAGGATGAACAGCGTTCGTCCGTCCTCGCCGCCGAACAGCAGTTGCAGGGGGCGCTGCGGCACGTCGATCCGCCCTTGTTCGCGACCGTCCGCGGCGTAGACGAAGACCTCTCCGTTCGCGACATAGACGCGGCCGTCCGCGCCCGTCGCGACGCTCTCGCCGCCGCGCGTTGCAAAGGGCTTGAGGTCGGTCACCGCGCCGCCGCGACCGAGCAGCCCGCTATAGGTGCGGTCCTCCGATCCGTTGATCAGATGGATGCGCTCGCCGATCCTGCCGGTGATCAGCCCATAGGTGTCGAGCGTGTCGGAGAAGCGCCAGCCGAGATGATCCGCCGGCCCCTGCTGCCAGACGCGGTAGGCGGGGAGCGCCAGGCTGCCATCGGGCGAGAGATATTCGAGCGGCTTGGCGACCGCGACGTCGCGCGCGAACATCTCGCTTAGCGTCGTGAAGTGGTCGGTCGCGGCGTCGTATTGATCGCGGAACTCGCCGTTGTTCCAGACGCTGCCCGGGAGCGCGATGCGCGTGGCGGAGCGATCGCCGGTTGGCGTTGGCGCGATGACGCGGACTGCCTGCGGTGCGTCGGGCCTGAGCATGTAGACGCTGGCAGCGGGCCCGGCTGACGACAGCACGATCAGGTTGTCCGACGTGTCGATCGCGAGATTGACCGGATCCAGCGGCGCGTCGGCGACGATCGACAGCCCGTCCTTTTTCGACCAGCCGTGGATGCGGTGGAACTGGCGGTCGACGAAATACAGTTTCCCCTTCGAATCCACCGCGCCGCCGCCGAGCGAGTAGAAGCCATCGGCGACCGCCTTCACCGGTGCCAGCGGTGCTGCGGCGGTTGGGCCTGGCGCATCGGTCACGTCGAGGACGGCGAATTCGCGCTCGCGCATCGCGGTACCGCGCGTGACGTCGAGGATCGCGTTCTCGTACGGGTATTTGCTCGCGCGCAGATACGTGCCGCAACCGTTCGCGTCGCAGGTCGAAAAGCCGCTCTCGGCATTCACATGGACGTTGCGGAAGCGGATATCGGTCGAGCCGTACAGCGTGACCGCGGCGGGGGCGGGCTCGAGCGAGCGCGTGACGCGGTAGGCGTGGAGGTTGGCGAACAGGATGTTGCGCGAGTTGCGCACCTCCAGCGCGACGGCGGCGCGGCTTTCGCCGGCCTCCTCCTCGGTCTGCGGTGCGAGGAACTGCCAGTTCCGGACGGTGTCGAGGACGATCTCCGCGCGGCGATGATGCTCCGCGGACATCTGGTAGACGTAACCCCGCGTGCTGGTGTTCGAGACGTGGAGCCCCGACTGCGCATAGGTGTTGGGCGTCCACAGCCCGTTGAACGTGCCGCCGCCCCCGTCCGTGACCCACAGGCTGGCATATTGCCCGTCCCAGCGCTTCGCCGGATCGACGTCGGCGGTATGCGTCGCGTTGTAAGGATCGAAGCGGCTGCCATCGGCGAGGAACGTGCCGTGGCCGCCCTGGAACTTGACGTCGTCGACCAGCGATCGTTCGCCCGCGCGCCACAGCAGCGCGGTCGCGCGCGGGTTCTTGCCGCCGGTGGACAGCCCAAGGCCCGACACGATCGCCGCGCCGCCCTTCGCGCTCTCGATCAGCGCGTGCGGGCCGCCGATGCCGCGATAGGCCGGGCTGTCCTCGGCGAGGACGATCTGCGTCAGGCTGGGGTGGAGGCCGATCAGGACACTGTCGGCGCGCAGTTTCAGCGTGTCGGTGACGCGGTAGAAGCCGGCGGGGAAATACAGCACGCGGTGGCCATCGATCGCGCGCTGCAGTGCCGCGGTGTCGTCGGTCGCGTTGTCGCCGCGCACGCCGAGATCGCGGACGCTGGTCCACTCCGAGACGGGCGGGAATGCGCGGATCGCTGCGTCGCGGGGGCGGGCGGGCTTGGCGAGCGGTGCGGCGTCCATGCGGGTCGCGAAGCTGCCGGTTGTGCCCATCGCTGGCAGCGTCAGGCCGTAGGTGAACTCGCGCACGCGGTAGCGCGGGGCGGGGCCGGCGACCGTCCTGCCGCTGTCGCGGAAGCGGGCGAAGGTCGGCGTGCCCTGCGCGACGGCGTCGTCGAAGCCGATCTGGGTATAGGCATTGCCTTCGTTGCTGATGACGATGCCGGCCTTTGCGACGTTCTCGAACCGGACGTCCTTGCCCCACAGCCAGTCGCCATAGCCGCGGTCGATCTCGATCCCGACGGGCACGTTGCGGAACACGGTGTTGACCAAAGTGAGCCCGGCCTCATGCTCGCGGATGGCAGCGTCGCGTTGTCCTTCGAAGGTCGAATCGAGCAGCGTGTATTGCCACGCGGGCGAGGTCTTCTCGGCGAGGATGCCGTAGCGGCCGCCGAAGAAGCGCAGGTCCTGGCCGAGATTACCGACCTGGTAGATGCCGGCGAGCGCGGAGCCCAGGTGGAAATCGATATGGCTCAGATAGGCATGCTGGGCGAGATGGAAGCGGATACCGGTCGCCGCCGGATTGCCGTCGCCGATCTCGAAATCGACGTTCGACATCGCCGAATAGAAGGTGCCGGAATTGGCATCGGCGATCGTCGGATCGAACGGCACGCTGGTCGGCGGGGGGACCGGGACCGGCGGCGGTGCAGGCTCGCCGGCGGTCGCGGGGCGGTTGCCGGTGAAGAAGACCATGCTGCCGACGCCGTGCTGGAACCCGGGGGTCGCGCGGGCGAGCAGGAATACCGGGCGGGTAGGCCCCACGCCGAACAGCCGGACGCCGGGGCGCATGTAGAGCGTGCGCGTGATCCGGTAGCGACCGGCGGGCAGGAACACGATTCCGCCGCCGCCCTTCGCCGCCGCCGCATCGATCGCGCGCTGGATCGCCGGGCCGTCGTCGGTCACCCCGTCGCCGCGGCCCACGACCGTGATCGCGCGCGGATCGACGGGGGCGGTGGCGAAGCTCGAGCGGGACGGGGAGGCGAGCGCGGTGGTGGAGACGCTAGCCAGCAGCATGGCCAGCGCCGCTGGGGCGATGTGGCGCGCTGCGATCAACGCCTTGGGGGTAGCTGTCATGGATTTACGTCCCTTGTCCTCGATCGACCTGCGACTTCACGATCCTCCCCCGCCAGGGGGAGGTGGCGCGAAGGCGACGGAGGGGGAGGACACGCAACCGAAGTGACCACTCACCTCCCCCTCCGTCTGGCAAGCGCCAGTCACCTCCCCCTGGCGGGGGAGGATCGTAAAAACGAGTATCGATCCGTCCGGGATAGACCGACGCACCCAAGCCGGCGACTGCGACAAAGGTCGTAATGTTCAAGCCGGCGCCTTGGTCCGATAGCGGACTGGACGATCGGAGAGGGCGCGTGGTGCACGAAGAGCGAAACACGGGCGGCGCGCTGGTCATCATGGGCGTGAGCGGATGCGGCAAGTCGACATTGGCGGCGTTGCTCGCATCGCGGCTTGGTGGCGCGATGATCGAGGGCGACGATTTCCACGCCGCGGTCAGCGTCGCCAAGATGCAGGCCGGGCACGCGCTCGACGATGCGGACCGCTGGCCGTGGCTCGATCGGCTGGGCGCAGCGATCGGCGTGGCGGCGCAGCGCAAAGGTGCGGTCGCCGCGTGTTCCGCGCTCAAGCGCGGCTATCGCGATCGGTTGAGGACCGCGTCGGCCGTGCCGCTCTCGTTCGTGCTGCTCGATACCGAACCCGGCGAGATCGCCCGGCGGCTGGCGACGCGCACCGGGCATTACATGTCGGTCAGCCTGCTCGACAGCCAGTTGGCGACGCTGGAGCGGCCGGGCGCGGACGAGTGCGCGCTGACGCTCGACGCAGGACGCTCGCCCGAAATGCTGGCCGCGGATGTGCTCGTGTGGCTGGGCGGTGCGCTCCGTCTGAGATGACCCGACCCGCGCGATCACGGCATCAGCCGCTTGCGCCCCTGCGACAGATGCCAGCGCATCGCCAGCGCCGCGCCGTCGGCGTCCTGCACGCGGATCGCATCGACGATCGCGTCATGCTCGTCCATCATCGCGCCGATCACGTCGGGCGCGCGCGATCGCGAGATGTCGACGCCGGCGCGCAGGATACCCATCACCGCGTCGTGCATATGATCGAACACCGGCAGGAACGCGGCATTGGCGGTCGCCTCGACGATCGCCCGGTGGAGATGCCAGTCCTCGTCATGCGCGGGTGCGTTCGACAGCAAAGCGGCGCGCAACGCCTCCAGCGCCCGCTCGATCGTGTCGAGCTGATGCGGCGACCGTCGCTGTGCCGCGAGCCGCGCCGCCTCCGCCTCCAGCACGAAGCGGACCTCGTAGGTGCCGAGCGTCGCCGCCAGCGCATCCATCGGCATGTGCGAGCCGAGCCGGGCCGATGGGCGGCGCTTGACGTACGAACCCGCACCGCGCCGCGCCTGGGTGATGCCGTCGGACGCCAGCCGCGCCAGCGCCTCGCGGACGATCGCGCGCGACATGCCGAAGGTCGCCGCCAGTTGCGCCTCCGACGGCAGGCGATCGCCGACCGCCAGCGCATCGTCGGTGATGATCCGCACGATCGCGGTATAGGCACGATCCGCCAGCCGGACCTCGGTCACGATGGGCCTGTAGTCAGACGACATAGCTCAGTCCCATCACCAAGATGAGCCCGACCACGGAAATCGCCGTTTCGAGTAGCGACCAGGTCCGGAAGGTGTCGGCGGTGCTCGTCCCGACATAGCTCTTGACCAGCCAGAAGCCGGGATCGTTGACGTGGCTGAAGAACACCGAGCCCGCGCCGATCGCCAGCACGACGAGTTCGGGGGACACGCCCGAGCTCGCCACCACGCCGGGCATGATCCCGACCGCGGTGATCGTCGCCACCGTGGCGGAGCCCGCCGCGAGCCGGATGCCGACCGCGACCAGCCAGCCGAGCAACAGCGGCGAGATCGCGTACATCATCACCGTGCGGGCGAGCAGATCGGACAGGCCGGCGGTGACCAGCACCTGCTTCAACGCGCCGCCCGCACCGATCGCGAGCAGGATCGCGCCTGCCGCGCCCATCGTCTCGTGCCACACCGCGTCCTGGATCGCGGACTCGCCCAGCCGTCGTCCGAACAGCAGCGGCAATGCGAGCAGGTTGGTCAGCAACAGCGCGACTACCGGGTTGCTCGCCGCGACCAGCCAGGCGGTGCCCTTCATCGTCGGGATCATCTGGCCCAGTTCGCCGGTCGCGATCATCAGCACGGGCAACAGCACGATCAGCAGCGAGGCCATTGGTGGCGGCGGGGCGATCCTGAGGTCGGAATCGGTCAGCACGGGCGACGCGAGACGCACGCCCGGCGTGGTGAACCTGGCCAATACCGGCCCGGCGATGATCGCAGTGGGGATCGCGATCAGGATGCCGTAGAGCATCGTCAGCCCGAGATTCGCACCCAGCGCCTCGACCGCGAGCAGCGGACCCGGGTGAGGGGGGACGAGCGCGTGAACCACGCCCAGCCCGGCGAGCGCGGGCATGATCAGCCGCAGCTTCGCGCCGTCGCGGTGCGCTTCGTCCTTGCCGCCCGCCATTTCCTCCGCCGCGGCGACCACGATCGGCAGCAGCAGCACCAGCCCGGTCTCGAAGAACAGCGGCAGGCCGATGACGATCGCGATCCCCAGCGTCGCCCAGGGCGCGGCACGCTCGCCGGTCAGCCGCAGCGCACGCTTGGCAAGCGACGCGGCGGCTCCCGACAGGTGCAGCATCGCGCCGAGCGACAGGCCGAGTGCGACCACCAGCCCGGTCCCGCCGACGATATCGCCGACGCCCTTCTGCACCGCCTTCGCGACCTCGGGCAGCGGCAGGCCGGCGAGCAGCCCGACGGTGAACGCGCCGCACAACAGGCCGATGAACGGATGCAGCCGGCCCCGCACGATCATCAGGACGGCGAGCAGTATCCCGGTCAGCGCGGCGATCACCAGCCGCAGGTCGCCACCGATCATGGCCGGGGCCTCAGGCGCCGGGTGCGATGGTCCAAGGGTTGCGGCATCGACATCCTCCGTTCACCCGGTGGCGTGTTCGCCTGCCGATCCAGTGCGTGATCTGTAGGACAGGTTTTCGGCCGGTGACAACAGAAAAGGCTTGATCGCTGCGAATGTAGCGCGCCATACCCTAAAGCTGTCCTACCGAATCCGTAAATGGCGGGCGGTGGAGCGAGACGTGTAACCGCGGCGGACGACCGCGGAATACACACCGGAACCAGAGGAGGATGACCATGGACGCGACTGTTCAGGATGCTGCCGGCGCGGCACTGCCCCGACTCACCCCGACCCAGACCAAAGTGCTGCACGGCGTCCATTCGGGGCTGCTCAACAAGCAGATCGCGTTCGACCTCGGGATCGCCGAGGCGACCGTGAAGGCGCACATGACCGCGCTGATGCGCAAGTTGAACGTCCGAAATCGAACGCAGGTCGCGATCGTCGCGCAGACCTTTGGCATGCGCGGAGGCTGATCGGCCCGAGATACGACCTTGGTCGCGCCTGAAGCGACCTAGGACCCGCGCTAGGATCATAGAGGCCCATTTCAATCCTCCCCCGCCAGGGGGAGGATTGAAGTCAGTCGACCCAATTGGAGAGACGGTATGCATGCAAGATGGCTGCTTGGCGCTGCGGCGCTGCTGATCCCTGCGTCTGTGTCTGCGAAGTCCACGTCCGTCTATCTCAGCGCGCCAAACGATCCGCGCGCGATCACCGTCCGCGGCGTGGGCGATGGCCGCGCCGACGACAGCGTCGCGATCCAGCAGGCGATCGATGCGGCGGCGGTCGGCGGCAAGGGCGGCGTCGTGTTCCTGCCATCGGGCCGCTACCGCATCAGCCGGACGATCTTCGTCCGCTCCGCCGTCCGCATCTTCGGGATAGGCGCGACCCGGCCGGAGATCGTGCTCGGCGACGACAGCGCGGGCTTCGGGTCGGGCGTCGCGGCGATGGTCAGCTTTACCGGCGAGGACCAGTACCGCGTCGGCAAGGCGCCCGTACCGCCGCCGACCAGCGTGCCGTTCGATCCGAGCATCTTCGACGCGACCTCCAGCACCTTCTATTCCGCGCTGTCTAACGTCGATTTCCGGATCGGCACGGGCAATGCCGGCGCGGTCGCGGTCCGCTTCCGCGTCGCGCAGCACGGCTATCTCCGCCATATCGACTTCCATATCGGATCGGGGCTCGCGGGCGTCTACCAGGCGGGCAACGAGTTCGAGGATCTGCGCTTCTACGGCGGGCGCTATGGCATCATGTCCGAGAAGACCTCGCCCGCATGGCAGTTCACGCTGATCGATTCCGATTTCGAGGGGCAGCGCGATGCGGCGATCCGCGAGCATGAAGTCGACCTGACGCTGGTCAACGTGGCGATCCGCGATACCCCGGTCGGGATCGAGATCGATCGCGGCAATTCGGACTCGTTCTACGGCAAGGACGTCCGGTTCGAGAATGTCAGCAACGCCGGGATCGTCATCTCCGCGGAGAACAGCGTCTTCACGCAGATCGGCTTCGACAATGCGGTGGCCGTCAATACGCCCACTTTCGCGCGTTTCCGGGAGAGCGGGAAGACCGTCGCCGCGCCCGGTGCGCGCTACCGGGTGGCCGATTTCTCCTACGGCCTGAAACTGCCCGGCCTCGGTGCGATCGGGGAATATGCGACCGACGTCAGCATCGCGCCGCTCGGTCGCGTGCCAGCGCGGCGTACGCCCGCGATCCGTGCGATGCCGCCGGTGCGGGACTGGGCGAACGTCCGCGATCTCGGCGTGAAGGGCGACGACAGCACCGACGATACCGCGGCACTCCAGCGCGCGGTCGACACGCACCGCGTGCTGTATTTCCCGACCGGTCGCTACCGGGTGAGCGACACGCTGAAGCTGCGCCCCGACAGCGTGCTGATCGCGCTGCATCCCAGCCTCACGCATCTGTATCTGCCCGATGCGACGCCCGCCTATATGGGCGTCGGCCCGGCCAAGGCGCTGATCGAGAGCGCGAAGGGCGGCAACGCGATCGTCTCCGGGCTCGGCCTGTGGACCGGCGGCGTCAATCCGCGGGCGACCGCCTTGCTGTGGAAAGCGGGCGAAGCGTCGATGGTCAACGACGTCAAGATCCAGGGCGGCGGCGGCACCGTGCTGACCAAGGGCAGCCCGATCGGTTTCGGCGATCCGCGCGCGCGGTTCGACGGCCAGCATCCGAGCATCTGGGTGACCGATGGCGGCGGCGGGACGTTCGCGGCATTGTGGTCGCCGAACACGCTCGCCTCTGCCGGGTTCTACGTCTCGAACACCACGACGCCGGGGCATGTGTACGAGCTGTCGGCCGAGCATCATTACCGCGCCGAAATCGTGCTAGATCATGTCGAGAACTGGGAATTTCTCGCGCCGCAGACCGAGCAGGAGGTGCGCGACGGCGTCGACGCGATCTCGACCGAAATCCGCAATTCGCGCAACATCCTGTTCGCCAATTACCACGGCTACCGCGTGACGCGCTCGATCAAGCCGATGGACGCCGCGGTGAAGCTCTACAACTCAAGCGATATCCGCTTTCGCAACCTCCATGTGAACGCCGAGAGCGGGTTCGCGAGTTGCGACGCGAAGGGCTGCGGCACCTATCTGCGCGCGAGCAAATATCCGTTCGAGAACGCGATCAAGGACATGACCGGCGGGCAGGAGGTCCGCGAGCGCGAGTTCGCAAAGCTCGACGTGCCTGCCTCGCCGGCGGTGGCCGCAGCCGTGCCGGTATCGCCCGGCGTCGAGAAACTGGCCGATGGCTTCTATTCGATCGCCGGCGGCGCGGTCGATGCTAAGGGCAAGCTGTACTTCATCGACCGGCAGTTCCAGCGGATCCATGGCTGGTCGAAGGGCGAGGGGCTGTCGATCATCGCGGATGCGCCGCTCGATGCGGTGAACCTCGCGGTCGATCGGTCGGGCAACCTGCTGGTCCTGTCGTCCGCGGGCCGCGATGCCACGGTCTACAGCATCGATCCGGCCAGGCCCGCCGACGTTACCGTGATTGCACCGACACCTACCAGAACCCGCCATGGTGCGGCGACCGTGCTGCCGGTAAACGTCTGGGCGAACGGCGAGTTCGCCGACCGGATCGATCCCGCCACCTATCGATATCCGACGATGGCGGACCTGTTCGCCGCCAAGATGGCCGAGGCCAAGCCGCAGGACTATGTCTCGCCCGATGGTTCGCTGGTGCTGCCCGCGTTCCGCGTCTGGAACCAGGGGCCCGACGATCACCAGGGCTGGCGCTGGTCCGACACGCTCGATGCGCACGGCTTCGTGACCGCGGTTCCCGGCGAACGCGTCGTCCTGACGAACGCATCCGAAAACCGAACCTATAGCGGGCTGGTCGGCGAGCGCGGCCGCGTGACCGACCTGAAGGTCGTCGCGGATCGTGGCGGCGAAAGCGTGGCGCAGGACGCCGCCGGCAACCTCTACGTCGCGAACGGACAGGTGTTCGTCTATCGGCCCGACGGCACGCTGCTGCGCCGTATCGACGTGGCGGAGCGTCCGCTGCAGCTCGTGATCGGCGGGGCGGACCGGCGCACGCTGTTCATCCTCACGCATCACGCGCTGTACGCAACCGGCATCTGACGCCCAGCCCGCCGCCGTACACCGCCCGTCGCCGTACGCCGCCCGCGCGCCGAAAACAGAGGGAGTTCGTGCTTTCACGCGCGATGCAGGCCATAATGACCGGCCACGCCACCGTGCCGACCCGCGCCGACCCGCAACGATCGTCTCGTGGCCGCACAGAAAGACGCTACTGCACCCTTATGATAGCGACCGACGAGACTTTGGAAGAGCTTGGCTGGAATGCCTATTTCAGCGAGCAGATTTCAGGCGAGGAAGCCGGCCACGTCCACCCCGTCCGGGTGATGGCCGTCCACCGCGGCAAGATCGCCGTCTCGGGTGCGGGGGCGCAGTGGCTGGTCGATCCGCATATTCCCGGTGCCCAGCCTGAGGACGCTCATCCGACGGTAGGCGACTGGCTGCTGATCGACGACGAAACGTCGCTCCCTTTGCGTGTCCTGCCGCGGATGAACCTGTTCAAGCGGCGCTCGCCCGCCGATCCGCGCAAGGAGCAGATGATCGCGGCGAACGTCGACACGGTCTTCATCGTCGCCTCGTGCAACCAGGATTTCAGCGTCGCCCGGATCGAACGCTATCTCGTGCTGGCGCGCGAGGTCGGCGTGCAGCCGGTGATCGTCCTCACCAAGTCCGATCTCGCCGATGCGCCCGACGCGTTCGCGGCCTCGGCCCGCGCGATCGAGCCGGGATTGCTGGTCGAAACCGTCAACGGACTCGATCCGGCCGATGTCGCACGACTGGCGGCGTGGTGCGGTCCCGGCAAGACGGTCGCGTTCCTGGGCTCGTCGGGCGTCGGCAAGTCCACGCTCGTCAACACGTTGCGCGGCTCTGACAGCATCGCCACGCAGGCGATCCGCGCGAACGACGGGACTGGCCGCCACACGACCACCGTGCGCGAGATGCACCGGCTCGAACACGGAGGGTGGCTGCTCGACCTGCCCGGCATGCGCGAATTGCAGCTGTCGGAAGCAGCATCGGGCATCGCCGAGGTCTTCGACGATTTCGCCCTGACCGCGCAGGAGTGTCGTTTCTCGGATTGCTCGCACGGCGTGGAACCGGGCTGCGCCATCCGCGCGGCAATCGCCGCCGGCGTGCTGACCTCGGAGCGGTTCGATCGCTGGCGCAAACTGGCGGCAGAGGAACACGCCAACGCAACGCGTCTCACGAAACGTAGGTCGCGGTAGGCCACCGCGACCGACGGCGCGCGTTACCGCCTCGCCAGATACGCCTCGACCGCGGCCTTGAGTGGTTCGCCGCCATGCAGTCCAAGCTTGGTCCGGCGCCACAGGATGTCCTCGGCGGTCCGTGCCCATTCCTCGTCGATCAGATAGTCGATCTCGCGCGTCGACAGGCCGTGGCCGATGTCGTCGAGGCTGGTGGCTTCGCCGAGCACGCGGTCGATACGCGTGCCATAAGCGTGCGCCATCCGCGTCGCGTTGACCGTGTCGAGGAACGGCCAGCGCGCACGGACAGTCTTCAGGAACGCCGCGAAATCGCCGTTCGGCAGGTCGCCACCGGGCAGCGGTACGCCCGCCGTCCAGGGTTTTGCCATCGCGGGCAGGAACGGCGTGAGGTCTTCAAGCGCGTGTTCGGAGAGCTTGCGATAGGTCGTGATTTTGCCGCCGAACGCCGACAGGATCTGCGGTGCTTCGCGCGCGCCGAGCCGCAGCACGTAATCGCGCGTGACTTCGGAGGCGTTCTCGCTGCCGTCGTCGAACAGCGGGCGGACGCCGGAATAGCTGCCGACGACGTCGTCCGGGCCGATCTGCCGCGTGAAGTAGCGGTTGACGCTGGCGCAGAGATACTCGGTTTCGTCGGGGTCGATCGTCGGGTGCGACGGGTCGCCCTCATACGGCTTGTCGGTGGTGCCGATCAGCGTGAAGTCGTCCTCGTAGGGGATCGCGAAGATGATCCGCTTGTCGGGGTTCTGGAGGATATAGGCGTGCTCTCCCTCGAACAGCTTCTTCAAGATGATGTGGCTGCCCTTGACGAGGCGCGGCGGGCGTTCGGCATGCGCCTGCGGCATTTCCGCGAGCACCTTGCTCACCCACGGGCCCGAGGTGTTGGCGATCGCGCGCGCGCGTACCGTGCTGCCGTCACCGAGCGTCGCGACCCAGTGATCGCTCTCCCGGCGTGCGCCTTCGAAGCTGGTGTGCGTGCGGATCTGCGCGCCGCGTTCGGCGGCGTCGAGCGCGTTCAGCACGACCAGCCGCGCGTCGTCGACCCAGCCGTCCGAATAGACGAAGCCGTGGCGGATCGGCTTCAGACCAGCGCCCCATTTGGTCTTGTCGAGCCGCACGCCTTTCGACTTCGGCAGGCGAGTGCGACCGCCGATATGATCGTAGAGGAACAGCCCGAGGCGGATAAGCCAGGCCGGACGCATGCCCTTGGCTAGTGGCATGACGAACCGCATCGGGCTGATCAGGTGCGGCGCGACGTCGATCAGCTTCTCGCGTTCGGCCAGCGCCTCGCGAACCAGCCGGAACTCGTAATATTCGAGATAGCGAAGGCCGCCATGGATCAGCTTGGTGCTCGACGACGAGGTGTGCGAGGCGAGGTCGTCGCGCTCGACCAGCATCACGCTCAGCCCGCGGCCGGCGGCGTCGCGCGCGATCCCGGTGCCGTTCACGCCGCCGCCGATGACCAGCAGGTCTACATCGGGCTGGGTCGTACCGTTGCTCATGCTGTCTTCCTCGAGCTGGTTCGGTCGACGGCTTCCTGCCAGCCGGCCATCAGCGTCGTCCGCTCGTCGCTCTTCATCTTTGGCGCGAACGTCCGGTCTTCCTTCCACGCAGCCGCGATGTCGTCGGGTCCGTTCCAGATGCCGACCGCCATGCCCGCTAGGAACGCCGCGCCGGCCGCGGTCGTCTCGATGTTAGCGGGCCGGACGACGTCGGTGTCGAGCATGTCCGCTAGGAACTGGCAGAACCAGTCGTTCGCCGCCATGCCGCCATCCACGCGGATCTGGCGTGCGTCACGTGCGCCATCGGCGACCATTGCGTTCATCAGGTCGGCAGTCTGGTAGGCTACCGACTCCAGCGCCGCGCGGGCGATGTGCGATCCGGTCGCGGCGAAGGTAAGCCCGGTGATGCTCGCGCGCGCGTCAGGGTCCCAGTGCGGTGCGCCGAGGCCGACGAACGCCGGCACCATGTAGACGCCGCCATTGCCGTCGAGCTTGGTCGCCATGTCGTCGGTATCGGCGGCGCGGTTGATCAGGCCGAGCCCGTCGCGCAGCCACTTCACCGCCGCGCCCGCGACGAAGATCGAGCCCTCCAGCGCATAGGTGATCTCGCCGTCGAGCTGATAGGCGATCGTCGTGAGCATGCCGTTCTTGCTCGTCACCGCTTCCTTGCCGGTGTTGAGCAGCACGAAACAGCCGGTGCCGTAGGTCGACTTGGCATCGCCGCGCTGGAAGCACGCCTGGCCGACGACCGCGGCCTGCTGGTCGCCCGCCATCCCGCCGATCGGCACCGCCTTGCCGAGCAGGTCGGGCGTGGTCTCGCCGAAGATCGTGCTGTTGTTCTTGACGTCGGGCAGCAGGCTCTCGGGAATGTCGAGCATGCGCAGCATGTCCGGGTCCCAGGCGCCCTTGTGGATGTCGAACAGCAGCGTGCGCGAGGCGTTCGACGCGTCAGTCGCGTGGACCTTGCCGCCGGTCAGCCGCCACAGCAGGAAGCTGTCGATCGTCCCGAACGCGAGCTCGCCCTTGTCAGCGCGGGCGCGGACGCCGTCGACATTGTCGAGGATCCATTTCAGCTTGGTGCCCGAGAAATACGGGTCGAGGATCAGCCCGGTCCGCTCGCGCACCAGCGGCTCGTTGCCGTCCGCCTTGAGCTCGGCGCAGAGCTTGGCGGTGCGGCGGTCCTGCCAGACGATCGCGTTGTGGACGGGCTTGCCGGTCTTACGGTCCCAAACCACCACCGTCTCGCGCTGGTTGGTGATGCCGATCGCGGCCACCTTGCCGCCGTCTGCCTCGGCGGCCTCTTTCAACGTCTCGACGGTGTCGCGCCAGATATCCTCGGCGTCATGCTCGACCCAGCCCGATTGCGGATAATGCTGGGCGAACTCGCGGCGGACGGTCTGGCGGGGGACGCCGTCGGTGCCGAACGTCATGCTCCGCGTCGAGGTCGTCCCCTGGTCGATCGCCAGGATGATGGTGTCGGTCACGCCTTACTCTCCTAGAATTATTGCGGGCCCGCCACGGCCTTGTCGCGCGGCAGGAACGGCCGGACCAGCAGATGCTGCGCGCCGCCGCCGATCACCGCCCCGATCAAGGGACCCGCGATCGGGGCCCACCAATAGCCGCCAACGCCGGGGAACGCCGATCTGTCCCAGCCCATCAGCCAGGCGAAGGTGCGGGGGCCGAGATCGCGTGCGGGATTGATCGCCCAACCTTCGAGATACCCCATCGACGCGCCGATCACCGCGACCAGCAGGCCGATCACGATCGCCCCGAAGTTCGCCTGCGGAGCCATGGTGTTGAACTCGTCGGTGATCGCGAAGATCCCGAAGATCAGGATCGCGGTCAGGATTATCTCGTCGACGAACCCCTTCATCGTCGTCACCGCCAGGCCGGGCGCGGTGAAGAACACGCCCGCCGCGCCGCCGCCCGCACGCGTCAGATTCTGCGTCGCGTTGAAGTGATCGATCACGTTGTAATACAGCGCATAGACGATCGCGGCGCCAAGGAACGCGCCGACGAGCTGCGCGCACCAATAGGGGATCACCTTCTTCCACGGGAAGCCGCGGTACAATGCGAGCGCCAGCGTGACGCCCGGATTGGCATGCGTGCCGGAGACTGCGCCGGTGACGTAGATCGAAATCGACACCGCCATGCCCCAGGTGATGCAGACCCCCCAATAGGCCGTCTTGTACGGGCTCGGATCGTACAGCGTGTACATCGCCGCGACCGACAGGCCGAAGGTCATGACGATGAAGATTGCGATGGCCTCGGAGATCAGCTCACCGAGAAAGGCTTTGCGCGGAGTCATGCGCGCATCCTAGCGCGGTTCGCGGGCTGGTCGAGTATTTGGTTTGCGTCCTCGCCCAGCCCCGATCGGCGCGCTGCTCAGAAGCTGTAGCGGACCGTGCCCAACACCGTACGCGGGTCGATCGCGAAACGCGGCTGGATCACCGAAAAGCCGAATCCGGTCTGCGATCCCGCCTGGTTCAGCAAATTCTTGCCGTTGACCTGGAATTTCCACCGCGCGCGTTCATAGCCGACATAGCCGTTGAGGAAATCCTGCTTGCCGACCGCGCCGATCGCCAGGTTGTCCGCAGTCGAGAAATACCGGTCGCGGCTGGTATAGTCTGCGCCGAGCACGACCTTGCCCGGCCCGGCCGCGACGTCGCCGTCGAAGCCTGCGGAGAACTGGTATTTCGGGAACACCGGCAGCTCGTTACCATCGAGCGAGCCACCAGCTGCGCTCTTAGCATATTCGCCGTCATTGAGCGAACCATTGCCCCAAAACGTCAGCCCCCGGAGTGCGCGCCAAGAAAATTCAAGCTCCAGCCCCTTCAACGTCGCATCGTAATTCTCAATCAGGAAAGCACCCGCCGCAGTAGTAATAGCCTGCTGCCGATCCCCGATCGTATTATAGAACCCAGCGACGTTGAACCGCACGCTCCCCCCAAAAAACTCCCCCTTAATCCCGACTTCATACGCCTTGGTGACCTGCGGCTTGAACGGCTGCGACAGTTCGGCCGCGGTCGATGCCAGGCCGTTGTACCCGCCCGACTTGAAGCCTTCGCCGTACGACGCATAGGCCAGTGTGTCGGTGGTAAGCTTGTAGTTGAGCCCGACCTTGGGGGTGAACTTGGCATAGCTGTTGGCGAGCTGGACCGGAATGCCGCCGATCGTCGCGTCGAGCCGCTTGTCGTCGATCGTGTAGCGCCCCGCGCCGACGAGCGAGAGTTTGTTGCTGAGGTTCAACGTCAGCTGACCGTAGCCGGCGAAGCTGTTGGTCTCGACCGCATAATCGGTGCGGGCGGGTGTGAAGAACAGCGTCGTGTCGATCGCCTGGCTCGCCTTTTCGTTGAAATAATACAGGCCGGCGATGTATTCGAGCACGCCGTCCGCGGCCGTGTTGGTGACCTGGATTTCCTGGCTGAACTGGTGCTGCGCGCTGCTGGTGGTGCGATCGAACAGCGACAAGGGCGTCATGCCGGGCAGCCCCACCGCGGCGGGCAGCACGCCGCCCGAAAAATCCTGGCGCCATGCGTCGGTCATCTCGGAATAGGCGGTGATCGAGGTGAGCCGCCCGCCCGCCATGTCCGCACCGAGTTTCAGCGTGCCGCCATATTGTTCGAGCCGGGTGAACGATGGCGCGGCCGACTGGACGCGGCGATATGAGCCGGTGACGGGGACGATGCCGCCGTTCGCATCGAGCGTGGTCGCGACGGCATATTGGCCATCCGACGTGCCGTGCATGTAATAGCCGGTCAGCCGCGCATCGACCGCGTCGCCGACATAGGCGAGGTCGCCCTGGACGCCCTCGAAATTCTCGCTTCCGACCTTCTTGTCCTGCGTAACGTTGTATTGCCGCCCGCCGTCGCGTGCCCGGACCAGGCCGTTGAGCGACGCGCGCCACTTGCCGTCTGCGGACAGCGGCCCGGTCAGGTAGCCCTTGAGGAGGCGCTCGTTCCAGGTGCCGTAGCCGGCCTGGACGGTGCCGCCGAAGACGTCGCTCGGTGCCTTGGTGATGATGTTGACCGCGCCGGCCGAGGAGTTGCGGCCATAGAGCACGCCTTGCGGTCCGCGGAGAACTTCGATCCGGTCGAGTTCGACGAATTCGAGCATCGAGCCGGACAGCCGCGCGCGGTAGACGTCGTCGACATAGATCGCGACTTCGGACTCCGACGTGACCAGCGCGCCGTCGGTAACGCCGCCGCCGCGGATGAACGGCTTCAGGCCGGTGGTGCCGCCGGTGACGGAGTCGAACTTTACATTGGGAGCTATGCGGTTGAGGTCGGAGGGCGACTGGATCTGCATCCGGTCGATCGTTTTGGCGGAGATCGCGGTGACGCTGACGGGGACGTCCTGGAGCCGCTGGTCGGTGCGCTGCGCGGTGACGGTGATCTCTTCGAGTGCGCCGCTGTCCTGCGGCGCGTCCTGCGCGTGCGCGGCGGTGGCCGTCAGGAGGGCTAGGGCGGAGGCGGTCGAAAGCGTGAAGCTGCGCATAGGATGTCCCTTTTGGGACCAGGTCGCGCGGCCTGCGTCTTCGGCATGGTCCGGCTATCTCGTCCCGATGATGAGCCCCCTCCCGGGGTCTGGCGCCGCGTTGGGATGGCCGATGCATCCGCCGCGTTTCGCTGATGGGACAGTGCCGACGGCGCGTCCGAATGGGAGCGCCTACCGGACGGGTGTCCGTCTGCCGGACAGCGATGTAGCATAGTATAGAGTTGATCTATGTAAGTTTATCGCTGCGGCATCAGGCGGCCATGAGTATGTATCCCCGCGAAGGCGGGGACCCAGACTGGGCTCCCGCCTTCGCGGGAGAACAAGGGGGCGGGGATCGCACCTACCCACAAATTTGCATCACCCCGGCGGAGGCCGGGGCCCAGTTGGGGGACGGTAATGACGGAGGTCAGCGCCTCGTTACTGCGACCTCTCCAACTGGGCCCCGGCCTCCCCCGGGGTGGAGTTTGGTGGGCGAATTAAAACAACGTCAACCGAGCTGTAACCCCCAGCGCCTCCTCAAATCACCGCACACACCGTCTTCCACTCGAGATAGCTATCCATCGCCTGCTTCCCGCTATCGCGACCCCAGCCGGACGCCTTCATCCCGCCGATCGGCAGCGAGGCGTCGTACATCGCGTGGCAGTTGATCCACACCGAGCCCGCGCGCAGCTGCCCAGTCAGGCGGTGTGCGCTGGAGAGCGATTGCGTCCAGATGCTCGACGCGAGACCGTACTGGCTGTCGTTCGCCGCCGCGACCACTTCGTCGAGATCGTCATAGGGTTGCGCGACCAGTACCGGCCCGAACACCTCCTCGCGGACGATCGTCATGTCAGGGCGGACGTCAACGACGACGGTCGGCGCGACGAACGTGCCGGCCTCGCCCGAGCGGTCGCCGCCGGTCAGCACGGTCGCGCCTTCATCCCGTGCGCCCGTGACGAAGCTCGCGACGCGCTCGGCCTGACGCGCGGAGACTAGTGGGCCCATCTGCGTCGCGGGGTCGAGGCCGTGGCCCATTGCGAGCCCCTTGGCATAGGCGACGACGCCCTCGATCACCTGGTCGTGGATCGAGCGGTGGACGTACAGCCGCGAGCCAGCGATGCAGACCTGGCCTGCATTGAAGAAGATCGCGTTGGCGACACCGGGGATGGCTAGGTCGAGATCGGCGTCGGGCAGCACGATCGCGGGCGACTTGCCGCCAAGTTCGAGCGTGACGCGCTTGAAGTTGGTCTTGGCCGCGTCGAGGATCGCGCGGCCGGTCTGCGTCGAACCGGTGAACGCGATCTTGTCTACGCCGGGATGCGCGGCAAGCGCGGCGCCGGTCTCGCTGCCTAGCCCGGTGACAATGTTGAGCACACCCGCCGGGAGCCCCGCCTGCGTCATCAGTTCGCCGAGCCGGAGCGCGCTGAGCGAGGTATCCTCCGCCGGTTTCAGAACGATCGTGCAGCCTGCCGCCAGCGCGGGGGCGAGCTTCATCGCAGTGAGGACCAGAGGCGAGTTCCACGGCACGATCGCCGCGACCACGCCGACCGGTTCGCGGAGAGTCCAGGTCGAGACCTGCTTGCCCGCCGGCTGATAGTCGATCGAGCTTTCGATCGTGTTGCCCTCGATCGCCATCGCCTGGCCGGCGAAGAAGCGGAACTGGTTGATCGCACCGGGGATCTCGGCCCAGCGCGCGACGAACAGCGGCTTGCCCTGATCGAGCGTCTCCAGTTCAGCGAGTTCGTCGACATGCGCCTCGATCAGGTCCGCGATCGCCCACAGCACGCGCGCGCGGTTGACCGGGGTGGTGGTGCGCCAGCCGTCGAAGGCCACGCGCGCAGCGGTGACCGCCTGGTCGACGTCGGCGGCAGAGGCGGAGGCGATGCGACCGATCTCGTCGCCGGTCGCCGGATCTAGCGTCGCGATCGTACGGCCGCCCTCAGCCGACTGCCACGCGCCGCCGATCAGCAATCCGGACCCCGTCGCACGGCGATCGAGGAAGGCGCGCGTGTCGGCGCGAAGTTCGGGGCGGACGATCATGACGGCTTCTCCTGCAAGGCTGGCACCGTGGCGAACGTGGCCGCGCGTGACCAATCGCCACGCCCGAAAAGTCGCACAGCGGATAGTCGCGGTGACGCGGGCCAATCGCATCATCGGGCGGTTCTAGGAAGGCCCCAGCAAAATGCGGCGTCCGGAGCGGAGGCCGCGCCATCATTATCGCGGGGACATCATGGCTTATCGTTTGGGCGTCGATGTCGGTGGGACCTTCACCGACCTGCTGCTGCTGAATCAGAAGAGCGGTGGGTTCTGGCGGCACAAGACGCCGTCGACGCCGCATGACAGTTCGGTCGGTATCCTCACCGGGGTCGACGCGATCTGCGCGGAGGCGGGGATCACGCCTGCCGAGGTCGAGTTCTTCCTGCATGGTACGACCGTCGCGACCAACGCGGTGCTGGAGGGCAAGGGCGCACGCGTGGGTCTCGTCACCAGCGAGGGGTATCGCCAGATCATGCAGATCGCGCGCAGCTTCGTGCCCGGTGGCCTCGCCGGCTGGATCGTCTGGCCGAAGCCCGAGCCGCTCGCTGCGCTGGAGGATACCGTCGAGATCGCCGGGCGTATGGATGCGCAGGGCAACGAAGTCCGGCCGATCGACGATGCCGATATCCGCGCGGCGCTGGAGGCGTTGAAGGCTCAAGGGATCGAGGCGCTGACGGTGTCGCTGATCAACGCGTATCTGAACGGCGCGCATGAGTTGCGGGTGGCCAAACTGGCCGCCGAGATCCTGCCCGACGTGCCGTTGTCGCTCAGCCATGTCGTGCTGCCCGAGATGCAGGAATACGAACGCACGCTGACGACTGTCGCCAACGCCGCGGTCCGTCCGATCATGCGCAACTACGTCCGCAACCTGCGAACCAAGCTGCGCGACAGCGGCATGGCGGGGAGCCTGTCGCTGCTGCGTTCCGATGGCGGGCTGATGTCGTCGGAGAAGGCCGAGGAGCATCCGGTGTCGCTGCTGATGTCGGGGCCAGCGGGCGGCGTGACGGGTGCATTGTGGGTCGGCAAGAACGCGGGCATCCGCAACATCCTGACGCTCGACGTTGGTGGCACCTCGACCGACGTCGCGCTGATCGAGAACCTCGAGGCGCGCCGGGTGCGCACTACCGAGGTCGGGCATCTCGCGGTGCGGGCCTCGGCCCTCGATGTGAAGACGGTCGGCGCGGGTGGCGGTTCGATCGCCTACGTTCCTGAGCTGACCAACGCGCTGCGGGTCGGGCCGCGGTCGGCGGGCGCGGTGCCGGGGCCGGTCGCTTACGGCAAGGGCGGGGTAGAACCGACCGTGACCGACGCCAACGTGGTGCTCGGCTATCTGCCTGAATCGCTGCTCGGCGGTGCGTTCAAGCTCGACCGTGAGGGGGCGAAGATTGCCGTTCAGGGGATCGCCGACAAGCTCGGCATCGGCCTGATGCAGGCGGCGCGGGGGATCATCGATATCGTCAACGAGAACATGTTCGGCGCGCTCCGCATGATCTCGGTCCAGCAGGGTTACGATCCGCGCCACTTCGCGCTGATGGGCTTTGGCGGGGCGGGGCCGCTCCACGTCAATGCGGTCGCGCGGCTGATGGGGAGCTGGCCTGCGGTGTCGCCGGTCAGCCCCGGTGTGCTGTGCGCGCTCGGCGACGCAACGACGCAGATGCGGACCGAGACCGCGCGCAGCTTCTCGCGCCGGTTCAGCGAGACCGACGAAACCGAAGTCCAGACGATCCTCAACGAGATGGCGGCACAGACCCGCGCCGAGCTCGCCGCCGAGGGGATCGCCGACAGTGACATTACCTCGCTGTTCGAGATCGACGTGCGCTACGAAGGCCAGGCGTTCGAGGTGCCGCTATCGATCGATGCCGAGACACTCGCGCGCGACGGGCTCGCGGGCGTCACCGGACGTTTCGACGAAGAGCATCACCGCCTGTTCACCTTCAACATGGAAACCGCGCACGAACTCGTGAACCTCCGCGCGGTCGCACTCGGACCGTTGCTCGATCTCAAGGCGCCGGTGCTGGAGGAGGGCAACGGCGATCCGATCGCCGCGAAACTGCGCGATCACGAACTCTGGACCGATGGCGCGATGCGGCCTGCGGTCATCTACGACCGGTCGAAACTGCGCGCGGGCGACGTCATCCCCGGCCCGGCGATCATCGTCGAGATGGACTCCACGACGCTGATCGAGGGCGGCTGCACCGGCATCGTCGACTCGGTCGGCAACATCCTGATCAATCTGGCCTGAGAGGACCATCATGCCCGCACGCATCATCCAGGCCAACGACACGCCGTTCGCCACGGTCCCGATCGACCCGGTAACGCTGGAAGTCATCGAGAACGCGCTCCGCAACGCCCGCATCGAGATGGACGCCACGCTCGTCCGCACCGCGATGTCGCCAGGTATCCGCGAACAGGGCGACGCCTTCCCGCTGATCGCCGACAGCAAGGGCCGCATGATCGTCGGCCAGTTCGGCTCGTATATCGGCCCGTTCCTCGAAAGCTATGACGGCACCGTCGAGGACGGCGATCTGATCTTCCTCAACGATCCCTATTCGGTGCAGGGCGCGATCAGCCACCTCAACGACTGGCTCGTGCTGATGCCGGTGTTCAAGGACGGCCGCGTCGTCGCCTACACCTCGATGTTCGGGCATATGAGCGACATCGGCGGCAAGGTGCCCGGATCGATGCCGATCGACGCGACCAGCATCTTCCAGGAGGGGGTTCGCATCCCGCCGGTGAAGCTGTGGAAGCAGGGTGTCTACAACGAGGACCTGCTCAACCTGGTGATGCACCAGACGCGTACGCCCGACTGGTGCCGTGCCGATCTGAACGCGCTGATCGCCTCGTGCCGGGTTGCCTCGCGCCGGATCATCGAGATGTGCGAACGGTTCGGCGACGACGTCTACGCGTCCGCCACCGACCTGCTGCTGGAGCGCAACTACCGCGCGATGAAGCAGCTCGTCGAGACCGCGATCGGCGAGGAAAAGGTCAGCTTCGAGGATTATATCTGCGACGACGGGCTCGGCTACGGCCCGTACAAGATCAAGTGCACCATGTGGCGCGAGGACGGCCGCGTCATTCTCGATTTCGACGGTACCGATCCGCAGAGCCAGGCGTCGATCAACTTCCTGCTCAACGAAAACATGATGAAGATGTTCTTCGGCATCTACATGATCATGGTCTTCGATCCGCAGATCCTGTTCAACGACGGCTATTACGACCTGATCGACGTCCGCATCCCGGAGGGCTCGTTGCTGAAGCCGCGCTTCCCCGCCGCGCTGTCGGGCCGCACGCATGCACTCGGTCGGTTGTTCGATATCCTCGGCGGGCTGCTCGGCCAGAAGACGCCCGAGTTCCTCAACGCCGCCGGCTTCTCGTCGTCGCCGCATCTGTTCTATTCGGGGCTGGATGCGAGCGGAAAATGGTTCCAGCTGTTCCAGATCGGTTTCGGCGGGATCCCCGCTCGGCCGATGGGCGACGGACCCGATGGCCATTCGCTCTGGCCGGGTTTCACCAATGTGCCGAACGAGTTCCTCGAGCGCTATTTCCCGCTGCGGATCGAGACGTACGAGACGGTCGCGGACAGCGGCGGGGCAGGGCTCCACCGCGGCGGCAACGGCATCAACATGGTGTACCGCTTCCTTCAGCCGGGCGTGATCGCGATCCACGACGATCGCTGGTTCGTGCCGCCCTGGGGCGTCAACGGCGGCGAGCCGGGGACGCGGGCGCGGAAAGTGCTGGTGAAGAACGACGGGACCGAGATCGTGCTCGGCAACAAGCTGGAGGACTATCCGGTCGAGGCTGGCGAGCAGTTGAAGTTCGTCACCTGGGGTGGCGGCGGCTGGGGTGATCCGCTCGAGCGCGATCCGGCGTTGCTGGCGAAGGAACTGCGGCAGGGTCTCGTCACGGCGGAGGGCGCGCGGCGGTACGGCGTGGTGCTGGTCGACGGCGCGGTCGATGCGGCGGCGACCGAGGCCTTGCGCGCGACGATGCGTGCAGGCCGCCCGGCGGAACTGCCGACGTTCGACTATGGCCCCGATATCGAGACGTTGCGCGCCAACTGCCTCGCCGAAACCGGCCTCCCCGCTCCGAAGCAACCGCGCTGGCATGCCACTGTAATAGCTGCCAAATAAGGACTGCACATCATGGCCAATTCCATCCTCCGCACGAAGCTCGCGGACGGCGCGTTCTTCGTCGTCCCCGGCGTCCACGACATGATCTCGGCGGTCATCGCCGACAAGGTCGGGTTCGATATCCTCTACGGCACCGGGTATTGGCTGACCGCCTCGGCCTACGGTCTGCCCGACGCGGGGATCGCCAGCTACACGCAGATGGTCGACCGCATGGCGACCGTCGCGCGCACGAGCAAGGCGGCGCTGATCGCCGACGCCGACACGGGCTATGGTGGCCTGCTCAACGTCCATCACACCGTGAAGGGCTATGAGGCCGCTGGCGTCACCGCGGTCCAGCTGGAGGACCAGGAATTCCCCAAGAAATGCGGTCACACGCCCAACAAGCGGCTGATTTCGCTCGAGGACATGGTCGAGAAGATCAAGGTCGCGTGCGACGCGCGGACGGATAAGGAGAACCTCCTGATCGTCGCGCGCACCGATGCGCGGCAAAGCGAAGGCCTCGACGGATCGCTGCGGCGGCTGGAGGCCTATGCGAAGGCCGGTGCCGACATCCTCTTCCCCGAAGCGCTGCAGAGCGAGGAGGAGATGCGGACCGCCTGCGCCGCGTTCGACGCGCCGGTGATGGCGAACATGGCGAACGGCGGGCTTTCGCCGGTGCCGAACGCATCGGTGCTGGCCGAGCTCGGCTATGCGTTCGCGATCTATCCCTCGCTGACCAGCCTGGTCGCCGCGACCGCGATGGAAAAGGCGCTGATCGACCTCAAGCAGAACGGTGTCGGCGAGCCCGACGGTATCTTCAACTTCAAGGAGTTCTGCTCGCTGATCGGCTTCGAAGACGTCTGGGCGTTCGAGAAGAAATGGGCCAAGGCGGAATAACCCTGGTTCGCCGTTCTGCTGCGAACGCAGGACCCCAGGGTTCCGAGCGAACCGCTTGTGCCCCTGGATTCCCGCGTTCTTGGGAACACGGTTTGTGCGAGAAGGCATTGTCATGACCACCCAGATCACCGCCGCCGTCCTCACGCAAAGCGGCAACCCGCGCCCTTATGCGAACACGTCACCGCTGGCCTTGAAGACGCTGACGCTCGACGATCCGAAGCCGGGCGAGCTGCTGGTACGGATCGATGCCGCCGGGATCTGCCATTCGGACCTATCGGTGGTGAACGGCGACCGTCCCCGGCCGATGCCGATGGCGCTCGGCCACGAAGCCGCCGCCACGGTCGTCGCGCTCGGCGATCCGACGGATGCGCAGTTTGCGGTCGGCGATCAGGTCGTGCTGGTGTTCCTGCCGTCGTGCGGCGAATGCGTCGCCTGCGCGTCCGGCGAGGGGTATCTCTGCCCGAGCGCCGCCGCGGCGAACGGCGCGGGCGAACTCATGCGCGGTGGGCACCGGCTCTCCGATTGCGGCGAGGCGGTGCACCATCATCTCGGTGTGTCGGCGTTCGCGACGCATGCGGTGGTCGATCGTCGCTCAGCGGTGAAGGTCGATCGCGACATTCCGGCGGAGACCGCGGCGCTGTTCGGCTGCGCGGTGCTGACCGGCGTCGGTGCGGTGATGAATACCGCACAGGTCCGGCCGGGTGAGAGCGTGCTGGTATACGGGCTCGGCGGCGTAGGCCTCGCCGCGTTGCTCGGCGCATTGGCGGCCGGTGCGCAACCCGTCACCGCCGTCGATCCTTCGCCCGAGAAGCGCGCGCTGGCACTCGAACTCGGAGCGGCGCAGGCGGTGTCGCCCGACGACGCCGCGTCGCTGCCGAAAACCGACGTCGTGATCGAGACGGTCGGCAAGGCCGCGGTGCTTGCCCAGGCCTATGCGGCCGCGCGGCGCGGCGGGCGGGTCGTCACTGTGGGGCTGCCCAACCCGTCCGAGATGCTGTCGATCCCGGCGCTGTCGCTGGTCGCCGACGGCAAGACGCTGATGGGGAGCTACATGGGCTCGTCGATCCCGTCGCGCGACATCCCGCGCTACGTCGCACTCTGGCGCGCAGGGCGTCTCCCGGTCGAGCGATTGCTCACTTCTATCAGCCCGCTCTCTGACATCAACGGCCTCCTCGACAAGCTCGCGGCGGGGGACGCGATCCGGCAGGTGGTCAAACCCTGAACGTCTCGCTTTGTCCGACAGGCGGATAAAGATTGTCACGTAGCGGTCATGAAGCCATTCCCTGTCATGTTGGTGCAACCAAAATGACTTCGGGGATTCGCGAGCATGGAAAAGGGTGTGCCCATCCGGTCGATCAGCCGGTCGATCGCCGCGCTGAAGGCGATCAACCGCCACGGCTCGCTGTCGATGATGGAGATCTCGAAAGCTTCCGAAGTCCCGTACCCGACCGCCTGTCGGATCGTGCAAACCTTGCTGTATGAGGGGCTTATCGAGCAGGAGCCGGCGCGCAAACGCTATCGCCCGACCGCGATGGTGCAGACGCTCGCGCACGGGTTTCAGCAGGACGACCGGTTGGTGAAGGCAGCGCGGCCGCACATCGTCGAGCTGACGCGGCGGTTCGGCTGGCCCGTCTCGATCGCGACGCGCGTCGGGCGCAACATGATGCTGCGCGATTCGACGCATGCGAACACCTCGCTGACGTTCGAGCAATATTATCCCGGCTTCACGCTGCCGATCCTCGACAGCGCGTCGGGCAAGCTATCGATGGCGTTCGCGCCGGAGGAGGAGCGGCTGATGATCCTGAAATGGATGCGCGTGTCGCAGGAGATCGACCTGCAATATCTCGCCACCGCGCAGGCGAGTTTGGATGTGGAGCGCATCCGCCGGCAGGGGTACGCGGTGCAGGGGCGCAACCACTTCAACCTGACGCCGGGGAAGACCTCGTCGATCGCGGTGCCGATCTTCATGAACGGCACGTTCGAGGCGGCGATGACGATGGTGTTCTTCGTGACCGCGATGAAGCTGGAGGTGGCGCTGGAGACGTATCTGGAGGAACTGAAGGCGGCGGCGATTTTGATCAGTCACGATCTGAGTGAGGGCGTGGGGGCGTAGACGCTCATACGACACCACCACCCCGGCGAAGGCCGGGGCCCAATTGGAATGGCGGCAATAACGACGCGCCGCCCTTCGTTAGCGACGTCCCCCAATTGGGCCCCGGCCTTCGCCGGGGTGGTAATTGGGAGAGGTGACCTCACAACCGCGCCGTCACGGCCTTCGTTTCGAGATACCCATCGAGCCCCTCGCGCCCGAACTCACGGCCCCAACCCGATTGCCCGTATCCCCCGAACGGAATGTTCGTCCCGACCGCACCATGGCAGTTGATCGAAACCTGCCCAGCCCGGATCCGCGACACCAGCCGGTGCGCCGAGGAGAGGCTCTGCGTCCAGACGCTCCCCGACAACCCGAACGGCGTGTCGTTCGCCAGCCGTGCGATCGCATCGAGATCGTCGGTCGCGAATTTTTGCACCGTCATCACCGGCCCGAAAATCTCCTCGCGCACGACAGCCATCTCCGGCCGCGTGTCGGTGAAGATCGTCGGCTGGACGAAATTCCCAGCTCGATCGAGCCGCTTGCCGCCAGCAACCAGCGTTGCACCTTCGGCAATCGCGCCGTCGATATACCCCATCACCTTGGCGGTATGCGCGTCCGAGATCATCGGCCCGAGCATCGTCGAAGGGTCGAGCCCGTGGCCGAGCGTCATGCCGGCCGCAAACGCCACCAGCCCCTCGACCAGCTGATCGTGGATGCTCTCGTGGACGAAGATCCGAGTGCCGGCCATGCAGTTCTGGCCCTGCAGGAAGAACGTCGCCATCGCCACGCCCGGGATCGCCAGCGCGAGGTCGGCATCGGCCAGCACCACCACCGGCGACTTGCCGCCGAGCTCCAGCGATACCTTCTTCAGATTGCCGATTGCCGCCTGGACGATCCGCTTGCCGGTCGCGGTCGATCCAGTGAACGAGATCTTGTCGACGTCCGCATGCTCGGCCAGCGCCGCGCCTACCGTCGAACCCAGCCCGTTGACGATGTTGACCACGCCGTTCGGAAAGCCCGCATTTAGGATCAACTGCCCGAGCCGTAGCATCGACAGTGGCGTCTCCTCGGACGGCTTGATGACGACGGTACACCCGGCGGCCAGCGCCGGCGCAAGCTTCAGTATCGCGGTCGACAGCGGCACGTTCCACGGCACGATCTGGCCTACCACGCCGACGGGCTCCCGGAGCGTGTAGGTCAGTGCCTCGGCTTCGGCGGCAACGTGGCGGGGCGGGGCGGTCGTCGTGCCCTCGATCCGCATGATCCCGCCGGCGTAATAGTCGACCATCTCGACACAGTTCGCGACCGTGAGCCCGGCGATGAACATCGGCATGCCGTTGTCGATCACGTCGAGCTCGGCGAGCACCTGCGCATCGTCGTTCATCGCCCGCGCGAGCCGCATCATCAGCGCGGTGCGCTCGGCGACCGTCAGCCGCGACCAAGGCCCCTCGAACGCCCGCCGTGCCGCTGCGACCGCGTGGTCGATATCGCCGGCGCCGCCGATCGCGAACCGCGCGAGGACCAGACCGGTCGCTGGATCGCGCGCCTCCATCGTCTCGTTGGTCTCGCCATCGACCCACGCGCCATCGATCAGCAGTTTGTGCGGCTGGTCGAGAAACGCCTGCGTCTCGGGCGCGATCGCGTGGCCGTCGAAGGGGGTCATACGTTCACCGTCCTGCAATCATAGTCGAACAGGCCAAGGCTCTCCTCGTCCTTCATCGCGCCGAGCCCGAACAGCGCGGCGTCGTCGGCCTGCATGCGATCGGCATTGGCGTTGGATTCCGCCTGGATGAACGACGCGCGGTCGTGGCGTGCGGCGACGTAGCGGCGCAGGCCTTCTTCCGTGCTCTCCGACGCGGCGAGCGCGCGCGCCAAGACCACCGCATCCTCCAGCGCGCAGGCGGCGCCGTGGCCGAGGAACGGCGTCATCGCGTGTGCGGCATCGCCGAGCAGCGCGACGTTGCCGTCGACCGTCCAGTCGGGCAGCGCGGCGCGTGCATTGATCGCCCATTTGAACAGCGGCACGGTCGAGGCCGCGGCGATCATCGCGTGGACCTCGTCGGACCAGCCCGCATAGGTGGCGGTAAGGTCGGCTGGATCGGCGGGCAGCGTCCAGCCATCCTCCGTCCAGCCATCCTGCCGCGCGAAGAACACCATGTTGAGCAGACTGCCGCCGCGCACGGGATAGCGCGTGATCATCTTTCCGGGGCCGATATGGATCCCCGGCCATTCGGTGACCGAGCGGATCGCGTCGTCGACCGGGACGAGCGCCCGCCACGCGACGTGGCCGGTGAATGTGCCAGCCACCGTCTCGAACCGCTGGCGGACGACCGACTTCACGCCGTCCGCGCCGATGATCACGTCGCCTTCGACGCGGCTGCCGTCAGCAAGGATCACGGTCGTGCCCTCGGTCGACGCGGCCGGCGCGCTAGTGCGCAGGTCGACGCCGGCTTCGCGCGCGGCGCGGACCAGTTCGGCGTGCAGGTCGGCGCGGTGGATCGTCACATAGGGCGCGCCGTATTTGGCGCGCGCGCTCGCCCGTTCCATCGGCACCAGTACGCGGTCGTCGTGGCAATGCTGGATGCGCTGCCGGGTGGGCTCGACGCCGGCGGCTGCGACCGCTTCCATCACGCCGATATGATCAAGCGCCTTCATCGCGTTAGGCGACAGCGTGACGCCCGCGCCGATATCACCGAACTGCGGTGCCGCCTCCAGCAACGTCACCGGGAAACCGGCCTGCGCGATCGCGGCGGCCGCGGTCATCCCGCCGATGCCGCCGCCGACGATTGTGATCTTCTCGCTACGGCTCACCCTAGCTGACCGGGAATATGGCTCTCGTGGTTCTGGAGATACCAGTCGGCGATCTCCTCGCGCGTCGCCCACCACACGCCCGGCAACGACTTCGCATGTTCGATGAACTCACGCAGCGCGCGGATCCGGTGCGCGCGCCCCGAGACGTGCGGGTGCAGGCCGACGTTCATGATCCGCCCGGTCGTCGCGCCTTCCTCGTACAACACGTCGAGTTCCTCGATCAGCGCCTGCGAGAACTGGTCGGTGGTGAAGTTCTTGCGCGTGATGAACGTGAAGTCGTTGATCTCGTTCGAATAGGGCACCGATACGATCGGCCCGTTCGGCGTCTTCAGCAGATAGGGCTGATCGTCGTTCATGATGTCGCAGTAGAAGGTGCAGCCGTATTCCGCGAGAATGTCGGCGGTCTGCATCGTCCCGCGCAACGACGACGAGAGCCACCCCTTAGACTTTCGCCCGGTGAACTTCTCGAACTGGTCGAGCGTCCGCAGCACGATCTCGCGCTCCTTCTCCGGATCGCCCGCGAAATTGGTCAGCAGTTCGCCCTGTTCCCAATTGTGCGTCAGCAATTCCCAGCCGCGCGCGAGGACCGCGTCGGTCATCGCGCCGCGCCGCTCGAACGTCACGCCGTTGGTGGTGCAGCTCGCCTTGACGCCAAGCTTGTCGAACAGCTCGAACAGCCGCCAGATGCCGACCCGCTGGCCGTACTCACGCCAGCTGTAGTTCGGGAAATCGGGGACGTTGCCGGGCAGGGTGTCGGGCAGGATCGACGGGCCGCCCGCATAATAGGGCTTGTCGGTATCCTTGGTTAGATCCCAGGTTTCGAGGTTAAACGTGAGGATCAGCGCGACGCGCGCGCCGTTCGGCCACACGAGCGGCTGACGGGCGGGAAGCGGGATGTAGTCATAGTCCATGCGCGTACTCCTGGGGGTCAGCAGTGGCTGAGCAGATGGCCGAAGCCGTCGATCTGGTCGGAAATGCCCATCGTTCTGAGCGCGTGCCAATAGGTCGCGGTATTGATCGCGATCACCGGCTTCTCCAGCCAGAATTCGGCGATTGCCGCAACCTCGGCAAAGGCGAGATTGGTGCCCGCCTGGATGATCGCGTCGACGCCGTCCGAGACGTCGATCGCGGCTTGCTTCAGTATCTGCTTGGATTCATGGGCGATCATCATCGGCGAGGGCGATTTCAGGCCGACGAGATTGACCACGTCATAGCCCTGGTCCTCGAAGAACTTTTGCACGTTGCGGTCGCCGACCGGCATGTACGGCGTGATGATGCCGATCTTCTTGATGGGACCGCGGTCGGCCTCGTAGGCCTTGATCGCCGCGTCGACCGCGGTCGATCCCATGATGACGGGCACGCCGCCGGTCCGCTCGACCATTTTCTTGTGGAGCCGATCGGCACCCTCGGCGCCGTCCCAGAACGTCTCCGCGGACATGCCCATGATGACGCAGCCAGGGTCCATCGACATCGACACGTCGACCGCATCGAAAGTGGAATCGCGGATCGTGTTGAGCATCACCATGAAGCTGTCGTCGTCGGTCACCTTCGTGTCCGGAATGGCGATGCGCGAGAAGTGATTGGTCACGCCCCGCGGCTGCATGCGCGCGTATTCGGGCTCGACGCTGGTGTTGGTGGACGGCGCGACGACCGCGAACTTCATCCGGGGACCAAGGGAATCTACCATGCGTACGCCTCCTGTAAGCGACGCTCACACAACCATCCGGAGACATGGACCGTAACGGTTTCGGATATATGTCTCCGCTTGGCGATCAGTTTGCGGAGTCACCTGCGCCAGAGGACGACCGGTCCGGTGTCGATCAGCGCACCGTCCAGCGCTGCCCGCGCGCGTGCCGATCCCGTGCCGTAGCCGCGCAGAAACTGGAGTGAGAGCGTCACCGCCTGCCGCATCTGGACGGACTGCCGCGGGCCCGGGCGTTCGGGGCTGCAGATCAGCCCGCCGAAATAATGATCCACCCCGTCGAGGATCAACGCATAGCGATCGCCACCGGTCTTCGCGCTGTCATAGGCGAGCAGATGCTGTTTCCAGGCAGCCGGATCGACCGCACCCTCAAGCGGACCGGGTGGGAAATCCTTGTCGCCGGTCTGGATGAAAGCCGGCACCGCGAGCCCGGCATAGCCGGCGCCATCGATCAGTCCCGGTGCCAGCCCCGGTGGCGAGAAGGCGAGGACCGCACGCGTCCGTGGATCGCGCAGCGGCCCGGTGATCCCTTCGGGGGTCACCGCCTGCGCGCCGCCGAGCGTGAGCGCGGTCAGCCCGCCATAGCTGTGTCCGGCCGCGATATGTCCTTTGCCGCCAACATGCGCGGACAATGCCCGCATGTCCTCGATCCGCGCGCCCCAGCTGGCCAGTCCGGGGAACAAGTTGGTATCGGGATGATCGGTCGAGTCCACGTGCAACGGCGCCCATACGTCGAACCCGGCGGCGACAAGGGGCAGGATCAGCGGATCGTATTTGGCCGGCGACGACATCGCGCCGTGCGAGAACAGGATCGTGCCCCGCGTGATCGTGCCCCGCATGATCGAAGCGCGCCAGCGCGTGACGCGGCTGATCCGCCCGCTCGTCGTCTCGATATCGACCAGCGTCGGGGACGTGGCGGACGCGGCGGCGATCGAGCGGCGCGTGGGGGCCGCGACCAGGCCGGCACCGATCATGCCGATTGCCGCGCGACGGGAAACAGGGTTCATCATGGCCGAAGGCTAGATGGCGCGGGGAGACCTGTCGCGACCGCATCGTCGCTATCCGATACGCGGTCACAGGCCCGACGATAGGGATCAAAATCGATCGATCACGGCGCTGGATTATGGTCGTCTGTCGAACACTATTGATCCATGAGCAGGCCCGCTTTGGCGTGATTGCTACCCCGAATGATGGAATTCAGAACGGACACGGGGGTATTGGTGTGGCGCAAGTGACCGGAACGAAGACTGGCATCCGGCGAACGCAGGTTCTGATCGCGGGCGGCGGCCCGGTGGGTGCGGTGGCTGCGTATCGGCTCGCGATGATGGGGATCGACACCATTCTGGTCGAGGCGCTGCCCGATTGCCCGGAGGACATGCGTGCCTCGACGCTGCATCCGCCAACGCTCGACATGCTGGCGGAGCTGGGTGTGCTCGACGAACTAGAGCAGGTCGGCCTGCGCGCGCCGACCTATCATTATCGCAACCGCCGTAGTGGCGATGTGATCGCGCTCGATCTCGGCGAACTGGCGGACGTGTCGGCGCATCCGTACCGCTTGCAATGCGAGCAGTTCAAGCTTGCCCGCCTGTTGACCGCCAAGCTCGACGCGCTGCCCAATGGGCAAGCCTTCTTCCAGCGTCGCGTGCTGGCCTACGACCAGGACGTCAACGGCGTCACGGTGTCGATCGAGACGCCGATGGCGATCGAGACGATCCGCGCGGACTATCTGATCGCGGCCGACGGTGCCAATTCGACGGTGCGCAAATGGACCGGCACGAGCTTCGAGGGCTTCACTTATCCCGAACGCTTCCTCACGCTGTCGACGCGCTATCCGATCGAGAAGCATTTCGACGGACTGGCCGGGGTCAACTATGTGTCGGATCGCGACGAATGGTGCGTGTTGCTGCGTGTGCCGGATTTCTGGCGCGTGCTGGTGCCGACCAACATCGCCGCACAGGACGCCGACCTGTTGTCGGACGCGAAGAAGAACGCGGTGTTCGACGGGCTGGTCGGCGATGGCGCCAAGGTCGAGACGTCGCACCGGACGCTGTACCGCGTTCATCAGCGCGTCGCTGGCGGTTTCCACCATGGTCGCGTGCTGCTGGCGGGCGACGCCGCGCATCTCAACAATCCGCTCGGCGGGTTCGGGATGAACTCTGGCATCCACGACGTCTGGAACCTCACGAGCAGGCTGCGCGACATCATCCTCGACGATGCCGACGCGGATACGTCGTTGGCGCAGTATGATCGCCAGCGCCGGACGATCGCCAACAGCTTCGTCCAGGCGCAGACGATCGCGAACAAGAAGATGATGGAGTCGAATGGGGACGGTCGCAGCGAGCAGGAGATACGGCTCGCGGCGCTGGTGAACGATCCGGAGAAGCGGCGGGCGTATCTGTTGCGGCAGTCGATGTATGAGAGTTTGCGGGAGGAAGCGGCTATCGTTTGAGGGGGGCTGCTCGCAGATTTCCCACTACCCCGGCGAAGGCCGGGGCCCAGTTGGTGAGGTGGCAATAACGAGGCTCTGCGCTTAGTTAGCAACGTCCCCCAATTGGGCCCCGGCCTTCGCCGGGGTGGTGTTGGTTGGGTAGGACCCACTGCCATTTCCGCCGTCCCGTCCTCCCGCGAAGGCGGGATCCAGGGTTACGGGCGGTAGCGTGGGTGGCTCCTGGGCCCCCGCTTTCGCGAGGGAACAAGAAGTGGGTCGGGGACTTCGGTCGAGAGGCCTACAGGCTCACCCCTCAGCGATCTCCGCGATCGTCGAGCGATACCCCTCATGCGTCGCAGCCTGCCCGGCCTCATGCGCGTCCTTGCGCATCAGGTAGAACAGGCGCTCGAGGAAATCCTGTCGCCAGGCCTCGCGCGTCTCCAGCGCGGCCTGGTCGAGTTCGAGCGTCTCGATCCCCGCGGCGAGGTCGATGCCGTGCTTTGCCGCGACCCGCTCGACCGAATCCAGCCGGTCGTGGACGACGGAGATCTCGTTCGCCAGCACCATGATCATCGACATCGCCTGGTCCATGCCAGGCGCTTCGTAGAACACCGGTCGCTTGCCCTTGGCGTCCTTGACGACGTGCGGGCGTTCCTGGGTTTCGGTCGTCATGCTGCCATTGCCTTTTCGAGGGGTTTGCGGGCGATCAGGACTTCCCAGCCGCCGCCGGGGGCGAATTCGCCCGCGGTGAAGTCGCGCTCGGCGACTGCGGTCGCGGACTCCTCGCTGTAGCCGCCGCCCTGCGCAGCGAACTCCATCACCGCCATCGGCGCGGTATCGAAGCGGACTTCGGCGCGGTCGAACCCGGCCTTTTCGGCGAGCGCGACCTGATCGGTATCGCGCATCGCACCCCAGAACGGCTCGTTGTTATACCAGGTTTCGTTGTCGAGGATGAACTGCGTGAACGGGTCCATCAGGTCGAACGGCGGCAGATCGGCGTGGATCATGTAGCCGCCCGGCGCCAGCAGCCGTGCGCATTCGTCGAAGATCCGCGGCATCGCCTTGCCGCTCGTTTCGTGGAGCAGGATGTGGCTGACGATCAGGTCGAAATGCCCGTCGGGGAAGCGTGTCTCCTCGGCATTCATCTGCGCGAAATTGACGTTCAGGCCGAGGCCTGCGGCGCGCGCGTGCGCGTAGCGGATCTGCGGGGCGGCGACGTCGATCCCCCAGATCTCGGCGTCCGGGAACAGCTCCGCGTAAGGTAGCGTCGAATGGCCGACGGTGCAGCCCATGTCGAGGATGCGCTTGGGCGCGAACCCCTTGAGGTTGCGCTTGACGTAATTGCAGACCGACCGACCCATGTCGTCGTTCATCGGCCCGGTATAGCCCATCGCGTAGAGATAGACGCCGCGATCGTAGAGCACGCCGACCGACACGTCGTCGGGCGCGACTTCGGTCGCATAGCCGCCCGGCATGCAGTGGATGTCTAGCGCGGTGATGTAGCGCGGCGTCTCGAATGTCTCGGGGATGTCGAGCACCGCGGTCGACCCGGCCGACAGTGCCTTCGCCTTCTCGATCAGCTCGGGCAGCTCGCGCTCGACGCTGATGTTGGTCGATTCCCAGAGCAGTTCCTGCGCGGTGCGGTTGGCCGAGGCGTAATGCTGGAAATACAAATCGTCGACCATCGCGGTGCGGATGTCGCGGCGGTCGGCGGGCGCGCGGCCATGCTCGCGCTCGAACGCCTTCGACACGCGACCGCCATAGACGGGGCCGAGGCCGGGAAGCAGTTTCGCCTGGATGAACCCCTTGAAACTCTTGGTGAACTCCTGCCGCGAGGCTTCGTCATGCGTGACGCGCGGCAGCATGGGATGCAGCTGCTGCTGGAAGGTATTGAGCATGTCAGAGGACTCCGTTGCCAGCGTCGCAGCGTGCGGCAAAGCAGGGCTAGCGACAAGCACCGACCCCGTCGACTATCCGCCAGGCGACCATTGTCCCGCCTGGACATGGCGAGACCGAGGTGCAAGGCGCCAGCTTCGCCGCTTGATCGCTGGGGCTGGAGTTGCACGATGAAGAACGGGACGATCGAGGGCGCGCCATACAGGTGCGCCAAGCGCGGTGGGCGCGCATGTCGGTGATCGCGGATACCCGCCCCGCGGGGACGCTCGGGCTCGGCGCGCAGCTCGGCTATGGCGTCGGGCAGATCGCCGGCCAGGTCTTCCGCGACGTTCCCTCGCTGTTGCTGCTCTTCTTCATGACCACCGTGCTCGGCATCGCACCGGCGATCGCGGGCACGGCGATCTTCGTGCCCAAGCTGATATGGGGCGTGGGTTCGGACATGCTGGTCGGCATCCTGTCCGATCGGTGGCAGCGGCGGATCCAGCGACGCTATTGGCTGCTCGCGGGGGCGCTCGGCGCGCCGGTCGCGATGGTGCTGCTGTTCCATGTGCCGGAGGGCTCGACCAGCTTGCGGGTTGCGTATGTCGCCTGCGTGTTCAGCCTGTACATGATGGTGTTTGCGAGCTTTTCGGTGCCGTATCTTGCGATCGCGGGCGAGCTGACGTCGGACTCGCGCCAGCGCAACGTGATCATGGCGTGGCGGCTGGTGTTCACCGCGGTCGGCGTGCTGACCTCGGGTGCGGTCGCGCCGGCGATCGTCCAGAGCCAGGGCGGCGGGCAGGGCGCGTACGAGACGATGGCGCTGGTGCTCGCGGTGATCTGTCCGCTGGCGCTGCTCGCGGCGTTCTTCGGATCGGGGCATGCCGCCAAACAGAGCGCCTATGTCGCGAACGGCGAGGCCCGCGTGCGGCTGTCGCCGCGCGAGGCGATCGGCGTGCTGTTGGCGCCGCGCTTCTCGGTGCTGCTCGGGGCGAACCTGTTGCAGCTGATGGGCGGCGGCATGGCCTATGCGTCGATGCTGTATTTCCTGAGCTACAATATGGTGCGCACCGATGCGTTCCAGCTGATCGGCGGACTCGTGTTCGTCGCGTGCGCGGGGATCGTCGTGTCGCAGCCGATGTGGGTCGCGGTCGCGGCGCGGATCGGCAAGCGCCGCGCTTATGTCGCCTCTACCGTGGTGTTCGCGGCGACCTATGCGGTGTGGGCATTCGCCGCGCAGTGGGGCACGGTCGCGGCCTATGTGCTGTCGTTCGTCGCGGCGATCGGCAATGCCGGGTGGACGATGCTCGGCTTCTCGATGATGTCCGACATCGCCAGCGAGGACGATCGCCATTCCGGGCTGTATGCGGCGGCCTGGATCGCGACCGACAAGATCGCGTTCGCGCTCGGCGGCACGTTGCTGGTGGGGTTGATGCTGTCCGCGTTCGGATTCGATTCGGCGCGCGCGGTGGCGGGCTTGCCGCAAGCACCCGGCGCGCTGATCGGGGTGATGGTGACGTTCGGGCTGGCCCCGGCGGCGCTCAACGTGCTGGGCGCGATGATCCTGGCGCGCTGGGGGCGGGAGCAGGCGGGTATCTAATCCTCCCCCCGGGCGGGGGGAGGATCGTAGGAACGGGCTTTCGGTTCAGTCGGGAACGACCAGCAGGCGGCTCTCGACCGTTCCCGCGCCTTCGCGCAGCGCCGCGCCCGCCAGATATTCGGCCGACTTGGCATAGCCGCGCGCGGCGTCGGCGCTGGGAAAGCGGCTGACGACGACGCGCTCTTCGGGGTTTATGTCGCCTTCGAGCACCTCGAACACCTTGCCGCGGACGACGTATTCGCCGCCATGCTTCTCGCTGAGCCCGGCGATCGCCTGGACATAGGCGCCGAACTTGACCGGATCGGTGATGGTGACGGTTGCGACGATATAGGCGGCCATGGCGTGTTTCCTCGTGCTGATGATGACGTCTCAGCGTAGGCGAGGGCGGTCGTCGGCGGGCTCGGGAAGGGCCGATGCCCGCCTGCCGGTCAGAGTCCCAATACGCCGGGGTTCATCAGCCCTTGCGGGTCGAGCGTGTGCTTGATCGCCTGCATCAGCAGCGACGCCTGCGGGTCGAGCCGGTCGCGATACGGGTAGGTCCGGCCGATCTGGAAATGCGCAGCGCCGTGCTGCTGGTACAAGTCGACGATGTCGCGCTTCAGCCGGTCGACATAGTCGCGGACTTCGGCATTGTCGGGAAAGTCGGGCTGCGTCGCGAGATGCTCGGGCGTCAGCATGTGCGGGTGATAGACGGTGCGCGCGTCGGGCCAGTACAGCGCGATCTCGTACAGGAAACCGTTCGGGCCGACCGGGCTGAACATCGTGCCGACCCATATGCCGAGCCGCGCCATCTCGACCTTGCGCGTCGCATAGAACGCCGCGAGCGCCGCGTGGAACGGCACGACGTCGCTGTGGCGGAGGACGCCGTGCAGCGGCACCCAGCGCTCGCCGCCCGGACCCAGGATGTTGGTCAGCGGCGCAAACGGCAGCGCGCGGACGAAGCTCGGCACGCTGTTGGCGGTCTCCCGTCCGTACGGCGCAAGCACCGCGCGGAGCCGTTTCGCGCGCGATGCGGCCTCGGCCTGGTCGACGCCTTCGAGGATGAAATGGCACATATAGGCGCCCGCGCGCATCGCGTCGTCGCCGGCCAGCGCCATCCGCACGAGCTGCCGGATCGCACCGATCTTGCCCGGCGCATTGCGCAAAATCTCGCCGGCGATCCGCAGCCGGGCACCAAGCCCCGCCTGCCGCCCGATCTGCCCCTGCGACAGCGCGAGATCGAGGCCGAAGTGTGAATCGTCGAGCTTTTCGCGCTGCGCCAGTCGCACGCCGTTATGAAACGCGGCGAAGTCGTCGAACGCGAACGTCACCGCCTCGAAAGCCTCGCGCGCGGCGATCAGCGGCAGGCGGATCGTCGCCTTGATCCCCAGCGCACCGCAATCGCCGGTGAAGAGGCCGGTCATGTCGGGGCCGTAATGCCGCGTCGCCTCCGAGGGGCTGGTGGTGAGCAGCTCGCCGGAAGCCAGCACGACGTCCATCGACACCACCGATTCCGCCGACAGCCCGTATGCGCCGCTGCCGTGGCTGAGCGTGTTCTGGCTGACGCTGCCGCCTACCGTCGCTGCGAGGCCCGAGAAGGGGCCCCAGAACGGCGTGCGCAGGCCGTGCACCGCCAGCGCATCCTTCAACCGCGCCCAGGTTACGCCCGCGCCGACCGTCACCAGTGCGTTGTCGATGTCGACCGCTATCGTATCGAGCCCGGCGGTGTCGAACAGCACGTGGCCGCCCGCGTCGAGCAGATAGCCGTCAGTATAGGATGCGCCGCCGCCGCGCGGCACCATCGCGACGCCTGCCGCCGCGCAGATCCGCACTGCCGCCTGCAACGCCGCGACCGTCGTCGGCCGCACGATCAGCACCGGGCTGGCCGAACCGCGATAGACGTCGTGGCCCATAACGGTCCGCAACGCGGAGTCGTCGTTGACTGCCGCAGCGCCGAGTGCGGCGACGAGCTGTTCCTTGAGCGTCATGCCGCGATCATTTCACGCCCGAGACGACGAACCAACACGCGAATGCGCCGCTCGACACCTTCGAGAACCCGTCATTGCCGCGTTGCGCGGCGGGCGTGCTGAGCTGGTAGCCGACCATCACGTCGCGGAAACCCGCCGCCTCGACCAGCGCACCGTGATCGATCGTGGTCGCGCCGTGCCACCAGTTTTCGTTGTTGTAGAGGCTCTCGAACGCTGCCGACAGGTAACTCCACGGATCGCCGTCGTCCTGCCGGGCAGGTACTTCGAGATGGACCATGAGGCCACCCGGCCGCAGGATCCGGTGCGCTTCGGCGACGATCGCCGCGACCGCCTCGTGCGAGGTCTCGTGGAGCACCGCACAGGTATAGACCAGGTCGAAATGGTCGTCGGGAAATCCGGTCGCCTCGGCATCGGCCTGGACGAAATCGATCGCCGCGCCGACATGCTCCGCGCGGGCGTGGGCGTAGCGCAGGATCGCGCCGCCGACGTCGATCCCGATATGCTGCGCCTCGGGGAAATACGCGGCGACCGGCACCGTGCTGGCGCCAACGCCGCAGCCCATGTCGAGCGTGCGGGCGGGGGCGAAATCGGGGGCGCGGTGGAACACGTGCGACATCGCCGCATGGCCGCGACCGTCGTTCATCAGCCCGCCATTGCGTCCCAGCAGATACACAGCACCACCGCGGTCCATGATCGCGCCCTGGCGGATATCGTCGTCGCCGCGGTCGCTCGCATAGCCGCCCGGCATGAGATGGACGTCGACGTCGGCGAGATAGGCGGGCGCGGTGAAATCGGGATCGACGACTACCGATCCCTTGGGCTCCGCGATTTGCGCGCGCGCGGTCAGCTCGGGCAGCTGGCGATCGACCGATTCCGCGATCCGCTGCCACAGCATTTCCTGCGACAGGCGGCGCAGGCTGGTCCACGACCGGTAGACGTCGTCGGCCATCATCCGGTCCTGCAACGCAAGCCCCTCGTCACCGGTGGCAGCAGCGACAGTCTGCGCGATCGACCGTTCGATCGCGCCGATTTCGAGCAGCTGCATCTTGAAGTCGCGGATGAAATATTGCGCGGCGCGCTCGTCGTGCGACGGCTCGGGCATCATCGGGTGGATCGACGAGATCATGCTGCGAACCCCCGTGCCTGTTCGGTGGCGGCATCGCGGAGCGGGCGGAGGACACCGGCCACCAACGTGCGGCGCTTCAGATCGCGCTCGCCCTGCGCCTGTGCGTCGGGCGCGAACGCCTCGATTGCATGACGCGTCACCAGCGCGTTCGCGTCGAGCAGCCGCTCGACCGTATCGAGCCGCTCACCCATCACCGCGACCTCGCCGAGCAGCGCGACGACCATCGCCGACAGTCGTGCGACTTCGGGGTCTTCGCCGGGAATGGCCCGACGCGGGCGGGCGATGGTGCGGAGCGGGTCGGTCATGCGCCTGGTCTCGATGCAGAATGTCGTACGGAATGTGGACCCCGCGCTATCCGGTCGCACGCCCGCTGCGTGGTCGATCGGACCGTCTATCCGACACGCGGATAAAGAGAGCGCAACGAAGGACTAACACGGTCGGGCGACCTCTTTGTATTCGCATGGAAACGTCGACCGATCCACGCGCCCGTTCCGGTGCCGAAGAGATGTCCTTCGATCGTTCTCGTCATCCACCCGCGGTCGCGGCGATCGCGCGGCAGGGCCCGCTGAACCGGCCGGGTTCCCCAATCAAACGAGTCATGGAGTGACGACGATATGAACCGTGCACCGCTGATCCTGTCCGTGGGCATTGCCGATGCTCGCCTGTCCGACCCGGTATGGGCGGGCGAGATGATCGCGCTTGCCGACCAGGCCCGCATCGCGCTGCTGCTGCTCGGCGACGGGCATGCCGCCCCGTTCGATCCGATGGCGGTCGCGCAGTGGCTGACCCCGCGCGCCGGATCGGTCGGGCTGGTGCCGACGATCGATACCGGAGCCGATACCGGGAGCGCTACCGGGGGCGATACCGGGGGCGAGCCGTCGTCCGACGTCGCACGCGCTCTATCGGCGCTCGATGCGCAGACTGGCGAGCGCTCGGGCTGGCAGCCGTCGACGCTGGTCCAGCCGACCACGGGCGAAAGCGTGGCACACGGCGTTGCGTTCGTCGCCGCGATGCGCAGCCTGTGGGCGGACGCGGACGTCGGCCCCGATCGCCGCGCTCGGTCCGACGGCGCCGAAGTCGATCACGGCGATCGGGGTGGCAATGCCGACGTGCTCGATGTCGCGCGTCCGTCGCACGGCCATCCGGTGCTGGTACAGACTGACGCCGACCCGCTGTGGTCGCAGGTCGCAGCGGATGTCGTCATCATCGACATGGATTCACCAAAGCCGCCGCCGGGTCCCAAATGCCTGCTCCGGACCTATACCGCGCTCGCCGGGCTCGACCAGATCGAGGCGCTGTACCATGACGGGATCATCGATGGCATCCACCTCACGCCGCCCTTTCCGCGCCGGGGGTTGCAGGAGTTCGCCGACACGATGCTGCCTGCGCTGATCGAACGCGGCCTGCTCCCGCGCGCGCGCGCCACCGGTACGCTGCGCGAGCGGCTTGGGTTGGGAATGCCGTCTTAGTCTCTACCGCTGCTTTTGGTCTCCCGCGATGGCGGGAGACCAGACTGGGTTCCCGCCTGCGCGGGGAAACAGGCTTTGCATGGCGGAGGGAAATGCGCCCCGCGGTCAGTCGAGCTTGATCAGTACCTTGCCGACATGATTGCCCGATTTCAGATGCGCATAGGCTTCGGCCGCGTCGTCGAACGCGAACACCTTGTCGATCACCGGCATGATCGTGTTCGCCTCGACCGCGCGGAGCAGGCGGACCAGCATCGCGCGGCTGCCCTCGGCGATGCCCTTCAGCGTCAGGTTCTTGCCGATGATCGCGCCGTAATTGGGCAGGCCGCCGGTCGCCGCGCCTGCCAGCGCGCCGATGATGACGATCCGGCCGTTCGGTGCGGCCGCCGCGATCGACTGGCTGAGCGTCGCCTGGCCGCCGGTCTCGACGACGATGTCCGCGCCCTTGCCGCCGGTCTGCTTCATCACTTCCGCCGCCCAGTCCGGCGTGGTCCGGTAGTTGACGAGGATGTCCGCGCCGAGCGACTTGGCGAAGGCGAGCTTTTCGTCGCTCGACGAGGTGATCGCGACGCATGCGCCGTTCGCCACCGCGATCTTCAGCGCGTAGATCGAGACGCCGCCGGTGCCGAGCGCCAGCACCACGTCGCCCGCCTTGACGCGGCCGACCTCGACCACCGCGTTCCAGGCGGTCAGGCCGGCGGATGCGAGGATCGCCTGCTCGTCGCTCACGCCTTCCGGTACCGGCACCAGCGCGGCACCGGGGACGGCGATCCGTTCGGCCAGCCAGCCGTCATGCGTGATGCCGAGATCGTTGCCGAATGCGGCGGGTGAGAAGTCGCCGTCGAGCCACGTCGTGAAATGCGCGAAGATGGCGCGGTCGCCGACCTTCACCGTCGTCACGCCGGCGCCGATCGCGACGACCTCGCCGACGCCTTCGGACAGCGGCACGCGCTCCGTGGGCCGCTTCGCGCCGTAGGTGCCGGCTAGCACGAGCATGTCGCGGTGGTTGAGGCCGATCAGCCGCACCTTGAGCACCGCTTCGCCCGGCCCAGGCACCGGATCGGGGCGCGTGGTTGCGGTCAGCGACCCTAGGCCGTCCTGCGCGCCGATCTGATAGGCTTTCACATCTGTCTCCTGAAAATGTCGGCGAGGTCGTCGCCGCGCGCGAACCCGTTGGTCGGGCGTGCGGCGAGGTCGGCCAGCAGCGCCTCGAAGGCGTCCATCCGGTAGGGCAGGCCGATGATGTATGGCGTGAGGTGGAGCGGCAGCAGTCGCCCGCCGCCCTGCGTCATGGCCTCTGCGGACAGCCAGTCGTGCGCGTCGCGGATCTGCTCGGCATAGCTGTCGACCGACTGTTGCTGGACGTTGAGGATCTGGCGATCGGAGAGCTCGTGGTTGAGCGGTATGTTGACCAGGCCGTTCGCGAACGCCCACGGCATTTCGTCGTTGGTCCAGTCGCAGCAATAGTCGACGCCTGCCTCCTTCAGCAGACGAACCGTGTTCCAGCTCTGCGACCGCGCGATCGAATGCCAGCCGCGCGGGCGGGTGCCCGAGACGCGTTCGAGCGTGTCGAGCGACCGGGCGATCAGCGCGCGCTCGTCGGCCTCGGGCAGGCCGGTGGCGATCGTGCCGTTCATGTCGGTCGCGTGCGCGATGATCTCGTGACCCGCGTCGACGATGTCGCGGATGATCACGGGATAGCGCTCGGCGATCGCCGAATTCGCGGCGACCGACACCTTGGCGCCGACCTTCGCGAACGCATCGAGCAGGCGGTAGAACCCGACGCGCGTGCCATAATCGCGCGCGGTGTAATGGCGGTAATCGGGGTAGACCGTCTGCATGTGGCCCGGCGCGCAGAACGGCACGTCGGACGGTGTGATCGGAAACCATTCGAGGCTGACGACGATCCAGGTCGCAACGCTCCTGCCGTCCGGCCATGCGATCGGTGGACGCTGCGGGAGCGGGGTGTAGGCGTAGAGATCGTGGTCGTAGCCGAGCCGACGCTTGGGATAGGTGAGATAGGCGGGATCGAGCGTCATGCCATCTGTCCCCGATAGGCGTCGGCGATGTCGCCCGCGCGCGTGATCCAGGCACGGCCGTCGGCGGCGATGTGTCGCAGCACCTCCTCGAACGCGCCGATCCGGTGCGGCTGGCCGATCAGGTAGCTGTGGAGCGGGATGCACATCACCGTGCCGCCTGCGCCGCCAGCTTTCTCGGCCTCGTCGGCGAGCCGCTCATATTGGCGGATCAGCGTCTTTGCGTATTCCCGCGGGCTCATGTTGTAGATGAAGAAGCCGTAATGGTCGTTGACCTCGAGACTGTACGGCATCGAGATCAGGTCGCCGCTCGCCGTCTTGACCGGCATCGGCTGGTCGTCGTGGTACAGGTCGCAGGTGTAATCGAGGCCGTATTCTGCGATCAGGTCGAGCGTGCGCGGGGTGTGCGTCAGCGCAGGCGCGAGCCAGCCGCGGATCGTCTGGCCGGTCGCCTCGCGCACCGTGCGGATCGAATCCTCGATGATCGCGCGTTCTTGGCGCTCGTCCATGCCGTAGGAATAGCGCGTGTTGTAGATGCCGTGGCTGAAGAACTCCCAGTCGCGCGCGGCGCCGTCGGCGACGACCTCCGGGTGATGCTGGCACAAGGCGACCGACAGCGAGACCGAGCCGGGGAAGCCGTGCTTGCTCATCACGTCGGCCATCCGCCAGTGGCCGACGCGGTTGGCGTGGTCGCGGTGGCTGTAGCCGACGACGTCGGGATGCGGCTTCGCCCAGCTCTTCCGATGCGGGTTGGCGGGCGGGTCGATCTCGTAATATTCGAGGTTGGGCGACACCCACACCGCGACTTTCTTGCCGCCGGGCCAGACGATTGGCTTCCGGTCGCGATAGGGGCTGAAGTCGTACAGGCCGGGATCGGATGCGCCTTCGATCATGGGCGAGCCTCCAGCCAGTCGATCACCGTCTGGACCGGCTCGACGTCCGCGTATTTGAGCTGGAGATCGGTCAGGTTCGCGAAATGATAGCTCTCATGCTTGTCCGCGCATGTCTCGATCGGGACGATCGTGCGGTAGCCTCGGCTGAGCGAGTCCACCGCGGCGGCACGGACGCAGCCTGAGGTGGAGCCGCCGGTGATGACCACGGTGTCGACCTTGTGCCAGACCAGCAGGCTCTGCAGCGGCGTTTCGAAGAACGGCGACGGCATCCGCTTGGTGTAGATGGCGTCCTTCGCATGATCGATCTCGCAGCGATCGTCGAACGCGTGCCGAGGTGAGCCGTATTTGATGTTCTGCAAGCTGTCCGGCGTATCGGTCCGCGTGCCCCAGACGCCTGCGTCGCTGGCGTCGTCCATGTAGGCGACGTGCGTCCAGATCACCGGCATGCCCTTTGCGCGGGCGAGGCGCGAGAGCGTGTTGGCGTATTCGATCTGGCGCGGGTCGGTTTCGTAGGCGGTCTTGAACTCGTCGATCCGGGTATAGGCGTTCTGGAAATCGATGTTCACGATCGCGAGCTTCTCGCCGAACCCGAATTTCGTGCGGGTCGGATTGGCCATGACCGCCTCGAACAATTGCCGTGCGGTCTTGTCCTCGCGGACCATCCTGGTGCCGATAATCGTCATGCCTGCCTCCAGCCGAGCGGAAGTCCCGCGTCGGGGAGGAAGCCGAACAGCGGCTCGCCGGGCAGAGCCTCGGCCAGGATTGACCGCACAGCGACCAGAGCGTCGAGGTCGATCCCGGTGCGCAGACCCATCGCGGCGAGCATGAAGCACAGGTCCTCGGTGACGATATTGCCCGAAGCGCCCGGTGCGAACGGACACCCGCCGAGACCGCCGAGCGAGGAGTCCAGCGTCGTCAGCCCGCATTCGAGCGCCATCAGCGCGTTCGCCAGCCCGAGCCCGCGCGTGTTGTGGAGGTGGATCCCGGTCAGCGCATCGTCGCCTGCCGCACGCTTTACGAGCGTGATCAGCCGCTTGACGGCGAAGGGATCGGCGTAGCCGGTCGTATCCGACAGCCCGACCTCGTCGCACCCCGCTGCCATCAATCCCTCCGCGAGTCGCGCGATCTGCGCATCGGGGATCGCGCCCTCCAGCGTGCAGCCGAAGACGGTCGACAGCGATCCCTCGAAATGCGGGCGCTCGCCCTCGGGCAGCGTCTTGATCATGTCCGCGATGGTCTTTGCCTCGACCAGCACCTGTGCGTGCGTCCGGCGAAGATTGGCGAGGCTGTGCGTCTCGCTGACCGACAGCGGCAGCGTGATCTTGTGCGCGCCCGCCTCGATCGCCGCCGCTGCGCCCTTGGCGTTCGGCACGAGGACCGCGACCGTCAGGCCGGGGATGGTGCGCGCGTGCGCGACGATCTCGGCGGTGTCGGCGAGCTGCGGGAGGAGTTTGGCGGGGACGAAGCTGCCGACCTCGATCTCGCGCAGCCCCGCTGCGGCCTCGGCGGTGATCCACGCCTTCTTGGCGGCGGTCGGCATGATCGTGGCGATGCTCTGCAAGCCATCGCGCGGGCCGACCTCGCTCACCAGTATGTCGATTTCGGTCATTTGTTCCGGTCCTCGGATAGTCGGCGCGGTGCGGTGGTCAGCGATGGCGCGCGGCGCGCAGGGTGGCGACGGATCAGGAGAAAGTGACCGGATGTCGGATACGGAAATGTCCCCGCTCAGCGGGCTGCCGCTCGCCGGTTTGCCCCTCGCCGGGCTCAAGGTCGTCGAGTTCACGCACATGGTGATGGGCCCGTCGACTGGGCTGATCCTCGGCGACATGGGCGCCGACGTGATCCGCGTCGAACCGATCGGCGGCGACCGCACGCGCCGGCTGCTCGGCTCGGGCGCGGGCTATTATCCGATGTATAATCGAAACAAGCGCAGCGTGTGCCTCGACCTCAAGTCCGAGGGCGGCATCGCGGCGGCGCGCGCACTGGCAGCGGACGCGGACATCGTCGTCGAGAATTTTCGCCCCGGCGCGCTCGATCGGCTCGGGCTCGGCTACGACGCGTTGTCGAAGGACAATCCCGGCCTGATCTATTGCTCGGCCAAGGGCTTCCTCGCGGGTCCGTACGAGAACCGCACCGCGCTGGACGAGGTCGCGCAGATGATGGGCGGGCTCGCCTACATGACCGGGCCGCCCGGCCGGCCTTTGCGCGCCGGCGCGTCGGTGATCGACGTCACCGGCGGGATGTTCGGCGTGATTGGGATACTGGGCCTGCTCGAACGGCGGCACCGCACGGGCGCGGGCGGTCAGGTGAGATGCTCGTTGTTCGAGACCACCGCGTTCCTCGTCGGCCAGCACATGGCGCAGAAGGCGGTCACCGGGATCGCCGCGGCACCGATGCCCGCCCGCATCTCGGCCTGGGCGATCTACGACGTGTTCGCGTGCCGTGAAGACGAGCAGGTGTTCGTCGGTGTGGTCAGCGACCAGCAATGGAGCGCGTTCTGCGCCGCCTTCGCACTCGACGATTTCGCGAGCGACGCGACGCTGGCGCTCAACAACGACCGCGTGCTGGCGCGCGACCGTATCCTGCCGAGGATCCGCGCGCTATTCGCGAGCCTCGACAGCGCCGAACTGCTGGCGAAATGCGAGGCGATCGGCTTGCCGGTAGCCCCGATCGCTCGCCCCGAAGACCTGTTCGACGATCCGCACCTGAATGCGCAGGGCGGGCTCGTCGACCTGCAGCTCCCTGGCGGTACTGCGGCGCGTCTCCCGGCGCTCCCGATCGAAGTCGACGGTGCGCGGTTTGGCGTCCGCCACGACCTTGGCGAGCCCGGTGCGGACTCGCGCGTGCTTTTGCTGGGTGCGGGCCTGTCCGTTGAGGCAGTCGACGCGATGTTCGCATCCGGCGCGGCGGGCTGAGCATGGGCCTGACGATCTTCGAGAAGATCTGGCGCGATCATGAGGTCGCGCCGCTCGCAGACGGTGGCCTGATCCTGATCGACCGCGTGCTGCTCCACGAGCGCACCGGCGGGATCGCGCTGCAAAGTCTCGCCGAAGTCGGTCGCACGGTCGCCGCCCCCCGGCAGGTGTTCGCGACGATGGATCACGTCGTCGACACGCTTCCCGGCCGGACCGATCGCACGATCATGCCGACCGGCACCGACTTCATCCGCGCCACCCGCGCCGAAGCCGACGCGGCGGGGATCACGCTGTTCGACATCGGCGATCCGGGGCAGGGGATCGTCCATGTCATCAGCCCGGAACAGGCGATCGTCCTGCCGGGCGTCACCCTGGTCTGCCCCGACAGCCATACCTGCACGCAGGGTGCGCTCGGGGCGCTCGCCTGGGGGATCGGCTCGACCGAGGCGGAGCATGCGCTCGCCACGCGGACTCTGCGCGTGCTGAAGCCAAAGACGATGCGCGTCACGATCTCAGGCGCGTTGGGTCGCGGCGTGACGGCGAAGGACCTTGCGCTCCACATCCTCGCGAAGCACGGTTCGAGCGGCGGACGTGGCCATGTCGTCGAATATGCCGGCGAAATCGTCAGCGCACTCGACGTCGAGGCGCGGATGACTTTGTGCAACATGGCGACCGAATTCTCCGCCTTCACCGCGATCATCGCCGCCGACGACAAGGTCTTCGCCTATCTGCAAGGGCGCCCGCATGCCCCCAAAGGCGAGTCCTGGGATGCGGCCGTCGCCTATTGGCGCACCCTCGCCACCGACGCCGATGCGGTGTTCGATGCCGAGATCGCGATCGACGCCACCGCAGTCGCGCCGACGATCAGCTGGGGGATCAGTCCGCAGGATTCGGTCGCGATCGACGGCATGGTCCCGGCCGACGCATCCGATCGCGCGCTCGCCTATATGGGGCTGGCCGCGGGCGACGCGTTGCTCGGCCTGCCGATCGATGCCGCGTTCATCGGCTCATGCACGAACAGCCGCCTGTCCGATCTCCGCCGTGCCGCTGCTTTGCTTGATGGGCGCAAGGTGGCGGACGGTGTGCGCGCGATCTGCGTGCCCGGCTCGACCGCGGTCAAGCACGCTGCCGAAGCCGAAGGGCTCGACCGTATCTTCCGCGCCGCCGGGTTCGAGTGGCGCGAGTCCGGCTGCTCGATGTGCTTCTTTGCCGGCGGCGAGAGTTTCGGCGCACGCCAGCGGGTCGTGACCTCGACCAACCGCAATTTCGAAAGCCGGCAGGGTCCGGAAACGCGCTCGCACCTCGCCAGTCCCGAGACGGTGGCCGCCAGCGCGATCGCCGGGCGGATCGCCGACCCCCGCCTGCTGGAGCGTTGAGATGGAGCCGTTCACACGTCTGACCGCCGTTGCCGCGCCCTTGCTGCGCGACAATATCGACACCGACGCGATCATTCCTTCGCGTGAGATGCGGTCGGTGTCGAAGACCGGCCTGGCCGACGGCCTGTTCGCCGGCTGGCGCTATATCGGCATCGGCACGCGCGATCGTGACCCCGATTTCGTCCTGAACCAGCCGGCCTACGCGACCACCCGCATCATCCTTGGTGGCGCGAATTTCGGCTGCGGCTCCAGTCGCGAGCACGCCGCCTGGGCACTCGCCGAATATGGCATCCGCGCGATCGTGGCGTCGTCGTTCAACCCGATCTTCCAGGGCAATTGCATCCGCAACGGGATCGTACCGGTGACGCTCGATGCGCTGGCTATCGCCGCGCTGGCGACCGCCATCGCGCCCGACCCGCAAGCGCGCCGGCTGACTATCGACCTGCCGACGCAGACCTTGACCGCTCCCGACGGCACGACGCACGCATTCCCGATCGCGGACGAGGCGAAGGAGATGCTTCTCGATGGTCTCGACGCGATCGATCTGACGCTCAAGCGCCGCGTGGACATCGATGCGTTTATCGCCGCCGATCGTCTGCGCCGCGCCTGGGTCTATGCGGCATGACGATCCGCCGCGTGTTTATCGACCTGCCCGACGGCCAGCTCCACTATCGCCGGGCCGGGCCAGTGACGGGGACGGCGAGCCCTATCTTCCTGCTTCATGCCTCGCCCGGCAGTTCGCGCCAGCTCGTGCCGTTGATCGCCGGACTTGCCGAGCGATACGACGTCGTCGCCCCCGATACGCCCGGCAACGGCGACAGTACGCCGCTGCCGATCGCGGCGCCGACCATCGCCGACTATGCCGCCCGGCTGCCGGCGTTGCTCGACGCGCTCGGGCTCGACCGGGTCGCGGTCTATGGCTCGCATACCGGCGCGGCGATCGCGGTCGAGCTCGCGATCCTCGCGCCCGATCGCGTCGATCGGCTGATCCTCGACGGCATCGGCATCTTCACGCCCGAGCAGCGCGACGAGCAGCTTGCCCGTTACGCACCCGCGTTCACGCCCGATCTCGACGGCGGCTATCTGATGCGTGCGTTCCAGTTCTGCCGCGACCAGTATCTCTTCTATCCCTGGTACGACCGTACGCGTACCGGGCGTCGCGATGGCGGCGTCCGCCCGGCCGCGGACCTTCACGCCTGGCTGGTCGAGGTTCTCAAGGCGGCCGAGACCTATCCGCTCGCCTATCATGCCGCCTTCGCGTGGGACGCGGTCGTACGCCTCCCGCTCGCAGAGCAGCGCATGCTGTTGCTGGCGGCGGAAGACGATCCGCTCGCCGAGGTGACGCGCGATGCCGAGCGACTGGTGGCCGAGGGCCGGTTCGTCGCACTGCCTCGCTACGACGCTCCACATTTCGGGCCACGGCGCATCGCCCTGATCGCCCAGTTCCTCGCCGATCGGGCATGATCCGGATTTAGGTCCGGCGTCCTGCCCGCCACGCGATCACGGCGGGTGCGACCGGATATTTGCCTGGCGATATGTGGCTCTTGTCGTGGCGACGACACCAGACGCAGGACTTCGCCGATGCACGACAGACCCGCCAATACTCTGACGACCGCGGTCAAGGCGGGCTATGGCGCCGGACAGATCGCCGGGCAGCTGTTCCGCGATGCGCCGTCGTTGCTGCTGCTGTTCTACCTGACCAGCATCATCGGCATGCCGCCCGCGATCGCCGGTGCCGCGATCTTCATCCCGAAAGTGTTCTTCGGCGCGGTGTCCGATCTCGGCATCGGCATCCTGTCCGACCGGCTGGTGGACAGGGTGCCGCGGCGGCGTTGGCTGCTGATCGGCGCGGTGATGGCGCCGCTGGCGATGGTCGCGACCTTCGCGGTGCCCGATGCCGCGTTGTGGGTGCAGGTCGGGTATGTCGCGTTGGCGTTCAGCGTCTACATGATCGCGTTCTCGACCTTCTCGGTGCCCTATCTCGCGCAGTTCGCGGAGATGACCGACGATCCCGGCGAGCGCACCGTGCTGATGGCGTGGAAGCACGGCATGACCGGGGTCGGCGTGCTGCTCGGCGCGGCGCTGACGCCGGTGCTGATCCACCTGCTCGGGGGAGGGCGCGCGGCGTATCTGATCGCGGCGACCGTGCTCGGGCTGCTCTGCGCGGCGACGTTGCTGATCGCGTGGGCGGCGGCGGGGCGGATCCGGGTAGTCCCGCGTGTGAAGCGCGTGCTGACCTTGCGCGCGCTGCTCGGCGTGCTGGCCTATCGCCCGTTCGTCGTGCTGTGCGCGTCGGCGGTGGCGATGACCGTGGCGGCGGGCATGTCCTATGCCTCGTTCGCGTTCTTCGTGACCTACAACATGGCGCGCAGCGACGCGTTCGTGCAGATCGGCATCATCTCGACGATCATGGCGGTGGTCGTCATGACCGGCTCGCCGCTATGGGTGTATGTCGCCCGGCGGATCGGCAAGAAGAACGCGTATCTGGTCGCCGCGATCGGCCACGCGCTGACGATGCTGGTGTGGTCGCTGTCGGCGGATGCACCGATCGGCATGGTCTATGTCTTCGGCGCGTGCGTGGGGTTCTTCAACACCGGCTGGGGGCTGGTGATGCTGTCGCTGCTCGCCGACACGATCGCCGGATCGCGCGCCGAACGCGGGGACGACCGCGCCGGCTCGTTCTCCGCGGTGTGGACGATCATCGAGAAATCCGGGATCGCGCTGGGCGGCACGCTGATCGCCGGGTTCGTGCTGTCGGCGGCCGGGTTCAGCGCCGCGCTCGCCAAGCAGGGCGGGGTGCAGCCGGCGTCGGCGCTGACCGGTATCGCGTTCGCCTACGGCGTGCTGCCGGGGATACTCAAGCTGATCGCCGCCGCTATCGTCTGGCGCTTCGTACCGGCGGATCTGGTCAAGGCCGTACCGGTGAAGGCGCCTGTCCATGCCGGCTGATCCGCTCCGCATCGCCGTGATCGGCTGCGGCCGGATCGCCGAAGCGCATTTCGACGCGATTGCAGCGTTGCCTTCGCTCGCGACGCTGGTCGCGGTGGTCGATCCCGATCCGGCGCGGGCCGCGACGGTAGCGGCGGAGCGGGGCGCCGCCCACGCATTTACGACTCTTGCCGAGGCGCTCGCGCTCGACATGGTCGATGCGGTGATCCTGTGTACGCCCAACGCCTGCCATGCGCCCCAAACGTTGCAGGCGCTTGCGGCGGGCAAGCATGTGCTCGTCGAAAAGCCGATGGCGGAGAACGCTGCCGATGCGCAGGCGATGGCGGATGCGGCCGACGCCTCGGGTCGTGTGCTGGCGGTCGGCCACACCTTCCGCCACGGCGCGGTGGTCCGTCATCTCCTGGACCATCGTGCCGAATTCGGCTTGCTCCACGCGGTCGAGGTGTCGCAATGCGTGTTCTGGGATGGTCCGCAGGCTCCGTGGTGGGCGACACGTGCGCCCGAAGATGGCCTGATCCTGTCGCTGTTCGCGCCGCATGCGCTCGATTTCGTCCAGCTGGTGATGGCCGACGACCCGGTCCGCGTCCATGTCGAGGCGGCGCGGCACCAGGATGGCTGGCGCGGCGAGGACGAGGCGATGATCCTGCTCGCTTATCCGGGGCGGCGGATGGCGACCCTCCACCTCAGCTATAATCAGCGGCACGTGGTCGATCGCAAGACGCTGTTCTTCGATCGCGGCGTGCTGCGGATCGAGGATGGCGAGTGGCTCTACTGGAACGACGTGCCGATCGTGCAGCCGGTGACGGGCACGATCGACAATCCGCGCAGCATGAGCGGGCGCGACCTGTCGGGCTATTTCCGGACGCAATTGGGCGAGTTCGTCGCCGCGGTTCGCGGCCGGCCGCACCGCAGTTCGCTGCACGGCGATGGCCACCGCCTGATCGCCTTGCTCGACCGCGTCCGCGCGTCGGCCCGGGCCAATGCCGCCGACATGGTCGACGGCCCTTTCGAGGAGTCCTTATGAGCCTGACGTCACGTCTTCTCGCCTGCGCGGTCCTTGCGCTTCCAGCGGCGCTTTCCGGCGAGACGGTGCCGTACCGGATCGGCGCTGCGTTCAGCGATTGTGTCGATTGCCCGGACATGGTCGTCGTGCCGCCCGGCCGTTTCGTGATGGGTTCGACGCAGGAGGAACGGACCAAGCTCGGTGCGATGGCGATCTTCGACAGGATGGAGAGCCCGCGGCATCCGGTGTCGATCGCGTATAAGTTTGCGGTTGCGCGCTATTCGGTGACGTTCGCGCAGTGGGATGCGTGCGTCGCCGATGGCGGCTGCGATGGCTATCAGCCCGACGACGCGGGCTGGGGCAGGGGCCGACGACCGGTCATCAACGTCGATTTCGCCAATGCCAACGCCTTTGTCGCGTGGCTCAAGGCGAAGACCGGCCAGCCCTATCGCCTGCTGAGCGAGGCCGAATGGGAACATGCCGGTCGCGCAGGCACCACCGGCTGGTGGTATTTCGGCAATGCGATCACCCCCGACAACGCCAATTACGCCAAGAACCGCGATCGCACCGCGCCGGTCGGCAGCTATCCGCCCAACGCGTTCGGGCTGTACGACATGACCGGCAACACCGCGCAATGGGTGCAGGACTGTTATCACAACGGCTATGAGGGCGCGCCGGCGGATGGCTCGCCGTGGTTGAAGGACGCCGATTGCGCGGTCCGCAACGTTCGTGGCGGCGGTTGGGACCTGCAAGCGTGGAGCGTCCGTATCGCGCAGCGGATCGGCGATCCGATCGCGATCAAGAACACGCATCTCGGCTTCCGCGTCGCGCGCGATCTGCCGCAATAGGGGTTGCAGTGACGCGCGGCGTCAGCGCCCCCCGGTCACGTCGAGCGTCACGCCGGTAATGTAGCTCGCCTCGTCCGACGCGAGGAACAGCACCGCATCGGCCACCTCGCGCGGGGTGCCGAGGCGGTGCAGCGGGGTCATCCGGCTCGGCGCGTATTCGAGTCCGTCGGCGTCCATCTTGCGCAGGTACGGCCCGGCCAGCTCGGTATCGATCGGCCCCGGCGCGACCGCGTTGACGGTGATGCCGTGGTCGGCGAGTTCGATCGACAGATCGCGGATGAAGCCGTGGATGCCGGCCTTGGCGGTCGCATATGCGCACGCGCCGACGTGGAACGCGTTCCAGACGGTGCCGTTACGCGCACCCGACGACAGGCAGATCACCCGGCCATAGCCGCGCGCGATCATGTGCGGCACGGTCGCGCGCGTGAACAGGAACGCCGAGCGCAGGCTGAGCCGCATCGTGTGATCCCAGTCCTCGACCGACAGATCCCAGATCCGCCCCGAGCGCCCGCCGCCGACATTGTTGACGACGATGTCGATCTGCCCGAACGCGGCGACCGCCTGCTCGGTGAGCGCCGCCGCCGCCGTCTCTTCGGTCGCGTCGCCCGCCAGCCCGATCGCGGTGCAGCCAAGCGCCGCGACGTCGGCCAGGATCGCTTCCAGTGCCATGGCATCGAGCTCGATCAGCGCCAGCCGCGCGCCCTCTTCGGCGAAGCGCAGTGCGATTGCGCGACCGATCCCCATGCCGGCGCCGGTGATCAGCGCGACCTTGCCGTCGAGCCGCGCGGTCACGGCTTGAGGCCTTGCAGGAACGCGACCGCCTCGTCCTCGCGCACGACGTCGGCATATTTGGCGTTCATGTCGAACAGGTTCGCGTCGTGCGGCGCGGCATGGCGGTCGCCGCACGCATCGGCGATCACCGCGGTCCGGAAGCCGTGCGACATCGCATCGACGCAGCTCGCGCGCACGCAGCCGCTGGTCGTCAGCCCGGTCAGCAGCACGCTGTCGACGCCCAATGCGGTCAGCGTCGACGCGAGCGACGTGCCGAAGAATGCGCTAGGATATTGTTTCGAGATCACCAGCTCGTCGGGCTCGGGCACCAGCCCCGCGGGCCACGCGCCCATCGGATTGCCGGCGAGGAAATGGCGCAACGGCGCGGCCTTCTCGTAGAAGCGCCCGCCGTCGATCGCGGTCGGGTGATAGACCACGTTGGTCAGGATCACGGGAACGCCCGCAGCGCGTGCCGCCGCGCGGATGCGCAACGCCGACGCCAGCGCATCCGCGACCCCCGAATACAGATCGCACGCCGGATCGAAATACCCCTGGCAGAAGTCGATCATCAGCAGCGCGGGCCGCGCGCCGAAGCCGATCCGCTTGCCGTACACGCCGGCGTAATTCGCCGCCAGATCGTCGCTCATGCCGCCGTCTCCTGCTCGTACAGCCAGGGCTGCACGCGGTGTTGTCGGTTCTCGAACGCTGCGATCTCGGCACCGCGCGCGTTGAGGATCAGGTCGGTCTCGTCCCAGCCGTTGAGCAAGGCGAGCCGCTGTTCGGGATCGACCGCGAAGGTCAGCGGCGGCAGGTTCTCGCTTGCGATCACCTGCGCATCGAGATCGACGACGAAGCTGCGGCCGCCCTGTGCCGATGCCATCAGCGAGGCGACGATCGCATCGGGCAGGACGATCGGCAGCACGCCGTTGCGGAAGCAGTTGCCGTGGAAGATCTCGCCGAAGCTCGGCGCGATCACGCAGCGTATGCCGTGCCCGAGCAGCGTCCACACCGCCTGTTCGCGGCTCGATCCCGAGCCGAAATTAGCGCCCGCGATCAGGATCGGGGCGTCGCGCCACGGTGTCCGGTTGAGCACGAAGCTGGCGATCTCCGCGCCTTGCGCATCGAAGCGACGATCGTGGAACGCGTAGCGGCCAAGCCCGTGGCGCTCGGTGATCAGCAGGAAGCGCGCGGGGAAGATGATGTCGGTATCGACATTCTCCTCCGGTAGCGGCGCCGCGGTGCCGGCGAGGCGATCGAACTTCATCATGCGGCCGGCGCTCCCAGCGTGCGGATATCGACCAGATGGCCGGCGATCCCGGCAGCCGCCGCCATCGCCGGGCTCATCAGATGGGTGCGCCCGCCGGGGCCCTGCCGGCCCTCGAAATTGCGGTTCGAGGTCGATGCCGAGCGTTCGCCGGGTGCGAGCCGGTCGTCGTTCATCGCGACGCACATCGAACAGCCGGCATGCCGCCATTCGAACCCCGCCGCGCGGAAGATCGCGTCGAGCCCCTCGGCTTCGGCCTGATGCTTGGTCGCGGTCGAGCCCGGCACGACGATCGCGGTTACCCCGTCCGCGACGTGCCGCCCGGCGACGATCGCCGCGGCCGTGCGGAGGTCCTCGATCCGGCCGTTGGTGCACGAGCCGATGAACACCCGGTCGATCGCGATCGCCTGCAATGCGGTGCCGGGCGCCAGGTCCATATAGGCGAGCGCCTTTTCCAGCCGGCGGCGTGCGCTCGGATCGGCGATCGTCGCGGGATCGGGCACGCTGGCGGTGATCGGCGCGCAATCCTCGGGACTGGTGCCCCAGCTGACGTGCGGCACGACCTCGCCGAGATCGATCGAGACGATCCGGTCGAACACCGCATCGTCGTCCGATCGCAGCGTCCGCCAATACGCGACCGCCGGGGTCCATCGGTCGCCGCGCGGCGCGAGCGGGCGGCCTTCCAGATACGCGAAGGTCGTGTCGTCGGGTGCGATCAAGCCGATCCGGCCGCCTGCCTCGATCGTCATGTTGCACAGCGTCATCCGCGCCGCCATCGACAGGCTCGCAATGCCCGGCCCGGCATATTCGACCGCATGCCCCGCCGCGCCCATGGCGCCGACGCGGGCGATGAAGGCGAGCGCGATGTCCTTGGCTGAGGCATGCGGCGAGAGCGTGCCGGTCAGGTCGACGCGCATCGTCTGCGCGCGCTTCTGCTTGAGGCATTGCGCGGCCATGACGGTGCCGCATTCGCTCGCGCCGATCCCGAAGGCGAGCGCGCCGAACGCGCCGTGCGTGGTGGTGTGGCTGTCGCCGCAGACGAGCGTGATGCCCGGCAGCGTGAAGCCCGCCTCGGGGCCCATGACATGGACGATGCCCTGATCCTCGCCGTCGAGCCGGTGATAGGGCACCGCGAACTGCGCGACATTGGCCTCGAGTTCGGCGACCTGCGCGGCGGCCAGGGGGTCGGCGATCCGCTCGCCACGGCTGCGCGTCGGCACCGCATGATCGGCGACCGCGAGATGCGTCTCGGGCCGTCGCAACCTGCGTCCGGCGTCGCGGAGCGCCTGGAACGCCTGCGGGCTGCTCACCTCATGGACGAGGTGACGGTCGATATAGAGCAGCGCGTCGCCACCCTGTCGATCGGGGGTCAGCTCGGCGACGACGTGGCTGTCCCACAGCTTGGCATACAGGGTCGATGGCATGCCGCGACCCTAGGACGCGACGCGACCCGACGGGCATGACGGCGGGCGGCTATCCGAAGAGCGGCCAAACCTCCCCGTGACGTGTCCGCCAGGCGACCGGCGGCATGATCCCTCCAATGGCGGCAGCGAAGCGCCTTAGGATCACCGCGGCGCAGGGCTTGCGACGACCGCGACGTCGCCGGGCGCGCGGGCATTTTTCAAAGGACCGACCTCATGGATCTGGCGACAGCGCTGTTCACGCTCCTGCACGTGCTCGTGCTGGTCTATTGGCTCGGCGGCGATCTGGGGGCGTTCTATGGATCGAATTTCATGGTCGATCCGAAGCGGACCGTCGTCGAGCGGACGATGGCGCTGAAGATCCTCAATAACGTCGACATGGCGCCGCGCACCGCGCTGATCCTCGCGCTGCCGACCGGGCTCGTGCTCGCGTGGCTGAAGGGGTGGCTGGACCTGCCGACCTATGTCCCGGTGACGGTGGGGATCGCGTCGCTCGGCTGGCTCGCGCTCGCCTGGGCGGTGCATCTGAAGCATGGCGGGGGCGATGGGGTGAAGCGGCTCGATATCGCGATCCGCTGGGGGATGCTGGCGGTGCTGTTCGGGCTTGGGTTTGCGGGCTTGGTCAAGCTGATCGCACTGCCGCTGTTCATCGCGCTGAAGCTGATCGTGCTGGCGACCTGCATCAGTTTGGGGCTCGTCGTGCGGCGCCAGCTGGTGCCGCTATTCGTGGCGATCCGCCAGATGATCGCGACCGGGCCGACGCCCGAGACCGACCGGACCATCGCCGCGGTCAACGCCAAGGCCCGGCGGGTGGTGATCACCTTGTGGCTGCTGCTGCTGGTCGCGAGCTATCTCGGTATCGCCACGCCGGTTTGAGCCCCCCTACTACCACCCCGGCGAAGGCCGGGGCCCAATTGGGGGACGGTGATGATTAGCGGTGCGCGCCGTTACTGCGACCTTGCCAATTGGGCCCCGGCCTTCGCCGGGGTGGCGTAGGTGAGGAGAGCGCTTACCCCTCGATGATTTCGAGCAGTGCGCCTTCGGGAGTCTTGAGGATACCGACCCGTCGGCCCGCATAGAGTATGCCGTCGCGGACCACCGGCTCGGAAAACCAGTCGGGGGCCAGCGTGTCGAACGCGGGATGGAGCAGCGTGCAGATCGACACGCCTGGGGGCAGTGCGCCGGGATGGCCGGGGCGCACGACGGTGCCCGCCGGATACTGGTCGAACTCCAGGAACACGTCGCCGTCCCATTTTGCCGTGACGATCTCGTGCAGGTCGCTCATCGGCAGGTCGAACGCCTTGCTGATCATCGAATAGCGGATCGCGATCGGGGCGGTCATGGCGAGCTTCAGCGTGCGCGCGAACCAGTCGACCGTCGCGCGCATGTCGGGGCAGGCGAGCACCAGGATGAACAGCTTGTCGATCGGCGAACCGGCGCGCGGCAGGCCGCTGTCGGGCGCGTCGGTGGTGACCTCCGTGAAGTAGAGCGTCTCCTGCTCGGGCCCGCGCACCTGCATCGGGAAGATCGTGTCGATGCCTGCGATCCGCGTCGGTGGGCCGATCACCGGATAGGGCGAACCCGGCTGCCGCATCCGCGCATCGACCGCGAGCACGTCCTGCACGCAGATCTCGATCGCCGCCCAGCCAAAGCTGCGGATCGGCAAATACGCCGGCACCGGATCGCCTTCGACGAAGCGCAGGAACACCTCCGCACCCGAGGCGGGCTGGCAGATCGCATACCGACGCCCGGCGGTGGCCGGCGTGCCCCAGGCGGCGGCGAGGTCGGCGGGGACTTCGCCACGTTCGACGACGCGGTAATCGAGCCATTCGGCGAACCGGGCGACGGTCGCGTCGAGATCGAGGACGGTATGGGTAGCGCAACGCAACAGGTTCATGACGGCTCCACGGTGAAGGCAAGGAGAGACTGCTGTGCGGATAGCATCATGCGACCGCGCTGCCGGGGCGCCGACTTGATCCTATCACGCATGCTTCGAGGGTCTTTTCGGGGAAGCACGCAGCATGCAGCATCGCACCATCACGGGGAAAATCCTCTACACGTCGCGCCGTCCCGAGCGGATGGGCGAGGAACGCGGGCGCGAGGATTTCACCTTCACGATCCATTCCGACGGCAAGCGGACGTTCCGCGCGCTCTGCGAGATCGAGGAGCCGGCGCCGACCGTCATGCGCGACATCACCTATTCGATGGACGAGAACGACGTGCCGATGGACTGTTTCGTCCGGCTGACGATCGGCGACCGGTTCATGGGCGCGGGGCTGTTCATCATCGGCGACGGCCATGTCGAGTGCGAGAGCTATGGCCCGTCGATCGGCCGCGTCTCGCAGCGGGTGAAGATCGTCGGGCCCTATGACGGCTTCGGCACGCACCCGATCCAGGGCGACGCGTACATCACCAAGCGGCTCGACATCGCGCGCGGCCCGCACACGCATCAGCTGCGCACGTTCCTGCCGTCGATCGACCACCGCGGCGCCACCCCGCCGCTGATCGCGGAGGCCAACATGCAGCTGTCGTATATCGGCGACGAGACCGTCACGGTCGCGGCGGGGACGTTCGCCTGCCGCCGTTTCCGGTTCGGCGACGAACATGGCGGGATGGCGAGCGACAAGGGCGCGCACCCCGACTACGATCTGTGGGTGACCGCCGACGACGACGCGATCTTCGTCCAGGGCGGGGTCGGCGGCTATATGCAGACCTGGTACGAACTGGTCGAACTCAAGCGCTGACGCGCGGTATCGGGCGGGCGGGCGGCAGTGCGATCGCCGTGCTGACCCGCCCGCCGTCATCTCAGATCTTCGGCGCGCTGGTGTCGGTAAAGCTTGCCCAGTCGCGCGTCACCAGCCGTTCGTCGATCAGCGTGCGTTGATAGCATTCTCCGTCGCGGAACCATTGCCACGTGCGCGCGCGTTTTGTGCGATCCTCGTTCACCTGGATCATCTCGTAGAGATAGATGTCGGGCTCGTCGTGGCGCGTCCAGTTGAGACAGGTCGATCGGTTGCGGTCGTCGGGCTGCATCGCCGCGGCCCAGCCCTTGATCAGATCATTGTCCCACCAGATCCGGCCATTCTCGTACCACGCCGGGAACTCGCGCACGTCGACGCGACCGTCGTCCCAGAAATAATGGTTGGTCTGGGTGTACTCCTCGTGGCCCGGCTCGCCGGTCAGGCGGCAGAACAGTCGCGAACGATGCTCGTCGGTGAGGGCGCCGGTCTTCGCGTCGTAATAACGATACCAGCCCTCCCAGACGCCTTCGTTGCTTGCAAGCAGGGGCATCGCGTCCCTGATTCCCGGCTGCGAAACCTTGTTTGCCACGCGCCTGTCTCCCCTGAAGATGGAAGGGCTCAGAAGTCGACGACGACCTTGCCCATCGACTGCCCCGACAGCAGCCGCTCGACCGCATCGTAGATTCCGGGGAGGCCCCAAAACGGCACATCGTCGAAAGTGACCGCGATGCGGCCATCGGCGTACAGCCCGAACATCGTCTCGCGCGCGGCGGGCCAGTCGGGGGTCAGCAGGCCGTTCATGAAGCCGCGCACCGACGCGCCCTTGTAATAGATGCTGTGCGCGATGCGGGGCGCGGTGACCATCTCGGGCCGGCCCTCGAGATCGGCCGCGGCGCCGCCGACCACCAGCCGCCCGTGATAGGCGATGTTGGCGAGGAACGCGTCGAAGATCGCGCCGCTGACGGTGTCGACCGCGACGTCGATCCCCTTGGGATATTCCGCGGCGAGCACCGCGCCGACGTCCTCGCTGCGGTAGTCGATCACCCGGTGCGCGCCGAGCGAGGCGACGAAATCGCATTTCCGTCTGCCGCCGCACACGCCGATCACATGGCAGCCGCGGAGCAGCGCGATCTGCACCATCAGATGGCCGAGCCCGCCCGCCGCCGCCGAGATCGCGACGGTCTCGCCTGCACGGATTTCGCCGATCCGTTCCAGCGCGAGCAACGCGGACACACCGGTCGAGGCTAGCGCGAGCCAGTCACGCGTTGCCGCCGGCACCTTGGTGAACTGGCTCTCGGCGCCGATGTTCGCGTCGCGGTAGCCGCCCCTGAAGCGCACCGTCACCGTCGCGTCGCCGACAGCGAAGCCCGTGACGCCGTCGCCGATCGCATCGACGACGCCCACCGCCTCGACGCCGGTGAAGGTCGGCAGCGCGATCGCGACGTAATCGACCGCGTTGCGCGCGATCTGCGTGTCGAAGATCGCGTTAATCCCGCAATGCCGGTTGCGGACGCGGATCTCGCCCGGCCCCGGCAGCGTCAGTGGGCATCGGACGATGTCGGCGCCTTCGCGAAACGACGGCGCGAAGCGTTCGAGGCGGATTGCTGCATAGGTCTCGGCGCTCACAGCGGGAACCCCAGCCCGCCGGGATTGAACTGCCGATCGGGATCGACCAGCGCCTTGATCGTGTCGAGCAGCGCCACCGACGCGGCATCTCGGCTGTCGCGATACGGATAGGCGCGGCCGATCTGGAAATGCGCCGCGCCGTATTTCGTGGCGATGTCCTTCACCGCGTCGCGGGCGCGCACCACCACTTCGGTCGCGACCGGGTTGGGGTCGAGCTTCGGGACGCCCTTGAGATAGCCCGGTTCCATCAGCGCGACATGCAGCGGGCGATAGCCGTGCGGCCAGAAGAACACCGGTTCGATCGTGATCGCGTTGGTCGCGAGCGAGGTGAACAGATAGCCGGTGCTGATCCCGTGTGCGTCGAACTCGGGTTGCATCGCGGCGAACAGCGCCTGGATGTCGCCGAACATCGCCGGCGCGGTCGACAGCGAGGCGTGGCCGTGGACCGGTGCCCAGCTCTCGCCGTCGGGGCCGAGCATCGAATTGGGTGCGGGGAAGGGCTGTGCGCGGATCACCTTGGCGATCGTGTTATCGATCTCGACCCCGTCGAACGCCTTCGCGATCGCCCGCGCGGTCGCGATGTCGTGCGCGACGCCGTCCTTCGACCGGCCTTCGGCAACGATGTGGAGCGGATATTCGTCCGCCTCGATGAAGTTGCGCCCGCCCAGCGCGATCTTCGCCGCCGCGAACAAGCCCTTGCCGAGCGACCCCTGCTTGCCGATCACCGCGCCCAGCGTCTTGATGTCGCCGAGCAGCGACATCCGCCGCATCCGTACCTTGGTCAGCCCCGGATCGAAGCCGCAGGTCTCGCAGGCGATTCCCGCGCGTGCGATTTCCGCCAGTGCCTTCAGCAAGTCCTGGCCGGACTTGAACGAGAACGAGGCGTGATCCTCGTGCGCGGGGGTGCGGATCAGCCGCATCGTCACCTCCGCCTTGATCCCCAGCGTGCCGCTGTCGCCGCAGAACAACCCGGCAAGGTCGGGGCCGTAATAGCGGTAGAAGGGCGTGTCTCCGTCGGGCCCGCGTGCGCCGGTGCGCAGGACCTGGCCGTCGGCGAGCACCATCGTCAGCGCGATCATGCTCTCGATCGAGGTGCCGTAATGGCCCGCGCCGAACATCGCATTGCCTTGGCTGAGCCCGCCGCCGATCGTCGAATACAGCCCCGACATCGGACCCCAGAACGGCGTGCGCAGGCCGTGGGGGCGCAGCGCGTCGTTGAGCGCGATCCAGGTGCAACCCGCCTCGACCGTGACGGTCATGTCGTCGGGGCGGATCGCGAGGATGCGATTCATCCGCGCCATGTCGAGCGACACGGTGGTGGCGGTGACCGGGAGGTAGGACGCGGTGTAGCTCATGCCGGCACCGCGCGGCGCGAGCGCGACGCCGGCGGCATGCGCCGCGGCGACGACCTTGCTCAGCTGTTCGAGCGAGGTGGGCGCGACGATCAGCATCGCGGTCTCGTCCGCTGCCTCGAACACGTCTTCGCTGTGCAGACTGAGGCTCGCCGCGTCGTCGCGGACGTTCGCCGCGCCGACGATGGCGACGAATTCGGCCTTCAGTGCGGCGGCGGGAAAGTTCGCCGTTGGAGGCGGGGTCGTTGCGTCTGCCAGCATGAGCGCGGCTCCAGTCTCGGCGATAGGGATGGGCATCGACACCCTATCCGCGTCGCCCCGCACGGCAGCGGTCGAGCGGTCTTTATCCGCTGGGCGGATCGAGCCGGGCGGTCGCTTGCCGCACACGCCACGCCCTCGTCCTCTCACGCTAGGCAACAGGGGGCGTGCAGTTTATGGCCATCGGCAGCGGAAAATATTCCGAGTTCAGGCGCGGCTGGCAGATCGTGCTCGCATCGCTGCTGGGCATCGGCCTCGGGCTGTCGCCGATGCCGTTCTATACGATGGGCGTGTTCGCGCCGCATATGGCGAAGGAATTCGGCTGGTCGATCGGCGAGATCATGGGCGGGCTGACCGTCACCACCTTCATGGTGCTGTGGGCAGGGCCGGCGATCGGCGTGCTCGCCGGGCGGATCGGGGTGCGGCGGGTCGCGCTGGCGTCGCTGCCGTTGTTCGGGCTGGCTTTCATGACGCTGGGGCTGTCGAGCGGATCGCTGACGCAATATTACCTGACCTGGGCGGCGATCGCGACGCTCGGCGCGGGCACCTTGCCGATCACCTGGACCAAGGCGGTGAACCACTGGTTCGACCGTAGCAAGGGGCTCGCGCTGGGCCTGTCGCTGATGGGTACCGGATTGTTCGGGATCGCGTCGAAGCCGTATCTCGCCTGGCTGATCGGTGCGTTTGGCTGGCGGGCGGGCTATGTCGGGCTCGGGCTGCTGCCGATCCTGATCGCGCTGCCGACCGCCTACCTGTTGTTCCGCGATACCGATACGCATGCCGACGCGGTCGTCCGCACCACCACGCCGGGCGGGTTCACGCTGCGGGAAGCACTCGGCCAGTGGCGGTTCTTGTTGCTGGCGAGCGCGCTGCTGCCGATCTCCTATGCGCTGGGCGGGCCGGTGCCGAACCTCGAAGTGATCCTGAAGGGCGGCGGGGTCGATGCCGCCACCGTGCTGACGCTGACGCCGCTGGTCGGGCTGGCGTCGATCGTCGGACGGATCGCGGGGGGATGGCTGCTCGACCGCTTCTGGGCGCCCGCGGTCGCGTTCGTGATCCTCAGCCTGCCGGGGATCTCGTGCTGGCTGCTGACCGGCACCGCGCTCGATTACCCGACCGCGGCGGCAGCGATCGTCCTGATCGGGTTTGCGCTTGGGGTCGAATACGACGTGATGGCGTTCTTCGTCGCGCGCTATTTCGGGCTGCGGAGCTACGCCGCGATCTACGGCATGCTGTACGTGTTCTTCTCGCTCGGCGCAGGCTTCGGCCCGTTCGGATTCGGCCGCGATTACGACCTGCACGGCAATTATCATCTGTCGCTGACGATCTCGTGCGTCGTGCTGGTCGTGGCCGCCGCGTCGTTCCTCCTGCTCGGCCGCTACCGCGATTTCGCCGACGAGCCGGTCACCGTTTGATGGGATTTTCGGCCATGCCATATCGCCTCGTTCGCCGGATGATCGCGTCCGGCCTGATCCTCGCCGCCAGCACCAGCGTGTCGGCGCAGACCCCGCGCGATACGGTCACGGTCGACCGCGACGGGACGATCCATGCCGATAGGCTGGTCGTGCCGCTGTCCGACATGCTCAGCCCCGAGGCCCGCACGCAGATCGCCGCGCGGCTCCAGCAGCATTTTCCCGCGGCGACCGGCGGCGACGCGATCGCCAACGCGCGCAAGGCGACCGACGCGTTCCTCGCGCCGCTGCTCGCCCGGTGGGAGGCGATCTATCCCTCGACGATCACGCGGGTGGTGATGAATGGGGTCAGGACCGATGTCGTCGTGCCCAAGGCGGGCATCGCGAAAGAGAATGCCGCCCGAATCCTGATCAACCTGCACGGCGGCGGGTTCTTCGCTGGCTCCGGGATCGGCGGACGTTTGGAAGCGGTGCCGCTCGCCGGACGCGGCCGGATCAAGGTGGTCGCGGTCGATTACCGCCTCGCGCCCGAAGCGCATTTTCCGGCGGCGAGCGAAGACGTCGCGTATGTCTACCGCGCGCTGCTGAAGGACTATAGGCCCGAGAATATCGGCATCTATGGCTGTTCGGCGGGCGGTACGCTGGTCGCGCAGGCGGTGGCGTGGTTCCAGCAGCACGGCCTGCCGCGTCCCGGGGCGATCGGTATCTTCTGCTCGGGGGCGATGCCGTCCTTCTGGTATGGTGGCGACGCGCTGTCGGTCGCGCCGATGCTCAACGGCCAGCCTGCGCCGACGCCCGAACAGTTGAAGACCGGCGCGGGGAATCTGTATCTGGCCGGCGTCGACGGCAACGACCCGCTCGTGACGCCGGGGCTGTTCCCGAAGACGCTCGCGCTATTCCCGCCGACGTTGCTCGTGACCAGCACGCGTGACAGCGCGATGAGCAACGCGCTGGTGACCAACGTCAAGCTGCTCGAAGTGGGCGTGGAGACGCAGCTGTTCGTCCAGGAAGGCACGGGTCATGGCGAATTCACGACGATCCCCGGCACGCCCGAGGCGATGCAAGCGTACGACCTGATCTGGACATTCTTCGACCGGCATCTGGCGCGGTAGGGCGGGTGCCTCGTTCTGCAGAACGGTTCGGCGTTATTCCTCTCCGGTAAGCAAGCTTGTTTCCCCGCGAAGGCGGGGACCCAGACTGGGCTCCCGCCTTCGCGGGAGAACAAGAGTGGGGGTCGAAACGGTGGCGTTAATCCCCGGCCAGCACCTGGCGCGCGGCGGTGTCGCCGGCGATGCGGCCGAGCGTGATCGCGGTGCAGAGCCCCATTGCCGGGAGATACCCCCAATGCGCGGGGCCCGAGACGCTGCGCGCGGCACCGCCGCCGGCGAACACGTTGGGCAAGGCCGAGCCGTCCTCGCGGACTACGCGCGCTTCGCCGTCGATGCGGAGGCCGCCTTGCGTGTGATAGATCGCGCCGACCACTTTCAGCGCGCGATAGGCCGGGGCGGGGGGCGTGTCGTCGCCCCAGGTCCGGCCCTGCGCATCGGCGATCCCTGACGCCTGTGCTGCGCGTGCCTCGGCCAGAGTCGCCGCAAGCGTTGCCGGATCCACGCAGATCTGCGCTGCCAGGCCCGCAACGTCGTCCGCCGCCTTCGCTGCGTTCAGCGCGACCAGCGCCTTCGTCTCCGGGATGTAGCCGCACCGCGCCTCGATCCCCGCGTCGAAGATCACCCAGCAGTGACCGCCCGGCTGCGCCATCACCGGATGGACCATGCCGGCGATGTCCGCGGTCTCGTCGGTGAAGCGCTGGCCCTCGACGTTGACGATTACGCCGCCCTCGACGAGCACGCCGGGGGGCACGCTGATCCCCTGCGGCTCGGTCAGCATCGCATAGCCCTGATACGATCCCATGTCCGCCAGCGCGCCGCCGAGCTTGCCGGCCAGCGTTACCGCGATGCCCTGGCTGCCCTCGTGACCGTTGTTCCGCGCGGTCGCCATTTCGGGCATGAACTTCGCCACCATCGCGTGATTGGCCGCGAAGCCGCCGCTGGCGAGGATCAGCGTGTCGCAACCGATCCGCTCGACAGACCCATCTGGCCGCGCGATCTCGACGCCGCGCACGCGACCGTCGGGGTCGGCGATCACGTCGGTCAGTCGGGCCTGCAACAGCACGTCGACCCCGGCCTCGGCGAGCTTCTGGTGGAGCAAAGGCACCATGTCGACGCCGCCATGCCCGCGCCAGCCATGGACGCGAAACCGGCTGTTGCCATAGGCCGGCCGAAACCCGCGATCGACCGCCCAGGGCAGCCCGTGCGTCTCGATCAGCCAGTCCGCTGCCGGCCCCGATCCGAACGCCAAGGTCCGCGCAAGCACCGGATCGGTCTGGCCACGCGTCTTCGCCATGATGTCGGCAAGGAATGTCTCGCCATCGTCGTCGATGCCCGCCGCCGCTTGCGCCTTGGTGCCCGCCGCGCAGAACAGCCCCTGCGACATGCCGGTCGATCCCATCGGCCGCGCGTCCTGCTCGATCAGCAGCACCGCCGCGCCCGCATCCGACGCCGCCAGCGCCGCGACGCAGCCGCACGCCCCGCCGCCGACCACGAGGACGGGTATCGTGAACTCGAACCCGGTCATTCAGCCGAGTTCGTCGCCGACGTTTTCGGAGGCGACATCGCCGGTCGCGACCGCCGCCTCGTTCTCCTGCTGGACGATGCGGAGGATGCGGGCGATATATTCCTGGTTCGCCATCGCGCGCTCGGCGGCGGCCTGCGGATCGGGCGCGAACGCATCGATCTCGCCATCGGCGAGCACGCCCTTCGCCTTCAGCAACCGTTCGAGCGTGTCGCCGCGCTGCCGCGATACCGCCAGTTCCTGCGCGATCGCCATCGTGATCGCCAGCACCCGCTCGACCTGCGGTTCGAGGAAATACGGCCGTTTCCCGGCAGGCTTCGCGCCCGCCTCGCGCAACGCATCGGCGACACTCATGCGACCATCGCCCCGATCACGTGCCACGCGGCCTTGCGGCCATAATCCTCGGTCTCGTCCTCCTCCGCATCGGGGAACAGGTCGCGGTCGACCACGCCCGTTACGCCGCCGTGGATCAAGGCGTCCGCATCGAACCCGGCCGCGACCATTGCCGCGTCGAGGTCCATCTCGTGCATCCGGCTCCAGAACGGCTCGTTATTGTAGAACGCATCCCAGTCGCGCATCGCCTGCTCGAACAGCGGCATGTCGGGGGCGTATTGCGGCTGCTCGACATGCAGCACGATCCCGCCCGGCTTCAGCAACCGCCGCGTCTCCGCGAAGATATTGGCGAGCGCGGTGGTCGACAGTTCGTGGAGGAACATCGTCGTCTGGATCCAGTCGAAACTGGCATCGGCGAACGTCGACAGATCCTCGCCGCTCGCCTGGACGAAGCGGATATTGTCGACGCCGAGCGATTTCGCGCGTGCGAGGCCATAGCGCAGCACCGGCGCGCCGATATCGACGACGGTCATCTCCGCCTCGGGAAACGCCTGCGCGAGCGGCAGGCTCGAATGACCGACGGTACCGCCGATCTCGAGGATCGCGGTCGGGCGGAAGTCGGGCAGGTTGCGCTTCACCCATTTGACGACCGCATGGCCGCCGCCGTCCGAATATTTGCCGAGCAGCCCGCCGGTCGTGACGAACCCCGCATGATCGTAATTCGCGCCGGCCGCGACATCGCCGGCGAATGCCTCGGTATGATAGCTGCCGGGCATGCAGTGGTGATCGACCGCGGAGACGTAGCGCGGCACGGCAAGGGTCGGATCGAGCAACAGCCGGTCGTCGCCATCCGTCAGGTCGGCGGCGATGCGCGCGAGCTGTTCGCGCTGGCGGATCACGGTCCAGCGACCGGCCTGCTGGCGTTGCTCCATCGTCAGGCGGCGGAGTGCCGACCAACTCTGGAACGCCGGATCCTGCAACAACGCCTTGCGCGCCTCGTGCCGGTTGGCGATCGGCCGGCCATGCTCGCGCTCGAAACCGGGAACGACGCGCACGCCATAGGCTGCCTTGACGCCGGGGACGACACGCGCGGCGAGGTGGCGGTTCATCTGCGCAAGGTAATTGATCCGCTCGATCTCGTCATGGCTCGTCTGCGGGAACAGCGCGTGGCGGCCGACGACGCGGTAGTCGGGCGGGCCGTCATAGTCGGCGGCAGGGTCGTTGGTGCTGCTGGTCACGACGCGCTCCTGAGATGTGCGCCTGCACTATACCACGGAGCCGCTTGCCGGTGCGGCATGCACGCGGTGTTCGCGTCGCGGATAGTCCGCGCGCGGCGAGGTCCGATTTCGGGCGGCGCGCTAGGCTTCGATCGTCGCGGACAATCAAGGATTTCCCATGCGCCTCATCGTCTTGTTCAACCTGAAGCCGGGTATCGCGGTCGAGGCCTATGAAGACTGGGCGAAGACGGTCGACATCCCGACGGTGACCGGCCTCGCGTCGGTCGAAAGCTTTACCGTCCACCGAGTGACCGGCCAGCTCGGGTCCGACGCCGCGGCGCCCTATGCGTATGTCGAGATCATCGACGTGCCCGACATGGTGCGGTTCGGCGAGGACGTCTCGACCGCGGCGATGCAGGCGATCGCCGCGGCGTTCCAGGATATGGCCGACGTGACCTTCATGACCACCGAACCGCTCGCATGAGGTTTGCGGGCAAGACCGCGGTCGTCACCGGATCGGGGCGTCGCGGCGGGCTCGGCGAGGCGATCGCCCGGCGGCTGTCGGCGGAGGGGGCGGCGATCGTCGTCTCCGACATCGGCGCCTCACGCGACGCGGCGACGCCCGATGCGATGATCGGCGACACCGCGGAGATGCAGGCCATCGCCGACTTGCTCGACACGCCCGCGTCGATCTTTCCGTGCGACGTGCGCGATCCCGACCAGGTCCGCGCGCTCGCGGCGCACGCGGTTTCGGCGCACGGCTCGCTCGACGTCTGGGTGAACAATGCGGGCATCGGCTATATCATGAAGCCGCTGCTGGACGTGACGTCGGACGATTGGCGTGCGGTGATCGACGTCAATCTGAGCGGCGCGTTCTACGGGTTGCAGGCCGCCGCCGGGATTATGATCGCGGCAGGCAGGGGCGGGCGGATCGTCAATATCGCCAGCCAAGCCGCCAAGTCGGGCTTCGCACACGCGCAGGCCTATACCGCGTCGAAGCACGGTCTGGTCGGGCTCGCGCGCTCGGCGGCGATCGAACTGGGCGAGCATGGCATCACCGTCAACAACGTGTGCCCGAACCACGTCACCACCGGGCTCGGCGCGTGGCAGAACGCGCATTTCGCCGAATTGCAGGGCGTGTCAGTCGAGGAGTATCTGGCGCGGATGGCGGCGCGGATCCCGATGGGACGACCCGGCCTGCCGAGCGACACCGCGTCGGCGGTCGCGTTCCTGTGTTCGGACGAGGCGGTTTACATCACGGGCGAGAGCATGAATGTGTCGGGCGGCGAGGAACCGCATTGAGCGTATCCGAACGGCTGGTCGACCACGCGCTGGCGCTGCGCTGGGCGGATTTGGGCGAGGCGGATCGGGCGGCGGCGAAGACGTTCCTCCACGATAGCCTGTGCGTCGGTGTCGCCGGGCGTCATGCGGCGCATGCGGACGCGGTGCTGGCGATAGCGCAGGGCTGGGGCGAGGGGGGGCGTGCGTCCGTGCTTGGGCGGCCCGGTTTGCGGCTGCCCGCGTCTTCGGCTGCGTTCGTCAACGCGTTTCAGATCCACGGCCAGGAATATGACTGCGTCCACGAGCCCGCGGTGCTGCACCCGATGGCGACCGTGCTGGCAGCACTGCTGGCGGAGATCGAGCGCGGCGTGCCGGTCGATGGCGTGCGACTGCTGACGGCGATCGTCGCGGGAGTGGACGTCGCGGTGACGCTCGGCATCGCTGCAGGGCCGCTGCGGTTCTTCCGGCCGGCGACTGCGGGGATCTTCGGCTGCGTCGCGGCGATCGCGAGCTTGCGTGCGCTGTCGCGCCAGACTGCGCGCGATGCGTTAGGCCATGCGCTGGCGTTCGCGTCGGGGACGATGCAGGCGCATGTCGAGGGCAAGCCCGCGCTGCCGGTGCAGGTCGCCAACGCGGCGCGGAATGCGCTGGCCGCCGTCGACCTTGCGTGCGGCGGAATGCCGGGTGTGGCGCAGCCGATCGAGGGCGCGTTCGGGTATTTCGCGCTGATCGAGACGCAGGGCGATCTCGACGGCGCGCTTGGGGCGTTGGGGCGGGGGCATCATATCGCCGGCGTGAGCTGGAAACCGTTCCCGACCGGTCGCGCGGCGCATGGCGGGATCGTCGCGATCCAGCGCCTCATGGCGGATCATGGCGTGGTCGCGGATGCCGTCGCGACGCTGGCCTATCATGCGCCGCCGTTGATCGAGCGGCTCGTCGGGCGTCCGGCGTTTGCGGGGATGGAGCCGGGGTATGCGCGGCTTTGCCTGCAATGGTTGGCGGCGGTGACGCTGTTGCAAGAGACCGTCGGGCTAGCGGATTTTCGTGCGGAGAGGCTGGCTGATCCTGCGGTCCTGGCGCTGGCTGCGCGGGTGAGCGTTATCGCCGACGACAATCCCGACGCTGCGGCGTTCGTGCCCGCCTATATGGTCGCTACCTTGCACGATGGGCGGACGATCCGCGTCGACATGACCGCGCAGCTGGGCTCGCCAGCGTGGCCGCTGACACCGGAGCAACACCGCGCGAAGGCTCGCGATTGCCTGGCCTTCGCGGGTCTCGAAGCGTGCGACGATCGCCTGGCCGACACGATCGCCGCGCTGGATCGCGCGCCCGATGCTGTGGCCGCACTCCGCGCCACCGGGATCATGGGTTAAGTCGCCACCCCGCTCCTCCGTCATGCCTGACTGGTTCGGTGGCTATCCCGTTCGAACGCGTACGAGTCGACAGTCGTGCGGCACCGTGCCTTCCTTGTTCTCCCGCGAAGGCGGGAGCCCAGTCTGGACTCCCGCCTTCGCGGGAGAACAAGTCTTACGTGCTCGAAAGGTATAGCCGCTTAACAGGTCTGCGGTGACGGACTGTTCTGCCACTGCGGCGACCTTCCCTCCCCTTGGCGGGGGAGGATCGCACAGGCGGCAGTTACATCACCCGCATTTGCTGTACCCGCACTGGAAGCATGTCAGGCACCCCTCCAGCTTGTGCGCGGTGTGGCGCTTGCAATTGGGGCATTGCTCGCCGGTCTCCTCGATCGCATTCACCGGCGCAGGCGTCGAATGCTGGCGCAGGATACGGCCGATCAGCGCGATCAGGCTTGGTGCGTACGTCCCCTTCGCCTCGTGTTCGAGCCGGATCAGCGCGCCGCCCTTGGGCGAATGGACGCGTTCCAGTTCCTCGAACAGGAAGGTCGCATCGCCGCGCCGGCACGCCGCCGACAGGGTCCGGGTCAACGCCGCCATCGTCTCGAAATTCTCGACCGAACTGGTCGAGATGAAGATTTCGAACGGCACGCGCTTGCCGTCTGGATGAACGTAATCATTGATGGTCAGGTAGTAGTTCTCGCCGTCGATCGGCCATTTGATCTTGATCGTCTTGCCGTTCAGCACCTGCGGCCGCGCGAGCACCTCCGATGTGCCCGCGAACGGCGCTTCCACCGTATCGGCAACTGCGGGCGTATCGCTCTTCACCGACAGCACCGAGCCGCGCAGACCGCTCGGGCGATAGGTCGTGCAGCCCTTCATGCCCTCGCGGTAGGCGGTCAGATACACCTCACGGAACGCCTCGTACGGCATCTCCGCGGGGCAGTTGATCGTCTTCGAGATCGCCGCGTCGACCCACGCCTGCGCCGCCGCTGCGACCGCGATGTGATCGTCGACCGACAGTTCCAGCGCCGTCACCATATAGTCGGGCAGGGCCGAGGCAGCATCGAAGCCGGGCATCCGCGAATAGAGATACCAGCCATAATCCTGCACCTCGAAGCTCTCCAGCTTCTGCTCGGTCGCGGTCTGTTCGACGACGACCGCGCGGTCGTAATGCCAGCTGAAGGTCGGCTCGACGCCCGAGCTGACATTGCCGTAGAAGATCGAGGTCGTGCCGGTCGGCGCCAGCGTCAGCAGCACGCCGTTGCGGATGCCGTAAGTGCGGATGTCCGCGACCAGATCGGCGGGCAGCTTTTCCAGGAACGGCGCGCGCGCGAACGCCTCGGTATCATAGGCCGGAAACACGCCGCGTTCGCGTGCGAGGTCGACCGAGGTGCGATACGCCTCGATCGCGATTGCCTCGCCGACCTGTTCGACCAGCGCGACCGCACCGCGGCCATAGCGCACCCGCATCTGCTGGAGCAGATTGCCGAGCCCGGTATAGCCGAGCCCGATACGCCGCTTGGCGAGTGCTTCGGCGCGCTGTTCGGCGGTCGGAAACGGCGAGGTGTCGAGCACGTTGTCGAGGAAGCGCACGCCGATCCGCACCGCTGCACGCAACCGTTCCCAATCGACCGCGGCGTCGGTGGTGAACGGGTTCAGCACCATGTTGGCGAGGTTGACGTGGCCGAGATCGCAGTCGCCGTTGGGCGGCAGAGGCTGCTCGCCGCACGGATTGGTCGCGGCGATCGTCTCGCAGTAATTGAGGTTGTTGAGGCGGTTGACGCGCTCGATGAAGATCACGCCGGGCTCGGCATATTCATAGGTGGTGCGGGTGATCAGGTCGAACAGTTCGGCGGCGGGCAGGCGGCGATAGACGTACCAGGGGCGGCCGTCCTTCTCGCGCACCGCGACATGCTCGCCGTCCGCGCGCGGCACGTGGAAGCCGAGCTCCCAGTCCTCGCCGGCCTCCAGCGCGGCCATGAAATCGTCGGTGACGGTGACCGAGACGTTGAAGTTCTTGAGGAAATCCTTGCGCGTCTTGGCGGTGATGAACGCCAGCACGTCCGGGTGCCACACCGGCAGCACGCCCATCATCGCGCCGCGCCGCGATCCGCTCGACCGGATCGTCACGCACATACCGTCCCACATCACCATGAACGGGATGACCCCCGACGAGATCGATCCGGTCCGGCCGACCACCGCGCCATCGGGGCGCAGCGTGCCGAAATCCATGCCGATGCCGCCACCCTGCTGCTGCGTGAACGCCGCTACGTTCAGCGCGGGCATGATCCCGGCGCCGGGAAGGTCGGGTTCGGTATCCATCGAATCCTGGATCGTCGGGCTGACGAAGCAGTTGATCCACGTCACCCGCTTGCCGGTCCCGGCACCCGCGAAGATGCGCCCGCCCGGCACCCAGTCGCGCGCGTTCAGCGCCGCGAGCGCCGTTTCCGCCTGCTCTTTCGTATCGTTGGCATAGACCCCGCCGACGACTCGCGCGAAGGTGTCCGCCGGGGCGGCTTCGTCGCCGTGCCGGTATTTCTCGCGCCAGATATGCGTCGTGACGGGCTGGTCGAGAGGGCCGTGCGCGATAGTCGAACTCATCGGATATCCTTGGGATGGGCAGCCGCCGATACTCCGCGAAGCGCGCGAGGATGCGCTTTGGGGCCGGCGGGAGGACTATGTGCCTGTTGCGAACCAGGCGCAACATATGGTGGCGGGTAAATTTATTGCATACCGTGGGTTGCGTTTTCGATCAGGGTGCTAACCGAGCTCAGATCGCCTGTAAGCGGCACTACACATACTTCACCACCCCGGCGGAGGCCGGGGCCCAGTTAGCAAGGCCATGGTAACGAAGCGCTTCCCTTAGTTGGCGACGTCCCCCAACTGGGCCCCGGCCTCCGCCGGGGTGGTGGCGTGGTAAGGCTCGCGTTTCGCCTTACACTGACCCCACCGCCGCATCATAGGCCGCCACCGCCCTGCGCAACCGCGGGAACAGGTCGCGGCCATATTCCTCGATATCCGCCTCCGGATGATAGCCGCGGACCAGGAACCGCGTCACGCCGAGCCGGTAATAGTCCATCAGCGCCTCCGTCACCTGGTCGGGCGTGCCGACCAGCGTCGTCTGATTGCCGAACTTGCCCTGCGCCGCGTGCGTCATGCCCATCCACAGACACCGGTCCTGCCGTGCGCCGCCAGCGGCGGTCGCCAGCACGCGAGCCCCGGCATCGCTCGACGCGGCGAAGTTCGAGGGGCCCTTGTCGTCGGTCGCCAGCGTTGGTCCGCGCAGTGCGAGGAAGGCGGCAAGCGCCGCGTCCGCCTTAGCCCAGGCCGCGTCCTCGGTGTCGCCGAGGATCACGATCACCGTCATCATATAGTCGAGCGTGCGCTGGTGGCTCGCCGCGGCATCGCCCAGCCGCCCGACCATCGCGCCGATCACGGCCAGCGAATCGCCGCTCATGGCAAAGATGTCGGCGTGCTCGGCAGCGGCCTCGATCGAGGCGGGGGAGCTGCCGGCCCATGACACCGGGATGCCCCCGGCGACGACGGGTTTGACCGGCATGAACGCCTGGTTGAAGCGGTAGAAGGCGCCGTCGTGATCGACCGGCACGGCGCTGGTCCACAGCCGGCGCAGGATGCCGACATATTCGCTCGCCCGCGCGTATCGCAGGTCCTTGGTCGTGAAGTCGCCGTCCGCCTCGAGTTCGGTATCGCTGGGGCCGGCGATGATGTGGACGGCGGCGCGGCCGTTGCTCAGCCGGTCGACCGTCGCCAGCATCCGCGCCGCCATCGTCGGTGCGATGAAGCCGGGGCGGTGCGCGATCATCATCCGCAGGCTGGTCGTGTTCGCCGCGACGTAGGTGGCGATCGCGTGGCTGTCGGGCATCAGCGCGCTGTTGGCGATCAGCACCTTGTCATACCCCGCGCACTCCTGCGCGACCGCACTGGCGACGATCCCCGCGACGTCGAAGTCGGTCTGCGGCCGGGGCGCGAGCGGCCCGCCGCGATTGTGCGAGACGAGTCCCGTGAGTTCGAGCGGCATCAGCGCACCGCCCGCGTGACGGCGACGCCGTTGGCAACGCACTTGTCGGGTGCCACGTTTGGCGGACAGCTGTTGAGCTTGGGCTTGAGCGGATCGTCGCTTGGCAGCCGGATGGTGGCGACCTGCACCGGGACGCGGCCGATCGAGCGGCTCGTGTGGCCCTTGCCGGTCATGTCCATCACCAGCACGATCGTGCCGGGCGTCAGCACGTGCGTGGTGCCGTCGCCGAGGCCGATCTCAAGCGCGCCGGCGATCACCACCAGCAGGCGCGGGGTGGTGACGCCGTGCCAGTCGATGAAGCTGCCGGGCGCGGACAGCCCCATCTCGACGTCGGTGGCATAGAGCCGCGTGCCGACGCTGCGCCCGTCGCCGCCGCTGACGCGCGGGAGTTCGACCTCGTCCATGGTCGATCGCCCGCCCTCGCCGGTATAGACGCGCTTGATCATCACCATGGTCGGCACCGCGACCGGCGTTTCCGCGCGTACGGGGTCTGCGGACATGGCCAGGCCGACAAGAAGCAGTGCGGCGACTGCGGTCACTGGCTTGCCGATACCGCCCGGTTCGGCACGCGCGCGCCGAACGTGCGGCAGATCGAGCCGGCGCAGGAACAGGCAGGCGACCAGCGCGAAGGCGGCGGGGATCACCGACATCGCTATGCCGATACCGACGATCACCTCGTGCGGTTGCGCGGCGGCGCCGGCGTTCTTCGCCGAGACATAGCCGACCGAGCCGAGGATCGCGCTGAACACGAAGGTGCCGAACGCCGCGGTGGCCTTCTCGACCATCACGAACACGCCAGCGAGGATGCCTTCGCGTCCCGCATGGCTCTCGCCGTCGGCCGTCTTGCGCGACAGGTCCATCGTGTCGGTCAGCACGGTGTACAGCCCGAAGAAGATGCCGCCCGCGCACACGCCCTGGAACGCGCCGAGGATCTGCACCCACGGGCTCGGATGTGCGGGGGGAACGACGTACCAGCACAGCATCGCGATCATCTGGAGCAGCGACGCGGCCATCAGCGCGTCGCGGCGACCGAAGTGGTGCGCGACCCGGACCCACAGGACCTGCGACGCCATCATCGCGATCATCTGCGCGAGGAAGATGCCGCTCAGGCTGACGTCGGACGCGGCCAGAACGTGGCGCGTATAATAAGGGATCGCGGCGCCGTTGAGCGTGAGGCCGGCGAACATCGTCACCTTGAAGCCGATCAGGTGCTGGAACGGCCGGTTCTCGCGCAGCGCCGCCCAGGCCTCGCGGAACGAGACGTGGGGGCGTTTCGTCCCGGTGCCGCTATCGCCGGCTTCGGTATCGATCAGCAGGAAGCTCACCACCCCGCCGGTGGCGATCAGCGCGGCGAGGATCCACGCGACCGCGCCGTGTCCCGCACGGTCGCTGCCCAGCGTCGCGAGCAGATACGGTGCTGCCGAGGTCGCCGCGAGGCCGCCGAGCGACGCGCCATAGACGCTGAACGTCATCAGCTTCGATCGCTCGTCGAAATCCTGCGTGATCGACCGGCCGAGCGCGAGATAGGGGATGCGGAACATCGTGTATGCGGTCGAGAACAGCAGCAGCGAAAACGCCACGAACACCACCAGACCGGTACCGCTCAAACCCTGCGGCACATTGAACAACAGCACCAGCGAGGTCGCGCAGCACAGCCCGCCGGCGAACAGATACGGCCGGTGCCGCCCCCAGCGCGTCCGCGTCCGATCACTGATCACGCCCATCACCGGATCGAGCGCCGCGTCGTAGATCTTGGCGATCACTACCAGCATGCCCGCGAGCCCCATCGCAAGCCCCAGCGAGTCGGTCATGAAACGCAGGTGGAGCAGCCCCACCGCGCCCACCAGCGCCGAGGAGGTGAACGACCCGATCCCCCAGCCGATCAATGCACGTTGCTTCATACGGGCTCCCCTCGTCGACGTGGCGTTCTGTCGACCAAGGGCATGCTATGCAGGCGTCTCGAAATAGGCCGTCCGACGTACAGGCTGGCCGCCAGTCGAACAGAACGGGGCTCGACGGCAATAGTCCCGGCAGGCGCGCATGGGCCGGGCACGATCGATAGCGGTCGATCACTTATGGTGATTCTGGAAAAGTTCTACCGATGGCGCCGCGCCAAGACTTATCCGCAGAGTGGTTATCTATAACCATGGGATTGTAGCATCGATCGGCTTGCGGGAGCTTCCAAATGTTGCCGTAATCGGGTGGCCCTGAAAACATACAAGAACATGGGGCTTCGATCTTCGAAGAAGTCAGGTTGACCGCAGGTTATCCACTTGCCGGCCTGCGATCTTGTGCGCGGCGCACTGCATGTCCGGCATGGGGACTCTGTTCCCCCGCGCCGGATACGTCGGGGAAACCGCATTCGCCGGTTTTCGCACGACATCATGAGCAACCCTGGGGGGCAATCACAATGATGAAGATCGGCAATACCATGACGCTGCGTCGATGCATGACGTCGACGCTGGCACTGATACTCGCGGGGGGCGGCACCGCCGGTATGGCGCAGGTCGCGGCACCGCCGGGCACGACGCCCGATGCCGACGCCAAGGTGGCCGCGGATGCCTCGCTGGCCCAGGTGGACGAAGGCGCGGATTCGGGTGAAATCCTGGTTACCGCGCGCAAGCGGGCCGAGGATATCCTCAAGACCCCGGTCGCGATCAGCGCCTTCACCAGCGCCGATCTGACCGCCCGCGGCGTCGTGTCGATCAACGACGTCGCCAGCTTCACGCCCGGCATGAAGATCTCGAACGCGAGCTCCAGCGGCGCACGCAGCGATCGCTCGTTCCAGCAGGTCATCATCCGCGGCTTCACGCCCTCCACCGCGCTGTCGCAGACCACCTCGATCTTCATCGACGGCGTGCCGGTATCGTCCGCGACCGCGATCGAGACGATCACCGATCCCGAGCGCGTCGAGATCCTGAAGGGCCCGCAAAGCGCCTATTTCGGCCGCCAGACCTTTGCCGGTGCGCTCAACATCGTCACCAAGCTGCCGACCGAAAGGCTGACCGGATCGGTCGACGGACTGCTCGGCACGCGCAACAACTACGACGTGCAGGGCGAACTGAGCGGCCCGATCTTCGGCGACGTGCTCGGCTTTCGCCTGTCGGGCCGGAAGCTGTCCAAGGACGGATCCTACGACAACGCCGGCGTGAACGGCCAGACGCTGGGCGACCAGTCGACCAAGAGCGGTACGCTGTCGCTGGTGTTCAAGCCCGCGTCGAACTTTACCGCCAAGGCGTTCGGGCTGTTGTCGCTCAACAACGACGGTCCCGGCGCGACCGGGCTGATCTCGGCCTATACGATCCGCAATGCCGCGGGCCAGGTCATCGTGCCGGGCCAGAGCAACTGCACGCTGAACGGACTGACCTCGACCGGCGTCGCGCGGACCAATGCGTTCCTCTGCGGGACTACGCCGTCGCTCGCCTCGACCGCGCCGTCCGCAAACACGATCAACGACTCGTTCACCAAGAACTTCCTGGCCAATCCGAGGGGGCGCCTGATCGATCCCGACGACGGCGTGCAGGGCTATGGCCTGCGCAGCCGCACCGTCCATCTCCATCTGGCGATGGATTGGGACATTCCGGGCTCCGACGTGACGCTGTCGTCGCTGACCGGGGTCAACCGGGAGCAGTATAGCGAGCTGTCGGATCTCAAGAACTACTACGACACGACCGCCACCAATCCGTTTGGCGGCACCGGCTCGCGGGCCTATTTCGACTTTCCGTTCCTGATCGAACGGAAAAGCAAGGATTTCTCGCAGGAGGTCCGCGCGAGCTTCGACAACCAGGGTCCGGTGCACGCCACGATCGGCGCCAGCTACCTCAACGCCTATAGCGTCGGCGGCAGCGCGGGCGGCAACACCGCGCTCGGCGTCACCACCTTCTCGTCGGTCGGCGGCGGCGCGCGGTCGCGTACGTTCGGCGGGTTCTTCGGTGTCGGCTGGGAGATCATACCGGGTTTCAGCATCAACGCCGATGGTCGCTACCAGATCGACAATCTCTACGCCTATGCCCCGCTGCTCGGGGTGACGCTGACCTCGAGCACCTTCGCGCCCGCCGGTGCGTACGGCCCGAACGCGCAGTTGCTGAAGGGAACCTACAAAAACTTCCTGCCGCGCCTGATCGCGCAGTTCGATTTCGACCCGTCGACGATGATGTATGCGTCGTTCTCGAAGGGGGTGAACCCCGGCGCGTTCAACAGCACGTTCCTGACCGCCACCCCGGCCACGCAGCGCGCGGCCGATGCCGCGGGCTTCAGCATCATGGTCGAGCCCGAAAAGCTCGACAATTACGAGATCGGGCTGAAGGGCAAGGCGTTCGGCAACGTCCTGCGCTATTCGATCAGCGCGTATCACGCGATCTGGAAGAACCAGATCAACTCGCAGACCTTGGTGCTAGTCGACCCCGAGAACAACCTGCCGCAGCTCGTCCAAGGCTCGGCGAATACCGGCAAGGTGCGGATGCAGGGCATCGAGGTCGAGGCGACGGCGAACATCACGCCCGAGCTTGCCTTCAACGCCAGCGGTGCGCTCAACGACTCGTACATCCTCGCGCTGGTCGCGCCGCAGACGACGCAGCTAACCGGGCTCACGAACTATCGCGGCAAGGAAAACCCGAACACGTCGAAATACTCGGCGGCCATCGGTGGCTCGTACACCGCGCCATTGCCGGGGCTGACCGATGTCGACGGCTATGTCCGCGCCGACTTCACCTACAAGTCGGGCGTCTATTCGAACGCCGCGAACATCCTCAAGACCCCCGACATGACGCAGGTCAACCTGCGCATCGGCGCCAGGAGCGCGGCCTTCACGGTCGAGGCGTTCGTCACCAACCTGTTCAACAACCAGGCCTATAACATGGCCGTCGACAACTATGTCTTCAACAACACCTTCACCTATACGAGCTACAATTCGGCGGTCCTCGTGTCGCTCCGCGAACTGCGCACGGTCGGTATCCGGACCAAGTTCAGCTTCTGATCTGCGACATCCGACAGGCGACCAAAGGCGCGTCCCGCATCCGCGGGGCGCGTCTTTTTCGTCATGGGCTCGGGCGCCCGGCACGCCTCCGTAAACCGGGTATCCGATGATCGGCTAGTCTCCAAGATCGATATGGCGCGCTCCTTTTGGTGCCGCATGATCCCGCATCATTCGAGTGGGGGATTACATGGCGAACGATCAGGTGACGCGGCGCGACGGGCTGAAGCTGGCAGCGGCGACCGTCGGCATGATGGCGATACCCAAGGCGGCGGGCGCGGCCGGTATCGCAGCGGGCGCGGTCACATCGGCGAGCGTGCCCAGCTTCGTCACCAAGGTCGACTTCAAGGATCCCAAGTGGAACCGCGACACCTATGCGCGGATGGACGGCGACGTCGATCCGACCCGCGAGAAGCTCGGCTGGCTCAAGGGCACCGCCTGGGGCGTGCGCGACAACGAGAAGGTCCGCCCGCTGTTCGGGGTCGAGGGGTTCAGCCTGGTTCGCGTCAAGCAGCTCGAGGACGGCAGCTGGCGGCGGATGCTGCGCGAGATCGTGTTCTACCGCGATCTCGATACCGGCGAGCTGCTCAAGACCTGGCATAATCCCTATACCGACGAAGACGTTCGCGTCGTGCCGATCGCCAACGATCCGTTCAACTACACGATCAGCGATTTCTTGCCCGAGGCTCCCTCCTACGGCGGACTGCAGAAGACCGCGCCGGCACCGCGCAAGCCGTTCCTGCTCGATTGGACCGAGGGGCCCGATGGAACGCTGATCTGCCAGACCGGGATCGACATGATCTATCCGAGCGCGCTCCAGCCCGACAAATGGCCGCGCGAATCCGCCGGACCGATGAACCGCGTCTCCGAGCATTTCGTCTATACGGTCAAGCGCGCCGACGTCGAGAATCCGCGGCTGACGCATATCCCGCATGTCGGATCGTGGAGCCGCGTCACGCCGTGGCTGCCATGGATGCTGATGGGGCAGGCGCCCGGCAACGTGAACTATCTGTGCACGTTCCAGACCCTGCCCAACGTCGCGGCGCTGCCTGCCGATCTTGCCGCGGCGGCGCGCGCGATGGACCCCAAATGGCTGTCCGCACCGACCACCGATTACGGTCCGTCGCTGTCGAGCCTGGAGCATTATGCGCACGAGCAGACGCCCGCGCCGGTCCCGGCCGGCTGGTCGCCGCCGCAGCCGCCCGCAGCGCCCGCGCCGCGCAAGAGCTGAGATCCACGCTGTCCATTATCAAAAGGGTCGATGACCATGCTCTCACGGCGTAGTTTCGTGGCCGCCGCGGCCGCCATCCCGCTTCTGTCGAAGGCGGTGTTCGCGGCGACGGCATCGGACGTCATCATCATCGGCGGCGGCCTGTCGGGGCTGCATGCCGCCTCGATCCTCGCCGAGACGGGCATGCGGCCGATCATCCTCGAAGCGGGGCCGCAGGTCGGCGGGCGCGTCAAGACGGTGCAGACCGGGGAGGGCCCGATCGACGTCGGTGCCAGCCAGATCGGCCGCAGTTACGCGCGAGTGATCGACGCGTGTCGCACGCACGGCCTGAAACTGCTCTCCGAGGACCGGGACCTGCTGACGTTCGGCGCGCACTATATGGACAGCTGGATCGACCCCAAGACCTGGGACGCCAACCCGCTCAACACGTGCGTGGGGGACGAGCGGAAAATCCCGCCGATGCTGATGGGGCAGGCGGTGTCGGCCAAGTTCAACCCGCTGAAGGAGGTCGAGGACTGGCTCGATCCCAAATATGGCGCATTCGATATCAGCCTGCGCCAGTTGATGACCGCGAAGGGCTATAGCGCGCAGGCGATCAAGCTCGCGAGCTTCTCCGCACCCGGCATCGGCATCGACGAGACCTCGCTGCTGCGGATGTGGCAGGAGGATACGCGCGGCATGCTCGATCGCAAGATCGCGGGGCCGGCGCAGGCGCCCGCACACCGCGACCATCCGTTCGGCGAGGGCAATAATCGCAAGGAGATCGACGGTCTCGCGCAGATCTCCAACATCGAGGGCGGGTGCCAGCGGCTGCCGCTGGCGATGGCCGCCAAGCTCGGCGACGTCGTCCGGCTCGACAAGAAGGTCGCGGGTATCGCGCTGACCGACACCGGCGGCACCGTCACCTGCACCGATGGCAGCGTGTACAAGGCACGGTTCGTGATCTCGACGCTGCCGTTCACGATGCTGCGCGACGTCGCGATCGCCGGCAAGCCGAACCCGACGATGCGCAAGGCCATCACCGAGATGCCCTATGCCAACACCGCGCGGATGTACGTCACCGTCGAGCGGCCGTTCTGGCTGGAGGACGGCCTGCCGCCGTCGTTCTCGACCGACGGGCCGATGGGGATGTTCTGGGCGATCGACAACCATAAGGGCACCGGCGCGCACCGCGCGATGATCGTGCTGGTCGGCAACGTCGCGCGCTCGATCGCGAAGCTGGGGCCGGCGGCGGCGGAGGCGTTCCTGCTCGACGAACTCACCCGGTTGCGGCCGGCGTCGAAGGGGCTGGTCAAGGTGTCGACCTACAAGGACTGGCAGGCGGATCCCCTCCAGCGCGGCTGCGGGTTCAGCCTCGCGCCGGGGCAGGTCAACGCGTTCGCGCGGACGATGGTCGACCCGTGGCAGGTGTTGCACTTTGCCGGCGAACACACGCGGCGTGTCGATTTCGGCATGGAATCGGCGTTCGAGAGCGGCGAGCGCGCGGCGATGGAGATCGTCGGGCGGGCGTGATCGTCGCGCAGGGTCTGGGCAGCATGGGGGGCGGTATGACGGAATGGACATTGGCACACGAGGATCGCCGCGCCCCGCTATTGGGTCGTCGCACGGTGATGGCGGTCGGCATGGGGGCGGCGGCGCTCGCCGCGCTGCCGTCATCGGCGTCCGCGGCGGCAAAACGGCTTGATCCGAAGAATGCCGACGATGCGCGGAAGATCATCCGGAAGCTGCGCTATCGGACCGACGAGGGCATGGTGTTCTGGTGGATCAAGGGCGAGTATCTCGCCGATGTCGATGCGACGCTGACGCCGCTGTACGGGATGAACTTCGGCGGGATCCAGATGGTCCGTCAGGGCCAGGATGGCGGCTTCGACGTCACCCAGATGGAGCTTGGCTTCCGCACCGATCTGGCGACCGGCAAGCGGCTGGGGGACTTTCGCAATCCGTTGACGGGCGAGATGCTGGTGTCGCCGTTCAACCCGATCGGGCCGACGACGATCCATTATTCGCCCGATGCGATCCCGACCGTGCCGCGCAATCTTGGCGGGTCGGACATCGAGTTCCAGCCGTTCCCCGAAACGCCGTTCGAGGCGCAGGGCAATGTCTTCGTCCAGTATCGTGCGCGGTCTCGCGTGCGGACTGCGGGGTTTGCCGACCGGATCGTGAACGATGTCAGCATGATCTACGGGCCGTCGGCACAGGCGCTTGATCCGCGGACGACTTCGGTCGATGCGTGGGTGCATTCGAGCGACGTGACGAGCTTTCCGCGCTGGCTGAAGATGGGCGACCGGCCGGGCACGATCACGCTGCGCGGCATCGGTGCGAAGGTGCTGAAGATCGGCGACATGCCGCAGGACTGGCTGGCGATGCTGGAGGCGCACGACAGGACGATCATCGCGGACCCGGAGGCGGCGCTGCGGCGCCCGCCGGTGACGTACAAGGGGTAGGGGAGGGCCGGGCATCTTGGGGCCAGTATGTGCAAACCCACTTCCCGCTAGCCCGAACTGCTTTGTTCTCCCGCGAAGGCGGGAGCCCAGTCTGGGCCCCCGCCTTCGCGGGGAAACAAGCTTTGCATGATGGACAGGGTAATCGCCGACCGGTTCCGAAGGCACTTTTGGCGGCAGATCGGTCCGCGTCGCTAACGCAAGGGTATTCGAATTGAAGACATTGGTGCGGATCGGTCTCCTGCTCGCCGCTACGGGCATGGCGGCGAACGTTGCGGCGCAGGTCCCCGCGTTCGCCGACCAGACCCCGCCCGCTGCGCCGGACTATGCGCTCGCCTCGTCCTGGGCGGCAGGCCCCGCAGGCCCCGGCGCCAGTGCCGCAGTCCCCAAGGGCGCGACCGCCGCCGCCCGTAACGCGCCGGTCGACGTCTTCTTCATCCACCCCACCACGTTCCGTACCACGACGATCTGGAACCAGGACGTCGCCGACAAGAGCGTCAACGACTGGACCGACGCCAGCACGATCGCGCGGCAGGCGAGCGTTTTCAACGCCTGCTGCCGGGTCTATGCGCCGCGTTACCGCCAGGCATCGCTGCTGAGCGACAAGGTCGGCGGCCGCGATCGCGCGCTCGATCTGGCGTATGGCGACGTCGAGCGCGCGTTCGACCATTATATCCGCTACCAGAATCACGGCCGGCCATTCATCCTCGCCGGGCACAGCCAGGGCGGCTTAATGGTCGCCAAGCTGCTCGAGACGCGGATCGACGGCAAGCCGATCGCGGCGCGCATGGTTGCCGCCTATGCGATCGGCTTCAACCTCGCGGAGGGCGATTTTTCGCGCCGCTATACGCACACCCCGATCTGCGACACGCCCGCGCAGACCGGTTGCGCGGTGCAGTGGAACGCGGTGCTCGGCAGCGTCGACCTGACGCTCGCGGCGACACGCGCGGAGCAGGGGTTCGTCGATAAATATGGCGACGGGCCCGACAAGCGGACGCTGTGCGTCAACCCGCTGACGTTCGACCGCGCCGTCCCGAATGCGCCCGCAACGCGCAGCCTGGGCGCAGTGCCGGGTGATCCGGGCGAGGGCGTGGTCGGCCCGCTGATCCGCGGCGCGGTCTCGGCGCGGTGCGATCACGGGATGCTGGTGGTCGATCCCGCGCCGTCGCTCGGCCTGAAGCCGTTGCCGGGGGGCAGCATGCATTATCACGACTTCGGCCTGTTCTACGCCGACGTCCGCGCCAATGCGCTGTTGCGGACGAGCGCGTTTCTCAAGGCGCACCCTGCGAAATGATCCGCAAGATTGCCCGGCTGGCGATCGCCATCGTCGGTCTGCTGACGATCGGCGCAGGCTGGTACGTCGTATCGGCGCGGCAGGGCTGGCGGACGCCGGACGATGCCAAACTGCGCGCGCGGTATGCGCTGCCGACCGGCCGGTTCGCGACGATCGATGGCCAGTCAATCCATTATGTCGACGAAGGGCAGGGGCCGGCGATCGTGCTGGTCCACGGCTCGTTCGCGAGCCTGCGGATGTGGGACGGCTGGGCGGACGCGTTGCGCGGGCGGTACCGGCTGATCCGCTTCGATCGCCCGCCGATGGGGCTGAGCGGTGCCGAACCGCAGGGGCGCTACGACGCCGCGCGCGAGGCCGAGCTGATCGGGGCACTGACCGAACGGCTCGGCGTGCACCGCTTCGTGCTGGCCGCAACCTCCAGCGGCGGCGAATCTGCCGCTGCATACGCCGCTGCGCATCCCGACAAGGTTAGGGGCGTGATCTTCGCCAACATCGCTGCCGGGCCGCTTGCCTTCCGGCCGACCGCGTATCCGCTCGCGTTCCGGCTGGCGCTATGGGCGGATCCCTATCTCGGCGGGTGGCACATGCCGGCGTTCTGGAACGGCGTCCTGACCGCCAATTATGCCGATCCGGCCAAGGTGACGTCGGCGCTGGTGCGCGAATGGACCGACCTCAACAACCGTGCGCAATTCTACCTGCGCCGCCCGCGTCCGCCCGGTTACGTGTCGTTCGCGCGCACCCCCGCGGACCTCGCCGCGATCCGCGCGCCCGCGTTGCTGCTGTGGTCGGACACCGACCCCGAAGTGCCGCTTGCAATCGACGGGCGCAATGCGCTGCGGCTGCTCGGCTCGACCGACAAGCGGCTGACGGTGATCCGGTATTGCGGCCACATGATGCCGCTCGAATGCGGGCCGGCGAGCGTCGCCGCCGCCCGCGTGTTCCTCGACCGCGTCACGCATGATGTGCGCTGAACAGCCGCCCACGGTCGACGCCGTCTGCATTTATGCCGACCGTGACGGGGTGTCGCATCTGACCGACGTCGCGCTCCCCGCGCTGGCGCAGACCGTCGATGTCGAGGGCAGGACGCGGTTTCTCGGTGCGACCGGTGCGACCGTGATGGGGTTCGTCGTTGGCACCGGACCGGTCGTGAAGGACTGGCACGTCGCGAACATGGCGGGCCTCTCGATCGTCCTGTCGGGCGAATGGGAGATCGAGGCAGGCGACGGCGAGCGGCGGATGCTGCGCACCGGGTCGGTCCTGCTGATGCTCGACACGCACGGGCAGGGCCATCGCTCGCATTGCTATGCCGAGGGCGGATCGACCGTGCTCGGCATCGGCATCGACGACGCCACCCGCGCCGCCTTCACCGCATTGCTGCCGGGTTAATCCTTCCAGAAGCTGGCCGGGTCGGAGGGTCCCGTCGCGGGGCAGAGCGATTTCGGCAACTGCACCGCGACCATGAATGAACCGTTCGCTCCGGCGCGCGAGATATGCCCCTTGCCCGAGCAATCCTCGGCGATTGCGATGTCGCCGTGCTGCAGTTCATGGCGCGTACCGTCGTGCAGCTCGACGATCATCGTCCCGAAGATCGGGATCAGCAACGTCGGCTGGTTGGCGACATGGAAGCCGAACCCCGCATTGGCGGCCAGCCCGCCGATCGTGACTCGCTCGGCGGTGCGGCGGAGGAACTGCGCGGTCTGCGCGCCCTCCGGCGTATCGATGGGGATCTGTGCGGCGTGCGTCAGGCCGTCGGGGCCGGTGTAGAGATGGAAGATCCGGCGGAACCACGGGATCGGCCCGGTGCCGGGATAATCGAGCGGGATCGCGGTCTTCTTGAGGTCCGCCGCGAGACTGCCATCGGCGAGCGCAGCCAGCCCGAGCGACGCGAGCAGCGCGCCGGAGCGGGTGAGGAACGCGCGTTTGCTCGCCAGCGTATCGATCGTCACGCGGCGACCGCCGGCCGAAAGGCGCGCGGCTCGTTCTCGGGGCGGCGCCAGATCACCGGCAGTTCGGGGATCGGGGCGGGATGCACGCCCTCGGGCTGCGCATGCACGTCGACCCCGGCGATCGGCGTGAGGCCCTCGCGCGGGCACCAATAGCTGTCGTCGCCGATCACGCGGACGGCAAGCCCGGTGCGCGCCAGATGTTCGGAATCATTGCCCTTCGAATAATGCGGGATGTCGACGTGGAACAGCACCGCGTCGCCGGGTTCGAGATCCCAGGTGACGAAGTCGAACGGGAAGTCGGGATTGTCGCGCTCGGCCTGGAAATCGGGAAAGCGGAAGCTGCCGTCGCCCGCCGGGCCGAACCTCGATCCGGTGTCGATGCAGAACCGATGATAGCCCGCGACGAACTCGATCCGGCCATTCTCCTTGTTGACCGGCGACAGCGCGATCCAGATGTTGGGGATCATCGTGCCGGTGAACGGCCACAGGTGATCGGCATGCCATTGCATGATGCTCGGCGATCCGGCGGGCTTGTGGAACAGGTGATCGTGGAAAAGCTGGATGGTATCCGCCTCGATCACCCGGCCGACGATCTCGCCGACGGGGGAGTTCTCGACGAAATCGCGGAACGGCCCCTCGTTGCGCCACAGGAAAGAGACCGACGTCATCGCGCCGTGCGACGGCCCGGTCTGGCCGTGCGCGTGCGGATCGGCGATCACCGCGTCGGCGGCCTGCTTGAGCGACGCGATCCAGTCGGCATCGAACATCTGCCGCAGGCAGACGACTCCGTCGCGGCGATAGTCCGCGATATGCTCGGGCGTGATCGGGTTGAGCGGATGCGTGTTCATGATCGGGCTCCGGACGACGGTTGCGTGCACGGAATACAAGTGATGGCGGCGTTATCGGCCAGACATGCGTCGACGTTGCTCGCCCTGCGATCATCCCGGCGCTTGGCCCAGCGATCGCCGGCGCGGCGCGTCTAGGGTTTGCGTCGAGCTTCGGACGAAAGGGATTTGTATGACACGGATCGGGATCATCGCGGCGATTGCCTGCGTGGCGCTGCCGCAGGCGGCGTCGGCGGCGGGCGATCCGGTGTTCGGCGGCAAGCTGTTCCTTCAATGCCGTGCCTGCCACACGCCCGGACCGGGCGAGCGCAACGGCATCGGCCCGAACCTGAACGGCGTGGTCGGCGCGAAATCGGCGGTCCGCCCGGGCTATGTCTATTCGCCGGCGATGAAGAAGGCGGGCGTGACGTGGACCGCGGCCAACCTCGACAATTTCCTGACGCGGCCGAGCGCGGTGGTGCCGGGCACGAAGATGGCGTTCGGCGGCATCGCCAATCCGACCAATCGCGCGGCGGTCATCGCCTATCTGACGACGTTGAAGCCGCCCGCACGCTGATACCGGGACCACGAAGGATCGAGCCTCGCCTGCGCAAACCCTAGTATGTTTATCCGACAGGCGACCAACGCTGCCGTAACCCGCAGGGCCGGTCGCGGTTGTCCGGTATGCCATCGATACATCGAGATACGAGGACCAGCATGATCAACCGTCGCGATCTCGCCACCGGCGCCGCCATCACCGCGGCCGCTGCGGTCTTCGGTTCGGGCGCCCGAGCGCAAATTCCCTCCGGCGCGGCATCGGGGGCCGCGTCGATCGTGCCGCCAGTCGGTCCCTGGACCAAATTCGGCGATCTTCGTCGGGCAGGCGGCACGCTCCATTATGCGACGCTCGGCGAGGATCGCAGCGGGCGCCCGCCGATCGTGCTGTTGCACAAGCTCGGCGGGTGGCTGTCGGACTGGCGCTTCGTCGCGCCGGTGCTGGCGCAGGGCCGCCGTGTCATCGCATTCGATCTGCCCGGGCATGGCGGGTCGCAGTGGCTCGGCACGGCGCCGTACATCCATACGCTGGGCGAGAGTGCGGCGCTGTTGATCGGTGCGCTCGACGAGATGGGGATCGACCGGGTCGACCTGCTCGGCACGTCGCTGGGCGGCTGTGTCGCGGTGCCGCTCGCGGCGTTCTGGCCCGAGCGCGTCGCCAAGCTCGCGATCATCTCGAGTGCGCTAGGCGTGCGGCGCTCGCTCGCCGAGATCGCGACCAACATCGATGCCAGGCAGACCGCGTTGTTCGACGCGGGCGGCAATCCGGTCCCGACCGCGCCGGCGATGATCGAGCAAATCTTCGGGATAGTCCATGCCGAGGCGATCAACGTCGAGGGCATCGCCAGCCGCAAAGCCGCCGGGCACTGGATCCAGCCGACCGAGCGCGGCGTCGCGATCACCGACATCGCCGGCACGCTTAAACGGGTCGAGGCGCCGACATTGCTCGTCTATGGCGACCGCGACAAGGCGTATCGGAAGTTTCAGCCGGCGGCCGAGGCTGCGCTGAAGCATGTCCGGACCGCGGTGGTGCCGAACTCGGGTGCGTTCGTGATCCAGGACAATCCGGCTGCGGCCGGGGCTGTGTTGAAGGCGTTCGTCGAGGCGCGGTAACGGGTGAGTCGCCCTTAAGCACCGTCGCCAAACTCACTCCGTCACCCCAGACGTGTTCGACACCTATACCGATCGAGCATGTACGCGCGTTTCAACGCAGTCTCGACCGCTCCTCTTGTTCTCCCGCGAAGGCGGGAGCCCAGTCTGGATCCCCGCCTTCGCGGGGAAACAAGGTTTACATGTCGGAGAAGAATAACCGCCGACGTGTTCCGGGGTCTGCCGTTGCAAGCCCTAATCCGTCGATTGCGCGGAACCGTGGATGCTGGAACGAGCCCGGCATGACGGGGGGGGACTATGTGCAGGAACTAAAACAATCCTCCCCCCGGCGGGGGAGGATAAGAGGTTACGTCACGCCCACATCGTCGGTTCGCGGCCGAGTGCCGGGTTGGCGACGAACGCGTTTTCCGGACGGGGCAGGCCGAGATTCTCGCGCAACGTCGCGCCCTGGTATTCGGTACGGAACAGGCCGCGCTTCTGGAGGATCGGAATGACCTGATCGACGAAGTCGTCGAGTCCACCCGGCAGGTAATTCGGCGACAGCGAGAAGCCGTCGGCGCCACCTTCGCGGAACCAGAGTTCGCACATGTCGGCGATCTGCTCGGGCGTGCCCGACAACGAGAAGCTCGCCCGCGACACGACGACGCGGCGCGCGAGCTGCGCGATCGTCAGGCTCTCGTCGCGTGCCATCTTGACGATCTGCTGCTGCACCCATTGCCCGCCGTTGGTCAGCGGCAGGTCTGGCAGCATCGCGTCCGGCGAATAGGCCGACAGGTCGACGCCGAGCTGTAGCTGGAGCGTGCGGAGCGCCAGCGCGTCGGGGATCAGGTCGAGCAGTTCCGCCTCGGCGAGCTTGGCCTCCCGCTCGGTTGAGCGCACCATCAGCTGGACCGACGGGATGACGAGCAGGTGATCGGGATTGCGCCCGAAGCCGACCGCCCGCTGCTTCATGTCGTCGTAGAAGGTCTTGGCGCCTTCGAGCGTGCTCTGCGCGGTGAAGATCAGGTCCGCAGTGCGCGCGGCGAGTGCGCGGCCGACGCCCGATCCGCCCGCCTGGACGATGATCGGATGGCCCTGGGGCGGGCGGTTGACGTTGAGTGGGCCTGCGACCTTGAAGAACTTGCCGACATGATCGAGCTGGTGGACGCGGTCGGTGTCGAAATAGCGCGCCGCCTCGCGGTCGCGCAGGATCGCGCCGTCCTCCCACGAATCCCACAGGTTCTTGACGACATCGACGAACTCCTCCGCCCGTGCGTAGCGGTCGTCATGGTCCATGTTGGCATCGCGACCGAAGTTGCGCGCCTCGTTGTCGCCGGCCGAGGTCACGACGTTCCAGCCGCCGCGACCCTTCGAGATATGGTCGATCGATGCGAACCGGCGGGCGATCGAATAGGGATCGTTATAGGTGGTCGATGCGGTCGCGATCAGGCCGATATGCTTGGTGACGACGGCCAGCGCAGCGAGCAGCGTGGTCGGCTCGAGCTTGCCCGCATAATCGGTCGCGGCGAACGCGTCCTTGCCCGAGATCTGCGGGAAACCGACGGAATCACCGGAGAAATAGCAGTGCATCTTGCCGCGTTCGGCGGTCTGGGCGATGTGCGCGTAATGCTGGAAGTCGTGCTGGTCGACGGCCTCGGCACCCGGATAGCGCCAGCCGCCGGGATGCGCGCCGCTGTTGTGGATGAAGGTGGCCAGGATCATCTTCCGGGTCGGGTCGGTCATCATCTATCTCCGGGAATTCAGGTTCGGCTCGACCGGACGACGCGGGCGAGTTCGCCGTCGTCGGTCGTGCGGGCATAGGCGCGGGCGGCGAGCAGGAAGCAGGCGGCGGCGAGCAGGAAGCAAGGCAGGCCGACGATCAGGAAGGCCTGGCCGAGGCGCAGCGGATCGCCGAGCAGCGTCTGCGTGACCCAGGCGATCGCGAACGGTCCGCCGGCGCCTGCCGGGATCGCGACGACCACGCCGAGGAACGCGAACGAGAAGCCGCGCATGTCGTTCGAGACGATTTCCTGGATGGTTACGTTGGTCGCGACGTTGAGGATCGGCGTCGCAAAGCTGATCGTGGCGAGCGCGAGGATCGCGACCAGCACGCTCGGCGCATAGCCGGCGAACGCGCAGGGGAGCGCGATCAGCGGCAACAACGCCATCAGCCGGAGCCGCTTGCCGGGATTACCGTGCGAGACGGTGTCGACGATGAACCCGCCGAACAGATAGCCGGACAGTCCCGCGACCAGCGCGACTCCGCCGAGCAGGCCGGCAAAACTGGTCAAGCCGACGCCGAACGTCCGCATCAGCAGCGGTACGGTCCAAGACAGCACGCCGATGAATGCGACGTAATAGAGCGTGAACCCGCCGAACAACGGCGCGACGACGCTGCGCTGGCGCCAGAGATAGGCGAGCTTGTCCTTCACATGCGACGGCGTGGTCTCGATCGCCTTCAGGCCGTGGCGGACCGGCTCCTTGATCGTAAAGAACAGCAATCCGACGACCGGGCCGATCATGCCGCACAACAGGAAGGTGGTGCGCCACGGCACGACCTGGCCGTAGCCTGGGATCGAGAGGTGCAGGTTTTCGCTGAGGATCCAGCCGGGGATGATCGACGACAGCGCGGTGCCGACCGACGCGCCGATCATGTAGCCGCTGATCGCCCGACCGCGTCGTGCGGGCGGAAACATGTCGGCGAGCAGCGACAGCGCGGCGGGAGCGATCGCGCCCTCGCCGAGACCGACGAGCGCGCGGAACACGAAGAAGCTGGCGAAGTTGGGCGCGAGACCACCTGCGGCGGTGGCGAGGCTCCACAGGATGATACTGCCGGCGAGGATGTTGCGACGGATGCCGCGATCGGCCAGGCTGCCGAGCCAGAGCCCGCAGATCCCGCTGAGCAACGTGAACGCGAGCCCGAGCAGCAGCCCCATCTGGATGTCGCTGATGCCCAGATCGGCCTTGATCGGCTCGGCAAGCACGCCGACGATCGCCTTGTCGATGCTGTAGAGATTGGCGGCGAGGAAGAGCAGCAGCATCGGCCACCAGCTCTGGCGCAGAGAGGGGTAGGAGGGGGCCGCCCCAGCGGCGCGCTCAGTCAACGCGAACGGTCCGGCCATCGATGCACGCCAGCAGGCGGCCATCGGCATCGTTCAGGATCTCCACGACGTCGTCCTTCAGGTAGATGATGTCTTCGAAATGAAATTTGCCGACCGCGGGCCCGATCCAGGGCAGGTCGCAGCTCAGCACCATGCCGTCGACCAGCGTGAAGCTGTGCATGCCGCCGCCGGGATGCGGGTGATCGGTGTGTTCGAGACCGACCGAGTGCAGCCCGCAGGCGCGGAACTCGGGGTTGCCATTGGCCTGGATGCAGGCGACCACCGCCTTCTCGACATCGGTCGACAGCGCGCCCGCCTTGAAGTGCGGCAACGCCTCGTGCCAGCCGAGCCGCGTCGCGTTGTAGCGGCGGAGCTGTTCGGGGGAGGGTTCGCCGATCACCGCGGTGCGGCCGATGTCACTGGTATAGTGACCGAACTCCGCGGTCGCATCGAAGGTGACGGTGTCGCCGGGCTCGAGCGCTGCGTTCTTGGGCAGGCGGCCGAAGTTCGCGCGATACGGGGTGATCAGCAGGAACACGGGGCGTCCGCCGGCAAGCGCTGCGGCGGACCAGAACACGCGTTCGGCCTCTGCGCAGGTCGCGCCGGCGGCGATCGCCTCGGCGGAAATTTGGAGCGCGAGTTCGGTCTTGCGCGAGGCTGCGCGCATGTTGGCCATTTCCGGTGCGGTCTTGACCATGCGGATGTCTCGCAGCAGGTCGCGCGCCTCGACGACTTCGATTGTCCCGCCGAGCAGGGCGGCGACGTCGATGCCGAGCCCGCGATCCTCGAACGCGACGCGGCCCTGGTCGAGGCCCTGTTCGCGGAGATGCGCGGCGACCGCTTCCGGGTGGTTCTGCGGCAGGCCTTCCGCGTTCATCGTCGCCTGGACGCCGCCCGCGCCGATCCCGGCTTTCCGCGCATAGCCGCGGACGATCATCCAGGTGCCCTGGCCCTGTTGCGGCTGGCCCATGTCGACCTCGACCGTCAGGACAGCCGCGTCGCGCCCATGATCGCGCGGCAGGATCGCAAGCGCGAGATCGCCGAAGCCCCAGCTCGCATCGGTTGCCCAGCTGCTGAGGTAGAAGGTGTTGATCGGCGTCGATGCGACGATCGCCGTCACACCGTCGCGGTCCATCAGGGCATCGGCCCGGTCTCGATTCAGAAGCATTGCAACGCCTTTACGAATAAAGGCTCGGGAGCATCGCGATCGATGCTCCCGAGCCCGAGAGCCTCAGAAGTTATACCGTCCGCGCAGGCCGAAGGTGCGCAGGTCGCGCAACGCGACCGCCACACCCGACGGGATCGCCAGTTTCGAGAAGGTCGTGTCGAACGTGTAGTAATCGATCGCGCTGGCATAGGCCCGGTTGTTGAAGAGGTTGGTCGTGAACGCCTCGATCGACACACGGTCGTTGCCGACGCCCAGCCGCAGATTGACCTGCGTCATGGCGGGGGTCTTCAGGATGTTGGCGGCGTTGGTGTAGACGCCCGACTTGTAGGTGAAGTCCGCCCGGCCGAACGCCTTCACGCCCTCGTTGCCGATCGGCACGGTATATTGCGCGGAGGCCGCACCTGAATATTTCGACGTCAGCGGATTTTCCTTGCCGCGGAAATCGGTGATTCCGGTCAGCTGCGTGACCGACGGGCTGCTCAACTTCAGGATATGCGTGTCGTTGATCGAGCCCGAGAAGTTGAAGTTCAACCGCGACGACGCCCGCGCCGACACTTCGGCCTCGAGCCCGGAAACGCGCACCTTGCCGGTATTGTCGGTGGATTGGATGACGTAGATCAGCCCGGTCGTCGGATCTTTCGCCGCCAGCGTCAGCGCGTTGATCTGGTTGTTCCAGATCCCGTAATACGCGCTCAGGCTGTAGCGGATGGCGTTGTCGAACAGCCGTCCCTTGAGGCCGATCTCGTAATTGTTGAGCGTCTCGGGCTTGACCGCGACCTTCAGCCCGGCAGCGGCGGCGATATCCTGCACCGCGGGCGAACTGCTGAGGAACACGGTGTTGAACGCGCCCGGATTGATGCCCTTCGAATAGGAGGCGTAGACCATCGTCTCGGGCGTGACGTCATAGTTGACGATCACGCGCGGCATGAAGTTCTTGTATTTGTCCTGCACCAGGACCGAGCCGCCCGCATACACGCCGGCGGGCGCGAAGACGCTGGTCGACAGCGTCTGCCCGGTCGGCTTGGTATAGGCGATCAGGTGATCCTCCTGATAGCGGCCGTCGAAATTGATCTTGAGCGACGGCGTGATGTCATAGCCCACGCCGAAGAAGACGCCGCTGGTCTTCGAGCGCGTCGCGCCGCTGACCACGCTGGAGACGGTGGTGCCGAGCGCACCGTTGCCGCCGCCGCCGCTGCCCTGGAAAAAGGCGTTGAGATAGCTTGCGCCGATCGTCGCGTGGAACGGGCCGCCCGGCTCGTAGCTCGCGCGGACCTCCTGCGAGACGTCGCGACTGACGGCCTCGACGATATAGGGATACGAGAAATAGCTCGGTGCGCCGGCTGCGGTGCTCGGGTTGGCGGCGGACGTGTCGTAATAGAGGTCGAGGTCCGACATCTGGCTGCGACGCTCGTTGTTATAGCCGGTCAGCGACGACAGCGTGATCCCGGTATCGCCGATCGCCCAGTCGGCATTGAGATGCAGGTGATAATAGCGGCTGACGAGGCCATAGCCCTGGACGCCATCGTCCGCGTTGACGACGCGACCGTTCGAACTGGCGAGGAAATTGGTGATGTTCGCGTCGTTCGCGGTGTTCATCGACGGCGAGGTCGACGACAGCTTCGGCACGGTCCCGCAGATCGACTGGTTGACGACCGCCGCGCCCGCCGCGGTGACGCCGTTGAAGCTGCAATTGCCCTGGTTCGGGACGATGACCGCGCCGGTCTTCGGGTTGGTGACGCCGTACGCGGAGATGAAGCCGGTGGCGTTGGGGCCATCCTTGTTCGCCGACAACAGGCCGAACGCCTTGATCTTCAGATTATGCGTCGGCTCGAACTGCAGCGACAGCGTGCCCGAACGGGTGCGCTGGTCGCCCAGCGTCTGGCCGGGGACGCCGGCATTCTCGTAGGATCCGTCCTTGGCCACTTCCTGCACGGTGGCACGGAAGCCGAGCACCTCACCAAAGATCGGACCGCCGATCGCGAACTGGACGTCGCGGTTGTTGCGCGTGCCGAGCATCCCGCTGACGGAGCCTTCGAGGTCCTTTGGCGGTGCCTTGGTGACCACGTTGACCGCGCCGGCAAAGGTCTGGCGGCCGAAATAGGCGCTCTGCGGACCCTTCAGCACTTCGATCCGCTCGGGGTCGGTGATCGTCTGGATGCCGGTCGCGGTCGAGACGGGAACGCCGTCGATGAACAGCGATGTGGTCTGCGCGGCGGCGCTCGACGGGGTGAAGCCGCGGATGATGATCTGCTGGAACGAGCGGTCGTTGCGGCCCGACGCGGTGCTGACGATCTTCATGCTGGGCGTGAAGGCGGACAGATCGGTGATCGACTGGATGCCGCGCGCCTGGATATCGGCGCTCGTGAAGGCGGAGATCGAGATCGGCGTCTTGAGGATGTCCTCGGCACGCTTGCGCGCGGTCACCAGGATTTCCTCGGATGGCGCTTCGGCAGCGACAGCCACTGCGGGCGCAACCGACTGAACGGGGGGCGGTGATGTCGCTGGCGCCGTTGCTGGCACTGGTACTGCCGCAGTCTCGGCAGCCGATTGGGCGAGCGCAGGCGACGTCATTGCGCCGATGGCGAGGATCGACGCGGAGGCCGCAAGGCAACTGCGCACGACCGTGGTTGAAAAGCGATACATTCGCGAAGTCCCTTTGATGATATCGGCAAGGCGCCTGGCCGCCTTCCCGCAGATGGGGTAGCTGTTCTCCCGTCGATCATGCGCCGCGGCCATTATGAGCCTCCGGCGATCGCGGGTTCCTGCGAACTTCGGTTCGGATGCGGGCCTGCCGGTCAAACCGGCGTCCACGTCCGACATCGGGATGGGGATCAACCGGGCTGGGCGCCAGCTTGGGAACCTGTATGATCGCCCAGCGGATAGTAATGCCGCTGGGCGGAATCGTTCAGGCGTCGAGGAAGCCGGTAATCTCGGCGACCACGCGATCATGCTCGATCGACAGCACGCCGTGACGCACGCCGGGCATGTCGTGGCGCCGCCCCGCCGGGAACAGCGCGGCGGTGGCGCGCGTGACCTCCCACAGATCGTCCTCGGGGTTCATTACCAGCACCGGCTGCGACACCGCCGCCATCGCCGCGAGGAAGTCGTATTTATACACCGAGATATATGCCCATGGCATCCGCGTGCCGAGGCGCAGGCATTCCGCCATCCCGACATGCAGCTCTTCGGCGCTCATCCGCGGGTCCATCAGCGACTGCATGATGTCCCACAGCTTGTTGACGTGGTTGAGATTGCGCTCGGGCACCGGGAAATTGTCGCGCAGCCGCGCGAGCTTTTCCGCGCGCGCCTCGGCCGGATAGGCGGCAAGGCCGAACAGCACCGCGCGCCGCACGCGGTCGGGCAGGGTCCTGGCAAGCTCGGTCGCGATCAGCGATCCGGTGTGATAGCCCATGACGTCGAACGCGCCCGCGGGGATCGCGCCGCTAGCAGCGAGATCGTCCATCAGCTGCGTCATGACTCCCGCAAAATCCTCGATCCGCGCAGGCTCGGGCGGAGGCGAGCTCATGCCGTAGCCGGGGGTGTCGGCGGCGATGACGATCCGCGCGCTCCCGAGCGTCGGCATGACAGGCGCCCAGTCGCCGCCGTTGCCGGGTGTCTGATGGAGGCACAGCAGCGGGATCGCGGAGGTCGGGTTTTCGGGGGTGACGATGCGGTAATGCACCTGGCCATAGCGTGAGTCGGCATAGGCGCGCGTGATGCGGTCCATAATTTGGTCTTTCGTGGGAGCGCCGCGCTCAGGCGGCGGAGGGTTCGGTGGCGAGCCAGTGGGCGTCGGCCTGATCGGCGCGCATCCGTCGAACGGTAAGCAGCCCGAGCAGCGTCGCCGCGCCAAGCGCCGCAACGCCGACGATCGCCATCGACTGGCCGACTGCTTCGGGGGCGCCGAACACGGTCTGCGTCAGATACGCGACCGCGAGCGGCCCCAGCGATCCGCCGATCATCGTCATCACGAACGCATACAGCGCGACGGCGAGTCCGCGGGCGCCGGGTGGGGTGATCTGCGAGATGACCGACAGCATCGTCGTGCCGAACACCGCGCTGGCAAACATGATCTCGGACAGCAGCAGCACCGCGAGCGTGCCGTTGCTCGCCAGCCCGGCGATCGTGGCGGGGATCGCGGCCAGACACAGTATTGCGGCAAGCTTCACCTTGCCGACGGCTCCTGCATCGCGCGAGACGCGGTCGACCAAGACGCTCGCGAGCAGCGCGCCGACGATCGCCCAGCCGATCTGGCCGACGCCGAGGCTCTTGCCCGCCGCGCCGATCTGGAACCCAAACGAGCGGGTCAGCAGCACCGCGCCCCAGCCGGTCGCCGCGGATCCGCCCATCGCAAATAGCCCGAGCATGCCGTACAGCGGCAGGAATACGCCGCGCTGGTCGATGAAATGGTGGAGCGACGCGCGAAACGCGGTCTTGCCCTTGACGCCGGGCACGCTGCCCCGACGCGGTGGTTCGCGCAGCAGCGCCAGCAGGCAGGCGATGACGAAGCCGAAGCTGCCGACCAGCACGAACACGATCCGCCACGGCGCGAGATCGGCGAGGAACGGTACGCCGCCGAACACGCCGGTCGGTGCGATCTGGAGGATGTAGCCGCTGACCAGCGAACCGATCCCGTAGGCGACCATCGAGCCGAGCACATAGACCGCGATCGGCCGACCGCGGCGGCTTGGTGGGAACATGTCGCCGATCATCGTCACCGCGCAGGGGCCGAGCACCGCCTCGCCGACGCCGATGAAGACGCGCGACGCGAACATGTGGCCGAAATCCTGCGCGAGCCCGCCGCCGATCGTCGCCGCGCTCCAGACGATGATCCCGCCGATCAACAGGCGCTTGCGGTTGACCACATCGGCGACCGCACCGAGCGGCAGGCCGATCGTCACGTAGAATACCGAGAAGGCGAACCCCTGGAGCAGTGCGATCTGGATCTCGCTGATCGACAAATCGGCGCGGACCGGGTCGATCACTAGCGCGAGCATGCCGCGGTCGATCGTCGAGACGATTTGCGCGATGCACAGGATCGTCACCGCGAACCAGGCCGCAGCGCCGCCACCCTGGGTTTCGGGCTCTACACCGGACGGAGAGGGACCGGACGGAGCGGAATCGAACGAATACGCCATGCAGAACTCCTGTTGCCGCCTTCTTGACGCTGCGGCGGTCGAGATAGCGGCGCGCCCGCAATCTGGTCGCCAGGCGGATAGTCGGGGGCGGGCAGGCCGTGTCGCCGGGCGGTGGGTTTAGGACCACCTCGAGACATGGCCAGGGATACTCCGATGAAGTTGCTTGCTTTCCTGATGCAGACGGGCGGCCATATCGCGGGCTGGCGCCACCCGCGTGCGGCGAGCGACGCGCTCACCGACATCGACTATTTCACCGCGCTGGGCCGGGTCGCGGAACGCGGGCTGTTCGATGCGGTCTTCCTCGCCGATTATGTCGGCTATCATCCGGTGAAGGGCGCGTCGGTGTTCGCGGGCATGGAGACGCCCAAGCTCGATCCTCTGCTGCTGCTGTCGGTGATCGCCGCCACGACGCGCAATCTCGGGCTGATCGGCACCGCGTCGACCACCTATAACGAGCCCTACGATCTCGCCCGCCGGTTCGCGACGCTCGACCATATCAGCCACGGTCGCGCCGGCTGGAACATCGTCACCTCGACGATGGAGAACGAGGCGCATAATTACGGCCGCGAGGCGCATCTCGCGCACGGCGTCCGCTACGAACGCGCCGCCGAGTTCGTCGATGTCGCGCGGAAATTGTGGGACAGCTGGCAGGACGGCGCGGTCACCGCGGACAAGGCGAGCGGCCGCTACACCGATCCCGCGCGTATCTCGGCCGTGAACCATGACGGCGCGCATTTCCGCGTCGCGGGCCCGCTGACCGTGCCGCGCTCGCCGCAGGGTCATCCCGTGCTGGTCCAGGCCGGTTCGTCGGCGACGGGGCAGAATTTCGCGGCCAGTTGCGCCGAAGTGATCTTCACCTCGCACCCGAGCATCGAGACCGCACGCACCTTCCGCACCGCCATGCACGCCCAGCTCGCGGCGTTCGGGCGGACGCCGGACACCTTGAAGATCATGCCTGCTGTCACGCCGGTGATCGGTCGGACGCGCGAGGAAGCGGCGGCGTTGCAGCGCGAACTCGACGCACTGATCCCCGCGGAGATCGCGATCTCGAAACTCGGCGCGCTGCTCGGCAACATCGACCTGTCAAACGTCGATCCCGGCGCGCCATTGCCGCCGCTTCCGGAAGCCGCGTTGCAGGGCGAGAATTCGACGCGTGACCGCGTGCTCGAACTGAGCCGGAACGAGAATCTCCCAGTCGCCGAACTCGCGCGTCGGGTCGCGGCGGGGCGGACCAGCCGGACGATCGTCGGCACCGCGTCCGACGTCGCCGACGAACTGCAGAAATGGGAAGCTGAGGGCGCAGCCGACGGCTTCGTAATCGCCGCCCCCTTCCTACCGGGCGGGCTGGAGGATTTCGTCGACCAGGTCGTGCCGATCCTCCAGGAACGAGGCCTGTTCCGCACGGAATATGAATCGGACACGCTGCGGGGCAATCTCGGCCTGTCGCGTCCGGACAATCAGTACGAGACCGATCCGTCGCGCCGCGCCGAGCCGGAAATCTGGTGATGGAGGCGGTTCGGACCGGCGGCATCAGCGGCAGGATCGCGTATCTCGGGGCGGATGGCCGCGAGACCGGACGCGAGCGGTTCGAGATCCTCCACCATCCCGGCGGACATGTCCTGCGTGCGTTGTGCGAGATCGACGACGAGGCGCTGCTCCGCGACGTGACACTCGCGATGGATACGGACTGGCGGCCGATCGACGGCTTCTGCCGCATCGTGAAAGACGGCCAGCCGCTGGCGGCGATGTGGTTCGACGTCGGCGCGGAGTCGGTCCGCGTCGCGGCGCGCATCGGGCAGCAGCCCAACAACGAACTGCATCTCTTCACCGATGGTCGGCTGCCCTATCTCGGGCTCCACCCGCTGCAGGGCGACGCGCTGATCGCGGCAATCCGCGGCACCGACGATCCAGGCCGGTTCGTCGGCATCGATGCCGTTACAAACTCGGTATCCCCCAATGGCGACGAAGCATGTCGCGCCGTGCCGGTCCGGATCGAGGTGGCCTATATCGGTGAGGAGACCATCTCCGTGATCGCCGGCCGCTTCGACGTGCGTCGCTACGCGGTGCGCTGGCGCGAGGATTGGCCGGCCGCCGACCTGTGGGTGAGGGGCGGCGATCATCTGTTCCTCCGCATGCAATGGGCTCTCGTGCCGACCACCTACGAACTGACCGCGGTCCAGGAGCTTTCGGCATGACGCTACCCTCCGTCTCATCGCTCATCCGCGGCACGATCTTCGTCCGCGACCTGAAACGGGCTGCGGCGTTCTACGCAGCACTCGGGTTCGACCGGATCTATTACGAAGGCGTGATCTCGGATTCATCGGCATCGACCATCCTCGGTTTCGCCGATCACGGACCGTTGAGCGTACGGATCGTGAAGAGCGGCGGCCCCAATTTCGGCATGATCGGGCTGTTCCTGATCGATCCTGCGCTGGCACCCGAGGTCGTTCCGATGGCCGAAGGTCCCGCGAGGATCGGTGAGGTCGCGCTGGTCTTCTACGTCCGCGCGCTCGACCCTGTCCTCGCCGCGCTGCGCGCTGCCGGCGCGAGCTGGTCGCCCGACCCCGAGATGTTCCGGATGGCGCACCGTGCCCAGCGCGAAGTCTGCCTGCGCGACCCCGACGGCGTGCTGCTCAACCTCGTCGAGACCGATCCCGCCGAGCAAGATCTTACCGGCGTCGAGGGCGGCACCCCGGACGTCCGCGGCACGACCGGCTGAAAAGAGGAAGCATCCCATGGCCATGCCAATCCCGCTGATCGACCGCGATCGTGCCCAGCGCGTGCTGGACGACTTCGGCGTCTCGGCGATGATCCTCGCCGATCCGACCAACGTCTATTACGCGACGGGCTTCTGGCCTCAGACGGTGGCGATGGGTCAGACCGGCGTATCGCTGGCCATCGTCCCCCGCGATCGCTCGGCGCCGGTCGTACTCGTGACCAGCCAGTTCATGCATTACCTCTACGATCTGGAGGACACGCCGGCGGCATGGCCGTTGCGCATCTCGCTGTATACCGCCCCCGACGGCCTGGAGGGCGATACCGCCGCCCCGCCGATCTTCTTCGCGAGCGCCGAGGGCGGCACACCGGACCCCTTCGATCGCATCACGCGCGCATCCACCGAGCGGCAACTGGCGACGTATCCTGCACATCCGGACGTGAAACGGGCGCTCCGTGCCGCGTTGCACGACGCGTCGATCGACGGACTGGTGGCAGTCGACTCTGCCATTCCGCAATCCTTCTTCGGCGACGATTTCGCGTATCGCCCAGCCGATCCGCTGCTGCGGCGGATCCGCATGGTCAAGACGCCGGCCGAGATCCTGCTGATGCGCCACGCCGCGCAGAACAACGCGCAGGCGGCGCGCACCGCGGTCGAGTCGATGGCGGTCGGCCGCAGCTTCGACGATCTGCGCCGGGCGTTCTTCGCCGAAACCGGCGCGCGGGGCGGCGTGCCGCTGTTTATCTCGACCGACAGCATGCCGGTCCGCCAGCGCGACGGCATCATCCGCGCCGGCCGCTCGTTCCAGATCGACGCGGTCAGCCATTATGCGGGCTATCATGGTGATTACGGGCGCACCGTGTTCGTCGGCACGCCCGACCCGGCCGTCCGCCGCGCACTCGATGCGGCGATCACCGCCAACGAGGCGGTCGCAAAGGCGCTCAAACCCGGCCTGCGCTATTCCGAGATCACCCGCATCGGGCGAGAGGCGGTGGCGAAGGCGGGGCTCGACGTCCTGATCGCCTGTTCGGCGCACAGCGTCGGGCTGTTCCATACCGACGAGGCATTCCGCGACGATTCGCTGAACTTCGCCAAGGCTGATCACGTGCTGGAAGCGAACATGGTGATCAGCGTCGACTGCCCCGCACTTCAGGCGGACGCATCGGGCAACGTCCATCTCGAAGACCTCTGGCTGATCACCGAGAACGGCTGCGAACCGCTCAACGAACGCGACGCGCCGTTCATCCAGATCTAGGGTCGCCAAGCCCCAGGCTGGTGCCGCGCTCGACGAGGTCGCAGCTCAGCCAGATCCGTGGCGCCGGCGTCCCCATCGACGCCATGCGCGCCATCAGCGTTGAAACCGCGGTCTGGATCAGGGCAACGACGGGAATGCGGACCGTCGATAGCTGGTGCGACAGCCAGGTCGACGGCGCGGTGTCGCCGAAGCCGATGATCGACATGCCGCCAGGGACCGTCAGGCGGCTGTCCCGGCGAATACCGTCGAGCACGCCGATCGCCACCGCGTCCGACGCGGCGAACACGGCGTCCGGCACGTCCTCGCCTGCCAACAAGCGCGCCGCGGCGTCCAGGCCATCGGTATAGCTCCATCCCGTATCGATCCAGCGACACGGGGCGGCGCCCGCGGCGTCCATCGTATCCGCAAAGGCCTCCAGCTCGCGCGATCGTTCCGGCGCGGTGGCGATCACGGCGGGGCGTCGACGTCCCTCGGCGAGCATGCGCTTGGCGACTGTGCGACCGATCTCTGCACTGTCGATCCAGACCAGGCTCGCATCCTCGACCCGTTCGTTGCGGTCGAGGATCACAATCGGAAGCTCGCGCGATCGCGCCTCCGCCAGCACCGCGCGCGAGGGGACGGCGGAGAACAGGATGATGCCGCGCGCGTCCGCCGCGACGGCGTTGCGGACCAGGTCGTCGATCTTGGTCGGATCGGACGAGATGAAGAACAGCGTATTCTGGCCTCGACCGGCAAGTTCCGCGCTGAGCCGATCGCTCAGTTCGGCAAAATAGGGGCTCAGGACGTTGGCCATGATGACCGCCACCGGGCGATCGGTGCGGGCGCTAGCGCGTCGATACCCGAGTTCGGCGGCAGCGGCGAGGACGCGCTGGCGCGTGTGCGGCGCGACGCTCGCACCGGTGGTAAAGGTCCGCGACACCGCCGACCGCGATACCTGCGCCAGCTGGGCGACGTCGCTGGACGTGATGCGGCGGGGCAGGGGCTGTATCATGGTCACAAGTCCGAAGTTGATGGTGCCGCGGCCGGGTTCCGTTGCACATTATTGCACAAAGCTCGGTGGCGGAAGTCCATCCCGCCAAGCACGAGATCCATGATCGCCTGACGATCACACTCCGGACCGACCATGCACCCGCGTGCACGATCGTTGCACAAGACGACATCACGCGATCAATCGGGATGCCGTTCGATGCCTTCTCCCATTCTCATTGCCGGCGCCGGGATAGGCGGCCTCGCCGCGGCGCTCGCGTTGCAGCGTCAGGGGTTCCGCGTCCGGCTGTTCGAGCGAACGGCAACGGTCGGTGACGTCGGCGCAGGCATAGCGCTCGGCGCGACCGCAAGCCGCAGCCTGTATTCGCTCGGGCTCGAACAGGCACTGACTGCCGTCTCGGACCGTCCGCAGGCCTCGGCCGCGTTCGACTATCGGACCGGCGAAGTCCTGGGCGGGGCGTTTGCGCGTCGGAACTGGAGCGCGGCCGATCTGGTCGACGTCAACATGCTCCATCGTGCCGATCTGTTCGCGGTGCTGAGGGCGGCGGTTGACGCCAACGACCGCGACGCGATCCAGCTCGATTGCTCGGTCGTCGGGTTCGAACAGACCGCCGAGGACGCGACGATCCTGCTCGCCGACGGGCGCCGCTTCACCGGGCAGGCGCTGCTCGGTTGCGACGGCCTGCGATCGACCGTGCGGACGCAGATGTTGGGCGCTGGCGAACCCCGCAAGACCGGCCGCGTCGCCTACCGTTTCCTCGTGCCGATCGAAGATGCCGCGCCGTTCATGGGCGAATGGACCGCGGGCATCTATGTCGGCTCGCGCGTCGCGCTGGCGCGGTACATGATCCGCAAGGGCAGCGTCGTGAACTGCGTCGCCTTCGCGCATGCGCCCGAAATCGAGGACGAGGACTGGTCCGCGCAGGCCACGCGCGAGGAATTGCTGGCGCTGTTCAAAGGCTGGAACGCCAACGTCGTCGGGCTCGCGTCCTGCGCGCCGCTGGAGCGAACCGCACGCTGGGCCTTGTACGACCGCGATCCCCTCGACGTCTGGACCGACGGTCGCGTCGGGTTGCTCGGGGATTCGGCGCATGCGGTGCTGCCTTTCCTCGGTTTCGGCGCAGCGCTCGCGATCGAGGACGCGATCGTCCTCGGGCGGGCGTTTGCCACCGGAGCGGGGCCGCAGGCGGCGCTCAACCTCTACGAGCGCGCGCGCCGCGACCGAGCCAACGCAATCCTCCTCGAATCGCGGCGACAAGGCGAGATCTTCGACGCCGGGCCCGGTGGTGCGCCCGAAATCGCGGCCGAGGATCGCGAGAGCCGTAAACCCTATGACGCGCTCACCGCCGAACTGCCGGTCGCCGCGTGACCCGCTTCCCCCACCCAGAAGGATCGACATGATGGCGAGACAATTCAGGACCAAGATCGTCGGGCTGCTCGCAGCGGCAGCAGCGTTCCTGCCTGGGGCATCGGCGAACGCCGCGGACTCGTTGCTGACATGGGACGATCTGCGCGCGCTGAAGATCTATCACGCCTATGCCGCCAGCGACGGCAAGAGCTATCTCGAAGAGATCTCGATCCCGTCGCAGGAGACCACGCACAAGTCCGGCGCCGCGCTCCAGACCTATTTCAATATGCAGAGCCCGCACCAGATCACGATCGGGCGGGGCGTGCAGGGGGCTATGTTCGAATGGCACGGTGCGGTCGACTACCGGCATTTGATCATCGCGCTCCAGGGCGAGATGTTCTTCGATCTGGGCGATGGCCGCACGCTGAACCTCAAGCCCGGCGAAGCGATCCTCGCCGAGGACTGGACCGGTCGCGGCCATCGGTCGGGCTGTTCGCCGTCGAAGGTCAAGGCGACCTGCGTGGCGATGGACATCCTGATGGACCCGAACCCACGCGCCATTCCGCTGCGCGCGCCACCGAAATCCTGACCTCGTTCGATACCGGAGCCCGACCTTGCAGCATCTGATCGACCGCGCCGCGCAGGAGACGTTCCTGCAGACCATCGACGGCGAACGCGTCGCAACCCTGTTCGAGGACGTCATCGATCCGTCGACCGGCACCGCGTTCCAGCGCGCGCCGGTCGCGACTGCCGCGGAACTGGACGCGGCGGTCGCGGCGGCGCGGCGCGCCCAGCCCGGCTGGGCGGCGCTTGGCTGGGACGAGCGTGCCCGGCAGCTCCAGGCGTTCGCCGATGCGATCGACCGGGAGAGCGCGTGGCTGTCCGCGCTGCACACGTTGGAACAGGGCATGCCGTTCGGCCAGTCCGAATTGTTCGTGCGGACGACAGCCGAGCGGATTCGGGTCATGTCGCGGTTCCGTGTTTCCGATCGCATCCTGATCGACGAGCCAGCGCGGACAGTCGTCGAGCGCTGGCACCCACTCGGCGTCGTCGCGGCGATCGCGCCGTGGAACGGGCCGCTGCTGCTCGGCATGGTCAAGGTCGTGACGGCGTTGATCGCGGGCAACACGATCGTCCTGAAGCCGTCCGAACTGACTCCGCTCAGCACGTTGGAACTCGGCCGCATCAGCCTCAGGATATTGCCGCTCGGCGTGCTCAACGTGATCAGCGGCGGGCGTGAAACGGGTGCTGCGATGGTCGGGCATCCGGGGTTCGACAAGGTGTCGTTCACCGGTTCGACCCCGACCGGGATCGCGATCGCCAAGACGTCGGCCGCATTCCTGCGCCCGGTGACGCTGGAACTCGGCGGCAACGACGCGGCGATCCTGCTGCCCGACGGTTCGATCGACGATCTGGTCGCGGCGGCTGCCATGACCGGGTTCAGCAATTGCGGGCAATATTGCGCGGCGATCAAGCGTATCTACGCACCGTTCGCACTCGTCGACGCGGTCGCCGAGCGGCTGGCGGCGGCGGCGAACGCCTATGTGCTGGGCAATGGCTTCGCGCCGGGCGTGACGCTGGGCCCGATCCAGAACAAGGCGCAATATGACAAGGTCTGCGCGATCGTCGAGGACGCGCGCGCAGATGGTGGTGTCATGCTGAGCGGCGGTGGCCCCCTCGACCGACCCGGCTATTTCTTCCCGCCTACCGTCGTCACCGGTCTCGCCGATGGCTCGCGGCTGGTCGACGAGGAGCAGTTCGGGCCGGTCATCCCGGTGGTCGGCTATGACGACATCGACGCAGTGGTCGATCGCATCAACGCGGGCCCTTACGGCCTCACGGCGTCGATCTGGACCTCCGACCTGACGGCGGGCGACGCCATTGCAGGCCGCCTCGTCGTCGGGTCCGCTGCTATCAATCGCCATGCCGCCTTCGACCCGACCGTCCCGTTCCCGCTCATCAAACAGTCGGGCATGGGAGTCGACTATGCCGAGCACGGCATCCGCGGCACGATGCGGTTGCAGGTCGTCACGACCATGTCGGCCTGACGAGCAGACGACGCCCGCTTTACCGCGTGCGGGCGGTGAATACCTCGCGGAGCACCTGCGACACGATCGACGGTGGCAACGACATATGATCCTCGCCCGGCTGGAGACGCACCGACGTCCGTAGCCCTTGCGCGGACAATGGCTGGAGCCGCCGTTCGAGGGCGATCACGTCCTGGACCTCCTGCGCCGGCTCGACGTCGCCGACTGCCAGCAACAGGCTGGTCTGGCGGACGTCGATCTCGCCGCGCGCGACACGCGCTGCGAAGGCGCGTTCGGACGGGAGCAGATAGCGGTTGGCCCACCACAGGGTCGGGCTCGCCGCGACATAATGATCGAACAGCGCCGGGCGGGTGTACATCGCGTACAGCGCGAACATCCCGCCGAAGCTGTGCCCGAACAGGCTCTCCTGATCGGTATCGATCCTGTAGCGCGCGGCGATCGCCGGCTTCAGCGTCTGTTCGAGGAAATCGAGCAATGCGTCCTGCCCGCCCTGCGCCGGCTTGGCGCCAGGGGCCGGCGGCGTGAAGTCGTAGGCGCGGCGGGCGAAGTCATACGGCTTGTCGGTAGGGTAGCCGACCGAGACGATGATCGTGTCGGCAAACGCGTCCTGCAGTCGTTTGGCATCGTGGAACAGGCCGAAGAACGCGTTGCCGTCGAGCACATAGAGCACGCGGTAGCCGCCGGTATAGGGGACGGGACCGACCGGCTCGCTGATCCAGATCCGATAGTCTGCGCCTTGCGGCCCTTTCAGCGCCAGTTCGCGCGTACCCGGCATGCGTACGAGCGGGGTCTCCGCCGCAACCGGCGAAGTCCGGGCGGGGGCCGCGGCCGCAAGCAGGAGGATCACACCTGCGACCATCGCCAGAGCGCGACCCGCGTGCGCCATACCCTCAATACTCGAAACGAAGCGTGGCGATCACGCTGCGCGGCGCGGCGTAGAACCCGGACGCGTATTTCAGCGTGCCGAGATACCGGGTGTTGGTGACGTTGCGGACGTTCAGGCTGGCACGGACACGCTCGGCGACACGGATGCTGCCGAGCAGGTCGAGCGTCGCGTAGCCCTTCTGGCGAATCGCGATGTCGTCGCCCGCCGCGTCGGCGATGCCGCTCGGTGCGCTTATCCGGCTCTGGTACCGAAATTGGCCGCCCAGTTTTAGGTCTCGCAGATCCTCGATCGTGTAGGTCGCTGCCAGCTTGAACGTGTCGCGCGGCACGAACAACCGGGCCGCTACGCCGTCGTCGTCCTCCAGCTTCAGGTGCGTGAAGCCACCCGATACCAGCCAGCGCTGCGACACGTGGCCGGCGACCTCGACCTCGAACCCCTTCGAAGTCGTGTCGCGGCCGACATAATAGCTGGTGCCGATCTGCCCGCCGGTGGTGCCGTCGAACGTCCCGGCAAAATCGGCGAGCCCGTTCTGCTTCGCCTGGAAGATCGACGCCGCGCCGTAGATGCGCCCGCCGAGCCATTCGCCCTTCACGCCGCCTTCGATGCTGGTGCCCTTGGCCGGATCGAGCCGCCGGTTGCCGACGTCGACCTCGCTCTGCGGATTGAAGATGTCGGTGTAGCTCGCATACAATGTCAGGTTCTTGGTCAGGTCGAACAGCAGGCCCGCATAAGGGCTGAGCTTGTTGTTGTTTCGCGCCTGGTCGACGCCGTACGAATAGCCCGAGCTCTTGAGCCAGATCGCGGTTCCGCCGACGACGGCCTTCAGGCGATCGGCGAGGTTGACCTGCATCGACCCATACGCGCGCGTCAGCCGATCGCGGGTGTCGGCCTGGAGTCGCACGTCTGGATAGTCGGGCTCGACCGCGCGGAAGCTGGCGAGCTGCCGGATGTCGCCATAATCGATGTTGGTGGTCGACAACTCCCCATATTGCTTGCCGTTCGAGATACCGTTGGAAAAGCCGAAGGCGAGCTGGTGCCGGCGGCCGAACAGCTCGACGCTGCCCGACGCATAGGCATCCGCCATGTACTGCTTGTTCTGTGACGGATAGACACCGGTCATGCCCATGATGCCCTGGCCGGTTGCCGGGTCGGGCGTGCCGAAGGCGTAGAGGATCTTGGCCCGTTCCTGCCAGTTGCGATAGGTATAGACGCCGCGAACCGACCAGTCGCCGCCGAGCTTCAGCGCCAGCTCGCCAAATGCGGTCTGGTCGAGCACGTTCCAATAGGTCCAGTCGGCGGATGTCGAGGCCGAGCGTGCGTAATCGATCCGGCTGCCGTCGCTATAGACCAGCGGCAACGCCCCCCAGAGCACGCCGTCGGACCGGTTGTCCTGCCGCATATAGCCCGCGGTCGCGGTCAGTGACGGCAGCACGTCCCACGAGACGAGGCCGGCATAGACGTCGCGGTTGACGTGGTTGTAGTCGAGATAGCTGTCATGCTCGTCGTGCGCGGCGATCGCACGGATACGCAGCTTGCCGTCCTTGGTGATCGGCCCCGACACATCCGCCTCGAGCCGACGCTGGTCGAACGATCCGAGGAACGCGGAGGCATTGGCGTGGAACTCCGCGGTCGGACGCTTGCGCAAATAGTTGATCGTTGCGGACGGATTGCCGACGCCGGTCATGATCGCATTGGCGCCGCGCACCGCCTCGACCCGCTCGAACAGCACGGTGTCGAGATCGCCGGTCTGGATGTTGAAGAACAGCGGCAGGCCGATGCCGTCGATCTGGAAATTGGTGATGTCGAAGCCGCGCGAAGTATATTCGGTGCGGTCGGTCTCGGTGCGCTCGACATTGATGCCGATGGTCTGCGTCAGCAGGTCGTTGGCGTTGGTGATCGCGAAGTCGTCGATCCGCTCGCGGTCGATGATGGTGATCGACTGTGGTGTCTCGCGGAGCGACAGCGCCAGGCCGGTGGGTGACGCGCTCTGCTTGTCGGCGGCCTTGCCGACCTTCGAGCCGGTGACGATGATGTCGTCGGAGCGTTGCGGATCGGGCACGTCTGCAAGTTCGGCGGCGCGAAGTTCTGCAACGAATGCTGGCGACGCGACGCCGACCAACAGTCCTGCGATCAGGCTGAGCTTCATACTGTCCTCCGAGATGATCACGCCCCCCGGCGCGTTGATGGCCTCCTATCGTCATGGCTACTGCGAAGCAATCGCAAATATACCTGGATCAAGCTACGTTCCCGCAGGTCGGGTGCTTCCGGACGCCTGATCCGGTCTCAGTCCGGCGACGTAACCATGAGCACGGCAAGGGATAGCGTCCGGATACCGGTACGGATCGCCACGTCGTGATCGGGCGCGAAGAACGGCGAATGATTGCTCGGCACGGGTTCGCCGCGCGCCTTGAAGCCGGCAAGCGTCTCGGCATCATACCCGCCGATCGTGAAATAGACCGACGGGATACCGGCATCGACAAACGCCGAATAATCCTCGCTTGCCGACCATCCGGGCGCGGTCGCGGGGAGAACGTCGATCCGATCGCCGCCGGCGCTCTTCAACATTGCCGCGGCGCGCCGCACGAGCCCGGAGTCGTTGACGACCGCGGCGGTGCCGTAGAGCCGCTTGACGCTGGGGACAGGCGCCATCGCCATCGCCGCCGAGGCATTCGCGGTCCGGGTCACGCCGTCGAGCAACGCCTGCCGCACGTCCTTGTCGAACGACCTGAGGCTCAGTTTCAGCACCGCCTGATCGGGAATGATGTTGGCGACCGTGCCTGCCTGGAAGCTGCCGACGGTGACGACTCCGAAGGCGTTCGCGTCCTTCTGCCGGCTGATGACGGTCTGCACGTCGTTGACGAAATGGGCGCCCATCACGATCGGATCGATCGTCGCGCTCGGCATGGATCCGTGCCCGCCGCGCCCCTTGAAGACGATCTCGACGGTGTCGGAATTCGAGCTGACGACGCCGTCCTTGACCAATACGGTGCCGGCTTCGTTCGACCCGACATGCACCGCAAAGCCATAGTCGGGCTTGGCGAACCGCGTGAACAGCCCATCGTCGATCATCGCCCTGGCGCCCTGAACCTGCTCCTCGGCGGGTTGCGCGACGAACATCAGCGTGCCCTTCCACTGGGCCTTCATCGCCAGCAATGCCTGGGCGGTGCCGACCCAGGCCGTCATGTGCACGTCATGACCGCAGCTCTGCGCGACGAACGTCGTCTTGCCGTCATAGTCGGCCTGCGCACGGCTCGCATAGGGCAGCCCGGTCTTCTCCTCCATCGGCAGCGCGTCGAGCTCGGTGCGGACCATTACGGTCGGCCCGGCGCCGTTCTTGTAGAGCGCGACCAGCCCGGTGCTGCCGACTTTTTCCGTTACCGTGAAGCCCAGCGCCCGCATCCGCTTCGCCAGCAACGCCGCCGTCCGGGTTTCCTGAAATCCGAGCTCGGGATGCGCATGGATATCGCGGTACAGCGTGTCGAGCGCGGGGTAATCCTGCTCGATCCGCGCGTCGATGGTGGCCCGGGCGGTCGCGGGATCAGCCGCCTGCGCAGCCTGTGACGCGGGCGACAGGGCCAGCAAGGCACACAGGCGCAAAGCCTGCATCGCAGTGTTTGATGTCATTTTCGCGTTCCCCCTGCCGATCGGATTTCCGCATCCTGTCGGATCGTGCGCCGCAAGAAAAGCAGGCATTGGCGACGGTCGAGGATGATCGCGCTCCGACGCATGCAGCCCGGCGAGGGCTTATGCGGCGCTATCGCCTTGAAGTCTGGCTTTTTCCGCATCGAGCCGTCGCCATCGCCGAGGCCAAAATCGCCGTCGAAGGTGAGGGAGAGCATAGGAGCAGCAGCGTTGCTCCGCCCTCGAAGGCCTGCATTGTCCGCCCTCCAGCATGTGCTGCGACGGCGGAATTGCGGGTCGCAGTAGTCCCGTTCCGCGTGGGCACCCGATTCTGATCCCCGGACGCCGACCGCGCGGCAAGCATCCTGACCTATCAGCTCAAAGATATGTTGTATCATTAAACGCGTTGCGGTTAAGGGCGTCGCAACAACCGGGGGAAACCGCATGACGACCTGCTCCAACCGAGCACTGACGCGCATCGCCGCGACGTGCCTGCCGCTGATTGCGCTCTGCCTGTCGGAAGCAGCCATCGCGCAAGATGCAGCGGCTTCCGCAACTGCCACGCTTCCGCGGGGGGCTCCTCGGGCAACGGTCGATCATCCATCTGCCCGTGTCGATCCTCATCCCGTCGAAGACGATCATGGCGACATCGTCGTGCTCGGGACGGGGGCGCCGCGTGATGCGACGCTGGGATCCGACCTCATCACCCGGCGCATGTCGCAGTCGAGCCGATCGCTCGAACACGATCTGCTGGTCGCCAACGGCACTTATCGCCTGTCGGATGCGCTGGAGCTGTTCAGCGGCATCAGCCAGCAGAACAACCGCGGCGGCTTTATCGACAATTTTGCGATCCGCGGCTTTCTCGGCACGCCCGATGGCGGCGCCGAATCCTATGTCGACGGCTTCCTCGCCAATCGCGGGCTGGCGCCGCCGCGCGATCCGGCGACGACCGAGCGTATCGAGGTGCTCAAGGGTCCAGCGGGGGCGGTCTTCGGCGACATCGATCCTGCCGGTCGCGTCAACATCGTTTCCAAGACGCCGCGGTTTACACCCCATGCCGAGGTTACGCTGCTGTATGGGTCGTTCGATACCAGGCGAGGCGAACTCGACGTCACCGGGCCGCTGACGTCGACGATTGCCGGCCGGATCGTCGTCGCAGCGGAGGACAGCGACGGCTATCGCGATTTCGTCGGCCTGTCGCGGCGTACCGTGTCGCCCTCGCTGACCTGGCAGCCGCAGGCCGGCACCCGGATCATCGCGCTCGCCGAATATACGCGCTTCGATTCGCCCTTCGATCGCGGCGTGCCCGCGGTGGAGGGCGATGCGCTCGCGCTGCCGCGGAGTCGGTTCTTTGGCGAACCCGGCGACGGCGACCACCACGCGCGCAACACGCGGCTGCAATTGACCGGCGAGCATGATCTTGGTGGCGAATGGTCGCTGAACGGTGGCATCGTCTGGCGGAACAGCACGCTGCGCGGGTTCTCGAGCGACCAGTCGCGCCTGGTCGACGACCGCATCCTGTGGCGGCAGCGACGCGAGCGCGGTTACGAAGCGACCGATCTGTCGGCGCGGATCGAGCTCGCCGGACGGTTCGACGCGCTCGGTCTCCATCATCCCAGCATCGGCGTGAAGGGCTATACGCTCGACTATCTCGAACTGCTGAATCGCAGCAATCCAACCGCGGCGTTTCCTTACGCGATCGACGTGTTCGACCCGGTGTATGGCGGTATCGCACAGCCGCTGCTGCCGTCGATCGACCAGCGCGAGAAACGCCGGGTCGTCACGGTCTATGCCCAGGATATGTGGGATCTCACCGAGCGGCTGACCGTGACAGGGGGCATCCGGTTCGATGCATATCGCCAGCAATTGCGCCGCAACCTGACCGGCATCGCCACCGCGACCACCGGCGAGCCCGTCAAGTTCCGTGTTGGCGCGCGCTACCGCGTGACCGACACGATCGCGGTGCACGCCAATTGGGGTGAATCCTTCCTGCTCAATTCGGGGACCGGGCGTACCGGCGAGGCGTTCGGGCCGGAAAATGCGACGGGATACGAGATCGGCGTTGCGGGTCGCTGGGCCGGGATCAATGCCACGGCGACTGTGTTCGATATCGTCAAGCGCGGCATCCTGACCAACGATCCGCTCGATGCCAATTTCAACGCGCCGGTGGGATCGCTCACCAGCCGCGGCGTCGAGCTCGATGCGTCCGTTGATCTCGCGCGAAGGTGGCAGGTCGTCGCGAACTACGCCTATATCGACGCCAGCGCGGACGACGCGACATTCGCGACACCGGCGGTGCTGAACGTCGCCAAGCACTCGGGTACGCTGCTGGTGGTCGGGCGCTATCCGACCGGCTGGGACACCGAATGGTCGATCAGTGCCGGCGCGACCTATGTCGGGGACCGGGCCGGCGCGATCGACACCAGCGGGCTGCGCCTGCCCGCCTACACCAAGGCGAAACTAGCGGGCGAGATCGGCGTCACCACGACCATGACGCTGCGGGTCGAGGCGGACAATCTGTTCGACGAAAAATACGCGATGAGTTCGTACAGCCCGGTCTGGGTATTTCCCGGCGCACCGCGCACAGTGCGCGCGTCGGTCCGCATGACGTTATGAAGGACGCTGCTGGTCGAGACGATCGCGGGTAGGGGGGCGAATTACAGTTTGATCCGGCTATGCCGCGCGATGGTCAGGACTGCGCGGCAGGCCGATATCCATGCCAAGCGCGCTTGCGTTCGCCAGACCGTCGCGGCGTGCGATCCAGCGCCCGGCGTGGTCAAAAGCGCTGCATTCCGGGAAGGTACGCGATCCTGGAGCTTGCAGTCTGGGCAACTGCGCAGGGTGTGTGGCGTCGCGATCTCACTAGACCGGCGATCTATCCGCACCACCGCCAGGATTGGCTGCCCGATCAGGCGGTGGGCCGGCCTAGACGGCGCCGAGCGGCACCAGTTCGCCGGGCGACCAGCGCCCGTCACGCGGCGCCATGACGAGGCGGGTTACCAGTCGGCCCAGTGTATAATAGCTCTCCCACTGCGCCTCATCGAAGAACTGGTCGATCGTCGCCTGCTGCGGGAAATTCACATTGTCGCTCTTGTAGCGGACGAGATCGGCGGGGCCGTCGCCCGTCAGCCGCGGCTTCATCAGTACCAGCGTGCCCATGCTGCCATCGTGATACCGGATCGTTGCCAGCGCCGCGACCGCATGAGGGGCGGCCGGTTCGTCGCCGCCGATCTGCCGCAAGGTACCGAATGCGCGTCGTACAAGATTGTCCTCGCCTGGACTTTGTGGAGTTCCGGACGCGGTGCCTGGGCGTGAGGCGGGCGAGGTGACCGGGCGAGCATTGGCTTCGAGTGCGACCCCTAGCGCGGCATCGAGCGCGGGGGCATCGAGGAAGCTGATCTCCGCGCCGAAATCGATCCTCGCCTTGCGGACCAGCGTCGCTAGATCCTCATAGCCATAGCGCTCGTCCTGCCCGTTGTCGCTGGCGAGGATGAACGGCAGACGGCGTCGGATCAGTTCATATACCGCGCTGTTGTCGAAATGACCGCCGTCAGACAGATACCAGCGGCGCGTGTCGGTCCCTGCAAAACGCCCGCGGATCTCGTCGAGCAGATAGGACTGCACGCTCTGGTCGGTCTTGGGATCGCCAGCGCGCCACCAATAGCCGAGGCGGACATTGGCGAGCCCCGCGAGCGTGGTCAGCCCGAAGCCAGTGCGCGCGCCAATCCCGGTGGAGAAGGATGCGCCCGAAATGCCGATCCAGGCCGATAGCGGCAGCCGTTCGACCTGCGTCGTCGCGCTATCGTAAGGGATCAGCGAGCGTGCGCCGTCATCCAGCGACACGCTGATCCCGGCGGGCCCGAGCGTCATGTTGCGGCCGTGACGGTCGTGCTGGACGATGTTCGAGCCGCGGCCTCGCGTCTGGTTCAACGTGACGCTGATGAGATGGAGCGGGGCGCCCGACGACCGGTGCGGGAAATAGGCCGCGAGGTCGATGTCGTCGCCGGAATCGCCGATTTCGATCGCAATGCCTGCGCCGAAGCGGGCCCGGTTGCCCGCCCCGAGATAGGCGCGGCGCAACCGCCCGGCATAAAATGTCGCGAGCGAGGAAAGGTTGAGGAAGCTCACCGTCTTGCGAATGCCGAGCGCCGCGACCAGCGCGACGATCGTCGCGATCACCAGCGGGCGGGCTGTAGCGAGATTCTTTAGCCAAACGAGCGCGGGCGACGGGATTGCCACGTCGGCGGAGATGACCCCGCCACGCGATAGAAACGCGTTCAAAAGCGGTATTCTGCCCAAGGAACCGGCCTGATCTGCCGCAAATGGCCACGTCACGACATAGGCCAGTGTCCCCCAGAACGCGACCACCGACAGCGTGAGCGCCGTCGCGAGCCCGGGAATGAGCAAGCGGTTGGCCAGCTTGGCGAAAGGGCCACGCGCGAAGGTGCCCAGCATGGCCGTGCGCGACAACAGCGTTCGCGCCGCGGTGACCAGCCCGGTGACCAGCACCGGCGATGCGGCGAGTTTCCAGCCGTTGCCGTCCTTTGCGATCCAGCCGGCCAGTGCGAAGGCGGCACGATCGGCCAGCGCGAAGGCGGCTAGCGCGGCCGCGATCTGCAACAGGGTCGACTGGCGGCGCGTGATCCACAATCGCTGCGCATCCCAGGCCTGTTCGAGATCTCTGCCGTCGCCCCGTCTCATCGCGCGCACCGAGCCGAACAGCCAAGTCGCGAGCGCCACCAGCCCGATCGCGCCGATGCTCCGCGCGATCGGCGCGGCATCGATATAGGCGACAAGTGATTTCAGGCTGGCAGGTGACTGCAGGCTGGCCGAATCCCAGAGGCACAGGAGTACGATCACGACCGACGCCGCAACCGCGCCACCGGCATTAGCGAGCCCGCCGCCGATGTCGCGCCGCGTCAGCCAATAGGCCCAGCCGAACGCCGTCGCGATCGCGAACATCAAGATCGTCAGCGACGGTAGCACGCCGATATCGGGCACATAGGCGACGACCTTGCTCAGGGTGTCCGCTGTGCCGCCCGCTGAGCCGCCCGCAGCGACGATCACGTGACCGTGCGCGACGGCGGCACGGAGCCAGACGCCGGCCAGCGCGAGGCCGAAGACGATCGACCCGAGCACGAGGTGCAGCCCGATCCAGTTGCGGATCAGGATCGCCAACGCATACCAATAGTCGACCGTGCCGCTCGGTGCGAGATAGCGTCCCGATTGCCGGAGCAGGCGGATCGCCTTGTGCGCATCGGTGGTGCCGAGCGGATCGGCGTCTCCGCTGGCCGGCGGGGACTGGCTCGGCGCGATGATCGCGGTTCCGGTGCGACGCGCGACGAACAGTCCGCCCAGGAAGGCGCCGACATAGGTTCCGCCCGACACCGTCGCGAGATAGTCGAACCGGGTCAGCGCTCCGAGCGCGGACAGCTCGCGCAGCACGCCAAGGCTGAAGGTCGCGCTGCGGATGCCGCCGCCCGACAGCGCGAGGCCGATCGGCGGCGCGCTGGCCGCGCCCCCGGCGGCGCCCCAGACTGCTCTGCGTTCGGCGACAAGGTCTCGCTCGCGCTGGTCGATCGCCGCGTCCTCGGCATTGGACGGCCAGCCCGGATCAGACATCGTCGCCACTCCCCATGAACGGTGAAGAAGAGATGTTATGTAAATGCAGTATTCATACTGCTCTTATTCAAGCGAAGATCTACTCAATATTGGTCCGTATTGGATATGAAGAGTCTATGCCACTTGACCGACTCGATTGGATAAAGCTCTAACACGCTAAGTTCGGAATCAGGACTCACCGAATAGTTCGTCGTATGGGCAATAGAGGGGGCAGGGATGCGCGTGTTCGAAGCGATTGTTGCCGGCCTCGAGAACATCGGCGTTACCGCGGCCTATGGCGGCGCTGGCGAGACCGCAACGGGCATGATGATCGCGCTCAAGCATTCGACCAAGATCCGCGGCATCATCACCCGCCACGAACAGGCGGCGTCGTTCATGGCATGCGGGCAGGCGATGTTCTCCGACCAGCTCGGCGTATGCTGGGCGACCGCGGGGCCGGGTGCGTTCAACCTGATCTCGGGGCTCGGCATCGCGATGTCGGATTCCTATCCGATGCTCGCGATCACCGGCTATGCCAACCGCAACTGGCGCGGCCGTGGGTCGCTGAACGAGACGTCGGGGCTCAACAATACGCCGGATTCGCAGGCGATGTTCGCGGCCTGCACCAAGGGCAGCTGGATCATCGACCATCCGGACCAGACCTGCGACATCCTCGAACAGGCGGTAAACCTGGCCTTCGACGGGCGGCCGGGGCCGGTCCATATCGCGGTGCCCGGGGAGTTCGGCCTGCCCGGCCACGATGTCACCAACTATCGCCCGATCGTGCTGTCGGTCAGGTCGTGTCCACCCGACCCGGCGCGCGTCGAGGATGTCGCGACGATGCTCGCGGACGCGTTCGCCAAGGGCAAGTCGGTGGTCGCGCTGGTCGGCTTCGGCGCGCATCGCAGCGGCGCGGGGACGGCTATCCGCCTGTTCCTAGAACGGTTCCAGATCCCGTTGCTGACGACGCTCGACGGCAAGGGTATCCTGGATGAAAACCACCCGCTCTCGATCGGCGTATTCTGCGACAGCGGCCATGCCAGCGCCTGGAAGGCGTTCCTGGCCGCCGACGTGGTCGTCGCGATCGGCAACGCGTTCAACCAGCACGCGACCTTCAACTACTGGGCGGACCTGTTCGAAGACCGCAAGCTCGTCCACATCAACATTTCCGAAATCGAGATCGACAAGGTCTACAAGGCCGATCACGCGATCGTCGCCGATGCGCGACTGGCGATCGAGGCGCTGACTGTGGCGCTGGACCCGCGGGTCGGTCCGCGCGCCGCTCCCACGGTCGATGGTCGCGACTATGAATATCGGACGATCCTTCCCGTCCCCGGCACGGTTCACCCCGGCCGGATCGCGCAGATCGTCGGCCGGATGCTGCCGCCGCGCGCGATCGTACTCGCCGATGCCGGTGCGCATCTCGCCTGGTTCGGCTATTATATCGAGCTCGAAGACGGCCAGCATTTCCGCAAGCCCGGCGCGTTCGGCCCGATGGCGGGGCATACCAACGGCGCGATCGGCGTACAGCTCGCGCACCCGGATCGCCAGGTCGTCGTCGGCTGCGGCGACGGGTGTTATTCGCTGTCCGGCTTCGAGCTGATGACCGCGGTCGAGCATGACCTGCCGGTGATCTGGATCATCTTCAACGATGGCCAGTTCAAGCTCATCAAGATCTATCAGCTCACCGAATACCGGGAGACCGGGCTGGTCGAATTCCAGAACCCCGACTTCGCGGCCTATGCGCGGGCGTGCGGCGCGGACGGCTACACCGTCGACGACGAGGACGGGTTCGAGACGGCCTTTGCCGCTGCGCTGGCGTCGGGAAAACCCTCGGTGATCGACGCGCACATCACGCGCTGGGCGGTGCCGCATTACGGCACCTCGCCGCAGGGCGTGATCGCGGGGATCGTCGAACGTGTCGAGAAGCGTTTTCGTGAGGACTGAGGGCCGCGAACCGGGGGGCAGGGCATGGTGAGCTGGAGCGAAACCTATGCGGGCGGCAGCGCGGAGGCCGAGCGGCTGGAGACCGAGCGGCTCGCGATCGACATCATGCGCGCCCAGATCAAGGCGCGGAAGGCGTTCGGCGGCGCGATCGACCGCGCCTTCCACGCCAAGGCGCTGCTCGGAGTCGAGCGTGCGAAGATCACGTTCCTCGATACGATGCCCGACGATCTGGTGGTTGGTTTCGCACACCCCGGCGCGCGCTACGACGCGATCGTCCGGATCTCGAACGCCGCCAATCACGCGACGCCCGACTACAAGCCCGATCTGCGCGGCATCGCAGTGCGGATAATCGTATCGGACGGCGAGCAGCATGATCTGCTCGCCACCAACTATCCGGTGTCGCATGCGCGCAATGCCCGTCAGTTCGTCCGCTTCGCAAAGGCGACCGCGGGTGGTTCGGTGTCACGGCTGCTCGGCCTGATCGGGCTGATCGCCGCCGAGGGCCCGTCCGAGACGGTGCGGATGCTGCGCAACGTCGGTGCCGCGCGCAAGCGGGTGGTCCGCAGCATCGCGCTCGAGACCTATTGGAGCCGCGGCGCAATGTGCTGGGGCCGCGAAGCCGTCCGTTTCCAGATCAGGCCCGCGTCGAACGCTCCGCCCGCACCCGATCCTGTCGCGAAGGATCCGGGGTATCTTGGCAAGGAGGCGGTCCGGCGCCTGGCTCATGACGATATCGTGTTCGAGCTGTGCGTGCAGCGGTTCGTCGACGAGGCGACCACGCCGATCGAGGATACCGCGATCCCGTGGCGCGAGCGGGACAGCGCGTTCGTGCCGGTCGCGACGATCCGCCTGCCGGGCGGCATGGCGAACGAGACGAATGGCGCGGTGGCGCTTGCGGAATCGCGGGCGATCGACGGGCTGTCGTTCAATCCGTGGAACACCACCGACGAGTTCCGCCCGCTCGGCAACCTCAACCGCGCGCGCAAATCGGTCTACGACGCAAGTGCCGCGCACCGCCAGTCGCTCCGCTGGCACGCCGACCCGCCACGCCGCAACACGCTCTCGACCGGGGCGGCGCGCATGGTCTTCCGCGGCATCAACCGGTTCGTCGCATGGCACAAGCTGCCGCTTGCCGCGAGCCTGCTCAATCTCGACATGTTTCGCTTCGTCCTGCGGCGCGACAATCTGATCGATACCGACACACCCGAAGCGCCGCCGGTCGCGCGGCCGGCCCCGCCGGCACCCGACGAGGACGCGCGTCTGGCGCGCAGCTTCGACGGGGTCGGCAACGATCTGTCGAAGCCGCTGATGGGATCGGTCGGGCAACCGTTCGGGCGCAATCTGAAACCCGATTACCGCCCCGACCTGATGGACACGCCGAACCCGATCACCGTCAGCGACGTCCTGCTCAAGCGCGAGGCGTTCATTCCGGCGCGGTCGCTCAACATCCTCGCGGCGGCGTGGATCCAGTTCCAGGTCCATGACTGGGTCGATCACGAACGCCTCGCGCTCGGCAAGAAGGACGTCCGCATACCCCTGCCGCCGGGCACGCCGCGCTGGAGGAATACCCCTGACGGTCCGCTGGAAGATACGATGCGGGTCGCCGGCAACGTCGCATCGACCGAGACGCCGGATGGCATCCAGCGCGTCTTCGCCAACCAGGCGTCGCATTGGTGGGATGGATCGGAGGTCTATGGCGCGACGCTGACCCAGGCGACCGCGCTCCGCGAGGGGGCCAGGTTACGGCTCCCCGATGGCTATCTGCCGACCGACCTCAACGGCATGGACATCACCGGCTTCAACCAGAGCTGGTGGATGGGCTTGAGCGCGCTCCACACGCTGTTCGCGCGCGAGCACAATCTGTTGTGCGACGAGCTGCAGCGGCATTACCCGATCTGGACCGACGACCGCGTCTATCACACCGCGCGGCTGATCGTGTCGGCGCTGATCGCCAAGATCCACACCGTCGAGTGGACGCCCGCGATCCTTGCCACCAAGGCGATCGACACCGCGCTGAAGAACAATTGGAACGGCCCACCGGCGAACGACTGGCTGACCAAAGGCGGGCTCTGGCTGCTCGATGCGGGATCCGGGGTCGGCATCCCCAAGACGATGCCCGATCATCATGGCGCGCCCTATTGCCTGACCGAGGATTTCGCCACGGTCTATCGGCTTCACCCGCTGATCCCCGACGATTACGCGTTCTACGATCATCGCGGCGGTGGCCATATCGGCACGCGCAGCTTCGCCGATATCCAGGGTCGTACCGCAGACGACGAGATGCGCAGGGTCGGGCTCGGCAACGCGCTGTATTCGTTCGGCATTGCGCATCCCGGCGCGATCACGCTGCACAATTACCCCGACGCGCTGCGCAGCTTCGACCGCGATGGCGAGATGATCGACCTGGCGGTGGTCGACCTCGTCCGCACCCGGCGGCGCGGCGTGCCACGCTACAACGACTTTCGCGCCGGGCTGCACAAGCCGCGGATCACGCGCTGGAAGGATCTGACCGACGATCCCGAAACCGTCCGGCAACTGCGCGATGTCTACCGGTCGATCGACGAGGTCGACACGATGGTCGGGCTGTTCGCGGAGCCGGTGCCGACCGGGTTCGGCTTTTCCGATACCGCGTTCCGGATCTTCATCCTGATGGCGTCGCGACGATTGCAGAGCGATCGCTTCCTGACGGTCGATTTTCGGCCCGAAATCTATTCGCCGTTCGGGATGGACTGGATCGAACGCAACACGATGACCAGCGTCATCCTGCGCCATTGCCCCGAACTGGCCGCGACGCTGCCGCGCGACGCGAGTGCGTTCGCGCCGTGGCGCCCGGTGCCGTCACGAAAGCCATGACATGACAGACGCTCCGGAAATCCCGCACGCCGGTCTGCGTGCGCTGCTCGATCGCCCGCTGCTGGAGACGATCTGGCAGCGCCGTACGCACCGGGTGAGCCGCGGCAGCGACGTCTCGGCTGGCTCGATGAGCTACAAGAGCCCGCACCAACGCGAACCGCTGGGTGCGCTCGAGGAGGCGGTGCTGATCGCGATGACGGGATGCACCGGGCTGACCATGCCCGATCGGCCGTTCAACGATCCGCGCAACGGCAAGCCGATCATGGCCAAGCCCAACCTCAACATGGCCGGACGGACCGCGGGCAGTCCGGACAATGCGCAGGGCACGCATTTTTTCCTGATCAACGACAGCGGGACCTATTTCCTGCGCAAGTTGCCGCCCGCGCCCGATACGATCTTCAGCGAGACGGTGCTGCTGGAGCGCGCGGCGCAGAGCAAGGTGAAGCTGCTCGATCACCGGCTCGACGTGCCCGACGGCCAGCGCGACTTCCCCGCCTATCTCGATTCGAACCGCTTCCTGTCCAACCTGCCGGGCACGACGATCCTGTTCCCGGTGGTCGACCTGTCGCACCAATATATCAACGGTCTGATGTACCTGCTGACGCAGCCCGACGGTGCGCGACCGACGCTGGTCGACGATCGCAATTTCTACCGGATGGCGGGCGTCAAGAAATGGGTCGCCAACGGTTTCCTCAACAAGGACATCAAGGTGCCGCTCGGCACGATCGCGCAGATGCGGACGCAGATCGAGGCCGACCTGATCCTTCAGAACATGGTGCTGACCGCCGAGGCGATGGGGCTGGGGGCGTGGCTGCACGCGGCGATGTCGCCGCCGGTGCTGCTCGGCGATCCCAAGTTCCGCAAGACCTACGGCGCGATGCTGGGCTTCGATTTCGTCACGCCGAAATGGAAGCTCGCTGACATGCTCCGCTGGCAGGTGCCGTTGCCCAAATATGCCGACCTGCGCGCGCACCCGGTCGGTCTGCGCCACAAGGGCGAGCATCTGATCAAGGGCAGCTGCCCGCCCTATTACGACAGCATGGCGGAGGCAGTCGACGCGGTCATGGCCGGCAAGTTCGGCGCGAAAGGTATCTACCGCGACAAGACGGTGTTCGACCGGATCTACAAGCCCGGCTATGCCGATGCCTATCTGCGCGACGCCAGCGAATATCCCGACGACGTGATCGCGTGCGCGCGCGACATCTGCAACTATATCTACGATACGCATGGTCGTTTTCCCGCGCACGTCGACACGATCCATGTCCCCGGCGTGTGGCTGCAGGTCCACAAGCTGGAGCTCGACTATTACGAGCGCTTCTTCCGCAACGGGCTGACGGATGCGCACCGCGATCACGACCGGAACTGGTCCTGACGGCTATTCCGACTCAAGCCACGGTGCCGACGGCGGCGATCGCGTCAGCCCCGCGGGTGCGGATCGCGTATGATCCGACCAGCGCGGCGGTGTTCCATCCGGAGATCCGTCCCCAGTTGCGGATGGACAAGACATGGCCCGATGATGCCGTTGCGGGCGAATTCTCCCGGCTTGCCTATGTCCGGTTCGAACGAGACGGTGCGTACCGCACGGTTGTCGCCGATGCGGTTGGCGCTCTGGGCTATCGCGACGTCGGTTTTTTCAGCGATGGCAGCAGGAATGGTGCGCACGGGCTCGATGGCCAGGGCTTTGCCGGACTCCGCGCCGACGGACACGCGATCATCGCATTTCGCGGCACGCAGCCGGATTCGTTGCGGGACGTGCTGAGCGATGTGCGGGCGCTGCCGGTGTCATGGACCGGCGCGGGTCGTGTCCATCGCGGCTTCAACGACGCGCTGCTCGGTCTCTTGCCGCAGGTCGACCGTTGGATCGCGGACCGGCGGATCGTGCAACTGACGGTGACAGGGCACAGCCTGGGCGCCGCGATGGCGACATTGTTCGCAGCACGACATCGGGACGCCGACCTCGTCACGTTCGGATCGCCGCGGGTCGGCGACGCCGCCTTTGCCACCGCGTGGGAGGGGCGCACGATGCGGCGCTATGTCGATTGTACCGATCTCGTCGCGCATCTGCCGCCCAAGGCAATCGGCTATCGTCATCTCGACGGCCTTCGCTATATCGACGCGACCGGCCATGTTCACTTGGGGGACGCTCTCGGTCCGGTGATGCTGTGCCGCGACCAGATCCGTGCGAGGCGAGCATTTCGGCGGGTGGTCAGCTGGAACACCGCCCCCTTTCGCGGACTCGCCGACCATGCGCCCATCAACTACATATCGGCCATCCTAGGCTGCCGCATCGGTCCATAGCGATTGCCCCTCGATACGATCGCCACGCAGGCATTTCTCGCCTGCGAGCGAAGCGCTATCGTCAGAACTTGTAGATGACCGAGCCCTGGAAGCTGCGGGGCCGCTCCGGCAGGACGATCGTACTGCCGAACAATTCGGTGAAGTTGGCGCGGTAATAGGTCGTGTCCGTCACGTTCTTGACGACGACGCGGAACAGCCAATTGTCCTTCTGGAACGAGGCGCCGAGATCGACGAGCGTGTAGGCCGGCAGCTTCACCACGCGCGACTGGCCCGAGAACACCGAATCCACCTGGACGACGCTGGCGGTCAGCGCGATGCCGTTGTCGAACGCGTAGCTGGCGGTCGCCGAATAGAGATTGGTCGGGATGCCCTGACGGCGCGACGCCTCCTTGTCGGGGATCAGGACGAGGCCACCGGGTTGGCCGCCGAGAAACAGCGTAGGATCGGTGACGTTGACCAGATCCTCGATCCCGAAGAAGCTGAACGCGGTGCCGGCATCGAGGAAGGTCTGGTTGTAGACTTTGGTCCGCGTATAGGCGCCGGTGATGAAGAGGTGCTTGTCGACCGCCCAGCGGGCTTCGGCCTCGAGGCCCCGGGTTTCGACCGACTGGTTGACCGTAGCCGACTGGACATTGTGATCGGTACGCGTCTGTTTGTAGACCGAGACCGCCGCGTAGAGCTTGTCGTCGAGGAAGCTGCCCTTGAGGCCACCTTCGTAGAGCTTCGACGCGGCGACGAAATTCTCGCCTATCACGTCTGCGACGGCGATTTCGGCACCCTGGCCGGCGACCACGGTCGATTGGCGCGACGCGGTGACGTAGGGAATGAGCCCGAACGGGAGTTTGTACGACGCGCTGGCGGTCCACGACCATGCGCCGGTGCTGCCGGTTCCGGTCAGGACGGCGGGAACGACACGGACCTTGGTCGGATCGATCGTCGATTTGGCGTCGATGACGTCGTAACGCGCACCGAGCACCAGATCGAGACCGAAGTCGAAGTCGAGATCGGCGAGCCCGGCAAGGCCGTAGTCGGTATAATGGCCCTTTACGTAATTGGTGTAATTGCAGTCGCACTCGGTCGACAGCAGACGGTCGGACAGTGGGGTGTAGCCTTGCGTCAGGTCGACCCGGTGGAAATACTCGAAATCAAAGTCTTCGCCGTGCAGGAAATCGGTGTAGCGGATCGATGGCGATACCTGGAACGAGAATTTGCCGACGTCGGTCTTGAACGCCTTGGAGACGACGATCTTGTCCTCGATCACCCAGGAATCGTGGAATTGCGAAAAGCCGTACGCGTTCTCGTTGTCGTTGTTGTAGCCATCGTAGAACAGCTGGTTCTTGATCTCGAAGCCGTTGCCGCCGTCGAAGATGATGTCGAAATAGCCGGTCTTGGCGGTGTTCTTGAGGAAGTCGTTTTCGCCGGTAAGCACGTTCTTGCGGCTGAGTTTCGTGGTGCCGACGTTCTGGAGTGCGAGATAGTTGCTCGGGCCCGTGCCATTTGCGGCGGTGAGTGTGTTGAAGCAGGCGTTGGTGATCGAGGCCGCGGTGACGTTGCCGCCGCAGCCAAAGCCACCGAACGGTGAGAAATTGCCGACCGCGGTGAATTCCGCTGGCGAAAGCTGGCCGTCGCCGTTGGTATCGAGCGGCTTGGCCGAGCCGGTGATGTAGGTGCCATTATCGACCAGATCCTGCGTCAGCCGGTTCCAGCCGCCATTCTGCTGGCCGGAATATTTCTGGTACATGCCGCCGAATTCGATCCGCAATGCGTCGGTGAGCTGGTTGTCGAACGCCGCCTGGAGGACCGTCTGGTTGGTGCCCATGTTGCGGTAATAGCTGCCCGAATCCTCGATCTCGGCGTACAGGCTGTAGCCGAATTCGGTGCCCATCACGCGCGCGGGGCCGCGCACCTCGGCCTTCAGCACGTTTCGGTTCCAGCTGCCGCCGGTGTAGCTGATCTCGCCTTCGGCGTGATCGAGCAGTGCGCCGCCCTTCACGCGCGCCGACTTGGGCACGAAGTTCATGTAGCCGCCGGTCTTTGACGGACCGTAGATCGGCGAGGCGGGGCCGCGGACGATATCGATCCGGTCGGAGGCGCCGATCGGCGTCGGGTAATTGCCCGGATTGTCGAGCCGGCGGACACCGCGGAAATAGACCTCGCCGGGCGTGCCGCGGATATCGAGCGCGCCGCCGACGCCGAAGAACGAGTTGGTGAAGGTGCCCGGCGCCTGCGCGACGAGATCGTAGATGTCGGTGATGCCGAACCGCTCGATCTGCTCGCCGCTGATCGTCGACGCGGAGCGCGGGGTTTCGACCAGCGTCTTGTCGAACCCGAATATCGAGCCGACGTCCTTGTTCGGCAGCGCGTCGAGCGACCCGGTGACGACAATCTCCGCGCTCTCGTCGGCTGGGGTCTGTGTCGTGGAGGTCTGTGCGAAAGCGGGCGACGTTATCGCGGTACAGCTCAGCAGGCTTGCGACACACGCAAGACGATACATCCCGAGACGTCCGCGGGGTGCGCAAACGACCGTCGAGCCGAAGCCCTGAAATACTGGCATTGTCGGTAGTCCCCCTGATCGTAATTTAGGGATGCCCCAGCGTCCCTAGATATGTTCCGCGCCAATAGTGCCGTGCCCGTTGAACTGGCTTCGGTTTCATTGGTGCGCCGATCCGCCCCCGACTTTTATAGTTATGCGCAAGGCGTACGGGCTTGACCTGCGGCTATCAAATGCAATGAATCCCGCAGCCCGTTGCAAAAAATAGAGTGGTCCATGCCCGCCTTTTCACGATTCCTGCGCTATTTTATCGCGGTCGGACGATTGGGGTCGATCCGGAAGGCAGCCGACGTGCTCAACGTCTCGGCGTCGGCGATCGATCGCCAGATCCTCAACGTCGAGGCGGACATGGGCATGCCGCTGTTCGAGCGGCTGCCGACCGGGCTCAGGCTGACCGCGGCGGGCGAGATCCTGATGGCGTCGGGGCTCAAATGGCAGAAGGACCTGGTCGAGGTGCGCACCCGGATCGAGGATCTGCGCGGGCTGAAGCGCGGGCATGTCGACATCGCGATCATCGACGCGCTGGCGAAGGGGTACATTCCAAGCATCGTCCAGACGATCCAGAGCCAGTATCCGGGCATCACGATCGGCATCAAGGTGCTCAACAACGATGCGGTGCGCAGCGCGATCCTGAGCGGCGAGGTGGATTTCGGGATCTTCTTCGAGCCGCAATCCTTTCGCGGGATCACGGTGCGCGCGTTCGTCGAGGTAGTGCTGGGGCTGCTGACGCCGGCCGGGCATCCGCTGGGGCGGGAGCGGGAAGCGCGGTTCTCGGCGTGTGCGGGCTCGGCGCTGATCGTGCCGGCCGAGCCGCTTGCGGTGTGCCAGCAGATCGCGGTGCTGGAGGGGATCACCGGCGTGGTCGTCGACAAGACGGTGACGTCGGACAATATCCAGATGATCACGTCGCTGGTGCTGCAGGGCGTCGGGATCGGCATCCTGACCTCGATCGACGTGACGACCGAAGTGCGGCGCGGGCTGTTGTCGTTCACGCGGATTTCGGATGCGATCCTGCGGCCGATGATCCTGGCGCTGTGCACGGCGTCGGCGCGGACGCCGTCCTATGCGGCGGGGATCGTGCTGCGCGAGATCGAGAACGGGTTCGCGCAGTTGAGCTATCCCGCCTCGATCGACGCCGCGGTCGACCCGGACGGGTGAGCGCTATTTTCGTTTGGCGTGGTGCGAGGCGTTGGCGATGAGTTTGGTCATCAAGGCCTCCAGTTTGGCGGGGTCGACCGCGCGAACGACGTCGGCGGGTTGCTCGCCCAATCCGGGGCGATAGGCCTTATCCCACGAGAGCAGGTCGCCGTAGCCCGCACCGAACTGCGTGTCCGCGTCGACGAACAGCGTCTCCTTCGCGGTGACGATCGTCGGATCGAGCCATATGCCCGCGGTGACCTCGTCCCATAGCGGAAAGCCGGGCTCCATGGCGGTGATGAGTTTTGCGACCGCGGGGTCGGCGACCTTGGCGAGGTGGGCGAGCAGTTCGGGGCTCAACTGCGTGGCGGTCGTCGGGTCTACGGGCACGAGCGTGATGTGTTTCCACGGGCTGTGGAGGACGATGCTCGCCGCCTCGGGATCGAAGCGGATGTTGAACTCGCGGCGCGGAGCGTTGACATACTCGCGCGCGAAATCGCCGGCGGATGTGTTCGCGAGCATCTGCCGCGGGTTGAGGCTGCCGCCCATATAGACGAGCTCCTTCGCGAAACTGGCGAAACTCGGGTCGAGGCGTTGCGCGAGCGCGAGGTTGGTGAGCGGCCCGGCGGCGACGATCGTGATCTCGCCCGGGTGCGCGTGCACCATCCGGATCAGGTATAACGCGGCGATCTCGGTCGAGGGTTCGATCTTCGCGTTGCCGCCGGGGAGCACCACCGAGTCCGTCGGGCCGTAATAGGGCGGCGCGGCCTGCTGGGTCGGCTCGACCCACGCCTTCATCCACGCGCCTTTCCAGATGAGCTTGCCGTACAGCGCCTCCCAGCGATCGGTCAGCGCTTCGGAATTGAGCAGGGGGTAGGTCGCGCCCTGCACCACGGGCACGTCGGTGCGGCCGGCGATCTCGACGCCGCGCAGGGCGAGCGCGGTCGCGCGGTTGGCCCAGACATTGCCCGATACGGTGGTGATGCCGACGACGTCCACGTCGGGCGCGTCGAGCAGCATCAGGTGCATGAGCCCGAACCCCTCGTCGTCGATGATGACTTTCCGCCGGTGATCCTGTGCGGTGGCGGGGCCGGTGGACAGGAGGATCGCCAGGCAGAGGCCGGCGAGGCGCAGCGCGTGGCGGAAGGGCGTCGGTTTCATGCGGGTCCCAGTTGAAGCAGTTGCGCGAGGGTGGAGATGGCGATGACGTCGGGCTCCTTGCCGGGGACTCGGGCTATGCCGATGGGGGATGTGAGGCGCGCGCGCGCTTCGGCGGGGATGCCTTCGCGGTCTAGGCGGGCGTCGAAGCGGGCGCGCTTGGTGGCGGATCCGATCAGGCCGACGAAGGCGGGTGATGGTCGTTCGAGCGCGGCCTTGGTCAGTTGGTAATCGAGCGCGTGATCGTGGGTGAGGATCAGGATCGCGCTGTCGTCGGGGGCGTCGGCGACGCACGCGGCGATTCCGGCTTCGGGGACGATCACGACGCCGTCGATCGTTTCGAAGATTGGGCGGGTGTCGAACCAGGCGAGACGAAAGGGCAGATTGGCGGCGTGGCGGGCGATGGCTTGCCCGACATGGCCAGCGCCAAAAAGGTAGACGGGGCGACGGCGCTGGCCGACGACCTCGGCGAAGGTCGTGCCGGGGAGCGGGGCTGGTCCTCTGGCGGAGAGCGTGGTTGCGATGGCGTCGCGGCTGATGCGGCGTTCGATCCCGGCGGGCGTCAGCGTCGAGACGAGCACGCGTTCTTCGGTGGCGTCGGGGATCCAGCCGAGACCAGCGGGATCGACATGTTCGATGAGCAGCCGCACGCGGCCGCCGCAGCATTGGCCGAGCAAGGGGCCGAGCGGGTAATCCTGGATGCGCCAGCTTCCGGCGGGAAGGACGAGGATCGCTCGGGCCTGTTCGATCGCGCGGTATTCGAGTTGGCCGCCGCCGATCGTGCCTTGGAGTGCGGTCGCGGTGACCAGCATGCGCGTGCCGGCGCCGCGGGGGGCGGAGCCTTCGCTGGCGAGGACGCTGATCATCGCGGCGGGTTCGTGTGCTGCGATGTCGCGGAGCCAGATGAGCCAGTCGATCATGCGCGGTGGCCGGCGATCGCGCGGAGGATCGCTTCGGGGGTGGCGGGGGCGTTCAGGGGCGGGATGCTGCGGGTGTCGGGCGCGGTCGCGGCGATGGCCTGGTTGAGCGCGGAGAAGACGGCGATGGCGAGCATGAACGGGGGTTCGCCGACCGCTTTCGAACGGTTGATCGTCGGCTGGACGTTCTCGCCGTCCCAAAGCGTTATATTCAGATGGCGCGGGCGGTCGGCGGCGGTCGGGATCTTGTAGGTGGCGGGGGAATGGGTGAGCAGGCGGCCGTGCTCGTCGAACACGAGTTCTTCGGTGGTCAGCCAGCCCTGGCCCTGGAGGAAGCCGCCCTCGATCTGGCCGATGTCGATCGCCGGGTTGAGCGAGCGGCCGACGTCGTGGAGGATGTCGACGGCTAGCACCTTGTGCTCGCCGGTGAGCGTGTCGATCGCGACTTCGGCGAGCGCCGCGCCATAGGCAAAGTAATAGAACGGGCGGCCCTGATGCGCGGCGCGGTCGTAGGCGATGTCGGGGGTGGCGTAATAGCCGGTCGCGGAGAGCGAGATGCGGCCCATATGCGCTTTCCTGGCAAGTTCGCCGAACGTAAGATGTTCCCGGCCGGCGACGACACCATCGGGGGTGAACTGGACGTCGTTGCAGTCGAAGGTTCGCTCGAGGAACCCGGTCAGACGGTCTCGGATCGTCATCGCCGCGTTGTACGCCGCCATGCCGTTGAGATCGGCGCCGGACGATGCCGCCGTCGCCGAGGTGTTGGGGACCTTGTCGGTGCGCGTCGCTGTGATGCGGACCTGCGAGACCGGCACCGCGAAGACGTCGGCGACGATCTGTGCGATCTTGATGTAGAGGCCCTGGCCCATCTCGGTGCCGCCGTGATTGATCTGAATGCTGCCGTCCGCATAGACGTGGACCAGCGCGCCGGCCTGGTTGAGATGCGTCGTCGTGAAGCTGATCCCGAATTTTACGGGGGTGAGCGCGATGCCCTTCTTGATGACGCGGTTGCGGGCGTTGAAGGCGTCGACCTCCTGCCGTCTCGCGTCATAGTGCGCATCTTGTCGCAGCTTGGCAACGAGTTGCGGGGCGATGTTGTCGGCGACTGTCATGCCGTAGGGCGTGATGTCTCGGCCGGGGGCGTAGAGGTTGGCAAGCCTTACCGCCAATGGATCGCGACCGAGATGCGCGGCGACGTCGTCGATCACACGCTCGATCGCGAGCATGCCTTGCGGCCCGCCGAAGCCGCGAAAGGCGGTGGCGGAAACGGTGTTGGTCTTCAGCCGTTCGGAGACGATCTCGACATCGGGCAGCCAGTAGCAATTGTCGCTGTGGAACATCGCGCGGTCGTTGATCGCGGGCGACAGATCGACCGTGGCGCCGCAGCGCGAGGCTAGGCGAAGCTGAAGCGCAAGGATGCGGCCTTCGTCGTCGTAGCCGACGTCGTAGGCGACCGCGAAATCATGCCGCTTGCCGGTCAGGATCATGTCGTCGTCGCGGTCGCAGCGGAATTTGGCGGGGCGGCGGGTCTTGTCGGCGATCAGCGCGGCGGCGGCGGCGAAGGCGGCGGCCTGGGTTTCCTTGCCGCCGAATGCGCCGCCCATCCGGCGGACCTCGACGGTGATGTCGGCGGAGCTGCGGTGGAGCAGGTGCGCGACGAGGTGCTGGATTTCGCTCGGATGCTGGGTCGAGCTGAGGATGTGGACTTGGCCGTCTTCGCCGGGGGTGGCGACCGCGACTTGGCCTTCGAGATAGAAATGGTCCTGGCCGCCCATCGCGAAGCTGCCGCTGATGTGGTGCGGGGCTTTGGCGAGCGCGGCGGCTGCGTCGCCGCGGGCCATGCGTTGGGCTGGTTCGATCTCGGATTTCGCCTCGCGTGCGGCTTCGATCGTGAGATGTGCGGGGCGGGCTTCGTAGGTGATCTGGCCGAGCCGGGCGGCGGCGCGGGCGGCGCGCTGGCTGGTCGCGGCGACGAGGAAGATCGGCTGGCCGACGTACAGGACTTCACCGTCGGCGAGCAGCAGGTCGTCCTTCGCGACCGGGCTGACGTTGTTGGCGCCGGGGATGTCGGACGCGGTGAAGACGGCGACGACGCCGGGTGCCGCGCGGACGGTGGCGAGTTCGATCGCGGCGATGTCGGCATGGGCTTCGCTGCTTTGTCCGAAGGCGAGGTGGAGCATGTCGCCGGGTTCGCCGACGTCGTCGACGTACAGCGCGGCGCCGCTGACGTGGAGGCGGGCGCTGTCGTGCGGGTTGCTCGGCTTGGGATTGCGGTCAGGCACCGGCGGATTCCAGGTCGAGCACGGAGACGGTTTCGCCCTGCGCCTTGTACCAGAGGCGGAGCAGCAAGTTGGCGGCGGCGTCAATGCGGTATGCGGAGGACCCGCGAACGTCGGTGAGCGGGGCGTAGTCGCTGCGGAGCGCATCCATCGCGGTCTGGATCGTGGCGAGCGTGAAGGGGCGGCCGGTGAGGGCGGCCTCGCATCCGCCGGCGCGCTTCGGGGTTGCCGCCATGCCACCGAAGGCGATGCGGGCGTCGGTGGTCCGGCCGTCGCGAACGGTCAGCTTGAACGCGCCGCAGACCGCGGTGATGTCGCTGTCGAACCGGCGCGCGAGTTTCGAGATGTGGATGACGTCGTCCGGACCGGGGCGGGGGATGTGGAGGCTTTCGACGAACTCGCCGGGGCGGAGATCCTGCTGTCCGTAGGCGATGAAATAGCGTTCGAGGGGCATCGTCCGGCGGCCTTCGGCGCTGCGCACTGTGAGCGTCGCGCAGAGTGCGATGAACGCGGGCGGGCCGTCGCCGATCGGGGAGCCGTTGGCGATGTTGCCGCCGATCGTGCCAGCGTTGCGGACCTGGAGACCGCCGAGGCGTCGGGTGAGTTCGCCGAGATCGGGGTGCAGGCGGGTGAAGGCGTCGTGCGCGTCGGCGTAGCGTACGGCTGCGCCGATCGTCAGGCCATCCGGAGTGTCTTCGATCCGGGCCAGTTCCGGAATGTCGCCGAGGAAGATTAGCGTGTCGATCGTTTGCAGGCCCTTGGTGACCGATAGGCCGACGTCGGTCGCGCCTGCGACGAGGCGTGCCTTAGGATGTTCGACGAGAAGTTCGACGAGCGCGGTTGTGGTGCGCGGAATAAACCATTGGCGGTCGCCGAAGCGGCCCGAGACGGTGTCGGTTTCGGCCAGCGCCTTCAGCTTGGCGACCAGCCGTTGGTCATCCTGCGGCGTGGGCTCGACGGCATCGCCAGCCGCGAGGATCGGGCCGTAGCCGGTGCAGCGGCAGAGATTGCCCGCGATGACGTCTGCAACCGGGAGCGTGTGACCGGTCGCGCCGATGCTGCGGCCGTGGAGCGACATGACGAAGCCGGGCGTGCAGAAGCCGCATTGCGAGCTCCCGTTTTCCGCCATGCAGGTCTGGAGCGGGGTGAAGACGCCGTCCTGCGCGAGGCTTTCGACGGTCAGCAGCGCCTTGCCGTGGAGCATCGGCAGGAAGAGGATGCAGGCGTTGACCGCGCGCCAGGTCACCGCGTCATGCGTGTGGTCCAGGTCGCCGACGAGGACGGTGCACGCCCCGCAGTCGCCCTCCGCGCAGCCTTCCTTGGTGCCGGTCCGGCGCATCCGGTAGCGGAGATGGTCGAGCAGCGTGGCGGTCGGATCGACCTCGGCGAGCTCGATTACCTCTTGATCGAGCACAAAGCGGACGGTCATGTCAGCTCCCTCGGTAGGTCGAATAGGCGAACGGCGAGACGAGCAGCGGCACGTGGTAGTGGCCGGCTTCGTCGGCGATGCCGAAGTCGATCGCGACGATATCGAGGAACGGCGGGTCGGGCAGGGCGACGTCGAGGCCCCGGAAATACTCGGCGACGGCGAATTCGAGGCGGTAGCGGCCGGGCTTGATGGCGGGCAGGCCGGGGCAGCGGCCGTCTGCGTTGGTGACGGCGGAGAACAGCCAGACGCCCGCCGCGGTCGATAGCCGGACGGCGACATGCGCGGCGGGCCGGCCATGTGCGGTGTCGAGGACGTGGGTGGAGAGGGTCGTCATGCTGCGGTGTCCTGGAGACGGGGCCATTCGCCGACGAATTCGGCTTCGTCATAGGCGAGCAGGTCGGCGACGAGCGCTTCGCGATCGTCGAGGAAGAGTTGGTCGGTGATGCCCTTCGTCACGCGGGGGAGTGCGGTGCGCAGGCCCGACAGCGCGGAGGCGGAGAGGCCTAGGCTGACGAGTGCTGCGTAGTTGAAGGCGAACAGGCCGTGGAGCGGGGCGGTGCCGCGCGGGAGGAATTCGAAGCCGGGGCCGAGATAGGGGTGCGCGTCGATCAGTGCGTTGGCCTCGCCTTTGGGGGGCGTGAAGCGGTCGGACCAGCGGGCGATTCTGTCGGCCACCAGCTTCAGTTCGGGGCGGAGGCCGGAATCGCTGACGAGACCGGTCGAGAGCACGACGAAATCGAATTCATGCTTGCCTTGGGGAGTCGTCACGCGGACCTTGCCGTCTTCGGATGCGACCGACAGCCAGGGTGTGCCGAGGTGCAGCGCGAAGCCGGGTTTGGCGGAGGCGCGCGCGAACGTGTCGTTGGTGGGGGGCTGGTTGTGGCCGAGGAACGCCGCCATCACCGCGTATTTGTCCGCGTCGGCGAGTGCGGGATAGCGGCCGGTGAAGCCGACGCGCTCCATGTGGCGGATCGGGTTGATGCGCGGCAGGATCTTCCGGCGGAGGAACACGTCGCAGGTGCCGACGCCCAATTCGAGTGCGGCGTTGGCGTTGTCGAAGGCGGAGGCGCCGCCGCCGAGGATGCCAATCCGTTTGCCGGCGAGGGCGGCATAGTCGATCGGTTCGCTGGTATGCGCGTAGAGCGTGCGGGGTAGCGCGTCGGCGATCATTGCGGGCACGTGCCATTCGCCGCCGCCCTGGATACCGGTCGCGAGGACGACTTTGCGCGCGAGCAGTGGCGCCTGGCCGACGATTTGGAGACGGTAGAGGCCGTCTCCGAGCGGTTCGATCAGGTCGAGCTTCGCGTCGTTGCGAACCGGGAGTGCGAGCACGCGGCGGTACCAGCGGAGGTAGGCCATCCAGTCGCCGCGGGGGATCTTGTCGAGCGCGTCCCAGCCGTCGGCACTGTGCTGCGCTTCGTACCAGGCGCGGAAGCTGAGCGCCGGGACGCCGAAATCGATCGGGTTCAGGCCCTTCGGCGTGCGCAGCGTGATCATCCGCGCATAGGTGTCCCACGGGCCTTCGTAACCGGCCGGGTTTTCGTCGATGACGAGGATGTTCGAGACGCGTTCGCGGAGCAGGCCGAACGCGACGGCGAGTCCGCTCTGGCCGCCGCCGATGATGATGACGTCGTGGACATGGCCTTCGGGATGCGCGCGGGGGCGGGTCCAGTCGGCGCCGCCGTGGCCGATCAGGGTGAGCTGGCGGGCCAGGTCCGTTTCGAGGGCGGGGAGGCCGATCATGCGAGGTCTGCCAGTCGGAGCCGGACGATCTCGCCGATCTGATCGAGGGCGGTGGCTATCTCGACGTCGCGGGAGTTGGCGAGGCGGTGGTCCATCGCGGCGAGGATGCCGGCCTTGTCGGTGAGGCGGACGCAGATGATGAAGGGGAAGTCGAAGCGGTCTCGGTACGCGGCGTTGAGCGCGTGGAAGCGGTCGAATTCGGCGGGCGTGAGGCGGTCGAGACCGGCGGAGGCTTGCTCGGTGGTGGAGGCTTCCGTCAGCGTGCGGTCGATCGCGGCCTTGCCGGCGAGTTCGGGGTGCGCGCGGATCAGGGCGAGCTGTTCGTCGGGGGTGGCTGCGTGGACTGCGGCCATCAGTCCGGCGTGGACGTCCGCGAAGGGCAGCGCTTCGGCGGCGCGTTCGACGATCCAGGGGGAGTGCTCGAACAGGGCGGCGTGGCGGGCGATGAACGCTTCTTTGTCAGCGGCGGTCAATGCGTCGCCCCTTCGAGGCTCACGTGCGCGGAGACGACCTTCCAGCCGTCGGCGAACTTGACCCAGGATTGCGTCTGGCGGCCGCGACGGTCGCTGCCTTCGCGGTGGAATTCGGCGTCGGCGGTGGCGAACGCATCGCCATAGACGGTGATCGCGACGCGCCCGAGTTTGCGTTGGGGTGACCCGCCGCGGCCCTTGCGGAAGTCGCGGATCGCGTCGATGCCGTACAGGAGTTCGCCGACCCCGTAGCGGTTGGTGGTGGGCGCGGCGTGGAACAGCGCGTCGAGCGCGGCGACGTCGTCGGCCATCAGCGCGCGTTCATAGGCTTCGAACGCCTGGGTCACTTCGGCGAGCAGGACGGGGTCGTCGATCATCATGCCGGATGCACCTCCATCCAGTGGCGCGCGATATCGATGCGGCGGGCGACCCACGCGTCGCCGCTGGCGATGACGTGATCGAGGAACTTGGCGAGCGCGAGCGCGCGGGCGGGGCGGCCGGCGATGCGTGCGTGGAGGCCGATCGACATCATCCTTCCGCCTTCGCTGCGCAGTTGCTCGAACGTGTCGCGGAGGTAGCGGAAGAACTGGTCGCCCTCGGTGAAGCCGTTCTGGGCCACGAACTTCATGTCGTTGGCGTCGAGCGTGTAGGGGACGATCAATTGTCGGTGCTGCCAGTAGGGCAGGTCGTCGGCGTAGCTGTCGGCGTCGTAGGCGAAGCCGCCCTCTTCCGCGATCAGCCGCGCGGTGTTGGGGGAGGTGCGGCCCTGGTACCAGCCGAGCGGGCGCGTGCCGGTCAGGTGGGTGTGGAGCGCGACGGCTTCGGCGATGTGCGCGCGTTCCACGGCTTCGGGGACGGTCTGGTAGTCGATCCAGCGCAGGCCGTGGCTCGCGATCTCCCAGTTGGCGGCAAGCATGGCGTCGACCGCCGCCGGGTTCGTCTCGAGCGCTTTGGCGACGCCGAATACCGTGACGAGGAGGGCGCGCTCGGTGAAGAGGCGATGGAGGCGCCAGAAGCCGGCGCGGCTGCCATATTCGTAGAGGCTTTCCATCGCCATTGCGCGGTCCGGGTGGCTCGCCGCGCCGACCATTTCGGAGAGGAAGGCTTCGGAACCGACGTCGCCGTTGAGGACGCTGTTCTCGGCGCCCTCCTCGTAGTTGATGACGAACTGTACGGCCACGCGTGCCCCGCCGGGCCAGCGCGGGTCGGGTGGTGTGGCGCCGTAGCCGATCAGGTCGCGCGCGAGGGTCATGCGTGCCAAGCCTCGAGCGCCGCCTTCACCGCCTCGCCGTCGGGGAGCAAATAGCCCTCGGCCTTCAGGCATGCTTCGAGCGCCGCCAGGGTCAGCAGCACCTTATGCTTCATCGCGTTGTAGCCCATCGCGCCGAGCCGCCAGATCTTGCCCTGCAGCGGTCCGAAGGCGGTGCCGATCTCGATCTCGAAATGCTCGCGCATCGCGGTGCGGACGCGCTCGCCGTCCACGCCTTCGGGGATGTGGACGCCGGTGACGTTGGTCATCCGGTGCGCATCGTCGCCGAACACGCGCAAGCCCATCGCGCGCAGGCCGGCGGTCATCGCGCGGCCGGCCGAGGCGTGGCGGGCAAAGCGCGCTTCGAGGCCTTCGCCGACTGCGAGCCGCGCGCATTCCCTTGCCGCGTAGAGCATTGAGGTGGCTTCGGTGTGGTGGTTGAGGCGCTTGTCGGACCAGTAGTCCATGATCATCGCGAGGTCGAAATAGTTCGAGCTTATGCGTGGGCCGGCGCCATCAGAAATGTCGTCGCGACGGATGCCGCGCTCGATGTGGCGGCGGGCAGCGATGTGCGCGGCGGCGGTGTCGGAGATCGTGATGGGGGCCGAGCCGGACGGGCCGCCGAGGCACTTCTGCAAGCCGCCGGTGACGACGTCGATGCCCCAGCGATCGGTCGCGATCTCCATGCCGCCGATGGTCGCGGTGGCGTCGACATAGCTCAGCGCGCCGGCTGATCGGCACAGCGCGCCGAGGCCTTCGAGCGGTTGGGCCATCGTCGTCGAGGTGTCGCCGTGGACCGAGGCGACGACCTTGGGGGCGGTGCGTTCGATTGCGGCGGCGATCGCGTCGAGTGGGACGGTTTCGCCCCAGGGGGCCTCGACGGTTTCGACGACCGCGCCGATGCGGGCGAGGATTTCGGTGAGGAGCAACCCGAAGCGGCCGAAATTGATGACGAGTACCGTATCCCCGGGCGTGACGAGGCTGACCAAAGCCGCCTCGATCCCGGCCCGCGCGGTGCCGTCGATCAGCATCGTCCAGTGGTTGGCGGTGCCGAAGACCGGGCGGTAGAGCGCCATGACCTGGTTCATGTAGGCGGTCATCTCGGGGTCGAACTGGCCGAGCAGATCGGCGGCCATCGCGCGCAGCACGCGTGGATGCGCGTTGATCGGGCCGGGGCCCATCAGCAGGCGCTGCGGCGGGTCGATTTCCCCGAACAACAAGGGGTCAAGCAGGGTCAAGGGACGCTCCCAGTCTGTCGATGAAGCCGGACATGATTTTTAGCGCGATTTCGACATCGGCGGGGTCGACATGTTCGGCGGGGTTGTGGCTGATGCCGCCACGGCAGCGTATGAAGAGCATGGCTGTGGGGCACAAAGCGGCCATGACCATGGCGTCGTGGCCTGCGCCGGAGACGAGGCGGCGGACGGGGTGGCCGGCGGTGGTAGTGGCGGCGTCGAGCAGGTCCATCAGGGCGGGGTCGCAGGGGCTGGCGGGGAGGTCGTGGATCAGGGTTATGGTGACATCGAGGTTGCGGCTGGCCACGTCGTCCCGCGCGCTGTTCCCCCGCGAACGCGGGGGCCCAGGAGCCACGAATGGTATCTCCTGTAATCCTGGGCCCCCGCGTTCGCGGGGGAACGAGGAAGGGTGGGGTGTATCATTGCTGGCGATTGCACGGATGGCTGCGAGGATGTCGGCGGCGGCTTCGTCGCGTCGCGCGGCTGTGCCTGCGCGCACGTCGAGTGTGAACGTGACGCTGCCGGGGATGACATTGGCGGCGCCGGGCGACGCTTCGATGCGGCCGACGGTGGCGACCAGGTCGGAGGCGGCGGTTCGCGCGATCGTCTCGACCGCGAGGATCATCTCCGCCGCGCCGGCAAGCGCGTCGCGGCGGAGTGGCATCGAGGTGGTGCCGGCATGGCCCGCGGTGCCGGTGACGGTGATCTCGTAGCGGAGTTGCGCGGCGATGCCGGTCACCGTGCCGACGGCCAGGCCCTCGGCTTCGAGCAGCGGGCCCTGTTCGATATGCGCTTCGAGATAGGCGAGCGTGGTGCCGGGCTTGCGGGCAGCGGTCAGGTATTTCGCGACGTCCAGGTCCATCTCGGCGAGCGCTCCGGCGACCGAGATGCCGTGCGCGTCGGCCATGTCGAGCGCGGAGGCGTCGAGCGTGCCGGCGACCGCGCGGCTGGTCAGCATCGCGGCGGGGAAGCGCGAACCTTCCTCGTCGCCGAACGCGATCACCTCTATCGCGAAGGGCAGGCGGCGGCCTTGCAGCGCTGCGACGGCTTCGATCCCGAGCATGATGCCGAGAGGGCCGTCGTAACGCCCGCCGTCGCGGACGCTGTCGATGTGACTGGCGATGATCAGCGCGGGGGCGTCCGCGGTGGAGGCTTCGTAGCGGCCGATCAGGTTGGCGGCGGGGTCGATGCGGACCTGCATGCCGGCTTCGCTCATCCACGCGCAGACGCAGTCGAGCGCGGCACGGTGGGCGGGGGTGAGATAGCCACGGTAGAGGCTGTCCGGCAGGTCGCTAGAGGGCGCGACGCCGAGTTCGTCGCAGCGGGCGACCGCGCGGGCGCCGCCGGGGAGGGCGGTCACCATGCCGCCACGCCGCCATCGCTACGGGGATCGGTGGCGCCTTCGAGACGGCCATCGGCATGGCGGACGATCGCGCCGGCGTGGCCCATCATTGCCGTCAGCGGGCCGACGCGTTCGACGTCGTGGCCGGCTTCGGCAAGTGCTGCGTAGAGGGGCGCGGGTAGGCCGTCCTCGATCTTCAGCGTCGTGCTCTGCTCGCCCCAGGTGCGGCCCAGCAGCCAGCGTGGCGCAATGATCGCGGCCTGGAGATCGCTGCCGTAGCGGGCATAGCGGGTGAACAGCGCGGCCTGCGTCTGCGGCTGGCCTTCGCCGCCCATCGTGCCGTACGCCATCGTCCGGCCATCGTCGAAGCGGGCGAGCGCGGGGTTGAGCGTGTGGAAGGGCTGGCGGCCGGGTTTCAGCGCGTTCCAGCCGCTCTCGGCGAGGCGGAACGAACTGCCGCGGTTCTGCCAAGTGACGCCTGTGCCCGGCAGGACGAGGCCCGACCCGAACTCGAAATAGGTCGACTGGATAGCACTGACCACGCGGCCCTCGGCATCGGCAGCGCCGAACCAGCAGGTATCGCCCCATTGTGGCGGTTGCGGCCAGGGGAGCGCGTGGGTCGGGTCGATCCGCGCGGCCAAGGCGTCGAGCGCGGCGGCATCGTCGAGCAGCGCCTGCGGTTCGTCGGTCATGAAGCCGGGATCGCCGCAATGCCGGTCTCGCCAGAGGAACGCCTGTTTGGTCGCCTCGATCAGACCGTGGACATGGTCGAAGCTCTCGCCCTCCTTCGCTGCGAGCCGGTCGAACAGCGCGAGGATCAGCAGCGATGCGATGCCCTGCGTCGGTGGTGCGCTGTTGTAGAGGCGCGCGCCGTCTATGCGGACGGTCAGCGGTGCTGGTCGGGTCGCGTGGTGGCTGGCGAGATCGGCAAGCGCGACCGGGCTGCCGAGCGCGTCCAGCTCGGCGGCGATCCGTGCGGCGAGGTCCCCGCGGTAGAAATCGTCGAGGCCGTTTGCGGCGAGTTGGCGGAGGGTTTGCGCGAGCAGCGGTTGCCGGAGTCGGTCGCCGACGCGCAACGGGCGGCCCTCGGGCTCGAAGATCGCAGCGTAGGCGCCAGGTTGATTGCGGAGTTCGTCGCCCTTGGCGGCGGCGATCGCTGCGCCGCCAGGGGTGACGGCGACGCCGGCCTCGGCATGGGCGATCGCGTCGCGCACGAGGCGGTCGAGCGGCAGGGTGCCGCCGGTTTGCTCCAACGCGGCTGCCCATCCGGAGATCGTGCCTGCGACCGTGTTCGCCGCCAATGGGCCACGCGTGGGTACGGCGTCGAGTCCCGTGTAGAGGGACAGGTCCGCCTTGGCCGCGGCGCCACCGCAGCCGTGCACCGCGTGCACGTCGCCATCCGGCTCGCAGATCAGCCAGAAGCCGTCGCCGCCGATGCCGGTCATGTGCGGATAGACTACCGCCAGGGTCGCCGCGACGGCGACCGCCGCCTCGACCGCGTTGCCGCCGTCGCGGAGCACGCCGAGGCCGGCCTCCGCCGCCAAAAAGTGCGGCGCGGTGACCATGCCCCTGGTGCCGGTGACGGTCGTCAGCGCCATCTCAGTTCGGCAACGCTGCGACGAACGCGCGGACGACGTCGGCGGAATTCGATGCGGCCAACGTCATGAAGACCGTCATCTGGTTCGCGCCGGCATCGCCCCCCGCGAGATCCGAGAGGCTGCGGAAGACGATCACCGGGACGGCGTTGGCATAGGCGACCTGGGCGACCGCGGCGCTTTCCATGTCGAGCACGGGCGCCTTGTAGGTCTGCGAGAGATAGCTGCGAAATTCGGCGTTGTCGGCATAGACGCCTGCGCTGACTCCGGTGCCACCGACGACGATCTTGGGCGTTTCGGTAAGGCAGGCCTGCTGGGTGACGCACCGGCGCAGCGTCACGTCGGTGGCGACTTTCCGCGCCAGCGCGAGCATCGCCGGATCGACCGGGAAGGCGTAATGACGGCGTGCCGGCTCGGCGGCATTGCCGACGCGGACGCCGCGCGGGAACATCATGCCGTAATTTTTCGGGGCATCCGCATCGGCCGGTTCGGGCGGCGTCCAGCCTTCGCCGGCTTTGCGCGCGAACGAGACTTCGAGATATTGCGCCCAGTGATCGGGGACCACGACGTCGCCGATCGACAGGCCCGGATCGACGCCGCCGGCTATTCCGGAGAACACGATGCGCCGGACCGTGAAGCGATCGAGCACGAGCTGCGTGTTCATCGCCGCGTTCACCATGCTGACGCCGCTTTGCATCAGCAGTACGGGCTTGCCTGCCATCGTGCCGGTGAGGAACGTCAGGCCATTGAGCTTGTACGTCTTGGGCTTGTCGATCGAATGCGCGAGCGACTCCCATTCGGGTGCGAAGGCGGTCATCACGACGGTGCGCGGTGTCCGATCGAGCGGTTTCGCGATCGCAGGCGAGGCGATGATAGCGAGCAGGGCAAGACAGATTTTCATGCGGCGGCACTCATCCAGACGAAGCGGACCACGAACAGCCCGGCGAGCAGGAACAGGAACCAGTCCTTGCCGGTCGCCTGTCCGCGCAGCAGTTTCAGCGCGGCGTGCGCTGTGATCCCGAAGGCGAGGCCGTTGGCGATCGAGAAGGTCAGCGGGATCATCGCCACCGTCAGGAACGCTGGGATCGCCGCCTGCGGATCCTCCCACTCGACCTCGGTCAGCGGCAACAGCATCAGCCCGCCGACGATGATCAGCGCCGGTGCGGTCGCCGCGAGCGGGACGATCTGCGCATAGGGGGCGACGAACATCGTCAGCAGGAACAGCACGCCGGTGACGATCGCGGTCAGCCCGGTGCGGCCGCCCTCCTGCACGCCCGCCGCGCTCTCGACATAGCTAGTGACGGTGCTGGTGCCCGCCATCGAGCCTACGATCGTCGCGGCGGCGTCCGCCATCAGGATGCGGTTGAGGCCGGGGATGCGGCCCGCCGCGTCCATCAGCCCAGCGCGCTTGGTAACCGCGACGAGCGTGCCGATATTGTCGAACAGGTCGACGAACAGGAACACGAACAGGATTTCGAGCAGGCCGAGCCCGTGGCTGCCGGTCAGCCCGAACACGCCCGGCAGGTCGAGCGCGAACGCGGTGCCGGTGAGCGCGGACAGGCTGTACGGCGCGGGTGTCACCGTGACCTGGCCGAATATCCAGGCGACCAAGGTGGTCGCGACGATCCCGATCAGCATCGCCCCGCGCACCTTCCACACACTGAGCGTCGCGATCAGGAGCAGGCCGAACAGCGCGAGTGCGGCACCGGGCGCCTTCAGGTCGCCGAGCGCCACGAAGGTGGCGGGGTTGGCGACGACGATGCCGGCGTTCTTCAGGCCGATAAAGCCGATGAACAGGCCGATGCCGCCTGCGACCGCGGCGAACAGGTGCATCGGGATCACGGCAACGATCAGCTGCCGTACGCCGGTGAGCGTGAGGATCAGGAAGGCGACGCCCGAGAGGAACACGCAAGCCAGCGCGACGGGCCATGGCACACCCATCTGCTGCACCACCGTGAAGCTGAAATACGCGTTGAGCCCCATGCCCGGCGCGAGTGCCAGCGGCGTGTTGGCGACGAACCCCATCAGGATCGAGCCGAACGCGGCGGCAAAGCAGGTCGCGGCGGCAACGGAGGCGATCGGCATGCCCGCCTGACCGAGGATCGCCGGGTTGACGAGCACGATATACGCCATCGTCAGGAAGGTGGTGAAGCCCGCCAGCACTTCGGTGCGCGCGGACGTGCCGCGTTCGGTGAGGCTGAAATACCGGTCGAGCCGGCCCGTTGCGGTCGTCATGTCTCTATCCCCCGATAGCTTGGCCCCCGATAGTCCGGCCCCCGATAATCAGGCGGGGGAGACGTTCCGATCACCCCCTTGGCTTCCAGCATGGCGGCGAATTGGAACAGCGTCGATTCCCCATTCGGCCGCCCGATCAGTTGCAGCCCGAGCGGTAGTCGCCCCGGCCTGCGCAGCGGCACGGACAGCGAGGGCAGGCCGGTAAAGCTGATCGGCTGCGTGTGGATGCCGAGATCCGAGCGCGCGGGCTTCATCACGCCATCGATCAGGATTCGCGGGTCTTCCACAAGCGGTGCCACGCACGGGGTCGCCGGGCCGAGCAGGATATCATACTCCGCGACAAGATCGGTGACCATTGCCTTGAAAGACAGACGAAACTCCTGGGCGGCATCGTAGAGCGAGCGCGGGATCAGCGTGCCCGCGATCAGCCGGTCGCGGGTCGCCGGGCCGAACATCATCGCGTTCGCCGCGAGCGCGGCGCGGTGCAGCGTGCCGCCTTCATACGCTGTAATCAGGAACGCGGCCGACCTTGCGCGAGCGATATCGGGCAGTTCCAGCACCGCTCCATCGGGGGCGATCTCAATAATTGCGGCGCGCAGATCGAGGTCCGCGTTTTCGAGAAACCGTCCGCCGAGTTGCGCGACCCGGACCTTGCGATCCTCGGCATTGGTGGGCGAAGCGCCTTGCAACACGCTATGAATGCATCGGATATCCGCGACCGAGGTGGCGAACGGACCGATGTCGTCGAAGCTCTCGGCAAACGGGAACACGCCGGCCATCGGCAAATCGCCGTGCGTCGGTTTGACACCGTAGACGCCCGTCAGGCTGGCCGGCACCCGGATCGATCCGTTGGTGTCCGACCCCAGCGCGAACGGCAGCAAGCCCGCCGCGACGATCGCCGCCGATCCGCCCGACGACCCGCCCGCCAACCGATCGGGGTCGTGCGGATTGCGCGTGGTGCCATGCCGCGCGTTGATCGTCGCGAACCCGTAGGCGAATTCGTCCATGTTGAGCGTCGCGACCAACACCGCGCCGGCATCGCGCAGCCGGCGGATCGCTTCGGCATCGGTTTGTGCAGGCGCAGCGTCGGCATACAGGGCGGATCCCGCGGTGGTGGGCCGCCCGGCAACGTCGAACAGGTCCTTCACGCCGTACGGTACGCCAGCGAGAGGCCCCGGATCGCGGCCCGCAGCGATGGCGATATCGACTTTCGCGGCATCGGCGCGGGCGCGGTCTTCGAGGATGTGCGTAACTGCGCAAAGCCGGTCGTTGCCGGCGCGCAAGCCAGTCAGGCAGCGCTCGACGATCTCGGTGGCGGTGACGCGTCCTGCGCGGACGTCGTCGGCGATGTCGAGCGCGCGCCTCACTGATCGCCTCGTCGAGCAGGATGCAGCAAAATGTCTGCGTGGCTGTCGAGCAAGGCAAGGTTCGCCTCGACTCCAGGCAGGCAGGCGTCGGGGATGGTCAGGTCCAGCAGAGCTGCAGCCTGGACGATCTCAGATCGTGTGCGGGGGAGTGCGGTGCGGTTGCACGGATCTGGGGTGGCTGGGGTGTCGACCCGCTGAATGTGGAATTGGCGCAGAAGGTGACGCAATGCCGTGATGATCGTCACCCGAGGGGCCCGCATGCATCACTCGTCGGCGCACGTGACACGCGGCAAGGCTGATCGAAGAGAGGAGGGCCAGGTCGCGACATCGTCAGCATCATGCCCGCGCTTACCCTACCGATCCACTACAATGACTTGCACTATGCGTTGCAAAAAATAGCGCATCCGGAATGGGATGGCAGCCGACGTGCGTCGGGTGTGTGGTGTTTCAAGCAAATCATTGGATTACCTTCAACCTTTGGGCAGCGTGTATCCGATAGGTTTGGCTCCTCCCCGGCGAAAGCCGGGGTCCAATTGGGAGAGCCTTGTTGGCTGACACAGCGCCGAGTTACGAAGACCTTCCCAATTGGACCCCGGCCTCCGCCGGGGAGGTGAATGGGACGAGTATGATGGGTGCCAGCCAAGCCGAGGGGCCGCTGCGCGTTCTTGGGCTGTCGTGACCCTACAACTCCGAACGACGACCGCCCCCGGCGCGCATCATCCTCCGGTGACCGCGACGACATTGTCGTCGCCGTTGCGATCCACGTACATGTTGTACGGATCGACGCCGGCGAAGGCGGGCTTGCGTTTCGTGACGATCCGGAGGGTCTGCATCCCCGACACGATAGGTCGACGCTCCTTGAGGATCACGTCGCGTAGCGCGAAGCTGCCGAGGCCGGGACGCTGGTCGAAGACACCGACGTCGATCGTGTCCTGCAACGGCGCGGCCTTCTCGACGCCTTGGCCATTGGCGTAGACCTTGCTGGCGTCGATCGTCAGGAGCGTTTCGTAGCGTCCGTCCGGCAGCTTGCGGGTCGTCGCCGCGGTCGTCTTCAGGCCGTAGATCGTGATCCGGTCGAGCAGGTCGAGCACGAGCGCCCTTTCCGCCGGCGTACGCGCGAGCGACAGGAAACCCTCGACCAGGTCGAGCGAGCGCGGATAGGGCTTGCCCTTGAACCGATAGCGCGCGAGCAGGCCGCGCAGCATCGCGTTGACGCGTGCCTCGCCGAGCCTGTCCTGGAGAAGGTACATCACCAGCGAGCCCTTGCGGTAATGGATGTACCCCTGGTTCTCGACCCGGTCGAGCGGCACTTCCTCGATCACCTCGCCGCCCCGCGAGCGGAGGTAGCTGTCGAGCTCGTATTTCAGGAAGCGGCGGATCTTGTCGTCGCCATATTGGTGCTTCATCACCATCAGCGCGGAGTATTGCGCCATCGTCTCGACCAGCATCGAGCCGCCCTGCATGTCCGCGCTGACGAGCTGGTGGCCCCAATATTGGTGGCCCAGTTCGTGCGCGGTGATGTAGCCGATATAGTCTATCTTCGTCGGATCGCGGTTGTCGGCGATGAAGCCGAGCCGCTCCGAATAGGGGATCGTGCCCGCGAACGCCTGCGCATAACTCGCATAGCCCGGATATTCGAGGATGCGGGCATAGTCGAACTGATACGGCCCGAAATTGGCGCGGTAATAGGCGAGCGAGCGCTGCATCGCGTCGAGCATCCGGTCGACGTTGAACGCGTGCTGGGGATCGTAGAACACGCTGAGATCGGTGCCGTCGGCGGTGCGGCTCTTCTGCGCGTAGGCGGCGGACTGGACCGAGAAGAAGGCGAGGATCGGCACGGTCGAGACGAACCGCGCGGTGCGACGGCCGTCCGCGACCGAGTCTGCCACTTTACGCCCGGGCGCGATCGGCACCTGGCTCGCCAGCGTCGACAGGGTGATGTCGGAGCGGACCCAGGGCGCGTTGCCGATGAGGTTGCGGTCCTGCGCCGACCGGTCCTCGAGCTTGGCGGGTCGGAGTTCGGGCGTCAGGCCGTATTTGCGACGCTTGGCGCGATCCTGGAGCAGGCCGTCGCGGCTCATGCCGATCTGCGGCGAGAATTCCGCGTTCTGGAGGAACGACCCATTGCCGACGACCCGGGTGTCGTCGTTGTTGGCGACCAGGCCGTGCTGCCAGCGGCTGGCGTGGAAGGTCAGCGTGCCGCGGGCGCCGGGGGCGAGCGGGGTCGCGAACCGGTAGATGCGGTATTGCAGGTCGGCGTCGTTCATCGCCAGCGTCGCGCCGGGGATCGTGACGTCGCCGAGCCGCGTCTTCTCGTCGGGCAGGCGGACATGGAGGTCGCGGACCGGCGCGCCGGTATCATTGATAAAGGCGTAGGTGCCGTTCGCCTCGAGCCGCCGCTGGTCGGGATAGAGCGCGACGTTCAGCCGCATGTCGGTGACGGTCGGCTGTTTCACGCGGGCATATCGGAGGTATTTCTTCTCGTAGGTCGCAAGGCGTGCGTCGGCGTCCTGCTTGGTGCGATAGACGTTGAGCACGTCCATCTGGTGATAGAGATACGCGCCGGTCGCGACCGCGACGAGCAGCGCGCCCGCCAGGACCGCGCCGGGCGTGCCGAGCAGGCGACGCGGCACTTGCGCGATACGGACCTTGAGCCGCGTCTCGGTGCCGCGCCGCCAGAGCAGGTGCGCGAACACGCTCAGCCCGAGCGCGACCGACCCCCAATACAGCCGCAGCCACCATTCGCGCGGACCGCCCACCTCGGCGCCGTTCATGTCCGACAACGTCACCGTGCCGGTGCTGCCATATTGATAGAGCGGGTGTTCGAAGCCCATGTTGACGAGCGTGATCGTGCCGACGAGGTAGAGCACCATGATCGCCCAGCCGATATATTTGTTCGGGCTGAGCGCCTGGACCAGCACGGCGAGGACCGCGAGGATCACCGCGTCGACGGTCATCGGCAGCACCCACCACATCAGATACTCGCCGAGCGCCAGATCGGTCTGGCCGCGCGCGAGCTGGATCACGCAGGCGGTGACGACCGCCATCACCACGGTCGCGAACAACACGCCGGTGATCGCCAGCACCTTCGGAATCAGATAGGCCCAGTTGGGCAGCGGGGTCGCGTCGACGATCTCGTGCATGCCGCGCTCGCGGTCGCGCCAGACGAGTTCGCCCGAATAATAGATCGCGATGATCAGCGGGATGATGCTGAAGCTGCCCTCCAGCGTGCCGATCACCGCGAAGGTCAGCTGGCGGATCGGCGTGCCGTACAGTTCGTTGGCGAACAACAGCCCGCCGAGCGTGTTGAACAGCCCGACCAGCAGCAGCACGAGGAAGGCCGGGCTGCGAAACACCAGCGCCATCTCGAACTTGCATCGCGCCAGCAGCCGCGTCCAGGTGGCGGCAGCGGGTCGTGCGGGCGGCAGGCGGTCGACCAGCAGCGGCGGCGTCGCGGCGAGCTTGGCGACGGTGCGCTGTTGCTTGCGCAGTTTGCGTTTGGAGACGCCGCGTTCGGCGAAGGTGAAGCGCGCATAGGCGATACCGATCGCGACGAACCCGACCGCGATCACCAGCACGCGGTTCCACAGCAGCACGCCCGCGAATGGCGGCAGGCCGGCATTGGCCTCGCTCGCGGTATAATAGCGCGTGATGGTGCCGAACGCGCCGAGCCCGAACAGCTCGAAATAGCTGCCGACCGGCCGCCATTCGGGCTTTGCGCGCAGCACCGCGGTGATCACCAGATACAGCATCAGGAAGACGACGACGCCGAGATAGCTGTACATCATCGACCGCGTCATCGTCGCCACCGCGAAGAAGATCGCCGAGGTCAGGAAGACGTTGGGCAGCGCGAGCAGGAAATAGGCATAGGCGTAATCGTGCAGCCGGTTCGGCCCGAGCGTTTCGGCATCGACCCACGGCATCAGCGACCCGAACCAGATCGCCAGCGGGATCGCGGTGAAGGCGAGTGCGGCGGCACCGAACGCGCCGAGGAAGCGCGCCGTGAGGTAGTCGAACTTGGTGACGCGGGTCGATCGCACCATTGGCCCGAACCCGCTCTCGTCGTCGCGGACGATCACGTTGGCGACGAACGCGGTCGTCACGAACATGAAGAACAGCGACATGATCATATGGACCTGCGCGATCGCGACAGGGGCGTTCTTGTGGATGTTCGCGCCGCTGCCGATCTGGATCTGCTCGATCGTGACCGAGCCGAAGCTCAGCAGGAAGAACAGGATCGCGACGGTCCAGAAGACCGGGTTGCGCAGTTGGTAGCGCAGCTCGAAGCGCGCGATCTGGCCGAACATCAGGCGGCGACGGCTTGATCAGAGGGAGCCGCTGCGGGAACCCGCCGCGAGCGGGCAAGCGTCGAGAAATACACGTCTTCCAGCCCGCCATGCGCGGCGGCGAAGCCGTCACCGGGATCGTCGGGCGACAGGATGTGGATGATCGTCCGCCCCGCGAACAGTCGCGTCGAGATCACCTCGTAGCGCAGTTTCGCCTCGTCGAGTTCGTCGCGGCCGATCGTCTTTGCCCAGACATGGCCTCGCGTGCGTTCGATCAGGTCGAGCGGCGCGCCTTCGAGCTGGATCCGGCCGGCGGCGAGCACCGCCATCCGCGGGCACAGGTCGGCGACGTCCTCGACGATATGCGTCGACAGGATCACGACGACGTTCTCGCCGATCTCGGCCAGCAGGTTGAGGAAACGGTTGCGCTCCTCGGGGTCGAGCCCGGCGGTCGGTTCGTCGACGATGATCAGCGCGGGATTGCCGATCAGCGCCTGCGCGATCCCGAACCGCTGGCGCATCCCGCCCGAGAACCCGGCGATCGCCTTCTTGCGGACGCTCCAGAGGTTGGTCTGGTTGAGCAGCGTCTCGACCGTCTCCTTGCGCTCGCGCGCCGAGGCGATGCCCTTCAGCACCGCCATGTGATCGAGCATGTCGTAGGCGGACACGCGCGGATAGACGCCGAAATCCTGCGGGAGATAGCCGAGCGTCTCGCGCAGCGCTTCCGGATTGGCGATCACGTCGATGGCGCCGAACCGGATCGTGCCGGAGGTTGGGGTCTGCAAGGTCGCGACGGTGCGCATCAGCGTCGACTTGCCTGCACCGTTGGGGCCGAGCAGCCCGAACATCCCGTTGGGGATGCTCAGGCTGACGTCGTCGAGCGCGCGCGTCCCGTTGGCGTAGACATGCGTGACGTTGGCGAGTTCGAGCATTTGGAGACCCCCTTATCAAGGGTTCAAGCTATCAGGTGTATTGCCATTGTAAAGCACATCCGGCGCGGTGACATGGCGGTCTCATGAGTCCTTGAATTGCGGTGTTTTTGCGAAGTCCGCCCGGTCGAACGGGCGGTCGCGGAACAGGTAGCCGTAGTAGAATTCGCGCAAACGGCGATGATAGGCGCGAATCCGGTCCTGATAAGCGAGCTGTGCGGCGAGGTCGGTACCAGCGATTCGCGTCAGCAGCGCCTGGATTCCTACCGACGGCAGGACCCAGCCGAGCGCGCTGGCGGCGGAGGAGCGTTTCTCCAGCCCGGCGCGATAGGCCCGCGCCTGGTCCGCGACGCTCTCGTCGCCGACCTGATGGAACGCGAAATACCATTTGTAATGGAAGCCGGTCGGCAGCGGCGGCGAGTCCGCCCATTGCGGATGGTGTGCATAGAAAAGCCGCATCGTGTCTTCGCGCGGAATGTCCCAGGCGCCGTTGACGCGGTCTCGCTGGGCGAGCGCGATGTCGGCACCCTGGTCGACTGGGATCGCGCGGTCGACCACGACGTTGGCGAGCGTCGGCACTACCAGCACCAGCACCAACCACGCCGCCGCCAGCGCCGCCGCATTGGCGACCGACCCCATGCCGGTCCGCGCGACCAGCACCGCCAGTACGGTCCAGAACAGCAGGTACGCGGCGGTGAGGCCGAGAATCGCGAGCACTGGCATCACTGCTGCGCCCGACAGGATCGCGCCTGCCACGAACGGCAGGCCGAGCCCTGCGAAGACCAGCGCGAACCGGAGCGCGCCGCGTCGCAGCCACAGCCGCCGCTGCGTCCCCGGCAACGCCGCGAGCATCCTTGCACGCCCTGCCTCGCGCTCGCCCGATACGAGATCGTGGAACAGCGCGATCACGAACAGTGGCGACAGGAACACGAGCACGAACGCGAAGTCGAACCGTCCCGGCAGCGCGAGCTCGGGATTGAAGGTGTCGCCGTCGTACAATTGTGCCTCCAGCCCGAGCGCGCGGATGCGGAGGATGTACGGTGCGACGTCGCGCATGCCGATCGCCGCGAAGGCGAGCGGCGAGGGGGCGTCCCAGGTCGCGTGGAAGGTGTAATAGCCAGCGCTGCCCGCGTCCTTCGTTTTCACGACCCAGTCGGCGATCGCACCGATGTCCTCGGCCTGCGCCGGCGCGATCCGGGCGATCGCAGCGCGCTGGCGCGAGACTTCGGCCATGCCGGCGACGACCGCGCCGATCGTCAGCGCGGCGAGCAGCAGCAGCGCGAACGCCGCCAGTTTCGAGCGGAGCAACAGCCGCGCCTCGTAAGCCCAGATCCGCATCAGCGTGCCCCCATCCGTCGTGTCGCGATCGTCAGCACGAGCGTCGCGGCGACCAGCCACGCGACCACGACCGCAAGGCCGGGCAGTGCCGACCGCGCGAGCTTCGCGCCATCGGGGGCATGGAAGGTGAATGCCGGCAACGCGCGCCAGTTGGCGGCGTCGACACGCTTGCGACGATCTGCACCGGCATCGACCGCGGTGTCGTCGGCATAGCTCACCGCATCCTGTTCGAGCGCGTTGAGCCGCTGGACGAGCGCGTAACGATACGCCTCGGCCTGATCGAGGAAACGGCGGTGTCCCGCCAGATCGGTCCCCGCCGCCGCCATCGACAGCGAGCGTAGCGCGATCGTCGGGCTCAGCAGGCCGATCGCATCGACTAGGGCGGTCTGCTTCGCCTGCGCGGCAAAGCTCTCGGTCGTATAGCGGTCGAATAATTCGGTACTCAGGCGTTCGCCCTCGAGCGCGAGCACGCCCTTGTAGTTGACCGGCAGATCCTCGACGCGCGACACGCCGTAACGCTTGAGCGTCGCCTGCTTGAACGCGGCGAAATGCGGGTCGTTCGGATCGTGGCTGTCACCCATCGCCCGCAGGTCGCGCGCGATGCCGACGTCGGTCTGCAGGCGATTGGCGAGCGGATAGGCCTGGTTCGCGATGTCGGGCGCGACCCGCGGCAGCAGCACGACGGTGACCGTCCACACCGCCAGCAACGCCAGCAACGCGTCGCGACGACGGCGGACGAGCGCCGAGATCGCGACGATCCCGACCGTCCACAAAGCGAGATACGTGGCATAGCCCAGCGCAAGCGTCGCGATCGGTGTGGCGAGCGCACCCGGCTGCCCGGCGATCAGCCCGAGCCCGATCATCGCCGGCAGGCCGACCAGCAGCGCCAGCCCGCCCAGCGCGAGCAGCTTGCCGCCGACGATCTGCGCGCGCGTGGCGCCCTGGAGCATCAGCGGGCGCAGCGTGCCGCGTTCGGTCTCGCGCGCGACGACGCCGTAGCCGAGGAAGATCAGCAACAACGGCGCGACCGCCTGCAGCACGAAGGCGGGGGTGAGCTGGCCGAAGCGGACGAGCAGCGAGCTCTGACGGACGTCGCCGAAATTGGCGGTGTTCTGGCGGTGGCCTTCGAGGAACATGCTGCTGCCGGTGAAGGCGTCGACGCCGGGATCGAACGCGGCGAGCGGCCCGAGCGGGCGGAAGATGAAGTGGCCGTAATGGACGACGCGGTGCGGATGGCGATCGGGCTGCGCCTCGAACGCGGCGGTGGCGGCGGCCTGGTGCCGCGCGCGCTGGTCGGCGATGCCTCGCTGGTGCGTCCAGGCGGTGGCGATCGCGACGATCGTGAGGATCAGGATCAGGCCGAGCGCGATGAGGGCGACGCGGTTGCGCACCATCAACCGGAGCTCGTCGCGGGCGATCAGCCGTAGCGGGCTCATGCGACCGGGTCCGCAGGCGCGGCGAAGCGCGCGTGGAGCGCGCGGATGTCGAACCGGTCCGGACCGGTCGCGACGACCTCCTCGACGATCCGGCCGCCATCGAGAAAGCCGATCCGGTCGGCGACGTCGACCGCGCTGAGCAGGTCGTGCGTCACCATCAGGACCGCCGTGCCGCGGTTGCGGACATCGCCGACCAGCCGGTTGAAGTCGGCGGTCGCGCGTGGATCGAGGCCCGAGGTCGGCTCGTCGAGCAGCAGCACCGGCACCGCGCGCAGCAGCGCGACGGCGATCGCGACCTTCTGGCGCATGCCCTTCGAGAACCCGCCGAGCCGCTGGTCCCAGGCGCGTTCCTGCAAGCCGGCTGCTGCGAACGCCGCAACGATCGCCTCGCGCGGTTGCGGTTCGCCCGACAGCGCGAGCAGGTAATCGGCGTTCTCGACCGCGCTCAAATGCTCGTACAGCGCGACGTTCTCGGGCAGGTACGCGACCCGGCGGCGGGCGGTGTCGGGGTCGGCGGCGGGGTCGATCCCCGCGACCCGGACGAGCCCCGATTGCGGCGCGACGAAGCCGAGCAGCGTCGACAAGGTGGTCGACTTGCCCGCGCCGTTGCCGCCGAGCAGCGCATAAATGCTCCCCGGTGCGACGCGCAACGACAGCCGGTCGAGCACGCGGTGCGCTCCATAAGCGAGGGTGACGTCGTCGATGACGATCGACGGCGGGGTCTGGTCTGGCACGCGATAACTCCCGGTATGCGAGCCGGGCGTGTGGCCGATGCGCGGGCCGAGCGTCAAGCGTTATGATACAACATGTCTAAGGTCTTTGGTGGACAAAAGGCGATGAGGGCACTGTCAGTGCCATTCTGTTCGCACATTTTGTTCTCCCGCGAAGGCGGGAGCCCAGACTGGGTCCCCGCCTTCGCGGGGAAACAGACTCCCCGTGCCTGATAAACCGGCCCCTCCCACGTCAGGCGCAGTCTGCGCATTCGATCGCCACGCAGACGGCACGACGACGCGCCGCCGCCTATTTTACCATCGCGGCGGACTGATCGAGCGGCACCACCGGCAGCCACACCGCGCTCGCCGACGGCCCGCCGCGCAGGATCGTCACCGTCGCCGCCTTGTAGTCCGCCTTCTTCGCCAGGAAGATGTTGGGCACATAGGTTTGCGGGTTGCGGTCGTAGAGCGGGAACAGGCTCGACTGGACCTGGATCATGATCTTGTGGCCGGGCTGGAAGACATGGTTCACGGTCGGCAGGCGGAACTTGTATTCCTGCACCTTGCCCGCCGGGATCGCGCTCGGCTTGGCAAAGCTTGCGCGATAGCGACCGCGGAAGATGTCGAGGCTGATCGGCAGTTCGTAGCCGCCCATCTTCGGATCGGTCGCGTTCTCGGCGGGATAGACGTCGATCACCTTGACGACGAAATCGCCATCGGTGCCGGTCGTCTTGGCGAAGATGTCCGCGATCGGCGCGCCCGATACGCGCACTGGCGTGGTCAACGCCTCGGTGATGTAGGTCATTACATCTGGCCGGCCATCGACGCCGCGCTGGTCGCTGACCAGCCAGTCGCCCCAGCGGCCGTCGCCGAAGTTCACCGGGCGCGGCAGGTGCGGCACGGGCTTGGCGGGGTCCGAGACATAGCTGTCACCGCCGCTCGCCGCCGTGCCGAAGCCGAGCGCGCCACCGGCCTGGAGGTAGATCGGCTTCAGCGGCGCGGCGCACCCGGTTTCGCAGGCAAGCGGCCAGCTGGCGAACTTGTCCCAGTGGTTCTCGCCGGTGTTGTAGATCGCCGCGGCGGGCAGCGTCACGGCTGGGCCGTCCTTCAGATACTGGTTGAAATAGGGGAGCAGCATGTCCTCGCGGAATTGCTGCGCGGTGTCGCCATCCCACTGGAACGGGCCGAGACTGCGGCCGTCGCGGTTGATCTGGCTGTGCCGCCACGGGCCCATCACGAGATGGTTGTTGCCGAGCTTTCCCTTGGCCTTGAGCGTTTCCCACGACGTGACCGCGCCGTACATGTCCTCCTGGTCCCACAACCCCTGTTCCCAGATTGTCGGCACGTTGGACGGGTTGGCGGCGAGCAGCTTGTCGAGCGCCTGGCCCTGCCAGAATTCGTCATAGGCGGGATGCGCGACCATGCGCTGCCAATAGGGCAGCTGGTCGTACCCTGACTTCTTCGCCCAGTCGCCAGCCGAGCCGACCTCGCGAAAATTCTCGTAATCGTCGTAGCCGCCGGTCGGCGGGGCTTTCCCCGCGCCCTTGTAGCCGGTCTGGCCGCCGAGCCAGGCGATGTTGGCGAGGCGGAAGGCGCCGTAATGGAACCAGTCGTCGCCCATCCAGCCGTCGATCATCGGGCTCTCGGGGGCCGCGACCTTGAGCGCGGGATGCGGGTTGAGCAGCGCCATGACGACGGTGAAGCCCTCGTACGAAGACCCGATCATGCCGACCCGGCCGTTCGATTCGGGCAGGTTCGCCTTGTTCACCAGCCAGTCGATCGTGTCGTAGGCGTCGGTGACGTGATCGACTTTCGTCGGGTTTAGCGGACCGATCACCGGACGCGTGACGACATAGTCGCCCTCGGAGCCATATTTGCCGCGAACGTCCTGATAGACGCGGATGTAGCCGGCTTTCACAAACATCTCGTCGGCCAGCGGCAGCGTCGCGAGGATGCTCGCACTGTCCGACCGGTTCGCGCGCGACTTCGCGTCATAGGGCGTGCGCGTCAGCACGATCGGCGCGTTGGTCACGCCCTTGGGATAGACGATGACGGTGTAGAGCCTGGTGCCGTCGCGCATCGGGATCATCACCTCGCGCTTGACGTAATCGCGATTGGCGATCGGCGGGACGAACTTGGCCGGGATGTCGCCGCCGATCGACGCGGGGGCAGGCTGGGTCTGCGCGACCGCCGGGGTGGCGAGCGCGATCGAGGCGAGAAGGGCGAGTTTGAGGGTCATGGCGAAAGGCTCCGGAGACGATGTGCCGAAGCTAGGCGCAACCGGGGGGCAAGGGCAATCGCGTTCGTCGACGGGTCAGTGCGCCGTTTCCGCGCGTGACGCCGGGGCGCGGCGCGCGGGGGCGGGGGCGGGGGCGGGACGAGCAGACGCGGCTGGAGAGCGCGCGGGCGGAACGGCGGCGGGGGGGACGACCGCCGGGGGGGCGGCCGCAGGGGGGACGGCAGGGGGCGGAACCGCAGCGGGGGGAACGACGGCAGGTGGAACGGCGGCAGGTGGAGCTGGTGGTGGCGGCGGGCTGGCGGGCGGTATGACCGCCGGTGGGGGAATCGGCGGGGCCGTGAGCGTCGATCCGGCGGGCGCCGCGAGCCGGGCGGACAGGCTGGTCCGCCGCGCATCGTCGGCATCGCTGCCCCGCGTCGACCGGGTGGTATCCGCCGCGGTCGCCAGCCGTGCCTCTTCCGCAGGGTTGAGCGTGTTGACGCGGATCCGGTCGACGTCGCCACCGCCGGCGAGGCGCGAGAGCGGCACGTAGTCGGTGCGAAAGACCAGTTCGACCGCGGAGTTGAGGTCGACGCTGGTGTTGATCTCCTCGGTAGTCCGCGTCTGTTCGGTGGTGACGAAGCCGATCGTGCTCTTGACGCTTGCCGATGCGCCCCACGGGCCATAACCGAAGCTGCCGCTGGCCGCGGCTTCGGTGCGCGTGTCGAAACTGCTGCCGCGATCGTCGTCGGCGGCGCTGCGCGTGTCGATGTGGAAGCGCATGCCCGCACTGATCCGCCCGCTCTCGATCACGATCCGTTGCAGCCCCATCATCACCATCGAGGCGAGCATCTGCTGCCGGCTGCGCGCCATTGCCGCGCGCGCGAAGCTGACCAGCCCCTCGGGACTGCCGCTCGGTACCGACTCCGCCGCGCCGAGCCCGAGCGCGGCGCGCAATGCCGCCTCACTCGGCATCGAGGCGCCCGGCGCGAGTGCGAGCCGCGTCGATCGATCGCGGTCCGCCGCAGCTTCGGCACGCTCTTCGGGCGTCATGCGCGCGCGGTCTTCGGGGCTCGTGTCGTCGTCGTCGCCGGTGACGGTGAAGTTCGGGAATTTCTCCGCCAGCCACGCGCGAGCCCCGGCCACGCCGACCTGCGCATCGGCGAAGCCTTCGGTGCTGGCGGCGACGTTGCGGATCAGTTCGACATAGGCCTGCATCTGCTGCTGGCTCGAATCGTTCATCGCCTTGAACACGCCGGTGATCAGTTCTGTCACGAACCGCGGGAACGACACCGCGTTGAGGACCGCCTTGGTCGTCGAGGCGATCTTGTCGGTGGCGACGCCCGAGAACGCGGAACCCGCGCCACCCGCCTGCGCGGTGGCAAGTGGCGCGCCGGATTCGTCGGCGAGCGCCCGCGCGGTATGCGCGACCTGGACGAGGCCGCCGGCGATCTCGCGGCGGGCATCCGGCGGCAACGCATGGAAGTCGGCCGACGCGGTCAGCACATCGCGCACCGCACCACGCACTTCGGGAGTCGGCGAGGTGAGGTGGATCGTCATGCGCCGGTCAGCCGGCGATCGCCGCCCAGGGCGAGCGCGCCGCCACGGTCGGGCGCGCGTTGGCGGACGGGGCCTGTGCGTAGGGCGATCCGGGGGCAGGCGTATCGGGCGTCCCCGCCTCGCCGATCCTCAGCGAGACCTCGAGCCATTCGACCGCCGCGGCGATCACTGGGTGATCGAGCGCGACCAGCGGTCCGCCACCCGTGCCGAGATGCGCGGCGGCGTCGGCAAGCCAGGCGAGCACGGTCATGCCAGCCCCGGCACGACTGGCATGCAGCGCGGTCGACGACGCGGGCAGGCGTGCGATCCGCATCGCCGAGGCGACCGCCCCCCACAGATCGTGCGCGCGCAGCGCCATCCGCAGATCGTCGTGCCGGAAGATAGCGAAGGCCTGTTTCAGTGTCGCCAGCAGATCCTCCGCCATGAACACGGTCAGCCCGCTGGAAGCCGAGACAAGCCCGTCGACCACGCGCCCCGCCGCGCCGCGCACGCGCGCCTGCTGCGCGACACCGCCGAACTGGCGATCGTCGCCCAGTTCGTCGAGCTTGTAGAGCGCCTCCGCGAGTTCGATCATGTCGGTCTGGAAATCGGTATTTCCCGGATGATCCGCGGGGCCGACTCCGGTATCCGCCCCGAACAGCCTGGCGAACACCGCAGCGCGCTCGTCATGCGAGGCACGATCGTGGCGTCCGCTCCAGAATTGCGCGACGTCGCCCGCCGCGCTGCCGAGCGTGAACGGCATCCCGCCGCCGCCGTGCAACCCCGCCAAGGCCTCGGCCGCGGCGATGACCCCGGCGGCGTCGAGTTCGGCGGCGAAATACAGCCCTGCGATCGCCCGCAGCTGTGCGGCGTCGGCGGTCGCGGCGCTGGGTGGCGGCAGCTCGATGCCGATATCGGGGCCGAAATCGGCAAGCGCGGTCGCGACGCTGCTCGCCTGCGCGACGAGGCGTTGCGCGCGCCCGAGTTCGTCGAGCATCGTCTCGATCGGAGGGCTCGCAAAGGCGCTGGCCTTGGTCATAGCGCGGCGGTCATCGTGCGGCGGCCGGCGCGGCCGGGGCTTTCGGCGTATTAGGATTGTACGGCGTCGAATTGCCCTGGATCACGCTCATCATCTCGGGCGTCGCCATCTTCTCGAGCGGCAGGTAGTCGCTCTTGAAGTTCACCCGGACGTCGCCCGACAGCTTGGCCTTCACCTCCGCCTTGCTCTCGCTGCTCTCGTCGACCGCCGAGCCGACCGTCGCGACATGCTCCTGCACGTTGGTGTTCGTCGTACCCGCAGCGAAACCCCAGCCAGCGACTCCGGCCGAGGTGACGTTGCGGTTCATCGAGCTTTCGCGGTCGTACATAGAGGCGGTGTTCGATTGCTGGACGCTGTCGCTCGCGCGCATGTCGAACACGACCTTCGCGTTGATCGAGCCATCGGTGATGACGATCCGGTTGATCCCGAGCATCACCATCGACGACAGCAATTGCTGCCGCTGCCGCGCCATCTGCAACCGTGCGGCGGTGACCAGGCGAAGTTCGGCATTGGCGTCGGACAGGTCGGTGATCGGCGGGTTGATATTCATCTCCGCGCTGATCCGTGCGAGCGCGACCTCGGTGTCGTCGCCGGTCGTGACCAGCTTGGCGGTCGGCGGCGGCGCATCACCGGCCGCGAACGACGTGGCGTTGCCGTCGACCTCGACCGACAGGTCGTCGGGGAAGCGGTTGGCGAGGTAATCGCGGCCTGCGCCTGCACCGATATTGTCGTCCATGAATTGGTCGACGGTCTTAGCGACGTTCGCGATCAGTTCGCCGTACGCGCGCATCTGCTCCATCGACGATTCGACGATCGCCTGGAAGACGTTCTTGATCAGCCCGCCGACGAACTTCGGAAAATCGACCTTGCCGACCAGGTTGCCGAACTGCTCGACCCCCGCCGCGGTCGCGCCCGCCTTGAAGTTCGCGCCGGCGGCAGGGGGCAGGCCGCTCGTCAGCTTCTTGAAATTGGCGACGCCCGACGCTTGGTCCATTGCGGTCGAGGTCGGGGGAGGGGGCGGGGCAACGCCTGCCTGCGAGGCCGCTTGCGACACCGCATTCGGGTCCGCGATGTACGACAGCACCTTGACCATATCGCGCGCGAGCTGCTGCTGTTCGCCCGCTGGCAGCACGCCGAACGCCGGCACCGCGGTCAGTAGGTCGCGGACCTGCGGCCGCACCTCCGCCAGCGCCTGGGGGGCCAGCGCGTGGGGACTCGTCCAGCCCGCAGGATCCTCGCGCGCCATGGCTCAGACCCGGGCGGCGACGGGCGCGGCGGCGATCGGCGGCGGGGTGGCGACCCGCGCCGACGGCAGCACGTTGGGATCGACCGGCGTCGCATTGCCCTGGATCGCCGAGATCATCCCAGGCGTCGCCATCTTGTCGAGCGGCAGGTAATCGCTCTTGAAGTTCACCTCGACCGCGCCGGTCAGGCTGGCCTTGGCCTTGATCATGTCCGAACTGGTTTCCGACGCGCTGCTCTTGGCGGTGATGATCGGACGGTCCTGGTATTTGTACGTGCCGCGTGAGAAACTTTCCGCGTTGAGCGTGCCGCCCTCGATCTTGGTCTGTGATCCTCGGTCTCGCGTGCTGACGCCCTGGCGTGTGGTCTGGACATTACCAGCCTGATCGCGTGCCATGTCGAACGCCTCCGCGCTCCGGCTGAGATCGCGGCCGCTGGTCGCGGTAAAGTCGAACAACACCTTGGCGGAAATCTTGCCGTCGGTGACGACGATCCGGTTGATGCCGAGCAGGATCATGCTCGCCATCATCTGCTGACGTTGTTTGGCAAGCTGCATCCGGGCGCCGACCACCAAGGCGCGCTCGACGTTCGCGTCGGACAGGTCGAGGCTCTTGAGTGCACCGTTTTCGAAGCTGATCGAGCTGTTGACGCGCGCGAGTGCGGCGCCCTCGTCGATATCGCCGCGCAGTTTCAGGCGCGGTTGCGGATTATCGTCCATGTCGTCGGTGCCCATCTCGAACATGTCGGGGAATTTCTCCTGGATATGATCGCGGCCCTGATTTTCGGAGACGTTATCCTGCATGAACTGGCCGAGCGACATCGACACCGATGCGACCAGTTTTCCATATGCCTCCATCTGCTCCATCGATGTGCTGACGATCGCCTGGAACACGTTGGAGATCAGTCCGCCGACGAACGCCGGGAAGTTCACGCCATCGATATACTCCTTCGCGGCTGCGACGCCTTCGTGGATCGCACCCGCCTTGAAGTCGCTGTCGCCGATCGCCTCGACTTTCTCGTTGTTCGCATCATAGCTGCCCGGGGTGGCCAGCGCGGTGGCCGGCATGCCAAGGCCGCCCGCCAGCCGGTTGCCCTCGATATCCTCCGGCGCCGCCAGGTAATTCGCGATCAGGGTAGTATCCTTCGCGACCTGAAGCTGTCGGGCGGGCGGCAGCGCGGCGAACGCCGGGCTCTTCATCAACAGGTCGCGAACCGCGTCGCGGACTTCGGGACGGGGCGGGCGAGGCAGCGTGGCTATCGACGGCGGGTGCATGGTTTGGGCCTCGCAAGGGGTTCAGGCGGCGAGTTGCTGGAGCGCCTCGGCGCTGACCTCGAACTCGGCGGGACGGAGATACAGGCTGATCCGCGGCGGCAGTGCGGCGCCGGCGCGGACCGACAGGATCGAGAACCGCCCTGGCCACACCTCGTCGTCGGGGGTGAACGCGCTCATCCAGCGACTGAGCGCGGCGAGCTCGCGCGGCCGTTCCGACAGCCCGAGCGTCAGCAGGCTCAGGAATTCGGGCGGCAGGTCTGGGATCCGCGCAAGCTGGACGTAGAGTTCGAACTCGGGGCCCTGCGGTCCCGTCCCGAACGCCATCAGCACCGAATTTTCGGGCAGCTCGAACCGGCCACCCAGCACCAGGCCGATGATCTGCATGATCGCCGGCAGCCGTTCGGCCATGCCCATCGCGGTCAGCACCGGCTCGAGATCGCGCAGTTTCAGCGCGTGCGGATACAGGAACGTCAGCCGCTGGCCGCCCATGTCGCGCTGCGCGCTGATCGTCGTGAACAGCGGGCGCAGGCCGGGCAGCAGCCGCTGCGCGGTGGTGATGACCTGGAGCAGGCCGGGCGGCAATTGCGTCACCTGGTGTGGGTTGGTCTCGTAATAGACCTTCGACGCGTACAGTCCGTCGCGGTCGGTCGAGGCGCCGAAGAACGCGCCGTAATCGAGATTGCCGCCGCCGAAGCCGCGAAACGGTTCGGAGCGCTCGTCGAACCAGCGCAGCGTGTCGCGCCCGAGGAACGCGCCGACCAGCCGCCGCATCTCGCGCGTCGCCTCGTCGCGGCGGTCCGCCCCCGACGCGTCGGGTTCGAGCGGCTCGATCGTGAAGCGCAGCTTGGCCGGTTGTATCTCCGAGAAGGACGGCTCGAACGGTGCCGCCATCGGCACCAGCGCATTGCGGGCATAGCGCGGGTCGCCCGCGGGCAACGGGAAGGTGCGCGCGATCAGCCCGGCCATCGGCTGGCTCGGATCGGCCGCGCCGAGCGCACGCGCGGCCTGGGCAAGGCGCTCGGTCACCTTGGCGGAGAGCGGTTGGTAGGGCATCGTTCGATCCTCCTTGTCGGTGGCGTTCTAGAGGGGCGCCATCAGTGCCGGCTGGCGCCGTTGCGGACGCCCATCGCCCCGCTGAAACCCCCGGTCATGCCCGGGATCTCGTCCATGAACTCGCGCGCGAAGGCGGGCATCTGGACGGGTTTCGAGGTCATCACCGGCGACATCCGCGGCTGGCTCATCTCGTCGACGCGACTGTCGGTGGTCGCTGTGTCGGCGAGCCACAGCTCGCAGGCATTGACCAGGTCATAGTCGGTCGGGTTGCTCGTCGCCTTCGAGCCCGCGGTGCGCGGCATCGGCGAGCGCACGTCCATCATGTCGAGCAACACGCCCATCGGCCGCATGATCTTCTCGATGTTGTTGGCGAGCCACGCGGTGATGATCGCGCCGCAGGTGGCGAGCGTGCGGTAGCGCGAACTGGTGCGCGCGCCGCCCAGATCGGTGGTCGCGACCTGATCGATCACCTGCCACATGTCGCGCGCGCCGTAGGCGCCGCGGATCTCGGGATCGCTAAGCAGCTGGATCATCGACTTGACCTCGCCCTGCAGCTCGAGCGCGGCATAATAGGTCATGCCATAGCCGTGCAGCGACAGGTTGGTGGCGAGGTCGCGCGCCGCCTTGCGCATCTGCTGCGCGCCGGTCGCGCTGGGAATCGCCGCGCGCAGTAGCTTGTCGACGTCCTGCTGGCGAACGAAATTGGATACCGACGACACGAACCGGAGCCAGAGGTCGTTGAAGTCGGTATTGCCCTGGATCGCCGGATTGCCGCCCGGCTGCCCCATCGTCATCGCATACAGGTCGGCGCGTTCGCCTTCGCTGATCCGGTTGGGCGACTCCTTCCAGCGGCGATACAGCATCTGCCCCGCCGCGCCCTTGCCGATCGGCAGCGTGCCGTTCTGCGCACTCTCCAGGATCTTGTCGACGACCTGGAACGCCTTCAGCTCGTCGAGCATCGCCGCGCAGATCACCGGTCCCATCAGCCGGATATTGTCCGAGACGACTTCGGCATCGGATACCGTGTCGAGGTCGGGCAGGTCGATGCCGATCTCGCTCGTGACGTCGCCGACACCGACGTTCTGGACTTTGTCGAGCGCCTCGCTAATCCGGCGGCCGAGTTGCGGATCATGCTCGGTGACGCCGCGCGCCGCGAGCTGACGCATGACCTTGGCGAATTCCACGACATCGACGATTCCACCGCTGGCGGATGTGCCGCCGCCTTCCTGCGCCAGGATGCCCAGCACGCGCGCCGACAACGGCTTGTACGACTCTGTTTCGCCGAGCGCCTTGAAGAACGCACGGGCGAAAAGCGGCCATTGGGGATCGTCTTTGTCGGCGTTCAGCGCGAAGCGGTCGTTGTCGAATTTCGTCTCCGCCTCGAGCTTCGCAGCGAGCACGGCCGCCGCCTCCTGTTCGGCAGGCGTTTGGTTGGCAATGATGTCGGCCTCAACCGCCGCAGCGTCTATCTGACCTTGGGTCCGCGCCTTGAGTGCTGCGGCAGCTTCCGCCGCAGTCGGAGCCTCGGGCCTCCTGGGGCGGTCGTCGATGACGATCGGAGGCGGTTCTACCGCATCGCTGATCAACAAACCGATCGTCAGCGCGCAACCGACCGCGGAGGGGCCGTTGAGACGATCGCCGCTCGCCATTCTCAGTGTCACGCCGGGGGATTCGTCGAGCACCGAGCCATCGGGGTTGCCGAGATGGCCGATCAACAGGTTGCGCTCGGTGAACAGGTCGCGCGCGGCGAGATAGAGGGGGCTGGCCCATTCCTTGGGCGTGACGGTGATGATCGCAAGCGTCCGCGCGATGCGGTCGCGTTCGGCCTTTTCTTCGACCGAATAATATACCGCGTCGGTGGCACCGCCGACTCCCGCGCCGGCCCGCGAGCGCGCCGATCGATCGAGCTGGTTGAGGCGCTCCTGCAGGCGGGTACGCTCGGTGAATTCGAGGTGGGCGAGATCGCGGTAGCGGATGTTCGAGAGTGTCATGGCGGGATTCCTCTGCTTGTTCGGGCCTTTCCGGGGTGTGCGGGGTCTGGCCATCATCCGTCCTCGGTCGCGGGATGTTCGTGGTCGATGAACCGATCCACCGCGGCGACCGCGGCGGCCGCGTCGAGCACGCCCGCGCCGCAACCGGGCGAGGCGGTCGAGAACGGGCGCGCGGTGGCGGCGAGCAGGTGCTTGATCGTGGCCGCATCGATCGGGAAGGCGCGGCGTTCGGCGCGGGCGATCATCAGCGCCGCGGTCGCGCTGACGAACGGCGCGGCGAAACTGGTGCCGGTCGCGCGCTGATAGCCGTCGAGCGCTGCGGTGAAGATCCGGTCGCCCGGCGCGCACAATGCGACATGCTGGCCGCGGGTCGAGAAGCCGGTCGGCCGCGCATCGGTGCCGACCGCGCCGACTGCGATCACCTGCGGATAGGCGGCAGGCCAATAGGTCGTCTCGTGGCCGTTGTTGCCGCTGGCCGCGACGAATACGCAGCCGCGATCCGCGCCGTACGCGATCACGTCGGCATGCGGCTTGGGCATGTGCGGCGCGAGTTGCGCGTCGTCGGTGCCGAAGCTCAGGTTGAGCACGCGCGCGCCGAGATCGATCGCGAGCTTGGCCGCCGCATCGAGATCGGCGATCGCGCCCATGCCGATCGCCGCCGACCGTCCGGGCAGCCGCGCCGCGCCGAGCGCGCGCATCGGCAACAGCTGCGCATCGCCCGCCATGCCCGGTGGCATGTCGATCCCGAGCGCGCCGATGATCGCCGCGCAGGCCGAGCCGTGACCGACATAATGATCGACCGGCTCGTGATCGGGATCGTCGGTGGTCCCGAGCATCTCGATCCCCGGTGCGACGTCTCGGGTCGACAGGTTGACCGTATCGTAGCCGCGCCGGAACCGTCCGGCGAACTCGCGGTGCTCGGGTGCGACGCCGCTGTCGATGATGCCGACGATCACTGCGCTGTCGCCGGGTTCGTAGGCCAGGGCTTGAGGCCCGCGGATCATCGCCCAGGGCGCCCACATCTCCTCGTCGTCGACCGCATCGACCGCGAGCAATGCGGCCTGCCCGAACGGTCCTGCGGCGACGTAGTTGGGGCTCGCCCACTCGACCGTGCTGATCGACGACAACGCATCGGCGAGGTCGCCAAGCTGCGTCGTGTGATCGGCCTGGACGAGGAAGGTGCGCGCGACGCCGCTGATCTGTTCGGCGTCGGTATAGTGCCGGTTGCGCGCGCCCTTGTGGCCGATGTTCGCAGCAGCCGTGTGCAGCCGCGCGATACGCACGCTGCCACCGCGTTCGCGAAGAATCCGGTCGATCGCGCCACCGTCCAGCGCCGTCGCCGCGGCGATCGCCCCGTCGCGGACGTCGTTGCGCGCGGGGACAGACGCGGGCGCCTCGCCTAGGCTCAGCTTCACGAGCATCGATCCCGGCAGGCAATAGGCGGTCGAGCCGCGGGGTGCCCAGGGGGCGGCGAGACGACGCATCGTCATGACGTCGCGTCCGGATCGAGTATGACGGCTGCGATCGGTCCCACGACGGGAAGCGGTGCGAACGGTCGCAGATCGAACGCCATCGCGGTCGAGACGGTCGGCGTCGGCGCGACGGTCAGTTCGCCGAACCATTGATGCGGCGACGGCGCGAGCAGCAATTCGGTCTCGCTTGCCTTGACCACCGCCATCGCCTCGCCCGCCAGCATGACGCGCGGCGGACCGCCCCGGGTGAGATTGCGACCGCGGACGCGCAGTAGCGGCGGTGCATCGGGATCGTCGTTTGGCACCGGCACGACATGCTCGACCAGCGGCGCGGCGGCACGCTCCAACGCTTTGCGCAGGCGGTCGACCGGCAGGCTGGTGACGCGCGCCATCTCGCGCTCGCCGCCGTCCTTGCTCATCTGCTGGAGCTTGTCGACAGTGCGGACGCCGATCCATTCGAGCTTGCGGCGCTCCTCCTCCGAGACGTCGTCGCCCAGTTCGTCGAGCGGCCGATCGTTCGGATCATAGGACGAGGCGATCGCATTCTCCTCGATCATTGGCCGGGTGATCGCCGCGAAGACGAGGTGGAACAGGCTCGCCTGCGTATCCGCGGCGCCCGCCGGGCGGATCCGGATCTCGCCTGCGGTGAACTCGACCTGCGCGCGCAGGTCCATCGTGATGTCCTTGATCGCGAAGGTCAGCGGCAGGTTGAGATTGCGCGCCTTGGTCGCCATCGCGGTCTGCGCCTTGTCGAGCTGGCTCTGTACCGCCTGGATGAAATGCTCGAGCGGGAGCGCACCGGCGTTCATGACGGCATCTCCCACACCACGCGCAGCCGCGAGACGGGCAGGTCGAACGCGGTGCGCGTGACGAAACGCGGCAGGTCGGCGCGAAACTCCGTGCCGCCAAATCCGATCTCGATCGGGAGGTCGAGTTCGATCCGGGTCGCGCGCACGCCGGTCTGCGCGGCGGCGGCCATCGCGCCGTCGGCAACCTCGGTCAGCGTCTGCGCGAGCGGGCGGAGGCCGGTCATGCCGTCACGCCCGGCGCGAGGGGAATGGGAACAGGGGCAGGCAGCGCGGCGCGGGCGGGCGCGGGGCGGGTCGATCCGCCTCTCGCGTGATGCTCCAGCTGGCCGCGTTTGACGTCGTCCATGAAGCGATCGAGCGGCACGGTCTCGCTGGCGAAATTGATTTTCACCTCGCCGAACAGCTCGGCCTTGAGATCGCTGTCGGCCTGCACGTTGACGCCGACGGTCGACACCTTGGTCGACGGCGCGGCATAGGTGCGCGATCCACGCTCGCTCCATTCGGCGCCGCCGGTCTTGGGATCGCCGCCGGTCGCATAGTCGAACGCGGTGTGGTCCGCCGCCGCGGCGCGAAACCGGACGCGCGCGTTGATCGTGCCGTCCTTGACGACGACGCGGTTCATGCCGAGCAGCACCATCGTCGACAATGTCTGCAACCGCTGTTTCGCGACCGCCTCGCGTGCGTGCGGCAGCACCTGTTGTTCGAGCAGTTCGGCGGTGAGTTCCTGATCGTCGAGCCCGAAATCGGCAAGCCACGGCGGCGATGCGGATTCGTCGTTGCCGGGGCGCGCCACGGGGACGAGCGTTGGCCCGTCCTCACCCTTGCCGATCGCGACGTCGCGCGGATATTGCTCGACCAGATAGTCGCGCGCCTGGTTGAGCGTCACATTCTCGTTCTTGAACTGTTCGAGCGGTTTGGCGACCGCGGCGACGAGATCGGCGAAGCTCTCCATCTGCCGGATCGAGCTGTCGACGATCGCATCGAACGTGCCGTGGACGAGGCTGGCGACAAACGCGGGAAAGTCGAGTTCGTCCGACAGCGCGCCCGCGCGACGGCCGAGCGAGTCGGTTGCGGTCTCGCGCTTTGGTGCGGGGGTGACCGCTGCCGGATCGTCCTCGGGCTGGGGCGCCTGCGTCGAATCGCCGATCTCGCGCCCGAACGCATCGCGCGCCAGCGACCGCGCGACGGCATAGCCGCCGCTCGTCGGCGGGGGAGGAGGGCGAAGGGGCATCGGCCGAGCCGCTCAAACGCCGACGTGGGCGGGTTCGCGCGATGGGGTGGCGCCCGCATCGGACCCCGTATCGACCCACGCGTTGGTTCGGAGATGATGCCCATCGCCATCGAGCACGACGCGGATGGTCGAGCGATGATCCGCCTCGCCGGGCTTGCTGAAGTGGTGATCGAGCACGACGGTCAGCTTGGCGAGGCTCTCGTCGTCCGGACCGTCGAGGATACGGCCCTCGACATTCAGCGCCCAGCCGTCGCTTAGCGCCGCCCGACCGGGGGTGACGCGGACGTTGCCGACCGCGCCGCCGCCATGGCTCCAGGCAAGCGCCACGCCACCAAAGGTACCGCCGCCCGCGTCCGGCATCTGTGGCCAGTCGTCGATCGCAAGCGCGCCCTGCACCTCGGGCATCTCGACCGTCCGCGCGGTACGGGGCCGGCGCAGACCATCGAGCTGTTCGAGCACGAAGCCGACACCGCCGACCGTCGTCCGGTCGGTCCGCCGGATCGGGTCGGCACCGGCATCCATCGCCCGTGGTCCCTTGCTGGCGGGAGGCGGGGCCATGCGGCGTTGCTCATAGCCTTGCGCATAGCCGACGGCAGCCGCGGAGCCCGTGTTGGGACGGCGCCCTCCGGTGTCCGCATTGTGCAGGATCTGCAGGTTGACGCCCGCGAGCGTCGCGGCATTCTCGTATTCCGCGGCGAACGCGTCCCAGCCCATGATGTAGCGGCTGCCGGTCAGATGCGTGCTGGCATACGCGCCGGGGGACCCGGGCGTGCCGATCGTCCGGTCCCACGGATCGCTGATCCGCACGAAGAAGCCGTTCGCGTCGCCGTACATGCCGGTGACGACGATCGCATGAAGGCCGGGCACGTCGGCCGCGACCCATAACGGACCATGATCCTCAAGCAGTCCGCGCAGGCCGTCGGGCGTATAGCAGGCTGGCGGTGCCGCACTTAGCCCCATCTCGCGGGCGAAATCGCCGACCTGCGCGGGCGCCAGCCCGGTCGCAGTGGTGCGGTGGCACAGCGTCGCGACGCTGTCGGGACTGAGCGAGACGCGCTCGCCCCAGCCGATCACCATCGCGCCCGCTGCCGCCCAGCAGCTGAAATCGCTCGGTTGCGCGATGAGCTCGACCTCGTCCCAATTGAGGCTGTAGCTCTCGTTGGCGAGGCCACGCGCCGCCCTGGTTGCCTCGCCCTTGGCGTAGGAGAGCAGGTGTCCGAACAGCCCGCCTGAGGGGGCTGCCTTCAGATGCCCGACATAGCGCAACCGATCGGCATCGAAGCGCAGGTTGGCGATGTCGTCGGGCGTCGCCCAGCTTGGCGGTTCGGTCGTGAGCGGCTTTCCCGCAGCCTGATACGCGTCGAGCACAAGTTCGGAGCAGAAGAAGCTGTCGTTGGACGGCGTGCCCATGTCGATGCGACCGGCGAACGCGCGGCAGCGGTCGGACAGGCCGTTGGGCAAGGCCGAGCACAGCCGCTGGTCGATCTGGAACAGCGCCTGGCGGACGATCCCGATATGGCTGTAGGGCTCGCCGATATGCGCGCTGGCGGCGTGCGCGATCGTCTCGCGCTGCGCGGTGTCGAGCCCCGGCACGCGGAACGCGACCGCGACCGTCGCGTCCGCCAGCGCTTCGCCGAGCGGGCGGAAGAGAACGCCGTCGCCGACCGCTTCGATCACCATGCCGCCCTGATCGACATACAGCATCGCATGGCTGACCTGGCCGCTCGTCGCGCGGCGGATGGCTTGCGAGATTGCCGCGTCGGTAGTCGACAGGATGATGTCGCCGACCTGCAACGCACCCATGCCGATCGACTGGCCGCCGACGCCGGGATCGAGCGGGATCTCCGCATCGAACGCGCGTGGGGTAGGCTTCAGCGCGAGCGCCTGGCCGGTCGCCGATGCCGCGGCAACGGTCGTCCAGCCGGTGTCGACGTCGATATCCATCGGCGGCAGCAGGTTGCTCGGATCGTTGCCCGCCGCGACCGGATCATAGGCGTAAAGCCTGTGCCCACCGACATAGAGTTCGTGGGCTGGGAAACCGTCATGGCTGCCGGTGGCCTTCGCCTCGATTGCGCCATCGCCGGTGATCCGTAACAGCACCGACATGTCGGCATCAATCGCGGGCGACACATGGCTGAGCGGAAGGCCGCCGCTGGCGCTGATGGTTACCAGTGACGCGCGTTCGAACGCGGATTGTGCGCCGCGCGCCATGCCCGGTGCACCGGATCGGATATCGAGATTGTCCACCGTCCGCGCGAGCTTGGCGCGCTCGGTCGGTTGCGCACCGTCGCGCTTTTCGCGCCACCAATTGGGTTTGCCCTCCGGATGGAACGTGTCGTCGGTCGCATAGGCGGTGCTCTCGCCCCAGTCGGCCCGCGAGATGTCGATCCCGGCGATCGTACCGTTTGCCGCGAGCCGTATTTCGGCGACGATCTCGCCGCGGCTCGTGCCGCCCGCATAGGCGAAGCCGCGCCCGTCACCGCCATAGACGGTCAGCGGAGAGTCGATTGCAGGGGAGGGAATGAACATCCGGTATTTGACTTCGACGCTCCGCCCTTCCGCACCGAGCGCGCGCGCCGGTTCGCCGAGCTGTCCGAGCGCTGCCGCCATCCCGAAAGTGGTCGAGACGGTGCGTTGGACCGACACGAAGAATTCGATCGGCGACAACCCCGCGCCAATCCCGACCTGCGCCGTGACGCCCTGGAAATTGCCGAGCGTATCGAACAATACCGAGGCGCCGCCGACGATCGCCTCGCCGCCCGAAACGGTCGCACTCCGGCTCCAACCCGAAAAGCCGGCGACGCCGCCGCGGATGACCGTGAGCTGCACCACCGCGCTGATCGATGCGAGCAGACCCGTATCGAGTTGCGCCGAGCCGTAGACGCCCAATTCCCCGGCGGGCCCGAAGATCAGGCCGATGCCGAGCGTACCACCCTGGAGCAGCCCGGCTCCGGCCGCCTCGCCGAGCCCGATCGAGACGGGCATGCCCGCCGCGGCGGATGCCCGGGCGGCTAGTCGCAGCGCGATGATCATCGGCGCGGCGGGGCCGGTGACCGTGAGTAGCAGCGCTTCGGCCGCGATCCGTAGCGCCCCGCTCAGCACCGTGACCGGCGGAGGCGTGACCGCGACGCGATCGGGCGAGACGACGACGTCGGTCGCGAAGGCCTGTGCAGGCTTCGGCGCGGTCGACCAGGCAAGGCTGCTGGCGGTCGCTGCGGGGGCTGTCGCGATGGGCCGGTCGATGGGCGGGGCCGTCGGGGCAGTCCGTCGTTCCGGAACCGCGTCGGCGACCGGCGCCGACCCGGGGGATTTGACAGGCATCGGACCAAACCCGTCATCATAATGACCGGCCGGTGGGGCATCGGCGTTGGTAATTGGTGCCACCGTACGTTGCGCCGGCTGCTGCCCCGGCGGTGCCGCGTCGCCGGCCCATTCGAGCGCACCCGCCGCACCGGATTTTTGGCCCGGGATCACGCGCAGTCGTCGCAGGCTGCGCCCGGTCAGCGCGTGAAGCGAGACATAGGGGCTCGCCGATGTCGGCATCACGTCGACCTCGAACTGGATCGGTCCCGACGGGCCGGTCGTCGCCAGCCCGAAATACAGCCTCTCCGAACCGACGAACTGCGCGAGAACTTCGGGCGGGATCACGTACACCGCCTCGCCCCTTGCGACCTCCAGCGTCCCGCTCGCGCGGCTCGAATAGAAATTGCTGGGCCGGCGCGCGCCGCGTCCGCCGGGGCCGAACAGCCCGGGATCCGTCGCGATCGCGATCTCCGCGCGGCGTGGTTCGCCGCGAGTGCGGATGGTGAAGCCGAGCATCGGGAAACGGTCGTTGACCTCGAGCCGGTTGGGGCGGATCTGCGCAGGCATTGGCTACCTCGGCGAAGGGGGCATGGCGCCCGGTGGAGGGGAGGGGGAGGGCGAAAGGGGCTGGGCCCGCACGGTCGTCGCGCGGTGTTCGAACTCGGGCAGGCTGGTGATCAGCGCGCTCAGCGGATCCTCGTCGTCGAGATCGGCGATCGCCCCGTGCGCGCTCTCGAACCGGGCGATCGCATCCGCCAGCAGTCGCGCGAACAGCTTGGCCTGGACGGGGCCGGCGACGATCCGCGAATGCACGTTGACCGCGCGCGCCTCGGGCCGGAACTGGCCGAAATCGAGCAGGAACTCGAACGCGTTGTAGCCCACCTCGCAATAGTTCGCGTAGGTCGCGAGCGCGAGATCGCCCGGTGCTGTCGAGGTCGGGGTCGAGGAAGTGTTTGGCGTCATGCCGTGACATGCGCAACGGACGTGCCAACCGCGGATATCCGCCATTCCCGCCATCGTGCGCGGGCGCATGTTACGCTCGCACCGTAACATCGCCCTGCGCGCCGGGTTACACCTCGATACTATGCTCGACGTGATACTGCGCGAGTTTGCGGTACAGCGTCATCCGCGACCAGTTCATCGCCTTGGCCGCCTGCGCCTTGTTCCAGTGCGTTGCGGTCAGCGCCGCGACCAGCCGCGCGCGCTCGTCCGACACCGCGATCCGGTACGGCGCGAACAGCCGGGCGAACGCCGGCGGCAGGTCCGCGAAGTGGATCGTGCCGCGCGGCGGATCGATGAACAACGCCTCGGCGAGATTGCGCACCTCGCGCACGTTGCCGGGCCAGTCGTGCGCGGCGAGGCAATGCTCCAGCTCCGGATCGGGCCGGCCGACATCGGCATCGTCGCGCCGGTTCAGTTCGCCGATCGCCGCCGACAGCAGCACGCCGACATCCTCGGGTCGATCGCGCAAGGGCGGCAGGTCGAGCCGCGCGACGTTCAGCCGGTAATACAGGTCGGCGCGGAACAGCCCGTGCGCGACCATGCCCTCGAGCGACTGGTTGGTCGCGGCGACGACGCGGATGTCGACCGCGACGCCGCGTTGCCCGCCGACCGGCCGGATCTCGCGCGTCTCGATCGCCCGGAGCAGTTTCGCCTGCGCCTGCGGCCGCATCTCGCCGATCTCGTCGAGGAACAGCGTGCCGCCATCGGCCTGCGCCATATGGCCTCGCACCGCGACATGCGCGCCCGTGAACGCCCCCCGGGCATGGCCGAAAAGCTCGCTTTCGATCAATCCCTCGGGCAGCGCGGCGCAGTTGAGCGCGATGAACGGCCCGTGCGCGCGGGGGCCGAGGTCATGCACCGCTTGTGCGACGCGCTCCTTGCCGGTGCCCGTCTCGCCGGTGATCAGGACGGTCGCCAACGACCGCGCGATCTTGGGCAGATAGCCGCGCAACGCCACCATTGCCGGGCTGATACCCAGAATGGCGTGCGCATGTTGCAGCATACGGCCCTCCCTGTATCGGGCGATCCGTATGCGGGCGACCCGGACATGACGGGGTCGGGGCTATAGACCGTGCGACTCGCGGCTCGTACGTTCACGAGTCCTTGAACAGATGAGTGTTACAGGAAACCGCAAGCGAGAGTCCTGAATATTGCATCCGATAACAATCAATAGTACGGACCGAGAAATTAAATTATCGCTGCAACGGCATAGTCATCGGTAATTCCCGTCGACTTGTAATCTGGTGATCTGCGGGCGGTGAATTTACCGGTTTGGAGGCGGTGGATAGTCTAAGAGAGTCGGGCTTAGCGGCATGCGCAACACCCGCCAACGCTCGCATGCCTCACCGCGCCGTCAAAGCGACTCCACCACGACTTCGCCGTCGATCACGGCCGCAATCCTGACGCGTGCGCCAACCGGCGCGTCGTCTCCCCGCGCCGGCCAGCTTCCATCACCGACCAAGACCCGGCCGTGACCGCCGACCAGCGCCGTTTCCACGATCACCACCTGCCCGGTCAACCGTGCCGCGCGGTCGTTGAGCATCGCGTCGCCGCCCTCGACCGGATAGTCCCGGTACCAGCGCTTCCCGATGAGCACGGTGACCGCGCTCCATATCGCGAACGCCGCCAATTGAACGGGCATCGGCAGGTCGGGCAGCACGAACACCGCCGCCCCGGTGACCGCCGCGGCGATCGCCAGGAAAACCAGGAATACCCCCGGCACTGCCAGTTCCGCGATCCCCAGCACCAGCGCCGCGATCAGCCACGCAGCAGCCGCGCTGATCCCGTCCATCAGCTTTTCGGCAGTTCGGTGGACTTAGACAGCTCGAACGGCCCACGAGCGGCAGGCTTGGCCGGCGGCGACGCCGTCGCATCCCGCAACGCGTCCTTCGCCAGCTCACCGATCCCGCCGAGCGTCCCCATCAACTGCGTAGCCTCGACCGGGAACAGGATCGTCTTCGCGTTCGGCGAGGTGGCGAACTTGCCGATCGCCTCGACGTATTTCTGTGCGATGAAGTAGTTGATCGCCTGCGCGCCACCCTCCTCGATCGCCTGCGACACCGCACGCGTCGCCGAAGCCTCCGCCACTGCCGCCCGCTCGCGCGCCTCGGCATCACGGAACGCGGATTCCTTGCGCCCCTCGGACTCGAGTATCCGCGCCTGCTTCTGCCCCTCGGCGCGCAGGATTTCAGACGCCCGCGAACCCTCGGCATCGAGGATGTTCGCGCGCTTCTCGCGCTCGGCCTTCATCTGCCGCCCCATCGCGTTGACGATGTCGGCCGGCGGACGGATGTCCTTGATCTCGACGCGCGTGATCTTCACGCCCCACGGCGTCGTCGCATGATCGACCACGTTGAGCAGCCGCGCGTTGATCTCGTCGCGCTTCGACAGCGTCTCGTCGAGGTCCATCGACCCCATCACCGTGCGCAGGTTCGTCGTCGTGAGCTGCAACAGCGCCTGGTACAGGTCCGACACCTCGTACGCCGCCTTGGCCGAGTCGAGCACCTGGAAGAACACGACCCCGTCGGTCGAGATCATCGCGTTGTCCTTGGTGATGATCTCCTGGCCGGGGATATCGATCACCTGCTCCATCATGTTCACCTTCCGCCCGACGCGGTAGAAGAACGCGGGGTAGAAATTGAAGCCGGGCCGCGCGACCGTGGTGAAGCGACCGAAATGCTCGATCGTGTATTGATAGCCTTGGTGGACGATCTTGATGCTGGTGAAGAGGTACAGCAGCACCAGCGCCAGCAGGAGCGCGGCAACGATCAGGCCCATCGAACAATCCCCCATCCGTGTATGGCCCGGCTATAGCACGTCCGCTTATGAGAGGCCTAGCCGTACGCCGCGCGTTTGGTTACATGGCGCGCCACCTCACACCCAGGAACGGCAGCTCTCATGGATATCCGCCTCGGCCTCACATTCGACGACGTCCTCCTGTATCCGGGGGAATCGGACGTGCTGCCAAGCCAGGCCGATACCCGGACTCAGCTGACGCGCGGCATCGCGCTCAACATCCCGATCCTCTCGTCCGCGATGGACACTGTCACCGAAGCCGACATGGCGATCGTGATGGCGCAGCTCGGCGGGATCGGCGTGCTCCACCGCAACCTCACCATCGAGGAACAGGTGGTGGCCGTGCGCCAGGTCAAGCGCTTCGAATCGGGCATGGTGGTCAACCCGATCACGATCAAGCCGACCGCCACGCTCGGCGAAGCGCAGGCACTGATGTCGGGTCACCGGATCAGCGGCATCCCGGTTGTGGAAGCGGACGGCAAGCTGGTCGGCATCCTCACCAACCGCGACGTGCGCTTTGCGGGCAATCCGCAGCAGCCGGTCAGCGAGCTGATGACGCATGAGAACCTCGCTACCGTCTCGACCGAAGTCGGCAAGGAAGAGGCACGCCGCCTGCTCCACGCCCGCCGCATCGAGAAGCTGCTGGTGGTCGACGCGCAGTATCGCTGCGTCGGCCTGATCACCGTCAAGGACATCGAGAAAGCGGTGATGTTCCCGGATGCGACCAAGGACGAGGCGGGTCGCCTCCGCGTGGCCGCGGCGACGACGGTCGGCGACAAGGGCTTCGACCGGACCGAACAGCTGGTCGACGCCGGTTGCGACCTGATCGTGATCGACACCGCGCACGGGCATAATCGCGACGTCGGCCGTGCGGTCGAGCGCGTGAAGAAGCTGTCGAACTCGGTGCAGGTGGTGGCGGGTAACGTCGCGACCGGCGAGGCGACGCGTGCGCTGATCGGTGCGGGCGCGGACGGGATCAAGGTCGGCATCGGGCCGGGCTCGATCTGCACCACGCGCGTCGTCGCAGGCGTCGGCGTGCCGCAGCTGACTGCGGTGATGGATTGCGCGGAGGCGGGTCACAAGGCCGGCGTCCCGGTGATCGCCGATGGCGGCATCCGCACCTCGGGTGATATGGCAAAGGCGCTCGCGGCAGGTGCATCGACGGTGATGATCGGCTCGCTGCTGGCCGGCACGGACGAAGCTCCGGGCGAGACGTTCCTGTATCAGGGGCGGGCGTACAAGTCGTACCGCGGCATGGGCTCGGTCGGCGCGATGGGCCGCGGCTCGGCGGATCGCTATTTCCAAGGCGATATCAAGGACCAGCTCAAGCTCGTGCCTGAGGGCATTGAGGGGCAGGTGGCGTACAAGGGCCCGGCAAGGGATGTCGTCCATCAGCTGGTCGGCGGGATCAAGGCGGCGATGGGCTATACGGGGTCCGCGACGATTCCGGATCTCCAGGCGCGCGCGGAGTTCGTACAGATTACGGGCGCTGGCTTGATGGAGAGCCATGTTCACGACGTAACGATCACGCGGGAAGCGCCGAATTACCCGACGCGGTGATCCTGGCGATGTTCTCCCGCGAAGGCGGGAGCCC